>NZ_JBDWQO010000011.1:0-67403 GCF_039986515.1 Ascidiaceihabitans sp. | reverse complement strand
TGAACTATGCCCCGCCCGGCAGGGTTATGCGAAGCATGATCCCGAGAGGGGACTGAAACGGACGGACGAATTCCGGCAAGATGCGGTGCGTATCGCGCTGACAAGTGGGCTTACGCGCAAGCAGGTGGCTAACGATCTGGGTGTCGGCATGTCGACGCTCAACAAATGGATTACGGCGCACAGAGATACTGATGTGGTTTCGAAAGAAGATATGGACCTTGCCAAAGAGAATGACCGGCTTCGGCGCGAGATACTGTTACCTGACAGCACATGCTTGCATGTGTGAGAGGGCGCATTCTCAAGGAGGAGCGGGAAGTGTTAAAAAAGGCCACGGTGGTCTTTGCGAGCCAAAAACCGTGAGGTTTAAGTTCATTGAAGAACACCGAACAACGTTTTCCATCAATCTGATGTGCCGAGTTATGGCCGTCAGCCCGCGCGGTTTGCGGGCGCATCGCAGTCGCCCCGTTAGCCGCAGACAGCGCTCTGATATGGTCACGCTGGCGCATATCAAAGAACAGTCTCGTCTCAGCCTGGGCAGCTACGGCAGGCCGCGCATGACTGAAGAGCTGAAAGAGATCGGCCTGGACGTTGGCCGTCGCCGTGTGGGCCGCCCCCTCTCGGCAGATTTGGCTTTGCCAATTCGCCTGCCGGGCAACGGATGCGCCAGAACGGCATATCTGTCATCAGAACCCGCAAACACAAGGTCACCACGGACAGTGATCACCAGTTCAACATCGCCCCAAACCTGCTGGATCGGGACTTCAAAGCTGATGCGCCAAATCAGAAGTGGGCTGGTGACATCAGCTATGTCTGGACGCGTGAGGGATGGCTGTATCTGGCCGTGATCCTCGACCTGCATTCAAGGCGCGTGATTGGCTGGGCGGTCTCGAACCGGATGAAACGGGACCTCGCGATCCGGGCGTTGAACATGGCCATCGCGTTCCGTCAGCCGCCAAAGGGCTGCATCCACCATACCGACAGGGGCAGCCAATATTGTTCCCACGATTATCAGAAGATCCTGCGCCAACATGGGTTCAAGGCGTCCCCTCTCACACATGTAAACATGTGCTGCCGGGCAGTGCATGAGTGGAAAGGGCAATTGTTACGACAACGCCGCCGTTGAGACGTTCTTCAAAACCCCTTCTCGGGACATTGCTACGCAATACCCTGCCAGGCAGCGATCAAAGCAGAACTGATCTGGCGGCATCCTTGGGAAACAAGACGGAAAGCTGAGATGGCCATCTTCGAATACATCAACGGCTTCTACAATCCGCGCCGCCGTCATTCAGCACTGGGCTGGAAAAGCCCTGTCGCCTTCGAACGAAAGGTGGCTTAAACGAGCACTTGGGGCGACACGAAACCGCGACAGGTCCAACATTCATGCATCGCGCAGCATAGGTCAAAGTGGGCTCTAACCCGCCGTTAGCCGCATCGCCGCAATCCTGTTGAACGGTCTCGATTTGATCGACACGAACGGCCCAAACCGGACCTTGGACCCGCGGTCGAGATGCTGCGGTCGCAACTCGCATTGCCGCCATTCGACGTCGAACCTTTGCTGATGCAGCATTTGCTCACTGGAGGTGTGATTATGGCTGCAAGACGTGCTGTATTCTTGCTATCCTAAACACCCAGTTCAGGAGGCGTTTTTGATCTTCCAGGGATGTCATGGGACCCGCATCGGCGTAATTTGCGACAAACCCCTCGTTGATCTATCGCCACATCTTGACTGTCTCTGTCTCAATAAAATTGGGTTCAGTTGCCGTTCCAGACTTCACTTGCGCGGCCAGGCAAGAGGCGGAACATCCTGCGACTTCAAAGTTGACCTGAGGAACACCGAAACCAATCGTCCTGAGAAAGTTCGCAAGGTGATGGGCGGGCACTGGAACGGCCTCCTGTTCTGGCATTAGAAGCGGATAGATCTCCGAGGCAATCAGAACACCTTTTCGCTCTGCAAGTATGGCGTGGATAGCGCTCATTGCCTGCGCAATCTCTTCAGGCCGCAGCACGTGCAATACGTTAGTCAGGAGCACAACGTTGGCTGGTATGGTCGACAAAACCTTAACGCTTGTAGAAAAAGTTACATCCGGACCTTCGTCGTGAAGTGTTTTAAGTTTCGCTCCAGTTTCCTCGTTTCGCTCGAATAAGGTCCATCGAATTCGGTCCGCGGATTGTGTCTTGCGGATTTCTTTGACGGTTCGCCCAAGACCAGCACCCCAGTCAACCACTGCAAGCGCCGTCATCCTTGAGAAGTACGTCTCAAGGAAAGTGCCTATCTGTGCGGACCCTCCCTGTAGTCCTCGCCGTTTTCATACCCCGCTGGGGCCATTGGCTCTACCGCGCACTGTTCAGCAAAGCGACGCGTTGAGCAAGGCCTGCTGGGTCGCTCAACAGGGGCTTGCGGTTCTTGGCGTGCCGCGTGATGAGTTGCTTGAGTCTCGCTCCTTTTGGCATAAGTGCGGCGCTCTGGGCGTGGGGCAGCTCCGTGCGGGCCGAGCGCGGCAAGGCCCTGAGAGCCTCCGCGCCTGAAAAGAGCGTCTCGCTCGGTGCGCCTTCGGCGAGAACCAGCTCGTGCCCCTCAACTGCCAAATGGTAGTAGCTAACGGAAGACACACGTTCGTCCACGAAAATGCCTGGCAGCCCGGTGAGCTTGACCGCAGGCGCGAGTACTTCGGCCACTCCGAACATCCGGCGTACCACGGGCGAGCGCATCAGCATGCGATGCTGGCGCGACACCCGAAGATCGCGTTGGGGAAGGCCCGCGCCAAGTGCGCCAGCGGTGATGCAGACGGGCCGCCTGCGCGGGTCACCCGCCAATTCTTCGGGGCCATAGTGCGATGCGGTGATCAGGGTGATCTGCGCCGCGCCGCCGCGTGCCAGCGTCACGCATTGGCCCAATTGAAGCGCTTCCACAGGCCGCTCGCCCTCGGGAGTGGCGATCAGCGTGCCTGCGGCAAAGCAGAGCACCGACATGGTGTTGGCGAAGAGCGTGTCAATCTCGGCAGGCGTGATCGCGGAGCTGCTTGTTGTGCTGTAATAGTCCAGCGGAATGGTCGAGTAGAAGACCGTGCCCAAGCCGACGGGAAAGGTGAAGGCGACGACGTGCGTCGAGTCGCCCGTTGTCAGAAGCGGCACGGCACCGGGGGGCAACGAAGTAATATCGACATAGCCATGGGTCGAGGAGCCGCCGCCGTCAAAGGTACTGTCGTCGATGGTGCCGCCCGGCCCGTTGGTGAAGCTCGCAGGCGCGCCCGCAGCCAGGTTGACTTCGTCATTCGCGGCATCTGCATCTCGCGTAATTGACAGGTTGAACCCCCCTGGCAGAATCGTGTTCGCATCGGCCACATAGCGGTCGAAGATAATGAGGTTCATCCCGTCGTTCACCGCAGCGGATATGTCAGCGAGATTGTCGGTGTATTCCGCGCCATAAGACGTATTACTCGAATTGAAGACATAGAGCGCGTCGATGGAGGCAAGTTGCGTGGCGTCAGGGACGGTGATGTTCACCGCCGTGTCGCCCGCGTTGGTGATCTCGTTAACCTGCGCGGCAGAGCCTTCGCCATTATCCATTTCGTAGTAGCCAACATTGGCCATAAGCTGCTCCCAATTGCATACCCCAAAGCGGGCGAGGCATTCGGAGCAAATGAAACTAGAAAAGCTAATTCTTCACGAATTTTGCCCGCAATCTGAAGCATTTTAGGTATTTTGCCAGCCAACACCGTCAGCCTTTGCTCAGCCTAAATCAAGAGCGGTTTGGCGTTCTTGGCGTGGCGGCCCACAAGGCGCTTCTGGAGCTTGTTTTCGGGAATTAAAGCAGCAGGCGACGTGCGGTGCAGGCACAGATCGGGGAAGAGCGTGATCAGCTCGTCGCGAGCCGCTTGCGGAACCGACTTGAGCGCCTCGGCTCCTGCAAAGAGCGACTCCGAAGGCGCGCCCTCGGCCCAGATGATCTCGTGCTCATCAAAGAGAATGTGAAAATACTCCACCTCGCACGTGGCCTCATCCACATAGATGCCAGGCAGTTCGGTCAGGCGGATCGCCGCGATGAGGGCCTCTTTGGTGCCGAACATGCGCTCGGACACGCGCGAGCGCACGAGCATACGGTGCTGGCGGCTGACGAGCAGATCGCGCTTGGGCAGGCCTTCGCCCAGAGCCCCCGCGCAGATGCGCACAGGGGCGAGCTTGGGGTTGCGGGCGAGTGCGCGCACGTCAACATGCGAGGCTCTGACCCAGCGCAGCGGCTTCGTGCCGCCCTTTGCCACGCAGATTTCGTCACCGGCCTGCAACGCTTCTACAGGGCGTGGGCCGTGCGCTGTCTCGATAAGCGCGCCACGGGTGAAGCACATGACAGTCTCTTGGGTGTTGCCAAACAGCGTGAAAATCTCTGTGGGCGTGATCGCGCTGCTGTTCGTACCAGTGTAAAAGTCGATTGGCATTGTCGAATAGAACACGCTGCCTGACCCGTAAGGATAGGTGAAGGCAACGATATGTGTCGGATCATTTGTGGTCAGCAAGGGCGCTGCACCGGGGGGAAGCGATGACAGCTCGACATAGCCGTGATTGGAACTGTTGCCACCGTCAAATGTGCTGTCGGTGATCGTGCCGTTGGCCCCGTTGGTGAAGCTGCTGGGCGCGCCAGCCGCCACGTCAACATTTGCGTCGTCGGTAAAGTCGCGTACCGCCGTAATGCTTGATCCTCCGGGCAAGATCGTGTCGGCGTTTGTCACAAAGCGGTCAAAAATGATCAGATTCATCCCGTTGTTCACAGCTGCGGTGATGTCGCCAAGGTTTGCCAGATATTCGGCGCCGAAGTCGCCATTGCTCGGGTTCACAACATAAAGGCTATCAAGCGAAGCAAGCTGGGCGGCATCAGGCACGGTCACGTTCACGGCGGTGTCGCCGTTGTTCGTGATCTCATCGACCTGCGATGCCTGCCCTTCGCCGGTCGTCATAGAATAGTATCCAACGGTCGCCATTGTCTCTCTCCATGCGTGATAGCGATGCCCGTGATGAAGGGGTAACATGGCGTAGATATGACCAAAACTGGGTATTGCCCTGCAGTTTCTTTGACAATTCTTAGCTGCAGGGTTTGTTTCCACGTCTCACAAAGGTCCGTATACGAATTGCAGAGGCTAGCTTACCAGGCGCCCTTGCCGCATTGTTTACAATGCACTTCGACCGCACTTTCACACACGACTCACCAAAGCGAAAATCCAACCAATCAAGGCGAATGGCGGCTTTGTCCCGCGAAGATGATCCTCGTTCATAGCGCAGCGCCGACGTAATGATCTCCGGGGGCCGAATGGCCGCATATAGGCAAGCGATCACGCGCCCATTCGTTTTCGCAGTAACCAGACAAAGAACACGCCGCCGATTAAGCCGGTAACTATTCCGATTGGCATGTCATCGGGTGCCATAACCGTCCTTGCAATGATGTCAGCCCAAACAAGAAAAACAGCACCACAAAGTGCAGAGATTGGCAGGAGGCGTTGGTAATCACCACCCACCAGCATGCGGACGATATGCGGGATCATCAGGCCGACGAAGCCTATTATGCCAGAGAACGCCACCATGACCCCTGTGATCAAAGCGCCGATTACAAAAATGGTCAGCCTGAAACGCGCCACCGGAATGCCAAGTGTCGTGGCGGTTTCATCGCCTATCGTCATCGCGTTCAGTGTACTTGATTTCAGCCATAGATATGTTCCGCACAAAAGAAGGACGACGGCCGGATACATCAATTGGTCCCATTGGGCCAAGCCAAGGCCGCCCAACATCCAAAACACCACGGTATGGGCCGCTTTCGGATCGCCAAGAAAGATCAAGACGTTCGCGGCTGACATCACGATAAAAGACACGGCCACACCCGCCAGAACCAGCCGGTCGGCGCTGGTGGCGGATGCAAATTGTGAGACCGCCAGTACAATCAATGTCGCCGCCAAAGAGCCGAGGAATGCGAACAAGGGGACAGTCAAAAGCCCAATGAACAGCCCTGTGTGTAACAGGGCCAATATCGCCCCGAAAGCTCCGCCTGCCGAAATGCCAAGCAGGTGTGGATCTGCCAGTGGGTTCCGCGTCACAGCTTGAAGGCTTGCGCCGACCATTGCGAGACCCGCGCCCACCAAACAGGCAAGGATGGCCCTTGGCAGGCGGATGTTCCAGACGATGGCCTCCCGGCCTTTGGACCAGTCTTGCGTGATCGTCTCCGGAGCAATCTTGTTAACCAGAATGCTCCAGACGG
This sequence comes from Ascidiaceihabitans sp., assembly GCF_039986515.1. Taxonomy (NCBI): domain Bacteria; kingdom Pseudomonadati; phylum Pseudomonadota; class Alphaproteobacteria; order Rhodobacterales; family Paracoccaceae; genus Ascidiaceihabitans; species Ascidiaceihabitans sp. The sequence continues at coordinate 61,165 of NZ_JBDWQO010000011.1, read as the reverse complement.
TTTCAAGCGGGACAGCCACGGCCCCGACGCTGACTGCAATCGACAACGACCCGAACAACGCCACAACACCCAAGAGGGCGATGATCCGAAGACCTCTGGCTTTTTTGGGATGCGTTTTGGTTGCAGTTTGCGTCATGCGAAATCATTCAGCCCTAAATGCGGCAGCAAGAGTTTTGACGGCCTCGATGTTGCGTGGCCCGGGGGTCGCTTCCACATATTCCAGCACCACAAACCGGTTGTTCCGTACGGCGTCAATGTCGGCAAACGCGGGATTGGACATCATGAATTCAATCTTCTGATCGGCGGTGACTTCGCCGTAGTTTACGATCACGACGATTTCGGGATTGCGATCAACCACGGCTTCCCAACCGACGGTGGCCCAGCTTTTGTCCAGATCGTTCATGATGTTGGTGCCGCCTGCAGCTTCAATCAGCGCGTTGGGCATAGCGAATTGGCCTGCGGTAAACGGCACATCTTCGCCGCTGTCATAGACAAAAACCCGCGGGGCCGTTTCCAGCGCTGGCTGATCCTCCAGAAATGCCGCCAATTCGGATTGATATCCTTCGATCAGTGTCTCGGCGCGGGTCGAGACGCCAAAGATCGCCCCCAGATTGCGCAGGTCGTTGTACATGTCATCCATAGAAGCGGCATCTTTTGGGCCAACGTGGATGCAGCTTTCGGTCAATTCATAAACCGCGATGCCAAAGGGGGCCAGCGTCTGTGGCGTAACCTCGCCGCCGACACGCATGCCATAGTTCCAACCCGCAAAGAAAAAGTCGGCATCAGCGCCGATGAGGACTTCTTTTGTGGGGTATTTAGATGACAGTTCAGGAAGCGCTTCAACGCCCATCGTCATTTTGTCGTCTAGCGTCTTCCAGCCTGAAATGCCCGTGTAACCGACCATATGGTCCTGAAGCTTAAGCGCCAGCATCATTTCTGTCAGGTTCACGTCGTTGGATATCGCGGCCTTTGGTGGTGTTGCAAATGTGACAGTGCGGCCGCAGCTTTGCACCGTGGTTTGGGCCATGGCAGTGCTTGCCAGGGAAAGGGCCATCAAAGCCGTAAATGCGAGTTTCATGTTTGGGGGTCTTTCATTCGGGAAGGCTAAAGGAAAAGTGGGACGCGCCACTCAGGCTGAGGTTTTCGCGTTGTGCGACGACCTGAAACGTATCCGTCACAAGTTGGTCTGAAAGCAAAGCCTGTGGGGGGCCGAAGCCTTGCGGGTATCCGTCTTTCAGGATCAACACATCATCACAGACGTGAGCGGCCATGTTTAGATCATGCAAAGAGACGACAATGGTCAGGCCCAGTTTTTGAATCAACGCAATGACTTCAAGCTTATGACGGACATCGAGGTGGTTGGTAGGTTCATCAAGGATCAGAACCTGCGGTTCCTGTGCCAAGGCCCGCGCGACCATGACCCTTTGTCTTTCACCCCCCGATAAAGTGCTGAAATCCCGATGGGCCAATTCAAGAAGGTTGAGCTGTTCAAGGACGCCGTCCACGACGTTTTCATCTTTCTTGCCAACTGCGGCAAAGCCTGACCGGTATGGCGTTCTGCCCAAGCGAACGATCTCTCGTACCGTTAGGTCAAATGCGGATGCCTGTTCTTGCAGCACGGCGGCGATCCGTGTTGCCGCGTCACGCGCAGTCAGTGACCAAATGTCTTGGCCACCGACCAGCACCTGACCCGTTTGAGGCTTTTGAAAGCGATACAGCAACCGCAGCAGAGTGGACTTTCCAGCGCCGTTTGGACCGACAACGCCCAACACGCGCCCTGCAGAAATGGTGAAGGTCGTGGAATGCAGAACGGGTTGGGATGATCTGGCGGGCGTCCAACTGACGTCCCGCACGGCAAGATCAGCGGCCTTCATGATGCGCGAACAGCGTTGGCTTCGACCGCAATTATCGCGGCAGGCACACGCGCCAATGTAGAGGTGCGCAGTTTGCCAGGTCGATCCAGAGACGAACACCATCCATCATGTAAATGGGCATATTGCGTGGCAAAACTGACAAGATCATCCACATCCACGGCAGGATCAATGTCGCCAAACAGATAGGTCGCTTTGCGACTGCCGTGATAGGCAACCGTACAGGGCCTATCGCAGCCCGCCATGCAGGCAACGCCCGAAATTTCAAAATCGTCCGCGATTGCGTCCCCTGCGTTTTGGATCGCTGTTCGAAGCTTTTCGATCAATTCATAGCCGGGCCGACATTCAGTGCCTTTATGTCGGCATGATGTGCAAATCGTTATTTTATGGGTGTGCTCTTTGTTCATATCGCCCTCCGCGATGATGCGGGGTGCCGGGCAGATGCATATTCAGGTCAGGGAAATCCCATGCCGCCATCATAACCTCCGAACCAGAATCCCCGTCTGGGTTGAGTTGCATTGACGGCACCAAAGCGCCGCTTGATGGCAGGTCTCCTGACTTGCGGATCAGCGTTTCCCCGAACCTTCCCAAGCCCTACAGGCCCAGTGGTTTTTATCGAGGTCACTCACCGCTCACAGTTGCGGGGGCAGTTACGGATTTGGCGCTTTGAGCTTGGCCTCACCGTATTCCCTTTTCATTCCAGGCGCGTGTAAGACGACTGGAAACCATCTTCTTCATCCTTGCGATAGTCACGTTCCAAGGTCAATCAAAATGCAGGCACATTGCTTTTATAAAGCGACATCAAGACGTGAACGGGGCGCGTGGGGTGTCACTCATATGGATCAGGTCAGGGTTTAAAGGTCTCTAACACAGTTTCCGCATCGGTCTCGGGATTGACGATACAAAGCCTGAACACCATCTCGCCGCGCCATTTCGTGGGCAAACACAGCAGGGCACCAGAATGGCAGCGCATCGCCGATGTCTTCCCCATCCAGTTTCCGGGCATAGCGGTGGACTGCGTAAGTGGCCCAAGCAATCGGCCCCGGCGCATTCGCATCACCAATCAGTTTGACTGATTTGATCCCGGCGTCGGCCCATTCTGCCTCGCGCGTTTTCAGATCGTTGTAGACGGCGTTGTTTTCCAAGCGCGAAGACACAAGCAGAACCCCGTCACATCTTCTTTAAAGTGGGACGGGCCAGAACATTCTTCCCATGTGCCCTGCGCCAAATCCCAAAGGTCAGGTAGGTTGCGGTTCATATCGACAAATTCGCGCACCTCGGCATTCGAAAACCCAAGCTGCCCGATGGTTTCGTCCAATGACAGGCCCAATGTCCATCGGCCCAAATAGGATGTCGTAGCGGAGATCACGCACGGGGAAGCTGCTGTTGGAAAGCTGCTGTGTTTGCAGTCGTGACAGAATAACGGCTTAGGGTGGGCTTAAATCTTTTGCGACGCAGGGACGCCGGGGTATCCCCATTTCGAGATCGACTGCGTTGCGTGATCAATGAAGGTATCCACGGATAAAACCGACCGTGCGCCGTGTGGGATCACGAACCCCAATCGCATAGGGCGGTGCGTGCCCTCCAATGGAATAAACCGCAATTCGCGCCCGTCAGGTGACAGGTCTGAATGGGGCCGGATGTTGGCCATGGAAAATCCGAAACCATTCGCCACCAAAGACCGCATTACCGCCATATCGCGTGTCCGTTCCACGATTTTCGGGGCGACAGAAGCCTGTTCAAAAATGCTAAGGAAATAGGTGCTGCTGATCGGCAGATCGAGCAAGACCATTGGATGGTTCGCCAACATTTTGACCGAGACGGATTTGTGATCTGCCAAAGGATGATACCCCGACACGACCGCATACAACGGCAGTGAGCGGACAGGGATGAACTCCAGATCAGGCGGAATTTCCAGATCATACGTTAAGGCCACGTCAATTTCAGCGCATCTGAGCTTTTCGATCAGTGTCTCTTGGTCACATTCAAATTGTGAAACCTGTACGTCGGGATGAGCGTCTTGAAACCTGCGCCGGATTGCGGGCAACAACACCTGCACAAACGTCAAAAGACAGCCGACATTCAGCGGGCCTTGCACGTTGCCCGATATGGTGCCCGCAAGCCGGTTAAGACCTTCGGCCTCGTTCAGAACCCGGCGCGCCTGATCCATGAATTGCCGGCCTGCCTGCGTCAATCTTAGGCCGTGGGCGTGTTTGCGTACAAACAGCGGTAGGCCAAATTCAGCCTCTAACTGGGTGATCGCAGCCGAGATCGAGGGCGAAGACACGTTGACCATCGCACTTGCTTGCGCAATGGACCCCTGTTCGCCGACAGAGACGAAGTATTCCAATTGCCGCAATGTGAAACGTGATGCCATTAAGCCAACATGCCTGAACCGCAGACAGGATCAAGCTGAATAAGGGGCCACATAAATGGGGCAGGTGTTCAGATCTGCAAAAGCGGTGACGCGATAAGAAAGGCCCTATTCGTCACCGGGCACGCCATAAGAAGGGGCCTCGCGGGGGTCAATTGCGCGTTGCACATAGGCGTCCAGTTGGGGCTTGTAGATCTCCCAAGCCGTTGCGACGCTTTCGATCGGACAGGTTTCTGTCCAATCGCAGCGCAAATCCGCCACGGGCCACGCGACCTTGTCCACCAACAGCATTCCAGCGGAATGAAGCGGCCCCGCTTCGCCACCCTGTGCCAGCCCCGCACGCATCGCGGCAATCAGGCGATCCCCAAGGTGCCCCGTAGACGCAAGAAACCCGTCCACAACCGCCTGCGGCACACCGTCGTTGGCCAGCATGTTGCCGCCGGACGCCACATCCTGCGCTTGCGCTTGGGTCCAAATGCCAAGGGAATTCGGGCCGGAATGGATCGCCGTGGCACCTGTTTTATCGACCGCCAAGACCTGACGGTATTCGATGAATTTTCCTTGCGCCTGTACGGCCGCGATGGCCTGTGACGCATGCATCCCTTCGGCCATCAGATCAAGCGCCAATGGCCCCAGTGTCGGGTCTGTTACATTCTGTGAGGCGACGGCGCCAACGCCTGCACGCGCATAGGCGCATCGCGCCGCAACGGCGGGGGAAGAGGATGAAATCGCCAGACCAAACATGCCAGTCTCGGCGCAGCGGGCAACAAGGGAAAAGGTCATGCGGGGATCACCGCCGTGCCATCAATTTCGACCAGCCATTCGGGCCGCGCGAGGGCCTGCACAACCAAACCTGTCGACACCGGATGCACGCCTTTGATGTATTCCCCCATGGTGCGATAAACGGCTTCGCGGTGGCGCACATCGGTGATGTAGACCACGACTTTGACAAGGTGCTCCATCTCACCGCCCGCTTCTTCGATCAGCTGTTTGATATTTTGCATAACTTTATGCGTCTGCTCAACGGGATCGTTGCTGGTGATGTTCACTGCGTCATCCAGATTCTGTGGGCATTGGCCACGCAGCCAGACGGTTTTTCCGCCTTCCGTAACAACCGCTTGGCACAGATCATTGTCGAGGTTCTGTTCGGGATAGGTGTCCGAAGTGTTGAATTTGCGAATGCGGGTATGGGCCATTTGGATGTTCCTATAGTTATTCTGCGGCGGGGCGCACGATTTCAGCGGCACCACGATAATCGGCGTAGGCGCGTTGAATGCCAATCTGGTCTGCGACAAATTTTGCATCATGCCAGACACCCCAAAGAAAGGTCGATCCACGCCGTGACTGCCACGGCAGACCCAGAAAATAGACGCCGGGTTCTTTGGATACGCCGCGTTGGTGGATGGGCGCACCTTTGTCATCAAAGGCATCGACCTTAAGCCAGCCGAAGTCCTGTTTGTATCCGGTTGCCCAAATGATTGTCGTGATGGTTTCTTTGGCGAAATCAATACGGTCGATTGGGTTGGTGAGGCTATCTGGATCCGGGTACATTTCGCGGGCCTCAGGCTCTGGCGGCAGATCAAGCCCCATGGCGCTGGCATAGGCATCCGCCGCGTCCAGCATCCCAAGGTAATTGGCATCACCTGCATCGATGTTGGTTTTCACATCCCCCGCAAAAGACAGTGTGCCATCCGCGTAGGCTGTTGTACGACCCAACAAAGTCACGCCCTCTTTCGCAAGGCGGCGGAAATCCATGGTGCGTCCGCCATATGCGCCACTGACCGAGATCGTCACATGTTCGGTACCCGGTTCTTGGGCGGCAAGATCCCACAATCCCAAAACACCCAACCACCATACAAAATCGCGCCCGCGATAGCGGCGCGGCGGGCGGTCGTGCGGGCCAACGGACAAAAACACTTTGCGCCCCGCCCTGTTCAATTCATCCGCGATTTGCGCCCCGGACGATCCGGCCCCAACGACCATAACCGCCCCTGCATCAAGTTGGTCGGGGTTGCGGTAGTCTGCGGAATGTATCTGTGTCACCGGCGCGTCAGCTGAGACAATCGGCGGGATCACCGGATGTTGAAACGCGCCCGTTGCAGATACGATGCGCGTCGCCTCGATCACGCCATTTGTGGTCTCAACGCGGAACCCGGCACGATCAGGCAAGCGTTCGGCTTTGATCACTTCCACGCCCGTTCGCACAGGCGCGTCCACCATCGCCGCATATTCTTCGATGTAGTCGGCGACGCGATCTTTGCCTACGAATTCATCAGGTGCGTTGCCGTTAAATTCCATGTTGGGGAACCGGTCGTGCCAGACAGGGCCGTTTGTCACCAAAGCGTCCCACCGCGATGTGCGCCAGGCCTCAGCGATGCGGCTTTTTTCAAGCACCAGAAACTGGACGCCCTGTTTGCCCAGATGTTCACACAGCGCGATTCCCGCTTGCCCCGCCCCAACAACAAGCGTGTCTATGGTTTCAACTGGCATAGGCGTAATCCCCCCCCGGGCGTGATGTGGTTTGGATGTGGTTTCATCCGCTTGTGTTCCAGTTCTGCCTTTAGCTGCGCGTTGGGGAAAGAAGTGTCTACATTAGTCCTGATTAGGTTCTGGCTAAGTTTTTGTGTGGAAGGAAAGGATTCACCTAAGCTCGCCTTCGGCAGAAACGATTTCTTAACATCCTGCGCTTCGTCCTAATCTTTGCCAAGGAACCTGCGGGATAGCGTTGGCAAAGGCTGTGCATGCCGGGTTCCTTACAATGCTGGGGGACACCAATGCAGGACACTGCGGAAATTGCGGTTGATGTGCGCGGCGCGGTCAAGCGCTACGGAAGTTTCACCGCCCTGTAAAAATTTTGCTTGGCATACGGGACAATGAATTTTCACCCTTTTGGGTCCCTCTGGCTTTGGGAAAACCACGCTGCTGCACATGATTGCGGGTTTTGAAGACGTCACCGAAGGTGGAATTTTTCTGTTTGGCGACGAGATCGCGAAACTGGCCCCAAACCAGTGCCCCGTGAACACAGTGTTTCAGAACTACGCGCTGTTTCCGCATATGACGATCCTAGATAACGTGGGGTTCGGCCTTGAGATGAAAGGCGCCTCGCGATCAGATGCGCGCAAACGTGCCAGAGTGATGCTTGTGCTGGTCCAGCTGACGCAATTCGCTCACCGCAAACCTGCAAACCTGCAAACCCGCACAACTGTCGGGTGGCCAACAACAACGCGTGGCCCTTGCCCGCGCCTTGGCCCCATCCCCCAAAGTCTTGCTGCTGGATGAGCCGCTGTCCGCGCTTGATCTGAAGCTGCGCAAGGCCCTGCAGATTGAACTGAAACACATCCGACGCGAGACGGGCATTGCCTTTATCTTTGTGACCCACGATCAGGAAGAAGCCCTGACAATGTCTGACAGGATTGCGGTCATGTCTGCGGGTGAATTGCAACAACTTGGCGCACCACGTGATATTTACGAATACCCGCGCAACATGTTTGTGGCGCGTTTCTGGCCCCGATCTTTTGGGCGGTGCCAAAGCATTCATGATCGGTTCGCTGATTGAAGAGCAGTTCAAAGGCAACGCTGGCAATTGGCCGTTTGGGGCGGCCGCTTCTATGATCCTGCTGACAATGGTGATGGTTGTGCTGTTGATCTTTGCCCGTCAGCAACGCGAGGCGAGGGTCCAGACATGAGCGACAATACCGATGTCAAAACCTACGCGGGCTTCAAGGCGATGACGGTGCTGTGCCTTATCATCTTTTAAGCCCATTAAAGTTGGCCAGCGCATCGGGTTCAAGGGCTTGGTAGGTGAAAATCGACAGACATCAAAATTCTTTACTAAAAAAGTCGGGTTGACATGTCTTATGAAATTACTCAGGTATTGGCGCAGACCCAATTCGCGGCCACCTAGCTCAAGTGCCATGGCTTCCGCTTGCATTTTTCTTATCGTTAGGAGGCACCATGAAACCTGTTTATCTGTCAACTTCCGTGCTGTGTTTGGCATTGGCCACCCCCGCGTTTGCAACTGACAAAACCGAAGTTCTGCAAACGTATGCCGATATCGCCGCGGCCAAATACGCGGACAGTCTTGCAACTGCGCAGACCTTACAAGACGCGGTAAACGCATTGGTGGCAGACCCATCAGCTGAGGCATTGCAAGCCGCCAAGTCAGCGTGGCTGTCGGCACGGGTGCCTTATCAGCAGACCGAAGTATACCGCTTTGGCAATCCGATCGTCGATGATTGGGAAGGCAAGGTGAACGCATGGCCGCTGGACGAAGGATTGATCGACTACGTGGATGCGTCCTACGGCGGGCCATCTGATGAAAATGAACTTGCCGCCCTGAATGTTGTGGCCAACCCGAAGTTTTCTTTGTCGGGCAAGGACATCGACGCCAGCGACATCACACCGGCTTTGCTGGCTGAAACACTGCATGAGGCAGACGGGATCGAGGCCAACGTCGCAACCGGTTATCACGCGATTGAATTCATGCTGTGGGGGCAGGACTTGAATGGGCACGGCGCAGGTGCTGGCAACCGTCCTTGGACAGATTACGCAAAGGGCGACGCATGCACCCATGACAACTGTGACCGCCGCGCGGATTATCTGGTGGCTGCCACACAGCTGTTGGTGTCCGATCTGGAATGGATGGCAGCGCAATGGGCGGATGCAGGTGTGGCGCGTGCCGACTTGACTGCGAATGTCGACGCCGGTTTGGCCGCGATTTTGACGGGCATGGGGTCATTGTCATATGGAGAGCAAGCAGGCGAACGCATGCGTCTTGGCCTGATGCTGAATGACCCCGAAGAAGAACATTCCTGTTTTGCCGACAACACCCACAACGATCACTATTATGACGGGTTGGGCGTGCAGAACGTATATGTGGGCGAATACATCCGCATTGATGGCACTTTGGTGTCGGGGCCATCCCTGGCGGATCTGGTTCTGGCCGCAGACCCCGCGCTGGATGCCGAAATGCAAGGGAAGTTGTCGACGACGATGATGTCTTTGGGACGCATAAAAACGGCGGCCGAAGCCGGATTTGCCTACGACCAGATGCTGGAACGAGGCAATGCGGCAGGCGAAGCGTTGGTGATGGGCGGCGTGAACGGATTGATCGATCAAACGCGCAGCATCGAAAGGGTGGTCACGGCGCTGGGCCTTGATCAGATCGCTTTTGAGGGGTCCGACAGCTTAGATGATCCCGAAGCTGTGTTCCAGTAACGCATTTGGCCTGACAGCAAGGCACGAAAAATCATGTTAAAAATTGCACTTCCATTGCATTTGACCCTGCGCAGTTTTGCGTGGGGGCTTTCTTGTGCGGTTGTGGGAATGGGCATGGGTGTAGACGCAAGTGCTTTTGCAGACGAACCCGCAGCACCGCCTGTTTGGACGCTTGGTGATCCGCATCTGAACGTGGTCCCGCGCACGCCGCAAGAAGCCAAGCGCATTTCCGATGTCACCGCAATGCCTACAGATTTTTCCGTGCCGCACCGCTTTGAAGAAAAGTCTGCCGGTGCTGCCACCGTGCGTGTGGCCAAATCGGCAGATGCGTTTTCGCGTCCATCGGGCAATATCACATTTGAAGACGAGTTGAACTTCAAGGTCGGCAATGGCCTGTTCCGCAAGCTTTGGGTGTCTGCGCCGGCCTCCACTTTGGCCTCTGACGGCTTGGGGCCGCTATATAACGCGCGGTCCTGTCAGCGGTGTCACATCAAAGACGGGCGCGGTCATCCGCCTGAACAAGACGACGACAACGCGATTTCGATGTTTCTAAGGGTGTCTATCCCCGCCTCGGCCGCCACAGTCTCTGCAACAGCAGCCAAGATCGCAGACTACATCACCACCGCGCCCGATCCGACCTATGGCACGCAATTGCAGGATTTTGCTGTGCAAGGCCACGCGTCAGAATACCGTTTGGATATACAATACACGGAACAGGCGATTGCGTTGGCCGGGGGGGCAACTGCGTCGCTGCGCCATCCTGAATACAAGGCCGTCGATCTTGGCTATGGACCGTTGCACCGGGATGCAATGCTAAGTCCGCGTGTGGCTCCGCAGATGATCGGACTTGGTCTGCTTGAGGCGATACCGGCTGCGGACATTCTTGCACAAGCGGACCCGGACGACGCCGACGGCGACGGTATTTCGGGCCGGCCAAATGTCGTGTGGTCTGTTGAATTTGACCAACCTATGTTGGGGCGGTTTGGTTTGAAGGCGGGCAGCCCGACAGTCAAAGAACAATCGGCAGCCGCCTTTGCTGGTGACATCGGAATTTCATCGCCCCTGTTTCCGGCAGGCGCAGGGGAATGCACCCTTGCACAATCCGCGTGCCAAACTGCGGTGCATGGCGATGGTGACAACAGGGGCACTGAAATCGATGCCGAAGGCCTCGAACTTGTCAGCTTTTACAGCCGCAATCTTGGCGTACCTGCCCGTCGTGATGTGGGGGGCGCAAACGTTCTGCGTGGCAAACAAGTGTTCCATGCGACGGGGTGTGCTGCGTGTCACACACCCAGCTTTGTGACGCACCGCTTGCATGATCAACCCGAACAAAGCTTCCAGCTGATCTGGCCCTACACTGACATGTTGCTGCATGATATGGGGCCCGGTCTGGCCGACAATCGCCCCGAAGCCCGCGCCACGGGCCGTGAATGGCGCACGCCGCCGCTTTGGGGCATCGGGTTGACGCAGCAAGTCAGCGGCCACAGTTATTTTTTACACGACGGGCGTGCGCGATCGCTGCTGGAAGCGGTTTTGTGGCACGGTGGTGAGGCGCAATCGCAGCGCGATGCTGTTGTGGATATGTCGATTGCAGACCGTGCGGCCCTTATCGCTTTTCTGGAGAGCTTATGAGACCAACCTACCTAAGTTTTGCGCTGCTGCTTTTGCCCGCGTTGGCGCAGGCTGACGCACAAAGTGATGCCGTTGAGACCATTTTGGGCGATCACATTCTGCCCGGATTTGAACAGCTTGCAGTCACGGCGCAAAATTTGGCGAACACGGCTGCAAAAAATTGTGATCCGACATCGCAAGACCTGAAGGTAGCCTATGGCGCTGCTTTCGATGCGTGGGTGTCTGTCAGTCATTTACGGTTTGGTCCGACAGAGGTTGATGATCGCGCCTTTGCACTGGCGTTCTGGCCGGACAGCCGTGGGGCGACGCCGCGTGCCTTGAACAGCTTGATTGCAGCGCAGGATCCGGTTGTGGCATCCGTTGCAGATTACGGCGAAGTTTCCATTGCCGCCCGTGGGTTCTATGCGATGGAATTCTTGCTGTTTGATGATGCGATAAGCCGTGCGGGCGATGCGCAGTATCATTGCGCGTTGGTTCAAACCATAAGCGCGGATATCGCCGCAACCACGCAAAATATCTACGCCGGTTGGCAGTCCAGTTTTACGCAAGAGCTGCGTCAACCCTCAGCCGATGGAACATACCGCAGCACGGCCGAGGTGTCGCAAGAACTGTTCAAGGCGCTGTCCACGGGGTTACAATTTACATCAGATACAAGGCTTGGTCGTCCTTTGGGGGCTTTCGATCGTCCGCGGCCCAAACGGGCTGAAGCGCATCGCTCTGGCAGGTCGGCGCAGCATGTGATGCTGAGCCTGACAGCGCTGCGTGATCTTGCAGCACGTCTGGCAGGTGGCGACGCGGAATTGGCGGCTCGGCTGGACGCACGGTTTCAGACGGCCATGTCCCAGTTAAAGGCGTTGAATGACCCGAGTTTTGCATCTGTGGCTGATCCGCAGTCGCGATTGAAGGTCGAGGTTTTGCAACAATCTGTTGACGCAATCCGCGCGACCGTGCGCGATGAATTGGGCCCGACTTTGGGTGTGGCGGCAGGTTTTAACGCGCTGGATGGTGACTGATGGTTGCTGCGAAAACGGGGCGCCGACAGTTTTTGGCAGGGCTTTTGGCCGCTGGTTTTATTCCCAAACCGTCGTGGGCCGATGCTGGATCGCCGAGATTTTTAGCCGCAGCGGCCAGGCCCGACGGGTCTTATGTCTTGTGCGGTATCTCAGCTGATTTGCAGGTGCGGTTTGCGCTGCCCCTGCCGGATCGCGGTCATGCGGCGGCCGCGCACCCCACCCGCCCCGAAGCCGTGGCTTTTGCCCGCCGCCCTGGCACTTTTGCGATCGTGATCGATTGCGCACAGGGGATAGAACGGGCGGTGCTGTCAGCGCCTGCGGGACGCCATTTCTATGGGCACGGGGCATTCTCGGCGGATGGTGCTTTGTTGTTCACGACCGAAAACAATTATGAGGCGGGCGAGGGTCGCATCGGTGTCTGGGATACCCGGAAGGGGTACAAGCGCGTTGATGAATGGCCCAGCGGGGGTGTCGGCCCACACGACATCAAACGTCTGCCGGGCACCGAACGTCTGGTCGTGGCAAACGGTGGTATTGATACGCATCCCGACAGTGGCCGTACCAAATTGAACATTGCCACGATGCAGCCTTCACTGACTTACATCGAAAACGGCCGCGTGATTCAGGACGTGGTGCTGGGCACGGCATGGCGCAAAAACTCGATCCGGCATCTTGCTGTGGCGCCGGACGGGACTGTTGCCTTCGGGATGCAATGGCAAGGGGGGGACGTTGCGCCCGCACTTGTCGGTGTGCACCATCCGGTAAAGGAGGTGCGCGTCTTGGATGTACCGCCCGATGACGTGCGCCGGATGCAAGGGTATGTTGGCAGTGTTGCCTTTTCTAATGATGGCGCGCGTATCGCTGTGACGTCACCCAGAGGGGGCGTGATGCAGGTGTATGATGCCAAGGCGTCACGGTTTTCCCATAACATCGCAGAACCGGACGTTTGCGGTGTTGCGGCGATGGGGCAGGGGTTTGCCATGTCGTCCGGTCTGGGGGGGATCCGGCACATTGACAATCGCATCCCATACGCAACGCGGCATTCCGATTTACAATGGGACAACCATTTGGTGCCCGTTGTGGACGCGTTTGTGTAGACTTTGGTTTGGGCTAGGTTCAGGCGTAGACAATACGGGTGTCAGAGGCATCGCAAAGCTGTTTGCAGGTTTCGGGCAGTGGTTTGTCGGTGAAAATCGCAGCCATATCGCCCATGGATGCCACGCGCGCAGGCGCTTTTCGTTCAAATTTGGAATGGTCAGCAGTCAAGAACACTTTGTCGCTTTGTTGGATGATGGCCTTGCTGATGCCGACCTCTTGCAGGTCAAAGTCCAGAATGTCGCCATCTGCGCGCAGAGCTGAACAGCCGATGACGGCATAGTCAAACCGGAACTGTTCAATGGTAGTTCGGGCGAAATCACCGGTTAGGGCCCCGTCGGATTTGCGCATCTGGCCGCCGGTGACTGCGACTTCGATGTCTGCGCTGCTCGACAGTGTGTGGGCGATGTTGATGTTGTTGGTGAACACAAGCAGGCCCTGATGGTTCAACAGCTCAACGGCGACGGCTTCGGTGGTCGTGCCGATGTTCAAAAAGATTGAGCAATCGTTGGGGATGTGGCGGGCGCAGGCGCGGGCAATGTCGACTTTGGACGCCTGATTTAACTGGCGGCGTTCATTGTAGGCGATGTTCACAGTTGTGGATGGCAGGATCGCGCCACCATGGACGCGTTCAAGCTGACCGGCATCCGCCATTTCAGTCAAATCGCGGCGGATGGTCTGGGGGGTGACGCCGAAATAATCCACAAGCCCGTCTACGGTCACTTTGCCCTCGCGGCGGGCAATTGTCAGAATTTCCGGCTTGCGTATGGTTAACACCACCAATGAACCTCCAATGTTCGTTTGGGGCCATTTTAGCGCGAAAATCATGTGTGTCACGAATCTTTGCGTGGGTTCGTGTTCGAAAATGTTCGATTTGCTTTCGTGGACCAAGGAAAAAAGCAGAATGAATTCAATAGGTAACTGAAAAACGATCATAAACGAACATTTTTTGCTTCCTTTTTCATGCGTTCCTTGTCACCTTTGCGTTATCGCGGCGGGAGGGCTGCGTGTCGGGAGGGCTTCAATGAAACCGGATTTCGATCTGCTGATTATTGGCGGCGGCATCAATGGCTGTGGTATTGCGCGTGATGCAACGGGCCGTGGTTTGCGTGTTTGCCTTGCCGAGATGAACGATCTGGGATCAGCCACGTCTGCCTCTTCGACCAAACTTTTTCACGGCGGCTTGCGGTATCTGGAATACTTTGAGTTCCGTTTGGTGCGCGAAGCCTTGATTGAACGTGAAAACCTGTTGCGGGCAATGCCCCATATTTCCTGGCCGATGCGCTTTGTGCTGCCCTACCACGAAAGCATGCGCTTCGACATGTCCACGCCCACCTCAAAACTGCTGGGGGCCGTGATGCCATGGATGAAAGGTCGCCGCCCTGCATGGTTGATCCGGTTGGGCCTGTTTTTATACGATAACCTTGGCGGCCGTGAAATTCTGCCCGGCACCACGAACCTTGATTTGCGTAATGCTCCCGAAGGGAACGGTCTGAAGGACCATTTTGAGAAAGCGTATGAATATTCCGACTGCTGGGTCGAAGATTCGCGGCTTGTGATGTTGAACGCCAGAGACGCAGAGATACGCGGCGCCGATATTCGGACACGCACCAAGGTCATTGGCGCAGATGTCGAAGACGGTGTTTGGTCAGTTGTTTTGGAAGACAGCGCCACTGGCGTCACCTCCACCGTCACGGCCGCAATGGTTGTGAATGCGGCTGGCCCTTGGGTTGGTGATGTACTGCGCGGCACGTTGAAAAGCAATTCGCAAGCCGGTGTGCGGTTGGTGCGTGGCAGCCATATTGTCACCAAAAAGCTGTTTGACCATGACAAGTGCTACTTCTTCCAAGGCACTGATGGGCGCATCATTTTTGCAATTCCCTACGAAAATGATTTCACCGTTATTGGCACCACGGACAATGACCATCCGGATGCGTCTGTGACGCCGGAATGTACGCCCGAAGAACAAGATTATCTGATTAACTTCATCAACGAATACCTTCAGGCGCCGATCAGCGCAGCCGATGTGGTTTGGACATATTCGGGGGTGCGTCCCCTATATGATGACGGAGCAAGCAACGCATCGGCTGCGACCCGCGACTATGTTTTGAAGCTGGACGAAGGGCGCGGTGCCCCTGCGTTGAACGTCTTTGGCGGCAAGATCACAACCTATCGCTGTCTGGCAGAAAGTGCGCTTGAGAAAATTCAGGACGTGCTGCCTGTCGATGCCAAACCGTGGACCGCCCGCGTGCCTTTGCCCGGCGGTGATTTTCCGGTGGATGGGGTGGATGCCCTGATCCGGGACACCAAAGCCCGCTATCCCTTTCTGACCGATGCTTGGGCCGCGCGATTGGTCAAAGCCTACGGCACTGAAGCTAAAGATGTGTTGGGCCATGCCGCCACGCTAGACGATTTAGGTACGGATTTCGGGGCTGATTTGTATCAAGCTGAGGTCCAGTGGGTGATTGAAAACGAATATGTCCGCGCCGCTGACGATGTGGTGTGGCGACGTAGCAAACTTGGATTGCGCATGACTGCAGCACAAATTTCTACGTTGGACGCATGGATAAAAGAACAGCTGACGGCGGCACAAAACGCTGCGGCTGAATAGGGGGACGACATGACGCTGGAACTTAAAGGCGTATCCAAAGTGGTGAACGGCGCAACACATATCCACCCGACCCATTTGACGCTGAACAAAGGGACGATGAACGTCCTTTTAGGGCCAACTTCTTCTGGCAAGACGTCCCTTATGCGTCTGATGGCGGGTCTTGATGTGCCAACCGAGGGCCAGGTGTTTTGGCAGGGCGAGGACGTCACAGGTATGCGCGTGCAGGACCGCAAGGTCGCGATGGTCTACCAGCAATTCATCAATTACCCTTCGATGACCGTCTATGAAAATATCGCATCGCCGTTACGGCTGATGGGCAAATCACGCAGCGAAATTGATGCAGCAGTCCACAAAGCCGCCGACTTGATGCAGCTGTCTCCGATGTTGCAACGCAAGCCATTGGAGCTGTCGGGCGGGCAACAACAACGCTGTGCCTTGGCGCGGGCTTTGGTCAAGGACGCAGGGTTGGTTTTGCTGGACGAACCGCTGGCCAATCTGGATTACAAATTGCGCGAAGAACTGCGCGTCGAAATCCCAAAGATCTTTGAAGAAGCGGGTTCAATCTTTGTTTATGCAACCACAGAACCCGAAGAAGCCCTTTTGCTTGGGGGTCATACGGCTGCTTTGTGGGAAGGTCGCGTGACGCAGTTTGACCTAACCCCGACGGTTTACCGCCGACCGGTAAACGCGACAACCGCGCGGGTTTTCAGTGACCCGCCGATGAATTTTTTGACAGTTACGAAATCCGGATCCGAAATCTCGTTTGGTGCGGGTCAGACTGTGATGGCCACCGGATCAATGGCGACGCTTCATGATGGGACATATACGGCAGGCTTCCGGCCCAACCACGTTGAATTGTCGGCCCAAAGCAGCGGCGCGCTTGAATTCGACACACATCTGATTGTGACAGAGTTGACGGGTTCCGAGACGTTTGTGCATCTCGATCATCATGGCGAAAAGTGGGTCGGTTTGGTGCATGGCGTGCATGATTTGCCATTGGGTGCAGCGTTGCCGGTCTATCTGGACCCAAGCCACATCTACATCTTTAGCGAAAATGGCGATCTGGTCGCCCCCGCATCCTACGCGCTTGCGGCCTGAGGGGAACAGACACATGGCAAAAATCACGCTGCAAAATCTGGCACATTCCTACTATCCGAACCCCAAGGGCGAAGATGACTTTGCCCTGAAGGAACTGAACCACGACTGGGCGGACGGCGAAGCCTATGCGCTGCTTGGGTCGTCGGGCTGTGGTAAATCCACGCTGCTGAACATCATTTCGGGGCTGTTGCATCCGTCGCAGGGCCGCATTCTGTTCGACGACAAAGATGTCACGCAGGCCTCAACCGCTGACCGCAACATCGCGCAGGTGTTTCAGTTTCCGGTGGTCTACGACACGATGACGGTACGCGATAATCTGGCGTTTCCGCTGAAAAACCGTGGGGCCAGTGCACAGTACATTCAGGACCGTGTGCAGCAAATCGGCCAAATGATCGGGATGGAAGCTGAGCTGAACAAGCGCGCCCGCGGTCTGACGGCAGACGCCAAGCAGAAGATCTCGCTTGGGCGGGGGATGGTGCGTGAAGACGTGAACGCCCTGTTGTTTGATGAGCCGCTGACCGTGATCGACCCGCATATGAAGTGGGAATTGCGCACGCAGTTGAAATCCTTGCACCACGAATTCGGGCACACCATGATCTATGTGACCCACGACCAGACAGAGGCGTTGACCTTCGCCGACAAGGTTGTGGTTATGTATGACGGGCGGGTTGTGCAGATCGGCACCCCGCAGGAATTGTTTGAAAAGCCGCAGCACACGTTTGTGGGCTACTTCATCGGGTCACCAGGGATGAACGTTATTCCCGCCGAGATCACGGGGAAAACTGCGTCTGTGCATGGTGCGTCGGTAGACCTGAACCGTGGCTATGGCGCGTTAAGCGGCAAGGTCGAAATCGGGGTGCGCCCTGAATTTGTGACACTGACGGACGGGCCGGGTCTGCCTGTCAGCATCCGCCGCGTCGAGGACGTGGGCCGCCACAAAATCGTGCGTGCAGACCTGTTTGGCACAGAAATCAACATTGTTGCGGGTGAAAGCACGTCAATCTCGCCTGACATGACCAAAGTGGTCTTCGATCCGGCGCAAGTGAACGTCTACGTCGATGACTGGCTTAAAGAAGGAAAGGCCGCCTGATGGAAAAAACAGTTAACCAAAAAGCGTGGTTCCTGATCCTTCCGGTGCTTTTGCTGGTCGCCTTTTCTGCGGTCATTCCGCTGATGACGGTCGTGAACTATTCGGTGCAGGACACATTCGGGCAAAACGTCTTTTTCTGGGTGGGGCTTGAGTGGTTTTCCGAGATGTTGCAGTCCGAGCGCATGTGGGATGCATTGGGCCGTCAGTTGATGTTCTCGGCGATCATTCTGACCATCCAAATCCCGCTGGGGATTTTTGTGGCACTGAACATGCCCAAAAGCGGATTTTGGTCCAGCCTGTGTCTTGTTTTGATGTCCCTGCCACTGCTGATCCCGTGGAACGTGGTCGGCACCATCTGGCAGATTTTCGGGCGCGTCGATATTGGCCTTTTGGGCTATACGCTGGACGCGCTGGGCATTTCCTACAACTACACGCAAAACACCTTTGCGGCATGGGCCACGATCATCGTCATGGATGTGTGGCACTGGACGTCGCTGGTCGCCTTACTGGCTTTTGCCGGTCTCAAGTCCATTCCCGACGCCTATTATCAGGCTGCCAAAATCGACCAGGCAAGCCGTTGGGCCATCTTTCGCTACATCGAGCTGCCCAAGATGGCAGGGGTCCTGATGATTGCGATTTTGCTGCGCTTCATGGACAGCTTTATGATCTACACCGAACCCTTCGTGGTCACAGGTGGCGGTCCGGGCAATGCGACAACCCTGCTGTCGATTGATCTGGTCAAGATGGCTTTGGGCCAGTTTGATCTGGGGCCAGCGGCCGCGTTTTCCATCATGTACTATCTCGTTATCTTGTTGATTTCATGGGTGTTTTACACCGTCATGACCAACATGGACAAAAAGGACGGCTGAGCGATGAAAGTGAACAAAAGCGCCATCGTCATGGGGATTTACCTGACGTTCATGCTGTTGCCGATCTATTGGCTGCTGAACATGAGCCTGAAGACAAACACGGAAATCCTGAACACCTTCAGCCTGTTTCCCAATGATCTGACCTTTGCCAATTATGCGACGATCCTGACGGACCCGTCGTGGTACATGGGCTACGTCAATTCGCTGATCTACGTTTTGATGAACACCGCGATCAGCCTGACGGTGGCGTTGCCTGCGGCCTACGCGTTCAGCCGCTACCGGTTCATGGGTGACAATCAGCTGTTTTTCTGGCTGCTGACCAACCGCATGGCGCCGCCTGCCGTGTTCGCCTTACCGTTCTTTCAGCTTTATTCGTCGGTTGGATTGTTCGACACGCATATCGCCGTGGCCCTGGCGCATTGCCTGTTCAACGTGCCGCTTGCGGTGTGGATCCTCGAAGGCTTCATGCGTGGCGTGCCCAAGGAAATAGACGAGACGGCCTATATCGACGGCTATTCCTTCGGGCGGTTCTTTGTGAAGATCTTCATGCCGCTTATCTCATCCGGCATCGGGGTCGCGGCATTCTTTTGTTTCATGTTCTCGTGGGTTGAATTGCTGCTGTCGCGGACCCTGACAACCGTAGACGCCAAACCCATCGCTGCTATCATGACGCGAACCCAAGGCGCCTCTGGAATCGACTGGGGCGTCTTGGCCGCAGCAGGCGTACTGACCGTCGTGCCCGGCGCATTGGTGATTTACTTCGTACGAAACTACATCGCCAAGGGCTTTGCCCTGGGCCGGGTATAGGAAAGGGATCAGACAATGGCTTGGATGGCATGGACATGGCCCACCGCGATTTTCTTCATCATCATCGCTTGCATTTTGACCGTCTTCACGGTGCTGGCGATCAAATACCCTGAAACGCCCCGCAAGGGTGTTTTACGGATCGAGACGACGCGTGGCGATCGTCTTTTCATCACACTGCTTGGCTCTGCCTTTATCAATTTGGCATGGCTGGGCGTGATTGGCGCAAACCAACCTTTTGCGCTGCTTGTATGCCTTGTTTACGCGGCGGCGGTGTTTCGCTGGGTGTAGTTGGGCCAACCAAACGACCAATTCCAATAGGGAGGGAATTATGAAGTTTATCTTGAAATCAAGCACAGCACTGACGCTGGGGCTTGGAATGACAAGCGGTGTGGCTTTTGCCGACATGGATGCCGCAAAGTCGTTCCTTGACGCAGAAATCGGTGAACTGTCCACGTTGTCACGGGCAGACCAAGAAGCCGAAATGCAGTTCTTTGTGGATGCTGCCGCACCTTACAAAGACATGGAAATCAAGGTGGTGTCTGAAACCATCGCGACACACCAATACGAAAGCGAAGTGCTGGCGCCAGCGTTCGAAGCAATCACCGGCATCAAGGTCACACATGACTTGATCGGCGAAGGCGATGTTGTGGAAAAGCTGCAAACGCAAATGCAGTCCGGCGAAAACATCTATGACGCCTACATCAACGACTCTGATCTGATCGGCACACACTGGCGTTACAAGCAAGTGCGTAACCTGACAGACTGGATGGCCGGCGAAGGCGCATCCGTGACGTTGCCCACGCTGGACATCGCGGACTTTATCGGTACGTCTTTCACGACAGGCCCCGATGGCAAACTGTACCAACTGCCCACACAGCAGTTCGCGAACCTCTATTGGTTCCGCTATGACTGGTTCAACGACGACAAGAACAAAGCCGACTTCCAAGCGAAATACGGCTATGATCTGGGCGTTCCGGTCAACTGGTCTGCTTACGAAGACATCGCGGAATTCTTCACGGGCCGCGATCTAAGCCATTTGGACGTTGAAGGCGAAGTCTTTGGTAACATGGACTACGGCAAGAAAGACCCGTCTTTGGGTTGGCGTTACACCGACGCGTGGATGTCCATGGCTGGTATGGGTGACGCGGGCGAACCAAATGGTCTGCCAGTCGACGAGTGGGGCATTCGTGTGAACGAAAATTCACAACCTACCGGATCCTGTGTCGCACGTGGTGGTGCCACAAACGCACCTGCTGCAGTCTACGCTGTGACCAAAGCGATCGAATGGCTCGACAAGTATACGCCACCGGCTGCTGCGGGCATGACGTTTGGTGAAGCGGGTCCAATCCCGGCGCAAGGCAACATTGCCCAGCAAATGTTCTGGTACACGGCCTTCACGGCGGACACTGTGAAACCCGGTTTGCCTGTGATGAACGAAGACGGCACGCCCAAGTGGCGGATGGCACCATCCCCGCACGGCGTATACTGGAAAGAGGGTCAGAAAATCGGCTACCAAGACGCCGGTTCCTGGACTTTGATGGAATCCACACCTGTGGATCGCGCCCAAGCCGCTTGGCTTTATGCGCAGTTTGTTGTGTCCAAAACAGTTGACTTGAAAAAGTCTGATGTGGGTCTGACCTTCATTCGTGAAAGCACCATCGCGTCCGAGCACTTCACAGAACGCGCCCCACGTTTGGGTGGTTTGGTGGAATTCTACCGCTCTCCTGCGCGCATCCAGTGGTCGCCAACGGGTACAAACGTGCCTGACTATCCAAAGCTGGCGCAGCTGTGGTGGCAGAACATCGGCGATGCGATGTCCGGTGCAAAGACCCCTCAGGAAGCACTTGATCAGCTGTGTGCCGATCAGGAAAAAGTTCTGTCGCGTCTTGAGCGTGCAGGCGTCCAAGGTGATCTTGGTCCAAAGCTGAACGAGGAAATGAGCGCCGAGCACTGGTTCTCACAGCCGGGCGCACCCTACGCCAAGCTTGAGAACGAGGACGAAGAGCCAAAAACAGTTGCTTATGACGAGCTGATCAAATCCTGGCAGTAACGTCACTATGAACTGATGTGCGGGGCGTGATTTACATGCGCCCCGCACCCCAACGACCACGATCTTCCCTGATGGCCAGTGATATGGCACACCTTCGGAGGTGGCCCCACGGCTGCCTCCTTTTTTTGCGACCAAACGGAACTTTGCGATGAAATATGTACTGGCAATTGATCAAGGCACCACATCCACGCGGGCGATCATCTTTGATCAAAGTCTGAATGTTATCGCCACTGCCCAAGAAGAATTCCCGCAGATTTTCCCGCAATCTGGCTGGGTCGAGCATGACCCCAACGACCTATGGAGCACGACAGCAGGCACCTGCCGCGCCGTCATTGAACGCGCCGACATTGGCGCCGAAAACATCGTATCTATCGGCATCACCAACCAGCGCGAAACCACCATTGTGTGGGACCGCAAAACGGGTCAACCCTTGCACAACGCGATTGTCTGGCAAGACCGCCGCACCGCTGACTTTTGCAAAGAACTGTCCGTGGCAGGGCACGGTGACATGTTTGCGGATCGCACAGGCTTGCTGCTGGACCCATATTTTTCCGGCACTAAACTGAAATGGATTTTGGACAACGTTGAAGGCGCACGTGCCAAAGCCCAAAACGGCGATTTGCTGTTTGGCACCGTCGACACCTATCTGATCTGGAAGCTGACGGGGGGCGCGTCCCACGTAACGGACGCCACCAATGCCGCCCGCACGATGCTGTATGATATCCGCAAAGGGCGTTGGAGCGAGACGATCTGCGATCTGTTCGACATTCCCATGTCCATGCTGCCGCAGGTCAAAGACAGCGCCGCCGACTTTGGCGAAAGCCGCGCCGATCTGTTTGGCCGCCCGATCCCGATTTGCGGTGTGGCGGGTGACCAACAGGCCGCGACCATCGGGCAGGCGTGTTTTGAACCGGGCATGATGAAGTCTACATATGGCACCGGATGCTTTGCGCTTTTGAACACGGGCGACACGCCTGTGAAATCCAACAATCGTTTGCTGACGACCATCGCATACCAATTGGACGGCAAACCCACTTATGCGTTGGAAGGGTCGATTTTTGTGGCGGGGGCTGTGGTGCAATGGCTGCGCGACGGGTTGAAAATGATCCGTGATGCGTCTGAAACGCAAGGCTTGGCTGAGGGTGCTGATGACACGCAATCCGTGGTGCTTGTGCCTGCGTTCACGGGGCTGGGGGCGCCCTATTGGAACCCGGAATGTCGGGGGGCCATCTATGGGCTGACGCGAAATTCGGGCCCAAATGAATTGGCCAAAGCGGCGTTGGAAAGCGTCGGTTATCAGACGCGCGATTTGCTGGATGCGATGCGTGCGGATTGGTCCACCGAAGGGGCCACTGCGGTTTTGCGCGTGGACGGCGGCATGAGCGCCTCTGACTGGGCCATGCAGTTTCTGGCCGACATCATTGACGCGCCTGTGGATCGTCCGCAGGTTTTGGAAACGACAGCGCTGGGGGTGGCCTGGTTGGCGGGGATGAAAGCGGGGATCATGCCTGGCCAACAAGAATTTGCACAGCAATGGGCGCTGGACCGCCAGTTCACAGCCAATATGGCCGACGACGTGCGCGACCAGAAATACGCGGACTGGCGGCGGGCTGTGGCATGCACGCTTGAGTATTGATCGATGACATCTGCGCCATTTTCTTTCGTCTGCCCCACAAAAGTGCATTTCGGGGTCGGGACGCATCGGGGTATTCTGAATTTTCTACCGCAAAACGCAGCCCATGTTGTGGTTGTTAAAGGTGCCTCTGACGGGGCATCTGCACCGTTGCGTGCCATCTTGGATACCGGTGATTTTACTGTTGATATCGTGACATGCCGGGCTGAGCCGACGCTTGAAACGGTCAATGATGCGCTGGGCCAACTGGGGTCACAGCCAGTGGACTGTGTCGTTGTGTGCGGCGGCGGGTCGGCGATTGATACCGGAAAGGCGTTGACCTTGGCGCTTGATCGCGGGCGCGCATTATCGGACGCGGATTTTGGGCAGTCTCATGCGCATGGACGCGCCATCACCTTGATCGTGTTGCCCACAACCGCAGGCACCGGCGCCGAAGTCACGTCGAATGCGGTCCTTGGATCTGCGCAAACCACCGCCAAGGTCAGTTTGCGCGGCCCCGCTTTGCAGCCTGACATTGCGATTGTGGACCCTTCCCTGATGGTGTCGGCCCCGCGCAAAGTAGCGCTATTTTCCGGTTTGGATGCGGTTGTTCAGAACATTGAGGCGCATACGTCGTCTGCAGCGACCCCGTTTTCGTGCGCTTTGACGACGCCAGCCGTTGGCGCAAGCATCGCCGCTGTGCGTCAGGTGATGGAAGCACCTGATGAAGATGCGTGGACACGCCTTGCCTGGAGCAGCTTGTCCAGCGGGTTGGCTTTGGCGAATGGGGGATTGGGCGTTGCGCATGGTTTGGCATCTGTTCTGGGTGGGGCGTATCAAGCGCCGCACGGTGCGCTGTGTGGCAGGCTTTTGGCACCAACGTTGCGGGCTAATCTGGCATCGGATGATGCCAGCTCAGACACACAAGGCCGGATCAGGTTTTGCATTGACGCGATTGCGCAGGTCTTTGCGCCTGTTGATGTAAGTGACCCGTTGTCGGGGTTCGAGCAATGGGTGCAAATACAGGGCTTGCCGCGTTTGGCGCATTGGGGCGTTTTGGCCAATGACGTTCCTGCCTTGGCGCAAGCCGGCGTACAAGCATCGTCCAGCAAAAAGAACGCGGTGCCTTTAGGTCCTGCTGATCTTGCGCATATTCTGGAAGCCGCGCTTTAGGCGACCCGAAGACCCTGGCACCAAACGCCATGGATCAAGGGCAGCCCGTCATAGACCTCAAACATCACAAGATCTGCGCGTGTGTTCAAAGCCAGTGATCCCCTGTCAGACAGGCCGCAGCCCTTTGCGGGGTTGGCAGTGACCGTAGCCAACCCTGCGGCCATATCGCCCCAAAGCTCTGCCAGTTGCAGCGCGCCTTGCAGCAAAGCGGCTGGAATGTAGTCGGATGACAGAATGTCCAAATGGCCCAATTCTGCCAGTTCCAGTGCCGCGACGTTCCCGGAATGTGACCCACCCCGCACCAAGTTCGGGGCGCCCATGATTGTGGCCATTTGTGCATCTTTGCTGGCCTTGGCCGCTTCGATGCTTGTGGGAAATTCTGCCAGCGTCACCCCGTTGGCATGGCTGTGCGCCACTTGATCTGCGGTGGTGTCGTCGTGGCTGGCGAGGGTCGCGCCATAACGTGCGGCGGCGGCAATGGCTGCATCTTCATGTTTGGTGCCAAGTTTGGCCTGCAAGCCGTAAAGGAAGTCGATGTAGTCGCCGAAGTTGTCGCGGGACAGCCCGTTTTTCCCGCACACGTAGTCTTCGAATTTCTTGAGATCGCGGAATTGCCGCTGACCGGGTGTGTGATCCATCAAGGATACGATACCGATGTGGTCGTCTGGGCCGAATTCCTCCAGCTCTTCTGCGAGTGTTTCAGAACAGAGTTCGGCACGTAAATGGATGTGATGACTGATCCGCAAGATATCGTTGTCGCGCATGGCCAACAGGTCGTCGGCCATGGAACGGGCGTAGCGTCCGTAGCGCTTTTTGCCGCTGTCTGACACGATGGACCCCACTCGAATGGCATCAAAAACGGTCGTAATTCCGCAGCCTGCCATCTCTCGATCATGTCCCAAAATCGCTGCCTTGTGCGGCCAATTGACTTTGGGGCGGGGCTGCATGTGTCGTTCAAGGTTATCGGTGTGAAGTTCGATCAAGCCGGGCGCTAAGAACCGTTCTCCGCAATCAATTGCAAAAGGTGGCACATGGGCGCCTTGATGAATATCCACGATTTGCCCGTTTTGTACACGAAGCCCTCCGACAATCACGTCGGTGGGCAATATCAATCGGGCATTGGCAAAGACGATGTCGGTCTGTGTTGTGGTCATGCGGCCACCTTATTGTCGGGATGTGAGCTCTAAACAACTAGACAATATATTCCGTATGAGGCCACCATTTTCAATTCCTACTAACAAACGGTTTACAGGTGAGCCTGTGACGCTGACGTTTGATGGTGGCTGCGGGTACTAAGGCGTACCATGCGGGCTGACATTCTGATGCGTTGGGGTGCCACGCAAAGGACCGCTTGTGCGCAAAGGCACAAGTTGCTGCAAACGGTCAAACCAGAACGGAGCGCCTAGCATCACAGCCAATGTGCTTAAGATCCAGCCAAACACCTTGGCCAGCCAGTCTTGAAGATCGTAATCGCCCAAGCAAGCCGTGGTCATGCACCCGTTGCCCGACCATCCCAAGGGATGGGGCATCAAGGTGGAGAAGGTGTTGTTTAATACTGTTGCATCGACGGTCGGAACAGCGCCTGTTTCGGAAACAGATGCGTTGGATAAAACCGCTTGCGCCTTTTCGACAACGGCTTGCCGTAGGGCATCATCTTGCCAGATGGATTTGCTGATCTCCAATGTGTCTGCGTCTGCCATGACCACGATCAAGGCCGCAGACAAACCGGACACCACGGTCAAATGCCTTTTATAGACGCCCGATGCACGATCCATGACGGCATTGAACCACGCTTCGATGCCGTTGTGAAAAAGTTCCAATTTGTTGTCTGCGTCTAAAGCGATTTGTTTCAGGACGTCTTCCAAGCCGGTGCCTTTGCCCAAGCCTTGCAATAGCTCAGATGGTTTTTGACCCTTGGCATCGCCGGTCTTGGCAAGTGTCGACACTAGGGCTTTGGAAAACATATGTGCTTCGACATAGCTGGGCGCGGTTTTGACGCTGATGTGTTGCGTGGTGCTTGGCCTGCTGAAGGACCGCATCAGACCAGAGGCCCAAAAGCCGTCCCGCACTTGGGTGTCATCAAGGATCTTGTTTATTTCGTGAAACAGCACTTTGCCGCGCAACCGCAAAAAACCTGCGATGGCTTCGTTTATGCTGGTGCTGAGTAGGCTCAGAACCAAATAAACCAGCACAAGGCCTATTGTGATGTCGATGATTGGGGGAATGGACATAAAACAGCTCCGGAAAAAAAGAGAGAAACCAGAAAGGCCGGCTCAAATATAGCCAGCCTTCCTTTTGGTATATTTTACCGGCCCGGTGTTGGGTCAGCCGCTGTGAGCGTTCCATCGCTGCGGATTTTGACAGCTTTGACTTTGCCCATTGCGCTGGGGTCCGCGCCTGTCAGCAACGCGTCTGGCAATCTGCGTTCCACCAGCAGCGGCACTGTCATTTCCACGTTTTCTTCCGCATGATATGCCATCATCTGTTCGCGTAGAATGCCGATGGTGATCGCTTCGCCCAGAAGTGCCGATTCAATATAGTCGGTGTAGAAATGCACCCCACCGATGTTACGCGCATTTGAGATGTTCCAAATCAGCTTGTTCAGCTCACCTTCTAGGGTCAGACCTTTTTCCATGGGCAGCGCCAAAGCATCAATTGTGACGTCTTCGGGCGACGCACCGCAATCCGGAACCAAGGCTTGGCCTTTGGGTTTCACCAGATAAGTTGGTGACTTTGGGTTCTTGTGATCTGACATGTTGAAAAAGGCTTTTAACAAAGTCACACACGCACCTGCGACTGTCGCATGCCCCGCGCCATATGCGGGATGCATGGGTGACCCTTCGGGGAAAGCCATCGGCAGCAACCACGTTGTATCTCCACAGTTTTTCTCGTTGTGCAGGCGCACTTCTGTCAGGATTTTATCCAGCGCAGGGTCTGACCCTTGCGATGTGCCATCACTTGCATACGGGTGGGTGTAGGGCGCGATCAGGCTGGCCATTTGATGGCGGGCCAAGCTTTCTGCGGATGTCCCGGTTGCGTCATAAGGCGATGTTCCGGGCAAATCCCGGTGCGGATGGTATTCCGTGAAAACGGTGTGAAACAGGGCGGCGGCTGCTTCCGGGCGCAAACGGCGGTGCACTGTGAACTTTTGCAAGCGTACCGCTTTTAACGCACGGCTCGACACTTCGGTGACCAACGTCAACAGGTGTGGTCCACCAAACAAGGCAAACGGTTCGCGGTTGTTGCGTGATAAAGCATTGGCAGATGCGCCGTGAAATGGAATGCCGGAATCAAAAGCAAACTTTTCATCCAGTAAAATCAACGCTGCATTCAGATATGCCTGATACAGTTGGTCATCGTGCACATATGTGGCCATGTCGCGTAAGCTTGACATTTTACGTCGTGCCCCGGGGATAAATTCCGACGCAAGGGGGCGGACATTGGCCCCGTTCTGCACGTCGATGTATTCGGCCCATTTCATCATGTAATCGGTTTCAGGTTTCGCCACGCGGACCTTTTGGTCGATGCTTTGTGCGCCATAGGCGATGGTGCCGGATGCGCGCTTTTTCAGATCTCGGGTGCATCCGCCTGATCCCATAAACATCAATTGCGACAAGAATGGAGTGTTCCAGTTGTCTTCGCCTTCACCGCGGAACATATTGGACGGTGTCTGTTTTTTACCAAACCGGCGCCGGGCGCGTTGGTCGGCGTCCGCAGTGTCGTTTAGGGCGTCGCGGCCTTTAAACCAGCGCAGGTGGCTAAGCGTGTCTGCGGCGTCTTTGGCCTTCGCATTGCATGAGGTGATCCGTTTGGCTGCGGCAGCAGACAATTTTTTGCCACCCAAGGTGGTTAACGCACCCACCAGTTCAGTGCTCATTAGTGACGCAACGCCCCATTCGCGGCCCAGTGCCATTTGGTAAACCTCCGCAATCTCCGCTGCAAATTCTGCTGATCCCGCTTCCGGGGCAGGGGGCATTGTCATGGCGCCAGGGTCGGGGCCCTCAAAGACAAAGGCATGCCCGGCCGTGGGGCTTTCCCATTGACGATAAGGCGACCGATCCGCTTCGCAGTCCAGCGCTGCATGTGCGTTTGGATCAACGTTTAAAAAAGGTCCGCGGTGCGGGCTGACGGCAGCAAAAACGTTGGGATCATGTGTTTGGGTGCCTTTTGCAAAGTCACGATAATCCTGTTCGTTTTTCAACAATCCGTTTTCACCATGAGACAAGCCTTTGGTGAAATTGAACAGGAACGGTTCTTTGGGGTCATTGTTGGGGCGATGCACGGGATGGGGCATGCTTGTCGACAATTTGGTTGCTTTGTTTCGGGTGTGTTTGGCCGCTTTGTGGCGATTGGGTTCGTGATAGGTCATTGTGGAATCCTTTTGAAAAATCGCTTGATCAACGCCGCCACGCGCATGGGCACAGTGAAAATCTGCGCCGCGCGTGGCGACTTGGGGAGAATGAAGAGAACGCTCAGATCATCAGCTGCGGGAAGGAAAAGGATCATTTGAACGCGAAATATCGTTCAAATGATGTACTGGTTAAAATGCAACTGGCATAAATGATCGTCACGCCGCTTCGGAAGTAAGCACAGCGTGTCGCGCCACCCGTGAGCGGCGCGTCAATCAATCGTTAGCAAAGGGTTAACGATTTGTTCGAACTTGAAAATCTAAGATGAAATTGGAACGGCAACCTCTGAAAAACGACTGTGCACGTCTTAGATCTTGCGAGTTGTATGTTCATGTGTCCAAGCCCGCCCACGTCGGTGGTGTTCTACGGATTGCTTGGAAATTTGAAGCGTTGATTGATTTTTTGGCGAAATGCTTAGGCCCGTAAAGCTGCTGATCATGCCAGCACAACCTATGGCCGAAAAACATCCGCGACTTGTGTATTAGGAAAACCGCGACGGAGATACACTGTTTGAGCCGTGGATCATAAACATGAATCTGACAGACCAAAGGTATCGACCTTAGCAAGTCAGTGAACCGAGTGAGGTGGCCCTGCAAATCTATGCCGGGTTTCCAATTCATATACCGCTTCAGAGGCAAAGGGTCGGATGTGTCGGGGTGACACTGGGTTATGTCCATCGGAACCGAAGCAACGCTCCCCGCTGCCGTTAACGCACGATGAATTCTGCGTGTAATGCACCTGCGGCTTTTATGCTTTTTAGAATGTCGATCATATCTCTGGGAGACACGCCCAAAGCGTTGAGACCACCTATGACTTCCGACAAAGACGCACCTGACGGTATTTCTGCTAAACCAATGCCGGGCTCTTCTTCGATGGCCGCATCCGTACGTGGAATAACAACGGTCTCACCCTGCGCAAATGGGTTGGGTTGAACCACCAAAGGGGCCTCTTGAATACGTAAAACAAGATTGCCTTGGGACACAGCAACTCGCGATATGCGAACATCTTCGCCCATAACGATCGTGCCTGAACGTTGATCGACGATGACGCGGGCCTTGCGTTCTGGCTCCACTGAAATGTTTTCAATACGTCCCAACGCATGCGCGACTGAAATCATACGAGTGCCTTCAATGTTGAGTGAAACAGTGCCAGAATCCAGCATCAGTGCAACACGACGCCCGAAGTTTTTGTTGATTGCTTCTTCGATGCGTGCAGCCGTCGTAAAGTCCGCATCACGCAGTGCAAGACGCACGTCTTCCAAATCGGATAAATTAAAGTCTATCTCACGCTCGACGCGTGCTCCGGAAGGAATGACACCAGCTGTTGGCACACCCTGTGTGACCTTGGCGCCGTCGCCTTCCGCAACTGCGCCGCCCGCAATAATCGTGCCTTGGGCCACAGCATAGATCGCCCCGTCCGCCGCATTGAGCGGTGTCATGATTAAGGTTCCCCCCAACAGGCTTTTGGCATCACCAATGGCAGAGACAGTGACATCCACCTGCCCCCCGGTTCGGGCAAAGGGCGGAAGGCTTGCAGTCACCAGAACTGCGGCAACGTTTTTTGGCCTGAACTGTTCGCCTGCGACGTTTACCCCCAAGCGTTCCAAAATATTGGACATTATCTCTTCGGTGAAAGGCGAGTTTCGCAAACCGTCACCGGAGCCGTTCAATCCAACCACCAAGCCGTACCCGACAAGGTCGTTGCCGCGTACGCCGTCGAATTCAACCAAGTCTTTGATGCGTACTGGTCCCGCAGTCACACTGATGGCCAGTGCAATCCAAACCACAATTGCCATGATGAAGCGGATCATAGGAAATTGACCAAAGTTAATTCCGATGACCGAACGGTGACAGTATATAGACTTTGCAATTGAAATTGGACTTCCTCCAGGCGTGTGGCTGTCTCATAGGGATCTACGCTTAACAAAGCACCTTTGGCGTATTCCAAGCTCGTGCTTTCTATTGAATTGCGTGTCGCGATGTCATCGATGCGCTCTTCGATAAAGCCGATATTCGCGCGCAATGCTGTTACATCGGCGGCATTTGTCATCAACCCGACGCCAGCATCGTTCAACAAGGCCGCACGTTCGGTGAAATCAATCCCCAAAGCCGCGTCGTTTGCCAGGGCCGCGACCGCCACGTTTCGTATGACGTCTTTGATTGCTTTGTCATTCGCGCGTACATCCAATGACAAATCCTCATGCTCTGAGAGACGAAATGGTGCCATCGCGTCACTAGAACCTTGATATATCACGGCATCAAAACCGGCGGGGTCGGCAAACCATGCGTCGACTGCTGCGAGTTTATCAGTTGGTCCAATTTGACCTGCCATAACACTTCTGACGGAGTTCAAAATATCGGTGGATGAGGCAAGAGGTGCCTGATTTGAGGCGGTGCCTGAAAAAATACTACGTCCCGCAAGATCAGTGTTCAGCGTGTTCACTATGGCGCCCAACTGTTCACGGGCTTCTACTGTGACTTGTCTGGATACCGCGTCGATACCGCCTGCAACAACAGACAGAATATTGGTTCCCAGATCGGTGCTTTGTGTTTGTACCACGTCTAAGGCGCTTTGCATCGCACTGGTGAATTGTGTGGCTTCTGCAGAGGAAGTTTTATAGGCATTCAGGTGCGACATACTGGTTTCGATGTCGCTTAAGTAGCTGAAATTCCCGGCTAGTATGCTTTTTATGTCCGCGACTTGACCGCTGGTCAGTTCTTGATTCAATTTGGACATTTCAGCCCTTAGGCTGCTTCCGCGTCGCTGTAAAAGATATGAATGGGCGAGATCGCCGATGGAAACACTAGTCATCTTCAGATCCTCAGAATTGTTTGCATCATGTCGTCGACTGTTTCGATAATTCGGGCATTTGCTGCATATGCTTGTTCAATTAAAATCAAGCGGCGTAGCTCCTCGTCGCTGTCAACACCATCAGCCAATTCAAGCTGCGTCAGCTCTTGCAATTGTGTGGACGCGAAGCTGAGTTGCTGGTCCGAATTTTTACGATCGGCAGCCAATGTCGACATCATGGAGGCCGTTAAGTCGTTCGCGTCATAACTGCCAGTTCCGAACCCGCCGGATCCCGGTACCCTTGTTGCCTCCAGTGCGTCACCTAAAGACTGCAGCAGGCGTGCATCGCCCACGTTTCCAGGCGTTGCAGCCCCGATCCCATCCCTAAGTCTCCATGTTTCGCCCCCCTGTTTGGGGTCTACCAGGGCATTCAAAGATATCCGGTCAGACAGGCCAACTTCATCCAAAGGGTCAAAGGCTGTGCCGCCATCTGTGAAAAGGCCTGCCATACCGACCCCAAGCGTCGGGTCCACGGCTGGATCTTGAAACCGTTCAATCAAGTCCCTTGCGACGGCGTCCAACTTTTCCTGTGCTTGAGGCGCAAGTTCGTCACGAATTGCAAATTGAGCTCCTAATGTCCCGCCGCGGAGTGACCCCCGTTCCGATCCTGTTTGCACTGGGTTGCCGTTGACCGTTAGACCTGAAAGAGAACCTGCCGCTTCGGACATGTAGGGTGTCACGATGTTGACGGGATCAAAGCCAACCTCTGCGGCGGATCCGTCTAACAGAACGGAGCCCCCTGTGGTGTAAAGTGCGATGGATCCATATTGGCGTTGAACAGTGCGCACAGGAACCATTTCGCTAACTTCATCAACAAGGTTTTGGCGGACGTCATGTAAGGCTGCAGCATCTCCGCCTTGAGAAAAGGTTGAAGTGATCATACCGTTGAGATCTTCAAGTTCTTGAAGTGCATCGTTCAGACGCCTGACCTGTGCGTCTATGGATCGGTCTGCTTGCGTGCGGGCGTCCTGAATTTCACTGGCGGCTACGTTGATTTTGGTTGCCAGATCACGGGCACTGTTGACGGCAGCACCAAGGCGTTCAGGGGCATCAGGACGGCTTGATGCAGTGATAAGACTGTTTCCCAAATCCGCGACCCTCGCGGACAACGAATTCGGGTCATCGGGCGTACCCAGCATCGTTTCCAGCTGATCAAGAAAGCCCGCAGTGGCGCTCCGATTGCCAAATGTCGCGCTGGCCAATTGTCGATCCGCTAGTAACACAGGATCGACATTGCGCACGATTCCATCAATGCGCACACCGCCGTTGCCTCCCATGATCGACGGAGACAATTCCAGCATGCGTTTTGCATATCCCGGTGTCAGTGCGTTTGACAGGTTCGACGATACGACTTCGGCCGCACGTCCCGTTGCACGCAAGCCCGACATCGCGTTGTTTAAAGCGCCACTGATTGTCATGGATTTCCCTCAATTTGTGCTGACCAGTCAGCTGAGAATGTGAAGGGAGCGGGCGTGGTGCCCGCACCGTTTATCGTTTGATGTTCGTTGTTTCTTGCAGCATTTCATCCACTGTTTGGATGACTTTGGCATTTGAAGAATAGGCCCGTTGGGTTTGGATCATTGCTGTCAATTCACCTGCAACGTCTGTTGCGGATTCTTCCCGTGCAAAGGAAACCACATCGCCTGTCGGGCCATCACCTGCGTCCCAAAGAAAGTATGACCCGCTTTCTGGTGACGGCAAATATGTTTGATTGTCGAGCGCGACCATTCCGTTGGGGTTGGGCAAGTCAACCAATGGCACCTGATAGATCGTTCGGGTGATCCCAGTGTCGAAGAATGCGTGTACATACCCATTCGCATCCACCTCAACACTGGTCATATTGCCGACAGGTGATCCGTCTTTGATGATCGATACCGGCGCGAAGTCATCAGACACCTGCGTTAACCCGTCGCTTTCGCCAATTTGTCCGATGTTGATTTCCATTGGACCACCTTCGACGTTCACGATGAAGCTGCCTGCGGCGGGGTCATATGTGCCACCTACGCCCCCAACGGTCGCCACCGAGGCCAATGTGCCCCCTGATGTGCGCGTGTCGTCGAAGGTCAACGTGTATTCCCCGATCGTGACGCCAGGCTGCGCGGAATCAGTCAAAGTCATTGTCCATTCGTTGGACGATGCAGTGCCTGAAGGTACAGTTGGGGTAAATGTAACTGCGATGTTTTCCGATGTGCCAAGATTGTCAAAGTACTCAACGGAGGTTTCCCGAACGTCACCGACAGCGCCTGGTTCGGTTTCCGTTGCGGGCAGGTTGATGCCCAACTGAA
The DNA here is from genome assembly GCF_039986515.1 of Ascidiaceihabitans sp. Classification (NCBI taxonomy): domain Bacteria; kingdom Pseudomonadati; phylum Pseudomonadota; class Alphaproteobacteria; order Rhodobacterales; family Paracoccaceae; genus Ascidiaceihabitans; species Ascidiaceihabitans sp. The sequence continues at coordinate 27,109 of NZ_JBDWQO010000011.1, read as the reverse complement.
TACGCGTTGTTGGTTCACCCGAGAACTGGTTGACGTTGATTTGGATGGGTTCCAAAGCATCTGCCGTATCCCTGGGGTAGAGTGGAACGGACCCATCGGGCAGTGCTGGCCATCCCAATAGGACCAGGCCAGATTGCGACCGCAAATACCCTTCTGCATCGGTCCGGAAAGATCCGGTTGTCGTCAGGAACATTTGATTCGAGCCGTTGCCAACCTCGACTTGTGAGGCTTGAGCGACTGGCAACATGCCCCGTCCACGAACAGCCAAATCTGTAGCGTTGGAAGTGGACACCAAAGGCCCGCGTTCATCAATCAATCTGTGTGCCGTTGCCCGAACACCGCCAGCGGAATACGTGCCACCAGTGGACGAAATAACCATGGACTGGAAATCTGCTGCGACCCGTTTGTATCCGTAAGTTGACGAATTTGCGATATTGTCTGAAATCGACGCAAGCCGCGTCGCGTTTGATTGAAGCCCCGCCACACCTGCATTGAGAGAAGAGGAAATTGTCATGGAAACGCCTTTCTGCTGCACCACTCTGAATTGAAGCAACTGATAGGCCATGCGATTTAACGCGGAGCTAACATTTAAAATGCGTTCTATTTATTCCGCTTTTTGTTCGAGACTGCGCAAAGGTCATTCGCGCAGCATTACTATTTCCAAACGGTTGTTCCGCAACGCCATCGGATCACGAGAGACAGGTTCCCGATCTGCGTGGCCCGTGACACGCTGAATCCGGTTAGCTTTCATGCCGACATCTTCAAGAAGTAGTCGCATTGCCGTGGCCTGTTGGGCCGACATGTCCCACACGCGGTTTTCAGCGATGACGATGGGTTTTGCCGGTACGTGGCCGCCAACAGCCACTTCATTCGTTACAGTTTTGGCCATGTCCACAATTAATACAGCAAGACTGCGCAGCAGTGACGTGGGTTGGTCTGTGCCCGGTTCAAACAATAAACTGTCTTCTCGGGCGAATAGCTCAATAATCAGTCCTTCATCTGTGACGCGTGTTGTTATGTGTTTAAGAGCGTTTTCCATCACGGCGCTTTCGCCGCCATGCCCCAATAGTAAGGCTTCCATTGTTTCAAATGCCTGGTTCTCGGCATCGGCATCGGCATCGGCATTGGCTTCACCACCTTCTTCGGACATGCCGGAGTCTCCGCGGGCTTGGCCTTGTTCCGTTGGGCGCTGGGCGCTTGCCCCTGTACCATTTTGCGGCAAGGTTTCTTCGGAAAACACGCTGCGTCCGCCAAAGGCGCCGTCGCCGCCGCCAGAAATACGGTTGATTGGAATCGTCGGCGAAAAGTAATCCGCGATTCCCTTGCGTTGTTTTTCCGTCGTTGCGTTTAACAGCCACATCAACATAAAGAACGCCATCATCGCGGTCACAAAATCCGCATAAGCGACTTTCCAGGCCCCACCATGGTGCCCGCCGCCTTTGACAACTTTTTTCTTCTTTATGATGATGGGTGCGACATTTGCTTGCGCAGTCATTTCCACCACCTCATTTTCACCCAAGTGCAGGTGTAGCAGGCAGGTCTTACGCGGCTCTTAACAATTAGAATTGTCATGATCTTGTTGTAGATTTGTGACCGGCTTATGAAAAAACGCTACAACCTTAACGGACACCTCTTGCTATCAAGTTCGGATGTCTACAGGTGCGACAAGCCATATGTTAGGAAGTTATATCTGATATTCAGAACATAATTATTTTTGTAGTTGCATACCTTATGTTCTGAATATCAGGAGATAATATGCAACACGTAAAACTATCTGACAGAGAGCTTAAAGTTATGCTTGCCATCTTGCGCTGCGGCATGGACGCCTATGGCCCGCGCATCGGTGAGAAGCTGGAAGACCACACAGGCGAGCGTCTTTCTTTGGGCGCTTTGCATTCCGCGTTGGAACGTTTGGAAGACCGCGGCCTTGTGGACAGCCACATGGGCGCGGCGACAGCCGTGCGCGGTGGGCGGCGCAAGCGCATGTATGAAGTGAAGGCCGAAGGACAGATTGCCGTGCAACATGCGGTGGCGGTGATTGGGAGGATGGCTGAAGGGGTCGTTTCGCCATTGGATGAAGTAGGCGAAGGAGGCGTGACATGAGACTGAGATTGCTTGCGCGGATGCGCAAGTATGAGGCACATGAAAAGCTGTCTTTCATCGTGTTCAATTTATTCATTCTGACGGAAGCGGCGCTTTATGTCCGTAAACCCGAAAGCGGTTCTCTTTCCGTGTTTGATGTGCTGATTTTCACGCTGCTAGGGCTTAGTCTTCTCATCACGGTGGTAAGTGCAAAGGCGAGACGAATAGATGTATCGCGAACAGAGTTCATTATGATGCAAATGTGCTCTAAGGAGGACACAGAAGTCGCTTTTGGTGACTTTCTTGAGCGCACAAAGGGTCAGCGAACTGCTTGGTTCGCGTATGAAGCAGTTGTTCTGATGTCCAGCTTGGTGTTTCGGCGCACCAGAGGTCTTTTTCGATAGGTTTTTGGTCAATCGCAGGGCTAGGCGGGCTAAACCCCGCCTTACTGGCTGGCATCCGTAAGGTGTCGCCTGTGGCGCACCTAACCTAGGTGTTCGCCGCCACGTTTGCGAGCCAGTTCGATCTGTTTTTGGCGTTCGCGGAAACGGTTCTTGTCGGCCTCTGATGTCACGTTGATGCACTGGTGGCAGCTGACGCCAACGACAAACTCTGACCGCTTTAAGTCCTCGGGGAACAAAGGTTTGCGGCAGGCGTGGCACAGCTGGTGCGGCCCAACTTTTAACCCATGCCCAACCGACACCCGGTTGTCGAAGACAAAGCAATCGCCGTCCCAGGTGCTTTCGGCTTCTGGCACCTCTTCAAGGTATTTCAGGATGCCGCCCTTCAAGTGGTAGACGTTTTCAACCCCTTGCCCCAACAGGAAGTTCGTGGACTTTTCACAACGAATGCCGCCCGTGCAAAACATGGCGATCTTTTTGTTGTGGAAGCGCTCTTTGTTGGCTTCCCACCATGCTGGAAACTCTCCAAAGCTGGAGGTTTCAGGGTCAATTGCGCCTTCAAATGTGCCAATGGCCACTTCGTAGTCGTTGCGGGTGTCGATCACGGCGACGTCTTCGGACTGGATCAAAGTATTCCAGTCTTCGGGCGCCACGTAGTTGCCGACCTTCGCCTGCGGATCCACGTCGGGTTGCCCCATCGTCACAATTTCCCGCTTCAGGCGGACTTTGATTTTGCCGAAAGGGGCTGTGTCCGCAAAGCTTTCTTTCCATTCCAGCCCTTCACACCCCGGCAAAGCACGAATGTGCGCCAGCACCGCATCGATGCCGGAACGCGGGCCTGCGATGGTGCCGTTGATCCCTTCGCCTGCCAGCAGCAACGTGCCTTTCACGTTCTGGTCCACACACAGCGCCTTAAGCGCTGGACGCAAGCCATCGGGGTCATCAAAACGGGTGAAGTGGTATAGGGCAGCGATTGTATACATGGGCGCGGAGATACGCTTGTGCGTACGTGCTCGCAAGGGGGCAGTGACGTGTGGGAACCTTTGACGCACCGTGGTGCGCACGTCACGGTTTGGCAATGGATGATACGTTTTACGAAGATGTTGAGGGTTGGAGCGGTCCGGGTCGCTTGCTGCGGGTGCGAGGTTCAGCAAAGGCCGGCGTTCCCGTGGTTGTCACGCATGGCACCTTTTCGGATGCATCGACGTGTGTGCCTATCGCGCATTTTTTCGGGCAGCTGTGTCCGACCTATGTGATTGAATGGCGCGCCCGCGACATTGGCTGGGGCCACGTGCAGCGTTTTGATTACACCGACTTGGCTATGGATGAACTGTGCACCGCCTTCGCCCATGTACAGGCTTTGCACGGCGGCTCTGTGCATTTTGTGGCCCATTCAGGTGGCGGGTTGGCGGTTTTACTGGCCTTGGCGTTGAAACCTGACGTCGCACAGATGTTGCGGTCGATGACGATAATTGCGGCCCAAGCCACATGGCGGAACCCGGATTGGCGCAGCCGCGTCGGCGTTGCAGGGATGGAGCGTTTGGGGCGGTGCATCGGGTATTGGCCAAAGCGCTTTTTGCCAATCGGGCCGTGTAGCGAAGCTGGAACGCTTAAGTCGAATTGGGTTTCTTGGACCAAAGCCGGATGCATTTTTGATCGGGACAGGCGCGATGTTTTGGCTATGGTGCGTGGCCAAAAGGTGCCAAGTCTTGTTTTGGCCGGGGCTGCCGATCATGACATTGCGCCACCTCATGCGTGTCAGCCGATTGCATCGGCCTTGGGGGCCCGGTTTGAAGTTTGTGGGACAGCGACGGGACATGGTGAGGATTTCACGCACCCGCGGATTTTCAAATCCCGCGCCGCCGCGCAAACGGTGTTTCCAATGATTGCCGATTGGATCGCCGCGCAGTAAAGAGAGAACAAAGGAGATCTCGATGTCCCATGCTTTGATTGTGATCGATGTTCAGAACGATTTTTGCCCCGGTGGCGCGCTGGCCGTGGCGGGGGGCGATCAGATTGTGGATGGGATCAACGCGCTTATGGGCGACGCGGGCGCTGTTGTCTTAACGCAGGATTGGCATCCGGCCGGGCATTCGTCGTTTGCATCGTCCCATGCAGGGCAGGGGCCTTATGATGTGGTTGAGATGCCTTATGGGCCGCAGGTTCTGTGGCCAGATCACTGTATTCAAGCCAGCCCTGGCGCACAATTCCACATGGGACTGCACCGTGACAAAGCCGATTTGATTATCCGCAAAGGGTTCAATCCCGAGATCGACAGCTATTCTGCATTCTTCGAAAATGACAAATCGACGCCCACGGGGCTTGAGGGCTATTTACGCACCCGTGGTTTTGAAAAGTTGGTCATGGTCGGATTGGCAACCGATTTTTGCGTGAACTTCTCAGCGGTGGATGCGGCGAAACTGGGGTTTGAAGTTGAGGTGCGCATGGACCTGTGCCGCGCCATTGACCTGGATGGATCCTTGCAGGCGGCGATAGATGGGATGACGGCGGCTGGGGTGGCTTTAAGCGACGCCTAGTTTGGGCGGGCCGTTGTGGCCAAATTGCTCCAACCCCATGCTGAGACCGCGCCCAATGCGGTGGGCCAGCGTACTCCATTGCGCGGCGATATCTGCGGGCAGTTCTTCGTTCAAAACCCTATCAAACAAAGCCAACCACGTTGGAAAATGCGTTGCCATCACGTTTCCTGCAGCCATATGCACGCGCATGGGGTTTCCTGAATAGATGCCGGACCCCAGAATTGCGTTGGCCCAGAATCGCGTGATTTTGGCCTCGTGGGGGTCCCAATCGGTGACATGGGTTGCAAAGATCGGGCCTAGTTCGGGATTGGCACGCACGCGCGTGTAGAAGCGATCAACAACATGCGCGATGTCGTCTTCTGTCACGTCGAACCGCTGCATCACGACGCGGCCATCACGGCCCACATCACAAACAATATGACGATCAGGTAAACCAGCATGTTGAACATGGAACGGATCAAACCTTGATCGGATGTTGGTTCAACACCCAATGCTTCACAGATTTTGGTGCCGGGCCACAGGATAAGATCAGAAATAGACATGCGCGATTCCTTTAATGCGTATTTTTTATGCGCAATAACTGCCCCCTTTTATTCCGCAAATCAAATGCTAAATATGTCGCATGCAATTGGATAAATTCACCGACTACGCCCTGAGGGTTCTTGTAATCCTCGCCGTGCGTGCGCCAGAGCGCTTGCCGACGTCTGCCATCGCCAAGATTTACGACCTGTCAGAGCATCACCTGTCCAAAGTTGCGACGGCTCTTGTGCGCGGCGGGTTTGTGACGTCGGAACGTGGACGCAGTGGGGGCTTGTTGCTGGCGCGACCCGCCGATCAGATCAACATCGGGCAGGTCGTGCGCGTCCTGAAATCGGATGATCCTGTGGTGGAATGTTTTGGTTCAGGGACATCTTGTTGCATCGTTCCGGCTTGCGGTTTGCGCACCCCTTTGCAGCAGGCCCAAGAAGCATTCTTTGCCGCCTTGGACGTCTATTCCTTGGCTGATGTGACCCAGCAACACAGCGCTTTGGCTGCGCTATTGACCCCGCAAGACCCCCTTGCCCCTGCGCGACCAGACTGATCTAAATCACCCAAGTCAGGGAGGACCATCCATGGTCGATATCGCAAGCCGCGTCTGGAATCATAAGTGGAAGATCGACCCGATTGTGCGGTCTTTGATCGACACAGATTTTTATAAGCTTTTGATGTGTCAAAGTATTTTCCGCAATAAGCCGGACACGTCTGTCACTTTCAGTCTGATCAACCGCTCCAAGCATATCCCGCTGGCTGATTTGATCGACGAAGGTGAATTGCGCGAACAACTGGATCATGTGCGATCGTTGTCTCTAAGCCGCGGCGAAAGCACATGGCTGCGGGGAAACACGTTTTATGGCAAGCGGCAGATGTTTCGCCCCGATTTTATGGAATGGTTTGAGGGCCTGCGCCTGCCGCCCTACCACCTTGAACGCGTCGGCGATCAGTACGAGCTGACGTTTGAGGGCAAATGGCATGAAGTCATGTTGTGGGAAATTCCGGCGTTGGCCATTCTGATGGAACTGCGCAGCCGTGCCGTTCTGGACCAGATGGGCAAGTTCGAACTGCAAGTGCTCTATGCGCGTGGCATGACGCGCGTTTGGGAAAAGATTGAAGCCCTGCGCGATGTTCCTGACCTTTCGATAGCGGATTTTGGCACCCGCCGCCGTCATTCGTATCTTTGGCAGGATTGGTGTGTGCAAGCGATGCGCGAGGGGCTTGGGACAAGTTTCACAGGCACATCAAATTGCAAAATCGCCATGAACCGCGAAGTAGAAGCGATTGGCACAAATGCGCATGAACTGCCGATGGTGTATGCCGCTTTGGCCAAAGACGATACTGCGTTGTTCCAAGCACCTTATGACGTTTTGTCGGATTGGCATGATGAACATGAAGGCAACTTGCGCATTATTTTACCCGACACCTACGGCACGCAAGGGTTTTTGGACAATGCGCCGGACTGGTTGGCGGGTTGGACTGGTATTCGCATCGATTCCGGTGATCCAGCCACAGCGGCCGAGGTTGCATTGAAGTGGTGGAACGCACGTGGTGAAGACCCGAAAACCAAGCGCATCATCTTTTCCGACGGCTTGGATGTTGAAAAGATCAAAGAGCTGCACGCACAGTTTTCAGGCCGCGTCGCCACCAGTTTCGGATGGGGCACGCTGCTGACCAACGACTTTCGCGGCTTGGTCCCTGATGACGCATTGGCCCCATTTTCGCTGGTGTGCAAAGCGGTGCAAGCCAACGGAAAGGCCACGGTCAAGCTGTCGGACAACCCCAAGAAGGCCATGGGCCCCGCAGAGGAAATCGCGCGTTATAAACGCGTCTTTGGTGTGGGGGATCAGGTGGCGCAAGAGGTTGTTGTTTAAGGCCGGTTTCGCCGTTCGCGCCAGACGATCAACAGCCCACCCAATGCGATCAGGATGGCCCCCGGAAACAGGGTGTCCCAAGGGGCTTCGTCGAAGAACAACCATCCCAACACGAAGGCCAAGGGAATGCCAAAGTAGCTGAACGGTGCGAGGTTGCTGGGTTCCGTCATGCGGTAACTCGCGACCAGAAACAGCACCGCTGTGCCACCAAAAGCCCCCATCGCAATGATCCAACCCATGTCTGCAAAGGATGCGACAGGTGTGAAGCCGCCCCACCAAAGTGCCAGAAAAAACGCCCCAACCGTAGAGGCGATGGTCGAATAGACACTGACCAGCGGATTGGGGACATCATCATCGAACAACCGCGCTGTAATCGCGACAAGCGCATACAAGGCTGCGGCGGCCAATGGCAAAAGGGCCGTGACGGAAAATGCATCGCTGCCGGGTTGCATGACCAAAATCACACCGGCAAAGCCGATCATTACAGCGCTCCAGCGGACCCAACCGACTTTTTCAGCCAGCACAGGCACGGAAAGCGCCGTCATGAACAACGCGTTGGCGTAGGTGATCGTCGAGGCCGTAGCAAAGGCCATCAATCCCAAAGACAGATAAAAGCAAAGCTGCGCCCCGGTCACGATCACACCGCGCATCAATGCCAGCTTCCATTGCCGGATTTTCCAGACGCGACCAGATGAGCGCCACGCAGCGGATGTCCACAACGCAAGGAAAGACGGCACCAACCCGAACAGATTGCGCCACGCAGAAAGTTCTGCCGCAGAATAGTCCGAAGACAGGTGTTTGATAATCAACCCCATGGCATCAAACAATGTCAGCGCAATAAGGCTCAGGACAATGGCAAGGCCGGTGCGGTCAGTGGGGCGCATGGTTGGCTTTCATGAGGTGCGGGGTTTGATTTCAAAGGGGGGGCTCGCAGGTGTTTGTGTTTATTTGGATCTAGCTGTCGGGATCAACTTTGCCGCGCATCGATTTGACCTCGCCGCGTACTTTTTTGGCCTTCAGGCGACGCTTTTTTGACCCAAGCGTCGGACGGGTCGCAATGCGCCGTTTGGGGGCGACCAAAGCCTTGCGAATAAGATCGGCAAGGCGGTCGCGGGCCAGATCGCGGTTGCGCGCTTGTGATCTGGTTTCTTCACAGTAAATGATCAATGCACCCTCTAGGGTCCAACGTCTGCCAGCAAGGCGTTTCAATCGTGTTTTTACGGGTGGCGGCAGGGACGGGCTGGTGGATGCTTCAAAGCGCAGCTCTACTGCCGTGGATACTTTGTTCACATTTTGCCCGCCCGGTCCGGACGACCGTACAAAGCTTTCCGTAAGCTCCCAGTCCTGAATGGTGATGTCTTCGTTGATGCGGATCATAACATTTCTATAAACAACTGCGGCCCGACGAAAAAGTGTAGCCCGACGAAAAAGGGCCGCCCAAGGTAGGCGGCCCTTTCGAAAGTTTCAGGAGGGATCTCGGTTAGACCGGATGGATCCACTTGAGCGGTTCACACCGCTATGGGCTGCCTTAGCGGGCGACCTCCCAAGCTGTTCCGACACCTCGCTCCAATATCTTTCTCGACACTAGATCACCTCCTTTGCATTTGTTTAAGACACCTGAATCGTCGCACAGGTTTTCAAATCTGCCAAGACATTTCTGCAAAAAATTGTCTTGGCCAAAGGATCGGACCCAAACCGCTGCCGCTTTAACGGGCTGCTGCCAGGCGTGCCGTCAGGATGCGAAACGGAACAAGTGCCAACAGGGCTACACCCAGCTTCACCAGCCAATCGGCAAAGGCCAGCGTCACCCACAAGGGCGCTTCGGGGCCGGACATCATGAAGGGTACAGCTTCCCATGCCCAATTGATTGCACCGTCTGCATTGGCGCCAAAGATCGTGACGGACGCGGAAAAGGCGATGGTGAAAAACAAGGCGGTGTCCAGCGCCGACCCCACGATGGTCGATGCCAAAGGTGCGCGCCACCACGCGCCGGTGCGCAAGCGGTTGAAGATGCTGACGTCGGTCATTTGTGCCAAAAGGAACCCGACACCTGACGCAACAGCGATACGAAATGGCACGGCGGGGCCGTATTCCAGCATGATCTGGCTGCCGATCAGCGAACAGATGATCCCTGTCACGAACCCTGCAAACACGACGCGACGTGCGGCCGCGACCCCGTAGATGCGGTTCATCACATCGGTGACAAGGAATGCCAGCGGGTAGGTGAACGCGCCCCACGTAAGCAGGCCGTCAAGGATCAGAAATTGAACAAGGATGTTGGAGGCAACCACAATGGCGGCCATGGCGAAAATGCCCGGAAGAAGGCTGGAAAGACGTGTCATAATGTATCCCGTTTTATCAAGGTAGCGGAGAACTCGGCCCGCACCATGCGGACGGGCGGTCTTTAGGCCTGCACGCGCTGTGATGCAAGCCTCATTCCATTAGCCTGTATTCCACGACCTGATTGCGTTGGAGCGGTTGGAAGTTGTCGTCCGACACCAGTGTCAGCCGGATATGACCATTCGGATCGGTCCAGACCGTGATCCCTTCCAGATTGTCGTGTTGCAGCGCAAAGGTGGTCAGCAACAGCTTTTCGCCCAAGTCTGGCTGCGCCAAATCGAAACGCCGTATTTGGCTACGAAACCCGATAGGGGTGAAGTGACGTTCCAGCAAATACAGGAAGCCGTCTGGCCCGAAATCGGCCCCAACAGGCACAAATGGTCCGCGTTTCGGGATAACAGTGGTCTTGGTCCATTGGCCTTGATCAAACACATACAGCGGGAAAGGCGCGTCATTTGTACCGGTGCGTTCTTGTAGCGTGTAAAGGCGCCCATCCGCGTCGATGGCCAAGGCCTCAAGGGCGCGATTGGATGGCATTTTGCGAAAATCCGGATGCCTGCGCAGGGACATCCCGTCCAATGTGCGGATGCGTGCGGGTCCTTCAAACGACAGATAGGTTTCGGACGGTGTCATCGCCAGCCCTTCGGTGTCCTGCTGTGTCGGGGCGATGTTGGCGGGGCTTGCCTGAACTTCTACAATCTCACCAGCGGCATCGCGCATCAGGTGCAGATCAAAAAAGAAACCACGATCGGAAACAGCTAAGGCATGGACCCCGTCCTCGGTTTCAATCGCAGAAAGCCCGCCCAAGGTTTTGGCGGTTCCGTCAATGGACGTCGCAGACATGAAATCCAGCGTTTGCGCCCCCACAGAGGACGCAAACAGCGCTAATCCGACGCCAAGACTGCGGAACATGAACCCGGAAGGTCCGCCACGCGCAATTCACGACGCGGTTTGGGCGGCTTTGCGTTTGGATCTCGTGGTTTTGGGGGGGGCGGGTTCAAGATGTCTTTGACCCATTGGCGTGCATCCGCGCAGCCGTCCCCTTTGGGTGGGGCTGCTTGATCGACGCAGCCGCGTGCACCTTTGGGGCATTTCAGGCGCACATGGAAATGGTAGTGGTGGCCGTACCACGGGCGCACTTTATTCAGCCAAGACCGGTCGCCTTTTTCGTCGTTGCACATTTTCACCTTTGCGCCGGGGAAGACAAAAATGCGGGCGGTGCGTTTGTCTTTGGCGGCGGCTTTGATGATTTCGTGATGCGCGGGCGACCAATTGGAATTGGTGTAGGCCCCTTTGGCGCGACGTGTGGAAATACTTGAGATATTTTCGCGATCCGTAGTGTTTAGGTTCAGGTTATTGGCGGGCAGCATCCAGATGTCTGCGTCCAGCCCGATCTGGTGGCTGCGGTGGCCTGTCAACATCGGCCCCCCGCGCGGCTGACTTAAATCACCCACATAAAGCCCGTTCCATCCGGGTTGTGCCGCCGCTTTGCGCGACAGCTTTTGCACCATGTCCACAAGTTCGGGGTGGCCCCAGTTGCGGTTGCGTGACAGGCGCATCGCCTGCCATGTGGGACCGGTTTCTGCCAATTGGACGGACCCTGCCGCACAGCCCTTTGCGTAGCTGCCAAAAGCGGCTGGACGCTGTGCCGAAGCGCTGCGTTTCGCACCAAAGGCAGACTTTGCCAAACCGCGCAATTCGGCGGCGGTTGGTTCTTTCACAGGGGTGCCGTCGATGTTGGTGTCGGAGCTGCCAGCGCAGGCAATCAGCACAAGGCTGGTGACAATCGCAAGAGTGTTTCGGATTCTAATCATTACTCGTTTTCTCCGTCCGGCTTGACCCAGAGTAACAGGATCAGACCAATTAAGAAAAGGGCCACCAGCGGTGTGACCCCCAAACGCTGGGACCCCGTGATGTCACTGGCCAACGCGATCAACAACGGCGCCATAAAGGACGTGGCTTTGCCCGACAGCGCATAAAGGCCAAAGGCTTCGGTCATGCGGTCAGGATGGGCTTGGCGTGTCATCATGTTGCGCGAGGCCGATTGCACCACGCCGCCACCCGCACCGATCATGGCCCCAGCGATGTAAAACGCGATGTTGGGCAGGTTGGATCCTTCGGGAACGGCCACCCACAACACCGATGTGGGCGTCAGTGAAATGATCAGCAAGGACGACAACATCAGGACAATGACGCTGGCGATAATCACAGGCTTTGGGCCGATGGCCTTGTCGATGTATCCTGCAATATAGCAGAACACTGCGCCGCTGACCGCACCCAGAATGCCAAAAACGCCAACCTGTGTGATCGACCAGTCCAGCACGCCCAGTGCGTAAATGCCCCCAAACGTATACAACCCGTTCAACGCATCACGGTAAAACATGGACGAGCCAAGATAAGCAAACAGGGACGGGCGCGACGGCAAGGATGCGAGTGTTGTGCCCAATTCGCGGATCCCGTCCATCACAGACACTTTTGTTTCAGGCACTGCCGTTGGGTCGTCGCGCATGTATAAAAAGAACGGGATCATAAAGACCGCAAACCAGATCGCCGTCATGGGGCCGACAATGCGGGTGTCAGCCTTGGTTAACGGATCAAGGCCGAACAGAGGTTTTAACCCCAACATCGTATTCCCCGTTTCTGTCGCTTGAAACAGGCCCAGCATCACAAGCAACGACACCACACCACCCACATACCCAAAGGCCCACCCCGTCCCCGATATGCGGCCCAAATCATCCTTTTTGCCCAGCGTGGGCAGGTAGGCGTTGGTAAAGATGGTGGCAAACTCCATGCCAATCAGGCCAATGCCAAAGAACACAAGCGTCTGGATCACAGAAAAGCTGCCGGGGGCGGCCAACCAAAGGCCCATGGAGCCGATGAAATACAGCATCGAAAACAGCCAGATCCACGGCATTTTGCGCCCAGAGTTGTCCGAAATAGACCCAAGGATCGGGGCAAGGATCGCGATGGACAGGCCCGTGACCGTTAACCCGTAGCCCCAATAGGCCTGCGCCTTGGCCTTTGCGATGCCGGGGTCCATGCCCCCGGCGGTCAGCGCATCGCTGGCGACCAAAGCAAAATAGGGGCCGAAAATAAACGTCAGGATCAAGGTGTTATACGGCTGGCTGGCCCAGTCGAAAAAATACCAACCCCAGATGCGCTTCTTTTGTGAAATCTCTGACATGCCCTGCCCCCGTCTTTATTGTTAACGGATTAAGAACAGGCGCAGGGCGTTGGCGCAAGAATTAACTGCCTTGCGCGGGGGCTTGCATGGGGGGCCAAGGGCGCATGGCGTCGGCCTCTACCCAGGCTTTGATCCAGTCGGGAAAGGGCGGGCTAACGGGATCGCGCCCCAAGCCTTCGGCAACGCGGGCGGGGTCAATGGCCTTGCGGTTTTCCAAAACGGCAGCGCGGTAGAGGATGTGGTTGGCGCAGGTTCCATCGGGAAAGAACATGGCGTGTTCGAGGTAAATGAACCGGTCATCCCAGCACACTGCGCGGCTGTGGGTGGTGAACTTTTGAAACATAGTGATGCGTTTGCGGTAGCGCACGGTTGCCCCGGCCATGGCCAACGCCCATTTTTTCCTGAACAGCAACGCGATCAACCCGCCACGCTGCGCAAGTGCGAAGCGTCCCAGGTCCGAGATCGTTAGCACTCGACCATTGTTCATTTCTGCAAACATGTCCAAGTCCCATGGCCAGCAAATGTGGTGTGAGACATGCGTGTCGTTGAAATTTTCCAAAGGCGGCAAGCGGCGCGCCATCAGGATATCTTTGAAAAAGCGGATGAAGGGAAACATGCGGGCTCCTTTGTAGTCCGAAATGGAGGTGTTGGCGCATGGGTCAAGCATTAACCTTGCGGCAGGGTTGCCGTTTTATGTAGGGACACCTAACTGTTTGGTGGAAACCGGAGGATCATGGATGATCATTATTTACGATGCACTGCAATTGGTTTTGGGTGTCGCCTATTTTATCATCATCGCGCATGTGATTATGAGCTGGTTGATCAACTTTCAGGTGCTGAACCTGCATCAGCCGATCGTTTCGCAAATCTGGTATGGCATTTCGCGCCTGCTTGAACCGATGTACGCGCGCATTCGCAGCTTTCTACCGGCAACAGGTGGGCTTGATCTGGCCCCGCTGGTGGCTTTGCTTGCGGTGATTTTATTGCGTTCTTCCGTGCTGCCAGTTTTGTTCGGGCTGCGTTAGGACTTGTTCACCAAATCGTAGTGTGGGAGTCTGCATTAAAAGAGCAGACAACCCAACAGGATCCGCCCGATGACCAGCGCTGCCACGCTGCTTTCTGACGTTTTTGGCTTTGATGCCTTCCGCGCTGGCCAACAAGAGATTGTTGAAGCCGTAACGGACGGTGAAAACGTGTTGGCCATCATGCCGACGGGTGGTGGTAAGTCCCTTTGTTTTCAATTGCCTGCTTTGATGCGGTCTGGGGTGACTGTGGTGATTTCACCGCTGATCGCTTTGATGCGCGATCAGGTGCGGGCGTTGCAGGAAGCGGGCGTTTGCGCGGGGGCATTGACCTCTGGCAACACCGAAGAAGAAACTGACGCGGTCTGGGACGGTTTGGAACGTGGCGACCTGAAGTTATTGTACATGGCGCCAGAGCGGCTTGCCTCGTCTGGGACCCGCGACATGTTGCGGCGGGTGGGTGTGTCCTTGATCGCAGTGGATGAGGCGCATTGCGTCAGCCAATGGGGGCATGATTTTCGCCCTGATTACCTGCGCATTGGCGAATTGCGGCGTGCTTTGGACGTGCCCTTGGCGGCATTCACGGCGACGGCAGACGCCGAAACCCAAGTCGAGATCGTGCAAAAACTATTTGATGGCACCCCGCCACGTGCGTTCTTGCGTGGATTTGATCGGCCCAATATCCACTTGGCGTTCGCTTCAAAAGACAGCCCGCGTCGTCAGATTTTGGATTTTGCAGCGGCACGAAAAGGGCAATCTGGCATCGTATACTGCGGCACCCGTGCGAAAACCGAAGGTATCGCAGGGGCGCTGCGCGACGCCGGGCATGCAGCGATGCATTATCACGGTGGTATGGACGCCGATGACCGACGGATCGCAGAACGTAGGTTTCAGCAAGAAGATGGCCTGATTGTTGTGGCAACTGTCGCTTTTGGAATGGGGGTCGACAAGCCGGACATTCGCTGGGTTGCGCATGCGGATTTGCCGAAATCTATCGAAGCGTATTATCAGGAAATCGGTCGTGCCGGGCGTGATGGGGCACCGGCAGAAACACTGACTTTGTTTGGCCCCGAAGATATTCGATTGCGCCGTACCCAGATCGATGAAGGGCTTGCACCACCTGAACGCCGCGCGGCGGATCATGCGCGTTTGAATGCACTGTTGGGGCTGGCCGAAGCGTTGGAATGTCGCCGCAAAACGCTGTTGAAGTATTTTGATGAAACGGACGTGACCTGTGGCTCGTGTGATTTATGTGATGCACCTGTGGATGTCTTCGATGGGACAACGGCAGTACGCAAGGCCCTGTCGGCGATGTTGCGCACCGATGAATGGTTTGGTGCGGGGCATCTGATCGACATATTGCTGGGCAACGAAACGGATAAAGTCCGTCAGCGTGGGCATAGTAGCTTGCCGACTTACGGCGTGGGCAAAGAATATGACAAGCGCCAGTGGCAGGCCGTGTTTCGCCAGATGATGGGTCACGATCTGGTGCGTCCTGATCCTGAACGACACGGTGCACTTCGTATGACGGATGCCGCGTTGCCAATTTTACGAGATGAGGCAAAAATTTCGTTGCGCCGGGATACCATCAAATCCGCAGGCAAGAACCGTCGCCCTGCGGCCAAGGAAATGGTGGCTGAAGAAGATGCGCCGCTGCTGAGTGCGCTTAAAGCCAAGCGTCGCGGTTTTGCAGAAACCAACAAAGTGCCCGCCTACATTATTTTCAACGATCGTACCCTGATAGAGATGGCTGAGACACGCCCTAAAACTCTGGATGATATGGCGCGGGTCGGCGGTGTCGGTGCCAAGAAACTTGAAAGCTATGGGGCCGCATTTCTGGAAGTGATCAACGGTGAAGCAGAAATGATGCACCCCACCCGGCGTAAACTGGCAGGCCGCGACGCGGGCACTGTGTATGACAGATTGCTGGAGGTGCAGTCGCAATTGGCCCGCGGTGCTGATGGGATCGACAAACCTCTGAGCTGTTCTGCGTCGCAATTGGCCAAAGTCGCGCAAATGCGGCCAGGTGATGTTCAAGGGTTGGAGCGGTTGTTGGGCGACAAACGCTCACAAAGATTTGGGCCGGCATTTCTGGACGTCTTGCGGGACGCGGGCTAGATCATGCAACAAGCAAACAAAAGGACACGTACATGTTGGTAGTTATTTCTCCGGCCAAAAGGCTGGATTGGGAAGAACGTGATGTGGCCATGACGGCACCTGATTTTCAGGATGACGCGATCAGATTGACCAAAACTGCACGTAATTTGACGTTGGGCAAGTTGAAGGACTTGATGCATCTCAGCGATGATTTGGCGAAATTGAACCGCGACCGGTTTAAGGCGTTTGAAGATGCACCAAGCGTGGATGTGACCCGTCCGGCCGCTTTGGCTTTTGCCGGTGATACGTACCAAGGGCTTGAAGCGCAGACGTTGGATTCCGACGAAATGGCATGGGCGCAAGAGCATCTGCGTATTTTGTCGGGACTTTACGGCGTATTGCGGCCACTGGATGCCATTCAGCCCTATCGTCTGGAAATGGGCAGTCGTCTAAAAACACGCCGTGGCACCAATCTGTATGAGTATTGGGGTGACGATCTGTCAAAGGCTTTGAACCTGCAAGGTGCGTCTGTTGGGACTGAGACCTTGATCAATTGCGCAAGCCAAGAGTATTTCGGCGCTGTTGCGATGAAGTCCCTGAAGCTGCGGGTGATTACGCCGGCCTTCATGGAAGACAAAGGCCAAGGCCCTAAGATTGTGAGCTTTTTTGCCAAAAAGGCACGTGGGGCAATGGCGCGTTTTGTTGTGCAGAACCGTCTGACGCATCCCGACGATATTTTGGGATTTGAAGCGGGTGGCTATGCCTATCAACCTGATCTTTCCACAGAAGATAAGCCGGTTTTTGTCCGCCCTTACCCAACCTAGGCCTTAGCCTGCCTGCGCCTGATGCTGCACGGGTGGCGTGACATGCGCGGGCGCGCAGGCTTCAATCCGTTCCATGATTTCCGGCTTGCGCAACGGTTTGGTCAGATAATGATCCAAACCGGCTTGCAGTATTCCTTGGTCGTCGCCGTCCATGGCGTGCGCGGTTAGCGCAACGATCGGCACGTGACCACCCGTGGTTTGTTCAAGTTTTCGGATGGCGCCGGTTGCTTCTTTGCCGTCCATTTTTGGCATCGAGATGTCCATGAAGATCAGGTCCGGCTCGAAGCTTTCAAACATTTTAACGGCCTGAAGCCCGTCGGTCGCAAACATCAAATCAATGTTCAGTTCTTTGACCATCTTTTGAAACACCAACCTGTTGGTCTTGTTGTCTTCCGCGGCCAAAATGCGCATTTTTCGGGTGTCATGGGGCGTGGCCAGTTCCTCTGACCAGCCGATAGGTGTGGCATCCGCCGTTTGTTCCGCTACAGGGGGTATGACCTCTTTACTGTGATTTGCGCCAAGCGATTCCAGTTTTGCGAACAGTTGCTTACGTGGCACCGGCTTTTGCATCAAAGCGTGCAAATGTT
Organism: Ascidiaceihabitans sp.; assembly: GCF_039986515.1. Taxonomy (NCBI): domain Bacteria; kingdom Pseudomonadati; phylum Pseudomonadota; class Alphaproteobacteria; order Rhodobacterales; family Paracoccaceae; genus Ascidiaceihabitans; species Ascidiaceihabitans sp. The sequence goes on along the minus strand of NZ_JBDWQO010000011.1, from coordinate 9,630 downwards.
TGCGGGCAGGTTCCTTTTCGGCAAACCCGGGGTCCGAGCTGAGTAAGATAATCGGGGTGTCGTCGCCGCGCGAGCGAATGGCTTCAGCGAACTCCATACCGTCCATTTCAGGCATATTGTGGTCGGTCAGGATCAAATCCACTGTACTGTCAAGCTGGGACAATGCGTTTTTGCCATTCGTGCAGCTTGTGACGGTAAGGCCCAACAGTGCTAGTTGTTTTTCCAAAATCGTACGGTTTGCGGCGATGTCATCAACCACCATCACATGATGCAGCCCGTTGGGGATCAAAGGTGCCATTTGCATCTGGTCGTCCGTGGTGTCCATCGTAAGACGCACCCCGAAACACGACCCTACGTTTTCTTCGCTGGTCACCCAGATGTCGCCGCCCATCAGCTTGATCAAACGCTGTGAAATCGCCAACCCCAACCCAGTTCCGTCGAACTTCCGGTTGCGTTCGTTTTCGACCTGATTGAATTCACCAAAAATATGCCCGACCATATCATTTGCAATGCCGATACCTGTGTCTTCAATGGTGATCGTGACGTCTGCGTTGCCGGTTTCAGGATTCGGAACGCCAATGACGCGCACCAAAATATGTCCCGAGGCCGTGAATTTGACCGCATTGCCCATCAAGTTGGTCAAAACCTGTCGAATGCGTCCTGGATCGCCGACGAAACTGGTCGGTAAGAACAAGTCGTAATCGAGAAGCAGGTTCAGTCCTTTGTCCCGCGCCAAAGGCTGAAGCAACATGATGATTTCGTGGATGCTGCGTTCTAAATCAAAGGGCTCTGGGTGCAGTTCCAGACGTTCTGCTTCGATCTTCGAATAGTCGAGAACGTCGTTGATGATGACCAGCAGTGCCTCGCCTGAATTTTTGATAGTTTCGACATACAGCTGCTGTTCCTCGTTTAAATCAGTCTCGACTAAAAGGTCAGACATGCCGACGACACCATTCATGGGGGTGCGGATTTCATGGCTCATGTTGGCCAGGAAGGCTGATTTGGCACGGTTTGCGGCTTCTGCCACTTCGCGCGCTTCATGTAAGTCATTCTCGTTCAGAACAGCGGCTGTGATGTTCAGCCCAAGAGAAACAATGTCTCCGCCTTGTCCACGTCTATCGACCAGTTTGATGTATTGATCGTTCCACAACCGGATGGTGACAGGTTCTGGATCCCGGGCGTGCCAGCGATTGGACATCATTTCGCGCCAGGCATCGACGGAAAGATCGCCGGTGTCGACAATGCCTTCGTCTGTAAGTGCTTGTAGAATAGTAATATAGTTGACGCCAGGCTTGATGTTTTCCAACCCATCAAAGATCGACAAATAGGATTTGTTGGCGGCAACCATCAGATTTTCCGCGTTGAAAAAGGCAAAACCGTCCGTGATCGTTTCAACCGAATGCCATAACCGCCGTTCTGCGATCATGATCTTTTGATTGGCCACGGTCAGGTCTGATTTAACGCGTTCGTTTTCATCACGAACAGTTGCGACTTCGGCCCGTGTTTCTACTATTTCATTGCTAAGTGCCTGCGCGTGTTTGCCCAATTTGCGGTTTGCAGCAAAAAGTTCGGCCTGTTTCAATTCCAGCAAACGTTCCGCAGCCAATCGCCCGCGTCGTTCTTCCGCCAGTTTGTTGGCCAGAGTCATCTGGTGCTCCGTTTTGTCGCAATACTTTGCGCGTACATTCGCTGGTTGAGGTGAAGATTGACTTAACCAGCAGGCAGGAATCGTTGCAAATCCTGTTTCCTCTGTGCGACCCTTCACACAAGTATTTACCGGAGGGTGCTATGCGTTTTTTGTCGGCTATCATTTTGATTTTCAGCGTTGCAACGGGGGCCTCTGCACAAGATATTTTGCCGGACGAACGCTACATCGTAACCCCGAATGTGGATTTTTATGGCTCTGACCGTGCATCACTGTTTGATACGACCCAACAGGCATGTGCCCGCGCATGTTCGGCAGACAGCGCCTGTGTCGCTTATACGTTCAACAGCCGGTCAAACGCATGCTTTCCGAAATCCGACGTATCCGACCGCCAGCCCTATGACGGGGCGATGTCAGCCGAAAAAATCAAAACAACAGCGCAAGCCAAAGGTCTGGCCGCAGCCCGTCTGACGGACCTATCGTTTGTTCGGTCGTCGGATTTGAAAATGGCGGCAGCACTTGCGCGGTCCATGGGGGATCGTTTTCCGACAAATGGCCAAAGCCCCGAAGCGGTGGTGTCTGCCGCACGTTCGGTTTTTGGATCAGAACGGGTATCGGCATATCGCAGGATTGGCGCAGCAATTGCTTTCACAGATGCGTCTGATTTGTGGGCGCAGTTCGCTTATGTTGGCCGACGTTTAAACGCTGGGTCCAACCAAACAAAACGTCAGGGGCGTCGTGACGCGATCCCTGCGGCCGTGAACGCCTATTTGCGCGCCGCAAGCACCGGGGCGCAGGTGAATGCGCTTCAACAATTGGCCTTTGCCTATGAAGCCAACAACCGCGGCAAAGATATGATTGCGCCGTTGCGCTTGGCCTACGACATCCAGCCCCGCGAAGAAGTCTCAAAAGCGTTGGACAAGGCAATCAACAAATACGGTTTTCGTATCATTGAACACACGGTGGAAAACCGTGGCCCAGAGCCACAGATTTGCGCAGTCTTTTCAGAAGAATTGGCAAAATCGGGTGTCACATATGGTGATTATGTCCGCATCGATGGAGACGTTGGTGTCACTGCCAAAGGTCGCCGGTTGTGTGTCGAAGGTGTGCAATTCGGGTCCCGTTATCAAGTGACGTTCCGTGCTGGTTTGCCTGATGCGAAAGGCGAAAAACTGGTGCGCGATGTGGATTTGGCGCTTTACGTGCGGGATCGCGATCCGCAAGTCCGGTTTCCCGGGCGCAGCTATGTTTTGCCGCGCGGCGCTGACGCGGCTTTGCCGGTTGAGACGGTCAATCTGAACGAAGTTACCTTGCAATTGCGCCGCGTCAGTGATCGCAATCTGCTGCGCTCCATTCAGGAAAAATACTTCGGCAAACCGCTGTCCAGTTGGCAAGAACGCAACTTTAGCGAAGACATCGCACAGAACGTCTGGAGCGGAACAGCCGATGTTCAGAACACGCTGAACGCCGACATGACCACACGTTTGCCAATTGGCGATGTTTTGGGCGGTATGCCCCCGGGCATCTATACCCTGACGGCCCGTGTTCCGGGGCAAAATGAAAGCGACGGGGCAGGGGCCACGCAGTGGTTTGTGCTGTCCGATCTGGGGCTGACGACATGGCAGGGCAACACCGGTCTGACGGTGACGGTGCGCGGGTTAAGCGATGCGCAAGCGCGTGCAGGCGTTGAGGTTTCTTTGATTTCCAAAGCAAATGCAGTGCTGGCCAAAGCGGTTACTGACGCGGATGGTTTTGCGACTTTTGCACCCGGTCTTAGCCGTGGATCGGGCGCGTCCGCTCCTGCATTGATTGTTGCGCAAATGGGCGAAGACGACATCGGGTTTTTGCCGTTGACGGACCCCGCATTTGATCTGTCGGATCGCGGTGTGGCAGGGCGCCCGGCCGCCCCGCCGGTGGACGTGTTCTTGACGACGGATCGCGGTGCCTACCGTCCAGGCGACACGATTTTTGCCACCGCATTGTTACGTGATGCCCAGGTCAAAGCGATTGCTGGCATGCCGCTTACTGCGATTCTGACCCGCCCTGACGGTGTGGAATACAGTCGTCATCTAAGCGCAGACGCGATGGCGGGGGGGCATGTCTTCGAGATGCCAGTGGGGGGCACGGCCCCACGCGGAACATGGCGATTGTCTTTGAAATCTGATTTAGATGCTGCGGCACTGGCCAGCCAAACTGTGCTGGTTGAAGACTTCCTGCCCGAACGCATTGATGCAAAGCTGTCCTTGCCCGACGCCCCTATTCGTCTTGGGGATCGCCCTCCTTTGACTGTAGATGCACGGTATTTGTTTGGCGCACCCGGCGGCAATCTGGCGGTGGAAGGCGATGTGCGCCTGCGTGCTTTACGCAGATTGGAGGCTTGGCCCGGCTATCAATTTGGCCGTCATGATTTGCAGCTTTCGACCCAAACCCGCTACTTAGAGCCTTCTCGAACGGACGATCTGGGCCGTGCGGTGATGGAACTGCGCATGCCTGACGGCAATCCGGAACATGCCTTGTACGAAGCGCAAGTGGCTGTGCGTGTCACCGAAGGCTCAGGTCGTCCGATTGAACGGCGCATGGTCCGCGCATTGGATTTGCAAGGTGCTGTGATTGGCATAAAGCCGCTGTTCGAGGACGTGTTGAACGAAGGCGCGGATGCTTTGTTTGAACTTGTGTCTGTTGGCGGGTCTGTTGATGCGAAATGGACCATGAACCGCGTGCGAACGCGGTACCAGTGGTACCAGCTTTACGGCGATTGGAACTGGGAACCGATTGTGCAACGCACCGAGATTGCCTCTGGCGCTGTGACGCTGGGCATCGATCCGGTGACGGTTGCCGCCCCTACCGAATGGGGCGAATACGAGCTTGTCGTGGAAACGTCAGGCGGGGCGTACACGGCATCTTCCGTCGATTTTTACGCGGGATGGTACGGCGGGGGTGACGCTGCTTCGACGCCAGACCGCTTGGAGATGTCGCTGGATGCAGAAAGCTATGATCTGGGGGACACAGCCACATTGCGTTTGGTGCCACGCTATGACGGCGTAGGATTGATTGCGGTTATGTCGGGAGGCGTGATTGAACGTCGCGTAGTCGATGTCAAAGCGGGTGAAAATACAGTGCCGTTGACGGTGTCGGCAGGCTGGGGCGCTGGTGCTTACGTGACTGCTACAGTCATCCGGCCCATGGATGTTGCAGCGGGTCAAAACCCTGCGCGTGCTTTGGGCGTCGCCTATGCGAAGGTCGCGCCGGGGGCAAAAGCGCTTAGCGTTTCGGTAGATGCAGGTCAGGGCCTAAGTGGCCAAGCCGGCACCTCCGAGGTGCGCGTTAAAGTCGATGGGATCACGCAGGGCGAGACGGCTTATGTGACATTGGCTTCGGTTGATTTGGGCATTCTGAACCTGACCGGTTTTGATGCGCCGGACCCCGACGGCCACTACTTTGGCCAGCGGCGTCTGGGCGTGGAAATGCGCGACGTTTACGGCCGCCTGATCGACGGCTTGAACGGTGCCATGGGGCAAGTCCGCTCTGGCGGGGACGCTGTTGGCGGGATGCGGCGCGAAAGCCCGCCACCAACCGAAGACCTGATGGCGGCCTTCAGCGGGCCTGTTACTGTGGATAGCGATGGTTTTGCGACATTCACAGTCCCGCGTCCCGACTTTAACGGAACGATCCGCATGATGGCTGTGGCGTGGTCTGATACGGGTGTGGGGGCTGCGACACAGGACGTTGTGGCACGCGATCCGATGGTTTTGACGGCTTCCGTGCCACGGTTCATGGCGCCCGGTGATGTCAGTCGCCTGTTGTTGCAAGTGGTGCATGCAGATGGCGCTGCGGGCCAAGTCGCGCTGAACGTAAGCAGTGATGGTTTGTTGCTTGGCGCGGTGCCTGCCGAATTGCGCGTGGCCGATAAAAGCGCAGTTGAACTAGAGGTGCCTGTCACCGCGACTTTGATAGGCGATTATGCAATCGACCTGACGTTGGTTACGCCTGATGGTGTGCAGCTGACCAAAACGCTGACACTGGGGGTGCGGGCCAATGACCCCGAAATCTCAACGACACGCCGCTTTTCACTGGGCGTGGGTGAAGCATTTACCTTTGATGGCAATGTGTTTGCAGGGTTGATGCCGGGCACTGCAAGGGCGACTTTGGCGGCCGGTCCTTTGGCGCGGTTTGACGTGCCAGGGCTGATGCGACAGCTGGACCGTTACCCTTATGGGTGCACCGAACAGCTGACGTCCGGGGCGCTGCCTTTGTTGGCGGCTGGTGATTTGGCCGGATCATTGGGCCGCGATGATGTGCAGGACCGCGTGGATGGTGCGATAGCCCAAATTCTAACGCGGCAGTCCAGCAATGGCGCATTTGGGATGTGGCGTGCGGGGTCCGGTTACTTCTGGTTGGACGCGTATGTCACCGATTTCCTTAGCCGTGCAAAAGCCGCCGGATATGTTGTGCCGGACCTCGCGTTTGATCTGGCTTTGGACAATCTGCGCAACCGCATAAACTATTCGCCAGATTTTGATGAGGGCGGCGAAGACGTTGCCTATGCGTTGTTCGTGTTGGCCCGCGAAGGTGCGGCTGCCATGGGCGATTTGCGTTACTATGCGGACGCCAAGGCAACAGCTTTTGGCACGCCACTTGCGGCGGCACAGTTGGGTGCCGCTTTGGCGCAATACGGGGATCAGACGCGCAGTGATGCGATGTTTGGCCGTGCTGGTGCATTGTTGCTGAAAGCCCGTGCATCCAAGCCGGTTTGGCGTGATGATTTTGGCACCAACCTACGCGACACTGCTGGTGTTTTGCGTCTGGCGGCCGAAGTGGGCAGCACAGCCGTAAACCAAGTTGCCTTGTCGCAAAGTGTCAGCGGCGCAAACCGCACGTTGTCCACGCAGGAAGCCGCACAAGTGGTTATGGCGGCCCAAGCGCTCAGTCGTGATGTTGCGGTGCCTGCCTTGACGGTGGATGATGTGCCCGCGCGGGGCACTGTGGTCGAGGAAATGTCCGACAGCGCCCCCACAGCGCGGGTGATCCGCAATGTGTCGGGGCGGCCTATTGATGTGACCATGACCACGTTCGGTGTGCCGGATGTCGCCCCGCCTGCCGGTGGGTATGGATATGCGATCAACCGCGAATACTTCACTTTGGACGGCGTGCCTGTGTCGGGTGATATGAAGGCAGGCGAACGCCGTGTCGTTGTCTTGCGGATATCGCCGTTTGAAGCCGTTGGGGCACGTTTGATTGTGGACGACCCGCTGCCAGCCGGATTGGAAATCGACAATCCGAACTTGATCCGTGCGGGCGACATTGGGGCGATGGAGTGGTTGAAACCGGCCCGCACCCAACATGCTGAATTCCGCAGCGACCGCTTTTTGGCAGCAGTGGATCAGCAAGGCAGCGATCCTTTTGTTCTGGCCTATATCGTGCGTGCCGTCAGTCCGGGGACCTACCACCATCCGGCGGCCTTGGTGCAAGATATGTACCGGCCCGAATATCGCGCGGTGACGCAAACAGGTCGCATAAGCGTGGTGAAGTAAGCCATGGCAAAGACGCTGTGGTTGCTGGCGATTGTCGCCTTTTGTGTCGCCTTGGGGCGGGACAGTTGGGACAGTTGGGTCCACAGAACAGTGTTGCCGGAAACGCTGGCCGAAACGTCTGTTGAGGTGCGTGATCGTGACGGGGCTTTGCTGCGTGTGTTTACGGTCGAAAACGGGCGCTACCGCCTGCCTGTGTCGATTTCCGGGGTTGATCCTGCATTTATTGCAATGCTTTTGACCTATGAGGACAAACGGTTTTTGCATCACAGTGGTGTCGATGGTTTGGCTGTAGCGCGGGCGGCCGGTCAGGCGATTTTGAACGGTGGTGTGGTGTCGGGTGGATCGACGCTTACGATGCAAGTGGCGCGTTTGCTGGAAAATTCCGGCACAGGGCGTTGGTCGGGCAAGCTGCGGCAGATGCGTGTTGCTTGGGCCTTGGAGCGAAGACTGACCAAGGACCAGATACTAGAGTTGTACCTTCTGCACGCGCCCTACGGAGGCGCCGTCGAAGGGGTGCGGGCGGGGGCTTTGGCGTGGTTCGGAAAAGAACCTGCGCGACTGACGCAAGCGGAAGCCGCTTTGTTGGTGGCGCTGCCGCAAGCACCAGAGGCACGGCGGCCTGACCGGCATTTAAAAGCTGCGCGGCACGCACGTGACCGCGTTTTGGAGCGGGTGGGAATTGCTGCCGAAGATCAGAATTTGCCGCGCCACCAGCGTGATTTTGTTCGACTGGCCCCTCATTTGGCGGATCATCTGCGCGGGCGTGATCCATTGGCGTCACGCCATGACGTGACGGTGGATGCAGATCTGCAGCGCAAGATCGAAGCGCTGTCGCGCACAGCTGTGCGAGATCAGGCAGCTGGCGTATCCTTGGCGATCGTTGTTGCGGATCACCACACGGGCGAGATTTTAGCGACGTCCAGTGCGCCGCGATATTCAAGCGCGGGCGGGGCGTTGGGATTTGTGGATATGACGCGGGCAAAACGGTCACCGGGGTCGACATTGAAACCATTGATTTACGGGCTGGCTTTCGATCAAGGGTTGGCGCATCCCGAAACGATTTTCAATGATGCCCCAATTGCCTTTGATCGCTATGCGCCGCAGAATTTTGATGGCGTATTCCGTGGTGAAATTACTGCGCGACGCGCCTTGCAGCTGTCGCTTAATATTGCGCCTGTTATGCTGACCCAAGCGATGGGGCCGCGCCGCTTGATGGCGGGTTTGCGGGCCAGCGGAGCTGAGCCGCAATTGCCCGCAAACGCGGCGCCGGGATTGGCTGTTGCACTGGGCGGCATGGGGGTGTCCCTGCGCGATTTGGTCCAGCTTTATGCAGGTATCGCACAGGGCGGCGTGGCCCGCAGTTTGGTACATCAGGAGGGGGGAAAACGCCCCGAAGGCCGTATCATGTCGCCGCGATCTGCCTGGTATGTCAGCAATATTCTGGGTGGGTTGGCGCCACCGCCCGGGGCCTCCAAAGGTAGATTGGCTTATAAGACAGGCACCTCTTATGGACACAGGGACGCTTGGGCCATCGGGTATGACGGCCAACATGTTGTGGGCGTTTGGATGGGGCGGCCAGATGGTACGCCTGTGCCTGGGGCATTTGGTGGTGCGCTTGCGGCCCCTGTGATGTTCGAAGCCTTTGGACGTTTGAAAGCCGGTTTTGACCCTTTGCCGCCGCCCCCCCCTGATGCTTTGATTTTACCGACTGCGCGTTTGCCACAGCCCTTGCAATATTTTGGCCGGCGTCATGATCAGGTTGCGCGTGACGCTTTGACTTTGACCTTTCCCCCTGATGGCGCGCGATTGGCGAAAGGGGCCGGTATTCCGTTGAAACTGCGTGGCGGCCACGCGCCGTTTACTGTTCTTTTGAACGATCGCCCTGCGATGACGGGATTGCGACAGCGCCATGTCGTTTTGCCCGACCCGGGTGCGGGGTTCAGCCGTATTTCAGTGGTTGATGCTTCGGGCGCGTCGCAGGCTGTCGAAGTGCAATTGGATTAGCGCAAGGTCTGTAGGGGGGCGCTGCCCCCGTCCTGCGGACTCCCCCGGGATATTTTCGGCCTTATGTATCAAACGCACCAAGCGGGTGTGAGCGATGATTAAGGTATTGCTGGTTCTGTTTTTTCAGCAGGTTATCGGGTGGGCGCTTAACTCTGATGGTAGTCCACATGCATTTTACTTGTCCCTCCCATTGGTAGAAGCAAGCAACCATCAAGGACCATTCATTGCCGTCTCCGAGTATTCTTTTCCCACGGGGCATTGGCGAAATAGCCAGTCGGCTAGTCTCCCCTTGGAATACCGCACTTTCTTTGGACCTGTCGCGGTTTGATGCCGCTCCTTTGATAGCATTTATTGCAACAAAGGAGACGAACTATGGGATTGAAACGGACGGATGAATTCCGGGCTGACGCGGTGCGGATCGCGCTGACAAGTGGGCTGACACGCAGACAA
>NZ_JBDWQO010000010.1:0-27944 GCF_039986515.1 Ascidiaceihabitans sp. | reverse complement strand
TCGTCGATCACTACAACCATCAGCGATACCACGAGAGCATCAACAACGTCACACCCGCCGACGTCTACTTCGGTAGGGACAAAGCCATTCTAAAGCAAAGGGAAAGGATCAAACGAAAGACACTCGAAGCGCGACGCTTGCTTCACCGCCAGCACGCTGCATAATCAAAACAACCAGATGAGCCAAACTCTCTCTTAGTTTAGGACGCAATTGGCCCCAAGAACCCTGACGACGGACAGTTGAAGTAGCAGCTTGATCTAAGAGAACACTCAGCTCAACATAAGATGCACGGCGGGAGGCCTTGGAACAGCCAAGGTCACGTCCACGATCTAAGGATAGTCCTCACCTTTCTTCACATTTCACTTTACGGCCAGAAACCTTGCGTGAAGGGGTCGCGGGCTTTCTTGACTTGGCAAGCCGTCTTATCGGCACCAATAGATTTGTCGAGCAATGGCGGCACGTGCGAACTCCTGCTGAGCAAGAGGCCAATACAGGTTTGGATATTATCGCACAGCCCGAAGAGTTCTATAGATTTCTCCGCAGCACGGGTGACGATGACACCTTCTTTACCATAGAGACAACTGCTGAAAGCGCAGCCATTCCCAAACCGGACCCACGATATTACACCGCCAGTCTGGGTTACAGCGGTGGAACGACACGCTTCATGAACAATCAGTTGAGTTTTTTAGGTAGAAATTATGTTGATCCCCCTGAACATACCCTGACGTTACAGGAGTGGATCAATGTCATCACCCAGATTGTTGCATGGCGCACGCCGCTCTTTGTGGCGGTCGGATCACGTAACTATCCCATTTACGATGCCGTCTTCGACCACCGCGCATGGCCCGGTTGGATGGCGTGGTTTCCTACCCGCATCGACCCGCAAAGCCTGCCCGGCTATGCCCTGACGTTCAATATCGGCCCCGGCACCCTTGTCGCTACACAAGAAACCAACGTGATCACCACAGACTCGGCGCAGGTCGAACGCGCTAAAGAAGTGGAGATAGCGTTGGCGCAGATGGGTGTTCTTCCAACGCGCGATGAACTTTTGGGCCGCGGTCTTTAGATTTCCCTCAAGGTTCCAGCAGTCACGTCATATGTGACCGTTCCGCTCTGCCGTACGTTTCAAGAACGATGGTTTTTGGGAGATTGGCTCATCTGATTATACTATGTATATCAAATAAGTAATGTAGAGGCACGACTCTGGGTTGTAGAACGCCCTACATAAGATAACTTTAAAACAATTGAATTATATAACGTTCCATAGGTGGCAGGCTTTGAGTGCAGACGACATTGAAGATTACTGGACCAATACCACTTTAACCTCCGGTGTTGCTGATACATCAGGCGGTTTATCGCAATATCTGGATGTAGCGGTCCACGATCTGCCAAACTCTAATGAAGATGAGCGCTGGATAACGCCAGAATTGAAAGGCGTTTTGTTCGGCCATCCGGAGACGGGGCCATCGTTGCGCACCTATCTTCTCGTGGATGCTACCCTTCGTAAAGCTGTCTCGAAGGTCTTTGATCTCGACATGCTTGATGTGGAGGTTCGGTGCCTCTTCAAGGGGAAGGCTGCTGAAGACTGGAAGGAAAGCGCCCCATATCTGATCGACATGACCTTGCTAGACGCAGCATGTGATGATCCATCACAGGTTCCTGCGTTTCAACGCAAATTCGTCGCGGATCACTGGGGCCATTCCACCGGAATTATAATTCGATCATCTGCTTCGATGGAGGTCGTTTGGCGTCACTTTCGTCGCTTTACCCGTGTTCAGGTGGAAGAGGACATGCGCTGGTCTCTTTTCCGCTTTTGGGACCCTCGTGTGGCCTTCCCGTATTTTATAGGCATCCGGTACTGGGAAGAGCGTGCCCGCCAGTTCTTCACGTTGCCCTCGGCGTCCGCTACCCTGTCGATGATCATTGAAAGTGGCAGCGGCGGTAGTTGCACCCAAATCGGTCCGTCTGAGGTATTTGGATCACCACAGAATACCGCGGTCCTGCCGTTCAGGCTAACGCCGGATGATATCGCCCTGCTTGAAGGCGGTGTACGGGAGAGATTCATTCGGGATGTCGCCGGACAGTCCGCTGAATTGTGGCCGCATCGGCGGCAGATATTCGAGACCGAAAGCGGCTGGCAGAATGAAATCCGGCGGCTGACGCAGGAAGCAAGCGATGCAGGTCTTCACCTCGACCGGGATATCCGTGACTACATTGGCATCACGCTGGACAAAGGAAAGCCGTTTTGGTCGCGCAAGGATGTGCAGGCGATCTGTTCCCGCCCGCATTTGAATACAGGAACCCTTCGTATGCTTGCCGTCCGCAACCAGCTTGAAACGGGTGCAATCAGATGAGCCTCCCGGAAGAAGGTAGCGAGGGCACTTCCCCTACATCGTTCCGTTCGCTGGGTGGCGGACGGTATGAGGCCATTGACTGCCCCACAGGCCGCTGTCCGCGCGTGAATGTCGCCGAGATGCCCTACGAGCGACAGGTCGATGAGACGGATGATGCCTACGGCCAGCGCCTTCGGCGCAGGGCACAGGTTGCATCGGACATCGGAAACCAGGCTGAACTGCTCGCTATCCTTACGGCGATGCAGGACGATCTGGAAATCCCGCATGCTGGCCTAACCATCCCATGCGAAACAGCAGACGAATGGCTGACGGTCGCCTTCCTGCAAGGTGTGGACCCAGACTCCTGGGAAACCGCCGAACCGGAATCGGTTGGTGACTGGGATACATGGTTCAGCACCGAACTCTACACAGACAGCCTGCGCCGCTACATAGGCGAGAAATTCCGCTATGGCTCTATGTCGGGCCTTGCGGACAACACTTTCGTCGGCCCTAACGGTCTGCTCTACAACCTACATACTGCACAGCGGGAACCGAACAACCAGCTCCGAGGCCTCTACATTGAGCTGTCCACCCATCTGGGCTATGCCGTCGCTGATGCGGGCGATCAAGTGCCTGCTCCGACACGCTTCGCCAATATCGAAACGCTTGACCCGCCGCTGTTCGGAATGCGCGGTATGCTCTGGGAGTTCGAGAGCGAGGTCGCCCCAGCCGAGGCTGATCACGGCGAGAACATTGTTCTCGCGCAGTGGGACCCGACAGGGCGTGGGATCACCGGACCGTTGAACCGACCGACTGGGCGGCCACGCACAACCGTTGGCGCACAACCGGGTGGGCCGAGAACAGGGGTCCAGCAGGGCACTGGCCGCCCGCCACGTGTGCGAGGCTCGATACCGCAGTGGCTTAAGGCCAGATTTGCAAGAGGTCGTCGAAACGAAGAACGTGTAAGGAATGAAGAAGGCCTGACTAAAAATAACGCTACATATGGTGGCCCAAGTCAAAAGACAGTTCCAGACTCTGTAACATCGACACATCTCATTGAAATAAAAGATGTTCTGGTTCTTAACTTGACAAGGCAGATTAGAAATCAGATTTCGGCAGCCAGAACCGGCAACCTATCTTATCGAATTTATACTGGAACCAATACGCACATCAGCCGCAACATCTCTCAAGAAGCGCGAAGTATGGGAGTTCAGATAGAAATTAGGCGGCTCCCATATCTTGGACGAGGAGACTAATAGATGGCCAGCCTAAAGCTTAACTTCTATATGGATGCAGATGGGAACAACCTTGAAAGCCGCCAAGAGTTCTTTCAATTTTGCAGAAGCCTACCAGCAGACTTTAAGATCACTAAGTATGGTGCATCTGAGTTGGCGCGAGAAATGAGCAACTTTAAAGGCTTTGAAGATGCTGGCTTAGCTAGGTTCGTAAACTTAGAAGATGTGGGTTATGTCTCTTTGAGAATGCCCGGATATATTATCAACTTTTTCCCCAAGTCTGCGCACGCAGAGGCATCTTTATCACTCCGCTCTTCTGCTACATCGGTCGATAAGAAGTTGATCGCTATCGACAATGCTTGGCGGATTTTTTTCCCTGATGGCAAAGCATTTTACTATTGTTACTCAGGATATGCCGCGCATGGGGCTCTTGGGTATGATCAAGACGACTCTGAGTATGTGAACCGCTTCTCCCATAGTGTGAAATATCCTACTTATCACGCGGCGACTGGTGAGTATCTGTACGATTCAGGACAAGATATGAACGCCTTGAGGTATCTTGACCTGCTTCCTGGCCTGACGTGGCGCATTGCGATGGGCGAACGTCACTTCGAAAAATACAATATCAGTCCGGAAGAAATATCCGAGGTTTGCGTGTCAACCGAAGAAACAACTGCCGCCAACGGTGACAAGCTTTGGAAATTTCAGTCCCGCGAAGATCCACTCGATTGGCGAGACAGCTATGAACGACAGTTGAAGCTGGATCGCCCCGATGTGTTCTTTGACATTGCGCCGCTCAGAGAGCGGTTTTCCGAGGCTGCCGATATCAAAGACTCAGGACGGGGTAAGGAGCTTGAAAAAATCTTTAAGATGGCCTTGATCGAACTTTACCCAGAGGCAGCAACGAAGGGCATCGTCGTCTAGTATTATTCAACAAACCCTCCTTTTTGGCACACTCGCAAACCGCCCCGATTGACGCCACCACAAACCCCGTTCAAAATCCAATCGGTTGTTGAAGGTTTTTTGGAAGGGACGCAAAGTGATCATCGGCTACGCGCGTGTCTCGACAGAGGATCAGCATCTTGATGCCCAAACCTCCGCCCTTGAAGCGATTGGCGCAGAGCGCATCTTTGCGGAAAAAATCTCTGGCACCAAGAAATGCTGCGGTTGCGCGTAGGTGGTTTATGGATGGTTTAGCGTCTTCGACATCAATCGGTAATCCCCCCATTTTTTAATTGGGCTCAGCCGTAGAATTCACGCAGCTGTTTTTAGTTTCATGGCAGGCGTCATGCCGCCAATGCCCATGTTGGGTCGCTCGTTGTTGTATGTCCAGAGCCATTCAGTCGCTTGCTCTTGTGCCTCCTCGATAGTTTCAAAGATGTATTGCCCCAGCCATTCGCCACGCACGGTGCGGTTAGGTATTGGATGCCAGCCCGCTTGCAGATGGTTTTCCAGCGTGTGTTGTACCCGGTCGAGCTGCCATAGCCAAAAACGCGCGGCTTCATGAATTTACCGGTCTTGCGGTTCTTGGGTCGCTTTGGTAGCAAGGCCAGCAGTTCGTCCATCATCTCTGGCGATACCGTGATCCAGCTCTCGGGGTGTCCCTTCTGGGCCTTCACCCTGGCCTTGTTCTCGGCGGGCCGCAGATCATGAGGCTCTAACGAAACAGCCTGATCGATCCGCGCCGCCGTCTCGAACATGAACCGGACAAGCGCCGCGTTGTGCGGATCAGCAGCGCTGCAAAAAGCCTCGATCCACTCCTTGTCCGCAGGGGTGCGCTCAACGCGACTCGGCTTGTCGCGCAATTTGTCCTGCGAAATCCCAGCGCCTGCAAGCTGGCGATCTACTCGCGCACCCAAGAAACGTATCATTACTTGACACATGTATCTTGTAGTGATACCAACTATTATGATCCTAAGCACCAAGGGCAAACTCGCGTCCAATGCCTTGAGGGGCAAGTATGGAAAAGGCTTCCCCGGTGACTTGGTGAAGCGGACGCGGGCGATGCTCACGGCGCTGGATGCTGCGGTTGTTGTGGAGGATTTACGCTTTCCGCCCGGCAACCATTTGGAAGAACTGAAAGGTGATCGGGCTGGGCAACATTCCGTGCGGATCAACGGGCAATGGCGCATCTGCTTTGTCTGGACGCCGAACGGCCCTGCCGATGTCGAGATTGTCGATTACCATTGAGAGGATACGCTGATGAGCCCGCTTGAAGAACCAATGCACCCCGGTGAAGTCCTGAAAGAGCTTTACCTTGATCCCCTGGATATGGGGACAATCGCGTTTGCGCGGCGTCTGAGTGTGCCTCGGACGCGCATTGAGAGATTGATCAAGGGCACGACAGGAATCACGCCTGACACGGCGCTGCGCCTCGCCCGCGTGTTCAACACGACCCCGGCTTACTGGGTGAACCTGCAGACGAATTACGACATGGCGCTGGCTGCAAAGGAGATCGACGTGTCAGCTATTGAGCCTCTTGTTGCCGCTTAGGAAAGGAACTTGTTTCCTTGAACGGCGTCAGATGCGCGGCGGCAGGTATTTCCGCAGCTTGGGAAGCACCGTAAGGCCGGGAAATTCTCTGCGATAATGTATGCCGTGTTGGCAAACCAAGGCAAAGACCGGAGTTCAAACTCTTGATTTATCGTTGAATAAATCGCGGCAATGAAATCGCAGTAGCTGTCGTTGCTACGGCACATCCCGCGCCAAGGAGCCCAAATAAGATTGTATAAATGAGTTGTGGGCCCAGAACTACGTCGAAAACGCCGCTGTCTATTCTTGAAAGGGCGAAGATTGCCAATCCTGGCAATAAACCAACGGAAAAAATAAAGATAATTCGAGCTAGTGGATCTGGATAGAGCGCAATCCAAGGAAATTCAACTATTCTGGGTACAGTTTCGAAGCGACGGCGAAATTGCTGAAGATGAAGTAAAAAGTACAGTTGAGCGACCACAAGAATACTCAAACCGGACGACGTCGCCAGTGCTGTTGGAAAGGAAACACCCAGTAGAGATACATCATCGCGACTTTGAAACAAAGAGCTTCCCAATAGTGCTTCGGCTTCATCTAGCGTTAGAGAAAGTGCTTCCCCCAAGTTGCCTTCTACGTCATCGAAAGCTTCGTCGAATGGCGCATCTGCGAGTTCACCCGAGTTCAACGTTAGAAAGGCGGGTAGCACAGAGATGCCTTCGCGCGAAATCACTGTTTCCAAAATGTACGCCGCTGGCGAAACGCTGGCGCTCGTAGGCTCGTCTAGATCATCAACTGTTATAACGCCAGTTTCACCAATTACATATGTACTGTTCGGCGAGAACGCATCCGATCCTAGGTGCTTTACGAGGTCAGCAAGATCGTGCGAACCTAGAAAGAAGTCTACTTCTGGCTGATCGAGTCTTTCGATAATCTGCCTTCCAGAAAACAGATAGGTTGGGCCAAGATCGTCTAAACATCTGAAAATGTTTTGATTCTTCTGGGGTGCATCAAAGTCCAGAATCATGCTGTCCGCCCAACTTGCTACACCAAGCAAACGGGATTGCGATATCTCGACAAATCCTCCGTTGTGAGCCTTGTTCCAAGCGTCCTTTAGCTCAGCTAGGGGAGTGTCGCTTAACTCAGAGTTTACATTACTGAGGCGGTACAAGCTATCAGGAACGGGATCAATAGACAGCCAAAGAAGCGCATTACCTGTGTCATGCCAGTTATCGAGTTCAATATCCGGCCGATTCTCCCAAACGTTCGCAATCTCATCAAAGGTAAGCGAACTGGGTAATTTAGGTAACTCAACGCTCCAATCAGGAGAGGACCAAAGAAGCCAGTCAATCCATGGCGCTTCATCCTCCGCCAAGCTCTCGAATTGTGGCGCTTGCAGCGTAACATTCTTTAGGTGCGCCGCACTGTCTAGCCAGCTTATATGTCGAATTCCCTCGAATTCTGGAATGCATACGTAGCGGGTTTCCGCTTCAGAAGGATCATCAATACCTACGAAATTGACAGGCGCTTGATCGGATTCACCGAAAATCGAGTATATGTCCTTCTGACCAAAAGCTGCTGCAAGCCTCCTGACATCACTCAACTCACTCAAAGCTCGATCTACGCTGGCTTCTCTGTAGGTCAGCGCCAAAACAATTAGTACAATCGATGTCGCAACGAGCGAAAAGTGGGCCATACGGGTGTGTTGAGCGGTCTCTTTGATAAATGCAGCTTGGTCGTTATCCATGTTTCAGCTTTCGTTGCGCAGATGTCCTGTCGTTTCTTGAGCTTTGGCGATAGTTCAGGCCGACTCGTTCATTCATAGCAAGTTTATACGAACAATTGGGAAATCCGACGATCAATTGGTTGCGTTTGTGGGTTGGCATCTTGTCGACGTGGGCCAACGTTTAGGTGTTTTGACTGCTACCTAATAGTCATTCTTGGGTATGTTTTTTTGAGTTTGCCAAATGAAATGCTGGCTTGTTTCCATAAACTTGTAGCGTTCGGGCATCAACAACTGTTCAGTTCTCTAATCAAGGAGGGCACCGGCCTGGCTCAAGAAACTGTTGCTTTCGATCCATGCCTCTCAATGCGTCAGCCCCCTTTCCGCATGGGCCTCCTGCGCGTCTAACGGTCCCTCAATCTCTCGGCGGCGGCTTTCGCTAAGCTCAAGCTCTGTCGCAAGTTCTCGTCCAGCGCTTTGTAGTTCGCCTCGTCGTTCAGCAATCCCTGCAAGGCCGTCATTGATGCGGCTTGTGAACGAATGAGCAAGGCCACGCAGTCTTTCAAGCCAACCAACTCCTTCTCGATCCTGCCGGTCGAGCGTGTCTCCAAAGCGCTCAATTCCTTTGCTGAGACCTCGCAGGCCGTCACCAACCGCTCGACGCAGGCGAGCAATTCGCGTTCCAAGGCTGTCAGGGGTGTCGTCATCTAATTCTCCTCGATCTTGATGCAGGTCACTGATCTGCCGCCCAGCGTGCAGGTCCTCAGGCGCGTCTTGGTCGGGTCCAGCACCAGCCACGTCCCGTCCTCCCTGTCGATCCGTGTCAGGCCCAAGTCCGTCAGTTCCGAGTTGGCCAGCAACATCGTCCAAAGCAAGCTCGCGGCCATCATCGAGACGATCCCCACCAAGAACGTCCCCGTGATCAGCCAGGGCGAGATCGTCAGCCAGCTCTTGTTCTGTCGCAGAAAGGTGCGGGTATCGGTCTCGATTGTACGATGCGCGATGGTCGCAATTTTGTTCAAATCGGTCCTGAAGCTCTCCAGCTGGGATGCCATCGAGGCGGCGTAGTCCTGCCGGATCGTGTCCAGTTCCGCGTTCAGCTTCTCGCTCAGCCGTGTCGGCTTGCCAGTCTTCATGGAAGATTTCTCCTTTCAAACGCCAGCGCTCGCCGGTGTCGGGGTCTTGAGCGGTCAGATAAGCCTTGCCGATGCGAGGCAGGTCGAAACCAGCGTCCGCAAGTGCGTCGACCATGCTGGCGCGGTCAGTGATTAAGCCAACGCTGATCTGGTCTTGCAGCCACGCGTGCAGTTCGTCACGGCCTTGGGCGCGGGTTGGGGTCTCGATGGTGTCGCGAACCTCTTGCGTGCGCTCCAGCTCCATCGGATCGGCCCAGCCGTGGCGCTGGTTCATCACGTCGCGCAAGCTATCGAAAGCGTCCTGATAGCCGGGCGGCGCGATGTTCAGGCTCCGCCCCGAGGTCAGTTCTAGGCGGGGTGTGCAGAAGTGAAGCTCGACGCGGTCTTCGTGGGTATGTCGGACCCAGAGCACGTCATATTGCGTCGGGTCCAGCCCCGCGAAGGCCAGACGCTCGAACCCGTCCATGACCTCGGCTTGCTGCTCTTCTGTCGGTGCATCCTCGGCGGCAAAACTGATCACGCCAGCGCGGTAGGTCCATTGGTGGCGGCTGGCGTCGATCAGAGCCTCGGTGCGGTCGGGATTGCCGCGCAGGACCTCCGGCAAGGGATCGCGGGTGACGGTCACCGGCCGGCCGTCGGCATCGCGGATCAGATCGCGGTTGTCGTCGTAGGCCAGCACCTTGTCCGCGACGAGGTAGCCGACCGGACCAGCACCCGCGCCCTTGCCGTTGCGAAAGAACTTGATCAGCATCGGCGCGCGGCCTCGACGATCTGGGCAAGCTGGCGTTCGATTGTCAGCAAGCGGCGCGCAACGGTCAGCGCGTCGAGGTCCACGCGGCCCGCCAGCATCGCGCGGTTCAGCCAACGAGCGATCTGGTTAAGGTTGCCGCCGATGCGCCCGACGGCCAGCACGAGCGCAGGATCAACGCGGGGGATGGGCTTGCGGCGGCGGGCCTCAGTGAGGCCCAGAGCCTCGTGCAAAAGGGTCGCAGCGGGCAGGCCAGCAGCCTCGGCCTTGGCGCGCAACTGGGCCTTTTCTGCGGCTGTGCATCGAAAGACAAACGTCTCGGTCAGCGGCTCTTTGGTGCGGGCTCTGCCCGCGCCGGTGGGGTTCGAAGGGGAGGCGTGCCGCCCCTCGCAAGGTCCCGTGTCAGCAGCGCCAGCGTATGACATGGGTCGCCTTGCTGTTTGCTCTTCTGTCGGATCGGTTGCGGTCATGCTCTGAGGCCTGCGGCTTGAATTTGGGCCTCGGTCACCAGCTTTGAAACAAGCAACGCCGTGACTTGGGTGCCCGTGATGTGCTTGCACATCGGGCTGCGATCACTGATCCAGCAAGCCAACCGCGCTTGGTGGTCAGCCGCTAAAGCCTTCGCCTTCTCTCGGTTTTCCGCTTGCCTCTCGACATAGGCCTGCCAGCGCCGCGACTGGAACCAGTTGTCGGAAAAGCAGACCTTGGAGCGGGTGAAACCGGCGCTGTCGGTCGCGTAGGCTTTGACGGCTTGCAGCAAGTCCTCCGGTGCAATTCCTTCCTTCATGGCCTCTTCGATCTGTGCAAAGCAGACCGCTTTGCACCGCAGTCGGTCGGGCGGATATGCTGCCAAGATCTTTTCAGTCACTTCTTTCGCCGCCGCCTCGCGCCTGCGCGTAGATGGTTTATGGATGGTTTTAGGATGGTTTGGGGGCCGTGGTGGCCCCGGTACCCCGGCCACAGAGGCCCCCGTACCGGGGCCAGTCTGGACGGGGGCCACTGTGGACCCCGTCTCAATCTCGGGTTCTGCGGTCGGTTCCAGCGCCTCAACCTTTGTCAGATCGATGCGGTAAACGACAGTGAAACCGTTCTTGCAGGTCCGCGCGCCAGTCTCGACGAGAATGCCTTCTTTCAGGAACTCGCGGACGGTTCGCTTTACGGTAGTCTCTCCCAGCTCCGTGTGTCGCTGGATCGTCCCCTTGGAACACCAGATGCCAGAACCATCATCGCTCGCCTTGTCAGCCAAGAACATGATGATCTGTTTGCGCGGAGCACTCCCAAACCTGCGTTCAGCGCATTCCTTTGCGACGCGCCAGCTCATCGAACGGCCTCACAAGCCGCAAAGCCCCATGGATTTTGTACAGGTTTTGTACAGGAATTTGATGATTTCAGCCGACATCGGCCTGCATCGCCGCGTAAGTTTCTGCAAGTGCCTGCACAAAGCCCTGTAAATAAGCTATATTTTATAGGTGTTTGTGGTGACCCCGATTGGATTCGAACCAATAACCTGCCCCTTAGGAGGGGGCTGCTCTATCCAGTTGAGCCACGGGGCCGTATAACGCGTTTAATGCACATCTGCGCCCGTGTCATCATTGCTTGCGTTCACTTGTCTTTGGCATGAAGTTTGCGCTACCGTTGTCCAAAGCAAACAGGACACATCCCATTGAATGACACCACAAAACGCCCGCTGACTCTTCGTGATGTTTCTGAAGCCTCTGGTGTTTCGGAAATGACAGTCAGTCGCGTTTTACGCAATCGGGGGGATGTGTCAGACGCAACACGCAAACGGGTTCTCGCGGCAGCAAAAGAATTGGGCTATGTGCCGAACCAGATTGCGGGGTCTTTGGCCAGCCAGCGGGTTAATCTTGTCGCCGTCATTATTCCATCCCTCGGCAACATGGTGTTCCCCGAGGTTTTGAACGGCATCAATCAGGTCTTTGACGACACGCCGCTACAACCCGTTGTGGGGGTCACGGATTATCTTCCCGAAAAAGAAGAACGCGTCTTATACGAAATGCTGTCGTGGCGACCATCCGGTGTCATCATGGCGGGGCTTGAACATTCCGATGCGGCGCGTGCCATGATGAAGAACGCAGGTATTCCTGTTGTGGAAATCATGGACACGGACGGGCGCGCGGTGGATTCCATGGTCGGCATCTCACACCGCCGCGCAGGCATGGAAATGGCAAAAGCCATCCTGAAACAAGGTTATGAACACATCGGTTTTTTAGGCACCAAAATGCCTTTGGATCACCGTGCCCGCAAACGGTTTGAAGGCTTGACCGAAGGGCTTGGAAAAGCCGGCGTCGAGATCGAAGCACGTGACTTTTATGAAGGCGGGTCCGCGCTGGCCAAGGGGCGCGAGATGACGCAAACCATGCTTGAAAAGAACCCCGACCTGGACTTTTTGTACTTTTCCAATGACATGATCGGCGCAGGCGGTTTGTTGTATCTTTTGGATCAAGGCATTGATGTTCCTGGACAAATTGGATTGGCGGGATTCAATGGCGTGGAACTGTTGCAAGGTCTGCCGCGTCAACTGGCGACGATGGACGCATGTCGCCTGGACATAGGTCGCCAAGCGGCGCAGATCATCATCGACCGCAACACCGACGGCGCAGACCAAGCGCCCGTACACACCACCTTGACCCCGACCATCAGCTTCGGCGACACGTTGCGGCGCGACCGACGCGTGTGACCGGGTACATCCTGAACAACCGCGCGGCGCGGCGTGTCTTTCTACACCGCCATTTACTAAGCGATACACCGCAAGGCGATGCGACTGGCGCCGCGCTACTTGATGTCATCACGCGATTGGGCTTTGTTCAATTGGACAGCATCAACACTGTGGCACGTGCCCATGATTTGATCCTGTTTTCACGCAAATCCCGATACCGCCCCAAGGCCCTGAAAACCCTGTATGAAACAGACCGCAGCCTGTTTGAACACTGGACACATGACGCCGCCGTCATTCCAATGGAATTCTACCGGCATTGGTCTATGCGCCGGGAACGGGATGCCGAGAAACTACGCAAGCAATACAAAAACTGGCGGCGAGGAGACTACGAAGCCCTGTTTCAGACTGTTCTGGATCAAATCAAAGCAGAAGGCCCTTTATCGTCATCAGATGTTGGCAAGGATGAGAAAAAAGGCAGCGGTGGCTGGTGGGACTGGCACCCATCCAAAACGGCATTGGAATACCTGTGGCGCAGCGGGGCTTTGGCGGTCACAGGCCGCGAAGGGTTTCAAAAACGCTACGATTTGACGGAACGGGTGGTGGCGCCCGATTTACGTGACCCAGTAAACGCTCCGACAGAGGCTGAAACAATTGATTGGTGCTGCAACACAGCGCTGGACCGCTTGGGCTTTGCGAGCCACACAGAGATCGCCGCGTTCTGGGCGCATGTTACTTTGGCCGAAGCGCGCAAATGGTGTGAAACAGCACTGGCCCGCGGTCAGATCATGCGGTGTTTGGTTAAGGGGGTGAAAGGCGACCTCAAGCCACAGTTTGCACGACCCAACCTGCCCGAAGATCCCGCGCTTGAGATTTCGCCCACAAAACGCCTGCGGGTTTTAAGCCCTTTTGATCCGGCATTGCGCGACCGCAAGCGGGCCGAACGCTTGTTCGGGTTCACCTACCGCATCGAGGTTTTTGTACCGGAACCCAAACGCACCTACGGCTACTATGTGTTTCCGATCCTTGAAGGTGACAGGCTGGTGGGCCGCGTCGATATGAAAGCGTTCCGCGACCGCGATGTATTACATGTCAAAGCGCTTTGGCCTGAAAACGGGGTCCGCTGGACCACGGCCCGCGCCAACGCATTTGAAGCCGAATTGCAGCGTGTGAAAAAACTTGCAGGCGTCTCTCAGGTGTCATTTGAGAACGAGTGGCTTCGGCTTGGCGGCCCCTGAGG
This sequence comes from Ascidiaceihabitans sp., assembly GCF_039986515.1. Taxonomy (NCBI): domain Bacteria; kingdom Pseudomonadati; phylum Pseudomonadota; class Alphaproteobacteria; order Rhodobacterales; family Paracoccaceae; genus Ascidiaceihabitans; species Ascidiaceihabitans sp. Next base: position 14,386 of record NZ_JBDWQO010000010.1, on the reverse strand, counting down.
CATCCACAAACCAGTCACCGTAGGTGTCACGCATCACATTTTTCTGCACTTTCCCCATGGTATTGCGGGGCAATTCATCGACCACAATATAATCACGCGGATGTTTGAACCGCGCTACATCCACCCCCATCATCACACGAATTGCGTCCAGATCGGGGCCTGAGCCATTGCGCACCAAAACCGCCAAAGCAGCTTCGCCCATGTCACCGTGTGGCACCGCAATGACAGCGCTTTCCAACACACCGGGCTGAGCATCAAGGATCATTTCCAGTTCCTTGGGGTAAATGTTGAAGCCCCCTGAGATAATCAAATCCTTACCGCGCCCCACAATGGTGACATACCCGTCAGCATCCATTTGCGCCAAATCCCCCGTGATGAAAAAACCGTCGTCGCGCAGTTCTTCCGTTGTCTTTTCAGGCATATTCCAATAGCCTTTGAACACATTGGGACCGCGCACTTCGATCACTCCGATTTCGCCCTGCGGCACCTCGATGCCTGTGTCGGGATCACAAATTTTCACCTCGACACCGGGCAAAGGCAGCCCGACCGTTCCGGCACGCCGCTGTCCGGTCAGCGGGTTGGACGTGTTCATGTTGGTTTCCGTCATTCCGTACCGTTCCAACACTTTATGACCGGTACGGGCTTCAAACTGGTCATGCGTATCTTTCAGCATCGGCGCGGAACCGGAGATGAACAAACGCATATGACCTGTCAGATCGCGATCAAACGCGGGGGTGTCCAACAGCCGTGTGTAAAACGTCGGCACCCCCATCATAGACGTGCATCGCGTCATCAATGAAATCATCTGACCAGCGTCAAATCTGGGCAAAAACATCATCGCGCCACCCGCTTGCAGCGTGATATTCGTGGCCACAAACAGGCCGTGGGTGTGAAAAATCGGCAAGGCATGCAACAGCACATCACTGTGCGTGAACCCCCACGCATCGGTCAGTGTTTGCGCATTGGACAAAAGGTTGTTCTGCGTCAGCATTGCCCCTTTGGACCGCCCCGTTGTGCCGGATGTATACAGGAATGCGGCCAAATCATCACCGCTGCGATCCGTGGCCGTCAGCTGAGGGGCGTGATCTCTGGCCTGCTCTGCAAATGTGCCATCTGCATCCACACCCAGTGTCGCCAATTGTGCGCCTGCTGCCTCAGCAACAGGCCATAACCCGTCTTCCTTGGAGGGGTCGCAAACAATCAGTTTCGCGCCGCTGTCTTGCAAAAAATAAGACACTTCAGCCGGAGCGTATGCAGTGTTCAAAGGCAAGAAAATCACCCCCGAAATGACACAAGCAGCATAAATGGCTAAAGCATCCGGCGACTTTTCAATCTGAACGGCCAAACGATCACCGGGTGCAAGCTCTGCCGCCCGCAAGACGGCCGCAAACCGCCCTGCCCGCGTCAGGAAATCCCCGTAACTCAGTCGCCCGCCGCCGGGCAAAAACAAAAACGGGGCCGCAGACCCGATATGAGGCTGAAACAATTGATCAAATAGAGGGTTGGCCATGGGAAACTCTTATGTTCGAAACGGTCTTCACAACACAGCATAGCCCCATTGCACGCACTTGGAAAACGGCTAGGGTGACGCATATGACCAAAGCCGCCGACACTGCCACATTGCCGTTGATCCGTACCGTCGGGTTGGCCGGAGTTTTGGTGACGTTCGGGCATGCCATGTCGGACCCCGCCAATCGCGGCGCTATCGCATTTCGCGCCCATGTCGATGCTTTGAAATGGCCTGAAATTTCCGAAAGCATGAGCTCGCTTGTGTCCGCATTCTTTCGCATTGATCTGGTGAAACACGACCCTGCCCCGCTGATCCAGCGGCTGGAACGGACTTTGGACGGCACAGACTGGTTGCAAGCCCCCCTGCCCCAAGGCCGAAAGCGATGGACAGTGCCCGCCGTTTTTGGCGGCGACCGCGCCCCACAATTGCAAGAGGCCGCAGATGTTGCGGGCATGTCTGTGGAAGATGCCCTGCACGGGCTGACACAAACAACAGTGCGCGTTTTGACAGTCGGCTTTGCACCTGGGCAACCCTATCTTGGAACACTGCCTGAAAATTGGAACATCCCGCGCCTGACAGGCGTGACACCCAATGTGCCAGCTTGTTCTTTGGTCGCGGCCATTCGTCAATTGTGCCTGTTTCCCTACGCGACACCCACGGGTTGGCGACATGTGGGCCAAACTGCATTTCACCCCTTCCAGTTGCATCGGGATACACCTTTTGCGCTGACACCGGGGGATGAAATGCGCTTTGTCCAAATCTCGGACACGGAATTACGCGATATTGAGGCCTTCAATGAAACCGGTCTGGGCGGCGCGACATGGGATGCAATTCCATGACGCGGTCGCTTTTGGTACGCAATGTGGGCCCTGGCGTCGCAGTTCAGGACTTGGGCCGCCCCGGATTTCTGGCCTACGGGCTGACCAAAGGCGGGGCCGCCGATCCGCTCGCCCTTTACGAAGGGGCTGCCTTGCTGGGGCAGGACCCGAATTGCGCAGCCCTTGAAATGGTCGGTCTAGGTGGCTCTTTTGAAGCAACGGCCGACACGCGGATCGCCTTGACCGGCGCCGAAATGAAGGCTGACATCGACGGCGCCACCATCGTGTGGAATGCCTGTCATGCCTTACCAAAAGGGGCCATTTTAAACATTGGTGGCACGCGCAAAGGCGTCTTCGGGTATCTGCACGTGGGCGGCGGGTTTGATACACCTCTCTACATGGGCACACGCGGCAGCCACTTGTCGGCAGGGCTTGGAAGTTTGGTCGCGGCAGGGAACGAATTGCCTATCGCACCCGACAAAGGCGGCGAAACGGGGCTTATCTTACCACGCGACAACCGCTTTGATGGCGGCACATTGCGCGTGGTGCCCAGCATGCAAACGCACGCGTTTTCGGACGACATGCGCCAGCGCTTTATGCAAACGACTTTCAAACGCGACCCGCGCGCCAACAAGCAAGGGGTCCGGATGGACTGCGAAGGGCGCGGATTTCATGCCGAAAACCAGCTTGGGATTGTGTCTGAGGTGATTGTGCCCGGCGACATCCAGATCCCCGGCGACGGACGGCCCTTTGTGCTGATGAGCGAAAGCCAAACCACAGGGGGCTATCCGCGTATGGGCACGGTTCTGGCAACGGATCTGCCTTGCGTGGCCCAAGCACAAACAGGTGCAGACATACGATTTGAGTTTGTGACACTCGACGACGCACGCGCCATAGAAGCCCGCGAAACCATACGCCGTTTGGGCCTGCGTCGCACCGTACAGCCCTTGCTGCGCGATCCTGCCAAAATAGCTGACTTACTTGGCTACCAACTGATTTCCGGCGCCACTGCGGGCCACGACTAAAAAGGGATACCTCATGCTAACTGTCGATTTGAACGCCGATATGGGCGAAAGCTTTGGGCCTTGGACAATGGGCGACGACGCGGCACTTTTGACGACCGTGACCTCTGCCAATATCGCATGCGGCGCACATGCGGGCGACCCCGATGTGATGCACGCAACCATGGGGTTGGCACATACAAACGGCGTCGGCATCGGATCTCATCCCGGATTTGCAGATCTTCAAGGTTTTGGGCGCCGCCGGATGCATGTTCCCATCGCAAGCCTGCAAAACTCCATCCGTGTGCAAGTTGGCGCCTCTCTTGGGATGGCAAAGGCTTTGGGGGCAAAAGTGCGGCATTTGAAGCTTCACGGGGCCATGTCAAACATGACCTGTGAAGACGAAGCGATGGCACGTGCTTTATATGAAGCTGCACTTTCCGTTGATCCGGATCTGATCATCATGACGTTGGCAGCCACTGCGCAAGTCAAAGCGGTGCAATCGCTTGGGTGCAGTTATGCCTGTGAGATATTCGCAGACCGCGCCTACAACGATGATGCCACGCTTGTGGATCGCAGCCTTCCGGGGGCCGTCATTCACGACGCGGAGGTCGCAGGCAAGCGCATGGTGGACATGGTAAAGGCGCAGGCCATCATCACCGACAGCGGAAAACACATCCCCACACCGATTGACACAATTTGCCTGCATGGGGACACCAGCACCGCAGTGGACATTGCCAAATCAGTGCGCCTCAAATTGGAAAACGCCGACATAAAAGTCGCACAATTTGCAGGGCGCAAGGGCTAGAGGCAGGCCCTAAAGCCCGCGACGCCAAACCAAACTGTCTTCGGTCTTGCCGCGCGGGTCATATTCCGCACTGATCCAGCCTTCATATCCCGACGCTTCGATGGCCTGAAACAAAGCGTCAAATTCAACAACACCGGTGCCCGGAGCCGTACGATCTGGCGCGTCCCCGATCTGGATATGGCGCACAAACGGGGCAACAGCATTGTAGCAGGCAACAGCATCGCCCGTGATGGTTTGTGCGTGATAGCTGTCGAATTGCAAAGCCAAATTGGGTGCGTCGACTGCTGCAATGACGTCGACCGCCAAATCAAAACTGTTCAAAAAATATCCGGGCTGCGCAACAGGGTTCAAAGGTTCAATGGTCAACATCAAACCGGCCGGGGCAGCATCAGCAGCATACTTCAAGTTTTCAACAAAGACCGCGCGGGCGTCGGCCCCTTCAGCAACACCCGCCATGACGTGGACAATATTAACACCCAGCACTTCGGCGTAGCGAAAGGCGCGGCGCATATCATAACGAAACCGATCCTCAAGACCGCACATAGCCGCAAAACCACGCGGACCCCCTGTGTAGTTGGGGGGCGGCGCATTGATCAGAACCATACCCAACCCATTGCGGGTCAATGCGGACAGCGTTTCTTGGGCGGCGACCTCATAGGGAAACAAAACTTCAACGGCTTTGAAACCAGCTTTGGCCGCTGCATCGAAGCGATCCAGATATGGTAGTTCCGCAAAAAGATGGGTCAGATTTGCAGCAAACTTCAGCATGCGCACGCCCTCTTCTTTTCGCCAGAAAATATCCTGGGGGAGTCCGCAGGACGGGGGCTAGCCCCCCGACACCGCCAAGTCATTCCAATTCGTCCGAAGGGATAATGCCAAAAAACTGCCCCGACGACCAAACACCGAACCACCCATCATGATGCACGCCCAGATCAACCAACCGGTAAAAGCTTTTGCGATCGATCAACGCCTCAAGGTCGGAACGCACAAGAACATACGGTGAGGGCTCACCCGTTTGGGGATCGCGTTCCACACGAATAGGGGCATCAGGACCCGCAACAACGCGGTCATCAACTTGCGTCACAAACCGAAGCTTTTGATCCTTCCCATCCCCAACCGCGTCAAAATCAATCGCCACAAATGGGGCGTCATCCACCGTGATGCCCACCTTCTCGACGGGGGTCACCAGAAAATATTTCCCGTCTTCACGCTTTAGAATCGATGAAAACATCTTAACCAAACCGGGCCGCCCAATGGGCGTGCCTTCATAAAACCACGTCCCGTCGCGTGCGATACGCATATCCAGATCACCGCAAAACGGTGGGTTCCACAGGTGCACAGGCGGCAAACCGCGTGTTTTTGTAGCATTTATAGAGGCAACAAGGCCTTCCGCATCCGGTGTCACGGTTTTTTGTCCGCTCATATGCTCATTTATCCTCTGGTATCTTTTGCCATTCCAACCTGACGCGATAGGTTACACAGTAAGGGATATAATCTGGCAGGGACATTTTCCATGACGAATGACACAAACTTGGTGGCCGAAATCGAAGCCTTGGGCCAAAAGCTGGCACAGGCCAAAGCGTCGATCACCAAACGCTTCATCGGTCAAGAGCGTGTCGTCGACCTGACGTTGACGGCGCTTTTGTGTGGCGGGCATGGCTTGTTGATTGGCTTGCCCGGTCTTGGGAAAACCCGCCTTGTGGAAACGCTCAGCACCGTGATGGGCATGCATGGCAACCGCATCCAGTTCACGCCAGACCTGATGCCTGCGGACATTTTGGGGTCCGAAGTGCTGGACACTGACGATGCAGGCAACCGCGCGTTCCGCTTTGTGCCCGGTCCTGTGTTTTGCCAGTTGCTTATGGCCGATGAAATCAACCGCGCCAGCCCGCGCACCCAATCCGCTTTGCTGCAAGCGATGCAGGAAAAAACGGTGACCGTGGCAGGCGAAGATCGCGCCCTTGGCGATCCGTTCCACGTTCTGGCCACACAAAACCCGATTGAACAAGAAGGCACCTATCCCCTGCCAGAAGCGCAACTTGACCGTTTTTTGGTGCAGATTGATGTGCAATATCCGGATCGCCAGACGGAACGCGACATTCTGATGGCCACCACGGGTGACACCGAAGAAGCGTCAACCGAAGTTTTCACACCCGGTGAATTGAAAGCCGCACAAACTTTGCTGCGCCGCATGCCTGTCGGGGACAGCGTGGTCGAGATGATCCTTGATCTGGTGCGCGCATTCCGGCCCGGTGAAGCGGGTGCCAGCGATCTGATCCGTGAAACCGTCGCTTGGGGCCCCGGCCCGCGTGCGTCGCAAGCCTTGATGCTTGCGGTGCGCGCCCGCGCCCTTTTAGACGGGCGACTTGCGCCATCCGCAGAAGATGTACTAGATATGGCACGTCCTGTTTTGACGCATCGCATGGCGTTGAACTTCGCGGCCCGTGCGCGCGGTGACAGCCTGACCCAGTTGATCGACGACACGGCCGCCTCACTTACACAAGGGCAGGCCGCCGCGTGAATTCCCCCGCAGCCCTTCGCGCACGATCCGAAACGGAAGCCGCACGGTTTCCGCCATTGCTGGCCCGCGCCGAGCAATTGGCAGGGGCCGTGCTGTTGGGCGATCATGGCCGCCGTCGCTCAGGCATCGGGGACGACTTTTGGCAGTACAGGCCTGCGCAACCCGGAGACAGCCGCCGATTGATCGACCACCGCCGCAGCGCAAAAGGCGACCAGCAGTTTGTGCGTGAACGCGAATGGCAAATCGCACAATCGGTGATGTTGTGGTGTGATCAAGGCGCATCCATGCGGTTTTCCAGCGACGACAAGCTGCCCACCAAAGCAGACCGCGCCCGCCTGCTAACACTGTCTATGGCCATCCTTTTAAGCCGCGCGGGCGAACGCGTGGGACTGACCGGCACACGGTTGCCACCCCGACGCGGCAACGCGCAGATCTTGCAGTTGGCCGAATACCTGACCCAAGACGAAGACGCAGACTATAGCCCCCCTGAACACCGCGCCATGATCCCCAGTGCCTCGGCAATTTTCATTTCCGATTTTATGGGCGACATCACACAAGTCCAGCTTGCTTTGACCAAGGCCGCCGACCGTGGTGTGCGCGGAGTATTGTGCCAAGTGCTTGATCCGTCCGAAGAAGCATTTCCTTTTCGGGGTCGCACCATCTTTGAAAGCATGGGCGGCACGATGCGCCACGAAACACTCAAAGCCAACGACTTGCGTGACCGTTATCTGGACCGGCTGGCAGAACGCAAAGACCACCTGCGCCAGCTTTGTGCGTTGACCGGCTGGCACTACGGTGTTCATCACACCGGGACATCAGCACAAACCGGCCTGCTTTGGCTGTATCAATCCATGGCGGGAGGGGCTGCGCGATGACCATACTTGGTGGCATCGGATTTGGCGCACCCTGGTTGCTTGTGGCACTTGCCGCCTTGCCAATCCTATGGCTGATCTTGCGCGCCGTACCCCCTGCCCCCATTCGGCGACGGTTTCCCGGGGTTGCGCTTTTGCTTGGTCTTACAGATGCGGAAAGCGTTAGCGATCGCACCCCGTGGTGGTTGCTTTTGTTGCGCATGTTGGCGGTGGCTGCGGTGATCATCGGTCTGTCACAGCCCATCTTGAACCCTAAGCAAACCGGAACCAACACGGATGGGCCGTTGCTGATTGTTCTGGACGCCTCATGGGCCGGTGCCACAGGGCACAGCCAACGCATGCAAACACTTGAAGCAGAGCTGACACGCGCCACACAAACCGGTCGTCCGGTTGCGATCATGCAAGTCACCGATCCGGACTTGCCGCCTTTCCAGCCCGCTGGTGTCTGGCAAAACCGCCTGGCCGGTCTGGACCCCCACCCATGGCAGCCCACCCAAGCGCAGATTGCGACGACCGTTGCCAATATCACCTCTGCACAGGCGGCCAGCGCGCTATGGTTTAGCGATGGGTTGGATTACCCGGGGCGTGAAGCGATCCTTGACGCACTGGAGGCCCAAGGCCCGATCGAGGTTTTTCAATCTGCCCGCACGATTTATGCCCTGATGCCCCCCAAATATGTCGATGGGGCAATCGAGTTGACCGCAATACGCAGCGCCACAGGACAAGAACAAGACGTCACGCTTTTGGCGCAGGGCCGCGATCCTGCAGGCAATGCAGCCACTTTGTCTGCGGTGACAACAACATTCGCAGCTGATGAAACCACCACAACCACAGCACTCGCTTTGCCATCGGAATTGCGGGCACGTATCACGCGCTTCGAGGTGCAGTCATCACGGTCTGCGGGGACAACCACCTTGATGGACGACAGCCTGCGCCGCCGCGAAGTGGCCCTAATCGCTGGCCGTGAAAACCGCGAGGGCCTGGAGCTGTTGACGCCTTTACACTACCTGCGTCAGGCGTTGGAACCTACGGCGGATCTGCTCAGTGGCAGCTTGTCGGATGTAATGCCCGCGAACCCCGATGTGATCGTTTTGGCGGACGTCGCCACCCTGTCCGAAGGCGAAAGCGATGCTTTGCAGGACTGGGTTCTGAAAGGCGGTCTGTTGTTAAGGTTTGCGGGGCCGCGGATTGCAGCCAGCGACATCAGCCGATCTGCCGAAGACCCGTTGATGCCTGTGCGTTTGCGATCCGGCGGGCGCAGCGTCGGCGGCGCGATGAGCTGGGGGGAACCCAAAGCTATAGCTCCTTTCGGCAACACATCCCCGTTCTTCAGCCTGACCATTCCAGACGATGTGGTGGTGCGCAGTCAGGTCATGGCGCAACCCGATCCGACACTGGCCACCCGCGTGATTGCCGAATTGAACGACGGCACGCCGCTGGTGACCCGCAAAGCACTGGAACAGGGCCAGATTGTCTTGTTTCACGTCACCGCCAATGCCGAATGGTCCACGCTGCCATTGTCCGGTTTGTTTGTTGAGATGCTGGAACGCTTGGCTGTTTCCTCTGCGAATGCCCAACCGGATGCAGGCGATCTGGAAGGCACAACATGGGTGCCTCAACTTGTGATGGACGGGTTCGGCACATTGATGGACGCAGGCACACGCCCCGGCGTGGACGGTGCCAATTTGATCAACGCGGCCACAGGGCCGGACATGCCGCCGGGGCTTTATGTCTCTGAAGATCGCGCACTGGCGCGCAACGTAACCCGTGAGGACGATGTTTTGACCCAAGCTGCGTGGCCCGCCCGCATTCCTGTTACAGGCTTGAACCAGGATCCACCCCGACCTTTGGGCGGGTTCCTTTTGTCTGGGGCATTGGTGCTTTTGCTGGCGGACATCGTGGCATCGCTTGCCCTGTCTGGACGTCTGTTGGGGGGATCGTCGTCCCGCAATGTCGCGGGCGCCTTTTTGGCCGCCGCCCTGTTTGTGCCGCAAGGTGCAGACGCACAATCGACGTCGCAATCAGATCAATTGCGCGCTGATGTGTTTGCATCAGAGCTGGTTTTGGCACACATTATCACCGGAAACCCCCGCGTCGACGAAATTGCCAAGGCGGGTATGCGCGGCCTTTCCGATACGCTGTTTTTCCGTACATCCGTTGAACCTGCAAACCCTGCCAGCGTCGATTTGGAAACCGATGATCTTGCGTTTTTCCCGATACTGTATTGGCCCATAACACCCGACCAACCGCGCCCTTCTGCTGAAGCCTATGGCAAACTGAACAACTACCTTCGTGCAGGCGGGTTGATCTTGTTTGACACACGTGATGCGGATGTGGCGCGATTTGGAGCATCCAGCCCAAACGGTCGCAAATTGCAAGATTTGGCAGCGCCTTTGGATATTCCTGCGTTAGAACCCGTGCCGCAGGATCATGTGATTACGCGCACATTCTACCTGCTGCAGGACTTTCCCGGACGCCATGCCAGCCGCGACATCTGGGTTGAATCCGCCCCGGCAGACGCGGAACAAATAGATGGCATGCCGTTTCGCAATCTCAATGACGGGGTAACGCCCGTGGTGATCGGCGGCAACGACTGGGCCGCAGCCTGGGCCGTGTCGGAAAATGGCGCCCCCATGGTTCCGATAGGGCGCGGTTTTTCTGGCGAACGTCAACGCGAACTTGCCAATCGTTTCGGGGTAAATTTGGTGATGCATGTGCTGACTGGAAATTACAAAAGCGATCAAGTCCACGTGCCCGCACTTCTTGAAAGGTTAGGCAATTGACCGGATCGTTGATCTTTGATCCGCTGGTGCCTTGGATGGTGCTGGCGGTGCTGGGGGCCATTGTCTTGGCCGGCACCATATTGGCAATTGTGCGCGGTTTGCGTGGTTGGGCGCTGCGCGGTTTGGCCGGGCTTTTGGTCCTTTTGGCCTTGTCCAGCCCGTCTTACCAAGAAGAAGACCGCGCCCCTCTGACTGACATCGTCATATTGGCCGAAGATGCCAGCGCCAGCCAAACGCTAAGCGACCGCGCCGCCCAAACCAAAGACAGCGCGGACAGGCTTGCTGCACAGATCGCCGCGCGTCCAAACACTGAAATTCGGCGGGTGACAGTGCAAGACGGTGAAGGCGACGCAGGCACCGCATTGATGGCCACCATCGCAGAAGCTTTGGCCGAAGAACCGCGCGCACGTGTGGCCGGCATCATAGCCCTTAGCGATGGGCAGGTGCATGACGCAGACCGTCCCGTCACCCTGCCTGCCCCCCTGCATGTCCTGCTGTCGGGACGCGGTACCGATTGGGATCGCCGTCTGACAGTCAGCAACGCGCCGGCCTTTGCAATCATCGGCGAACCCGTCACGCTGACATTGCGCGTTGACGATATGGGGGCCGCACCCGGCGGCCAAACCAATGCACCGCTGAACATTTCAGTTGATGGGGCGCCGCCCCAACGGTTCACCGTGCCCATCGGCGAAGACATCGACATTCCGCTGACCTTGCCGCATGGCGGACGCAACGTCATCCAATTCGTATCGCCCGCCGTGGACGGGGAACTGACCGACCGCAACAACACCGCCCTTATTCAAATGAACGGCGTGCGCGACAGGTTGCGCGTTCTGCTGGTCTCGGGAGAACCGCACAACGGCGGGCGCACATGGCGCAATTTGTTGAAGTCAGACAGCTCTGTCGATCTGGTGCATTTCACCATTCTGCGCCCCCCCAACAAACAAGACGGGGTGCCTGTGGATGAACTTAGCCTGATTGCCTTTCCCACACGGGAACTGTTTTTGGAAAAGATCGATGACTTTGATCTGATCATCTTCGACCGCTACAAACGGCGCGGCATTCTGCCCGCGATCTATCTGGAAAACGTCGTGAACTACGTCGAAAAAGGCGGGGCCGTTCTGGTTGCGGCTGGACCGGATTTTGCCAGCGCCCAAAGCATCTACCGGTCCCCTCTTAAGCGGATCATTCCAGCCGAACCCACGGCACGGGTGCTTGAGGAAAGCTACAGACCTCTGGTGAATGATCTGGGCGAACGCCATCCTGTCACTGCAAATCTACCGGACGGCGGCGATTGGGGGCGTTGGCTGCGCCAGATTGATGTGAAACGCACCTCGGGATCGGTGGTCATGGAAGGCATCGACGAACGCCCGCTGCTGGTGTTGGACCGCGTGGGCGAAGGACGCGTGGCTTTGCTGGCATCTGATCACGCATGGCTGTGGAACCGTGGCTACGAAGGCGGTGGACCACAGCTTGAACTGCTGCGCCGCCTTGCACATTGGATGATGAAAGAACCCGAACTGGAAGAAGAGGCATTGACCGCAACGGCCACAGGACAAGTGATGCGGATCGAGCGGCGCACATTGGACGAAACGGTACCAGAGGTGACCATCACAGCGCCAGATGGCACACAAAGCAATCTGCCCCTGAACCAAACCGCACCCGGCAAGTTCGAGACAACCTTCGTCGGGCCAGACATCGGCCTTTACAGATTGATGAACGGCGAAGCATTCAGCGTCATTGGTCTTGGCCCTGCTGCCCCTCGCGAATTTGAACAGACAATCGCAACCACAACTGTAATGGAACCGGTGACATCTGCCACAAATGGCGGCATCCTGCGCCTCGAAAACGGATTGCCTTCCATACGTAACGTGCGCGAAGGCCGCCCTGCCGCGGGGCGGAGCTGGATCGGCCTAACCCCGCGCAATGCCTTTGAAGTACGCGATGTGCGCCTTACACCGCTTATGCCGGGTTGGCTTGTTCTATTGCTAAGCTCCGCATTAATTGTGGGTGCTTGGCTGCGTGAAGGGCGACGTTAAACCATGCTTCTTTTCGCCAAAAATATCCGGCCTTATGTATCAAACGCACCAACACTTGTGAATCCCAAACGGCTACTCTTGGCCCATGTTGGACAAAACGATAGATAACGCGCTACTGGCGCTGCGTAAGCAGATCATAAGGGGCGATGGTGACGAACTGGCGCATGTTGTGAGGCGTTGCTGGTGCAGCGTGGCGTTCACATGCCCGCTGTGTTGCCTGCCAAGAGCAAGGACGTAGCAGGCAAGGGGATGATGTCCCTCTTGGTAATCCGCGCGCTTAAAGACGGTCCCAAGCGACTGCCCGCTATAGCGGCCCTTGTAGATGCCGCACGGCCAGAGATCAGCTATGACGCGGCCTGTGTACGCACAGGGCAGACGTTAGACAGGTTGAAGCGTAAGGGGCTGGTGGTGCTGGACTTTGGGCCGGATGGGTGCTTGTGGCGATCAACGCGCTTTGCCTTTTCGTTGTGGGATCGGATGTGACCGCCAAAGTATGCGCCATCAATCTCAACGTGGCCTTCCAGCACTTCACCCGTCTGGACCTCATGCGCAATCGCCTCACGCAGCTTATGGGCCAGCACGAAGGCGGTCTTGTATTGGCAATCGATATCGCGGGAAAGCTGCACCATGCTCATACCTTTGGAGGCGTTCACGATCAGGCAAATCGCAGCCAACAAATCAACGAAGTCCATTTTGCGCGATGCAAAGATTGTGCCGCTGGTCACGCTAAACTGGTGGTGGCAGTTCTTGCATTTGAACTTGCGGCGCGTGGTGATCTTGTACGTTTCCTGGTTGGAGCAAACGGGGCAAACCGCCTCACCATCTGTCTCAGGCCAGCGCATCTTGCAGAACGTCTCATGCGCCGCCGCTTCGCCAGCTTTGTAGATGCTGCGAAGGCTAAGGGTGCGTGATGCCGCTGAAAGAAGAAAGTGCTGTGCCATGTCATTACCTATGATTGCCTATATCACATATATAGTACATATAAGTATGGTTTACAATGGCAAATATCACATATACGATGCCTTTATCACAAATGGAGGGCGTCATGCCAGATCAGAGCGATTGGGAAGCAAAGGCCGCCAACATCTTGAAGGCGGAATTGAAGCGGCAAGGCGTAACCTATGCGCAGCTTGCAGAGTTGATTGGGGACAAAGAGCCTAACGTACGCAATAAATTGAGCCGTGGAAAATTCAGCGCCGCATACATGCTGCAATGCATGGCTGCAATTGAGGTGGCAGAGGTCAGATTGTGATCCCTGATACCTGGATGAAAGGCCCGTTGATGTGGACCGTACTGTTTCTCACGTTCATCGCGATCCTGACTGTGGTTGTTTGGGATTTAGCCACCCAGCAAGCCGAACAGCGAATACGCGCAGAGCAAAGCGCCAAGAACCACATACAATATGCCGAAGACCGTATTGATAAGGAATGCTTGGGGCTTGAGCCTGTATCCATGAGGAATTGTATTCATCAGGAGATAGAAGCCGCCCGCGACCATGACCGCGCCAATCAAGACCTTAAAGCGCAAGAAAATATGGCCTTTTTCACTAAGGTGATGGGATATACTGCGGTCATGGGCTTGGTGCTTGGCATCGTTTCCATCGGTGTTATTTTTGCGACCCTGAGAGAAATGGCCAGCACCAACATGATAATGCGCGAAGAGCAGAGGCCGTGGCTGGTAATAGACAAGGCTCCGTTTGACGTCTTGGGTAAAATGTATCGCAGCACGCCAAACAGCGAATTGAGTTTGACGGTTACGAATAAGGGCAAGCTCCCCGCAAAGAGCGCCGTCGCTACATTTGCTACGTTCAGTCACGACACAATGACTGCTTTCGAGGTCTCGAACATCATTGAACGCATTCTGCTCGACACTTTGGATAAGGCCAAACTCGAAGTGGACCTGTCGCGTATTTGTGCCGCCCCAAGTGCTCGTTTAGGCCACTTTTCGCTCGAAGGCGACGGGGCTTTTCCAGCCCAATGCTGAGTGCCTTCGGCGTGGATTGTAGAAGCCGTTGATGTATTCGAAGATGGCCAT
>NZ_JBDWQO010000009.1:0-288801 GCF_039986515.1 Ascidiaceihabitans sp. | reverse complement strand
CCCGGCGTCACGGCGAAACCTCTGCGATCATTGAGATGTTCACGCCCGACCGTGGCCGCCATGCAGGCGTGGTCCGGGGGGGCACCAGCCGCAAGATTGCCCCGATCTTGCAGCCGGGCGCGCAGCTGGATGTCATCTGGCGGGCGCGGCTCGAAGATCATATCGGTAGTTTTCAGGTTGAACCCGTGCGCAGCCGAGCGGTGGTGGCGATGGCCGACCGGTTGATGTTGGCCGGGCTCAACACAGTGACGGCGTTGCTGGGGTTTTGTCTGCCAGAACGGGAACCGCATCACCGGTTGTATGTGCAGTCAGAACATCTTTTGGATCTGCTGGAACAGACCGACCTGTGGCCGTTGGCCTACCTGCGGTGGGAGCTGAGCCTGTTGGACGAACTGGGGTACGGGCTTGCGCTGGATGCGTGTGCGGTGACAGGGCAACAACATGATCTGGCGTATGTGTCGCCCAAATCAGGGCGGGCCGTGTCGCGCGATGCAGCGGGAGAGTGGGCAGACCGGCTGTTGCCATTGCCGGATATTTTGCGCGGTATCGGTGACGGGGATGACTACGAAGTGGCCGTGGCGCTAAATACCACGGGGTATTTTCTGGGCCGGCATCTTGCGTTGGATCGCGGTCATAAACCCTTGCCCGAAGCACGGGCGCGGTTTGTCGAGGCGTTTAATCGGCGGCTACAAACACCATAGTCCGGCCTTCGGGGGTAGACAGGATCAACGTATCACCCAGCACTTCTGACAACGTCATATGGGCCAAAGCTGCCAGATATTGGGTTTCGCCTGCCAACTCTGGGCACGCGGTGCGCGTCGCGATCAAGCCTTTGGCGTCAAACCAAGGGTAGGGTACTGTCATCGCCCCACGAAAGCGATTGCATGGCCCGTCCCCGTCGATTTGGCCCGGTTCGGGAAACCGCAGGGTTGCCGCATAGGTTACATCGATTTCGTCAATCTCGACCAAGTGCCAGACCCGGTCGGCGGCCCCATAGGCAGATACGGTTTCGTCGTTTTTGCAGGCGGCCAATGCGCCAAACGTTGCGAGAAAGGCGATGCCCGCAAGCGTGGCGCGGGTCATTTCAGCGCGAGAACCAGATCAATCATGGTTTCAAACGCCTGCGCCGGTTTGGTTTTGCCTTGTATCTGCGGCAACCCGATCAGCGCGCCCAAACAACTTTGCGCAAAGGCGGGGTTCGTGACCCCCAGATGTGCCAAAAGGTTGACCAGATAGGTCAGACGCTCGGCATCTACATCGCCGACGGCACGGGCCACCACAGGTGCGCTTTGCGCCCACGCTCGAAACGCGGGGTCCTGACGATCTGACAGGAACTGCTTTCCGAAGGCGCGCAGGCGTTTTTCGACATTGCCGGTTTGAGACAGGGCCTCTGCGATCTGCGACAGTGCGCGGGATTGCCAGTCCCGGACGACCGCATCATGTAGGGCGGGGACGTCTTTGAAATGCCAGTAGAAGGACCCTTTTGTCGCGCCAAGTCCGCGGGCCAAAGGTTCGGCCGCAAGTGCCACAGGGCCATGGGCGACCAGCGCGTCAAGCCCTGCATCGATCCACTTTTGTCGGGTGAGTCGTTGTGCTGCCATGATTCAGCCATACGCAGGTGGCTGTGATGCTGCAAGTGCGAAGGCGTCATTTTGCACCTAACATAGGCAAAGCACAGCGCTACGGGCCAATGGGTCGGCGGATGCTTGCCATTTTGGCACCCGGTTTAGTTTAGCAGCCGGCGCGCAATGACCTGCGCCTGAATTTCGGCGGCGCCCTCAAAGATGTTCAGGATGCGGGCGTCACACAACACGCGGCTGATCTTGTATTCCAAGGCAAAACCGTTGCCGCCATGGATCTGTAGCCCGTTGTCTGCCGCAGCCCATGCCACCCGCGCGCCCAGCAGTTTGGCCATGCCAGCCTCGACGTCGCAGCGGTGCCCTTGGTCCTTTTGGAAGGCCGAGAAATACGTGAGTTGCCGTGCGATGGTCAGCTCTACGGCCATCATCGCCAACTTGCCCGACACCCGTGGGAAGGCGATCAACGGTTTGCCGAATTGCTTGCGGTCTTGGGCGTATTGCATCGACAGATCCAACGCAGATTGCGCCACACCCACCGCACGGGCGGCGGTTTGGATGCGCGCGGATTCAAAGGTTTCCATCAGTTGTTTGAACCCCTTACCCTCTTCGCCTCCCAGTAAATTGCCGCCATCCACGTGGAAATTATCAAAGGCCAGTTCGTATTCTTTCATCCCGCGATATCCCAAGACTTTGATCTCGCCGCCGGTCATGCCAGCCGTCGGAAAGGGGGCGTCATCGGTGCCGGGGGTCTTTTCGGCCAGAAACATCGACAGGCCTTTGTAGTCTGTCGTGCCGGGGTCGGTTCTGGCCAACAGGGTCATCATATGCGTGCGGGCGGCGTGGGTGATCCAAGTTTTATTGCCGGTGACCTTATAGTCGTCGCCATTTTTGACCGCACGAGTGCGTAGGCTGCCTAAATCTGACCCGGTGTTTGGTTCAGTAAAGACGGCGGTTGGCAGTGTTTCGGCACGGGCCAACCGCGGGAGCCATTTTTCTTTTTGGGCTTGCGTGCCGCCTGCCAGAATTAGTTCCGCGGCGATCTCGGATCGCGTGCCCAGACTGCCGACCCCGATATACCCGCGCGACAGTTCCTCGGACACCACGCACATAGATGCCTTGGACAGGCCAAACCCGCCGAATTCTTCGGGAATGGTCAACCCAAAGACCCCCATTTCGGCCAGTTCGTCTATCACGTTTAGCGGGATCAGCTCATCTTTGAGGTGCCAGTCGTGGGCGTAGGGCTCGACCTTTTCGATAGCGTAACGCCGGAATTGGTCACGTATCATTTCCAATTCATCATCCAACCCCGATGCGCCGATGATAACATGCGCGGCGTGCTCTTGCATCAACGCGACCAGTCGTGTGCGGGCGGCTTGGGTGTTGCCGTGTTGGGTCAATGTCGCAATCGCAGGGTTGGTGAGAGCGCCGCTATCCGCCGGGCCGATCCCCAGATCCTGAAGCCGCAGCATCTCGCCTTGGTTCATTTGCAGGCCGCCGCTGATCTGCGACAGGTATTCGCCAAACGCGATTTGGTGGATCAACTGTTCGGTTTCGCCGAAGGTGCCTGCGGTGCTCAGACGTTCGGCCCAAGCATGCATTTGGTGCAAGGCTTGGACATAGGTCGCCAACCAAGCGAGCCCATGCGTCGCCGTTTGATGCGCTTCGATGAGCGCCCCTGACACGCGGCCATCGGTTGTGACAACTGCTTTGACCCGCTCGGTCGCCGTGTGAAGGAGCGCATCAATCGGCGGCAACGCAGCGGCGGTTAATTCCAATAGATTGCCCAGCACAATTGTGTTTTGGGTCGGCGGCGTCTGTCCGTCATGGGGCATCGGTACATCCTTTGTCGGTTGTGTGATGATGTAGACCGATCACAGTGGAGGCGCAATAAAAATACGTGAAGGTGCATTTTTTCATATTAAAATTTCCCAATGAAATTTATAGATCACACCTTCTGATTGTTTCGAAAGCCGCAACACTGTGTTCACAGTCAAAATAGGCGGCAATGGTCGAGAAAAAAGCGCCGCAGGTGCGGCGCTTGTCAGTCACAAACTCATTAAAATTAAAACTGTATTGACGATATTTAGAGCGCCAGACAGATCTGCCCAGCACCGCATCGTTGGCGCAGGATCAGCTCTGACGCGCGACGGTTACGCCTGAGACATCTTCTATGAACGTCACGATTCGTGTCTTTACTGTCTCGTCACGGATCGCGGCCAATGCGGTCACAATCTCGAGCCCCGGATCGCGGCGTTCTGAATTTTCTAGTTCAGCATCAATGCCTTCGAAGAAATAAGATGTGGGTACATCAAGGATCCGCGACAGTTCATACAACCGACTGGCAGCGATACGATTGGATCCGATTTCGTATTTTTGGATCTGCTGAAACGAGAGACTCAGTTCCTTGGCAACATCTGTTTGGGAGAGCCGGCGCATAGTGCGAATTTGTTTCAATTTGCGACCGACGTGAACATCAACGGGATGGGACATAACTATTTAACACCTCTGGTTGTGACTGGGTACACTTCTTCCGGGAATCGACGGCTAGCGCAATTGAGTACGTTTTTTCCTTTTCTGATGATAAATATACGGGTGATGGGTGAAAAATGTTGCATTGCTGGATGATTAATTTACCGTTGGCGTTATGAACCGGGTCATGGATCCTTCCGAAACCACGAACGCCGCGCTGAGACCTGTCGAGTCTCATGGGTTGTTGCATGAGATGATCAGGTCGTTCACGACGCTGGCCCAAACGCTGAACCTGAGCCACGCCGTCAAAGAGCTGGGCAGCACCCGGCAAACTGTGCGCCGCCACATCACGCAGCTGGAAGAGGCAAAGGGTGAGGCGTTGTTTGTTGTGGAAGATCGTCAGTACCGGCTGACAGAGGCTGGCGCCCGCGCCCTGCCCGAGGCGTTGAGCATTTTGGCGCGCGGGAATGCATGGTTGAACAATTCCCTTGGGCACATCGACGGCCTGCAGGTGTTCAGTTCAACGCTGCCGGATGGGTGGTGCTTTTGGCAGCAACAACATTCGTTGGGGCGGATCTGGGCGTCGTCGTCCTGCCTGCAGCGTGAAATGGTGCGCAGTTGGTGCATGGCGGCGGGGGACATTGAGTCCCCCCATATGGAGCACGTGCGCCCTTATCTGATTGTGTACCGCCATACCAGCGCGGGCTGGATCTGTGTTGAATTCGGCGCGCAGTCCTTTTTCGTCAAGTGGTTTGGGCTGGCCAAAGCCCGCAGCAGCGTCGGGCGGTCCTTGGGCCGCATGCCCGGTGGCGAGGATTTCGCGCGCATGTTGGATGAACCTTTCCATGAGGTTCAATCGACCCAAAGTTTGCGTTTGGACCATGTTTACACGCTGGTTCCGTCCCATCCCGATGGGATCCTGAAACCGGTCAATTATCACCGTCTTATGTTGGGGGGGCGATTCCCTGACGGCAGCCTGGCGCTCTATTCGCTTGTGGAGCCGTCGTCCGATATTGAGATACTTGGGCTCGATCCGAGCAAAATTGTGCAACCTTCCGCCGATATTGTCGTGAATCTGGACCCCGCTGACGCAAAGTTCGAGCGTTAAGCACGCCGTTAGGCTAACCTTTGCATGAGGATGCTCGTGCAAAGGAGTTTTGCTATGTCTTTTCAAAGTTTGAACGCGGGGGCCCAATTTGTGGCCACAAGCCGCGATATATTACACCAAAACCAGATTACCGTGACCGTCGGCTCAAATTTTACCACCTATCACACGATGCTGAAACGAGAACGGCCCCAGCAGGTATTAGGGGCGCCGTTTGATCCCGAAGTACATGACCTTAACGACACCAATTCTTTTTGGCTGATCGCGCGCGATGTGGACGGAGCGTTGATGCACACTCAGGCATCCCGGCTGATTGATCTGCAGGAAAAATCACTGGGCGGCTACATGCTGAAACGGTTCCGCGACTTCCCACCGGCGATCCCGGATCTTGATCTGCAACGGTCCCGGTTTCGGTCCAGTCCGGGTGCTGACCGCATGACAGGGCAGGTCGTCTATCACGGCGAAGTCTGGATGGGCGACACCGGCCCCTATCGTGGCACGGGGTTGTCCACGGTGCTGGCACGTTATGGAATCCACGAGGCGATGTGCCGGTGGAACCCGGATCATATTTTCGGCTTTATGGCGCGGACCGTTGCGTTCAAGGGGTTCGCAGAACGGATGGGGTATATGCACAACGAACCCGGCGCCCTGCGGTGGTACCGCAAGGGCTCAGACCGACCGATGGAAGGGTTCCTGAGCTACCTCACCAACGAGGACACGCGGTACCTGCTGGAGATGCCGATTATCGATGTGGTCAACACCTCGCAGCCAGACCGCCAAGCGGCCTGACCCTGTGCGCGGCGGTTGGATTAACTGATCGCCGCTGCCCTTACCTCGTCGTCGATGAACGGCAGATACTGGCCGAAGTTGTCCGAGAACATCTTGACCAACTTAGCGGCTTGGCGATCATAGGCATCCGCGTCGTCCCATGTGCGGCGCGGATCCAGCAAGATCGTGGGCACCCCTGTGACATCTACCGGCACGTCAAACCCAAAGTTGGGGTCTTTGCGAAAGAGGACGTCCGCGAGTGACCCGTCCAAAGCAGCCGTCAGCAACCCGCGTGTCGCCTTGATCGGCATTCTGCTGCCGGTGCCATAGGCGCCCCCCGTCCAGCCGGTGTTGACCAACCAACAGGTCGCGCCATGGGTGGCGATTTTGTCACGCAGCAGGTTGCCATAGACCTCGGGACGACGCGGCATGAAGGGCGCGCCAAAGCAGGTCGAAAACGTGGGCTCGGGTTCGGTCACGCCCCGTTCGGTGCCCGCCACTTTAGAGGTAAAGCCCGATAGGAAATGATACATTGCCTGCGCCGGGGTCAGGCGCGAAATGGGCGGCAAAACGCCAAAGGCATCGCAGGTCAACATGATGATGTTCTTGGGGTGCCCGCCCCGCGCGGCAGCTGACGCATTCGAGATATAGTGCAGCGGATAGGCACAGCGCATATTTGCCGTCAGACTGTCATCTTCAAAATCGAGATCTTTGGTGTCTTGGTCGTAGACCATGTTTTCGATCACGGTGCCGAATTTTTCCGTTGTCGCGTAGATCTCGGGTTCGGCGTCTGGGCTCAGGCTGATTGTTTTGGCGTAGCAGCCACCTTCGAAGTTGAACGTGCCGGTGTCGGACCAGCCGTGTTCGTCATCGCCGATCAGGGTGCGGGTTGGTTCCGCAGAAAGCGTCGTTTTGCCGGTGCCAGACAGCCCGAAGAACACGGCCGTGTCGACAGGGTTGCCTGTCGCGTGGTTGGCCGAGCAGTGCATGGGCATGACGCCCTTTTCCGGCAGCAGGTAGTTGAGCAACGTAAATACGGATTTTTTGTTTTCACCGGCGTATTCGGTGCCGCCGATCAGGATGAGCTTTTTGGTGAAATTCATCGCGATGACGGTTTCAGACCGGCAGTTGTGTTTGGCCGGGTCCGCTTGAAAGCTGGGGCAGTTGATGACAGTGAAATCGGCCAGAAAGTGATCGAGGTCTTCGCGATCGGGGCGGCGCAGCATGTGGCGAATGAACAGCCCGTGCCAGGCCAGTTCGGCGATCATGCGGACGTTGATGGCGTGTTTTGGGTCGGCGCCACCTGTTAGATCTTGTACAAAATAATCGCGCCCTTCCATGTGTTTAAGCATGTCAGCGTGCAGCGCATCAAACCCCTCTGGGGACATGGCGGCGTTGTTTTCCCACCAAATGGTGTCGGCCACGTCGGCGGTTTTGACGACATGTTTGTCTTTTGGGGACCGCCCGGTGAATTTCCCCGTGGTCACCAGAAAGGCGCCGCCCTTGCCCAGATTGCCTTCGCCGCGGGCCAGAGCATGTTCGATCAAATCGGGTTCGATCAGGTTATAATAGATGGTTCCCGCCCCTTTGATCCCTTGATCTTCGAGCGTGAAGTCGGGGTTTACCCGTCCATGTGTCATCTGTCGTTCTCCTGTTTTCGAACCTGAAATTCGGCGCCATTGGGTCTTAACATGGGGTTTTTATTGTTGAACAGACGGCGTCGGAGACGTTAGCGCCACCATTTGCAACTTTGTTTGATCTGGCGGTTTTGCCGCGGTTCAGAGGGGGCGACTGTGGCGATGATCGTCCAATATTATGCCGAAATTCAGTCATTCGTAATGAAATTGTGGCGGTATTCCTAAGTGCGCTGCACTGATTCGCAGTCACCACTGGTCTAGACCGCAGACTTTACGCGCCGGGTATAACGAACAAAGAAACGAGCGGGACAAGGAACGAGCTGATGTCTAAAATCGCTTTGGTGGATGATGACAGGAACATTTTAACATCGGTTTCAATGACCCTTGAGGCAGAGGGTTTTGAGGTTGAAACCTACAATGACGGGCAGGCCGCATTGGATGCCTTCAACAAGAAACTGCCTGACATGGCGGTGTTGGATATCAAGATGCCGCGCATGGATGGTATGGATCTGTTGCAACGGTTGCGTCAGAAAACGGCGATGCCGGTGATTTTCCTTACGTCCAAAGACGACGAGATTGACGAGGTCCTTGGCCTTCGGATGGGCGCGGATGATTACGTCAAAAAGCCCTTTTCGCAACGTTTGCTAGTAGAGCGGATCCGTGCGCTTTTGCGGCGTCAGGATGCGGTATCTGGGGATGTTGCCGCGGATAGCGAAGAGACTAAAGTCATGGAGCGCGGTGAATTGCGCATGGATCCATTGCGCCACGCGGTCAGCTGGAAGGGCCGGGACGTGTCTTTGACGGTAACCGAATTTCTGTTGCTTCAGGCGTTGGCGCAAAGGCCCGGTTTCGTGAAGTCGCGCGATCAATTGATGGATGTAGCCTATGATGATCAAGTCTACGTTGATGATCGCACCATCGACAGCCACATCAAGCGTCTGAGAAAGAAGATGCGCACGGCAGACGAAGAATTCTCAGCAATTGAGACCCTTTATGGTATCGGATACCGATACAACGAAGACTGATTGAGCAGATGGCCTTGGCCGAGAGGACCTTCGTGCGTGACATGACCCCTCCTCCCCACGAGGACAGCACAGGTGTGCAAAATGACGGGAGCGTGGCGTCAGATAGCTTCGGGGAGGCCGAAGCGTCTGGTGTGAGAGAAAAGCGTGGGCGCATGTCTTTACGCACCTCGCCGCTGACCCGCAAGATCGTGACGTTCAACCTTGTTGCGTTGTGCGTTCTTGTCATAGGCATACTGAACTTGAATTCATCTCGCGACAGCCTTGCCTTGCAACGTGCGGCCTCGCTGGTGTCTGAGGCCGAATTGATTGCGGATGTGATCGAAGCGCAACTGCCAAAAGAGGCACCTGTTAATCTGGCAACAGGCGACGGGATTAACGTTGCGGATGCGCTGAGCGGGTTAGATCTGCGCAATGGTGTCGATGTTTTCGTGTTCGACCGCACCGAAATGTTGATCACGACCGTGGAAGGTCAGTTGGTGACGCGAAAATCCGCAAATGAACTTGGCGGGAATACATATTTAACCGATGGTCTTGATTGGCTGTGGTCGGCAGTCGTTGCCACGTTCTCCCCCCCCGGCGAGACGGTTCAGACGCCGCTAAGCGAACGGCTCAAGTCGCTGATCGGGCGTAGCCTTGAAGATGGCACCCAAATTCGAAACGAACTGGATCTCGCTGGCGGCAAGCTATTTACCGCTGCGACCCCAATTGTGCAGAATGGGCGCGCGGTTGGCGTTGTCGCTGTGACGACGGCAACCGGCGAAATTGACCACCTTGTCCGCATTGAGCGGGAACGCGTGCTACAGATGTTTGCCATTGCGATTCTGGTGTCTGTGGGGCTGAGCTTAGTGCTTGCCTCAACAATTGCGACACCCTTAGCCGAGCTATCGGCAGCCGCCGAACTTGGCCGCGATAAGAAAGCGCGTGAAATGAACCCGGGGCGTATTCGTATCCCCGATCTCACGGCCCGTCCTGATGAAATCGGGCGTCTGAGCGGTGCTCTGCGCGGCATGATTTCGGCACTCTATAATCGGATTGATGGAAACGAACAGTTCGCCGCAGATGTGGCCCACGAAATCAAGAACCCGCTGGCCTCGTTGCGGTCTGCAGTGGGGACCTTGCGGATGATCAAGCGCGATGATCAGCGTGAAAAACTGCTCGATGTCATTGACCACGATGTCCGGCGGTTGGATCGTTTGGTCAGTGATATTTCCAACGCGTCCCGGCTTGATAGCGAGCTGGTCAAAGAGGATGAGGAACCATTTGATGTCCTGACGACATTGCGCAACCTTGATCAATTTCTTGGTGAAGAGGCGCGGGCCGAAGGTATCGACTTTATTTCTGATCTGCCCGAACAGCCTGTCATTGTGCACGGTCTCGAGGCTCGACTGGCGCAGGTTTTTGTGAATTTAATCACAAACGCTATTTCATTCTGTGAAAGTGGCGATGCGATACGTGTTTGGGCGCGCAAAAAGGAAAACAGGGTTTTGATTGTGGTTGAAGATACAGGGCCCGGAATTCCCGATCAGGCGCTTTTGAAAATCTTCAAACGGTTCTATTCCCAACGTCCTGACGAGCATTTCGGGAATAACTCTGGTTTGGGCCTCGCGATTTCCAAACAAATTATCGAAGCCCATGGCGGTGTGGTGTGGGCTGAAAACATCCGCCCGACAGAAGCCGATATCACATCAGAACCGCTTGGCGCGCGGTTTGTTGTAGGGTTGCCGATCTGACATATGTCCGCACCTGGCCCCATAGAACCTCATGAAATGGTGCATGCCAGTTGCGTATCACTGGATAAGATCGGCGTCTTAATTACTGGCGCGTCGGGGCAGGGAAAGTCGGGGTTGGCGTTGCAGCTTATGGCATTCGGCTGTGACCTTGTTGCGGATGATCAAACACAAGTTCGACGCCGTGGATCGCAAGTATTGGCCAGCGCTCCGCTGCGGATTTCAGGGTTGATAGAGGCGCGCGGTGTCGGATTGCTGCACGCCGCCCATCAGCCCGAGACGCGTTTGCATTTGGTGATCGATATGGGGCAACGTGAAGCTGCGCGACTACCGGCCGAACACACAAGAGATCTGCTCGGCGTTGAATTGCCTTGTCTTCACAAAGTGGACAGCCCCTCTTTCCCTGCTGCCATTTTGCAATATCTCAAATGCGGGAGAGCACAAGTTTAATGTCGGATACGGAACCAACAGCGCGGCGCATTGTGTTTGTGACGGGGCCATCGGGTGCTGGCAGATCCAGTGCGCTGAATGTGCTGGAAGATGCGGGTTTCGAAGCGGTTGATAATTTGCCGCTGCGTTTGCTGTCTGCGTTGTTCGAAGGGGCAGACGGCAATCAGCCGCTGGCGCTGGGGATCGACCCACGCAATCGTGATTTCTCGACAACCGCAATTATTGACCTTTTGGGGCAGCTGACCGGGGTGCCCGGGCTCGCCCCGGAATTGTTATATTTGGACTGCCATACAGATGTGTTGCTGCGGCGGTTTTCCGAGACCCGGCGCCGCCACCCATTGGCGCCTGATGATCGCCCCTCGGATGGCATTATGCGCGAATTGGAAATTTTGGGCCCTTTGCGCGGGCGCGCGGACGTTTTGATCGATACCAGTGACCTAAATGTGCACCAACTGCGTGCGGAGGTTGAACATTGGTTCGCGCCGGGCGGCCAGCGCAGGCTTAGCGTGTCGGTGCAATCGTTTTCCTACAAACGCGGGCTGCCACGCAGCGTTGATATGGTCTATGATTGCCGGTTCCTGACAAACCCGTATTGGGTCCCGGATCTGCGGAAAATGACGGGTATGCAAGACGCCGTTGCCGCGCATGTTGCCAGTGATCCGCGATTTGCCGCCTTTGAGACTCAGGTGCGCGAACTTAGCTTGCTGTTGCTTCCGGCGTATCGCGAGGAGGGAAAGTCGTACCTGTCAATCGCCTTTGGGTGTACTGGAGGGCAGCATAGGTCTGTTGTCATGGCCGAAAGGCATGCTTTGCGGCTTGCGGAAGACGGTTGGCAAGTGTCAATAAGACACCGCGAATTGGACCTGCGTAAAAAGGAAGAGGCGTGAAGCCTGTGATTGGTATTGTAATCGTTGCACATGGCGGCTTGGCGCGGGAATATCTTGCCGCGGTCGAGCATGTCGTGGGTCGGCAACCGGGCATACACGCGATTTCCATCGCGGCTGATCATGACCGGCGCGCCAAGGAGCGCGAGATTTGCGAGGCGGCGGATGATGTCGATACCGGCGGTGGTGTGGTGTTGGTGACGGATTTGTACGGCGGGTCCCCGTCAAACCTGAGCCTGCTGGCCTGTCGCCCCTGTGACCGGCGCATTCTATATGGTGCAAACCTGCCGATGTTGATCAAATTGGCGAAAAGCCGTCACAAACCAGTATCGGATGCGGTGGATCTGGCCTTGGAGGCCGGGAAAAAATACATCGATAGTCAGAACGTAAGCCCAGAGCAGGAAGTTCGACCAACACCATGACCAAATGCACGCTTGAAATCGTTAACGAAAAAGGGCTCCACGCGCGGGCCTCTGCCAAATTGGTAGAGGTTGTCGAGGGGTTTGACGCCACGGCAGACGTGTCAAAGGACGGCCAATCGGCAACGGGCGACAGTATTATGGGACTTTTGATGTTGGCAGCGTCTAAGGGAAGCTTTATTGACATACGGACCTCGGGGCCAGATGCTGAGGCGTTGGCAGAGGCGCTCAAGGCTCTGGTGGCGGACAAATTTGGCGAAGGTCAGTAGAGAAACGAAGCACTCAGAGAGTTGCAGAACGGGAAAACAAGTCTTGGTAGAAAGCTCGCAAGACATCGACGTGTCCCAAGGCACAGCGGAGCCGGTCAATTTCAATCAATATGACCGCAGTAGCTTATCCTATGCCTCGACGTTCGAAGATCCTTGGAAATCTACGGTTATTCGGATCATGGAAGCCCTGACCGGCAAACTGACGATCCTGCGTTTGGTGCGCAAGTTCGAACAGGCCGGCGCGCCGCAGGGGCAGGCGTTTTGGCGCGCGGCGCTTGACGTCATGGGGATCGATCTTTTGACCCCCCAAGACCAGCTGGCGCGCATCCCCAAAACTGGGCCCGTCATTGTGGTGTCTAATCATCCACATGGGATGGTGGACGGTATGATTTTTGCGGATCTGATTGGCCGTGTACGGCCTGATTACCGGATTTTGACGCGCTCTTTGCTCACCGTGATCGACGAGGTGGCGGGGTCGTACATGATCCCGGTGCCGTTTCCACACGACCCGAATGCGCAACGCAAAGGCGTCGAAATGCGCGCCAAGGCGATGCAGTATCTCAAAGATGGTGGCGTGGTTGCGTTGTTTCCATCGGGTGGGGTCGCCGCGTCCGAGACGTTCTTTGGCCCCGCGATCGAGGCTGAATGGAACGTCTTTACCGCCAAATTGATCCGGCGTTCTGGTGCGACAGTCGTGCCGATCAAATTCCCCGGGCAGAATTCGCGCGCCTACCAGATCGCCAACAAATTATCTCCTATGTTGCGGCAGGGCCTGTTGCTGCACGAGATCGTTTATTCGTTGAATAAATCGCAAGCGCCGATTGTGGGCGAACCGCTGGATCAGGATGAACTGCGCAAATGGGATGATGATCCGCGCGGTTTCATGGCGTGGCTGCGGGCGCATACGCTGTCATTGACACCGGATGGGGCGACTGCCGAGATGCCCAAACCTGACGCCGAATGACCCGTTTTCAGGTGGCTGTTGCCGCCTGAAACGCGTTTTTTGCCGCCGAAATCGCATTTATGCAGGCAGGCACACCGGCATAAACTGACACTTGCAGCACAATTTCAACGATCTCGTCCCGTGTGACGCCGGTGTTTAACGCGGCCCCTATGTGGAATTCCAACTGTGCGGGCGCGGTGCCCATCGCGGATAACATCGCGACGGTGAGCATTTCGCGTGTGCGCAGGTCTATGCCGTCTCGCCCGATGATATCCGTGAAGGCATGGCCCAAGATCAACTCTGCCACGCCCGGCGCGAAACCGTCGAGATTGGCCGCTACTTTTGCCGCGGCACCGGGTTCGAGTGTTTCGAGCAAACTCAGCGCATCGGGGAGAGGTGTCGCGCTGCGGCTCATGCGTCGACCCCTTTCATACCTTCGGCGGTATAGCGATCCCCGAACACGGTTAGGTCTGCAAGCTCGCCTTCGATCTTGCGCAGATCGGCATTGGTCAGGGTGACGTCAACTGCGGCGGTATTGTCGCGCAAATATCCGATTTTCTTGGTGCCGGGGATGGGCACGATATCGTCGCCCTGCGCCAACAACCACGCCAAAGCCAGTTGCGCGGGGGTGCATCCGGCGCGGTGTGCAGCGCGGGCCACAAGGTTTGCGATGTTTTGGTTTGACGCCAGGGCATCTGATTGAAAGCGCGGCAGCAGGGGGCGAAAATCCCCGTCTTCGAAGGCAGCCGTATCCGCGAAACGCCCGGTCAGAAAGCCGCGCCCCAATGGTGAATATGGCACAAAGCCAACTCCCAGTTCGCGGCAAGTTGGCAGCACGTCGGCTTCAACACCACGTGTCCACAGGGAATATTCGGTTTGCACCGCCGTCACGGGGTGAACGGCATGGGCGCGGCGCAGGGTTTCGGGGCTGACCTCGCACAGACCGATCCGGTCGATTTTGCCCGCGTCCACCAACCGCGACAGGCCGCCCATCGTGTCTTCGATGTCTTGGTACGGGTTGATCCGGTGTACATAAAACAGATCAACACGGTCAACGCCGAGCCGTTTGAGCGACCCTTCGCAGGCGGTGCGGGCGTAGTCGGCGCTGTTGTTCAGGCTGCGGCTGTATTCACCGGGTTGGCGGACGATGCCAAATTTGGTCGCGACCTTGGGTTTGGCGCTCGATTGCGCCAGAAAACTGCCGATTAAGTCTTCGTTGTGATAGGGGCCGTACATATCTGCGGTGTCGAAAAAGTCGATACCAAGGTCGATGGCTTCGTGCAGTACGCGCATGGATATGTCGTCGTCTCGGGGGCCGTAGAATTCGCTCATACCCATGCAGCCCAGACCGATAGCCGAAACTTTGAAGCCTTGCCCGAGTGTTCGATAGTCCATGCGGATCTCCTTGCCTTGTGCGTTGACGTCAAAACTGGCATTTCCATTTCGAAAGGAAAACCGCAGCAAATGGCAATCAGGTTTCCAAAAATGGAAAGCGTATGAACACCGAAATCATTTGGGATGATATCCGCGCGTTCTTGGCCGTTGCCCGTGCTGGCACGTTGAGCGGTGCGGCCGCGGCGTTGGGTGTGGGGATCGCGACGGTTTCACGGCGTGTAGAACGGTTGGAACGGGCGATTGGCCAGCCGCTTTTTGCGCGGCATCATTCGGGGTACCGGTTGACCGAGGATGGATCGTCCCTGATTGAGCGGGCCGAAGAGATGGAGGCAAATGCCTTGGCGCTCGCGACTGGGTCGCGACATGAAGCAGCGGTGTCGGGCACCGTGCGGCTCGCGACGGCCGAAAACCTGGCGACGGGGTTGATTTTGCCAGCACTTGGGTCATTGAAAGCGCAATATCCACGGCTATCGTTAGAGATCATAACCGATATCGCGACGGCCAATCTGCACCGCCGCGACGCGGATATTGCGCTGCGGATGGTCAAACCTGACCGGGGGAACGTGTCGTTGCAAAGGTTGGGCGCGCTTGGCTACGGCTTGTACGGCGCGCCTGCCTATGTGTCTGCGCGGCGCAGGGTGCCGGATGCGGGCGCGCTGGACACCGATGATATCATTGCGTGGTCAGACAACTACGCGCATCTGCCAGCCGCACAATGGATCGAACGCGCCTTGCAGGGCCGTGCGCCTGTGCTGGTGACCACGTCATTGGCGGGGCAGTTGGTCGCGTGCGAACACGGTTTGGGTTTGGCGGTGGTGCCGCATTTTCTCGCGCGGGGACGCGATCTGGTGTGCTTGGATGCGGATCTTGGGGTCGATCAGCCGATCTGGCTCGTGACGCAATCTGATATGGTGCATTCACGTCGTGTGGGCGTGGTGGCGGACTTTCTGCGTGATCTGGTCAAGACGCACCGGGCTGCCCTTAGTGGGTGACACGTGCGTTTAGGCGTTGCGTCGTCGTGGCCAACCGGTGGGGGCATGCAAAAGATCGTGCCTGCCGGTCTCGCCACTGATCGCGGGCTCGGTTAATAGGGGGTATGAGCACCGTAGATTCCCTCTTTGTGACCCGCCTGTACCGCGCCGATCTCTCCGAGAAGACGCCCCCTATTGACGCCGCTGAACTGGAGGCCTCGTGTTGGTCTATCGCGCAGGATGACGAGGCGGGGCAGGATTGGTGCGACGAAAACGGCTTTCCCGGCTACACCAGTTATGCGTCGTTGACGGATCTGCCCTATCGGTTCCCGATTTTTAAAGATCTGGTCAAGACGCTCGACAAACACGTCAAAGCCTTTGCCAAGGAACTGGCGTTTGATCTGGGCGACCGGCCGTTAAAGCTTGAAGATCTGTGGATCAATATCCTGCCACCCGGCGGTATCCATACGGGACACATCCACCCGCATTCTGCGATCAGTGGCACCACCTACGTGGCCGTGCCCGATGGCGCCAGCGCGATCAAATTCGAAGACCCGCGGTTGGCGATGATGATGTCGGCGCCCCCACGGATGAAAGACGCCCCGCAAGATCTGCGGAGTTTTAACTATATTACACCCAAGGTCGGCGAAGTCCTTTTGTGGGAAAGCTGGCTGCGCCACGAAGTGCCGTTGAATATGGCCGAAGAAGAGCGGATTTCGGTCAGTTTTAACTACAGTTGGGCGTGATTTCGGACACCGCTGCGCCGGGCCGGCTGTGGCCTTGATGGTGTGGTGATGCGCTGCGGGCGTGATCGCGCCGGGGCGTAAAGGTCGGCGGGGTATCGCGGGGCGATATCGACGTTTGCGCAGGCCCCGAAGGGGGTTGCTATGTGCCCGCAACCCTCCTATACGGCCCCTTCATCATGAACTCCACGGGAATCAGGGTGACCAATTGCATTGGACAAAACGATGCGCATTGGGCCTGCCTGTGATGTTGAAAGGAATAAGGCGATGAACGCCAAGGAACTACACGATAAGACCCCTGACCAGCTGCGCGAAGAGCTGGCCAACCTGAAAAAAGAACAGTTTAACCTGCGCTTCCAACAGGCCACTGGCCAGCTGGAAAACGCATCGCAGCTGCGCACAGCGCGTCGCAATGCGGCCCGTGTGAAAACTGTGTTGAACCAAAAAGCGGCTTCGGCCGCAGCGTCTGAGTAAGGAGAGCACCCATGCCAAAGCGTATTCTGTCCGGCGTCGTGACCTCTGACGCGAACGCACAAACAGTAACCGTTTCCGTGGAGCGCCGCTTTACGCACCCGGTTCTGAAGAAAACCATCCGTAAGTCCAAAAAATACCGGGCGCACGATGAGAACAACACATTCAAAACGGGCGACGCTGTTCGCATCGTTGAATGTGCACCAAAGTCGAAGACCAAACGTTGGGAAGTGTTGCAAGCCGCTGAGGCCTGAAGCACCCCTGCTTAATCGAAACCCTAGGGATCAGGCACGCATCGCCCCCTACAGGTCGGGAGAAACCAAATGATCCAGATGCAGACCAACCTGGATGTTGCTGACAACAGCGGCGCGCGCCGTGTTCAGTGCATCAAGGTATTGGGTGGTTCCAAGCGTAAATACGCATCCGTCGGCGACATTATTGTCGTGTCGGTCAAGGAAGCCATCCCCCGCGGTCGTGTGAAGAAAGGTGACGTCCGGAAGGCCGTTGTTGTTCGCACCGCCAAGGAAGTTCGCCGCGACGACGGTACCGCGATCCGCTTTGATCGCAACGCTGCTGTCATCCTCAACAACAACAACGAGCCCGTAGGTACACGTATCTTTGGCCCAGTTGTGCGTGAGCTGCGTGCGAAAAACTTCATGAAAATCATCTCGCTCGCTCCGGAGGTGCTGTAATCATGGCTGCTAAGTTGAAAAAAGGTGACAAGGTCATCGTATTGGCTGGCAAGGACAAAGGCAAAACAGGGACGATCTCGTCCGTGGCGCCCAAGACCGGTAAGGCCATCGTGGACGGCGTGAATATCTCTATTCGCGCCACACGTCAGTCTCAGGAAAGCCAAGGCGGCCGCATCCCCAAAGCGATGCCGATCGACTTGAGCAACCTCGCCTATGTGGACGCCAACGGCAAAGCGACGCGCGTTGGGTTCAAGATGGACGGTGACAAAAAAGTGCGTTTCGCCAAGACAACAGGGGATGTGATCTAATGCTCGATACAGCGAATTATACCCCCCGTTTGAAGGCCGCGTACAAAGACACCGTTCGTGCGGCTATGAAAGAAGAGTTCGGTTACAAGAACGACATGCAGATCCCGCGTCTGGATAAAATCGTTCTGAACATCGGTTGCGGTGCAGCCGCCGTGCGCGACAGCAAAAAAGCCAAATCAGCCGTCGGCGATTTGACGTTGATTGCTGGTCAAAAAGCGCTGACCACAACGGCCAAGAAATCCATCGCGGGTTTCCGCGTACGTGAAGACATGCCAATGGGCGCGAAAGTGACCCTGCGTGGCGACCGTATGTATGAATTCCTCGACCGTTTGATCACCATTGCGATGCCACGCGTCCGCGACTTCCGCGGCGTTTCGGGCAAATCTTTTGATGGCCGTGGCAACTATGCCATGGGTTTGAAAGAGCATCTGGTGTTCCCTGAGATCGACTTCGATAAAATCGATGAGAACTGGGGAATGGACATCGTGATCGCCACAACGGCGGAAACCGACGCTGAAGCAAAGAGCCTGTTGAAAGCCTTCAACATGCCCTTCAACAGCTGATCGGGAGGGAATTGATATGGCTAAAAAATCAATGATTGCGCGCGAGAAAAAGCGCGAGCGTCTGGTGGCGAAATATGCCGCTAAACGTGCCGAGTTGAAGGCGATTGTGAGCGACCAAGAAAAGCCGATGGAAGAGCGTTTTCGTGCGTCTCTGAAACTGGCCAAACTGCCGCGCAACTCTTCGGCTGTGCGTTTGCACAACCGTTGCCAGCTGACCGGCCGTCCACACGCGTACTATCGTAAACTGAAAATTTCGCGGATCGCACTGCGGGACCTTGGCTCGAACGGCCAGATCCCCGGTATGGTCAAGTCGAGCTGGTAAGGAGAGTATAGATGAACGATCCTATCGCAGACATGCTTACTCGTATCCGGAACAGCCAGTTGCGCGGCAAGTCCACCGTTTCTACCCCAGCATCCAAGCTGCGGGCATGGGTGTTGGACGTGCTGGCGGACGAAGGCTATATCCGCGGCTATGAGAAAACGACTGGTATCGACGGCCATCCGGCCATCGAGATCAGCCTCAAGTACTATGAAGGCGAACCTGTTATTCGCGAACTGAAGCGGGTGTCTAAGCCCGGTCGTCGCGTTTACATGGGCGTCAATGACATTCCCGTTGTCCGTCAGGGCCTGGGCGTGTCGATTGTCTCCACCCCCAAGGGTGTGATGTCTGACCAAGCAGCACGCAGCGCCAACGTTGGTGGCGAAGTGCTTTGCACCGTCTTCTAAGGAGGGGCTGATGTCTCGTATTGGTAAAAAACCGGTCGATCTGCCCAGCGGCGTTTCCGCCTCCGTGAGCGGTCAGACCATCGAAGTAAAAGGCCCAAAGGGCACGCGGACTTTCAAGGCCACAGATGACGTGACCCTGAAAGTCGAAGACAATGTTGTCACCATCGAGCCACGCGGCAAATCCAAGCGCGCGCGGCAGCAGTGGGGCATGTCCCGCACGATGGTTGCGAACCTTGTCACCGGCGTGACCGAGGGCTTCAAAAAAGAGCTGGAAATCCAAGGTGTGGGTTACCGGGCCAACATTCAGGGCAAAACCCTGAAGTTGAACCTGGGCCTGTCTCACGACGTGGATTACGTAGCGCCCGAGGGTGTGACCGTAACAGCTCCGAAACAGACCGAGATTGTGGTAGAAGGCATTGACGAACAGCTTGTTGGTCAAGTCGCTGCGAACATCCGTCAGTGGCGTAAGCCCGAGCCCTACAAGGGCAAAGGTATCCGCTACAAAGGCGAGTTCATCTTCCGCAAAGAAGGCAAGAAGAAGTAAGGACCGCAAAAATGGCAAACAGCAAAAGAGATCTGTTCCTCAAGCGCCGTCTTCGCGTTCGGAACAAACTGCGCAAGGTAAACGTGGGGCGTGCGCGCCTTTCTGTGCACCGCTCCAACAAAAACATCAGCGTTCAGCTGATCGACGATGTCGCAGGCACAACGCTAGCGTCCGCATCGACGTTGGAAAAAGCGCTGGGTATGGTTGGCAAGAACAACATCGAAGCGGCCACAAAAGTGGGTGCGGCGATCGCGGAACGCGCCAAGAAAGCCGGTGTTTCCGAGGCGTATTTCGACCGTGGCGGCTTCCTGTTTCATGGGAAAGTCAAAGCCGTGGCCGAAGCGGCCCGCGAAGGCGGTTTGAAAATCTAATTGTGGTGGGCCTTCGGGCCCTCCCGATGATCCGGGGGCAATGTGCCCACCAGGATTGAGACAAACGGGCGCTTGCCCAGATAACAAAGGATGTTCTCAATGGCAGAACGTGAAAACCGTCGCGGCCGTGGCCGTGATCGTGACGAAACACCGGAATTTGCTGACCGTCTGGTCGCGATCAACCGCGTGTCCAAGACCGTTAAAGGTGGTAAGCGCTTTGGCTTCGCGGCCCTCGTGGTTGTTGGTGACCAAAAAGGCCGCGTTGGCTTTGGCAAAGGTAAAGCGAAAGAGGTCCCCGAGGCCATTCGCAAAGCCACCGAGCAAGCAAAACGTCAGATGATCCGTGTACAATTGCGCGAAGGTCGGACGTTGCACCACGACATGGAAGGCCGTCACGGTGCCGGTAAAGTGGTTATGCGCGCAGCCCCAGAGGGGACTGGTATCATCGCCGGTGGTCCAATGCGTGCTGTGTTCGAAATGTTGGGTGTGAAGGACGTTGTGTCCAAATCCATCGGTTCGCAGAACCCTTACAACATGATCCGCGCGACCATGGACGGGCTTCGTAAAGAGTCTAGCCCACGGTCTGTCGCACAACGTCGCGGTAAAAAAGTGGCGGACATTCTGCCCAAGCGCGAAGAAGCTGCACCCGCGGCTGAGGAGGCATAAGCATGGCCAAGACACTTGTGATCAAGCAGGTCGGTTCGCCGATCCGCCGCCCCGCCAAGCAACGCGCGACGCTGATTGGTTTGGGCCTCAATAAAATGAACAAAACCCGTGAACTGGAAGACACACCTTCCGTCCGCGGCATGATCAACTCGATCAGCCACATGGTCGAGATCGTCGAAGAAAAGGGCTAAAGTCTTACCCTAGGAAAACGAATAGATCTTGCGTTTGACTAGGGTGCGAATGACGCTCTTTTTAAGAATTCCGAAACCGCTCCACAGATGACTGTGGGGCGGTTTTTTGCGCCTTGAAGAAGGGCTCGACAACGGCAATGGAAACCTGAACGTACTGCGTCTTAGAGGGTTCAGCATGCGGTGAAACGGTAGAGTTTCTTAATCAATTATCTGTGTGGGATGTTTGCGCCGTGCTAATTATTTGAAGCGCGACACAGGATTTAGGATCGGATGCATGGGCTTTTTAAATTGGAAATAATATGACTTTGCTAAGAATAGCGCTTGTTTTTGTTGTTACGACGGGCGCCCCGCCAGTCGCTGCAAGCCCCATTTTCGGTTCTGGTACTGGGCGCGTGATTGCACACGGTGGCAAGAAGCCGTGTCACTTCCATTGACCCCAGATGTTAACTCGGGGGCACTGGGTACTTGATCCCGTGCCTGCGTCCGTCTATACGCCCACGATCATCCCAAGGGTGATATCGAATCGAAACGCCGCGTTTACCCGCTCCCGTCGCTGGGGGGTACATCCGGCAAAAGGAGAAGCGACAATGAAACTGAATGAACTGTCTGACAACGCAGGCGCCACCAAAAAACGCAAGCGCGTTGGCCGTGGTCCGGGTTCCGGCACCGGTAAAATGGGTGGCCGTGGTATCAAAGGTCAAAAATCCCGCTCGGGTGTGGCGATCAATGGATACGAAGGCGGCCAAATGCCCTTGTACCAACGTCTGCCAAAGCGTGGCTTTAACAAGCCGAACCGCAAAGAATTTGCCGTTGTGAACCTGGGCCTGATCCAGAAATTCATCGATGCTGGTAAAATCGACGCGAAAACTGCGATCACCGAAGACGTTTTGATCGAAAGCGGTTTGGTACGTCGCAAGCGCGACGGTATCCGTGTGCTCGCAAAGGGCGATGTCACGTCGAAATTGGACCTGTCTGTGACAGGTGCGTCCAAATCTGCGGTTGATGCAGTCGCAAAAGCAGGTGGGTCTTTGACCGTCACTGCGGCGGTCGCGGAAACGTCAGAAGCTTAAGACCTGACTTCAGGCTTGTGGGCGGCGTCCGCGCCGCTTACACAGTCACTTGAGTTTTCCCAGACGCCGCCCGCCGGAAAACGGCACGGGCGGCGTATTTGTATAAAAAGAGAGCCCCGTCCATGGTATCTGCCGTCGAAAATATGGCCGCCAACACCAGCTGGTCTGCGCTGGGTAAGGCGACGGACCTTCGTAACCGTATTCTTTTCACGCTTGGTCTGTTGATCGTCTACCGTCTGGGGACGTTTATCCCTGTGCCCGGTATTGACGGCGTCGCATTGCGCCAATTCATGGATCAGGCGGGGCAGGGGATCGGCGGCATGGTCAGCATGTTCACCGGTGGCGCGCTTGGGCGGATGGGTATTTTTGCCCTCGGCATCATGCCGTATATTTCCGCGTCGATCATCGTGCAGTTGTTGACCTCGATGGTGCCCAAATTTGAGCAGCTCAAGAAAGAGGGCGAACAAGGGCGCAAGAAGATCAACCAATACACACGGTACGGCACTGTGTTGTTGGCGACGTTGCAGGCCTATGGCTTGGCCGTCAGCCTAGAAGCAGGCGATATCGTCACGGATCCGGGCATGTTCTTCCGGGCGGCCTGCGTGATCACGCTGGTGGGCGGTACGATGTTCCTGATGTGGTTGGGTGAACAGATCACCGCACGCGGCATCGGCAACGGTATTTCGCTGATCATCTTTGTGGGCATCATCGCCGAACTGCCGGCCGCACTGGCGCAATTCCTCGCATCTGGTCGGTCGGGCGCGCTTAGCCCCGCTGTGATCATTGGCGTGATCTTGATGGTGATCGCGACCATTATGTTTGTGGTGTTCATGGAACGCGCGTTGCGTAAGATCCATATTCAGTATCCGCGCCGACAGGTTGGGATGAAGGTCTATGACGGCGGCTCCAGCCACTTGCCCGTCAAGGTCAACCCAGCCGGCGTTATCCCCGCGATCTTTGCATCGTCGCTGCTGTTGCTGCCTGTGACCATCAGCACGTTCTCGGGAAATTCGACCAATCCGA
The DNA here is from genome assembly GCF_039986515.1 of Ascidiaceihabitans sp. Taxonomy (NCBI): domain Bacteria; kingdom Pseudomonadati; phylum Pseudomonadota; class Alphaproteobacteria; order Rhodobacterales; family Paracoccaceae; genus Ascidiaceihabitans; species Ascidiaceihabitans sp. Next base: position 265,791 of record NZ_JBDWQO010000009.1, on the reverse strand, counting down.
TCATGTCGTGGTTGCTGGCAAACTTCGGTCCGGGACAGCCGCTTTACCTGTTGTTCTTTGTCGCGATGATCGTGTTTTTCGCATATTTCTACACGTTCAATGTCTCGTTCAAACCCGATGATGTTGCGGATAACCTGAAAAACCAAAACGGCTTTGTTCCCGGTATCCGGCCCGGTAAAAAGACCGCCGAATATCTGGAATACGTTGTGAACCGCATTCTGGTGTTGGGTGCTGCGTATTTGGCCGCTGTTTGTCTGTTGCCCGAGATCCTGCGCGGGCAGTTCGCTATCCCGTTTTACTTTGGTGGGACATCGGTATTGATCGTGGTTTCTGTGACCATGGATACCATCCAACAGGTGCAAAGCCATTTGTTGGCCCACCAATACGAAGGTCTGCTTGAAAAGTCGCAACTGCGCGGTAAAACTGGCGGAAAACCACGCAAAAAACGGAGCCCCGTCCGCCGATGAATATTATTTTGCTGGGGCCTCCCGGGGCTGGCAAAGGGACGCAAGCGCGTCACCTTGTTGAGACACGCGGCATGATGCAGCTAAGCACAGGCGACATGCTGCGCGATGCCAAAGACAGCGGCACGGAGATGGGCAAGGTTGTTGCCGATGTCATGGCGCGCGGCGCTTTGGTCACCGATGACATCGTTATTGGGCTCATTCGTGAAAAGCTTGCGGCGGAACAACCTTCTGGTTTTATCTTTGACGGTTTTCCACGGACGCTTGCGCAGGCGGATGCGTTGGGTGAGCTGCTGCAATACGAAGGTCAGACGTTGGATCACGTCATCGAAATGCGCGTCGATGACAGCGCGTTGGTCGCCCGTATTGTGGCCCGGTCAACCTGCGCCGGTTGTGGTGAAGTTTACAACGACAACACCAAACCGATCCCGTTGGATGGCAGATGCGCGAACTGCGGCCACACAGAATTCAAACGCCGTGCGGATGACAATGAGGAAAGCCTCAAGACGCGTCTGATGGAATACTACAAACAGACGTCACCGCTGATTGGCTACTATTACGCCAAAGAGAAACTGTCGCGGGTGAATGGTCTGGCCGCGATTGATGATGTGCAAAACCAGATTGCGGCGGTTTTGGACGCCTGAATTCACCGCCATGGGTTGTGGGTTTGCGGCGCGCGTCGTATCAAATGCGCACAGATGGTGGCGTGGTGAAGGCGGCTTTGGGAGATGGCTTGACGTTGTTCCCAAAAGCCCATAACACGCGCTATCTCTGACGAGAATCAAGATGCAAGGCGGGATATTCCTGCTGCGCACGATCACCTGATCAGCTGACGCCCGGTGCTGTCGATGCTCCGGGCTTATGTTGTGAAAAAAGGGTCTGGAACTACGGACCCGCAACGAAAAGGAATATGACACGTGGCACGTATCGCCGGCGTAAACATCCCGACTGCAAAGCGGGTCCCAATCGCCCTCACTTATATCACTGGTATCGGCAACACTTCTGCAAAAGCGATTTGCGAAGCTGTTGGTATCGCCGCGACCCGCCGGGTCAATGAATTGTCTGACGCCGAAGTTTTGGCCGTCCGCGAGCACATCGACGCGAATTACACCGTCGAAGGTGACCTGCGTCGTGACACGCAGATGAACATCAAGCGTCTGATGGACTTGGGCTGCTACCGTGGCCTGCGTCACCGTCGCAACTTGCCGGTCCGCGGTCAGCGTACCCACACCAACGCACGCACTCGCAAAGGCCCCGCAAAGGCCATTGCTGGTAAGAAGAAATAAGGGAGGGTCTGACCAATGGCACGTGATAGAGTACGCGTTAAGAAAAAGGCCAGCAAGAACATCGCCGCAGGTGTGGCGCATGTGAACAGCTCCTTTAACAACACAAAAATCCTGATTTCTGATGTGCAAGGCAATGCGATCTCATGGTCGTCTGCGGGCACCATGGGCTTTAAGGGCTCGCGGAAATCCACACCTTACGCGGCACAGATGGCTGCGGAAGATGCGGGCCGTAAGGCACAAGAGCACGGCGTAAAAACGCTCGAAGTTGAAGTGCAGGGCCCAGGGTCTGGCCGTGAAAGCGCATTGCGCGCGTTGGCGGCTGCCGGGTTCAACATCACGTCGATCCGTGACGTGACGCCAATGGCGCACAACGGCTGCCGCCCACCAAAGCGTCGCCGCGTTTAATTTGATTTTACGACTGGGGTTGCGGGTTTTCTCGCGGCCCCAACACGCTTTTTTGAAACCTCGAGAGTCTTCGCCTTTTGGGACATGGGGCTTGGACAAGAATGGAGGGACGCATGATCCATAAGAATTGGGCTGAATTGATCAAGCCACAACAGCTGGACGTTAAACCGGGCAACGATCCGGCACGTCAGGCGACAGTCACAGCCGAACCGCTGGAGCGCGGCTTTGGTTTGACGATGGGCAACGCGCTGCGCCGCGTTTTGATGTCGTCGTTGCAGGGGGCTGCGATCACATCCGTACAGATCGACAACGTTCTGCACGAATTTTCTTCTGTTGCTGGTGTGCGCGAAGACGTCACCGACATCATCTTGAACCTCAAAGGTGTGAGCATCCGCATGGAGGTCGAAGGGCCCAAGCGTGTGTCGATTTCTGCCAAGGGTCCAGGTGTGGTGACGGCTGGTGATATCGCCGAAAGTGCAGGCATTGAGGTATTGAATCGCGATCATGTGATTTGCCACTTGGATGACGGCGCCGACCTCTACATGGAACTGACCGTGAACCAGGGTAAAGGTTATGTTTCGGCTGAAAAGAACAAGCCGGAAGACGCGCCCATTGGTCTGATTCCAATTGATGCGATCTATTCGCCGGTCAAAAAGGTCAGCTATGACGTGCAACCGACCCGTGAAGGTCAAGTCTTGGATTACGACAAGCTGACCATGAAAGTGGACACAGACGGGTCGATCACACCGGATGACGCGGTCGCTTTTGCAGCGCGCATTTTGCAAGACCAGCTGGGCATCTTTGTGAACTTTGACGAGCCTGAATCCGCATCCCGTGCGGACGAAGACGACGGTCTTGAGTTCAACCCACTGCTGCTCAAGAAAGTGGACGAGCTGGAACTGTCTGTCCGGTCGGCGAACTGCCTGAAGAACGACAATATCGTATATATTGGCGATCTCATCCAGAAAACCGAAGCCGAAATGCTGCGCACGCCAAACTTTGGCCGCAAGTCTTTGAACGAAATCAAAGAAGTGCTGTCCGGTATGGGCTTGCACCTTGGCATGGACGTCGAAGACTGGCCGCCGGACAACATCGAAGATCTTGCGAAAAAGTTCGAAGATAACTTTTAAGACATAGGGGTGGGCGACACGCCCACCTTACCACAAAGACTGGGCCGAATGTGCCCTTTCATTGTCCGCCTCAGGGCGGACAATTATCGGGTTTCGCGCCTTCCTTTCGGAAGACACTGACCCCAAGGAGAGTCCGCAACACGCATTGTGGGCCAGACAAAGTAAAATCGCCCGTAGAGGGCACCAAATTGGAGACTAAGATATGCGTCACGCACGTGGATACCGCCGCCTGAATCGTACACATGAGCACCGCAAAGCGTTGTTCAGCAACATGGCAGGCTCACTCATTGAACATGAGCAAATCAAAACAACATTGCCTAAAGCAAAAGAACTGCGCCCTATCATTGAAAAAATGATCACTTTGGCGAAACGCGGCGACTTGCACGCCCGTCGTCAAGCCGCATCCAAGCTGAAAGAAGACCAGTACGTCACGAAATTGTTCGACATTCTGGGCCCACGCTACAAAGACCGCCAAGGTGGTTATGTTCGTGTTTTGAAAGCCGGTTTCCGTTATGGTGACATGGCGCCAATGGCTATCATCGAATTCGTGGACCGCGACCGCGACGCCAAAGGCGCCGCAGACAAAGCCCGCGTTGCCGCAGCCGAAGCTGCCGACGAATAAGACGCATCACTGCGTTTTAAGTTTGAAAGCCCTCGCCATATGGTGGGGGCTTTTTTCGTTTGTGGAGATCCGGGGAGTACGAAGCAGGGCTTGCATGCGGGCGCCCCTCTGCGCATATCTTTTGACATGAAACACATATTTGCCAGCCTTGCCCTTACACTTTTGACGCTGCCTGTTTTTGCGGACCAGCGGGTCCCGACCAGTCAGACCGAAGTTCAACTCAGCTTCGTGCCATTGGTCCAAAAGGCGACCCCGGCCGTTGTCAACATATACACCAAACGCGTCACCCAAGCGCGGCGCAACACCTTTATGGAAGATCCCTTTTTTGAACGCTTTTTCCAAAGCGGCCCGCGCGAGCCGCGCGTTCAAAACTCTCTCGGTTCCGGTGTGATTTTGACCTCAGATGGGATCGTTGTGTCCAACTACCATGTCGTTGGCATGGCCACCGATATTCGCGTGGTTCTGAACGATCGCCGGGAATACTCTGCGCGCGTTCTATTGGGGGATGAAGACAGTGATTTGGCGATTTTGCAGCTTGAGGATGCTTCGAACTTGCCCAGCCTTGATTTGCGCCCCAGCGACGAAGTGCAGGTTGGTGAACTGGTCTTGGCCATCGGCAACCCCTTTGGCGTAGGCCAAACTGTCAGCAGTGGAATCGTGTCCGGTCTGGCGCGATCCGGCGCATCAAATGGCAATGGGCGGGGGTATTTTATCCAAACAGATGCCCCTATTAACCCGGGCAATTCCGGTGGCGCTTTGATCGACATGTCGGGCCGCGTGATTGGCATCAATACGCGGATTCTGTCCCGCTCTGGTGGTTCCAACGGCATCGGCTTTGCGATTCCAGCGGATCTGGTGCGTGCGTTTGTCGAACAAGCCGATGCAGGCAATGATGTGTTTGCACGACCTTGGGCGGGGCTAAGTGGTCAAACCGTCGACGCGGATATGGCCGAAACCTTCGGTCTTGAGTTGCCCGGCGGTATCGTCATTTCCGGCATGCACCCCGTCAGCCCCTTTCAATCTGCAGGCTTTCAAGTGGGCGATGTGATTGTGGCCGTAGATGGGTTGGCGGTGAACACGCCATCCGAAATGGTATTCCGGATGAGTGTCGCGGGCCTTGGCAACACATCCCAAGTCACGCGGGTGCGCGAAGGGCAACAGGATACGGTTCCGGTGTCGCTGATTGCAGCCCCAGACACGCCGCCGCGCAATGCCACCATTTTGGGGCGTCGCGATGTGTTGGAAGGGCTGTCTTTGGCGCAGATCAATCCAGCGGTGATCAATGAATTGAACCTCCAACTGAATGCAAAAGGCGTCGTGGTCGTTGATCCGGGCCCCGTCGCTGTGCGCGTCGGTCTGCGCCGTGGTGATGTGGTCGCACGGGTCGACGACACAGATGTTTCCTCGCCGCAAGATGTGGCCCGCGCATTGCAAGACGCTGGCCGTTGGGTGCGTTTGGAAGTGATCCGCGGTGCATCGCGGGTGCAATTGCGGTTTCGCATCTGATGTCTGATCTTTTTGGCGACCAACCCAAGCCGGACATGCCACGCCCCTTGGCCGACCGTCTGCGGCCCAAAACCTTGCAAGAGGTCATTGGTCAATCGCAAGTGTTGGGGCCAGAGGGCCCGCTGTCGGTGATGTTGGGGGCAGGGGCGTTGACATCGTTGATTTTCTGGGGCCCGCCTGGGGTCGGAAAAACGACAATAGCGCGGTTGTTGGCCCATGAAACCGATCTGCATTTTGTGCAGATATCGGCCATTTTCACAGGGGTTCCGGACCTGCGAAAAGTGTTTGAAGCGGCCAAGATACGTCGACAGAACGGGCAGGGCACTTTGCTGTTTGTTGACGAGATCCACCGCTTTAACAAAGCGCAACAAGACGGATTTTTGCCGCATATGGAAGATGGCACCATTCTGCTTGTGGGAGCCACCACCGAAAACCCGTCTTTTGAACTGAACGCAGCCGTTATGTCGCGGGCGCAGGTCTTGGTACTGGATCGCCTTGACTTAGCGGACCTTGAGCGTTTGGCGCAAAGAGCAGAGCAAGAACTGGACCGCGCGTTGCCATTGGACGGGCACGCGCGTGAAGCCCTGCTTGAAATGGCCGATGGCGACGGGCGTGCGTTGCTTAATCTGGTCGAACAGGTTGCGGCATGGACCGTTGAAGGCAAGCTTGATCCGCAGGCGTTGGGCAATCGCCTGATGCGCCGCGCGGCCCAATACGACAAAGGCGGCGATGCACATTACAACTTGATCAGTGCGTTACATAAATCTGTGCGCGGGTCAGACCCTGATGCAGCGCTGTACTGGTTTGCACGTATGTTGGAAGGGGGCGAAGATCCGCGTTTTCTGGCACGGCGCATCACGCGAATGGCTGTTGAAGACATCGGACTTGCGGATCCACAGGCGCAGGCAGTGTGTCTGCAGTCATGGGAAACGTATGAACGCCTTGGCAGCCCGGAAGGTGAACTGGCGCTGGCGCAGGCTGTGACCTATGTGGCCCTAGCCCCCAAATCCAACGCAACTTACGTCGCTTATAAATCTGCGCGACGTGCTGCCAAGGAAACCGGATCCAAATTGCCCCCGAAACATATCCTCAATGCCCCCACATCTTTGATGAAGGACCAAGGGTACGGCGACGGCTATGCCTACGATCATGATGCGGAAGACGGGTTTTCGGGGCAGAACTATTTCCCTGACGGCATGGGGCGGCCGGTTCTTTACGATCCGGTGGAGCGGGGCTTTGAGCGCGAATTGAAAAAGCGCGTCGACTATTTTGCGAAGCTACGCGCCAAGCGCGAAACCCGAGGCTGAACTTGACTCTGGGGCTGCGACACGCAACAGACGCCCCATGATGAAAACGATGATCTTTGTGGCGTTGGGCGGGGCGTTGGGCGCGTCTTTACGCTATCTCTTGGGAATGGCGTTTGCCTTTCCGTTGGGTACGCTTGCCATCAACGTGTGTGGATCATTTGTGATCGGCGTGGTTTGGGTTGTGGCGATGGACAAATCGCCAGCTTTACTGCCCTTCCTGATGACGGGTGTCTTGGGCGGCTTCACGACGTTTTCGACGTTTTCTCTTGATACCATGCGCCTCGTTCAGGATGGACGGTTGGCGACGGCGGGTACATATGTTCTGGCCTCGGTGATTTTGTCGCTGTTGGCTTGTTTTGCGGGCCTTTGGCTTGCCAAAGGAGGTGCGGCATGAGCCGTGTTCAAATATTAACAGTGGGCAAAGATGAAGGCGAACAGCGTCTTGATCGGTGGTTCAAAAAGATGTTTCCGCATATCCCGCAAGGGCGTGTTGAAAAGATGTGTCGCAAAGGGGATTTGCGTGTGGACGGGGGGCGTGTAAAGGCATCGACCCGTCTTGAAGTTGGCCAATCCATTCGGATTCCACCCCTACCGGACAATCAGGCCCCGGAACCTGAGCACAAGCGCAAGGTTTCTGACGCAGATGCCAAGATGATCCGTGCTTGCGTGATTTACAAAGACGATCACGTCATTGCCATCAACAAACCCGCAGGCCTCCCCACCCAAGGCGGGTCGGGTCAGACGCGACATGTGGATGGGCTATGTGAAGCCTTGATGTTCGACTACGACGAAAAACCGCGCCTTGTGCACCGACTGGACAAAGACACATCGGGTGTGTTGTTGCTGGCACGCACACGCATGGCAGCGAAATCGCTGACCGAAGCATTGCGCCACAAGCAAACGCGCAAAATCTATTGGGCCTTGGTGGCAGGCGTGCCGACGCCGTATCTGGGCGAAATCCGCTTTGGTGTGGTGAAGGCGGGCGGGCATGGCCGCTCTGGTGAAGGCGAAAAGATGGTCGCTTTGCACCCGCGTGATGTGGACAACACCCCCGGCGCCAAGCGCGCGCATACTTTGTATGCAACGCTGTACCGCGTGGCGTCGCGTGCCGCGTGGGTCGCGATGGAACCGCTTACGGGCCGCACACACCAATTGCGCGTCCATATGTCTGAAATTGGCCATCCGATCATTGGTGATGGCAAATATGGCGGGTCAGGCCAAGAAAACATGGGTGACGGATGGGGCGCACAGTTGGGCGGCACGATTTCCAAAAAGTTGCATTTGCACGCCCGTATGATGCGCTTTGAGCATCCCGAAACGCGCAAACCCATTACTGTGACGGCTGAGCTGCCTGATCATATGGTGCATGCGTGGGACACCTTCGGATGGACCGAAGATCTGGCTGCAGAAGATCCGTTCGAGGCGCTGTAATGGACGCGCCTTTGCGTTTGGTCATTTTCGATGTCGATGGCACATTGATCGACAGCCAGGCCGTCATTGTGGCGTGTATGAAAACGGCGTTTTCCGAAGTCGGATTGGCGGCCCCTGAACGGGCTGACATTTTGGGTGGCGTGGGGTTGTCTTTGCATATGTTGATGCCGCTTTTGGCCCCAAACGCTAGCGCGGCCGCCCATGAGGCACTGTCCGCTGCCTATAAATCAGCCTTTATGGCGCACCGCGAAGAAACGGGTGTAGCTGCATCGTCGCCGCTGTATCCCGGTGCGCTGGAGTGTTTGAATGCGCTGCACGATGTGCCGGACGTTTTGCTGGGTGTAGCGACGGGTAAATCCAAACGGGGGCTCGACAAGTTGCTAGAGGCCTTCGATCTGGCGCCTAAATTTGTCACACAGCAGGTTGCAGATTTTCACCCATCCAAACCGCACCCCGCGATGATCCTGAGCGCTTTGCAAGAAACGGGCGTCGATGCGCAGCATGCGGTTATGGTGGGTGACACCAGCTTTGATATGGACATGGCGGCGAGTGCGGGCGTGCGATCTGTTGGGGTGACGTGGGGCTATCATGGGCGCGATCGCCTGGGGCGCGCTACACGGACGGTTGATAATTTTCAGGCATTGCCTGACGTTTTGAACGAGATGTGGGAAAACAAACAATGAGCGATTGGGCCCCGAAACGGTTTTGGACAAACGCGGATGTGCAGGAAGTGGACGGTGGTTTTGCCGTGGAGCTTGATGGTCGTCCAGTGAAGACGCCGGCCAAGGCCGCGTTACATGTACCGACGCAAGCCATGGCACAAGCGATTGCAGCGGAATGGGACGCACAATTGGAAAAGGTGGACCCAAACACGATGCCTTTCACCCGCAGCGCAAATGCCGCCATCGACAAGGTGCGCGTGCAACACGCCGAAGTGGCTGACATGCTGGCAGCTTATGGCGACAGTGATTTGCTGTGTTATCGGGCGCAATCGCCTGCGGAATTGGTGGCACGGCAAGCGGCGGCTTGGGATCCGGTTCTGAACTGGTCTGAAACCTTTTTGAATGCCAAACTTGAGCCACGCACTGGCGTCATTCACGTCCCGCAAGACCCCGCGTCGCTGGCCACGTTGAACGACAGAACACATGCATTAAACGCGTTCGAATTGGCGGGGTTTCACGACTTGGTTAGCATGTCGGGGTCACTGATTCTTGGTTTTGCAGCGGCCTACGATCAAATGCCCATCGAAGATATCTGGACCATGTCGCGATTGGATGAACTTTGGCAAGAAGAACAGTGGGGCGAAGATGATGAAGCGCAAGCGCTGATTGCGGTAAAACAGACTGCTTTTATGCACGCAAAGCGCTTTTTTGACGCTTCTCGTGCAGGCTGAAGCAAAGGCAAGCGTAATCGATGTCCAATCACGGATTTCTGTCTGGTAAAATGATCATCTCACCCTTGACCTTTTTGGACGTTTGCGACCACACTAAGCGCCACCAACGAGGCAATCTCGTGTGGTATCGCCTAAGGCACATAACGTGCCAAAGCATCTACCGTAAAAACGGTGGAAAATCAGGAAGAGGTTAAAATGAAAACATCCGTATTTTTTGGTGCGCTGACAGTAGCTGGCCTTGCGGCTGGCGCAGCAGCGGCCGGTACGCTTGACGACGTAAAAGCACGCGGCAAGCTGAACTGTGGCGTAACAACGGGTCTGGTTGGCTTTGCCGCACCAGACGCAAACGGTGAATGGAAAGGTTTCGACGTCGCAGTATGTCGCGCCGTTGCAGCCGCTGTTTTGGGTGACGGCAACGCCGTTGAATTCGTTCCAACAACAGGCAAAACACGCTTTACGGCGTTGGCGTCTGGCGAAATCGACATGCTGGCACGTAACACAACTTGGACATTCTCGCGCGACGTGGACCTGAAGTTCACATTCGTTGGCGTGAACTACTATGACGGCCAAGGCTTCATGGTTCCAAAAGCATTGGGCGTGTCCTCTGCTAAGGATCTGGACGGCGCGACTGTCTGCATCCAAACTGGTACAACAACAGAGCTGAACTTGGCGGACTTCTTCCGTTCCAACAACATCTCCTATGAGCCAGTGCCTATTGAAACAAACGCCGAAGGCCAGCAGCAGTATCTTGCGGGCGCATGCGACACGTACACAACAGACGCATCCGGTCTGGCTGCGACACGTGCCACATTCGAAAACCCAGGTGACCACGTTCTGTTGCCAGAAATCATCTCCAAAGAGCCACTCGGCCCACTTGTTCGCCACGGCGACAACGAATGGGGCGACGTTGTTCGCTGGACTTTGAACGCGATGATCTCTGCTGAAGAGCTGGGCGTGACATCTGCAAACATCACCGAGATGTCTGCCGGTACAAACAACCCAGAGATCAACCGTCTCTTGGGCGCCGAAGGCGAATTGGGCAAAATGCTGGGTCTGGAAGCAGACTGGGCGATGAAAGCTCTGTCCGTTGGTGGCAACTACGGTGAAGTGTTCGAAAAGAACATCGGCGAATCCACTCCAATCGGTCTGGCTCGTGGCCTGAACGCACAGTGGACAGACGGCGGCTTGCTTTACAGCCCCCCCTTCCGCTAAGTTTAAAGTTGAAAGGCGCAGGGTCAGACCTGCGCCTTTTTTCGCGCCTCTAGGGGTGCAAAGAACGATCTTACATAAGACGACCTAGACAAATTCTGGCCAAGCCGCGCGTAGACGCATTCTGAGCAGGCCAGACAACGGGGATAATCCAATGACGATAATGACCGACCCTCCCAGAGGGGAGTTCCGTCTATCTATGCTTCTGAGCGATACGCGCTACCGCTCCCTTACATTGCAAGCGATTGCAGCCTTGGTTTTGGCGCTGTCGATATTCCTTCTGGCCAGAAACGTTGCGACCAACCTTGCTGCACAGGGTTTGGACATCAGCTTTGATTTTCTTGGCACACCAGCGGGTTACGATATTAACCAGCGACTGATTGAATACACCAGCCAGTCCTCTAACCTACGCGCCGCAATTGTTGGCATCCTGAACACGCTGCTTGTGGCGTTTCTGGCCTGCGTCACGGCCACGGTTTTTGGGGTTTTGGCCGGGGTTTTGCGCCTGTCGAACAACTGGCTCGTGTCCAAATTGATGGCATTTTATGTTGAGATTTTCCGCAACATTCCCGTGCTGATCTGGATCCTCATCATTTTTACTATCATGACGGCTGTGCTGCCGGGGCCACGCGCCTTTCGAGGGGACGAGCCCGAAGCCAGCATGTTGTTCAACGCGTTTGCCTTCACCAATCGCGGCATCTACACGCCCTTGCCCTTCTTCCAGCGCGGCTTTGGTGGCGGATTGGATTTCCTGCTGGTGCTGATGTTGCTGGTGGGCTCCTTCTTTGGGGCGCGCGCTGTCACGGCCCGTGCGACCCGCATTCAGGAAGCCACAGGTGAGCGTCCCGCAACCTTGCTGACCAACCTTGCGATCTGGTTTGGCCCTCTGATTGCGGTTTCACTGATCCTCGGCTTGTCGTTTGAACTGCCAGAACTCAAAGGCTTTAACTTCAAAGGCGGCATTACGATCCGTGGGTCGTTGATCGCGCTTTGGTTTGCCTTGTCGATCTACACAGGGGCCTTTATCGCGGAAAACGTGCGTGCAGGCATCCAAGCGGTTTCCAAAGGCCAAACAGAGGCAGCCGCCGCATTGGGCCTGCGCCCGGGCCGCACCATGAGCCTTGTTGTGTTGCCTCAAGCCTTGCGGATCATCATTCCACCGCTGATTTCCAACTACCTGAACATCACCAAGAACTCGTCGCTTGCGATTGCGGTGGGATATATGGATGTGACGGGCACGTTGGGCGGTGTGACGCTGAACCAAACGGGCCGCGCCATCGAATGCGTGCTCTTGCTGATGTTGTTCTACCTCGTCATCTCGCTCAGCATTTCCGCTGGAATGAACGTCTATAACAACACCATGAAACTGAAGGAGCGCTGATATGTCTGATCAATCAACCAATTCAGTCGCCTTCGTGCGCACAGAAGAAGTGGCCGCAAAGCCCCCCCCCAACACAGCGGCTGGTCCGGTCAAGTGGGTGAAGGACAACTTGTTTGCGACCCCCGCAAACAGCATTTTGACTATAATTGCGCTTTATGTTGTTTTTCTTGTGCTCAGCGGCGCGCTGCCGTGGATCATGAACGGGATCTGGGAATCACCTAGCCTGAAGGCGTGCCGCGAGATTTTGGACGGTGAATCAGGGGCCTGTTTCGCGGTTCTGACGGAACGCTGGAACCAGCTGATCTTTGGGTTCAAATACCCCACTGATTTATATTGGCGTCCGGGCTTGGCCTTTGTCCTGTTGTTCTTTGCTGCAGCACCCGTGCTGTTCTTTGATCTGCCGCGCAAGTTGTTGATCATTACAGCATTGTTCCCGTTTGTGGCCTATTGGCTGATCTGGGGGGGGGCAATCTGGGCCCCCGTGACAGCGCTTTTGGGGATCGTCGCAGCCTATGTGTTCTATTCGCGCTTTGTGGCGCAGAATTTTGCGCTTGGGTTCTTTGGCGGGATTGCGACGGCATTTGTCGTCTGGATCCTTTGTGGATACATCTTCCCCAGCAGCGAAATCACTGAAGGTGCGATGCGGTCTGTGCCGTCGCGTGACCTTGGGGGCTTCATGTTCAACATGATGCTGGGTGTGACCTGTGTGTCATTGTCCATCCCAATCGGGATCGCTTTGGCATTGGGCCGTCAGTCCAGCATGCCTTTGATCAAGTGGATATGCGTGGTTTTCATTGAATTCGTTCGTGGCGTTCCGCTGATCACCTTGCTGTTCGTGGCAAGTGTGATGTTGGCCTATCTGTTTCCTCCGGGATCAAATCCTGACTTGTTCATTCGGGTTGTGATCATGATTACGCTGTTCTCCTCGGCCTATATTGCCGAGGTGATTAGGGGTGGTCTGGCCGCTTTGCCAAAAGGGCAATATGAGGCCGCAGACAGCCTTGGTTTGGATTACCCGCAAGCGATGCGGCTGATCATTCTGCCACAAGCGCTCAAGATTTCCATTCCTGGGATCGTGAACGTGGCGGTGGGTCTGTTCAAAGACACCACACTGGTGTCGGTCATTTCGATGTTCGATATTGTCGGTATGATCCGTGGTCCAATCCTAGCCTCTACCGAATGGAACGGAGTCTATTGGGAGCTGTTTGGCTTTGCATCGGTTCTGTTCTTTGTCGTGTGTTACGGCATTTCACAATATTCGCAGTGGCTGGAACGCCGCCTTGCAACAGATCATAAGTAGGAGGTCGCGACATGGCTGACCAAGCAACAAAACTGGCCGTCTCTGACGAGATCGCAATCACCATTCAGAACATGAACAAGTGGTACGGCGCGTTCCACGTTCTGAAGGATATCGACCTGACGGTGAACCGCGGCGAACGCATCGTGATTTGTGGGCCGTCCGGTTCTGGCAAATCCACGTTGATCCGCTGCATCAACGCTTTGGAAGAACACCAGCAGGGGTCCATTGAGGTGGATGGCACATTGCTGTCGTCTGACCTTAAGAACATCGACAAGATCCGGTCGGAAGTGGGCATGTGTTTCCAGCACTTCAACCTGTTTCCGCATTTGTCGATTTTGGACAACCTGACTTTGGCGCCGATCTGGGTCCGTAAAACACCCAAGAAGGAAGCCGAAGAAGTGGCAATGCACTACCTTGAGAAGGTGAAAATTCCCGATCAGGCCAACAAGTTCCCCGGTCAGTTGTCCGGTGGCCAACAACAGCGTGTGGCGATTGCGCGATCCCTGTGCATGAAACCGCGCATCATGTTGTTTGACGAACCGACGTCAGCTTTGGACCCTGAAATGATCAAAGAGGTGCTCGATACCATGATCGAGCTGGCCGAGGAAGGCATGACCATGTTGTGTGTGACCCATGAGATGGGCTTTGCACGTCAGGTCGCCAACCGCGTGATCTTTATGGATGCGGGTCAGATTGTGGAACAGAATGAACCGGAAGAGTTCTTCAACAACCCACAAAGTCCACGAACACAGCTGTTCCTGAGCCAGATTTTGGGTCACTAAATCATCAAGCAAAGGCGGGCCAAGGCCCGCCTTACTTATTAGGGTTGAAGGCTTTCATGTGAAACGCCGATTGTGCGTCGGGTCTGTTGAAGGTTTGACTGACAGGGCAAGCGCACCGCGCCATACATCCACGATCCATGCAATCGCCACCTGCTGGCGTATCAAGATACGCCTTACATTTGGGCACATCGTAAAAGCTAACTGCATTCAACGCACCAACAGGACACGCGGTGACGCAGGGCCGTGTTTCGCAGCTGTCACAGGGCGAGGTTTTAGGTGCGTGTGATGCAGCAATGGTTTGGGGCAAGCGGATCGCGCCACGGATCGAAATCATCAACCCAGCGGTATCATGCACCATCATCCCCGTCGGGCTTTGCCAAAATCGCCCGCTTTTCAATGCCCAAGCGATGAACGGATCGTAGGGGGGACCGTCAGACGGGAAGTGGGTCACAGCACCGTCGGCCATGCCCTCGATCACTCTTTTGGAATAGCGATCAATCGGGTTCTTCATACCATCTTTGAATTCGGCGTTTTGTGTGAAGGCATCCCAAAAACCGGCATCGGCACCAATCAGAACCAATGTGTTTTCATCGTCTGATAGATGCCCCATCACGAACAAACCGTGCGCCGCGCAGGCGGTTTTGAGGGTGCCCAAGTTCATTTCTTAAAGAATGGTAGCCTTAACGACCATCCCAATTTGCTGGGACGCGCGTCCTGCCACTGCAACCCGATGGCCATTTTGTCGTGACCTTGGGCGGGTTGGGCGATGTATGTGCCAAACATGCGATCCCAAATGGACAAGGCAAACCCGTAGTTGCTGTCGTGTTCGTGGCGGTGCACTGAATGGTGTACGCGGTGCATGTCGGGCGTCACGAGAACGCAGCGTACAAAGGCGTCTACGGCCAAAGGCAGTTTGATGTTGGCATGGTTGAACATGGCGGTGCCGTTTAACAGGATCTCGAATAGAATAACCGCAATGGCAGCGGGACCAAGCAGGTAAACAAGTCCGATTTTCAACACCATAGATAGGGCGATTTCAACAGGATGAAACCGGATGGCAGTGCTGACGTCTATGTCCACATCAGCATGGTGCACACGGTGCAGACGCCACAAAAGCGGGACCCTGTGTGTGATAAGGTGTTGCAGCCAGATTGCAAAATCCAAGATCAGTATGGCCAAGACAACTTCGATCCAGACCGGCAGATCAATCACATTGAACAAGCCCCAACCATTGAGCTGGGCATCAGTGGCCGCGCCGACAGCGAGAAGGGGCAAAAACACGGCCATAGCACGTAGGGTCGCCGTGTTCACCAACGTCATACCCCAATTGGTGGACCACCGCGCTGTGCGGGTTTGGCGGCGCTTGCGTCGTGGTGCTGCGGCTTCGATTGCGGCCAGGATCGCGAACAAGCCTAAAAAGATGCCGAAACGTATGAAGACTTCGTGTTCCATGCCACAGGTGTAGATGCCGATGGCACCCGTGCCAAGCGCTGGTTGGACACAGGCTTGTTACGTACGGATCAAGCTGCCTGCGCCGTGGTCGGTAAACAGCTCAAGCAGGCAGGCGTTGGGCACTTGTCCGTCCAGAATGACAACGGCCCGAACACCTTCTTCGATCGCTTTCAAGGCGGTTTCGGTTTTCGGAATCATACCACCCGCAATGGTGCCATCAGCCGTCATTTCATGGATTTGGGCGGCTGAGATTTCAGTCAGCACATCGCCGGATTTGTCTTTGACACCGGGCACGTCGGTCAGAAGCAACAAACGATCCGCTTTCAAAGCGCCCGCAATTGCGCCCGCCGCTGTGTCGCCATTGATGTTGAAGCTTTCACCGTTTTCTCCTGCGCCCAACGGGGCAATGACAGGGATGGTGTTGCCATCAAACAGGTTGCGCAAAATGCCGGGGTCTACGGTTGTGGGGGTGCCGACAAAACCCAAATCCGGGTTCGTTTGGGTGCATGTGATCAAATGGGCATCTTTCCCCGACAATCCAACAGCACGCCCGCCTTCAGCACCGATGGCCTGCACGATACGCTTGTTGACTAGGCCGGACAGTACCATTTCAACCACTTCCATAGTGGCGGCATCTGTGACGCGTTTGCCGTTGATAAAGTCCGACGTGATGTTCAACCGTTCCAGCATCGCGTTGATCATGGGGCCACCGCCGTGGACAATGACAGGGTTCATGCCGACTTGACGCATCAAAACAACATCGCGGGCAAAGCTGGCCATCCCTGCATCACTGCCCATGGCATGACCGCCCAGCTTGATAACAACAGTGGCCCCCGCATAGCGCTGCATATAGGGCAGGGCGCTGCTTAGGGTTTCTGCGGTGGCGATCCAATCGCGATTCATATCTTGTCTTCTCATCCCTGACCCTTTGTGTACGGTTATGGGAAATGCAATGCGGGGGTGCAAGCCATTGTGTGGCCTAACCCTTGGCAGTGCCGCGCAAAAAGCCGTAAGGGGCGTTATTCCAAGGTGGCAATGATGCTACGCAATGTGGGGATACCGTCGCCTTTTTCGGAGGAGGTCAACAAGATCTCTGGATAGGCGGCGGGGTGTTTTGCAAGTGCGGCACGGGTCACATCAAGAACCTTTTGCCGGTCTTTTTCTTTCACCTTGTCCGCTTTCGTCAGCACACATTGAAAGGTGACGGCCGCGCTGTCTAACAGGGACATGATTTCTTCATCGACCTGTTTGACGCCGTGGCGCCCGTCAATCAGCACAAAGGCACGGCGCAGGGTTTGGCGGCCTGACAAATATTGCTTCAAAAGGCGTTGCCACTTTTCGACAACAGATAAAGGGGCGTTTGCGTAGCCGTAGCCCGGAAGGTCGACAAGATATAGGTCGTCTCCCGCAGTAAAATAGTTGATTTCTTGTGTACGGCCCGGGGTGTTCGAGGCCCGTGCCAACCCTTTGCGACCCGTCAATGCGTTGATTAATGTGGATTTCCCGACATTGGATCGCCCTGCAAAACAGACTTCCATGCGGTCCGCTTCCGGCAGGCCTGACATGGCAACGACGCCTTTCACAAACTCTGTTTCGCCAGCAAACAACAGACGCCCGCGCTCTTTCGTTTGCGCGTCGGGTTCTTCGGCGATGGGAAATGGCATTTGCATCAAAGCACCTCGACAGTGTCGCCAACGGCGACAGGACCTGTTTCTATGACTTCAGCAAGCATACTGAATTCTTGATGCCCAAAGTGATCGAGCGCACCCAATGTATCGGCATCCCGCACCCCGGTGTCAGGGTTCGAAGCCGTCGACATGCAGCGTGTCGCAAGTTCACGGGCTTTGAACACGCAGCCACCAATTCGGATGATTTTGCCGCCCCATGACATTTCTTCCCATGGCGCAAGCCCATCAATCCAAACGTTTCCACGCCACCGGTGAATAGACAGCCCGGTGCCCAAATGGGTCTCTACAGCTTTATGAGACGCCATATTGCACAATGAGACAGACGCAAACGGGCTGTCGGTATATCCGCGCCCGTCCAGCCGCATAATGTGGCTTGGCACCGCGCGATCTTTAGAAACCAGCGAAGCAGTCCAGTCGATTAAGGCGTTTGGAGTTTCATCCGGTTTGAACGTCAGATCAGGCAAGTCTGGATGCGACAAGGTGATCGTCTCGGACGTCTCGTCCAAGGCGGCTGTGACCGCCATCAAAGCTGGTGCTTTTGCAGCACGACCAAAGTTACCGCATTTGGCCCATTCGCCCGGTTCCGCTTTGGAAGCTTCATGTGCGACAGCCCAAACTCGGTCCCAAGGCATGGATTGCCCAGCTGCAAAGATCACTTTGTCTATCGCTTCGCGACCATATCCTTTTATGGGATGACGCCAAAGACTGGCCACATGTGACATTACTTGCTGTCCGTTTCAGTTTTGCGGCGGAAACTTTTCATGATGTTTCCAAAGACATCAGGTTTGTAGCCCTGGCTGCGCATGATCAGGTACTGCTGCGTAAACGTGATGGTGTTGTTTGCAATCCAGTAGACAACGAGACCACTGGCGAAACCACCCAACATGAACATGAATACCCAAGGCATCCAAGCGAAGATCATTTGCTGCGTGGGGTCTGTGGGGGCCGGGTTAAGTTTTTGCTGCAACCACATGGAGATACCCAAAAGCAGGGGCAAGATACCGATGAAGACCAAAGCCATGATCGAACCGGGTTCTGGTGCGCTGTTGGGCAACAGACCGAACAGGTTTAGCAAGGATGTCGGATCTGGTGCTGACAGATCCTGAAACGGCCCAAGCCAAGGGGCGTGGCGCAGTTCGATTGTGACAAAGATCACTTTGTACAATGAAAAGAAGATGGGAATTTGAAGCAGAATAGGCAGACATCCCGCAGCGGGGTTTACCTTTTCTTTCTTGTACAGCTCCATCATGCCTTGTTGCATTTTTTGACGGTCGTCGCCTGCCGCTTCCTTCAGCTTTTCCATCTGTGGCTGAAGTTCTTTCATTTTCGCCATCGAGACGTAAGATTTGTAAGCCAGCGGGAATAGAACGGCCTTGATGATCAAAGTCAGCCCGATGATGGACCACCCCATGTTGCCGATCAGCTTGTTCAGTTCGTGCAACAGCCAGAAGATAGGTTTGGTCAGGAAAAAGAACCAACCCCAGTCGATGCTATCGATAAAGCTTGTCACGCCTTCGGATTGGTATTCGCGGATGGTTTCCCATTCCTTGGCACCGGCAAACACGCGCAATGTGTTTGTGGCACTGGCACCCGGTGCGATGGTCACTTTCGGCATCACGGTTTCGGTCTGATAGATATCCGTCCGCGGGTAGTACTTGGCCGTCAGACGCGCATTTGTGTCTGCCGGTGGGATCAGGGTTGTCATCCAGTAGTGGTCGGTAATGCCAATCCAGCCGTTTTGAATGTCTTCATTGCGTTCTGCAGGCACCCCTTCTTTGGGATGCACGTCAAAATCCGGAATGTTGTCCCAATCGGTTTCGGTCAGTTCGTCCGTCATCGTGACCAGGCCTTCGTGCAAAACGAAGAACCCTTTCAGATTGTCAGGCTCGCCATGGCGGGCAAGGATGCCGTAAGGCGCCATAGACGCGTCGGCAGAGCCGTTGTTTTGCACGCTTTGCGTAACGGTGAACATAAAATCGGCGTCGACTTCATATGTCCGGTTGAACACAAGGCCCGCGCCATTGTCCCAGCTGAGTGTAATGGGTGCATCGGGACGCAACACGTCGCCGTCGCTTAGCGTCCATTCCGTATCAGGTCCCGGGACCGCGTCCGGTGTAACGCCTGTGCTCGCCGCCCATCCAAACAATGCGTAATAGGGGTCTTCGCTGCCAACTGGGGCCAGAAGTGTAACAATGTCGGCGTCTGGTTCCGTGGTCTCGCGGTAGTCGTTCAGTTTCAGTTCATCAATACGTCCACCCAGAAGGCTTATAGAACCCGTTAGGCGTGGCGTTTCGATTGACGCACGTGGCGCTTCAGCCAGTGCTTTCGGAGCCTGCGTCGGAACCGCGACGGGCGCGTCTACTGAGGGGGTCGTTGCCACAGTTGTGTCGGCCGTTGACCCAGTCGTCTGAACGGCGCTGGTGCCGTCAATAGGCGTATCCGGTTCTGGTGGCGGGAAAAGCACAAACCATACGAGGATCACAGCAAAGCTGAGCGCAGTTGCAAGAATGAGGTTCTTGTTTTGATCGTCCATGGGGGACCGCCACCTGATGTCTTTGATATCTTGGTGGGTTCAACAGAGTGCGAGGCAAAAGGTCAAGCGGATTCGGCCTTTTGCCACCGTGACACAAAGGCAGTTTTCGTTTGTTTTTGTCATTTGGAGTGGACTGGCTACTTCGTTCGTCCTGGCAAGATTTCCGGAGCGTCCTGCAATTTTGCTTCGTGTGATGAAATCCAGTCCAGTGTTTCGTGAAATGGCATAGGCTTTCCGATGCCGAAACCCTGCACGTGGTCACACCCCAATTGTGCCAGAAGGGCGTGTTCGCCAACGGTCTCGACGCCTTCAGCCAGAGTTTCCAGATTCAGTCTTTCGGCCATGGTCAGAATTGCACTTATCATGCGCTGTTGTTCAGGGTCCCGATCGGCCTTGATAACGAAGGATCTGTCAATTTTGATGCGATTGACGGCGAACCTGCGGATGGATGAAATGGAAGCATGGCCCGTTCCAAAATCGTCTAGATCCACCCGACACCCCATGGCCACCAACCCGTTTATATTGCGGGTAATAACGTCATCGGGGGCGCCCGCGATCACAGTTTCCAGAATTTCGATAGAAAGACGATCCGGTGTTAGATTGAAGCGATCGAGTTCCCATTTAACTTTTTCGATCAGACGGGGATTGTTAAGTTCGACGCCGCTGAAATTGACGCCAACTTGGGGTACGACCACCCCGGCAGCATCCCATGCCTTCAACGCTGTGAAAGTGTGGTACAGCATGGCTTCCGCCAGCCGCTCCATCAATCCTGCCGCTTCAATGGCTGGAAGAAATTCGTTGGGTGCAATCATACCCCGTTCCGGATGATGCCAACGTGCCAAAGCTTCAAATCCAGTCACTTTGCCTGTGTCTGTAGATATCTGTGGCTGGAACCAAGGTGTGACTTGGCCGGCCTCCAATCCATAAGTGATATCGTCGCGTAATTCTGCACGCGTTTCGCTGACCCGACGCATTTCCTCTGTGTATGCGCGGATGGCGGATGGGCCTCGTTTTTGGGCGGAACGTAGCGCTGTTGACGCGGCAGTTGACCAATCAACAGCGGATTTTCCGGGGGCCCGTCCACTTAGGCAGAAGCCGATGGCCGCAGTCATGTAAACGGAGACACCATCAACCGAAATGGGTTCTTCAATGATGTTTTGTATGCGTCCGGAAAGTTGGATGCAGACTTCTAGGTCGATAAACCGTGTCGCACCCATGCAAATTGCAAAGCGGCAATCACCAAGACGTGCCACATTATCCATATCCCGCAAAGTCGATACAATTCGGTCACCTGTTCGCTGGATCACTGCGTCACCTGCAGCTTCACCATGCCGTTCTACCAATTGTGCGAAATCATCGAGTTCGATGTGAAAGACTGCAGAGGATTGAGTGCCATCCGCTGTTTTCTCGTAAGTGTGTTCTACAAGGTCATCGAAGCCGTCGCGCTGAAGCAGTCCCGTGAAAGAATCACGTGCAAGACGCATGCGGCGACTGTCCGGGGATAGACCACCTGCCAGTAAAAACAGCGCAGGGACGACCAATGTTGCGCCAAGCAGGGCAACTTCGCCGCCTATCCAATAGCTGGCAAGGCTGAGCGCGGGCAGAAACGCCAACGCCTGTGGACCAATCATGGCTGTGCACAACCGTTCGCGCAGTTGCGAAAAGTTGCGTTGAAAATTCATACGCATGGTCGGTCCTTTGTGCAAATGGGTGCTGCCTGCATTTGAACAAAAGGAGTACTTGCCTTTGGTAATCAGCCCCTTAACGAAGCTTGGGAACTTCACCTGCTTTTAGGTCAAGTTTTATCGGTTCGTCATTTGCACCTGCGTTGCGCACCAGATTCGCAAAGTCAAAAAGGTTCGTATCCAGCAGATGTGAGGGCCGTGCATTGGTTAACGCACGGAACATAACCTGACGCCGTCCCGGACTGTTGGCTTCCCAGCCATCCAGAATTTGCTTAACTTGTTGGCGCTGCAACCCATCCTGACTTCCGCATAGATCGCAAGGAATTATGGGATAATTCATAGCTTGGGCAAACTTTTCGCAATCCGTTTCCGCGACATGTGCAAGTGGGCGGTAGACGAATAAATCCCCTTCTTCATTTACCAATTTTGGTGGCATGGTTGCCAAGCGCCCACCATGAAACAAATTCATGAAAAACGTTTCTAGTATGTCGTCTCTGTGATGTCCGAGAACCACAGCAGAGCAACCTTCTTCGCGCGCCACGCGATAAAGATGCCCGCGACGCAAACGCGAGCATAACGCACAAAACGTGCGTCCTGCGGGGATTTTGTCCACAACCACCGAATAGGTATCTTGGTATTCTATGCGGTGGGGGACGCCCATGTCTTCGAGGAATTTGGGCAACACAGTTGCGGGAAACCCCGGTTGTCCCTGATCCAGGTTACACGCCAGAATGTCGACGGGCAAAAGACCGCGCCATTGCAATTCGTGAAGCACAGCAAGCAATGTGTAACTGTCTTTGCCGCCCGACAAGCAGACAAGCCACCGCGCATCTTTTTCGATCATGCCGTATTGTTCGATCGCCTCACGGGTCATCCGAACAATACGTTTACGCAATTTCTTGAATTCGGTGGTGCGAGGGGCCCCGTGAAACAGGGCATGTATGTCGTCGAGTTCGTCTCGCATGGCGGGCCTCAAAGTTGTGTGGCGGTGTTATAGCAGATGTCGTGTGAACCAAAAGAGCTCCTGGCGCGTACCACATTCAAAGTTAAGGGAAACACCATGCGGCGTCTTGGGATAGCTATTTTGATGGTTTTGGGGCTTAGCGCCTGTACTGGAAAACCTGCATTGGAAGATGAAAAACTGTCCAAGGCAGAATTCAATCTGGAAGAATTTTTTGACGGCCATGTCACGGCCTATGGTCAATTTCAGGATGTGTTCGGCACTGTACGGCGACGTTTCGTTGTCGAAATCGACGGTAACTGGAATGGCAATACGTTGGTTCTGGACGAGAATTTCGTCTATGCCGATGGAACGGCGGAACAGCGGGTTTGGACGTTACGCAAAACAGGCGCCCAGGCCGGCGCCCAGACTTGGGCTGGCACGGCGCCCGGCGTGATTGGCAGCGCGACGGGGGAAGAGCGGGGCGACACATTCAATTGGACTTACCAAATTGATCTGCCGGTTCCAGACGGCACACTGCGCGTGAACTTTGATGATTGGATGTGGCAGTTAAGCGAAACGCGTGTGCTGAACAAAGCATATATGAAACGCTTCGGCGTCGACATAGGTGAGGTAACGATAACCTTCGAGAAACAAAGCTAACGACGTTCTGTGTGGTCTGGGACACGGTCCGGGACGGGATCGTAACCTGTTCCGCCAAACGGGTGACATCGCCCTATACGTCTGGCTGCAAGGTAGCTGCCTTTAAAGGCGCCGTGTTTTTCCAAAGCTTCCATGGCGTAAGCGGAACAAGTGGGCTGGTAGCGGCAGTTGAAGCCGACCCACGGGCTAAACACCAAGCGATAGGCGCGGACAGGCAAGGAAACGATATAGGCGAAAGGCGTCATTCGGCAGCGGCCAAGGCGCGACGCAAATCATCCAGCAAATCGGTGAAAGGGCGCTGGGCCGTGCGTTCAAACCGTCCGATCAACACATAATCAGTACCATGTTTGCCGTGGTGGGGCAGAATGGCTTGGGCGATCTCACGCAGGCGGCGTTTGGCGCGATTGCGCGCCACAGCGTTTCCGACTTTTTTGGAACAGGTGAACCCAACACGCATAGGGGCATCGTCGCCGCGTGCGCGATATTGCAGAACAAATCCCTTCGTGGGGATGTGTTTGGCACGCGCTGCCCGTAAAAAGTCAGCACGTTTTTTCAATACATCTAAACGTGACGAACCCGCCGCAGGCATGTCCGCGGCAACATCTGCGTTGCTCGTGGAGGCCTCCGGCGGGGTCATGTCAGGCAATCCTGCGCTGGCGCTAGATTAAGCGCTTAGTTCTTTGCGGCCCTTGGCACGACGTGCGTTCAGGATTTTACGGCCTGCTTTTGTCGCCATGCGCGAACGGAAGCCGTGGCGCCGCTTGCGCACAAGATTGGAAGGTTGGTAGGTGCGTTTCATCGCTCCGTCTCCATTTTATGGTCCACCTTGTAGATTCGGCGCACCAAGTGTCATTCGAAGCCCGTCCTCTAAAGGCGATAGGGGGGCAAGTCAAACCCTGTGGACGTTAAAACGTATAGTTTTGCAACAAATATCCGGCGTGAACTTGGGGAATTGTTTCAAACGCCTAAACTTGACGCAAGAAACCCTCGATTCCCTTCACTCAATATCAAGCACCCGTGATCTAGGTGTTTCACGGTGGCACGTATGCACAGGTTCAGTGCATTGAAGTGGACAACCAAAAAGACCAAACTGATGAGTGATATGACCCAAACCAATGAACCTTCCCCCAAATCCGGCCTGATGCGGCGGTTGCCGTTGATTGCAATCGCAGTGGTGGCCGCCATCGGGTTTTTCACTTTGCGCGATTACCTCAGCTTTGACACGTTGCGCGACAACCGTGAAGCGTTGGTGGCGTTTCGTGACAGCAACTATGTTTTGACAGCGCTGCTGTTTGTCTTGGCCTACGTTCTGATTGTCGGGTTCTCTTTGCCGGGGGCCACCATTGCCACGCTGACGGGGGGCTTCTTGTTTGGCACAGTCTTTGGCACGGTCTTTAACGTTACGGGTGCAACCCTTGGGGCGACAGTTATCTTTTTGGCAGCACGTTACGGGTTTGGTGAAACGCTTGGTGCAAAGATGGAGGCGTCGACGGGTCCCATCAAAAAGTTGAAAGACGGGATCGATGAAAATCAATGGTCCATGCTGTTCATCATGCGCCTCGTGCCGGTTGTTCCGTTTTTCGTGGCGAACCTGGTGCCGTCCTTTATGCAGGTGCCGCTGCACCGCTTTGTGATTTCTACGTTCTTGGGCATTATTCCCGGCGGGTTGGTTTTCAGTTCTGTGGGTGCGGGCCTGGGTGAAGTTTTTGAAGCGGGCGAGACGCCGGATCTTGGCATCATTTTCGCGCCCCATGTTTTGTTGCCAATTCTTGGGCTTGCGGCATTATCCTTGTTGCCTGTTTTGATGAAAGCCGTGACTGGCAAGAAAGGTCTGTAAGACAATGAAGCGTATTAAGACGGATGTTTTGGTGATTGGTGCAGGGTCCGGCGGGCTGTCTGTGGCTGCAGGGGCCAGTCAGATGGGGGCATCTGTGACCTTGCTGGAAGGTCACAAGATGGGTGGCGATTGCCTGAACTTCGGGTGCGTCCCATCCAAGGCGCTGATCGCCAGCGCCAAAGCCGCTTACGGTCAGGCACATGCGTCGCCCTACGGCGTGGCGGACACAGACCCGCAAGTGGACTATGCCGCCGCCAAGGATCATGTGGCGGATGTCATCGCGACCATTGCACCTGTGGACAGCCAAGAGCGGTTTGAAGGCTTTGGCGTCAACGTGATCCGCGAATATGGCCACTTCATTTCACCCACGGAAGTGCAAGCAGGCGATACAGTGATCAAAGCCCGCCGCGTAGTTATTTCAACGGGCTCATCGCCATTGGTGCCGCCCATTCCCGGTCTTGGCGATGTGCCCTACGAGACAAATGAGACATTGTTCGACCTGCGTGAACAACCTGAGCATTTGTTGATCATCGGGGGCGGTCCCATCGGGATGGAAATGGCGCAGGCCCACATCCGTTTGGGATCAAAAGTAACTGTGATTGAGGGCGCAAAGGCGCTGGGCAAAGACGATCCCGAACTGGCCAAGGTCGTGCTGGATACGCTGAAAGATGAAGGCGTAGAGATTGCTGAAGACGCAATGGCCGCTGAAATTCGAGGGCAAGCCGGTGCTATCGAAGTCGAGGTCAAAGACGGTCGCGTTTTCAAAGGCTCGCACCTGTTGATGGCCGTTGGCCGCAAATCCAATACCGACAAGCTGAATTTGGATGCCGCGGGCATCAAGACCACACGCACAGGCATCGAAGTCGACGCGGCCATGCGTACCAGCAACCGCAAAGTCTATGCCATCGGTGATGTGGCGGGCGGGCTGCAATTCACCCATGTGGCGGGCTACCACGCGGGCGTTATCATCCGA
Organism: Ascidiaceihabitans sp.; assembly: GCF_039986515.1. Lineage (NCBI taxonomy): Bacteria > Pseudomonadati > Pseudomonadota > Alphaproteobacteria > Rhodobacterales > Paracoccaceae > Ascidiaceihabitans > Ascidiaceihabitans sp. Next base: position 239,804 of record NZ_JBDWQO010000009.1, on the reverse strand, counting down.
TCCATGCTGTTTGGGCTGCCGTCCAAGGCCAAGACGTCGCATATCCCTTGGGCAACCTATACTGACCCAGAATTGTCCCAAGTCGGCTTGACCGAAGCGCAGGCGAGGGACGCCCACGGCGACAAATTGGAAGTGATCCGCTTTGACTACCACCACAATGACCGCGCGATTGCGGAACGTAAAACCAAAGGCTTCATCAAGCTGATGGTGGTCAAGGGCCGCCCGGTCGGTGCGTCAATCGTAGGCTACCAAGCGGGCGAATTGATCAACCTGTGGGCGCTGGTTCTGGCCAACAACATGAAGATGAGTCAGGTCGCCGCCATGGTTGCGCCATATCCGACGATTGGCGAAGTCAACAAACGCGCGGCCGGTGCCTATTACACGCCTCGATTGTTTGATAACCCTACGGTGAAACGGGTGGTGGGCTTTGTCCAACGCTTCATTCCTTGAGTTCTGAGGCAGCATGCTGAATTCGCTTTCTGGACGCTTCCTGATCCTGACCACAGTCTTCGTCATGTTGGCTGAGATTTTGATCTTTGTGCCGTCGATTGCACGGTACCGGGAAAACTACCTGTTGGATCACCTTGAGCGGGCGCAGATCGCGTCACTGGCGCTGTTGGCCGATGACATGTTGGACAGCGAACTGGAACAGGAACTGCTGGAAAACGCAGGCGTGTTTAACGTGGTGTTGCGCCGCGACGAGGTGCGCCAACTGATGTTGGCAACCCCGATGCCGCAACCCATCGCGGAAACATTCGATTTGCGCGATGGCACAGCACTGGTGTTGATCCGCGACGCCATGATGCGGTTGACCAAGTCTGAGAATGAAGTGATCCGCGTGATCGGTGCGCCCTTGCGCGAAGCAGGGCTGTTGATCGAAATCACCATGGAAACCGGGCCTTTGCGAACCGCGATGATAGACTATGGCGTGCGGATTTTGATCTTGTCCGCTGTGATTTCGGTCTTCACGGCCGTGTTGCTGTTTCTGGCGGTGCGTTCGCTTTTGGTCAAACCGATCAAGGGTGTTGTTGATCACATGCAACGCTATGCCGAAGCGCCGGAAGATGCGCGACGCATCATTGAACCTGGTGCGGGCGTGACGGAACTGCGTGAAGCCGAAGAGGCGCTGAAATCCATGCAAACGGAACTGACAAGCGCATTGCGTCAGAAAGAGCGCTTGGCGCAGCTTGGCAGTGCCGTTAGCAAAATCAGCCATGATTTGCGCAATATCCTGACTTCGGCACAGTTGTTTACTGACCGCATCGAGTCCAGCGAAGACCCGTTGGTCGCACGGATGGCACCGAAATTGGTGAACTCGATCACACGGGCTGTGCATCTGTGTGAAAGCACCTTGGCCTTTGGCAAAGCAGAAGAACCCAGCCCCACTTTGACCGTGGCGATGCTGTCGCCGATCGTGGAAGATGTCATAGACAGTGAAAGGTTGGCCGCCGGAGACTATGATCTAAGTCTGTCCGACGATATTCCAGTGTCCATGCAAATCCGCGCTGATGCGGAACAAGTGTTTCGTGTCATTGCAAATCTGGTCCGCAACGCGCGTCAGGCGATTATCGCGAGCGGCAAACCCGGCGAGATCAATGTATCTGCCAGTGAAGACAGCAGCGCATGGTTCATCGACATTCGCGATACCGGGCCCGGTTTGCCCCCCAAAGCCCAGGAACATTTGTTCACGCCGTTTCAGGGCGGCGTTACAAAAGGCGGGTCTGGATTGGGGCTGGCAATTTCTGCGGAATTGGTCCGGGGGCATGGCGGTTCCCTCGAACTGAGCAACACCGGAACCGATGGAACCGCCTTTCGGATCAGGTTGCCGAAAGGCGATGTGACGCTGGTTTGATTTTCTTCGCAAATTGATGAAACGAGGGCTTGCATCTATCGCGCGGCAAGACTAAACCGCGCCGTAGTGGACCGATAGCTCAGCTGGATAGAGTACCTGACTACGAATCAGGGGGTCGGGGGTTCGAATCCTCCTCGGTCCGCCACTAATCTTGTTTAAATTGTTGATTTTATTAATTTTTGCCTCTTTGCGCGAAATTCGTTCCCACACCTGTTCCCACAGTTTGCTCTTGTTTGATTTACGTTTGTTCATACATCTGTCTTGCCCGTAACTAACTTGCGTTGATCTTCGCGGCTGATTTGTCCGTAGCTGCGCAAGGTGGTCAGAACATCAGTGTGTCCAAGGTTTTGAGACGTCGCCACCAATTCTGCAACCGAAGTACAGTTCTTTGCAATGTGGCGGGCCAGCATGTGACGAAAGGAGTGGGGGCCGTAGTTTGGAACTCCTGCAGCTTCAAAGGCGATACGGACGATCTTGCGGACGGGTTCGGTGCTTTTCCAGTAACCGCGTGTAAAGCCATCTGCTTCAAAGCCTGAATTTGACTTGGCAGTTATTGCAGTTGCTGGGAACAGTGGGTCATCGGGGCCGTATAACGCCACTTCGTCGCAATGGGTTATCCATTCGGCAAGGGCGGTTTCGGCTTCTTCAAACCCTTTGGCAAAGAATGTGTCGATGACCTTGCCAAACTTTGTCGCCACTTCGCGCGGGTTCTGTGTGACAGATTGTTCCTGCAGATCGATGTGTTTGATCTTGAGCGATACCAGAGCAGCGACACGAACGCCCGTTAGGTACAGCAATGCAAAGATGGCCTTGTCGCGCAATTGTTGTGGTGTGGTGCTTGGCATAAGGGCAAGTGCGCGTTTGGCTTGGTTGATGCTGGGCGCAGGGCGGGGTGGGGCCGCGCGTGCCTCTGCTTCGTCACGCCGGGACAAATTGAAGTAATCCGCATCTGCCGCCTTGATACGACTGCGGAACCCATCTTGCTGGGAAAGCCACAGGATAAATTCACGCAAAGTGGCCAAGACAGATCGCATGGTCGATTTGCCCAAGGGCTTTCCGGTCTTTGTCTTGCTTTGTTCCAAGTGGGTGCGAAACCCCATGGCCTGCTTAATATGAAAGCGTGCAAAGTCCTTGCGCCCATTCCAGACGTCAAAGCGTTCAAGGGCTGCGATTTCTCGATCCAGCGTTTTTTCGGAAAGCTGGCGGGCGAATTTGCGATATTCCAGAAAGCTGCGTTTTAGGTGCTCGTTCTTGTCATTGGGTCGTTTGGTCATGGGTAGGGTCCTATGGGTTGGCCGCGAATTGGTAAGGATTTTTTGCTGGGGAAATGGACGCATTCAGCAACGTAAACCCCAGATTTTGGAAATTGAGGAATGCCAGCCCCTCGCGCAATGTCCTCGCGATAGGCAGGGGGTTGGATGGAAGGTTCAAATCGGCGCTGGGCAGGTGGTTTTGTGGGCGGTTGCGCGGCAGTGTCCCAGATGGAAATACACGGGGGGATATGTCCACCATTATAATGCCGCTTCTGGCTGTGTTATTGTGAGGTCCAGTTTGCAGCGGACCTCTGGCAGGTCGCTCAACGATATTGGCTTGCAAACGATACCTTCGCAGACGCCACAAAGGGCTGTTAGCATGACTTTGTTGCCGTCAATTTTGCAGTCAGCCATGCCACCTGCTGGCAGGTGGGATTTCCTACACGGCAGGCAATAGAGTTCGCACAGACCTGTCTTGACCTTGCGGCCTTCGCGCTGGGCGACGATGTGATTGCGCAAGTCATCCCCGCGAATAAGTGGCGGGTGGCATGCATCCAACAGGGGCAGGCAATCTTTGGTCCAATTGCTGACAGTGCGGGTGGAAACGCCGACAAGTGCCGCCGCCTCCGCCTTTGTATAACAACGGTAAGATTTGATCCCGTTTATACGGGCTTGTTTGGGCACGGCGATTTACTCCGTATCCGTTTGATTTGATGCAAGCCATTTATGGATGGCTTCGACCTTGATCAAGCGGCGTGTGCCGATCTTGATGCTTTTCAGATCACCTTTGGCCAAGGCGGCGTAAAGGCTTGTTCGTCCAATGCCTGCAAGGCGTGCAGCCTCATCTGGTGATACGGCAATCGGTGCGGTTTGGTGTGTTGTGTTTGTCATCGTTCGTTCTCCATCATTTGGTGACAGATGGACGGTGACGGATGGAAGGTGGACCAAAACAGATCGTCAGTTTTGATCCACTTCTAGCGTTAGTTACATATTTCTTGATTATCGATAACGAGGGGCATTTGGTGTTTGGAAATTGCGCCTTGAATTCAGCTTGCAAAGCCTTTGCTTCAGCGTTGCGGCCTTCCAATGCCAGACCTTGATTTTCACGCATTGCGATAAGCTCATTCAGTGGTGTTTTGTAGTCACTAGGTCGCCCGCCAGTGCGTATTTCAGGAACACCTGCGATAGTCATTAGATCAGCGACAACAGTGAGTTCCGCCGCCTCCATGCTCAACACATCCTGCAAGGAAACCGTAGCGTAGGGCGGTAAGTGCAAACCCCCATTGGCGGTTAAAACAATCCCAAAAGAGGATTTAATCTCGCCCGCCAATGCCGCCCCAAAGTCATGCACGTCCTGCGCATCCTGCATTGTCGGTTTTAAGTATAAGACGACGTCCCCTGCCGGAGTATCAATCGCGCCGATTCGCCAAATGTCGTTCGTAAGGGGCGTTGATTTGCGCCGCTTACAATTCAGGTGGTTCGCAAGTTGCGCGACGGCTGCGCCAAGGTTTACTTGCGCGGCGATCAACTCTGGACGAGCTATGGGCATGAAGTCCAAATCAGGACAGTGATAGCCGTATTGTGAAGCCTCATAGATAACTGCGGTGTCATGGGGTTGGTTGCATTCATCGCAAAGAACTGAGGGAACCACGCCTGATTCTTCAATCAAACCCGCTTCGAATAGCTGGGCATAGGCAGGTAGCGCCGAATACTGGCTGGCCGCAACCCGTCCGCGCTGGACGAGTAGCGTGGCAAAGAGGTCCACCGCATTCAATTGTGCAGCCTCTGTCACATCGAAGGGTTCTGGGGGCGGGGCAAGCAGCTTCCAGCGTTCAAGCAGGGTTATCACAAACTGGCGTTCCGCTTCGGTCTTGTTCGGAATGGTCGTTGTGTTGGGGCTGCGCAATGTCACTGTCAGCGTTTTGGCACGCTTGCCGTCTTGGGCGTCTTGCGCAATCCGAATGGTCGCGCCAATGATCGTCCAACCGGCTGCATGTATAGGGGACCTTGCACCGAACTGGCGTTCAAGGAACTGGTAAATCGTTTCATCATCTCCGCGACGTTCATAGCGGGCAAAGCCGCCGCCTGCGGAATAGAAGTCCAGTGAGGACACTTCGACCTTGGCAATGCCGTCGGCAGGTTCAATTGGAAAGCTGGGGTTTGAAAGCAGGTTGGCTAGCAGAACGTCCCTGCACGGAGTTTCAATAGGGGGCTGGGACTTTGGTGCAAAATGCTTGGAAAAAGACGCCGCATATTCATCGCGCATTTTCTTGCCGCCACGGGCGCAAATTTCCACGATCCGTTCTTTGGCGTTACAGGCAATCCCGACTTCCAAGACCCTTTGGACCACTTGCCGTTCCAACCCGTCCGACGGTCCAAAGGTCAACTCACTTTCTGCGCTGGCCTCGACATAGATTGTCGCCTGCAGGATTTCGGTCTCTTCGCCCGTGACAGGATGAACGCGGATAGAGCTGTACCAATCGGCCTCGCGCTTACGGCGTTCGGGCAATTCGAGAATAGCGATTGCGTCCGCGACAAAGCCTGCACGGGCAGTGTCATCGTCCAGCGCCCAAGGCTTTCCGTCATCCTCAAATTGGAAGGTGGACCAATTCTTGCCGCCCGTGCGCTGCATCAAAGAAGCCTGTACCGCCACACGTTCCAATGTCTGGGGATGATCTAGCGCCAGCATAAGCAAGACGTCCTGAATGCCCTGCAAGCCCTCCAAATCAATGCGCTGGGCGCTGCAAATCTGTTCGGCTGCGGTCATGGTTTGGGGCGTGGCTAAGCTGGCAAGGTGACCTAATTCGGCTTTGACTTGATCTTGACGCAGTTCCGGCAATTCAGCGATCAAATCAGTAATCTCATTCACCAGCGCTGTTCCGCGTCCTTCGCTTTCGCGCAGAGCGCAGCGACGTTTTGAGCCCAGCGTAACTGACGCTGACTTGAATGCTACAAATGGTTAACCTAGGTCTGCTGACGATAATATGGTTTGGAGCGAGCAGTGCTGGAATCTCGGGAAGCTGCTTTCAACTTGCCCGAACGTTAAGGTGCACCACGACGATTGGACCTGTCACGGTTTCTTACCGCCCCCGGTGCTGTTTCAAGCCACCCTCCGTTCGAAGGCGACAGGGCTTTTCCAGCCCATTTCTGGTTTGACTGATCTGCTGAGAAGTTACGATCCAGAAGGTTCGGGGCGATGTTGAACATGTGATTACTGTCCGTTGTCGCCTTGTGTTTGCGGGTTCGAACGACAGATATCCCGTTCTGGCGCATCAATCTGCCTACACGGTGATGCCCCACATTCAGGCCAATCTCTTTCAGCATCACATCCGTGTCTCGGTGTGCTGTGATCCATTTGTTCAGCGTCGACATGCCAACACCCAGATCATCAGCCACCTGCGTGCGCATCAGCCCGCTGGTCAGTGCGATCCGCACTGCATCAGCGCGAAACTCGTCCGTCCGTTTCAGTCCCCTCTCGGGATCATGCTTCGCATAACCCTGCCGGGCGGGGCATAGTTCATCTGCTTTGTTGCGGTAAATGTTATCAAAGGGGCGGCATCAAACCGCAACAGGTCCATTATTTGCGCCGCCCGAGCGACCACGTTTGTAGTTGTTTGTCGTTGAAGCCTGCGAAAGTTGCGCTGCATCCCGGATCAATATGGGTCTGCCACCAGCCCCTTCCTTTCCCAGATGCCGCTGGTACGCGGGCCCATGGCACGCAAGTCTTTGGTGATGCTTGTACCCAAGGCTGTTCACAAAAGTAATTTCAGAACAACGCTGGTTGCAATGTTACAAAAACTTCACTTTGTATCGGCCTATAATTCAATTATTCATGAATTATGGATACATTGATCCCCGACCGACTTTCAACGCTTGGCCATCCGCAACGGCTTGCCGTGTTCCGGCTGCTTATGCGTCGCTACCCTAATCGGGTTCCCGCGACGGAACTTGCGCTTGCTCTGGATCTAAAGCCCAATACGCTTTCCGGTTATGTGTCCTCGTTGTTGCATGCTGGTCTGATCTCGCAAGAGCGGGTCGGGACATCGCTGCGCTATGCGGTGGATATGGACGCGACGCAGGCGACGATTGGGTTCCTTCTTCATGACTGTTGTCGGGGGCGCCCCGAAATTTGTTTGCCTTTCGCCAATGATGCCGCGCACAAGTTTCCTGAAATGGCGGATCAAAAGTTCAATGTCTTGTTCATCTGTACCGGTAATTCCGCCCGGTCGATCTTTGCGGAGGCCATCTTGCGTGATCTCTCGCCGGATCGCTTTAACGTCTATTCCGCAGGCACCCAGCCGAACTCTGATCTCAACCGGTTCGCCTTGGAGGTGTTAACGCAAAACGGCCATGACGTGTCGGTTTTGCGGGCCAAGACCATCGGAGAGTTTCAGACCAACGATGCTTTGGCCCTTGATTTTGTGTTCACCGTTTGTGACCAGGCCGCCAATGAAGAATGCCCCGCATGGCGGGATCAGACCATCAGCGCCCACTGGGGGCTGCCTGATCCGGTCAAGGTGCAGGGCACAGACGCAGAAAAAAGCCTCGCGTTCCGTCAGACCTACGGTGCGTTGCGCAATCGGATGACCGGATTTACCGCGCTGCCGATTGCGTCGCTTGACCGTATTTCCCTTCAAAAGGCCGTGGATGACATCGGCCAAATTAAAGACAAAGGATAACCCCATGACAGTCTATGCTCTGAACGGCCTTGGCCGGATTGGCAAGCTCGCGCTCAAACCCTTGTTGGCGCGTGGGGCCGAAATCGCTTGGATAAACGACGCTGTGGGTGATCCTCAGATGCACGCGCATCTGCTGGAATTTGATACTGTGCATGGTCGTTGGGATGCAGAGTTTACCTATGACAGCGAAAGCGTCACGATTGACGGAACTCGTCTGCCCTTTGTCGGCACGCATGACATTGATGATTTGCCGTTGGACGGTGTCGATGTGGTTATCGACTGCACTGGCGTATTCAAAACCGAAGCCAAGCTGGCCCCGTTTTTTGAGGCAGGTGTAAAAAAGGTAGTTGTTTCCGCGCCTGTCAAAGATGGCGATGCAGCCAATATCGTCTTTGGCGTCAATCATGATATTTACGATGCGGCGCACCATAATATTGTGACAGCGGCCAGTTGCACAACCAATTGCCTTGCCCCTGTTGTGAAGGTGATCCATGAGAATCTGCAGATCAAACACGGGTCGATCACGACCATTCACGACGTGACGAACACGCAGACTATCGTAGACCGTCCCGCCAAGGATTTGCGCCGTGCGCGATCTGCGCTCAACTCCCTGATCCCGACGACAACTGGCAGTGCGACGGCAATCACGCTGATCTATCCCGAGCTGAAGGGGCGCTTGAACGGTCACGCGGTGCGGGTGCCGCTGCTGAATGCCTCGTTGACCGATTGCGTCTTTGAGGTGGAACGCGCAACGACAGCGCAAGAGGTAAACGCCCTGTTCAAAGCAGCATCAGCGGGCGCATTGAGTGGTATTCTTGGATACGAAGAACGCCCGTTGGTGTCGACGGATTATACCAACGACGAACGATCCAGCATTGTGGATGCGCTATCGACTATGGTCATCAATGGCACACAAGTCAAAATCTATGCGTGGTATGACAACGAAATGGGCTACGCGCATCGTTTGGTGGATGTGGCGTTTATGGTCGGAGACAGTTTGTGACCACAGCCCGCCCCGAAGGACTGTCTGCGTATGTCGCCGTCACGGCCGCTTACTGGGCGTTCATGCTGACCGACGGGGCCTTGCGGATGCTGGTGCTTTTGCATTTTCACACGCTGGGGTTTTCGCCTGTGCAGCTGGCCTATCTGTTTGTGCTTTACGAAATCGCGGGCATGGCAACGAACCTGTGCGCAGGCTGGCTTGCGGCGCGGTTCGGGTTGACGTCCACCCTTTATGCGGGCCTTGGGTTGCAGGTTGCAGCCCTTTTGGCGCTGGCGCAACTTGATCCAAGCTGGGCGATGGGCGTGTCCGTGGTGTTTGTGATGCTGGTTCAAGGGGCCAGCGGGGTGGCGAAAGATCTCGCCAAGATGTCATCCAAATCTGCGGTCAAATTGCTGGCGCCTGCGGGAGATGCGGGATTGTTCCGTTGGGTCGCCCTTCTGACGGGGTCCAAAAACATGGTCAAAGGGGTGGGGTTTTTACTGGGTGCGGCCCTGCTTGCTGCGGTGGGATTTGTCGGTGCGGTACTGGGAATGGCGGCGGTATTGGCGGTGATCCTGATCGCGGTGTTGATGTTCATGCCAGCGGGTCTTCCCAAAGGCCGCAAGGACGCGAAGTTCACCGAAGTCTTGTCCAAATCGCCCAATGTCAATTGGCTAAGTGCTGCCCGCGTGGTCCTGTTCGGGGCGCGGGATGTGTGGTTTGTCGTCGGGATTCCGATCTATTTCTACGCGGTCTTGTCGGATGGAACACCACAAGGCAATCGCACTGCGTTCTTTCTGATCGGAACGTTTATGGCCGTTTGGATCATATTATATGGGCTCGTGCAGGCGAACGCCCCACGCATCCTACACGCCAAATCGCGCCCCACCTCTGAGCTGATCGCAGCGGCACGCGGTTGGGCTTTGGCGCTTGCGGTGGTGCCTGCGATTTTGGTCGTTGCCGCTTTGGTTGCGAACGGTCCCCAAAATTGGCTAACACTTTGCGTGGTCGCGGGCCTGTTGGTGTTCGGGGCATTGTTTGCGGTGAACTCAGCGCTTCATTCCTTTCTGATCCTGTCATTCACCAAGGCAGAACGCGTCACACTGGATGTGGGGTTCTATTATATGGCAAACGCTGCGGGGCGTTTGATCGGGACGCTCGCATCGGGGTTAAGCTATCAGGTGGGGGGGCTGCCCCTGGTGCTTGGGATCGCTTCGGGTATGGTTGCACTGTCCGTCGTTGCAGTAAGTTTTCTGACACCCCAAGAGGGGCACACGGCATGACGCATCTTGATACAAAAGCGGCGCGTCCGAATTCCTGGTAAGGCAGCACATCAAGGTTGATCGCGACGGTATTTGCATGCCGAACAGGGTCGCTTGAACCTGCTGTATCTGTGCCATGACGGGAAAGACCATAACGCCCGTCAAGAAAGGGAAAATACAGGCGTGTCATGAACACACGGGAACTGCAGATGCGTGAATGTAGCCAGTGTGTGACGGGCTTATCCGATGAAACCGTGAACCTTGCTGCGGCCCGCTGACTGTCACGTAAGCTTCAAGAAACCATCATCAATCTGATTCAAAACTGTCACCTGAGTGTTGAATTGCAGGCCTATCCATCTCTCAAATTCATCGGGGGATGGCATGCTGAGCATCAACGGACTGACAAAAAGATTTGGCGACAAAATCGCCGTGGATACTGCGAATATCCAAATCAATGAACCCGCGATGATTGGCATTATCGGACGATCGGGTGCCGGCAAGTCGACCCTTTTGCGGATGCTCAACCGGTTGAGCGATGCGTCAGATGGTGAAATATTGTTTGAAGACGAAGATGTGACGGCGATGCGTGGTGCCGCGCGGCGTCAGTGGCAATCACGTTGCGCGATGATTTTTCAACAATTCAATCTGGTGCCGCGGATGGATGTTGTGTCGAATGTGTTGCACGGCACGCTGAATCGTCGCTCGACACTGGCGACGATGTTCAACCTATATCCCCGGTCCGATATCCACAAAGCCATCGATATTCTGGATCGGCTTGGCATCGCTGAACAGGCGCCCAAACGTGCCGAAGCCCTGTCAGGCGGGCAACAACAGCGTGTCGCGATTGCGCGGGCACTGATGCAGGACCCCGCGATCATTCTGGCCGATGAACCCATCGCATCGCTTGATCCGATGAATGCGCAGGTCGTCATGCAATCCTTGCGCGACATACACGAAGAAGATGGCCGCATGGTCATCGCCAACTTGCACACATTGGATACCGCGCGCCGTTACTGTGACCGCGTGATCGGGATGCGCGATGGGCGTATCGTGTTTGATGGCACGCCAGCACAACTGACCACAGGCGTCGCGCGCGACATCTATGGGGCAGGATCGGATTTTTCCGAAGCCGCCACATCAACCGAAATCGAAACGCTGGACAGAACCGACGCGCCCAAAATCGAGGCCGTCGCCTGAGCCAGATAACCTGCGCCAACACGCGCTTAATTCCTCCATGGAGAGACTGATGAAAACTGTTATAGCCGCCGCTTTGGCCACAACCGCCTTAGCTGCCCCTGCCTTCGCCCAAGACGCAAAAATCACCGAATTCCGCATCGGAATCCTGGGCGGTGAAAACGCACAGGACCGCATGAACAACTATGTCTGCATGCAGAATTACACCACCGAAGCCCTTGGCGTTGAAACAAAGCTGTTCGCGCCTGCCGACTACAACGGCGTTATTCAAGGTCTGCTGGGTGGCACAATCGACATGGCATGGCTTGGTGCGTCCTCTTATGCTGCAACATACCTGCAAGACCCCGAAGCTGTTGAACCCGTTTTGATCAAGCAGAACCTCGACGGTTCCATCGGGTATCATTCGATCGGGTTCGCGCGTGTGGACAGCGGCATCGAAGCTTTGAAAGATGTTGAGGGCAAGGTTTTTGGTTTTGGTGATCCCAACTCCACATCTGGCTACCTGATCCCGTCTATCGAAATCCCAAAGACGACTGGCGCCACGATGGAATCCGGCGACTATTTTGGTGAAGTTAAATTCACTGGCGGCCATGAGCAGACGATCATTGCCGTGGCAAACGGTGACATCGACGCCGGCGTCACCTGGGCCGACGCTCAGGGCGAATGGGAAGACGGTTACAACTCGGGTGCGTTGCGTCGTGCGGTTGATGCGGGACTTGTCGATATGAACGATCTTCAGCAGATCTGGGTGTCCAACGTCATCCCCGAAGGTCCGGTTGTTCTGCGTGCGGATCTGCCAGCGGACGTCAAGGCGACGATGACCGAGCTGGTCGACACACTTTATGAGCGTGACGCCGAATGTGCCTACGGGGTTGCTGCGGGTGACACGCTTGGTTTTGTGCCAGTGACCCATAAAACCTACGAAAGCATTGTTGCGGCCCGTCAGTCTGTGATCGGCAACTAAGATATTTTTATGACGACCCCGGTCGCCTTTGTGTTGAAGGCGGCCGGTATAATTATGCGAGGCAGCATTATGACAGCAACAGACACGGCAGGCCGGGCAGCGACACCTGGCCTTGGTCATATTCGTGAAAGCTACCTTGCACAGGTCGGGCGACGCAGGCTTTATAGTGGCTTGGCGTTGTTGCTGTTTGTGGTCTTGATGGTGTCCGGTTTTAACATTGCAGATGATCGCAATGCAGGCGGGTTCTGGGAGGGGTTGCACCAAATTGGCGATTACCCAAGTGAGGTGCTTGCCGAGGCTTGGGACAAACGCCGCGATCTGCCAAGCCTGATTGCCAAATTTTTTCCAGCCCTCGTTGAGACAATCAATATTGCGGCTGTGTCTACAATCATCGGCGCTGTGGGCGGGTTGATCCTGTCGCTTTTGGGAACCCGTGGCCTTGCCAAATGGCCACGGTTGATCCCGCTGTTTCGCCGTTTTTCCGATACGCTGCGTGCGATCCCCGAAATCGTTATCGCGCTGGTGCTGATCTTTATTTTGGGGGGCGGCCCTGTGCCTGCGATGATCGCAATTGCGCTGCACACCGCTGGTGCGCTGGCCAAGATGTTTTCCGAAGTGGCTGAAAATGCGGATCTCAAACCCGTGGAAGGTTTGGCTTCAACAGGGGCCACTTGGACCCAACGGATGCTTCTTGGTGTCTTGCCGCAGGTTGCGCCAAACTATGTCAGCTACACCTTGCTGCGGTTCGAAATTAATATCCGCGCCTCTGCCATTCTGGGTTTTGTCGGTGCAGGCGGCCTTGGCTATGAGCTGCGCAATGCGATGGCTTGGGGGCCGGGTCGGTTCGATGAGGCTGCAGCGATCTTTGTGCTGCTGTTCGGTACGATCGTTTTCTTTGACCAGATTTCAAGCCGCTACCGCAACCGTTTGACCGAAGGACAAGCCCAATGACATCGTTGGATATTCAAGCCTCGAAGACCCACGCTGAAGGTCTGTTTCGCCGAAAGCGTTTGTTTGCTTTTGGTGTGCCTGCGGTGATCTTGGTCTATTTTGCCTATATCTTCTTTGCGTTTGATGTGCCGGGCTTGATCCAGCGCGCCAACATGGAAAACGCGCGCACGCTGACCTCTGACATCTGGTCCCATAAGGTACACGTCACCCGCGATAATCGGAATGGTGAAGTCTCTTATGCGGTTGAAGGCGAACGCAAGGGAGAATACCCCGAAGGCGAGCGCCCTGCCTGGGTCAGCGGCACAGACGTTATCACGGTTGATTTGGGCGGCGACACGATTGTCCGCTTTCTGCCCGACAACCGCACCGAGATCGACGTCCCAGGCTTCGGGTCTGTCGAGGCGCAGGTCGAAGGCCGTACAGTCACCACCAATTTGCCGTCGCAGCTGCCCGATTGGATCAACGCATCCGACCGTCGTGTTGCCATAACAACACCCGAGGGCCGGATCACCCTCACGGGGTCAAAGACCGAAGTGTTCAACTATTTCGCAGGATGGGAATTGTTCTGGTTCACATTCGACAGCCCTTATCATGGTATAGGATTTGGACAGATCGTGTTTGGCGCACAGATCGATCCCGAACGACGCAACATCATCGGTGCGGTGTCGGACTTTTGGTACAATAAAATGTGGCGCCACAAGGATATCGCTTGGGCGCTGGGCGAAACGATCCTTATGGCGTTCCTTGGGACCATGGGGGCTGCAATGATCGCGCTGCCACTGGCGTTCTTGGCCGCTAAAAGGTTTACGCCTGTCATGTTGCTGCGTACCGCTACCCGCCGCTTGTTTGACTTTGTTCGCGGCGTGGACGCGCTGATCTGGACAGTGGTTCTGGCCCGTGCGTTCGGACCAGGACCAATGACTGGTGCCTTGGCGATTTTGATCACCGATACAGGCACCTTCGGCAAAACCTTCTCTGAGGCGCTTGAAAATGTTGACGACAAACAGATTGAAGGGGTGACATCGACAGGGGCCAAACCGCTCCAACGGTACCGGTTCGGGGTTATTCCGCAAGTCGTTCCGGTTTTACTGGCGCAAGTTCTCTATTTTCTCGAATCCAACACCCGCTCTGCCACAATCATAGGCGCGATCACCGGTGGCGGGATTGGCCTGATGCTGACGCAGGCGATCCAAACACAAAAAGACTGGGAGGAAGTCGCCTACTACATCATTTTGATTATTTTGATGGTCATGGTGATGGACTGGTTGTCGGGTTGGCTGCGCGGTAAATTGATCGGGCCCAAAGACGGATGACGCCTTACCTTATAGGTATGAACAGGGGCATCGGGGCTGCATGCGTTGCGGTTGGTATCCTTGATGTTTCCACAGGACTGAAGCTGGCTAGGACAGGCAAGGTCTTCCGCTTTTCTGAAGAAGAAAGAGAACTCTGATACATGTCCCGACTAAGCGCGACTGTTCCATTCATCCATGCCGATTGCGACATCACCGACAGCACCTTTGGTGCCTACGTCGAAATCGGGCGTGGCAGCAGGCTGAACAATGCGGCGTTCGGGGATTATGCCTACTGCGACCGTTACGCCGATATCGCCAACGCGCGGATTGGCAAATTTGCCAACATCGCCGCGTTCAGCCGGATCGGTGCGACGGACCATCCCTTGGATACGGCTGCCTGCCACCATTTCCTGTATCGCTCGGCGGACTATTGGGATGACACGACGCGGGATGCGACGTTTTTTGAACATCGCCGGTCCCGTATCGCCCAAATCGGACACGACACATGGATCGGGGCAGGTGCGATGATCAAGCCCGAGGTGACTTTGGGGGATGGCGCGGTCGTGGCGGCGGGGGCGGTGGTCACAAAAGACGTCGATCCCTACACAATCGTTGCTGGCACGCCTGCCAAGCCGCTGCGTTTGCGCCAACCTCGCAACATCGCGGATCGTCTCATCGCGCTGGCCTGGTGGGATTGGACCCATGATGCATTGCGTGCGGCATTGGACGACTTTCGGGCAATGAAGGCCGAGGCGTTCTTGGAAAAATACAAAGGTTAGCCTTTTCGCCCCCTCAATTTGATAAAACTTTGATCTTTCTGTGATGTGCCGTTCATATGGCCCGAATACCCCAAGCCGACATGAGCACCAAAAGGGGAATTTCATGCTTCGAATCATCGCATTGCCAACCGTCGTACTGGGCGCAACACTTGCCGTGGCACCTGCCATGGCACAAACGCTTGACCGCGTTGAATATGGCCCGCGTCCGTTCTATCTGATTGACCGGATGGAAGACGGTCCTCTGAAAGATCAATTGCAGTCTTGCCAAAACCAAGAGGCATCCACCTCGCTGTTTTCTATTGGTCACCGCGGTGCGCCGATGCAATTTCCAGAGCACACGGTTGAATCCAACCGCGCGGCGGCTCTGATGGGGGCGGGCATTCTGGAATGTGATGTGACGTTCACCGCCGACCTTGAACTGGTATGTCGTCACGCGCAGAATGATTTGCACACAACGACCAATATCCTTGCCACGCCTTTGGCCTCAACCTGCGTGGCGCCGTTCACGCCAGCGAATAGTGATGCAGGTGCCAAGGCCGAATGCCGCACATCCGAAATCACGTTGGACGAATACCGCAGCCTGACACCCAAGATGGACGCCGCTGACAGCACCGCCACAACAGTCGAAGCCTACCTTGATGGTACAGCGAATTTCCGCACCGATCTCTATTCGGTTGAACCTGCAATGTTAATGACACACGCAGACTCCATTGAATTGTTCCGAGACCTTGGTGCGCGGTTCACGCCAGAATTGAAATCGCCCGTCGTCGAGATGCCGTTCAACGGGTTTACCCAAGAAGATTACGCGCAAAAGCTGGTCGATGAATATGTGGCCGCTGGTGTTCCTGCGTCAGATGTCTGGTTGCAGTCGTTCAACCTTGAAGATGTGCTGTATTGGATCAAGGCCGCGCCAGAATTCGGTGCGCAGGCTGTTTACCTGATGGATGAATACGACATTGATGGCTATTCGCCAATGGATGCGGCCACTTGGCCCAACACCATGCAAGAGCTGAAGGCGATGGGCGTGAACTACATTGCACCACCCACGTGGATGCTGGTGACGCTTGAGAATGGTGAAATCGTGCCATCAGAATTGGCCATTCAAGCCAAGGCCGCAGACATCAACATCATCACCTGGACCATCGAACGCTCTGGCCCGCTGGTGAATGGCGGGGGGTGGTATTACCAGTCCATCGCAGATGCGGTAAACAGCGATGGCGTGATGTATGAGTTGATTGATGTTCTGGCGCAGGACGTTGGCGTCAAAGGCATCTTTTCGGATTGGCCTGCCACTGTGACGTATTACGCAAACTGCATGGGTCTCGAATAATTCGCCTGTCGTGACGATGATGGCCTCGCCTGTTTCGGGCGGGGCCTTTTTAGTTCTCCAAGGTCAATGTGACCCGATCACCGACAAACCATGTGCGACCATATTCGATGGGATTGTCGGCCAAATCAACATTCACACTAGAGGATCGCAGCAACGGGTCCCCCTCGGCGATCAGTAAATGCAGGGCCTGCGTCGCGGTGGCCCGCACTGCCGTCAGCCGTGTAGACGCACGGGTGTAATCGGGCACGCCGACGGCAGCCAAAGCTTTTGTGACGCTACTTTGTCCGCAAAAGGCTGCTGATATGCCGGGGGTGCGCACCTGTGGAAAAACGCTTTCGAACACGGCGATCGGCTGGCCATCCGCCAAAGACAGCCCGTGGTAGGAACAGACCGGTTCGCCGATTTGGATGGCAAGTGCTTGTGCTTCGCCGGCTGTGGCAGCCCGGTCTTCGACCAGCAGAACGCGTTTTTCAGGCAATCGCCCTGCCGCAACCAAATTGTCGTGGAATCTGACCTTGCGTCCGATGGGATAATCAGTGGGCGTCGAGGCCACAAAGGCCCCCGCACCGCGACGTGTGCGGATCAAGCCTTCGTCCACCAACGCAGAAATACCATGGCGCACAGTGTGTCGATTGACGCCAAACCGCTCGGCCAAGGCCGCTTCGGTCGGAAGCCTGTCACCTGCCGCATAGCGGCCTTCGGCCAGATCGATACGCAAGGATTGCGCGATTGCCTGCCAGATCGGTGTCTTGGGGCCGGGTCCGTGTTTTGGGGCTGTGTCACGCAAAATTCACAAATCTCCGCTGGGGGAATCGATCAGATATGTTAATATATGTCTAGTTGTATAGAATCTGAAGAAGTTGTCGAGATGAAAGACATGAACGAAGATTATGCCGCACGCCAGAATTGGCTTGGCATTATGGCCAAAGGGCCTAAAGGGCGCGTTGCCAACCTGTTGGACGCGACCATGATGCGGCCTGTGTTCACATGGCTGCGTGCACCTGAGGTGGGCAGCACCATGGTACAGGCCCGCGCCGGTGCAACAGGTGCATCGTTCAATTTGGGCGAAGTCTCAGTGACGCGCTGTGCGCTGACGCTTGCCACGGGTGAGGTCGGCCATGCCTACATTCAGGGGCGCAGTAAGGCTGATGCAGAGGCGGTGGCTGTCGTGGATGCCTTGATGCAGACGGCGGCGGCACCGATGTTGCAGACCGCAGTGTTGGACGTGCTTGACGCAGAGCAAACAGCCAAACGCGAAGCCCGCGCGGCCAAAGCCGCCGCCACAAAGGTTGATTTCTTTACAATGGTACGAGGAGAAGATTGATGCAGGCCCAAATCCCAAGCCAGCCCCTGAGCGGCGGCTTCGCCGACCCCGCCATCGCCTCTGCAGCCGCATTCCGTCAGGTTATGGAGGCAATGGCCCGACCCGGCACGATCCACATGGTAACGGGGGCCGCCCCGCCAGCCCCGCTTTCCCCTGCGACAGGGGCAGTTTTGCTGACGTTGTGTGACCCTGACACCCCTGTCCATCTGGCCGGGGAACTGGACTGCGAAGCGGTGCGTGCTTGGATCGCTTTTCACACAGGCGCGCCCGTTTCCGGTCCGTCCCGTTGCATGTTCGCGGTGGGTGGCTGGTCAGACCTTATGCCGCTGGGGGCTTATCAAATCGGTACGCCGCAATACCCGGACCGCTCTGCGACGCTGATCGTTCAGGTCGGGCGGCTAGAGCCGGACGGCGCCGTCTTGTCTGGTCCCGGCATCAAAGACAAACACGCTTTGTCGCTTCCCGACATAGAGGCGTTTCAGCACAATGCCGGACATTTTCCCCTTGGTCTCGATTTCATCTTTACGTGCTGCGACCAAGTAGCGGCCCTGCCGCGCAGCACGGTCGTCACGCAAAAGGGAGACATCTGATGTATGTCGCTGTCAAAGGGGGTGAGCGTGCGATTGAGAACGCACATGCGTGGCTTGCCGAAGAACGCCGTGGCGATACGTCCTTGGCCGAACTGAGCGTCGCACAAATCCGCGAACAGCTGGCATTGGCCGTCAATCGCGTCATGGCCGAAGGGTCGCTTTATGATCCTGATCTTGCTGCCCTTGCGATCAAGCAGGCGCGCGGTGATCTGATTGAAGCGATCTTTCTTATTCGCGCATATCGCACCACGCTGCCCCGATTTGGTGCGTCCTTGCCAGTGGACACGGGCAAGATGGCCTGTGATCGGCGCATCTCGGCGACATTCAAAGACCTGCCTGGTGGGCAGGTTTTAGGGCCGACGTTTGATTACACCCACCGCTTGCTGGATTTCAAACTTGCAGCCGAAGCAGAAGTGCCTGAGGCCGCGACACGAGAGGCCGCAGTCGGAGATGTTCCTCATGTGACCGAATTTCTGAACCACGAAGGTCTGATCGAAGAGGCGGTTCATGATGACACGACACCGCCGGACCTGACCCGCGAACCGCTTGAAATGCCTGCGGAACGCAGCTTGCGCTTGCAGGCGCTGACCCGTGCGGACGAAGGGTTCACGTTAGGCATGGCCTATTCCACCCAGCGTGGTTACGCGCGAAATCATGCCTTTGTGGGTGAGCTGCGCATTGGTGCTGTGCCCGTTGAAATGGACATCCCCGAGCTTGGGTTCAGCATCGAGATTGGCGAGGTCACGCTGACCGAATGTGAAACCGTCAACCAGTTCACAGGCTCAAAATCCGAGCCGCCACAGTTCACGCGTGGCTACGGGCTGGTTTTTGGCCAAACCGAGCGCAAAGCGATTTCAATGGCGCTGGTCGATCGGGCGCTGCGTTGGAAAGAGCTTGGCGAAGAAGACGAAGGCGCCCCTGCGCAAGACGCTGAATTTGTGCTGTATCACGCGGACAACATTCAGGCGACAGGGTTCCTTGAGCATATCAAATTGCCCCATTACGTCGATTTTCAAGCCGAATTGGAACTTGTGCGCAAACTGCGTGAAGAGGCGGGTGTGGATCAGGTTGCGGAGGCAGCACAATGAACGACTACAACTTTGCATATCTCGACGAACAAACCAAACGCATGATCCGCCGCGCGATCCTGAAAGGGCTGGCGATCCCCGGGTATCAGGTGCCTTTTGCCAGCCGTGAAATGCCGATGCCGTATGGCTGGGGCACAGGCGGGGTGCAGGTGTCGGCGGCGGTGATGACACCACAGGACCGGTTCAAGGTGATCGACCAAGGGGCGGACGACACAACCAATGCCGTGTCGATCCGCACATTCTTTGAACGCACTGCAGGGGTCGCAACGACCACCACCACGTCAGAGGCCACGGTCATCCAGACCCGCCACCGCATCCCCGAAGAGCCGCTCAGCGAGGGCCAGATCCTTGTCTACCAAGTGCCTATTCCCGAGCCTTTGCGATTTCTGGAACCGCGTGAAAGCGAAACACGCAAAATGCACAGCCTTGAGGAATACGGGCTGATGCATGTGAAGCTGTATGAAGACATCAGCCGCCACGGCCATATCGCAACGTCCTATGACTATCCGGTCAAGGTGGAAGGGCGCTATGTAATGGACCCGTCCCCGATCCCGAAATTTGACAACCCCAAGCTGGGCGATATGGCGGCGATCCAGCTGTTTGGGGCAGGCCGGGAACAGCGCATTTATGCGTTACCCCCTTACACTCGGGTCGTGTCGCTTGATTTTGAGGACCACCCGTTCGAAGCCTCTAAACCGGATCACCCCTGTGCCATGTGCGGCGCAGAAAACAGCTATCTCGACGAAGTGATCACAGACGACGCAGGCGGACGGATGTTTGTCTGTTCAGACACCGATTTCTGCGCAGGACGGCAGGCCGCTGGCTACACCGGCAAAATGAATGGAAAGGACGCGGCATGACACCTTTGCTTTCGGTCCAAGGGATCACAAAGTTCTACGGCCACCATATTGGCTGCAAAGATGTGGGGTTTGATCTTTACCCCGGCGAGGTCATGGGGATTGTCGGGGAAAGCGGGTCCGGCAAGTCCACTTTGCTCAACTGTATGGCCGGACACCTGACGCCCGACGCGGGCGCGGTCGTTTTTGATACGAGAGCGGATGGCCCGAAGGACACCGTCACAATGTCCGAACCCGAACGCCGCATGCTGTCACGGACCGATTGGGCCTTTGTACATCAGCATGCCCGTGACGGGTTGCGTATGGGCGTCAGTGCGGGCGGCAATGTGGGTGAACGCCTGATGGCCGTGGGCGACCGTCACTATGGCGACATTCGCGCATCGGCGACCGATTGGCTTGGCCGCGTGGAAATTGATGCCGCCCGTGTCGATGATCGTCCCACGACATTTTCCGGCGGGATGCAACAGCGCCTTCAGATTGCCCGCAATCTGGTGACGGGGCCAAGGCTGGTGTTCATGGATGAACCCACGGGCGGGCTGGATGTTTCCGTTCAGGCGCGGTTGCTTGATCTGTTGCGCGGGTTGGTACGCGATATGGGGCTATCGGCGATCATCGTGACGCATGATCTCGCCGTTGTACGGCTTTTGGCGGATCGCCTGATGGTCATGAAAGACGGTCATGTGGTCGAAGCCGGCCTGACCGATCAAGTGCTGGACGATCCCCAGCACGCCTATAGCCAACTTCTTGTCAGTTCTGTTTTGCAGGTGTGAAAATGATAGACCTTAGAAATGTATCCAAGACTTTTACGCTGCACAATCAAGGCAGTGCAGTAATTGAGGTCATTAACAATGTGTCATTTTCCGTGGGGCTCGGTGAATGCGTGGCACTGACCGGCGCATCTGGTGCTGGCAAATCGACACTGATGCGGATGATCTACGGCAACTACCTCACGCAGGCCGGTCAAATCCTGATCGACGGAACCGACGTGGTGCAGGCCGAACCACGCGACGTCATCGCCTTACGCCGCGAGACCCTTGGCTATGTCAGCCAATTCCTGCGGGTTGTCCCGCGCGTGCCAACGCTGGATGTGGTGGCCGAACCCCTGCGCACCGTCGGTGCCAAAGCTGAGACAGCACAGGCCCGTGCCGAAGAATTATTGACCAAACTCAACATTCCGCAGCGGCTTTGGTCTTTGTCACCCACCACCTTTTCGGGCGGCGAACAGCAACGTGTGAACATCGCCCGCGGGTTCGCGCACACCTATCCCGCGATGTTGCTGGACGAACCAACAGCCAGCCTTGATGCAGCCAACCGAGACGTCGTGCTGTCGCTGATCGAAGAGGCCAAAGCCCGAGGCGCAGCAATCATCGGCATCTTTCACGACGAAGCGGCCCGGTCCCGCGTCTGCGACCGTGAAATCGACGTCGGTCAATTTACACCGGGCCTGTCCTCAAGCAGCGCAGCGTTAGGACAACCAAAAGTGTCCTCAAGCAGCACAGCGGCAGGACAATCAAAAGAGACTGCGGCATGAAACAGGGTCGCTTTATTGCCGTTGTCGGCCCGTCCGGTGTGGGCAAGGATAGCGTGATGGCAGGGCTGGCCGCAGTTGATCCAGCGTTACATCTGGTGCGCCGCACGATCACGCGCGCACCGGAATTGGGTGGTGAAGATTACGACTCCGTCAGTGTTGCAAAGTTCAATGAGATGGCAAAAGCGGGGCATTTTGCCATTCACTGGGGTGCGCATGAATTGCAGTATGCCATACCCGCGCACGTCCGGATGGTTCTGGCCGAAGGCCGAGACTGCCTTGCTAATTTTTCACGCTCTGCGTTGCTTGCAGGTGATGCGGGTTTTGCGCGTTTCTGTGTCCTCAACATTACGGCGCAGTCCAAGACGCTTGCGGCGCGTCTGGTCGCACGTGGCCGTGAAAACGAGGCCCAAATCGAAAGACGGTTGGCACAAGCAACCAAACCGCTGCCCGACGGGTTGAACGTAAAGACGGTAAGCAATGACGGTCCACTTGATGCAACAATCGCGCAAGCCTTGTCGTTACTTCAGCCTGTGAGGGTGTAGCGTTGGACAAGTCCACATCGCCCGTCGGGGTCAACGCCAGTCATCCGCCCGATGCTGTCAGCGTCAACCCACCGCGTTGTTTAGGCGCACAGCGACCATTTTGGGCAACCGCCCAACGCCCAGCCCAGTCAAATCACCCTAAAGTTGACCAATGCGCCATCAATCGGCGCGTCATAAATCGCGAAGCGAGTGTAAGTCATGAATTATCCTCTTAGACCTGAAGCTGTGGACCACTCAGATGACAGGTTTGCTTTAGGCGACCTTTGTCTTGCCAATGCGCGTCTTGTCATGCCTGATCAGGTTCTGACAGGATCCATCACGATTGAGAAAGGCGTGATCACCGACATTGCCGAGGGCGATGAAAGACCAAGCGGCTGCGTGGATTGCGCTGGCGACTTCGTGATGCCGGGCCTTGTTGAACTGCACACCGACAACCTTGAGCGCCATATGGAGCCACGCCCCGAAGTGGACTGGCCATACTTGCCTGCGTTGATTGCCCATGATGCAGAATTGGCATCTGTCGGGATCACCACCGTGTTTGACGCCTTGCGCGCAGGATCCATCCATTCTGGCAAAGGGCGCTATATTGATTATGCCCGCGCAGTTGCAGATGAACTTTTGGCGGCCCGCGCCAAGGGCGTGTTCAAGATCAGCCATTTTTTGCACCTGCGCGCAGAGATTTGTTCTGAAACCCTGCTTGAAGAGTTGGCCCGTTTCACGCCAGATGACCGTGTCGGTATCGTCAGCTTGATGGATCACACCCCCGGTCAACGTCAATTCCGCGACTTGACCGCCCTGCGCACCTATATCGCAAAGAAACGTGGCATGGATGACAATGACTTTGCGGAACATGTCGCGAACCTGAAAAGGTTGCAGTCCAAGTTCGGCGACAAACACGAAAAGGGGGCCGTGTTAGAGGCCAACCGACTGGGCGCGGTTCTGGCCAGCCATGACGACACAACCCGCGATCATGTTATAGCATCCCAAGAAAACGGTGTTGGGTTCGCAGAATTCCCAACCACACGCGAGGCCGCGCAAGCGTGCCGGGATCGCGGTATTGCGGTCATGATGGGCGCACCCAATGTCATCCGCGGCGGGTCCCATTCTGGTAACGTCGCCGCAATGGAATTGGCCGAGGCCGATTTGCTGGATATTCTGTCGTCTGATTATGTGCCCGGTGGGTTGTTGCTGTCGGCCTTCCGCATCGCGGACGTTTGGGGCGATCTCTCGCGCGCGATTGCGACAGTCACCCGCACACCTGCCCTTGCGGCAGGGTTGCCGGATCGTGGCAGTCTACAAACGGGACTGCGCGGCGATGTTTTAAGGGTTAGCAACACGCAAGGCACCCCGGTTCTGGGTGGCGTTTGGGCGAAGGGGGGGCGCATCGCCTGACACCGGTTCTGCGACCTAAGGGGCGGCCATACAGGGGGGGCTGGGCCTTGGCCGACATTTTGCAATTTCATTCTGCTCAGTCTTGGAACGCGACCTTGGGTTTCGCGTGGCGCTGGTCCTGAACATCCACACGTGGGTTGCCGGCTGTGTGCGCCGCTAAATTGATCTAGCGGGTGTTGGCGATATCCAAAATGGATGTCTGGCTCAGTTGGAAAACCAGTTGTTTCTCGACGTCTTGCAGCACATCGGCAACCTTATTTTGCAAGGTATCTTCAAGGGAACAGTTACTTGAGTTTGGAGCGACCTTTGACGCAACCAGACTTTCCCCGAGGGCCAGATAGACGTCCGCCAAACTGATATCTTCGGGTTTGCGGGCCAGACGCCATCCACCAGCATGCCCTTTTTCCGACGATAAAAGCCCGGCATCCTTCAAGGTGCCCAGCACGCGACGCACGACAACAGCATTGGTTCCGGAATGCGCCGCGATACTTGCGGATGTGCGCATTTTTGTAGGTGTCATGGCCATATGACCAAGCGTGTGAAGGGCAAGAGATAGCCGGCTATTACGTTTCAAAACCTGTCTTTCGTAATTTCATATGTCACGTAACATCTCTTGTTGCGCATGTCTCGTAACTGCTCTAGGTGCGTAATAGTATAACATGTATTGCAAAAAAGGTGCAGACAGATGCGAAACGGGCATATGCAAAACCTTGGGAAAACATGCCTTCCCGTCCGACGTCGAAACGCAAACCCCATGCGTACCTACGATGCGCTACCGGTGCCTTTGCGCCGCTGGTTATCGCAAGCCGTTTTGCCCTGGTCCCCGAAATCTGCTGCACGCCTTTGGGCGCAGGCCCGCAAAAAAGGGCTGAGCGTAGAATTAACCCTTCAGTCGTTGCAAAACGCCGAGCGAAGAACACTCGCCAGCGAAACACACGCGACCCCACAACTTACCAAAACTTCAACCTGAGGAACGTACCTGATGTCCGTATTTACGCGCGTTGTCGCTGCCGCATTTTTCGCAGCTAGCCCGTTGTTGCCAGCCGCAGCACAAGAAGGTGTGTTGTCCATTTCCACCACGTTCGGCACCACCGATGAAATTCCTGATCCACGCGCAGGATACAACGGATGGACCTCCAATCAGGTCGGCGTCACCGAGACGTTGATGGGCATTGATTATGACATGAACCTGTACCCGCGTGTTGCCGAAAGCATTGCGCAGGTCAGCCCCACAACATGGCGCGTTACGGTGCGCCCCGATGTCCGGTTTCACGATGGAACACCTGTCACTGCAAGCAGCATTGTAGATGCAATTGCTGCGATCTCGGATGACGCGCATGCCGGGTACAATGCGCGTATTGCAAAGCTTCTTGATCTGGCGTCTGTGACTGCTGATGGCGACGCTGTCATAGCGTTTGAAACCAACACGCCGAACGCGGCATTCCCTTGGACTTTGTCCGATCCGGGCATCGCAGTTTTGGGGCCCGTGTCCGATGCATTCCCGATCAATGCGACAGGTCCGTTTGTGTTCAAGGAAGCGGTGCCAAAACAGCTGTACCGCGCCGAAGCGAATATGGATTACAGGCTTGGTACACCATCCCTGGAGGAAGTGCGGATCGTGTACACAGCCGATCCTGCAACGGCCGCTTTGGCGTTTGAGGCCGGTGAAGTGGATATGGTGATCAACTATCCCGAAGCTGATTTTACACGCATTCAAGAAACAGGCGCGCTTGGATTTTCGGCGCCAACGGGTCGTCTGTATTTCTACACGGTGAACGCCCAAAGCGGTCCAATGGCGAACCCGTTGATCCGTCGTGCCGTGTCTTTGGCGATTGACCGCAACGGTGTTGTTGCAGCGGCATTGTCAGGTGTGGGTGGCGTGCCTGCGGGCACGATCTATCCCGAGGACAAAGGGTGGGCGGCTGACATTCCAGCGGTTTATGACCCGTCTAAAGCCGAAGAATTGTTGATGCAGGCCGGAGCCGTCAAAGACGGTGGGCGTTGGATGCTGGATAGCGCACCGCTGGAAATCGACATTGTGACATACTCCGGCCGCGCGGCACTTGCCCCTACAGCGGAATTGACACAGGCGTTCTTGCAAGCCATTGGTGTGACCGCAAATGTGCGTGTCGGTGAATACGGTGCCAGCAATGACGCCATCGCAGCAGGAGACGCGGATATGTTCCTTCAAGCATGGGTGACTACGCCCCAAGGTGATCCGGGCGCTGTGCTTGAGACGTTGTTGAAGTCGGACGGCGGATCGAACGCCGGGCAATATGCAAACGCTGATCTTGACCAACTGCTGGCAGATGGGCGCACGACATTCGATGCGGCAGAACGCAAAGCCATCTACAACAACGCGCAGCAGATCATTGCGCAGGACGCAGCCATGATCCCCGTGTTCCATGTGGCGCAGGTCAACGTCGCGCGGCAGGGCCTGACCGGCTATGCAGTGCATCCGACCGAAACCTATATTGTCACCCACGAGACTGCGTTGGAAAAATGAAGCGAACTGTGTCCGGCCTAAGCGTGATCCGTGCAGGTCGGACAGTTCTACATCCAACATCCCTGACCATTGCCGCGGGTGAGCGGGTTGGGGTTGTTGGTGCTTCGGGGTCGGGAAAATCAACTTTGGGTCATGCCCTTGTTGATGATCTGCGCCAACAGGGTGTGCGCGTTGCCCATGTTCCCCAAAGCCCCGACGAAGCGCTTGATCCGCTTCGCTCAATGGCGTTTCATTGGCATGAGGCGACGCGGGCCATGGGGCTTCCGCAAGACAAAAACCAGCAACAACGGCTGTTCAAAGCCCTCAAAATTGACCATGGCGATCTAGGAAAACGCCCCTGGAGCTGGAGCCGCGGCATGCAGCAACGGTTTGTCATTGCGATGGCCATGATAGGGGCGCCGGATCTGCTGGTTATGGATGAACCCACGTCAGCGCTGGATCCCATCGTTGCAGTGCGCACTATGGTTTTGCTGGACGAACACTTGCGCGGATCAGGCACCGCTATGCTTTTGATTACGCATGATCTGGGCCTTGCAGCGCAATATGTGACGCGCCTTCTGGTGATGGACGGTGGCCGCCTTGTCGAAGACAGCCCAACCCGCGCACTGCTGGAGCAGCCGCAATCAAAAACAGCGAAATCGCTTTGCGCACACCGAAGCTGGCTTTCGCTGCCATGCTGAGGGTCGAAAATATTTGTATAAAACGGGGCAGGGTCCAGACACTTACGGATGTGTCTTTGTCGCTTGATGCAGGACGCACGCTGGCTGTTGTGGGCGAAAGTGGGGCGGGCAAGTCGACGTTGATTGCCGCTATTTTGGGCTTGGTCAAACTGGCGCAGGGAGAAATTACCTGGGCAAATGCGGCTGTGCCTGACTGCCGTCCTGCCTTGGTGATGCAAGAACCCCGCGCCTCGTTCAATCCCGCGTTGCCGCTTTTGAGGTCTGTGTCCGAGCCGATGGCCGCGCAAGGGGCTTTGATGTCACAAGAGCGACTGGCGCGTTTGTGCGATGGTTTGGAATTGCCGCTTGACGTGCTGCTGCGTCGGCCCGCCGAAGTCTCTATCGGTCAGGCCCAACGTGTGGGCATCTTGCGCGCACTTATTGCAAAACCGCCGTTGGTCTTGTTTGACGAACCGCTGTCTGCGCTGGACGCGGTCACCCAAAAGCACACGGCAAGATTGATCGCGGATTTACAGCGCGAAGAAGGTTTTGCGTCCCTGATTGTGACACATGATCTGGGCTATGCGGCGGCCTACAGCAACGAAATGGCGATCTTGCGCAATGGCAGGGTTGAGGAAACGACGCCCACCGACATCTTCATACAAGAGCCGCGTTCGGATTACGGTCACGCATTGCGCACGGCCGCCTTCGCTTTGGGAGCGTTGGAGGCGGTGGCATGATACATGCGATTTTTGGACTGGGCTTACGGGCGACGGTTGTTCTGGCCGGGACCGCAATCGCGACATTTGCGTTGCTTTGGCATGCGCCGGGTGATCCTGCACTTGCGATTGCGATGGCCCGGTATGATGTGGTTGTGACGGCTGATGTTATCGACATCGTGCGCGCAGAGGCCGGATTGGATGGCGGGTTCTGGCCCGCGTTCCAAGGATGGATTGGCCCGCTTCTGACAGGGGATTTTGGCAGGTCGTCTGTCACAGGGCGCCCGGTTTGGCCTGATCTGGTCACGGCACTGTCCTATACTTTTCCACTGGCGCTTATGGGTCTTTTGATTGGCATGGGGATTGCGGTACCGCTCGCGGTGGTCGCGGCGCGCCATAAAGGGGGGTGGCCGGACCGGCTTGCTGTTGCCCTTGCGTCCCTTGGGGCCGCTATTCCGGCCTATTGGTTGGGGCTTTTGCTGATCTTGTTGTTTGCGGTCAAGCTGGCGTGGTTGCCTGCTGTGGGTGCGCGCACCACAGCGCATATGGTTCTTCCAGCGCTGACGCTTGGGCTTGGGGCAGCGGCGGCTTTGACGCGGATTATACGCTCGGGCATCCTTGAAGCGCGCTTGCAACCTTTCCTGCCTGCGTTTGAACGGCGAGGCGTCAGTGCAGGCGGAATTGCACGCAACCATGTCGCCCCGCATGCCGCGATCCCTGTTGTGACGGTCTTTGGATTGGAACTGGCGTTTTTACTAGAAGGCGCTGTGATGATCGAAGTGATCTTTTCGCGCCCCGGTTTGGGCAGTTTTCTAGTGCAAGCAATCGGTGCACGGGATTTCCCCAAAGTTCAGGCTGTCGTTATTTTGACAGCTCTGCTGTTTGTCACGATCAACCTTCTTATTGACCTTCTTTACCACACAATTGACCCGCGTATCGGAGACCATGATGCGTAGCGTTCTTGGCCTCGTTTGTGTGTTCATTCTGCTTGCTGTCTTCGGGCCGTTGCTTGCGCCTTATGACCCCACGGAGATTGATATTCCGAACCGGTTGCATGCACCAAGCTTTGATTGGCTGTTGGGAACCGATGCCTTGGGCCGGGATATCCTTTCGCGTCTGTTGCATGGTGCGCGCTGGTCACTGGGGCTGGCATTTGTCATATCGCTGATCGGGCTTTTTATCGGCACAGCACTGGGTTTGGTGGCGGCATTGTTTGGAAAGACGGTGGATTGGGTGGTGATGCGCGTCACGGATTCGTTTTTGGCCTTCCCCGAATTGATCGCTGCTGTGGTGATTGCGGGCGTTCTGGGCGGCGGGGTCAACAGTCTGATTTTTGCGTTAAGCGTCACGGGGTGGATGCGTTATGCACGGGTCGCACGCGGGATCGGGTTGACGCTCCAAACGCGCGGTTATGTTGTGCAGGCGAAACTGGCCGGTCTGTCACCTTTGGCTATTTCGCGGTGGCACTACCTGCCGTCATTGTTGCCATCCCTGACAGTCGTATGGACGGGCATGTTTGCGCGGGCCATCCTTGGCATATCTGCGCTTGGCTTTTTGGGGTTCGGAGTGCAACCGCCCATGCCGGAGTGGGGCACGATGCTGCTGGATGCGCGTATTCACATGCGGTCGACCCCTTTGCAAATGATGTGGCCGGGGCTGGCGGTTGTTGTGTGCGTTTTGGCGATCAACCTGACCGGTGATGCATTGCGCGATTCATTGGCGGACGAAGACGCAGAGCAATGAGCGAAGCCCAAGATCGCCCGATGTACGGCATCGGCTTGCGGGTCCTGTCGGGGCTTTTGTTCGCTGGCATGTTCATCAGCGTCAAAGCCATAAGCGCAGATGTTCCCCTTGGCGAGATCGTGTTTTTCCGGTCCTTCTTTGCACTGATCCCCTTGGTCCTATTCCTTTGGGTTCGAGGCGAGTTTCCCGGCGGGCTGGCCACAAAACGGCCCCGGGATCACGTCTTGCGCGCAAGCTTTGGCGCCATCGCACTGTTCACGTCTTTTGCAGCACTCGCACGTCTGAACATCGCTGAAGCCAGCCTTTTGGCGCAGCTTTCGCCGATACTGACGGCTTTGGCTGCAGCGGTGTTGCTATCAGAGCGGTTGACCACCTGGCGTATCGGCGGGCTGACGCTTGGCTTTGCGGGCGTGGTCGCATTGGTGTGGCCGGAACTGAGCGGGGGGGCGCTGGAGCTGACGCGCCTGATTGGCATTGGCTTGGGCTTGATTTCGGCAGTGTTGGCGGCGTTGGCGATGATCATGGTGCGCAGCCTAAACCGCACCGAAAACCCCGGTGCCATCGCGTTGTATTTTGTGATCGCGTCGATGATTGGGGGGGTGATCTCTATTCCGTGGGGCTGGATCATGCCGGACGTATTTATGTTGGCGTGTCTTGTGCTTGCAGGCCTTTTCGGGGGCTTTGCCCATATCGCGATGACGTTTTCATTTCGCTACGCAGAAGCATCGCGGCTTGCACCGTTCGAATATCTCACCCTGCTTTGGCCATTGCTGGCGGATTTCTTCCTTTTCCGCCTGCCCATTTCGACAACATTTGTCCTTGCGGCCCCTTTGGTCTTGGCGGGGGCCACTGTGGCCGCCGGTGAAGGGCGCAGGTTTCGGAAATTTGCGGGTTAGAAAAGACAGAGGGACGGCTGTCCAGTTTGCCTAACAAGCGACCATACATTTGAAATTCAGTTTGGGCCCGATTGCGAATTTCTGTCGGGTTTAAAGGTTATTCCACGACGTGTTGGTGCCACATGTCTGTGACGATATCCCATCCTTCATCGTTTGGTTCCAAGACAAACAAATAGGTGCCTGTGGCATCCATTCCGACGCTTTCTACGACGGCCTCAACAGACCCGATCATAATGGCCAAAGTTTCGTCTTTCGACACAAAGAGAGGATCAATCGTGTGAGTAACATGCCCTTTGTTTGCTGTCACAAATTCGAACAACTGGCGCGGTCCGGCCAACCCTTGGCTCACGGGCGTGCCTTGCGCGATCCACAATGTGTCGTCGACGTAAAGGTTGGTAAGGGCATCAGCGTCGCCTGCTGCTGCGGCTGCGTTGAAGGTATTGTTGACGGCGCGCGGGCTGTCTTGTGCCGGTGTGTCGGCCAAAGTGCCGCTGGCGCCCAAGGCAAATGTTGCAAGAAAAATTGCAAATTTCATGTTCAGAACCTCTTTAGGATTAGGATTAGGATTAGGATTGGGGCTTAGGGTGTTCGACGCGCCGCGGTTTGCGTCGATCATGCCCTCAAGCATGGCTATGAAGCCGGGCTTGTCGTGCTGAACCATGTTGTCATCGGTGTCGATCATATGGATGCGCATGTCATCGTGGTAGATCTGGTGCAGCGCATTGATGTCGTTGGTGGTGCCTGCTTCATCCACGACAAACAGGCCCGGTTCTGCGAAGGGGCCTTCAACACCCATGCCATTGCGAGGGCCAGAAATATACAAACCAAGCTGCTGCATTTGTGTGATGGTCAGGTCATAGCCAACCGGGAATTGAGGGTTGATCTGCACCATGTGCTTGGACGCGCGATCTTTGCTATCGGCAGAGACCACTGCGACGTCCATTTTTAACGACTTCAGGTCTTGGATAATGTCATTCAACTTTCGCAGATAGCTGGTGCAGATGGGGCAGTGGCGTCCGCGATAGACAATCACCAGTTTCCAGTGATCGGAACTGCTGCGTGCGCCCAAATCCAACGCCCCCCGCCCAGTTTCGGGACCTGTATCGAAGGGAACGCCGCGCCCGGCATTGGTTTTTGCGTGTGCATTGGTGGCTTCTTGACTTATATAATGACCGATACAAAAAGAATGGGGCGGCCCCGCACCTTTAACGAAGGCGATGCGTTGCTTGCGGCGATGAATACCTTTGGGACCAAAGGGTATGACGGGACATCGATGAAGGATCTGACCGCAGCCATGGGGATCAGCGGGCCAAGCTTGTATTCTGCGTTTGGGGACAAGCGAGAACTCTACCTCAAAACCATCGATCGGTATGCAGACGTCGATGGCTGTGCGCCTATCGTTGCGTTTGAAGCAGGGCAGGACATTGCCAAGGCGGTCCATGACTTTTTGGAATCTGTAATCTTGTATTCCACAGCAGAGCATGGCGGCGCGAAGGGATGTTTCCTGGCGTCATGTGTATCCACAAGCGTGGGTGAGGTTGAGGGGGTGGCGGAACGTATGGAAGACGCCACGCCTGCACAAATGCTGTCCGACCTCGATGATCGGGTAAAGATGATTTTGTCTTGATCCGTTGGGCCGTTGTTGCTTGGCTGTCAGCAAACGGGCACTTAGGCCTGTAGCTGTCAGACAACTTGGGTCCTTCAGGCGATTAAGTGCGCGACGGCGGCGCCGGTTCATTTGTTTGCAACAGGAAGTCGGACAAAAGCCCAGAAAACAGTGCAGGTTTTTCAAGGTGCACCGCATGGGCACAGGCCGGAACAACTGCGAGATGGGCATGCGGGATTGTTTGCCATAACAACGCCGTTTGTTCCCAGGCATAAGTGCGGTCGCGGTCACCCCAAATCACCAAAGTTTCGGATTTGATGGCCGCCAGCGTGTCTACGCCAGACCATTCTTGCATCGCATCCAAACCTGCAAGTATGGCTTCAATGCCTGATCTTGCCGCTATGTCTGCGCAGTTTGCATAGCCCTTTGCGTCTTCGCGTTGCAAAAACCAGGTTGCGGCAATCCGGCGGGCGGTTGCATTCGGGCCGTCCTGCTGGGCGCGGATTTTGCTGTGTGCGATGGTCTCGAACCGCCCCGGCAAAACCCCTTGTGCGCCTGTCGCATAAAGCACAAGCTTGCGGACGCGGTGGGGAATTTTGCGGACCACTTCCTGCACAATCATTCCGCCCATGGAGTGCCCAAGCAGATCGAAGCTATCCACGCCCCGCCCGTCAAGTTCCTCTATGACCCAATCGGCAAAACCACTGATGGTGTTGATAGGATCAAGGTCACAGTTTGCGCCGAACCCCGGAAGGTCCAGGGCGATGACGTCGCAGGTGTCTTTAAGGGCCACGACATCGCTTGCCCATTGGGCGCTGCCGCCCATGAAGCCATGCACCATAACAAGGGGTATCACTTGCGTTGTCCCTGAACGATCCGGTCAAGGATCATCGCGCAGAACAGGATCGCAAAGCCTGCCAGAATACCTTGGCCGACGTTGGCGTATTGCAATGCCTCAAGCACATCCTCACCCAGACCTTTCGCACCGATCAGTGATGCCACAACCACCATTGCAAGCGACAGCATTATGGTCTGATTGATACCTGCGCGTATTGAAGGGCTGGCAAGTGGCAGGTCTACCCGTGTCAAAAGATACCATTTGTTCGCCCCAAACGAAATCGCAGCTTCGCGCACGCTTTCGGGGACGCCCCGCAATCCAAGCACGGTCAAACGTACAACAGGGGTGCCGCCAAAAATCATCGTGGTGACCACAGCGGCGGGTTTGCCTGTGCCGAAAAACGCAATCACCGGGATCATGAAGACAAAGGCAGGCATGGTTTGCATGAAGTCCATGATGGGTTGAATGGCTGCATAAAAGCGCGGTCGACGTGCCGCGAACATACCCAAAGGGATGCCGATCAGGATCGAAAGACATGCGGCCGTGCCAAGCAAAGCAAGGGTCGTCATGGCCTTTTCCCAAAAGCCCAACAGCCCCATGTAGGATAGGAACGCCCCTGAATAGATCGCCATGCGCACGCCGGCTGTCAGCCACGTCAGAAGGATAATTAAGGCTGCAATCACGATCCACGGTGTGCTGACAAAGACGATCTCAAGCGCGTCCAGCAACAATCGGATCACAAAGGTGATCCCGTCGAACAAGGCTTCTCCGTTCAGGACGGCCCAGTTGAAAAACGTCTCAACCCAATCAATGCTGGTCAGGCGAATACCCGGATCCGTGGGGAAGCTGCCAAGAAGTTCGAAGCGCCCCGGCAGGCTGTAGTGCAGCATCGCAGCCAACACAATCAGCCCCATGAAAATTGCGCTGAACACGATCTGGGACAGCGGCATTCCCGATCTTATGGTGCGGTCAGACACCCAATCCGAAAAGCGCCCTTCAAGCGCCCAATTGGCGACAGTGGCCTGAACGGCCTTGGTGACAAGAAGAATACACAAACCAATCAGGGCAATTTTTGGCCCTTGCGCGGCCATAGCTGCGGCTTCGTCGCGCATGCCGCCGATGTTGGCCTCTAGCCCCTGAACGGCGCGCTGGAACGCATCGATCCTATCTGAACCGTCTTCGATGGCGGCTGCCAATTGCCTGCGTCGCAGGTCTAATGTCCCTTCAATGGACGCGATGCGCGCCATGGCGTCGGCACCCAGATCTCCGAACAGCCCACGGGCAATCTGAACCAATGCCAAAGCTTCAAGGATTAAAAACGGCAGCGCCCATGACCAAAGCCCGCGCGCTCCGAACCAGACCGGCCCAAACAGGCCCGCCATCAGGTTCAGCGTGGGTGTGAACCGCGATGATCCGCCGATTTTGTTGAAATTCTTGATGTAGTAGTCTGGGTTGGTGCGCACAAAGGTTCGAATATTGGTGCGCCGTTCTTCGGCATAGGCGATGGCAGCGTCGCTGTTGGGGTCGTCCAGCGGGTTCACGGTTGTGTCCATCATGATACCTCTGTCCCTTCGATGACAGTGCGCAATAAATCTGCTCGTGTTATTATGCCGACGTCGCGGCCCCCGTCCTGCACAAGGATCGGGTTGTCGTCGTCAATGGCAAGATTGATGAGATTGCTCAGCGTTTCATGGCCACCGACGTGGCGGGCGTTTGCAGAAACGGGGCCTGACTTGGCGATGTAGGCGTCAATCGGCTGCATGACCGCGTGTGCATGCACGACCTTCAGGCGCGAGATGCCAGCTACAAAATCCGCAACGTAATCATCGGCGGGGTTCATCACGATGTCTTCGGCGGTTCCGGTTTGCACCACTTTTCCATCCCGCATGATGGCGATGCGGTCGCCGATGCGAACGGCTTCGTCCAGATCGTGGGTGATAAAAATCGTGGTTTTCTTCAAGATTTTGGACAGGCGGATGAATTCATCCTGCAACTGTCTGCGGATCAAGGGATCCAGCGCCGAGAAGGGTTCATCCATCAAAAGCACGTCGGGGTTTGCGGCCAAGGCCCGCGCCAATCCGACACGCTGTTGCATCCCACCGGACAATTCATGCGCGAACTTTGAGCCCCACGCGCCAAGTTCCACAATATCAAGGATTGCGGCGGCTTGGCGCAGGCGTTCGTTCTTGGAGATTTGCCGGATTTCAAGCGGCATGGCGACGTTGTCCAGAACAGACCGGTGCGGCATCAAGGCAAAGTTCTGAAACACCATGCCGATCTTGCGATTGCGAAAGGCCTGTAGTTCCTTTGCGCCCAAGGCCATCACATCTGTGCCTTCGATTTCGATCTTGCCAGCAGTTGGTTCAAGAAGGCGATTGAAGTGACGCACCAAAGTGGATTTGCCGCTGCCGGACAATCCCATTATGCAGAAAATTTCGCCACGATTGACAGACAAGCTGACGTCCGCAACACCGACTACGGCGTTGAATTCAGACAGCACTTCGGCTTTGGTTAGCCCCCGGTCGCGGATGGCTTGTAGCGCGACGTCTGGCCTGCCACCAAAAATCTTCCAGACGTTCGAGATTTTAATGACACAGTCGTTGGTTTCCATGGTTGCCCCACCCACCATTAAGAAGGCCGGCGCAGAGTGTCCGCGCCGGCTTTGATCAAGTTGCGTTGAGGATCAAAGACCCAGCATCGCATCAACACGGTCGGAATTTGCAGCAACCCATTCGGCGGCCACATCTGCCGGTTCACGGCCATTGGCGCTGATTTCAAACGCAAGGCTGCTGACATCGTCGGCGGTCAAATTGAAGTTCGCAAAGAACTCTGCAATCGCGGGGGACCGCTCGGGCAATGAATTTGACCATGCAATTTGCACTTGTTTCAGATCATCCTTGGTCGCAACCATCGAGTTTTTGTACCAGTCTGCATCGTCCGAAGGCTGAACCATCTTGTATTTGGCGGGGTCATATGTTGGTTCTGTCAGCATCACGACATCAAACATGTACCAAACGGCGTGTGGCTCATAGCAATAGAATGCATAGCCTTCACCCTTGGCGATGCTGTCTTTGATGCGGGCTGTCTTTACCGCTTCTTCTGCGCGAATGGGTTCGATGAAATCGAGCAATCCGTAGTCGCGCACTTTCACTTCGTTGACATTGGCAGAGGCCCAGCCGGGGGCACCGATCCACATCTCGCCCAAGCCATTGCCATCGCTGTCCATCAACGCGGCCACGTCGGGGCGGCCAAGATCAGCGATATCTGTGATGCTGTTGGCGGCGGCAAAGTCTTTTGAGACGCAAAACCCCTGATTGCCCTGATACGGATTGCCGGACAACGACACGGTGCCGGCACCGTCAACATATTGTTTGGTAAAACTTTCCTGATTTGGCAGCCAAACGTCGGGGTGGACATCAATATCCCCTTCGCCTTGGTCCATGGCCTGAAAAATCGTCGCGTTGTTGCCGGGCACATAATCGACCGTACCGCCGATGCGGGTGGTCACGACTTCGCCCAGAACATAGGCAATGGCTTGCGCCCCTGTCCATGTGGGAACGCCGATATTCACCTCTTCGGCAAAGGCGGGAACAGCTATCACGCTTGCGAAGGCCGCGGTCATTAGTTTCTTTTTGAGTGTCATGTTTTGTCTCCTTGTTGGGTCGGCTTTTTATTATTGCAGTTTATTTTTTTAGGCAGAGTAGCCGGGCAAGCCGAAGGTGTCGGGATAGCCAAACAATGCAGCGCTGCCGCCAGTGTGCAGGAACACCACGTTGTTCATACCATCGAAATGCCCCTTCCGGGTCAAATCTATCAATCCGTCCAGCCCTTTGCCGGAATAGACCGGATCAAACAAAAGCCCTTCGGTCTGGGCCAACAGTTTCAATGCGGCGATCATCCCGTCGGTGGGCAAACCGTATCCGGGACCGACATAGTCGCAGTTGGCGCGCACTGAACTGCGTGGAATATCGGTCTGGATGCCCAGATGTGCCGCTGTGCGCTGGGCCAAATCATGCACCATGCCTTCTTGTTTGTCTTGTGGCGCACGTACGCCAATGCCCAGAAGGTGGATATCGCTTTCGATTGCGGCCAGTCCGGTCACAAGCCCCGCCTGCGTGCCTGAACTGCCTGTGGCATGCACCAGCGCGTCAATGTCCAACCCCACGGCACCGGCCTGATCAACCAATTCGCGGGCGCAATTGACGTACCCCAAAGCGCCGGTGGTGTTCGACCCGCCGCCGGGGATAATGTAGGGCGTCTTGCCTTGTTGGTGCAACGTATCGGCCAGCGTTTCCATTTCGGCATTCATGTCTGTGCCACCGCTGCGTTTGGACACGCTTGCACCATGCAAGCGATCCAGCAACACGTTGCCGTTCATGATGTAGCTGCCGTCATTTGATCCTGTGCGATCTTCCAGCAGGATGTGGCATGCCATGCCCAGCTTCGCGGCCGCAGCCGCTGTTTGTCGGGCGTGGTTTGATTGCGTTGCACCTTGGGTGATGATTGTGTCTGCACCCTGTTTTTGGGCGTCCGCCATCAGAAATTCCAGCTTTCTGGTTTTGTTGCCTCCGGACGACAGGCCGGTGCAGTCGTCGCGTTTCACCCAAAGGCGCGGGCCGCCCAATTCTTCGCTTAGGCGGTCCATAGGTTCAAGCGGTGTTGGGAAGTGCCCCAATGCAACGCGCGGAAATTTCGCCAAGCGCACAGCAAGGTCCTTGCAGCGGCTGGCCATAAGATCAGCCGACCCCATTGCGTTTTGCCCCGTTGCATCTGGCCCAATCATATCATCAGTTGCAGTCACGATATCCCCCATGTGTCGCTCAGGCAAAGCATCGCCTATGGCCACGCAGAAAAACAATGCTATTTTCTATGACTGCTCATATAATTTGTTTGAGCAGAAGGGTGTGCACAATGCAATTTCAATGGCTGGATGACGTTCTTGCGTTACTGGAAGAAGGAAACCTGTCGCGTGCAGCAGCACGTCGCAATATCACGCAACCTGCGTTTTCGCGGCGCATACGCGGGTTCGAAGACTGGTTGGGCGTGACGGTTTTGGAACGGCAGGCCAACCGAGTGGACATCAGCGCAGCACTGCTGTCCAACGAAGATGAAATCCGCGCCCTGATGACGCGGCTTCGTGAGCTGCGCACAAAAATTGCGCATTTTGACAGCTCTCAGATGACCGTTGCTTTGGCTGCCCAGCACGCGCCGATTTGTGCGACATTTCCGGACATGGCACTGCGGGCAAAGCAGCATTTTCCGGGCCTGCAATTCAGGTTGCGTGCGGGCAATCTGAACGATTGTGTTTCGATGTTTTTGCGTGGCGATACCAGCATGCTGCTATGCTATGAGGCCGAAACAGTTGGCGCGTTGCAATTTGGCCCCGATGTCCAAAGGGGCGTTTGGGGCAGCGACTATCTGGTGCCGGTTGTGGGGGGCGCTTTGCGTTACGTGGTGACGGACATGGGGGACATCCCTGCGGACACACCCGCGATTGTTTACCCCGAAGACAGCTATTTTGGTGAGGTGTTGCGCAACATTCCGACGTCGTTGGGTAAGGCGGGGTCCGGCGCCAACAGTTTCATCGTGTCGGCGTTTTCCAGCGGAACGCGTGAACTTGTATTAAAAGGCCTCGGAGTGGGGTGGATTCCCTTCAGCATGGCCTACCGCGAAATTGAAAGTGGAGACCTCATTTCGTTGGCCACGCGCTACGGGCAAGAAGCGCTGCAGGTGGTGGTTTACGCAAACCAGAATGAAGAAATTGCGCAATCCTTGATGAAGATTTGGGCTAAGGAAAAGTGACAAAGAACCCAATGGCCGCGTCAAAGCGCATGGTCTTCATCGGTCAAACGCGGATGATGGGCTGGGGCTGCGCCGATGCTTTCCAACATTTCGTAAAGCGTTTGCATCCAGTCGCGTTTTACCCGCGTTGCCAGTCTTGATGGTGGACGGTGCAGGGGCGTCAGAATTGCGTATTCGTAACGTACAGATGCGTCAAAAGGGCGAAAAATGATTTGGCCTTTGGCAATGTCCAATTCGCGTTCCGTCACAAGGGTCAAAGGATCCAATATTGTGCAGCAATGCCCCAAAGCGATGAAGGGAATAAGGCGCAGTAGCAATTGGCGCTGATGATTTGTGTTGCATATTATGGTTTGTTTCCAAAAGGTTCGTCAAAGTTGGAAAAGCCGAAGTCGATGCTTTGGGTGCTCGCAAGTTCACGAATTTGCGACGTGCTACGTGACGCAATAGTGGTGCTGAACTGCGGGTCAGTGGCCACATTTTCACTTATGAATTTTGGAAATATATTTGCGGATATTCCGGGCATGTCGGCCAAATTCAAACTGCCAGTTTCGGTGGATCTAAGGCCCTTCATGGTGGCTGAAACCGTGGACACCCGGTTTAAAATCTCGGTAGCTTCCACCCTCAAATAACGGGCTTCAGGTACTGGAACCAACTGTCTGCCGCGCCGTTCAAACAGTGTCAGATCCAGACTTTTCCAAAGTCTTGATAGCAAGGCTGATGGCGGGTTGCGTGCGTCCGAGTGTTTTGGCGATCTGTGACACGGACCCTATTTCCATGACTTCCCGAAAAACTTTGAGCTGGGCGAAGGTAAATTCGACGGCGAACCGCATCCGAAGTTGTGCATCGTCGCCGATCTTTTCCCCGAGGATCTAAACCTGGTCATGCCAAAAGGCACAACAATCTCGGATCTTGGCGACGTTGAAGGCAAACGTGTTGATATTGCGCAGGCGGGGTCCGTCACACAAGTGGCCGTTTTGCAAATGCTGGATGCATGGGGCGTCAATCGCGACAACATGGACGAGGCCGAATTGAGCAACAGCCAATCTGCGGAACGTCTGGCTGACGGTCAAATCGATGCCTATTTCTATGTGGCAAGCTGGCCTGTGGCAGCGATGGTTCAGTTGGCATCGACCAAAGGCATGAGCCTGCATTCCTTGACCGAAGAAGATCTGGCCAAGATCAACGAAGTCATTCCCGCCTACATCCCGTCGAAGATTCCCGGCGGTGTATATGAAGGTGTGGACAGTGACGTGCTGACACCAGCTGTCTCTGCAATGCTGGTGGTATCTGCTGATCTGTCTGACGAGCTGGTCTATGGTTTGACCAAGGCGCTGTGGAACGCCAATACGCGCAAGTTGCTGGACAATGGCCATGCCAAAGGCAAGAAAATCACGCCTGACACGGCATTTGACGGTGGTGCAGCGCTCGGCGTGCCTTTGGATGCAGGCGCCGAGAAGTTTTACAAGGAAGCCGGTCTTCTAAAGTAATCCCCGATCTCTTTTCCTGAGATATGACATTTTGTGGTGCCCGTTTTCGCGGGCGTCGCAGGCCTTGCCCGCACGCGCAATCCTAGGGGACCCCCATGTCAGCATCCGACCAAACAGAGACCCACGAGCTGACCGCCGAAAAGCTGGCAGCCATCGAAGAAAAATACGACGAAGGTTCCGCCACCCGTGCGGTTGGTCCTGCAACAGGCGTTGTTTTGTGCGCCGTTGCCCTGACATTTGCTATCTATCATTAAATCACTGCCGGTTTCGGCTGCCTGCCGATCATTGGCACATGGGCTGGCACCTGACTGGCCTGTTTATCCTGACGTATGCGCTGTTCCCCATCATCGGATCGAAAAGCCTGTTTGCGATGAAAGCCAGCGCATTACGCATTGGCAATATTCCCGTTTGCGACATTGTTTTCATGGGTTTGGGGGTGGCGTCTGCCTTGTACGTGGGCTTTGCATGGCGCGGTGTTCCGATATTGGGCATCGAAGAACAGACGTTTCGCACGGGCAATCCCAACACTTATGATGTGTTCTTTGGCGTGGTCATAATTTTGCTGGTTCTGGACATTGCCCGCCGCACATTGGGCTGGGTTTTGCCGCTGATCATTTGCGTCTTTATTTCCTACGCCTTGCTGGGCCAGTGTTTTCCCGGTCTGTTGAAACATCCGGGGGTGAATTTCAAAATCTCTGTGTCATCGATGTACTTCCCGCAATAAGGCGTCTTTGGGGTGACGCTGTGGGTGGTCTCTACTATCGATTTTCATTTCGTGTTGTTTGGAGTGGTCGCGCAGCGCACAGGGCTGGGTCAGTTGTTCATCGACAATGCTACAATTCTGGCGGGGCGTTATACGGGCGGGTCTGCGAAGGTCTCTGTTGTGTCGTCGGCATTTTTCGGCATGATTTCAGGATCTTCCGTGGCCAACACCGTGTCCACGGGCGCATTGACAATCCCCAAAATAAAACGCTTGGGCTATCTGGGGCCCTTTGCAGGCGGCGTTGAAGCGGCATCATCTGCAGGCGGGCAAATCACACCGCCGATCATGGGGGCTGCGGCCTTTATCATGGCCGAATTTCTGGAACTTCCCTACACCACCATTGTGATCGCTGCCATTTTCCCCGCGCTGCTACATTATGCCGGCGTGTTCACCGTTGTGCACCTGATGGCGCGTAAGCTGGACCTGAAAGGTTTGACCAAGGAACAACTGCCCAAACTCAAGGCGGTTTGGTCTGAAGGCTGGGCAAATATCGTGCTGTTGGTGGGGCTGCTTGTGATGCTTTTTTCTGTCTACACGCCGTTCATGTCTGCCTTTTGCGGCATCTCGCTGGTTGTGGTCACTGGCATGTCACGGCTGAAAGAGCCCCCAACATTGGTGTATTCAGCCGCTTTCATTGCGTTTGTTTTGTGGAACTTCACTGGCGGCGGATTTGATCTGACTATGACGATCATCTTGTGTGCAGGCATCTTGTGTGAAGGGTCTGCGATGGACGATACAGTCACCATTCTAGGCGCAGGTATTGTTGGCATTTGCAGCGCCCTGTCTTTGCAAGACCGCGGCGTTAGGGTGCGGTTGATTGATCGCGGCGCACCTGGGCAAGAAACGTCATATGGCAACGCGGGCATTATTTCCCCTTGGTCCATTGTAGCGCAGGCATCTGCAGGGCACAGGCCATGAGCATCTGGTGGCTGACAGTTTCTATGTGCATGCTTTCCGAAACGCACCCAAGGCCAGTTTGAACGATTTGGGCTGCGAAATCCGTTAAAACAAAGGGGCAGAGCTTAAATTGGTTGGGGGGGACGCACTGCGCCAGCTTGAACCTGCATTGTCGCCAGCCTTCAAAGCGGCGGTCTTGATCAAGGGGCAGGCGCGGGCTGTATCCCCGGGGCGTATCGGGACTGCGCTGGCGCAAAAGGCGTTGGACCAAGGTGCCGAAGTTTTGCGCACCGATGTGTCCGGACTGACCCGGCAAGCCGACGGGACATCGGGGCTTGCCACCTCGAGCGGCGCGGTGCAGACAAAAAACTTTGTGATTGCAGCAGGGGTTTGGAGTGCCGCTTTGCTGAAACCTTTGGGCTTGGATGTTCCGCTTGTGGCAGAGCGGGGATACACCGTTGAATTCCCCAATGCCGCAACAAGCATCAACAATTTTGTCATGGATGTAGACGCCAAGATCGTGGCAAGTTCGATGTCGGACGGTGTCCGTGTCGCCGGATCGTCGGAATTTGGCGCGTTTGACGCGCCAGCGAACCCTCGCAAAAAGGCATTGCTGCAGGCCCAAGCCAAGGCGATGTTTCCTGATCTTGATACAGAAGGGACTGTGTTTCGGATGGGGCGGCGGCCCTCATTTCCGGACAGCCTACCTGTTTTGGGGCCTGTGGACGGGGCGCAAGGGCTGTTCACGGCGTTTGGACATTCCCACTACGGTTTGATGATGGTGCCCAACACAGACCTGTCCCCGTTTTCGCCGCAGCGGTTCTAAAGCGGCGGCAAAATTACGAAACGGAGGGCGTCGATGTGGCCTTCTCGCGCATGCGCGCTTTTGATTGGTTCCGCAACGTAAACTTTATTTGACCTGCCCTGTATCAAGGTGGCACGTTTGCGTTGGTGTATTTACGTGGGGGGGGGTCTAGATTTGGTTTTGACATCACCCCGGAGTGAGCTAAAGAAAAACATATGACTGGATATGTACTTGAAATAACTGATTTTTGGAGGCTTTCCTTCGAAGATAAAACATTTCAGATCAAAGCGCCCAGAGCCCGTGCTTTGATCACCTTTTTGGCTTTGACCACCGGTGGAATGCGCAGCCGCGAGTATCTGGCGCAGCTTTTGTGGCCAGATGTTCCGGCCACAAATGCGCGGGCGTCTTTGCGTCAGTTGATGCTGGTTTTGAAACAGGACCTGCAAGATGCCGATCTTCTTCAGCAGTCGCGCAATGATATCAGTCTGGATCAAAGCAGGATTTCCACAGACGTTGATGTGCTGATCGGGCGGCTGGAGGGCGGAGAGCACAACGAACATACTTTGGCACAGGTCGGTGCGTTGCCACGTGCATTGGCAGATCTGGAAGACATCAGCGAAGACCTGTCAGTTTGGCTCAGGGTGCAGCGGGAACGCATTGTCGCGCGTGTCGCGACTTGTTTGCAAACGCAGTATTCTGACAGGGCCTTGCCCGCGCGGATGCGCAACAGATTGGCGAAAGCTGCCCAGGACCTGGACTCCTTTGACGAAGACGCAGTGCGCGTTGTTATGGCGTCGCATACCGAACTGAACAATTCCGTCGCGGCGCTACGTGTTTATGGCGATTTTTTCGAAATGCTGGATAGGGAATTGGGCGCGGAGCCATCCGTTGAAACGCAGGATCTGGCCGTATCAATAAAACTGGCCAAAGATAAAAACCCTGTCAGCGTGATGCCGGCCGTGTCTGATGAAGTTTCTGTGGCGGTTTTGCCTTTTGATGCGGCGGGCACTGATTTACCTGAGCATATCATCATCGGTCTCCTGGATCATGTGACATGCCAGCTTGCTGGGCTTCGCGCCCCGGCGGTTATTTCCAGCAATTCAACACGCAGGTTTTTGCGCCAGCACCCCGAACCGCGGGAAATCGGGCGTGTGTTGCAGGCCACATATGCCGTAACGGGCGCGATCAGAACGGATGGTGAAAAGGCCGTGATTTCGGTGCAGCTTGCAAAGACGTCTGACAATCGGGTGGTCTGGGCCAACCGGCACGTCTGCGCTTTGGATGATTTGTACGACGTGAATATTCCGATTGCGGCTGAAATTGTTCAGGTTGTTTCACCCTCTATCAACTCGGCTGAATTGACGCGCACGGTGGCCACCCCGTTGACCGAACTGGAACCGTATCATTTGTTGCTGCGCGCCAAGGATCTGATTTTTCAACTGTCATGGCCGGAATTTGAACGGGCAGGGGTCCTGTTGAAACATGCCACAACCCAAAGCCCGTATTTTGCGCCCGCCCATGCGCTGATGGCCGAGTGGTTTGCGATTGCGATTTGGCAGGGTTGGTCGCGCACCCCCCAAGACGATCAGGTGGCACTGGAAGGGCATCTGCAAAAAGCCATTTCCCTGTCGCCAGGCGACGGAAGGGCACTTGCGCTTTGGGGACACAGCCAGCTTGTGATGCACCGACGGTATGGCAAGGCAGAGCAAGCTTTTGAAACAGCGCTGGAACTTGGGCCGAATGATGCGGAAACGCTGATATGGACCGTGCCGAATTTTGCCTTTCTCGGGCAGCCAGAGCGCGGTGTTGCAATCGGTGAGAAGGCGATGAAGCTGTCTCCTTTGGACCCTTTCGTATTTCGCAACGAACATTTCTTAAGTGTTGCGTGTTACGGGATCGGTGATTTTGAACGGGCGGCGGCTTTGGGGCAGTCATCTTACGAACGTGTGCCCAACTACGCCTCAAATATGCGGACAACCATTGCGGCATTGGTTGCGGTGGGCCGATTGAATGACGCCCGCTACCTTGCATCCCAACATGCTGAAGTAGAACAAGGTTTCTCGGTCTCCGAATTCTTCAAACGTGCGGCCTTCCGGTCAGAAGACACGCGCAGGCAGTTTTGCGATCGACTGTTAAGCGCAGGCATGCCCCTTGACGCAGCTTTGACGCAAGACTGACGCGGTATGGTTAACGTCGTCGTGGGTTTGGGGAGAACTTAGATGACGATAAAAGGCGCAGGGCACGGTGGCACGCACGGGGGCACCCATGGTGGCACGCATGGCGGAACTCATGGT
Organism: Ascidiaceihabitans sp.; assembly: GCF_039986515.1. Taxonomy (NCBI): domain Bacteria; kingdom Pseudomonadati; phylum Pseudomonadota; class Alphaproteobacteria; order Rhodobacterales; family Paracoccaceae; genus Ascidiaceihabitans; species Ascidiaceihabitans sp. Next base: position 194,927 of record NZ_JBDWQO010000009.1, on the reverse strand, counting down.
GGCACACACGGCGGTACGCATGGCGGCACCCACATCGCGATGGGGCCGGGATCTGGCACTGTCATTCCCGCGAACATGCCCTTGCCGTCCAGTGCTGCGGACGCTGAAACCAGCATCGTAAGGGGGCTGTCTTTCGGCGACCAGAATTGCCATCCAGACCTGTGGGTGATTGCCAAATACAACGAAATTTTCGCGGTTTTGTCGCCTGACGATGACAGATTTGGCGCCGCTCTGGAAAGCATCACGCCTGCGTCTGAGGAAGATAATTGGTCGAAAATTCTGGACCGCAAAAACGCACTGCAGGATTACTTTGCAGAAACGGCTGATCAATCGGGTAACTTTGATCACTATTACCACAATGTCCTGTCGATCAACACGCGCAGCCACCCCAACACCGCCCGCCTGATCGCGCTGGGCATGTCTGTGGCGGGGGTGATCGGGCTGTATTGGAAGATGAAATTCAACCGCCCGCGCCCTGCACAGATGATGCCCGGACTGTTTCCGCTACTGCCAACACCCGCGCATCCGACGTTTCCAAGCAATCACGCCACACAAAGCTACACTGTGACAGCCCTTTTGAAACACGCCCTGACAGGGGCGGCCGAAACGGCCTATGCGCGGCGTCTTGATGAACTGGCAAAGCGCGTCAGTGAAAACCGTGAGCGGGCAGGGCTGCATGTGGCGGATGACACGGCTGGCGGTGTCGCGTTGGCCCAAGTGGTCACGAAACGGCTGCTAGGGGTTGGATTTGTCAAAGACGAATTGATCCCCGGTTGCCGTGCTGAATTGCAGATTTGATGGCGCTGATGGCTGAAGCTGTTTACGGGGCATGTACCCCGCCGGGATGGACCCTAGAGGGGGCGCGTGACATGCCGCACGCCCAAACAGCTGCCGTGCTACCGCAAAGCCGGATCAACTTGCTGGATGATGTGATGTCCCATGCAGACTGGCCGCTGGGCGATCAGGCTGGTCGCGGCACATGCAATGCCTATGCAGTTGTCGCCGCGGAAGAACTGTACCGCATGCGCCAATCCAAGACGCAAAACATGCAGCTGTTTTCGCAAGAGCATTTTTATTCTGCCATCCGCCAATGTACTTTCGAGAAGATCGGGATGCAGGTTGCCGACGATGTAAAGCGTGCCCAACACACCCAAGGGCTGACGTTTCTGGCGCAAGCCAAACAAGCGTTGATTGAATTCGGGCTGTGCCAAGACACATTGATGCCGATGTTTGAAACGGATGATCCGGCGTTCTTTATGCAAGAGATCCCGGAAGCAGTGGCCAAGGATGCTGCCAGTCGCCGGTTGGATGCGGATGCCTTGGAACATAACATCATCGATGTGCGCACAGGTACTGCACCGCCGCAAAATCTGACATGGGTGAAGGCTTTGCGATCCAACATCGTGACGTTGTTTAAAGACAAACTGGCGCATGGCATTCCGGTGGTCGCGTCTTTTGCGATTTTGGACAAAGGAAGTTGGTTCAGTAACACGGCGGAACAATGGGGCAAGGTACGCTATTGCCTGAAGGAAGATTTGAAAGTGTCCGGTCGGCCGGACGGGCACACAGTTTGTATCGTGGGATATGAACCGCCGGCTGATGGAGACACCCAAAGCGGAGGCTGGTTCCATTTTCGCAACAGTCATGGTGATGGGTTTGCAAGATACTTTGACGACAATCCCTTTGAACCGGGGGCGTTGGGCAAAGGGTATGGTTACATCTCGGCAAAGGACGTGAACGTCTATTGTTGGGAGTACATATTTCGGAAGTGATCTGGCTTTCCAGAAGGGGTGGGGGTGTTTGTTTTGTTTGGGTCGTTCTTGTTGAATGACGGTGTTTAAAAGTGACTTCCTTCTTAGACTTTCCGAAATGAAGGGCGTCTGGCGGTTATCGTCAGGCGCCCTTCGCATTGGCGGCCGCTGGCGTGTACGTGTGGCGCGTGTGCGATGATAGGGCTGCGCTATAGTTTTCATTTATTCTTTGCCAATTGCACGGTAAAGCACGTCCAGACCTTTGCTCCGTTGTGAAAGAAAACTTATGAATATGCTCAAGATCGTCGCAGTGCCCATGCACAAGGAAGGCCGCAAATTCGTGGCGATTTTTGCGATTGTGACCGCCCTTTTGGGGCTTGTCTGGATGCCGTTGTTTTGGCTGGGTGTTGGGGCAACAGTCTGGTGTTACTACTTTTTCCGCGACCCGGTCCGCGTGATCCCGCAACAAGAGGGTCTGGTTGTGTCCCCCGCAGACGGCGTTGTGTCCTTGATCGAAGACGTGTTGCCAACCCCTGATATGGAGCTCGGCTCAGAGCCGTTGACGCGTGTGTCGGTCTTTATGAATGTGTTCAACTGCCATGTGAACCGTGCGCCGATTGCAGGGAAAGTGGCCGCAATCACCTATCACCACGGCAAATTCCTGAACGCGTCTTTGGACAAGGCCAGTGAACATAACGAACGCAACAGCGTCACCCTTGAGGCCGCTGACGGCACACGCATCGGCGTGGTCCAGATTGCGGGCCTGATCGCGCGGCGCATTGTATGCTTTGTGCAAACTGGGGACACATTGGGGGCAGGTCACCGCTTTGGCTTGATCCGTTTTGGCAGCCGGTTGGACATTTACCTTCCCAAAGGCGTCAATCCGATGGTGTGCGTCGGCCAAACGGCTGTTGCGGGCGAAACTATTTTGGCTGATTTGAAAGATCCCGACATCCAACGCCACGGGACCTACGAATGAGCGAGTCCCAGCGCCTCAAGCTGCGCCATATCGTGCCCAGCCTGGTCACGGTCTTTGCGATCTGTGCCGGTCTGACCAGTCTGCGCATGAGCATTGAAGGCAATATTGAATTTGCGTTGTACTTCATCCTTCTGGCGGTCTTTCTGGACGCTGCGGATGGGAAGTTGGCGCGTTTTCTGGACACTGCAAGCCCGTTTGGCGCGGAATTGGACACATTGGCAGATTTTTTTAACTTCGGCATCGTGCCCGGTGTCTTGATCTACAACACGCTGTACATTGGCACAGATCACGCCAATCTGGGTTGGCTTGCGACGATGGTTCTGGCGGTGTGTTGCGGGCTGCGTTTGGCGCGATTTAATCTATCCACCAAAGCCGCGGACGTCGCGTTGAAAAAGGACGATCATTTCGTGGGGGTGCCTGCACCTGCCTTGGCGTGTTTGGCGTTGATGCCCGTGTTCATGTATCTTCACGGCTGGGACAAAACGGACTTTCCGTTTTTGCGGGCGGCCTACATCATCGGGGTTGGTATGTTGGCTGTCAGCACGATCCCTACGTTTTCCATCAAACACGCCAGCATCAAACGGGCGCATCTGCCGTTTGCTGTGATAGGGGCCGTTGTATTGGTGGTATGCTTGATGGTGTATCCGTGGCCAACGCTGATCCTGGCAAATTCGCTGTACTTGCTGTCTTTGCCACTGCCATATCTGGTACAGCTGCGCCAAAATAATACGCCATCTGATTGAATAAGAGCGCCCCGTAATCGGGACGCTCTTTGTGTCGTGACATCAGCCTGTCTTACTCAGGGCAGTTGTTGCCAACCCATGCCGAGAAGCTTTTGATTTGCTCTTCAGGGAAGTAGGGACCACCCGCGGGCATTTCTGGAAATCCTACCGGAAAATCGCTCATCATTTTCTCTTCTAGAATTTTAACCAAGCCCGACGTTTCGGGTGTCCCGCACGTCACAAGACGCACTCCGAACACCTCTTTGGATTTGAAATCAGTATAACTTAGGCCATCCCAGAATTTGCCGTGGGGGGCGCCGTTGATGCCGATTCCGTTGAGTTTCACGTAGGAATTGAGCATCTCAAGCACGTCCGCATAGGATTTGATTGCGATGAAATCAATGATGCCGACGTTCGATCCGACCACTTCGGGGGCGGTGAACGGGCTGTTCTTGATCAGGAAGTTGAAATCCGACCCATTCAATTGCGCCACGCCGTGGCAGCCCAAACATCCACCCATGTTCACTTTGCCGGTGCCATGTATCACCGTGTTTTGCATGTCGATCTGGTCTGCAGCTTTGCCGCCTCGAAAGTTTTGCAGCTCTTCGTTGGATTCAATCACGATATTGGACAGAAGATAGGTCGAGATGTCCTCTTGATTGGTGCTGTCTTTGATCGCGCTGTAATCAACGGGGTGGGCTTGGACGCCGACCAATTGGTAGTTGGCCCAAACGGTCCCTGCCAATCCGGTTTGCGCCACACTGTTCATGGCTTTGACGGCGTTGGGGATAGGGTTGTCGCGGTCTGAAATAATGACCTTGGCCCCTGCAACATCGCCTGCACCGCGTCCGTTCTGGGTGATTTCATCAATGTAGCCGATGCCCGATGCGATGTTGTCTTTGTGCTCAAAAGTAGCAAAGACATAGGTAGGGAAATTGGCCGTTTTGTGGATGATGTGCAATCCGATCAAACCGTAGGTGTCTGTGAACCACTTGTTCACTTTGTCAGCTTTCGTCGCGCCGACAGCCTGATAGCGAATGACCTTGTTGGTGTAATAGGCGCCGCTGGCTGTTTCATCCGCGTTCAGCTTGCGCCATGCGGCCTTGATTTCAATATTGCCTTCGGCGCCTCCCATAACGCCGCACGGCAGGGACACGATGCCAGAAGGCGCTTTGCCACAAGTGCCGCCATATGCCGTCAATGCATCAGCCGTTTTGGTTGCCGCCACCATCGTGTCGCGTGTTTCTGTGTCGTACAGTTTGGTCGACAGCACATAATTGAACCCGGCCTCGTTCATTTTCGCTTCATAAACGATGCGATTTTCATCGACGAAACCATTGGGGGCGTCGGGGTCGCTGGGGTTGGCGGACACATGGGCAAACATCTCGTCGACATTTAGTTCATTGTCTTCGTCCAGATTGTTCCACAGGGATGCGTCCATGCCTGGAGTGCCACCACCAAAGGTCGTGCTGTCCAAGGCAAAGCCTGTGTATTTGTAGGATGGTTTGGCTGTTACATCGGCTTTGCCACCTGATTGCACAGGGGTCTTATCGCCGGGGAACATTTCGACGCGGTGCCAGTAGGTTTCCCAAACCCGCGCATCAGCGGCGTCGCCAATGGACGACCCGGCCAGCGGCTTGCCGCGATGGTTGGGGTCTGCCGGATAGTTCAACGCCGCAAACTCGCGCCAGGCAAAATGTGCAAGATCATAAAGAACAACGTCAGGGTAGGGCGTCTTGCTGGATGTCAGGTCCGTCGGCACTTCGGGGCTTGGGATAAATTTGCGCGTTTGCAAAGACCACGCCTGACCCGAAAAGTTTCCGCACGGTGTCATGAACGACCCACCACCTTCACCTGTGGCAAAGTCATAGCGATTGCCCTCAAGGCAAGCGTTTGAGGCTTCGGACGCTTTGGTTTGCAAATAGACGAAGTCACCTGTGAAAGGTTTGATCTTCCACAGCTGGGTGTCAGCGCCCGTGCAATCCGCCATATAAGCACGCCCGCCTGCGGGGCCGTCAGGAAAATTGCCCTGATCGAGACATTTGTTGTCGGCCTCCAGAAATTGGGTTTTCATTGTGTAGTAGCCGTTTCCGGCGCTTTCAAACGCCCAGAACTGGCCGCTGACCCATTGGCAATTGTCCAGAAAGGCAGCCCCCATCAACGTGGATTGCGCGGAAACCTTGTTGCCTTCCAGGCATCTGTTGTTGGATTCCTGAAAAAGTGTTTGAAGCCGGTAGTAGCCATCGAAAGGCTGCGCGAAAAGCAGCGTCGGGGCATTTAACCCCAACGTCATCAAAGCGCCCAAAAGCGCTGGTTTGGAAAAAGACATTTTGCACCTGTTGTTCATAAAAAATGTTTGAATACGCGACCTGAAAAATATTGGTCACAGTTAGAAAAATGCGGTTCAGTCAAATAGACACTGTAACCTTAGCACGAATTTTTCGGCGAGTTCAGATTTTTTTCTGCTTTGGTTGATCGGCTTTGCGGGGCACGGGCCCGCAGCTTTGACGATGCTTCAGGCTAATATCGCAATTGATCCGTGCCATATCAGTCGGTTCACCGATGACCATTTCCGCCAGATGCTGACCTGCCAGATGGCCGATTTCGCCTGCGGGAAGCCGTACCGTGGTAAGAGACGGGTGCATATCTTCAGAGCCGCGAAAGTCTCCGATCCCGATGATGGACACATCGCGGGGCACCTGTAATCCCATCGCATGTGCGGCATAGATACTGGCCACTGCAAGCACGTCGTTGCCACACAAAAGGGCTGTTGGGCGGGGTGTGGTTTTCAACATCGACGACACGCTGCGTTTGGTCTCTGACAGGCTGTAAGGGCTTTGGATGTGCCAATCGGGGTTCGCTGTGAATCCGCCGTCCGTTTTTTGCAAAACGGACATCGCCCCCTCAAAGCGAGCGCTGGCGCGGTCATTTCCCGACAAGGGGGGGAACACCAAACCTATGTCGCGATGCCCGTATTCCAACACGCATTGCGCGGCCATTTCCCCGGCCTTCCGGTTGTCTGCGCCAACGCAAGGCAACCGCGATGTTGCGTCGTAGTTCCAGATCGAAATGGCGGGTGTGTTGTTGCTGTCCAGCAGTTGATATGTGGCTTCCGAGTGGTCTTGACCGATCAAGGCGATGCCATCGACACGGTGTTCCAGAAATTTCCGAACTGCTGCATATTCGCGTTCCAAATCGTAATCATGCGGTGCCACAAGAATGGAGAAACCTTGGGTTTCTACCGATTTTGCAAAGGCTTGCATCAGCTCTGAGAAAATTGCGTGGTCAATGGTGGGTACAATCAAACCGATCGTACCGCTGCGAATCCCGTGCATGGTCTGGGCGGCGCGGTTGCGAATGTAGCCCAGTTTACGCACCGCTTTGTCGATTTTCTTGCGAGTCGCCGGTTTTAATTTTTCGGGATGGTTGAAGCTGCGCGAGACGGTCGAGATTGATACTTTTGCAGCCTTTGCAACCGCGAATATATCGACTTTTTCACCTTTTTTATCAGACATTTAACTCTCGATTTTGGGCGTAAAATGAAAACATTTGCAATACTATTTTCATTCTCTACTGTTGAAAAGCTAGAAGTTTCTGCTTGGGAGGGCGGATGGAATTTTTACTACATTTCGGGGAGGTGTTTACGCCATTCAATTTCGGTCTGCTGGTGCTGGGCACCGTGTTCGGGTTGATCTTTGGCGCCACGCCTGGCCTGTCCCCGACGATGACCGTGGCGCTTGCCATTCCGTTCACCTTCAAGCTTGAACCAACCGCTGGGCTGATTTTGCTTGGTGCGCTTTACACATCAACTGTCGCAGGGGGCGCTGTCAGCGCCATCTTGCTGCGTATTCCGGGTGCGCCTGCCAATATCGCCACGACGTTGGACGGCAACGCCATGGCCGCCAAAGGCGAAGGGGCGAAGGCGTTACAGCTGTCGTTTCTAGCGTCACTTGTCGGCGGATTGTTTGGCGTTTTCCTTTTAATAACACTGACAAAACCTTTGTCTGAATGGGCGCTTATCTTTGGTCCGTCCGAATTGTTCTGGTTGGCGATCTTGGGGGTCACGATCATTGGATCTCTGGACAGCAAATCACTGGTTAAAGGTTTGCTTTCAGGCTGTATTGGCATGTGGTTGGCCACCATTGGCTTTGACGACATGTTGGGTGCGCAACGCTTTGTGTTCCACCCATCCTTGGGCGGCGGCATCAACATTATCGCGGCCCTGATCGGTTTGTTTGCGATCCCGCAGGTGATTACGATGCTTGCAGGGGGGCGCATTGATACCGCAGCCCAAGTGATCCAAGTGCAAAAGCACAAAATTACCGATGCGATGCGCGAATTGGTGAAACGCAGTCGTGCGGCGACAATTGGCACATTTGTGGGTTCTGTGATCGGGCTTATCCCCGGTGTCGGTGGCCAGATTGCGGGTCTTGTCGCCTATGACCAATCCAAGAAATTTTCGTCCGAGAAGGACAAATTCGGAACCGGCCATTCAGAAGGGGTGATCGCGGCAGAGGCTGCGAACAACGCGATGGTTGGCCCGTCTTTGGTGCCACTTCTGACGCTTTCCATCCCGGGATCGCCGACAGCCGCTGTCTTGTTGGGTGGATTGCTGATCCATGGGATTTTCCCGGGACCGGATTTGTTTGTGAACCACGCAGATGTCGCTTGGACCTTCATCAATTCAATGTTGATTGGTCAGATTTTGATGTGTGTGCTTGGGCTTTTGGTGGCGGGCGTTGCCGCCAAAGTGGCGCAGGTGCCCAAACACGTTATGGCCGCTATCGTTCTGGCGCTGGCCGTTTACGGCAGCTATTCCGTGCAGACCAGCATGGGCGATGTTTACGTCATGGCGACGCTGGGTGTGATGATGTTCTTTCTGGAACGCTTTGGCTTTTCGGCGGCGCCTTTGGTTCTGGGTCTGATCCTTGGCCCCATCGCTGAGGAAAATTTTGCGACCGGCGCAATGATCGCCAATGCGACAGACGGTTTAGCGCCTTACTTCCTGACCGGTCGGTTGAACATTATTTTGATCGTTCTGGTTATAGCCTCAATTGCTTACTCAGGATGGATGGAACTGCGGTCGCGCCGCTACACCTCCAAAGAGGAGATCATCGGATGAGCGACGTCAGCCTGCCACGTCTTCAACACATCATCGGGTCCGGCGTGGTCGCCGCTGTCGGGGTGTGGGTGACCTACATCAGCTTCACGCAACAACCGTCCGAGGCGTTCCTGTTTCCGCGGTTGATTGCGACGGTGTTCGTGATTTTGGCGATTTGGACCTTTGCCAAGGCCTGTCTAGGATGGACCAAAGTTGGCAGCGGTATATCCATGCCGCAAATCACAAATCTGGTGCCGGGGCTTTTGGTGGCTTTGGTCTACATCTTCTGGGCGGCGAAGGGGCTGGGTTTTTATACAGCCACCGCAATCGCCTTTTTCGTTTTGCTCAGCCTCTACGATCCGGCACCACATACGGCGCTGAAATCATGGTTGAAACGCATGATCATCACAGCTTGTTTTATGGCGGTGATGTACGGACTCTTCGCGTTGCTTTTGAAAGTTTACACACCGCGAGAGATTTTGTTCTGACCTGCAAGAATAGCAGGCAGAATTAACCTTTAGGGAGGAAGAACTATGAAAAAACTACTAGCAGGTGCAGCGATTGCACTGATGGGTATGTCGGGTGTCGCAGCTGCGGACGGTCATGCCAACTATCCAGAGCGTCCCATCATGATGATGGTCAGCTATGGCGCTGGCGGCGCGACAGATTTCCAAGCACGGATTGTCACAATGACAGCGGGCAACGAAGACGCGCTGGGCATGCCTATTGCGATCCTGAACAAGCCGGGCGCCGGTGGTCGCGTGGGGTGGAACTGGCTTGCAACACAAGCCGAGGCCGATGGCTATACGCTGGGCGCCTACAACATCCCGCACTTCGTGGCGCAGTCCATCAAAGGCGGTGTGCAATACAGCGCAGACACGTTTGAACCGATTGCCAACTGGGGCGCAGACCCAGCCGTTTTGGTCGTTGGCGCAGACAGCGAATTCAACACGTTGCAAGACGTTGTGGATTTCACCAAAGCCAACCCCGGCAAGCTGACGACATCGGGCGCGGGCCTTTTTGTGGGCCACCACATCGCAGCGTTGCAGATGGAAAAAGCAGGCGACATGAAGATGGCCTACATCCCCACCAAAGGTGGTGGTGCTGCGGCGATGAAGGCTGTGATCGCAGGTGACGTGATGGCGGGCATCAACAACTTGTCGGATGCGTTCCGCGCGGCACAAGCAGGCTCTATCAAAATTCTTGCGGTTGCTGATCTTGAGCGCAACGAATTCCTGCCAGACGTTCCAACGATGATGGAAAGCGGCTTGGACGTCGACAATTCGTCCGTGAACTTCCGCGGTGTGATGGTGCCAAAAGGCACACCACAAGGCATCATCGACAAGCTGGCTGCAACTGTGCCTGCAATGTTCGAAAACAAGCGTGTGGCTGGCAAAATGAAAGCCGGCGGTAGCCCGATGCACATCATGACACGCGACGAAGTGCTGGCCATGTGGGCGGCACGTGAAGAAACCCTGAAAGAGCTGCTTGCAGGTCTTTAAAACTCTACGCATGAGGTGGCGGGGCGGTATACGGCCTGCCACACCCAGAAAAGGAACATGACATGACCGCTCAGGACGATTTGATGCAAGTAGATGCCATCGTGACACGTGCCCGTGTGGCGCAAGCCAAGTATGAAGCATCCGGCAGTCAGGACATCTATGACCGCGCGGCGAAAGCAGCTGCTTGGGCTATAATGGAACCCACGCGCAACAAAACCTTGGCAGAGATGGCCGTGCAGACCACAGGCCTTGGCAATGTTCCCGATAAGATTATCAAAAACCACCGCAAGACGTTGGGGTTGATGCGCGACCTTGAAGTTGCAAAAACCTTCGGTGTGGTATCAGACGACCCCGCGACAGGCATTACCGAAATTGCACGCCCCAAAGGCGTTATCGGGGCTGTCGTGCCCTCGACGAATCCGGCGGCAACCCCTGCCAACAACATCATCAATGCGCTGAAATGCGGCAATGCGATTGTGCTGTCACCCTCGCCCAAAGGGGTCCCAAGCTGCGAAACATTGATCGGATACATCTACGAAGAATTTGATAAATTCGGTCTGGATCATGATCTGGTCCAGATGGTGCCCGCGCCGGGATCAAAGGAAAAAACCCAGCGCTTGCTGGAAATCACCGACACCATCGTTGTGACCGGCAGCCAGAACAACGTCAAACGCGCCTACACCTCTGGGACACCGGCGTTGGCGGTTGGCGCAGGCAATGTCACGGTGATCGTGGACGAAACGGCCGATTTGGCCGAGGCTGCGGCAAAGATTACGGCGTCTAAAACCTTCGACAATGCCACGTCCTGCTCATCCGAGAATGCGATTGTTGTCGTTGATGCGATTTTTGACGCCTTCATGACTGAGCTTGCAAAGGCGGGGGGCATCCATGTGCAAGACGATGCGCCCATTATCGAAAAGCTTTGGCCAAACGGGCACCTGAACCCCGCGATTATGGCGCAAGATGCCGACAAGATGCTGGCCGCATTCGGGATCACCGATGCGCCGGCGCATACCGAATTTTTGGCTGTCGAAACCACTGGTATCGGCAAAGGGCACCCGTTGTCTGGCGAAAAATTAAGCCGCGTGGCTGCTTTGTACCGTGCGACGGATTTTGAGGATGCTGTCACCAAAACGGCCGCCGTTCAGGACCATTTGGGGGCAGGCCATTCCGTTGGACTGCATTCCACACGCGATGACCGTGCTGTGACGTTGGCCCATGCCATCCCCACAAGCCGCGTGATTGTGAACCAAGCACATTGTTTTGCAACTGGGGGGGCGTTCAACAATGGAATGCCGTTTTCATTGTCTATGGGATGCGGGTCTTGGGGGGGCAATTCCATTGACGACAACGTGCATTGGAAACACTTCATGCAAACAACCAAAATCGTGCGTGAAATTCCAGCGCGAGAGCCTGCAGTCGAAGACATATTTTCGGACTATTGGGATGCGGTTGGCAAATGATTTTGCGCAAAGATACCTCGCCTGAAGGCACGTTACGTGACTGGCTGGACGCGCGATGCGACAGTGATGACATCGCTTATGTGTTTACTGATGGGGCCAGTCCGCTGACGTGGCGTGATTTGTGCCGGCAAGCGCACCGCGTGGCTTTGGCGATTACCGCGGCGGGCACGGCAAAAGGGGAAAGCGTTGCAGTGATGCAACCCAACGGGCGTGAAGGTGTCTTGGCATTCTTCGGGGCTGTGTACGGCGGATTTCGTGCCACCATGATCAATCTTGCCGCGGGTCATGATGCGATTTCCTATGCATTGACCCATTGCGATGCCAAGCTGGCACTTGTCCATAACACGGCTGTGGAATTGTTTGCCGAGACGAAACCGGACGGCCTTGAAGCTTTGACGGTTGACCGTGCGGTCAGCGGGGCGAAATTACACGATATTGGCCCCCAAGACCATGCGTTGTTGATGTATACCTCTGGAACCACAGGGCGCCCCAAAGGGGTTGTGCACACCCACGCCAGCCTTTTGGCGGGGGGATGGACGACGGCTGTGGCACACGCGTTGACGGCGCAAGACCGTGCTTTGTGTGTTCTGCCAATCTACCACATCAACGGGTTATGCGTCACGATGATCGGGCCGCTTGTGTCGGGCGGATCGGTGGCGATGGCCTCGCGGTTTTCGGCCGGGCGCTTCTGGGATCAGGTGCGCGACACCAAGGCCAACTGGTTCTCTGTTGTGCCGACGATCATTTCGCATTTGTTGCACGGTGAAAGGGATCCCGACGCGGACACAAAAGCCCGTCTGCGGTTTGGGCGTTCCGCGTCATCTGCCTTGGCACCCGACGTGCAAACGGCCTTTGAGACACGTTTTGATGTGCCGATTGTCGAGACAATGGGGCTTACCGAAACAGCGGCACAAATATTGTCCAATCCATTGCCCCCTGGCACACGCAAGATCGGGTCGCCGGGTCTGGCCTATGGAAACGCGGTTGACGTGTTTGCCAGCGATATGACGCCATGCGCCCCCGACATTGAGGGAGAGATCGTGGTGCGCGGGCCAAATGTGATGTTGGAATACCTCAAGAATCCGGACGCAACCAAAGCCAGCTTTGCAGGTCAGTGGCTGCGCACCGGGGATTTGGGCCGTAAAGACGCGGACGGATACCTGTTTGTGACGGGCAGGTTAAAGGAACTGATCATCAAGGGCGGCGAAAACATAGCGCCCCGCGAAATTGACGAAGCGCTTTATGCACATGGCGATGTGATAGAGGCCGCGGCCTTTGCCCGACCCTGCAAGACCTACGGTGAGCGGGTGGAAGCGGCTGTGCGTGTGCGTGACGGGTCGGGGCTGTCTGATGGTCAACTGATTGCTTTGTGTGTGGAGCGTGTCGGAAAATTCAAAGCCCCAGATCATATCCACTTTTTGCCCGAGTTGCCGAAGGGGCCATCGGGGAAAATCCAGCGTCTCAAGTTGCTGGACATGACGGAAGCGACTGGCTGAGGTTCGCTTTTGTCGGTTTCGGGACTTGTTGTACGCGTTGGTCAACGACACAATTTTGAGAAAGATCACATTTCCAAGGACAGCCCATGTCGCAAGACCCCTTGTTGCAACCCTATCAGTTAAAACACCTCACCCTTAAAAACCGGATCATGACCACCAGTCACGAACCGGCATACCCTGAAGACGGTATGCCCAAAGAACGCTACGCCGCCTATCACGAGGAACGCGCAAAGGCGGGTGTGGCTTTGGCGATGACGGCAGGTTCGGCGGCAGTGTCAAAAGACAGCCCACCGGTGTTCAACAACGTGCTGGCTTACAAAGATGAAGTCGTGCCATGGATCAGGCAGCTGACAGATCGTTGTCACGAACATGGCTGTGCCGTGATGATCCAACTGACCCATTTGGGCCGTCGTACGACGTGGAACAAAGGCGATTGGTTGCCGTCCATTTCATCGTCAAAGCACCGCGAACCTGCCCATCGCGCGTTTCCCAAGTTGGTCGAAGACTGGGACATCGCCCGTGTTATTTCCGATTTTGCGGACGCTGCGGAACGTATGAAAGCCGGTGGCATGGATGGCATAGAATTGCAGGTCTATGGCCATTTGCTGGACCAGTTTTGGTCACCGCTGACCAATGATCTGGACGGACCATATGGCGGGCAAACTTTGGAAAGCCGCATGCGGTTTCCGTTGGTCGTGCTGGACGCCGTCCGTAAACGCGTTGGTGATGATTTCATCATCGGGGCTCGCTATACCGCAGACGAGGCACAGGCCGGTGGGATAACCGCCCAAGAAGGGCTGAAAATCTCGAAAATTCTGGCGGACACAGGCCAAATGGATTTCTTGAATGTCATCAAGGGGCGCATTCATACGGACCCGGCCATGACAGATGTTATTCCTGTTCAGGGTATGCCATCCGCGCCGCATCTGGATTTTGCCGGTGCCGTCCGCAAGGAAACCGGAATGCCGACGTTTCATGCCGCGCGTATTCCCGATGTCGCCACAGCGCGCCATGCTATTGATGCAGGCCTGTTGGATATGGTGGGTATGACCCGCGCCCATATGGCGGACCCGCATATTGTGCAAAAAATTCGCGAGGGTCGTGAAGACGACATTCGACCTTGCGTTGGTGCCACATATTGCTTGGACCGGATCTATCAAGCAGGCGAGGCATTGTGCATTCACAATCCGGCGACCGGGCGCGAGCTGACGATGCCGCATGTGATTGCCAAGGCAGACAAAAGCAGGAAAGTGGTTGTTGTGGGCGCGGGGCCGGGCGGCTTAGAGGCGGCCCGCGTTGCGGCAGAACGCGGTCACGAAGTTGTCGTCTTTGAAGCACAGCCAGAACCGGGCGGGCAGATTCGACTGACCGCACAAAGCCCGCGCAGACGCGAGATGATCGGCATCATTGATTGGCGCATGGCGCAATGCGCTGCGCGTAACGTTGCGTTTCATTTCAACACATGGGCAGAGGCCGCGGATGTGCTGGCCCAGAACCCGGACATTGTTGTCGTTGCAACTGGCGGGTTGCCAAATCTCGAACTGTTGGAACAAGGCAAAGAAGCCGCGCATGTGGTGTCCGCTTGGGATATTATTTCGGGCGACGCAAAGCCCGCCGCATCGGTGCTGATCTATGACGAAAGCGGAGACCATTCCGGGCTGCAGGCCGCGGAAATTGCGGCGATGGCGGGATCGCACGTCGAAGTCATGACACCCGATCGCAGCATCGCCCCAGAAGTTATGGCGATGAACCTTGTGCCGTATATGCGCAGTCTACAAGACAAGGATGTGACATTCACTGTCGCGCAACGCTTGCTGCAGGTGGCGCGGGTCGGCAATCGTTTGGATGCCACAATCGGAACGGATTACAGTGATTTCAAGACGGTCAAACACTATGACCAAGTGGTGGTGAATTATGGAACCCTGCCATTGGATGACGTGTATTTCGATTTGAAACCGTTTAGCGTGAACTTGGGCGAAGTTAATCAAAGTGCTTTGATTGAAGGGCGCCCACAAGCGGTTTTGCGCAACCCCGAAGGGCAATTTCAACTGTTCCGCATTGGCGATGCTGTCAGTGCACGCAACACTCATGCGGCTATTTATGACGCGCTCAGGTTGATGAAAGACCTCTGATTTAAGCCAAAAGCCGGTTTTGCGGAACCCTAGGTTGAGATGGGCGCCGTAAACCGGCCTAAATCCAAAATCCCATTGAAACCTCTAGGTACGACTGCAATGATTGCCCAGCTGCGCTGATTTACACGGCTTGCGACTTGGGCGATCATTGAAATGTTATTTTATGTAAATAGATTATGTCTCATGCCTGAGACAGGGATATTGAATGCGCAGGTTACGTCGACGGGACCAAAATCGGTGACCTTGAAAGACATCAGGATGGCACGAAAGGGACGGGCGTTGAACCATGCCTTGGCCCTTTTGGATGCGCTTTCCGACGAAGATGTCCACAACGCCAGCCCCATGGTCATGCGGGCGCAAATCCTGCGCATGATGATGTCCCTGACGGATGCCAAAGCAGTCCTAAGCAAACATGTTCAAAGCCATAGCGACGACCGGCAGGCGCGGCAGTTGCTAATAGAAACGGCGCGGGTACTGGGGGACTTTGACGACGTAAACGCGCTGTTGGTAGACGACAGCAGCAGCGAAATGGCAATCGCCAAGATAAAGCTTGCCTTGGCGCAAGGCGATGTTGCCAAAGCGCTGAAGTTGTCACAATCCGCCTATGCAACATGGCCGCAGGATCGCGGAGTTTTAACGGTGCATTGCGATGTGCTGGCGAAAAACCTGCGCCATAAAGAAGCTGCATCGCTTTTGGATGCGGTCCTTCAAAATGAACCTGAAGATCATGTTTTCATTGTGCAGCGTGCCCAGCTTGCGGTGTCCGTAAATGATCTGGACACCGCCAATGCATTGCTGCAAAGCAGTTTGCCTACGCTGCAGGCCTTGCAAATTCAATTGAATCTGGATGCATTGTCCGGGCGTCCGAACAGCGCCGCGTATGCGCGGATCAATGCGCGTATGGGGCAGCTTTTGTCGGTTGAGGACGATGGCGCATCGTCGTTCCAGACGCATTTGGATCTTGGTGATCTACTATACATAAAGGAAGACTGGCGCGGTGCGTTGCGCCAGTTCAAACTGGCTGATGCCAATGCCGGTCAAAATCGTATGCGATCCATGAAGGTTGCGCGGTGTCACTACAAACTGTTGGATTTCACAGCCTGTCGTGCGGCCCTGACCCGTGTTTTGGAACAAGTGCCCAATTCGCTGGACGCTTTGTCGTTGCGTGCGACAATCGACACGATCGAAGGGCGAAGCGCCGAAAGCATTGCTACGCTCGAACATTTGTTCGCGTTGCAATCCGCCCGAAAAATGGCTTTCGGGGTTAAACTTATGCGCAGCTATATGCGCATCGAAAAGCTGGACCAGGCGCACCGTGTTCAAGCCGAATTGGTTGGGCTGGGCAAAACACAGTTTGAACCGGAACTGGTTGAGGTGTTGCTGCAATTCGGCGCTGCCAATGATGCGTTTGAAGTGTGTACGCCATGGGCACAAAACGCCTTTGAAAGCGGTGTGCATCTGGACCTGTTTCGCACAGTCGAAACCATGACAAAGTGTAGTTTTGGCTGCCCGGAACAGAACGCACACAGGTTGCCGGTTCTGCAAAAGGGCGATCCGTCCGATATTCAGTCTATGGCCGCTATCGGCGCACGCCTTGATCAAAAGGCCAGTGGATTGCCAGTGCCACTGGCTGTGAACGCGGCATGGGCCGTATCCGGTCATACCGACATGGGTTTTCGCATGTGGCAACGTCTTGCGCGTATGGCGACAGCGAACACGCGGCGGGTGTCTCATATTGCGCCGCGGGCGCAGGACATTGCGGAATTTACAGATTTTCCTGATCGATCAGCTTTGGGCGTTCATGGCCAGACCACAGGGCCTTTGATCTTTATGTCCAGTCATGGCGGGCCGTCGGTGTCATGTGCGCTCGACGAGGGCCTCTTGGCGGGGCGTGAATTGGCTTATTTGCGCACGCATACAGTTGATGACCGCCAAAAGGACAGGCTGATCACTGTTGGATACAACCCGCAAAACGCGGCGAAGGCTTTGGTGCAGGCGCTGGCCGCAGGAAAAACCATTGGCATGGCGGTGGATTCCCCCACGTTGTGGCAAAGCGGCGGACGCAGCGGTAAGGGGGCTACGGGCACGGTGTTTGACGTTCCTGTCACGATTTCGACCACGCCCTTAAAGCTGGCGCATGCGTTTGGTGTTCCTATGATCTGGGTGCAACCGTTGTGGCGTGACGGCCGGATCACATTCGAGATCGAAGAGATGGACGTCCCCCCAAAGGATATGCCGTTTCAGGACGCGGCCAATATCTGGGCGGCAGATTACCTGGCGCGTGTGGCGCGGGTTATGTGCAGTGGGCCGGAAAATCAGGATCTGAGTGCGCCGATGTGGCAGCATCTTGTGTACAATGGACTGGGCCAAAAGCGTGCCTGACACACCCCGCGACCCATCCTTGGCGGACATGTTGCGCGCCCGTTTATTGGACCGCAAAAATCAGACAATCATGACGTTTTTGCACCGCTCGGGTGGCATGCAAGCCACCGAAATAAGCGGGCAGGCGCTGCTTGAGGCTGCGGAACAACAGGCTCGGATCTGGCGCAAGTCGTTTGGACCGGGCCGCTATGTTTTGGCATTGGCGATGCCACATGGCTTGGGGTTTGTAACGGCTGTGCTTGCGGGGCTTCTGGAGGGCATCATCGTGTCCGCGATGCCGCCCGCCAAAGCAGGTGATCCGCGTCTGCCGCATATCGTGCGCGATTGCGGCGCGCGCGCCGTGATCACCCAGACGCAAAGCGCGGCTGGATTGCGGCGCAGCCTTACTGACAATGATGTCGTGCAATGCCCGATCTATGACGCTGACGGAACCCTATTGGCGGCGTCTGATGTGCCTTCGCTGGATGCTTCCGTGGCCCCGTCTACCGTGTTGCTACAATACACGTCTGGGTCGACACACATGCCCAAAGGTGTGGAAATGAGTGGCGCAAACATCATCGCCAATGCGGCCCTTGTGGTGCAAACATGGGGGTTGGGGCGCGACACCGTCGTGGTGAACTGGATGCCACATTACCATGATATGGGGCTTATGGGATGTTTGCTGTATCCGATCCTTTTTGGCGGCACTAGCGTTCAACTCAGCCCGTTTGATGTCATTCGCAAACCGTTGACGTGGCTGCAGGCTGTGCAGGATTTCAAAGCTACGATCACGGGGGGGCCTGCGTTTATTTACGCCGAATGCCTGAAACGGATTGCGCCAGAAGATTGCGCGGCATTGGACCTTTCTTCGTTGAAGCAAGCCTTTTGCGGTGCAGAACCTGTGCCTGCCGATTTGTTGCCCGCCTTCCAGGACCGTTTTGAGGCATATGGATTGCCGAAAGGTGCTAGCTTTGCCTGCTACGGGATGGCGGAAAACGCATTGTTTGTCGCTGGGGCGCAACCTGATCACGATGCGCCGCATGACCACAAACTGGCGCCTTGCCGCCTAACGCCACAGACCCGCCAATGCATTGGTATCATGTCAGAGGATGGGCAGCTTTGTTGTGATGGCGTTGAAGGTGAGATTTGGGTGCATGGGCCAAGCTGCACAGGCGGTTATCTGAATGCGCCGCAGGACACGGCCGATCGTTTTGTGACCAAAGGTGCCAAAACGTGGTTGCGCACCGGAGATCTGGGCGTGATTGAGGGGGATGACCTGTTTGTGACGGGGCGTTTGAAAGACATGCTGATTGTGCATGGACGCAACGTGGCCGCCACCGAAATTGAGTGGTTGGCGGCGTCCATGGATGACCGTCTGAACAAACTGGCCGCGGCGGCCTTTGCGCCAGACCCATCTGTTCCCAGTGACGCCGCATTGCTGATCGAAGTGACCGAAAAGGCGCGTGATTTTGACGGCGCAGACACAGTGCGCCGCGCCATCACACGTGCGGTGCGCGGTGCTTTCGGGGTTCAGTTAAAAGACATTCGCTTTTTGCCGCGCGGCACTTTAGAAAAAACCAGCAGCGGCAAGGTCCGACGCAGAATATGTGCCAGAACCTACCAACAAGGCGAGATGCACGCAGGCCTTGGCCCAAAGTCGACACCAGAGACACCATGACCCGAAGCTTGAACAAATTGCCCACGCTGACATTTTCCGACCCGCAGGATGTGGACCGGATTTTACGTGGTAAAGACTTTTCGATTTTTGCGCTGCAAGGTTATCTGGAACAGATCGAAGCGGCGTCGGGGCATGATTTGTCCGCCGTCCGTCGTTTTGCACAGCATTCGTTGATTTACCAAAGTGACGATACACACCTGCAATCGCGGCGTTTGATCGCCGCTGTCTTTTCTGAAAAAGCGCTGGATGCTTGGGTGCCCATGATGGACGCCGCGATTGCGGTGCGACTGGATGCTTTGGCACAGATTCAAGATGCAGACCTCATGCGCGATTTTGTGGACCCTCTGTTTTGCGATGTGATTTTGCCGATCATCGGCTTTGATCCGCATCCCAAGGGGCAGGCCGAAATGCTGAATGCGGTCGCGGACCTGCGCAAGTTCACCGAAAAATTCCTAAGTCTGCGCGAACTGCGAAAAATGAATGCCTGGTTGAATGATACAGGGCTTGTTGCACCCAACATGGACACACAGGCAGATGGCCCTGCAACTTTGTCCAGCCACGTGGCCGCCGCCTTGGGTGACGTGCCGGACAAGGAAAACATGGTGCGTGACACTGGCCTAAGCTTGTTTGTGGCGGCCCATTCGGCGGGTTTGGGGCTTGGGTTTGCAGCATGGGGCCTGTTGATGCATGGGCAAGGGGAATGGCAAGACGCAGGCCAGCGGGATTGGCCGGACCGCAAACTGGAACAGGTGCTCAGTGTCTATTTGTCGACGCGTTTTGTAGGCCGAGTATCCGATGCCGACGGTGATGTTGGCGGGTGTCCTGTCCATCACAACCAACACATCAGCCTTGATATGCAGGCCAGCAATCTTGCGTTGCGCAAGGATTGGTTGTCGCAAGACCGCCCGAACGGGGTGCGTAGCCCGACGCAAGCCTTCGGGGCCGGGCGGCACAAATGCCCCGGCGAAGCTTTTGCACGGTTGTTCATCTTGCGGGCTTTGCCAGCACTGAGCCGTCGGTTTCCCGATATGATCCTGCACAAAGACCGCTGCAGTTTTCTGGTGTCGCCAATGTTGCAAGGGCCACGTGCGCTTCCGTGCACCCCCGTGCCACTGTGTGAAAAGCCGGCTGCCAAGCTGTGGAACGTAAAGGACCACACGACCGCGCGCGCCATTATCACGGATGACAAAGGTTTTGCGCCGCCGCAAATGGAAGC
This sequence comes from Ascidiaceihabitans sp., assembly GCF_039986515.1. Classification (NCBI taxonomy): domain Bacteria; kingdom Pseudomonadati; phylum Pseudomonadota; class Alphaproteobacteria; order Rhodobacterales; family Paracoccaceae; genus Ascidiaceihabitans; species Ascidiaceihabitans sp. The sequence continues at coordinate 174,526 of NZ_JBDWQO010000009.1, read as the reverse complement.
CCACTTGCAGGCATTGCACGACAAAAGCGGGCGTGACTTAAGCCCGGTTATTCATATCGCCAAAAACGCGATGTTCTTTATGTCAGGCCCGCGTCACGCTGCGGCGCGCAAATCTGTCATGCAAGTTCTTGGCCAAAACCGACTGCGCGTTTGGCATGGGCTTATTGATGATCGCATTCAGGTGGCGCTGGACGCTTTGCAAGCTTCAGGTGCCCCCGATCTGGTCGAGGACTTTGCAAATCCTGTCTTTCGGGCCATCACCAAGCCGATTTTAGGGTTGCATCCTTCCGATCTGGACCGCTTTGACACGCTGGCGCCTGTCTTGCAGGACGTGCTTGAACCTTTGTTGCCCATGCGCCAGATTTTGCAACTGCAAGAGGTGTTTGCAGAGACCATGTCGCTGGTCAGCACTGGCCGCGCACGTACCGAGGATGCCCCATCAGGGGCCGTTTCACTGCAAGATCACCTGCAGCAAAATCCCCCCGAAGGATACGACGATGCAGACATCGCGGCCTTGGTTTTGGTGTTGTACGGGGCCAGTTTCAACCTAAGCCATACTTTGGGCAATGCGCTGCATTGGGTTCTGAGCTTGCCGTGGGATCTGCGACAGGATGTGGCGGACCCGGCTTGGACAAACACGCGGATCGAGGAAATCATGTCCACCTGCGGATCGCCCAAATTTATCTACCGGCATGCGCGAAACACCCAGCAGGTTGACGGGTTGGCTTTCAATGCAAAAGACACGGCCTGCATCCATCTGAACGCTGTGAACAGGGGCAAAACAACGGGGCATTTGTCCTTTGGTCACGGGCTGCACCATTGTGTTGGTGCGTCTTTGTCGCGCTTGTTGCTCAGGCGTGCAATTCCTGCCGTTTTTGCACGGTTTCCTAACATTCGATTGACGTCTCAAGGGCATCGCTATTTTGAGATGTCCCAAACTGTTGCAATGCAGTCCTTAAAGTGCGATTTGTAGGCCTGTATTTATTTAACGATTTTATAGACTTACAATTCCACTATTGATTGAGAAACCTTATGTCCGACTCAAATTTGACGCATTACTTGCGTGAACAAATAGCCAAACGCACCGATCTTCCGCTTGAAGAGGTCCGCGAAGAGTCGGTTTTGATCGACATTGGACTGGAAAGTATCGATGCCGTTTTGTTGTGCGGTGACGTAGAGGACGAATTCGACGTTGAAATTGATCCATCCATGATTTTCGAACATGATACTTTGGGTGCTTTTGCGACTGCGGTATTGGCGCTGAAAGCGGCCAAATGACCACGTGGTATCTGGGCCTGTCCACCACTGGACATGACCCGGCGTTGGCGATTGTCGACGAACGCGGAACATTGGTTTTTGCAGAAGCAACCGAACGCTACATGCAAGACAAACGCGCGTGGAGTGTGGCCGCAGATCATCCCGCGCATCTGGCGCAAGCTTTAAAGGCCGTTGGTGCGGATCCGAACAAAGACAAGCTGGTGGTTGCCAGTACATGGCAAACCCAAAAGGTGGATCTGCCCCCTGATATGGTCGATCTGATGATGCCAGCAGACCATGCCTTGTGGTTATGGCATGTGCACCAAAACGCGCAATCCGCGATGGGGGCTGGCGTGATGCGGCAGGGGTTTGCAAACGGGCAGATGCCGGACATCAAACGCTTTGAGCATCATCTGTGCCACGCGGTCGCCGCCTGCCACCAGACGCCCCATGACGACGCAGTGTGTCTGGTGATTGACGGTGAAGGCGAAGCTGGCGCTGCCGCAGTTTACGACATGACCGATCGACAGATCAAACGCCGGTGGCGGTCTTGGGGGCCCGGGTCATTGGGTGCATTCTATTCCAAGTTGACGCTGTTGGCGGGCTTTGATTGGCGCTTGGGGGAAGAATGGAAACTGATGGGGCTTGCGGCCTTCGGCACGCCGATTCCTGCTTTGGTCGATGCGCTGTGCGCGACAGTGACTGTGGATCGGGGCAGGTTACGTTTTGCGGATACCGGCATCGTGAAGCAGGCGTTGGCCATGGCGCAAACATACGGTCGCGGCGCGGATGATCCTATCATGCAGGGTGCCGATCTTGCAGCTTCTGCGCAAGCTGCCTACGCGCATATTACGGATCAAGTGGTTGAAGCTGTGTTGCCCGACAGCCCGGCTAATCTGGTGCTGACGGGCGGCTGTGCGCTCAATTCATCCTACAACGGCACCATCGCACGGCGGTTCAATGTCACCAGCGTCACGGTGCCATCCGCCCCCGGTGACGATGGAAACGCAGTGGGTGCAGCCCTTTTGGCCTGGATGGACGACACCAAGCAAAAGCAGATTCCCAAAGGCACAGGCACAGCCTACTTGGGCGCACGTCCAAACCCCGAAGCCATCACAAAAGCACAAGATTATTGCAAAGTGGCCTGCGTGACCGAGTGTGGGGACAGGTCTGTGGCCAAGGTGGCGCAACTGCTCAAAGACGGCAAAATCATCGGCGTCATGCGCGGCCGCGCCGAATTCGGGCCCCGTGCATTGGGAAACCGGTCCATTCTGGCTGACCCAAGCGTCCCGGACATGAAAGACCGCATCAACATGCTTGTGAAGGGCCGCGAAGCGTACCGCCCGTTTGCTCCTGTTATTCCAGCCGAAGATGCCAGCCTATGGTTCGACCATGCGCAGCCTGCACCCTACATGTCTTTCACCTTGCCATGGGCTGCGGGGCAGGGCGAGAAAGTGCCAGCCGTGGTGCACGAAGACGGAACAGGCCGGTTGCAGACAGTCACCGAGACCGACGCCCCATGGATGCACGCGCTGTGTCGTGCCATGGGTGAAACGGCAGGCGTGCCGGTCGTGTTGAACACCAGTTTCAACATTATGGGCAAACCGATCGTGCACAGCGTTGAAGACGCGGTGGCCATGTTCATGACGTCGGGGTTGGATGCACTGCTTTTGGAAGACGTTTTGTTCGAAAAGTAGCGCTATTCGTAGCCGGTCATTTCCAGGTAACCACGCCCCGTATGTGATCCTTGTACTGTCACAGGCCCTTCCCAATAGGACAATGACACGGCCATCCAGGCCTGCGGGTTCAGGGCCGTTGTGGTGACGTCCACATTGAACCGGGGCACCTGCACGCGCCAAGTCGTCGGAACGTCGCGCCCCCCCACATCCGACAGTGCCATGGGGGATGCGATAAAGTCGTCGGGGCGCAACGCGGTCGGTGTCCCATCGGGCGCAATCCACGTTCCGGATGCAAAAAACGTACCGTCGGTCTGGCGGAGCCTGAACCCCATCAATTTGTTGCCATCCTCAAAGGACAGCGAAAACCAGTCCCAACCGGACTGATCGTCGGCCAAAGGCTGCGACGACCATTCGCGGTCCAACCACGCGGTGCCTGTGACCGGAACAGGCCCGTCCGGCAGGGTAAGCGTGCCGCTAAGGTCATAAAAAGGCTGCGAATAGTAGTAGCTGGCTTGGCCTTTTGCCGATTTCACGGAAAAGCCACCGTCGCCATGGAAAACCAGCGGCCCTTGGGCGTCCAGTGTCACATCATAGGCAAATTCCGGTCCGGTGGCGTGCATCTGCATCGTGTCAAAGTTGTCGCCTTTAAGATGCCAGTCATCAATCCATGCTTCAAAAGGGGCGGGTGTCACGCCAGCCTGTCCGATGCCGCCCCTTGCAAAGCGTTCGGACACGTAATGGGCGTCCTTTGTGGTGACGGCCGCATGTCCGAAGTAGATTTGGGGCGAAGTCCATCCGACCCCGGCCTCAGGGGCAAGCGCAGACCGGAACAACGTCCATTGTAGCCCGTATTCCGCGCCATCCGGTCCCGTCATATTGGCCGTCAGATACCACCATTCAATCCGGTAGTCGGGGTGGGGGCCATGATCTTGCGGGAAGTCGAAAACAGGGTTGGGACGGGGCGTTGTGAAGCCATCTGCTTGGGTTCCCAAGCCTCCGAACCCTTGGGCCCACGCCATAGCGGGCAAACACAGCAAAAAGACCAAAGCCCTAACGTTCATTTGCAAAAACCTTCAAAAGATCGGTGGGGGGTGTTCGTGCCAAACGCAAAGCTGGCCAAAGTGCCGCGACGATGGCAGCCAGCAAAGCAAACCCGCATAGTTTTGCGTAAGCTGCGGGAAAGACATACATAGGCAACTTCCACCCAAAAGCCTCGACATTGACAACAGCCAACAACACCCATGCCAATGCCAAGCCCAAAGGAATGGCCGCTGTTGCGGTCAAAACGGCCAAAATGGCAGCACGGGTCAATTCCTGTTGCCCCAGTTTGCGTCGTGTCAGACCAAGCGCCCAAGCGGGGGCCAACTGCGGCACGCGCATAGAGGCCAGTGTAAGAAGGCTCATAAAAATCGCAAACCCTGCAACGGCCAATGTCAGCACATTTAAAGCACCGGTTACGGTGAAAGTGCGTTCGAATATGGACAGCGAGAATGCTTTGATCCCTGCTTGATCAATGATGTTTGCCTCTGGCAGTCCAAAGTCGTCAATTAAGGCTTTGCGCACGCTGTCCGGGGTGTCTGTGCGCAGCCCGAAACGGGTGGGAATTTGGTTGGGGTGCAGGGCATTGAACAGATCCTCCTGAACGATGGCTTGCCCGATTGGATTGCCGTAGTCGCCGTAAATACCCACGACGGGCAAACTACGGCTGCCCCCCAAAGACACGTCATCGCCCACCCAAAGACCCGCGCGGCGTGCCAGTTGTTCGTTGATTATGATGCCGCGCCCTGTATCGACGCTGTCCCATGCGTCGCTACGGGCCTCCAGAAAGGCCCAGTTGTCACGGTGGGTGCTGTCGATGCGGGCGCCGTAGAGATCCGTAGGCAGTCCGGCAAGATCGGTTTGCACGGACAAAACAGGCAAAATGACACGCACTTGCGGCTTTAGAAATGCTTGCAAGGCTTCACTTTGTGCGGGTGTCTGCGCGGTGACATAAAGCTCTGAAGCCAAGCGTTGGTCCAAAAACCCTACAAAGGTCAATCGAAAGCTCGACACCATCGTAGATACGCCCACGTTGGCCGCCATTGCCAACAGCAAGGCCATCAAGGCAAGGCTAAGGCCTGGCAATTGTTGACGGGTGTCGGCCCAAAACCATTCCCAAATCACATGCCTCGCACGGGCTTGCCCAAGGCGCAAAGCCACATCCAAAATCAACGGCAAGGCCAATGCGGCGCCGATCAACAACGCCCCCAGCATGACAAATCCTAATACCAGACCTTTGCCCCAAACCCCCAAAGCCACCGCCACAGCAAGCAACAGACCCGAAATCGCGACATGCAATATGCGCCGTGCGGAAGATGCGGTTAACCAGGCCTGTGGACGCGCACTTGCCAGCAGGGGCATGCGTGCAACCTGCATCAAAGACCCGATTGCCGCGACCCCAGTGCCGGCAACCGAAATCAGCAATCCCGAAATCCACCAGCTTGGTCTAAGTTGTAAGGTGCCAGACACGTCCGCGCCATATAACCCTTTGAGGGTCGCCGCGACATCCGGCAGTAAAGCTGCTGCGATCAGGTATCCCATGACCACGCCCACACCGCCCCCGATCAAGGCCAGCACAATCAGCTCAACCCCCATCAAGACCATAACGCGCCGCAAAGGCATGCCCAAAGCCCGCAATGTCCGCACCATGCTGCGTCTTTGTTCAAACGCCAGCCCGATGGTGCCGTGCACAATGAAAATGCCAACTGCAAAACTTAGCAACCCGAAGGCTGTCAGGTTCAAATGGAAGCTGTCGGTCAATCGTGCGACGTCTGTGCCAGATTGTGCGGCGACACGGGTCAGGTTGGGAACGACATCTGCCAGCGGCGGAACCCCCAGCGGCTGTTGGTTCGCAATCACAAGCCGACTTAATTGTCCGGGCAGTGACAGGACATCTTGGGCCACTGATACATCGGTGATCGCCATGCCGCTGGCCACGCCCGCATCCTCGATCACCCGCACCCCGAGGCCTTTAAGCAGGTCAGCCGTGTCCGCGTTTGCAAAAACTGTAGGTTTGGACAAAAAGCCCACCAGATCAACGGGTTGCCCTTCTCCGACTGCGTCAAATCCGTTCGGGGCCGTTAACGGATCTATCCCAAGGATGCGGATTTGGGTGCCGTCCGCGTCCAGTCGACCGTCCACAACGGGGCCCACTTGCCAGCCTGCACGGCGCAATGCGATGTAATCGGCCTGCGCAATTGTGTCCGATTGTGCCGGTAACAGCTGATCGAATTGCCCTTCGCCCAAGGTTGCAGCAGCCGCGCCGTAGCTGGCGCGGGCTTCGGCGTTGACGGCTTGCACGCCCGACCACAAGGCAGTGGCCAAAGCAAGCCCTGCAACAAGTGTGAACAATTGCAACGGGTTGCGCCGCCAATGTGACCAAAGCGCGTGAAAGCCTGCAGCCGTCATGCAAGCTGTCCCTGACGCAGATGCAACCTGCGTCCCATGCGATTGGCCAAGGTAGGCGAGTGAGTCACCATGATCAGCGCAGCGCCGGTGTCCGCCACAAGGTCCAACATTTGGGCTAGCACTTGTTCGGCTGTGTCTTCGTCCAAATTGCCAGTGGGCTCATCGGCCAGCACCAGCTTTGGACGCACAGCCAAAGCGCGCGCGATTGCGACCCTTTGTTGTTGTCCACCCGACAATTGTTCGGGGTATTTGTTTAACTGTTCGGTCAAACCCAAAGCGTCGGCAAGATGTGCGAGACCATCGGCAGACGCTTTTCCAGCCAGACGCGCTTGAAACGCGATGTTTGCGGCGACGGTCAGGGAAGGGATCAAGTTAAACTGTTGAAAGATAATACCAAACGTATCACGGCGCAAAGCGGCCCGACCCGTGTCATCAAGCCCCGTGATGTCGCGACCTTCCAGTGAAATTGTGCCACTGTCCACCACATCCAATCCGCCCAGAATATGTAAAAGTGTGCTTTTTCCAGACCCAGATTCGCCCGTCAAAGCAAGGGTTTCGCCCGCGTCGACCGACAAGTCGATGCCGCGCAAAACAGGGACGGGGCCGTCGACGCTTTGAAAGGATTTTTTGAGCTGGTGCGCCTGAAGAAGCATTTGGGTCTCCCTTGGGATCGGCCTACGGGGCTGGGGTGAAAAAAGCAACTTTGGCGGACAAAGTCGTTGTGGCGATTGGACGCGTAATCAGATGCCTGAGGACAGGATCCTTTCAGTGCGGCGTTTGGTCCTTAGGGGCACACGAAAAGCTGTGGAAAATTTGCACACTTGGCGATACTCTCACCGTATGAACAGTGCCGATCCTTCCCCGAACGCCCAAATATTTGAACGAGCCTTAAAGACTGTATTGCGCCCGATGATGCGCATGTTGATCTCAAAAGGGATCGCAGCCCCCGCTTTTTACCATGTGGTGAAACAAACCTATGTAGAAACAGCTGTTGAACTGCTGGGCCGCGACGCCACAGACAGCCGCATCAGTGTCATGACAGGTGTGCACCGGCGTGATGTGAAAGAATTTAGGGACCCCGACCGGCACGCGGAAGAAAGCCTGCGCCGCAAGGTTTCCACCTTGACGTCAGTTGTCGGGCGCTGGCTGTCTGATCCGGTTTATGCCAATGCGCAGGGTGCGCCTGTTGCGATCAAACGCTCAGGACAAGCCCCGAGTTTTGACGCGCTGGTGCAATCTGTCAGCCGCGATGTTCGGCCACGTACGATTCTGGATGAGCTGATCCGCCAAGACATTGTGTATCAAACGGATGATCTTATCGCGTTGGATATGGATGTGTTGGTGGGGCCTGCCGACACCGATCAACGCATGCACTTTTTCGCGCACAACTTGGGGGACCATATGGCAGCGGCTGTGGAAAACCTACTGGAAGAGCAACCGAAGCTGTTGGAACGTGCCGTGTTTTACAACCACCTGACGGCGTCCTCCGTTGACAAATTAGAAGTCCAAGCACGCAGCCTCAGCCAGGATACGTTGTTGAAAATCAATAAGTTGGCGGCAGACATGCAAAGCACCGACAAGGTGTTGGCCGAAGGAAAACAACGCTTTAGATACGGTGTGTTCTTTTACAAAGAAGACGAAAGCGAAGCCCCGAAAGGAAACGATCCCCAATGACCTCAAAGCCTGTAACGCGTCGCGCGATGATCGTCGGGGCTTCAGCGTGTTTGCTGTTGCCCCGGACCAGTTTCGGGCAAAGTATCGAAGCGCCCGTGGAAGGTGGCATCGGGGGAACCGGCATCGTCGGGGTTCTGACGGAATTTGGCAGTTTGATCGTCGGTGGGAATTATGTGCAGACGGATAAGACAACCCTGTTCACTGACGGGTTTGGTGCGATCGGCGAAGCCGACTTGCGGTTGGGGAACAGTTTGACAGTTGAGGCCCAAGGCGGGCCAGATCAGCTTGTCGCCCGCCGCGTTCATGTCACGCATCCCTTGGTGGGACCGGTTGAAGGGGTGACGCAAGGTGGACGGCTGTTGCGTGTCAACGGAGTTGATGTGGTGTTGGCCCGCAGCGTGCCATCTGTGCACGTGGGGGCGTTTGTCAAAGTGTCTGGCTTGTGGCGTGGGCAATCTGTGATTGGTAGCGCGGTTGAAATCGTAAAACCGACACAGCATTTGGTGTCAGGCGATGTGTCCCGCGCGTCGGGGTTCAATGTCATGCAGGTGGGCGGCACGAAAGTACGCGGTGCGGGTGTCGGATCTTTGCAGCCGGGTGGGTTCGCAACGGTGGTGGGCCAATATGATCCGCTGACTGGGATCTTGAATGTCACCAAAGTGACATCGGGGCGGTTCTTTGGGGCCGCTGGGCCATTGGTGCAATTGTCGGTCGAAGGGTATCTGGAACCGACGCGTATGGCTCCGGGTTACCGCATTGCGGGTTTGGGCCACAGCTTCCAACGCAATTTGAAACTGGATGCGTACAGGGGCAAACGTATGCTTTTCAACGGCGCATATACTGGAAAATTCGCCGCCCAAAGTGCTGTGATCTTGCCCGAACGCAAAGCATCCAGAGTGCGGCTGCTTGGGGCGATGTCACGCGAAGATCGTTAGTCTGGATCGGCTGCGTGTTGGTTGCGCATCAGGTATAGCGATTTGGTGTTCTCTCAAGATGCTTCATACTGACGGTTGCAATTTTGAAATTTGGCAGTATTTGTTAGCGCTAACTTAATCATGAACCTTCATGCGTGATGCAAAATACACAATATTTACGGAGAGCCTGACATGCCAGTGACTGTAGCCATCAATGGATTTGGGCGGATCGGGCGCAATGTATTGCGTGCGATTTGCGAAAGTGAACGCACAGACATCGAAGTTGTCGCTATCAACGACTTGGGGCCTGTCGAAACAAATGCGCATCTGTTCCGTTTCGATACAGTGCATGGACGCTTTAATGGCGATGTCACAACCACGGATGACACCATTGATGTCGGGCGCGGCCCCATCAAAGTCACGGCAATGCGCAACCCAGCCGATCTGCCATGGGGACACGTGGATGTGGTGCTGGAATGTACCGGTATCTTCAAATCCAAAGAAGCCTGTCAGGCCCATCTTGATAATGGATCGTCGCGGGTTCTGATCTCTGCGCCAGGGAAAGATGCGGATAAAACAATCGTGTATGGTGTGAACCACGGTGATCTGACGGCGGACGATGTGATCGTCTCTAATGCGTCATGCACCACCAACTGCCTTGCCCCCGTGGCCAAGACCTTGAACGATGCCGTGGGTCTAACAAAAGGGTTTATGACCACTGTCCACAGCTATACCGGTGATCAGCCGACGTTGGACCGGATGCACAGCGATCTGTACCGTGCCCGCGCCGCTGCATTGTCTATGATCCCGACCTCAACGGGCGCCGCAAAAGCTGTTGGACTTGTGTTGCCCGAACTGAACGGAAAGCTGGACGGCGTGGCGATCCGCGTGCCAACCCCCAACGTGTCTGTTGTGGATCTTACCTTTGAGGCGCAGCGCAACACGTCTGTGGAAGAAATCAATGCAGCCATCATCGCCGCAGCCGATGGGCCGTTGAAAAATGTGTTGGGATATACCGACTTGCCTTTGGTGAGTTCGGATTTCAACCACGACCCACATTCGTCGATCTTCCATCTGGATCAAACCAAAGTGCTGGATGGCAACATGGTGCGCATTCTAAGCTGGTACGACAATGAATGGGGTTTTTCCAACCGCATGGCCGACACTGCCGTGGCGATGGGCCAGCTGATCTAGCGCCGTTTATGTGTTATTCGGGGCGCAATTTACGCGCCCCGAATGAACCATCGTATAGGTTTTAATTCTCTTTTCGGTCGTCAACGACGTTCATTCCGGCCAGACCGGACTTGCCCAAATCGACACCCGCAAACGGGCCGCCATGGCACATATGGTTGGGGTCGTGTGGGTTCATGGGTGGTTCATTGGCCAAGACCTCTTCCGCGAATTGTTCTGCGTTGTCTTTCGGACGGTAGCCCAAAAAGCTGGCCTTGGAATTGTCCACGGGTGCGCGGTCATTGTCTGACACGCCGTAAATGACGGCAAATCCTGTGACAGGGGTTTCGATGCAACGTGTGACCAGCTGGATCAGATCATCATAAGACAACCATGACCCCAAAGCGCGGGCGTTGTTGACTTGGGCGCAGGACAGGATGCGCATGTGAACGCTTTCTAGGCCGCGTTTTTCCCAATACATGCGACCCAAATCCTCGGTAAAGCACTTGGCCAGACCATAGAAAGTGTCGGGGCGGTGGGCGACTTCGGTGTCGATGAATTCGTTCTTGGGATACATGCCAACGGCGTGGATGGATGACGCGTAAACGACACGGCGCACACCATGCTTTGAGGCCGCTTCCCAGACATTGTAAGACCCCACGAAATTCGGCCCAAGCAATTGTTCGAACGGGCCTTCATCGACAAAAGCGCCCATGTGCACAACCATGTCGGCGCCTTCGATCACTTTGTCCATCGCGACAAAATCCGCAAGATCGGCCTGCATGTAGGTTTCACCAGCATAAAGCGTGCCAACGTCGTCCTTGATGTCTGTGGATACCAATTCGTCGCACAGCTTGGTCAGCGGTTCGCGCAAATATGACCCCAAACGGCCTGCGGCGCCGGTCAATACGATTTTTTTCATGGTGTTTCCTTTAGTTGAAGGGCTGCGACTGCCGAAGCCAGTCGCGTCATTGCTGTCGAGAGTACGGCCTCGGAGGCGGCTGTGGAAATGCGGAAAAACGGCTCTAGCCCATAAGCGCTGCCTGGAACGGCGGCAATGCCTGCCGCTTTCAGGAAATAGGCCGTGACGTCGGCGTCATTGACCAGCGTGGTGCCGTGGGGGGTGGTGGCACCGATCAGGGCCTCACAGCCGATCAAGGCGTAAAAGGCGCCTTGCGGCGGCTCCAGTGTCAGCCCGTCGATGCCCGCGACATGATCCACAACAAGATTGCGTCGCGCTTCAAAGGCGGCATTGAAGCGGCGCACCTCGTCTTGCGGGCCATTCAGGGCGGCGGCGGCTGCGGCTTGGGCAATGGCGCAAGCGCCTGAACAAATCTGCGACTGCACCTTGGTCATGGCCGCGATCAAGGGGGCTGGGCCAGCCCCGTATCCAATGCGCCACCCCGTCATCGCGTAGGCTTTGGACACGCCGTTCACCGTCAGGGTCCGATCTTTCAATTGCGGGTTTGCCGCCGCGAAGGACAAGAATTTGTGCCCGTCAAACAAGATATGTTCGTAGATTTCGTCAGACAGGATCAACACATCTGGGTGGTCGTCCACAACCTGTCCCAAAGTGCGCAGAGCGTCGTCCGAATAGACTGCGCCTGCCGGATTGGACGGCAGGTTCAGCATGATCCAACGTGTTTTGGGGGTGATGGCAGTCCTGAGCGCGTCGGGCTTCAGGATAAATCCGTCCGACGCGGGGCAAATCAGTTCAACAGGCGTGCCGCCCAAGATCAACACAATGTCTTTATACTGGCCAAAGTAGGGGGCGCATAGCAGCACTTCGTCCTGTGGTTCCAGCGTGGTCATCATCGCGTTGAACAGCACTTGTTTTGCGCCGTTGGATACTATCACTTCGTCCAGCCCATAGCTCAGGGCATTTTCGCGCGCCAGCTTGCCCACAACGGCTTGGCGCAAGGCCGCGGTTCCATTGGTCGGCGGATAGCGTGTTTCGCCGTTCAGGGCCGCGCGGTGGGCAGCCTCAATGATGTGGGACGGCGTGTCGAAATCGGGCTCGCCCAGCCCCAGATCAATGACGTCTTCCCCGGCTGCAATGGCAGCTTTCGCCGCTTGGCTGACCCAGGCCGAGGCCGAAGGTTGGACCGGATCCAGACGGGACGCCGCATATTTCATTTCAACTGCCCTTTGACGTTTGCCAGCAATGCATCGGATGCGCGGGCAAGAAGGGTGGTGTCGGTGCCACACGCCACAAAGGTGAAGCCTTCGTTCAAAAGCTGGGCTGCAAAATCCGCATCATTGACCAAAGTCCCGACAGGCACGCCCATGTCACGCAATTTTGCGGCCACCGGTCGGATTAAATCCCACACTGCAGCATCCAAAGGCTGGCCCAGTTTGCCAATGTCTGCGGCGATGTCAGCGGGGCCAAAGAAAATGCCATCGACACCGTCTACGCCCGCGATTGCGCCGGCCTGTTCAATGGCGCTGCGGGTTTCAATCTGCAACAGGACGGCTGTTTCGCTTTCGACCTTATCCAGATAATCAGTCACGCGCCCGAATTTATTGGCCCGTGTCCCCCCTGAAAACCCGCGCATCCCATGTGGCGGATAACGTGTTGCGGCGACCGCTTTTTCGGCTTCTTCTACGGTTTGGATCATGGGAAACAGCAGACCCGGCACGCCCATGTCCAACAGGCGTTTAACTGCCACCGGATCGTTCCATTCGGGGCGCACGATCGCGGTTGTGCTGCTGGCGGCAAAGGCCTGCAACTGGCCCAGAACGCTGAAGTAATCATTGATCGAATGTTCCATATCGACCAACGCCCAATCAAATCCAGCTGGGGCTGTAACTTCGGCTGCGAAAGGGCTGTTGAGACTGGTCCAGATGCCCAACTGCTTTTGTTTGCTGGTCAGGGCGCGCATGAACGGATTTGGGGGCATTTGCATCAGATAACTGCCTTTTCGATTATTGGTGTATTGGTTGTGATCCGCTCATAGCTGAAGGGTGACAGATCAAGGCTGCGATAGGCGCCATGCACCAAAAGTTCTGCAATGCCGCGCCCCATGGCGGGGGATTGTTGCAGGCCGTGGCCCGAAAATCCGTTTTGGAAGATGAAGTTTTCAATCTCGGGATGCCGTCCCAGAACCGCGTTGTGATCCAGCGTGTTGTAGGCGTAGTGACCGGTCCAAGAATGGGTGACTTTCACGGCCTCGAACTGGGGAATACGGGTCGCAAGGATCGGCCAAGCGTGGTTTTCCCAAAAGCTGTGGTCCATATTGAAATCGTCATAATCCACAGCCGGATCGATGTCGGCGTGCCCTCCGGCTTGATAGGTGCCACCGCCATTTTCGCGGCAATGTACGCCAGAAGGATCAATGGTCAGGGGCAGGTCCTGATCGAGTGGTCGTTCGGCGGCAAAAATCCACGAAAAGCGTTTGCGCGGCTCAACGGGTATCTCAATGCCTGCCATGGCGGCTGTTCGTGCGGCCCGCGGGCCGGACGCATTGACAACCTGCCCGCAGGAGATCACTTCGCCCGAAGCCAAAGTGATGCTTTCGACACGCGTGCCTGCGGCGTTTTTTGTCATCGCGACAACTTCGTTGTGCACATACTCCACGCCGCGTTCACGGGCCAGTCGTCGCCACCAATCAAACACGGCCGCCCCGTCCCAATAGCCTTCGTCCACAGTGTTGATGGACCCCAACACAATGTCATCCACATTGTAGAAAGGGTATTTCGCCTTGATTTCGTCCGGTGTCATCAAAACGGTCGCGGCCCCTGCGTCGTGCTGGATCTTGATGTTTTCGCGTAGGGTTTGGGCGAAGCTTTCGGTGTCGGCCAGATACATGTAACCAAAGGATCGGATCGACAGTTCCGGGACGCGGTCGTCTTTCATGTAGCTGCGGATGTTTTTCACAAAATCAGCCGCAAATTGCGAGATGTTGACGTTTAGCGCGTTGGAATACTGCTGGCGCATACAGGAATTGGTGTGCGCCGTTGAGGAAAATTCATAACTTGGATCTTTTTCTACGACCAGCACACGTCCCTGAAAGTCTTTTTGTTCGGTCAGGAACCAAGCCGTGGACGATCCCATGATTGCGCCCCCCACGATGATGATGTCATAGCTGCTGTGATTTGGTGTTTGATTGCTCATCAAATTGTTCCCCCCTTGGTCACGGTGTTTTGCACATCCGCGATATCTTCGGCGCTTAAGCCATAGTCCTGTGCGGCAGTTTCGGCAGAGATGTAGCCCAATGCCAAGTCTCTTTTTACGTGATCCTTTGAACGTTTTGCCGGGTCGCCGTAGCCTGCGCCACCGGGGAAGGCCATCATCACGCGCCGGCCGTGGGCCACGAACTGCTTGCCTTTGCCGTTCATCGGGCTGCCGTCGTCTTGTGCGATTGTGGTTGGCGCGCCCGCGCCACCGCCCCGTCGTCCCTGTGCGGGGTGGTTCACACGGTCGAACATGGCTTGAATGTCGAATTCATGACCTTCGCGTGCGCCCACTTCCATGTATTGCCCCAAGCCGCCGCGTTGCTGGCCGGCGCCGCCTGAATCAGGGCGCAATTCTTTGCGCCAGATAATGACGGGGCCTGCGTGCTCTGTGGCCTCGATGGGCATGGTCATGACACCCGATGGAAAAGCCGTCGCATTCAGCCCGTCGTGTTCGGGACGCGCCCCGGATCCGCCTGAATTGAAAGTCAGTACCTCGGACCGGCGGGCGTCGTCGGGCGCGGGTGCATCGGTGCGCGGACGCAGCGACACTTGGAAGTTGCACAAACATCCCGCCCCTTCCGCAGGCACCAGACCCGGCACGATTTTGTCGAAAGCATTGTAAACCGTGTCTGGTACAAAATGCCCCACGATATGGCGCAGGGCCACGGGGGCAGGGTGCACGGCATTCACAATCGTATCAACTGGCGCTTCGATCTCGAAGGGGGCAAGGCTGGCGGCGTTGTTGGGCACTTCTGGCGCAATGGCCACTTTCAACGCGTAGCAGGCGTAGGCCTTGGCATAGACCAGCGGACAGTTGATGCCTTTCTTGTCCAAGCCCGACGACCCGGTGAAATCCGACACGATCCGGTCTTTGTGTACTGATACTTTGACCTTCAGAGTGATGGGGGCCGCAAACCCGTCCACTGTCATTTCGCCTGTGGCAGAGGTGCGGGGCAGCTTCGCAATCGCTTCGATGGTTGCGCGGCGCGAATTGTCGAGAATGAAGGTGGCCACATCGTCCAGTGCATCCAACCCGAATTCCTCCATCATGTCGATCAGGCGGCGGTGGCCGATTTCATTACACGTCGCCAAAGCATACATGTCTCCGACCAGTTGATCGGGTTCGCGGACATTGCCGCGCACGATACGAAGCAACGTGGCATCCACGTGACCGCGTTCAGCGAACTTCATGATGGGCAGATAAAGGCCTTCTTCATAAATGCTGGCGGCGTCTGCCCCGAACCCGCGCCCACCGATGTCGACGATATGGGCGGTGCAGGCAAAGAACCCCACCAAGTGGCCTTTGTGAAAAGACGGCGTGACCATGGTGATGTCATGCAGGTGGCCTGTGCCTTCCCATGGGTCGTTCGTAATGTAGACGTCGTGTTCGTAAATGTTGTCGCGCCCGATGCGTCGGATGAAATGGGCCACGGCATCGGCCATCGCATTGACATGGCCGGGTGTGCCTGTCACGGCCTGCGCCAGCATTTGGCCCTGGACGTCGTAGACGCCTGCTGACAGATCGCCTGCTTCGCGTACTGAAGTGGAAAAGGCCGTGCGCACAAGGGCTTGTGCCTGTTCTTCGACCACCGAAATCAGCCGGTTCCACATGACTTGATACGCAACGGTTGAGTGTGATTTTGCCATGGGTTTATCCTTTCACGCGCAAGTCGATGCAGCCATCAGGTTGGCGCAGCGCGATGCGTGATGCGGGCACAATGATCGTGGTTTCGTCTTCGGTGATGGCGGCGGGGCCGTTCGCTGTTTGGCCGCTGTGCATTTGATCGCGCAACACGACATCGGCTTGCATAAATTTGGCCAAAGCCGGATCAAACAGGGTGCGCGCACTGCCGACGGGCGCTGCAGATCCGATGGTGCTTTGGGCGACCGGAGCCACTGTTTCGGGACGGGTTGTTGCATTGACAGACCACACGGTGATTTCGATGTTCATGCCGTCCACCGCACGTCCGAACAGCTTGACGTAGTCTTCGGTGAAGCGGGATTTGAAGGTGTCGGCATCAGGCGCCATGGCTTGTGCTTCGGTCAGCATGATCGGGATTTCCCAACCTTGCCCTGCGTAGCGCATGTAGACTTTGAATTCGGACAGGATTTCGGCCTGCGCATCACAAGTGCGCACAAATCCCGTGGCTTCGGTTTTCAAGTCCCCCAAAAGGGCTGTGATTTTGTCCGGATCAAACGCGTCCAGCGTCATGTAAACTGATCTGTTCGCCTCAAAGCTGAAGGGTGCCCGCAAAAATCCAATGGCAGATCCAACCCCCGCCCCGGGGGGCACCAGCAGGCGTTCGACGCCCAGTTTTTCGCACAAGCGGCCCGCATGCAAAGGCGCCGCCCCGCCAAAGGCAATCATGGTGTAATCGCTGAGGTCTTCGCCATTTTCGACGGCGTGCACCCGTGCTGCGTTGGCCATGTTTTCATCCACAACTTCGGCCAAACCGAAAGCTGATGTTGCCGCATCCATATCCAATGCATCGCCCAGATGGGTTGTCAGGGCGTTTTTGGAACTGTCCGCATCCAGAACAATTGACCCACCCGCAAAGTTGTCTGCATCAAGCTTGCCCAGAACCAGATCGGCATCCGTTACAGCAGGACGTTTACCGCCGCGCCCGTAACATGCGGGGCCGGGTTCAGAGCCTGCGCTTTCCGGCCCAACACGGATTTGGCGCATCGCATCAACATGCGCCAGACTTCCGCCACCTGCACCGATTTCGACCATGTCGATGACGGGAATGGAAATCGGCATGCCGGAGCCTTTTTTGAAGCGGTAGGTGCGGGCGACTTCAAAAACACGCGATGTTTTAGGGGTTTGGTTTTTAATCAGACAAATCTTGGCTGTTGTGCCGCCCATGTCGAAACTTAATACTTTGTCCAACCCGTACCGCGCAGCGATATGTGCTGCAAAAACCGCCCCACCGGCGGGACCGGATTCAACCAGACGGACAGGAAATTCAGCAGCGCTGTCGATGGAAATTATGCCGCCGCCTGAATGCATCAGGAAGATGTTGCACCCCACGCCTTCGTCTTGCAGCCGGCCTTCGAGGCGGCCCAGATACGACTTCATCAAAGGCTTAATGTAGGCGTTGGCGACCACGGTGTTAAAACGTTCGTATTCGCGCATTTGCGGTGACACTTCGCTAGACAGGGACACCATCACATCGGGTAGCTTTTCGGCCAGCACGTCACGCACCAGCTTCTCATGGCTGTCGTTCAGGTAGGAATGGATCAGCCCGACCGCGACGCTGTCATAGCCTGCGGCCTTGATCTGATCCACGACGGGTTCAATGTCGGCGCGCGACAATGGTTTTAGCACAGCGCCCGTCGCATCCACTCGCCCCGGCACAGTGTACCGCATATAGCGGGGCAACAGGGGATCGGGCAGGTTCAGGTTCAGGTCATATTGTTCAAAGCGCGATTCAGTGCGCATTTCGATCACATCGCGGAAGCCTTCGGTGGTGATCAACGCGGTTTTGGCGCCGCGGCGTTCGATCAGGGCATTTGTCGCCAGTGTCGTGCCGTGAATGATCTGATCGATCTGTGACGGGGTGATGCCGGCTTTCGCACAAACCTGATGCATCCCGTCGATGATCGCGTTTTCAGGGGCGGTATAGGTGGTCAGAACTTTGGTCGAAAACGACGCCCCGCCCGTTTCCAGAACCACGTCTGTAAAAGTGCCGCCGATGTCGACGCCAAGCCGAGTAGAATGTTGTGCCATCTGATCTGTCCATATGCTGTCACGGTCAGAATGAGCCGTTCCTTGCATAGCTGCAAATTTTTATTTCAAATATATATGATAGAAAAAATCTATCATCAGAGCGACGATCGGTCAGCTTGGTAAGCGACAAGAACATCCTTTGCCATTTCGGCGGCATTGTTCATGAACACCGTCATTTTTTCTGTTTGATACCGTGCTGCAAACCGCAGTGCATTTGGCGTCCAGTTGACGTCCAGTTGAACAAGGCGGCGCTGGGCGATGTCACGTTCGACCAGAACACGTGGCAACAGGGCAACCCCCATGCCGTCAGCAACCATTTGCACACAGGACGTCATAGAATTGGAGGGCACAATACGCGCCGTTTGCAACCCCATGCGTGTGGCTTCTTCGGTCAGCTCGATAAAAGGCAACGTGTGTCGTGCATGGGTCAATATCGAGTATGGCAGCAGGTCCTTGATCGTGCAGGGCCCTTGCAGTTCGGCAGCGACATTCGGGCTTGCGGTCCACATATATCCGAAGCGCCCCAATTCTATCATGCCGTCAACAGGGGCCGTAAAAGGCGCGTTCATGATCGCGATGTCCAGCCGGTTGGATGCCAATGCCCTGTCCAGATTTCGTGACAAGTCCACGGTCAATTCCACAAAAACCGAAGGGTAGGTTTCTTTGATGCGGCGCAGATAGCTGTGCAGCCATGTGCAGGCGACCAGTTCTGTCACACCCAATCGCAAGCGGTCGTGGATCAGGTCGGGGCGTTCGGCCACTTCGACCAGATGTTCGGCTTGTCGTAATGTTGCGCGCGCGGCGTGCAGAATGTCGCGCCCTTTTTCTGTCAGGCGCACAGACCCCGCATCGCGTTCCATCAAGATCACGCCAAGGGTCTTTTCCAGCCCTGAAATGCGGGTCGAGATGTTGGGCTGCGTGGTGTTCAGATGTTTGGCTGCTTTGCGAAAACTGCCCAAGTCGGCGACCCAGATAAGCGCCTCGAGTTGTTTTAGGGTCAGGATGTGGCCAATCATCCGCGCAACCTGAGGCGGGCCAAGGGGCTTGTCAATCTAGGGTGTTCAGAAAATTCAGTATCGGACGGGTGAAAGCGTCCGGATCTTCGATCAGGCCTAAGTGTTTGTATTCGGGTATGATAACGCAGGTTGCGTTTGGGATTTCTTCCGCGATTGCGTGGCTCATGGCCGGTGTCGACCCCACATCGTTTTCACATGTCATGACCAAAGTGGGGTGCGCAATGGCTGGGTCGGGACCGATCAATTCACGCACGCCATGCGCCAGAACCCAAGAGGTCTGCGCATAGCTTTCGTCATCGACTTGGGTGCGCCAGTCCCGCACCAGAACCGGTCCCGTCCCGTGTTTTTGATGATCAGGCGTAAACCACCGCGCTACGGCTGCCTCAAAAGTCGCAAAAGCGCCTTGGTTGCGGGCGGCAATTGCGCGGTCTTCGACGGCTTTTTGCGCTTGCGGACCGCGATCATGAGGAGAATTCATAATGATCAAAGACCGCGCCATTTCCGGGAAATCCAAAGCGAAGCGCCGGTTGATCATGCCGCCGATAGAAAAGCCCACGATATGGCCTGCGTCGATGCCCAGATGCTGCATAAGATCGGCCAGCTGTCGGGCGTACACCGCAAGACTGGTCGTCACAGCGCTGGGCGCACTTCCGCCATGACCGTATAAATCATAGCGCAGCACGCGATAGTCCGCCAAGGCTGGCAGATGCGCGTCCCAAAGTGCACGCGACAGGCCCAGCCCATGGATCAACACGACACAAGGCGCATCGACGGGGCCTGTCAGGTCATAGGCCGTGCCATCAGGGGCAAACGCATCAGACACCGGCGGGATTGTCCACGTCGTGGCCCATTTCCTTCAGGTCTTCGTAGCGATTGCCGATGCGGTGGTTGGGATGACCACCAATGGATGCTCCAAGGGCCATGATGATTTCATCTTCGGCAGGGGCGTCTTGAACGCTGACATGAATGGTCTGGTAATGAGACCTCTTTCCACCGTCATCCTTGTGCATCAAAGGTATCATCAAGGATGTACCTGCTGCACCGCGGGTGTTGGAAAATACCAAATAGGACTGTGCGTTAACAGCTTCGCGGTACTTATTGCCAAACCACAGCGTGTGGGTCAAAGCCTGGGCGTGTTCCAGTTCACCGCCCATGCCCACGACCGACGCTTTGCCGTAGCCTTCAACGCCATCCCCCGCCACGTCCAATATCATTTTGGTCAACAAAGCACCCACTTCGGGGCCGACGTCCCGAATTTCGGGGCGCAGGTTTTCAACATGACCGCGTCCGAACCACGGGTTCTTGATAATCGCCATGGCAGCAATCAGTTTGGTCGGGGTCTCTACGGCTTTCCAACCTTCAATGTAGGTGTCTTGCACATTCAGGATTGTACGGCGAATTTCAGCGGGCATCAGGTAAACTCCGGCATAACTTCGTTGATGAATAGGTCCATGGATCGCTGTTGCACATCCATATCAAGCCCCATTGAGGCGTAATAAATGAAAGCATCCACGCCAAGGGCTTCGTAGGCTTTCAGTTTCTCGATGACTTGCGCGGGCGAGCCGAACATCAGGTTCTCTTCCAGCATCGATGGGTCGACGCGGGCGTTGCCATCCAAATCGGCCAACGCGACCTGTTCTGGAAAGCCATTCACGACCTCGCCCTTTTTGATCATGACATTGCCGAAACGTCCCAAGGCCCCGCGAATGGCATCTATTGTTGTGGCACGATCGGTGTCGTTGTCGTAGACAGCGGTATGGCGCATAAGTGCGAAAGTGCCGTTCCAACCCCCTGCTTTTGCGATGCTTTCATCCAATTGGGCACGGTATTTGACGGCCTCGTCCATGGGCATCGCCAAAGGCCAACACATGATGTTGCAGTCGTTTTCGACCGCGTAATCGAAGGTGATTGGCGAACGTGCGGCAACCCACATCGGCACTTTGTCTTGCAAAGGTTTGGGGCAGGACGTTGCGGCAGGGAATTGCCAGTGCGTGCCATTGTGTGTGATGTCGCCTTGCCACAATTCGCGCACCAGCGGCAACATTTCTTGCATGTATTTGTAGCTGTCGCGTTGATCGAGACCGGGTTTCATACGATCAAATTCGCGTTGATAGGCCCCGGATCCCAGACCCAGCTCTAACCGGCCGCCGGACAGAACATCGACCATCGCAGCTTCGCCAGCCAGATTGATAGGATGCCAATACGCCGCGTTCGCAACGCCGCAGCCCACACGAATGGTGTCGGTGTGATCCGCCCACCACGTCATCAATTGGAAAGGGTTTGGGGCGATGGTCATTTCGAGCGCATGGTGCTCAGCAGCCCACGCAATTTCAAACCCAGCGGCGTCGGCCTGCTGTACCATTTTAAGCGTGTGGTCACGTACGGCACGAATGTCGGTGGCGTCATCCATACGTTCCAGGTTGATTGCGAGATGGAATTTCATGGGGCTAACTCATTTTGAAGGGGTTGGCGATTGGGGCGTCGGACAGGTTCATCCAGACGGTTTTTGGGCGGGTGTAGGCGTAAACGGCCTGCATCCCGGCTTCGCGGCCGTAGCCGGAATTTTTAACGCCACCAAAGGCCGCAACGGGGCTGATGGCGCGGTATGTGTTGACCCATACGATGCCGGCCTTCACACGTTTTGACATGCGCAAGGCGCGCGCACTGTCCTTGGTGAAAATTCCTGCGGCCAACCCGTGTTTGCTGTCGTTGGCCAAGGCCAGAACTTCATCTTCGGTTTTAAAAGTTTGTACGGACAGAACAGGCCCAAAAAGTTCGGTGTCGACGATCGTCATGTCCTGTCTCGGGCAAGAAATAAGGGTGGGTTCATAATACAACCCTTGCACATCAGCCCGCTTGCCGCCCGTCAGCACAGTGCCACCTTCGTGCACGGCCAAAGCGACTTGGGTGTCAATGTGGTCAAGCTGACCTTGGGTGCACAGCGGCCCCATTTCCGTATCTTCAGCTTGAGGGTCGCCAATGCGGATGCCTTGGGCAATGGACACGAGGCGTTCCAAGAACGCTTCCGCGATGTCCTCATGCACATATAGCCTGGAGCCCGCGACGCAGCTTTGCCCCGTAGCTCCGAAAATTCCGGCTACCGATCCATTGACCGCACTGTCCAAGTTCGCGTCTTCAAAGACGATAAACGGGGATTTACCGCCCAGTTCTAACGACACTTCGGCGAAGTTTTCCGCAGCATTGCGCACAATGTGGCGCGCCGCATCGGGCCCACCCGTGAAGGCGATTTTGGACACCAGCGGATGGGTTGTCAGGGTTTGACCGCAGGGGGTGGCATGGCCCGTCACGATGTTAATGACCCCGTCAGGAATACCGGCTTCAGACACCAGTTTTCCAAACTCTAACAATGGCGCAGAGGCGTGTTCGGACGCTTTCAATACGATTGTGTTGCCTGCCGCCAAAGCAGGGCCAATTTTGACAGCACTTAGGAACATCTGGCTGTTCCATGGTATGACAGCGGCCACGACGCCGATAGGTTCGCGGTCGGTGAAAACAAACATGTCGGGCTTGTCGATGGGCAGCGTTTCGCCGTGGATTTTATCGGCAGCGCCTGCATAAAATTGGAAAAATTCAGCTATGTAAGTGGCTTGCCACGCGGTTTCTTTAAACAGCTTTCCTGTATCGACTGTTTCAATGCGTCCGATCGTTTCGGAATTTTCCGACAACAAATCCCCCAATCGGCGCAAACATTTGCCGCGCATCGTCGGTGTCATCTGTCCCCATGGGCCGTCCAGTGCCCTGTCTGCGGCCCGAACAGCGGCGTCGACATCTTGCTCTGTTGCTTCGGGAATCGTTGCCCATTTCTGGCCGGTTGCCGGATTGAAGCTGTCAAAACGGGCGTCGTCAGATGCATCGACCCATTGCCCGTCGATTAACATTTGGTAGTGTGCTGTCATGGCATTGCCGCCTTTGTGGGGACTGAGGTTTGGTACTGACCGGCCAAATACGTCAAAGGCATTTCTGATCCCAAAGCGATTTGGGTGACGCGCCCGATGCAGATAAGGTGGGTGCCTTCCATGACCGCTTGCGTCAGCTGACATTGCAGGGACGTGGCACCAGCCAGGCCATGCACAGGTCCAAAGTCTGGCCCTGTGACGTCCATCCCTTCAAACCGGTCTTGGATAAACGTGTCGTGTCGCCCTGCAAATCGGTCTGCGATGTATGACGCATGATCGGGCAAGACGTTTACACAAAAAGCGCGATTGTCACTGACTTTTGCTGCAATTGTCGATGCTGCATTGAGGCAAACCAGAACTGTTGGCGGATTGGCCGACACCGAACAAAAGGCTGACACTGTGGCGCCGTACCGGCCCGCGTCACCATCTGTCGTCACAACGCTGACACTGCTTGCAACAGTGCGCATGGCTGCGATGAATTCCTGACTGGTTGTAGATTGCATCAAGCGTTTCTCCTTTTGAGGAGAGGGTAATGTAAAACTTAGATATATGATATTGAAAGTTATTTGACAGTAAGTTCGAAATATTCGAATTATGTACATATGAATTTGTCCGAGCTCAGAACTTTCCTTTCTATTGTCGAAACCGGCAGCCTTGTCCGTGCATCGGAGGCGTTGAATGTGACCCAGTCGACAGTAACTGCACGTTTGAAAACCCTTGAGGACACAGTTGGTCAAACCCTAATCAACCGCAGCAAATCGGGTGCAACCTTGACGGCGGCTGGCATGCGCCTTTTGCGGTATGCGGACACGATTTCCGAACTGTGGCGACAGGCACAGCAAGAGGCGTCGCTGCCAGAAGAGCTATCGGGGGTGTGCAATTTGGCGTGTGAAACGGATTTGTGGCCCGGATTGGGAGAGAGATTCTTTGTCAATTTGCAAAACAGATATCCGGCGACTGCGATTTCAGTCTGGTTGGGCAGCCAGTCTGACGTCGCCGAATGGCTTGGCTCTGGACGGTCAGACATTGCTTTCACTTACCGTGCGGCAATTTCTCCACGCCAAAGTCAGACGGAATTGAAGCCCGATCAATTAACGTTGGTCGCAACGCATCATGACAGCCTTGGGCGTGAGGATGCAGGTTATGTTTTTGTGGAAGGAGGCCAGGACTTTGGTCGCGATCATGCGTCCGCATTTACAAATGCAGTGAGCCCGCGGTTAAGTTTTGGTACGGCCACCATGGGGCTACAGCATCTATTACGCGCAGGCGGTTCGGCTTATGTACCGCTTCGAATGGTGGCGGATGCTGTGTCAAATGGTTCGATGTTTACTGTACCCTCAGCACCTGTTTTTGAACGAAGGGTCTATCTGACATCAAATAAATCTGCCGAGAAAAACTGGAGCTGGTTTAGTTCGGTTAATCATTTAATTTCAATTTCTTAGGTCAGGCGAGTTCGATTTGGGTTCTGTCGTCAAAAATCTTTGAACCTGATTGCAATAATGAGCGAAGGCGCAACGTCGCTAACCTTTTCCAAGTTCTCGATCCAAGGCAACATGAATAATAGTTCTCTGCACAGGTTTTTTGCGGTCACATGGAAGAGAACCTGGTGCAGTTTGATCATAGTCGGAAAAACCGCATTTTCTGGCTTCAAAAGTGTATGATTTGGTAGTGATTGAATTTGATGTTCAATGCGTTGCACTGGATAAGAAGGTGAAACTGGGGGTGCATTCGTGTACTGGTTGGTAAAGACGTGACGTATCTGACGGTGCTGAAAAGGCATCAGCCGCTTGTGCCGTCCTGGCCATGCCAAGGCCTGTGGCCTGCTTTTCTTTGCACAACATCTTGTTTGTGTTTCTACTGGAAGCGGTTGTCGCAGCTAACCTCGATGACCACGTTTTCGAATTATTCACAGCCTAAGCAGTCGACGCTCTGGAAACGGCCCTAGCAGTTTTGCCACATGTGCGCCGAGATGGGATCCCGTGTAATGAGCACGTAAAACATGGATATTTGCACAGTATTTTGGCGCCAGTTTTAAACCGTTTGGGTGGTCCAAAAGCGGTCTTTGAACATTTTGGCAGCTTACGTTTAGTCTGACCAAAATTATATCGTTCGGGTGGGCAGGTTACTTGGTCGCCCGTGTGCGAACTGATATTATAAACGGTTATTGCGCAGGGTTTTTTAACCCGCTTTCCGATTGTTTTGACTGTGATTTGGGGCTTCGATTTGAAAGCGTGCTGTCGATTTTTTCAAGTCACGAGACTGGCTTGCCAATTCCAAAGTGGAAGCCGTAACTTCTTCCAAAGAGGCCGCTTGTTTTTGAGTGTTTTGTTCTATTGCAATCGCAGCTGTGGAAATTTCATCAATTCCCTTTGATTGCTCAGATACAGCGGCCGTAACGACTTCGACACGGTCAGAGATCGCAACGACTCGTGCCGCAATGTGTTCAAGCAGATTTCGCGCACTTCCGACTTTGGAAACGCCATCTGTTACGGCGATGTCGCTTGCTGAAATGACACCCTCGATTTCAGTAGCTGCTTCGCTGGCGCGTTGTGCCAAAGCTCTCACTTCGGATGCAACAACGGAGAACCCGCGTCCTGCCTCGCCTGCTCTTGCGGCTTCGACACCGGCGTTTAACGCGAGAAGGTTAATTTGAAAGGCGATTTCATTGATGACAGCAACCACACGGGTGATTTCACGCGATCCTTCTGCGATGCGGTCCATCGAAGACACCGCTTCTGCCGCGATCTTTTCGCTTGAGGCTGCAGTTTTCCGGGCTTCTGTTGCATCTGCGCTTGCTTCATGGACATTGTCTCGTACCTGCCGGACGGAGGAAGACAAGTGTTCAAGTGCGGACGATGTTTCTTCAACGGATGCTGCATTTTCTTCGGCGCGTTGGGAAAGCGCTTGTGCTGTTTCTTGCATGTCGGAAGAAGAAATCGCCAGGGTCTCTCCTGTGTCGGCAATATCGACGATCAGCGAGGTCAAAGCATCTATCATGTCATTCACATTTCGCTGCAAATCGGCGAAAGCACCATCAAATCGGCCCGTCATCCGTTGGGAAAAATCACCTTGAGCGACACGCTCCAGCAATCGGCCTGTTTCTGTTAAGCCACTGTCCACGGCCTGCATCAAGGCATTGATGTCGTTTGACAGCGCAACTAATGTTTGATCGTCAAATTGCGTTTCGATGCGTGTGGAAAAATTGCCGGCAATGGCCTCATTGACAACTTGGCCGATGGACTGCCCTAAAATTTCCATCATTTCCTGACGTTCTGCAGCCGCAGCTTTGTCGGCTTCAATTTTTTCAGCAGCCAAAAGTGCTTCCCTTTGAGCGGCAGATTCACGTTCAGTATTGAGTTGTTCCATCTTCGTGTTCGCACGGGTTTGTTCTGCGTTTAATGCGTCAATCTTGAGCGCATTCTGTCGAAAAACTTCAGTTGCCCTGGCAAGGCTACCTATCTCATCGCCGCGTGTTGTTTCAGGCACATTGGTTTGCAAATTTCCAGCTGCTACGTCTTTTACAGAATTTGTAAGGTTTTTGATCGGCACTGAAATGCTGCGCGAAAACATGATTGCGGCCATCAATACTGTTAAGAAAATTGCGAGAGAAAACAGCAAAATTTTGAATACCAAAGGGCCAACTCCGGCAAAAAGCTCTTTTGTATCTTGCTGCACGATCGCGACCATTTTGGTGCCAAGAAATTCGATTGGATTAAAGTAACCCATCACGTCTTGGCCGTTAAATCCGGTATCGGAAAAACTACCACTTTGATCTGCCAGCCCGCGTGCAATGATTTCACCGTTGTGCGCCAGTTCGAGAATGTCGGTTTCGTTTGTTTGAATTGAGCTAGAGCGCAAAAGGTGATCATCTCCAATTAGGAACCCATTCGCAGTTGCACCAAGGCCTTGCAGATCGCCTGCAGCCTGGTTCAAAGCCCCAATTGGCATTTGATACGCTAATACACCGACGAGAATGCCGTTCTGGTCAATAACAGGGCGCGACATGAATGCGGCAGCAGTAGAGTGTGAAGGCCCGTATCTGGTGAAATCTACATACACTGTTTCCTGGTCTGGTGTCCGCTCCAATGCTTTGGAGAAGGCTGTGGCCAACCCGGTATCCTTCCACATGCCGTCGACAAGGTTGGTCGCAAAATCGTTTTCTTTAAAAACGCTGTAGACTAGGTTTCCTTTCACATCGAAAAGGAACAAATCATAATAGCCCATTTCATTCTGCAGATTGTCCAGAACGGGATGGTAAATGCTGTGCATGAACCCGTAGCTTGATTGAGTGTCGGCTTTTACCAACAGATCCTTTTGACCGGTCGGATTCTCATTTTCGTGGATATAAACACGAGTTAGGGTGTCATATGCGTCTTCCCCGAGACTTTCGAATCCGTCGGTAAAGGCAACAAGCGCTTGGGCGATAAGCGGGGTGGCCGATTGAAGCCTGATGTCACGCTCAATTGAGCCAAACAGGTCATTCACCCGGTCGGCCTGCATCATTGCAATTGATTCCAGTTTTTCTTCCACAGAATTGGCAATGATACCGCGCGCTGCAGTGACACTAACGATCGTCAGTGCGATGACCGTGATTGCTACCGAACATGCGATCGCAATGGGCAATTTCACGCCAATAGCGATGTTGCGGATAGGTTTTTTCATATTAACCTCAATCGTCCCAAAGATCACTGAATCCATAGAACGATCGCGGATCTGCTACAGCATCAGATGATGTTGCATTTGACTAGTTCGATTCGGTTACGATTTGTTGAAACCCCATGGCAAAGTGACCAAGTCAAAAGTGGGGCATTCGTAATTTGCATTGGAAATCAATTGCCAATGGGTCGTTTGGCGTAGGCATATTTAGGCGCGCTGGTCACACATCACGAAATGCAAAAAAGGCGCACGGAGTACCGTGCGCCTTCGAATTCTTGGTTGCCGCCGACGTAAAGTCGGCTGCCAGATCAGCTTACGCCAATGCGATGTTTGTCGCGCTTTCGCGGTTATCGCGGCCAGCTTCGATGTCGAATGTGACTTTTTGGTTGTCTGCCAAGCCTGTGAGGCCTGCGCGCTCAACTGCAGAGATGTGTACAAACACGTCTTTGCCACCTTCGTCAGGTGCGATAAAGCCGAAGCCTTTAGTAGAGTTGAACCATTTCACGGTGCCATTAGCCATCGTGTTTCTCCTTAAAATACTGCCCGCGGAATGCGGCAGGTCGGCGTGGTCAGTGCAAGATCGCAAGACTGAGCCTTTAGGAGCAGAAAAAACGATAGTGGTAACGTAGCACCCGCTGGTTAGGGCCATAAGCTGTAGAAAGCAAGACAAATACGCATCAAAACGCCGACTGCAGTGCGGCATCTTGTCGTGAAGTCGACGCCCCTCAAAAAGCGAAATTCTATCAATGATAGAAATGATTGACGTATGTCAAAGTGTGATTGACGTATACCATTTCTAGCGGTAGCAAATGCGGCACCACAGTAACTGCGATGGAGGTGGCATGAAGAACCCGACGTTAAGTGACGTGGCGAAGTCCGCGGGTGTCAGCTATGCAACTGCTGATCGCGTTATTAATAAGCGGGGGAATGTCGCGGAAAAATCCACCCGCAAGGTCCGTGATGCGATGGTTGCTTTGGGTTATGTGCGCAATGTTGCCGCCGCCAACCTGTCGCGCAAACGGATTTACCGGCTTGCTTTCCTGCTTCCGAACGGACCCAATGCGTTCTACGATCGTATCCGCAGTCATCTGCATGGGCTGTCGGACCATCTTGCAAAGGATCAGATCAGCGCAACGGCTATCGGTGTCGATGCCTTTGCCGTGGGCGGTCTCAAGTCGTGTTTGAGCGCGATTGCTGATCAGGGTTTCGATGGTGTTGCTGTTGTCGGGCTGCAAAGCACTGAACTGGAGGCCCCGATAGAGCGCTTGGTAGAGCAGGGCGTTCACATCATCAGCTTGGTGTCTGACCTGCCCAAGCATCTGCGCTCGGCCTATATTGGCATCGATAATGTCGCCGCAGGGCGCACGGCCGCCCGTCTTGTCGGAGTGTCGCATGGCGGGCAATCGGGGCGTATCCACATCCTTGCCGGATCCACCGAGGCCCATGACCACGCGGATCGTTTGGCTGGCTTTTACGAGGTAATACACCGTGATTTCCCAAATCTTGCGGTGAATGTTCCGGTGATGACCTGCGATGATCCAAATGTCGTGAAAGCCGAAGTTGAGCAGGCGGTCGATAAATCGTCCGGTATCACTGCGCTTTACAACATCGGTGCCGGCAACGTTGGCCTGATAGATGCAATGGCGCAGCTTGACCAAACCCACCGCCCCTTTTGTGTGGCGCATGAATTGATGCCGGACACATGCCACGCTTTGCAACACGGGCATATCGATCTGGTGATTGATCAAGGGCCGGATGTGGAAGTGAACAGGGCCCTTAGCGTGTTGAAGGCCTTGATCGACGGGCGTTCGCCGCCTCCGGCCCCTGATTTGGTTCCCACTATATATGTCCGCGATAACCTTCCTGCGGACCCCACTTTGGCAATGATGAAAGACACTTCCCATGACTGATTTTTTCAAAGGTATAACGCCGCTACGCTATGACCCCAGCAGCACCGATCTGGCCTTTAGGCACTATAACCCAGACGAGATCGTAATGGGCAAACGGATGGAGGAGCATTTGCGTTTCGCCGTGGCCTATTGGCATTCGTTTGCGTGGCCGGGCGGTGATCCGTTTGGCGGAGAAACATTCGAGCGCCCCTGGTTTGGGAATACCATGGATTTGGCGCGTATGAAGGCGGATGTGGCCTTTGAAATGTTTGATCTGCTCAATGTGCCGTTCTTTTGTTGGCATGATGCCGATATCCGTCCCGAAGGGGATAGCTTTGCCGAAAGTCTGCGCAACTTTGAGGAAATCATTGATTATTTTGGCGCAAAGATGGACGGGGCAAAAACGAAATTGCTGTGGGGAACCGCAAACATGTTCAGCCATCGCCGGTTTATGTCTGGCGCGGCCACAAACCCCGACCCGGATGTCTTTGCGTGGTCCGCTGCCACGGTCAAGGCGTGTATGGATGCGACGCATAAGCTGGATGGCCAGAACTATGTGCTTTGGGGGGGGCGTGAAGGGTATGAGACGCTTCTGAACACGGACATGAAGCGCGAACGCCAGAACGCGGGGCGTTTTTTGCAGATGGCAGTCGAATACAAACACAAGATTGGTTTCAAGGGCGCCATCCTTGTTGAGCCAAAGCCGCAAGAGCCATCAAAGCACCAGTATGATTATGATGTGGCAACCGTGTATGGCTTCTTGAAAGATTTCGGGCTGGAAGACGAAGTGCAAATGAACATCGAACAAGGGCACGCAATTCTTGCCGGACACTCGTTTGAACACGAATTGGCGCTTGCCAGCAGCCTGGGCATTTTTGGGTCAATCGACATGAACCGGAATGACTATCAATCGGGGTGGGATACGGATCAGTTCCCCAACAACACGCCCGAAGTGGCTTTGGCTTACTATGAGGTCATCAAAGCGGGTGGCTTCAAAACGGGGGGCACAAACTTTGACGCAAAGCTGCGCCGGCAATCTTTGGATGCACAAGATCTGATTGCGGCGCACGCCGGTGCAATGGACATTTGTGCGCGTGGTTTCAAAGCGGCAGTGGCCATGACGGAAGACGGCACCTTGGAAGCAATGCGGCAAGATCGCTATGCGGGTTGGGACACATCCGACGCCAAAGCTATGCTGGCCAGCGACTTTTCAAGTATCGCAGAGCGGGTCGCGTCAACGGGCATCGATCCTGCCCCGCGGTCCGGCAAACAAGAGATTTTGGAAAACATCGTCAACCGTTTCGTCTGATCGGTTCTTTGCCCTATCAAGCAATCACAAAAGGCGGGCAACCCTGTCCGCCTTTTGTGTGTTTTGGATAAGATCTAGACATCGCCTAGGCAGCCATTATCGGAACAGGCCACTGATAAATGCACAACAATACCTCGTTTTTGCGGGATATTTGATGCATTTGTACGCTATTTTGATAGATTTGTATTAGAGTGGACGGAGTTAATCTATCAATCTTATAGGACAGACAAAAAACGATTCTGTCATTTCTGGGAGGAAATCTATGAAATCTCTTCGTAACACTGCGCTTGGCTTGACGCTTGGTATCGCTGGTGCGTCTTTCGCGTTGGCCGATGGTCACGCCAAGGAACTTACGATTGCGATCGTGAACAACGGTCACATGATCAACATGCAAAAAGTGGCTGAAGCCTACACCGAAGAAACCGGCGTAAAGCTGAACTGGGTGTCGCTGGAAGAAGGCGTTCTGCGCGAGCAAGTCACATCCGACACAGCCACAGGTGGCGGCCAGTACGACATCATCAACATCGGCATGCAAGAAGCACCAATCTGGGGTGCCGCAGGCTGGATCGAACCACTTGAGTTCGGCGCAGACTATGACGTTGACGACATGCTGCCAGCGATGCGCAACGGCTTGTCCCACGAAGGCACATTGTACGCGGCACCATTCTACGGTGAATCGTCCATGGTCATGTACCGCAAGGACCTGACAGACGCCGCAGGCGTAAACATCGCCGACAACGACAGCTGGGACAACGTGAAAGCGGCAGCCGCTGCAATCCACAACCCAGATGCCGGCGTTTACGGCGCATGCTTGCGCGGTAAGCCAGGTTGGGGCGACAACATGGCGTTCATCACGACCGTTGTGAACTCCTTTGGCGGTGCGTGGTTCGACGCAGACTTCAAACCAACGCTTGATTCAGACGAATGGAAAGCGGCCATCAACTTTTACGTTGATCTGCTGGGCAACTACGGCCCTCCCGGTTCTGAAGGCAACTCCTTCAACGAAATCTTGGCTTTGTACAACGAAGGCAAATGCGGCATGTGGATCGACGCCACAATCGCGGCATCTTTCTTGACAGTTGACGGCGTTGCATACGCCCAGTCCCCGAACGCTGGTAACCCAGTGGGCGCGAACTGGTTGTGGGCATGGGCGATGGCGGTTCCGGCCGGTTCCCCGAACGCTGCTGAATCCCAAGCGTTCATCGAATGGGCCACGTCCAAAGAGTACATCAAAGCCGTGGGCAACCACCCAGACTTTGGTTGGGGCAAAGTGCCAACAGGTACACGCGCTTCCACATATGCGATCCCTGAATTCCAAGCCGCAGCACCTTTCGCTGCTGCTGAAATGGCAGCCATTGAATCTGCGGCCCCAGAAGCCACAGACATCAAGCCATACGTAGGTGTTCAATTCGCAGCGATCCCCGAGTTCCCGGAAGTGGGTTCTGCGGTTGCGCAAGAAATGGCAGCTGCTTTGTCAGGTGCGAAATCCGTAGATGAAGCCTTGGAAGCTGCACAAGCAGCGGCTGACGCAATCATGTCGGAAGCGGGTTACTACTAACTCTCTCTAAAATGTGCAGAGGTCCGGCCAAAGTGCCGCCGGACCTCTCGCCCCATACCGTTTTTCAGGTGCGCCAGCGATAATCTGCGTTCATGAAAAGCTGTATCATGCCATCACCCACCGCATCTTTGTCCAACAAAGGCTTTGAAACCGTTATGTCCGACAGAACGATTCCCCGTTTGCTTCAAACACCTGCCGTCATCTTGTTGTTGATCTGGATGTTGGTGCCCCTCAGCATGACGCTGTATTTTTCATTCATTCGCTATGTATTGAACAGTCTGCGCCGCCCCGAATGGACCAAACCCGCCCTGAGCAACTGGCGTGGTTTTGGCAACTATGAATACGTGCTCAACGCTAAAGATTTTTGGTTCGCGATCCAGAATTCGGTGTTCATCGTGACCAGTATTCTGATCATCACGGTGGTTCTGGGGCTGGCCATCGCGGTTTTGATCAACCGTAATTTCCCTGGGCGGGGCATTGTGCGCGTGCTTTTGATTTCGCCGTTTTTCGTGATGCCGGCTGTGAATGCCGTGTTGTGGATCAACATGATCCTTGATCCGGTGCTTGGCTTGCAGGGGATTGCCGTTGGTGGTTTGAACAATTTGGTTGACGGTCTGCGTGATTTTCCGGTGCTTGGGGCGTTCTTCTCGCTTTGGCCCGAGATCGAACCGATTTCTTTCCGGGCAACGCAAACATCGGCTTATGCCGTTATCATGATGGTGGCATGGCAATGGACGCCTTTTGCGATCCTAATTTTCATGACGTCACTGCAATCCGAAGACGAGTCGCAAAAAGAGGCCGCAACATTGGACGGTGCCGGGGCATGGTCGCAATTCATCAACCTGACAGTGCCACATCTGGCGCGTCCCATCGCGATTGTTGTGATGATCCAGTCGATCTTCCACTTGTCGCTTTATGCCGAAATTGAAATTGTCAGTCGCGGCAACGGGAACAAAAACCTTCCCTACCTGATCGGCGAATTTTCATCCAACAACATTGGTGCCGCAAGCGCCACGGGCATCTTCGCCGTCATCCTTGCCAATATCATCGCCATCTTCTTGCTGCGCATGGTTGGCAAAAGCTTGATGGATTAAGGGATAAGAACATGGCAGCTGTTACAGAACGATCCAAATTCGGCAACTTTGCATGGCCTGTGCTGGCATGGGGTGTCGCGCTGATTTTCTTCTTTCCCATCTTCTGGTTGGTGTTCACCAGCTTCAAAACGGATGCGGATGCGGTCAAGCCGGAACACCTGTTTTTCTTCACGCCAACGCTGGAAAACTACACCAATATGACGGAAAACTATGACTATTGGCGCTTTGCGATCAATTCCGTCATCACCTCAACATTTGCCACGTTGTTCGCCTTGGTCGTCGGCGTACCGTCAGCCTATGCGATGGCGTTCAATCCCAGCCGTCACACCAAAGACATCCTGATGTGGATGCTGTCCACCAAGATGCTGCCTGCCGCTGCTGTGCTGTATCCAATGACGTTTCTGACCAAGAATTTCCTTGGGATTTTTGACACCCACTTTCTGGTGATCCTGGTTTTGTGCCTGATCAACTTGCCCATCGCGATCTGGATGTTGTTCACCTACTTCAAGGAGATCCCGAAAGAGATCATCGAGGCGTCCAAGATGGACGGTGTGACAACCTGGGGCGAAATCAAAGACATCTTGATTCCGCTGGCCTGGGGGGGCGTCGCCTCAACAGCGCTTTTGACGTTTATCTTCTGCTGGAACGAAGCCTATTGGACGGTGCGCCTGACCACCATTGACGCGGCCACCCTGTCCAAACTGATTGAAGGAAACCGCGCACCCGAGGGACTGTTCTTTGGCCGATTGGCTGCTGTGTCCACAGCCGCCGTAGGTCCGATTGTTGTGCTGGGTTGGTTCTGCCAGAAACAGTTGGTGCAGGGTCTGACCTTCGGGGCCGTCAAATGAAACGTCACGGGCCTTTTTACAAAGTGGCAAAGGCGATCCCCGATACACTGTGGAGCTACGCCGCCTGCTTTGCCGCGCCAACCACCGGTGTTGGCGATGGAAACGGGGTGAGGTAGCGAAATGTCCATTATCAAACCTGAAATCGAAATGGTGGACCGCAGCACCCGGTCCATTCGCTATCTGCAACATGGGTGGCCTACGGATTTATGCCGCTGGCATGCCCATGAAGAATACGAATTGCACCTGATCGTTGAAACGCGCGGCAAAGCCTTTGTTGGGGATTACATTGGCGATTTCAAAGCCGGTGACTTGTTCATGACAGGGCCGAATTTGCCACACAACTGGATCACGGACCATGTCTGGACCGAGCCTGTGCAAACCCGCGACATGCTTGTGCAATTCAGCCACGAAAGCGTTGAGAAACTGGCCGAGGGCTTCCCTGAGTTTTCTCAGGTTCTGAGGCTTTTGCATCTGGCGCAATCGGGCATTCAGTTTGAAGGGTTCAACCCGACTTTTGCGCGTGGGCATATGGAAGCCATTCGCGACAGCAAGGGCGCAGAGCGTATTCTGGCTTTCATCCGCTTTCTTGTGCGTCTGAACGAACACGCAGAGAAGAAGACACTGTCCGTGACACGTATTGTGCAACCTGAAGGCGGCAGCAAACAAGCACGTATCGCTGACGTCGTGGACTTTGCGACCAAGAACTTCCACGAGACGTTTTCGGTGACGCAAGCGGCCAGTATGGCAAGTATGACCGAAGCCACCTTTAGCCGGAATTTTCAGGCGGCCACGGGCCACAGCTTTATTGATTTTCTGAACCGTATCCGCATCGGGGAGGCCTGCGGGATGCTCTACGCCTCTGACGACCAGATCATTTCCATTGCCCAGAATGCCGGTTTCAAAAACCTCGCGAACTTCAATCGTCACTTCCTGAAAGTTAAGGGAATGACGCCGTCTGAATACCGTGACACAGCCCGCAAAGATCTTATGCCGCAATCCAAGGTGACGTCATGAACAGCGCAACGCTTGCCCCGATTTATGCCACCAAATACGATCGTTCCACCTGTGACGTCGGCATCGTGCATCTTGGCTTTGGTGCGTTCCACCGTGCCCATCAAGCGGTTTATCTGGACGATTACATGGAAGCATCGGGCGATGTGCGCTGGGGAATCGCTGCGGTGAATTTGCGGGCCTCCGAAACCGATCAGTTGCGTTTGGCGCAGGCGGATATCACGGACCACGACGGGTATTTCCTTAAATCCATCTCGGCGGATGGTGACGAAGAAGTCCGACGCGTCCGCAGCCATGTGCATTTCGCAGACTGGAGCACAGGTCAGGCGGAAGCGGAGGCATTGTTGTCCCGCCCTTCCGTGCATTTGGTCACGATTACAGTCACCGAAAGCGGGTATTACACCGATCCCAAGGGTGATTTGAACCTGGCTGACCCGACAATTGAGGCCGAGATCAAAGGTGACGCCGCACAGTCAGTCTACGGATATCTGAGAGCGGCGCTGTCGCAGCGGATGAAGGCAACGTCTGCTCCTTTGACCATCGCATGCTGTGACAATATTCGTCAGAACGGCAAAATGCTGGAACGCAACCTAATCGCCTATCTGCGGGCTTGCACTGAACAGGCTTTGGCGGATTGGGTGACTGCGCATGTGACGTTCCCGTGTTCTATGGTGGACCGGATCACGCCGCGCAGCCCCGTCGCATTGGGTGCGGAACTGTCCGCTTTGGTTGGTAAAGATGTGGCGTCGCCGGTCATGGCCGAAGATTTTATCCAATGGGTTTTGCAAGATAGCGCCACCGCGCCAATGCCCGATCTGGGCTGTGTGGGGGTGACGGTCACGCCTGATGTGGACCCTTTTGAAGAAACCAAAATTCGTGTCTTGAACGGGGGGCACACGGCGCTGACCTACATGGCAGCTCTGGAAGGGGTGGACACATTCGATGCGGCGATGCGCGTGCCGCATTTGAATGCCCATTTCCAGAACTTCGAGACCCAAGAGGTGTTGCCGGCGCTGACACTGGCGCTGCCCTTTTCCAAAGACGATTACCTTGCAAAAATCGCCCGCCGTTTTGGCAATCAGGCTATTGGTGACACCGTGGCCCGCATTTGCGCTGATGGCATGGCAAAGTTCCCGATTTTCATACGCCCCACCATCGAGGGATGCCTTGCCGCGGGAACCATGCCCAAGTTTGCCATTCGAAGCATCGCAAGCTGGTATGTTTTCGCACGCCACGTGGCCGCCGGTAAAATTCCGTTTGAGTATGTTGAGCCAAGCTGGGCGCAGTTGAAGACATTGCTTGGCACGGACGACTTTTTAACCAGCACGCAGCTTTGGGGCGACGTGCCGCGCAAATATCCGCAGTTCATCACGACACTGCGCGAGGAAATTTCTGAAATGGAGGCAACATGGCCGGTCTGACATTACGCGATGTAAAAAAGAGCTACGGCGCCACGCAAGTGATGCATGGCGTCGATCTGGACATCAAAGACGGTGAGTTTGTGGTGTTTGTCGGCCCCTCGGGCTGTGGGAAATCTACCTTGCTGCGCATGATCGCGGGTCTTGAGGAAATCTCTGGCGGGTCTGTGGCCATCGGCGACACGGAAGTGAATGATGTGGCGGCCTCAAAGCGCGGCGTGGCGATGGTCTTCCAGACCTACGCCCTTTATCCGCATATGACCGTTTACAAGAACATGGCGTTCGGGCTGAAGCAGGCCAAAACGGCCCCTGCGGAAATCGACCGACGCGTCAAAGCCGCCGCCGAGATTTTGCAGATCACCGATTACCTTGAACGCAGCCCGCGCAACCTGTCGGGGGGGCAACGTCAACGGGTCGCCATTGGCCGCGCGATTGTGCGTGACCCAGAGGTCTTTTTGTTTGACGAACCCCTGTCCAATCTGGATGCAGCCCTGCGTGTGCAAACCCGATTGGAAATTGCACGCCTGCATGAACGCCTGAAGACAACGATGATCTACGTCACCCATGATCAGGTCGAAGCCATGACATTGGCCGACAAAATTGTCGTGCTGCGGGATGGTCGTATAGAACAGGTGGGCAGCCCCATTGATCTTTATGAACGGCCTGCCAACGCTTTTGTGGCACAGTTTATCGGCAGCCCGAAAATGAACTTCTTCGGGGCAGGCGATTTAACGTCTGGTGCGGGTACCGTGTTGGGCAACGATCTATCACCCAACGTGCAAGTCGGACTGCGCCCCGAAAACCTGACCCCGGCAGACAGTGCCGATGCGGTGGTGGAAGGCACATTGGAGCTGGTCGAAAATCTGGGTGAGTATGCCTTGGTTCATTTGCGCACCGAGACCGGTATCGAGTTTATCGCCAAAACCGAAAAACCGCCGCAGGCAGACAAAGGCGCGATGCTGGGTTTTGCGATCAAACCTGAGTTGGCCCACTTCTTTGACACAGCCACCGATTTACGTTTGACGTGACACGCGAAGACCACGCGGATACCGCAGATAAACAAGAGGCACGAAAATGATATTGTGTTGCGGTGAGGCGTTGATCGACATGGTGCCTGTCCAATCAGAAAGTGGGCAAGCGTTTTTGCCTTTGCCGGGTGGGGCCATTTTCAACACGGCCATCGCACTTGGTCGGCTGGATGTGCCGACGCAGTTCTTTTCAGGCGTGTCGCAAGATTTGTTTGGCGCCCAGCTTGCCGGTGCTTTGGAGAAGGCGGGCGTCGGCACAGAAACGTTGGTGCGCAGCGATCGCCCAACCACTTTGGCTTTTGTGGCGTTGCAAGACGGGCAAGCGCACTACACATTTTATGATGAAAACTCGGCCGGGCGTATGTTGGGGGCGGATGATGCACCTGATATTGGTCCGAACATCACGGCGTTGTATTTTGGCGGCATAAGCCTATGCGCCGACCCTGCCGCCTCTGTGTATGCTGATCTGGCTTTGCGTGCTGCAGATGATGCCGCAAACCATGCGGTTGTCATGATTGATCCCAACATTCGGCCCGGCTTTATTCAGGACGAGCCTGTCTACCGAAAGCGGTTGAACGAAATGATGGCAGTCGCGGACATCGTTAAAGTGTCTGACGAAGATTTGGACTGGATCATTGAAGGTGATGCGGATCATGCCACGAAAGCGCAGCACCTGCAGGCTTTGGGTGCGGGCCTTGTCATTGTGACCAAGGGACGTGATGGTGCCTGCGCGTATTTGCGTGGGGGGAACTGTGTGTCTGTATCTGTGCCCAGTGTGGTTGTTGTGGACACTGTCGGGGCGGGGGATACGTTCAACGCGGGTTTTCTGGCGCATCTTCACGACTGCGGAGTTCTGGATAAAACGGCTTTGAAAACCATTGATGCCGCGACAGTTGAACATGCATTGGGCTTTGCTGCCAAAGTTGCGGCGGTCACTGTAACGCGACAAGGGGCAAACCCGCCTTACCGGTCAGAGATTTCGTAAAAGACATCGGTGCCTGCATCGGCCAGACGGTCTGCGCTTGCGCATTTTCGTCGTGCCTGCGTGACCTATGCTGTCGTGTCGCATCCGAATTGCACTGGTTGGCCATCTAAAAAGATGGTTTTATGTGACCCTAATCGAGTAGTTCTGCGATTCCGGTTGTTTGTGCCCCTTGGCACGCCATATCTCGCGTAAGAATGAACTAGAAATAGCATTATTGGGCCCGGTCTTGTCACTTTTCTTTATCGTCGCATTGCCCTTTCTGGGCGCACTTCTTCCGGGTTTGATGAACCGCGCCGGGCGCGCGGCCTGCGCTGGTGTCACATTTACAGTCACGTTAACGGCCTTCATCGGTTTGCTGACGAACCTGCCGCAGGTGCTGCGCGGAGAAATGGTGATGGCGCGGGTCGACTGGATGCCGCAGCTTGGGTTGAACATGACCTTGATGCTGGACGGGCTTGGGTTTTTCTTTGCGCTGCTCATCCTTGGCATCGGGCTTTTGATCATCGCTTATGCGCGGCATTACCTAAGCCGCGATGACAATATGGGCCAGTTTTTCACCTATCTGCTGCTGTTTCAGGGCGCGATGGTGGGGATTGTCCTAAGCGATAACATATTGCTTTTGTTGGTGTTCTGGGAGCTGACATCGCTGTCCTCCTTCTTGTTGATCGGATATTGGAAACATTTGCCGGAAGGCCGTCAGGGCGCGCGCATGGCATTGACCGTGACGGGAATGGGCGGTCTTGCCATGATCGGTGGTATGCTGATCCTTGGACAAATCGCGGGCAGCTACGACTTAAGCGTGATTTTGCAAAACCGCGAACTTATCCAAGCCGATCCGATGTATTTGCCAGCGCTTATCCTGATCCTTCTGGGGTGCTTCACCAAATCGGCACAGTTCCCGTTCCACTTCTGGTTGCCGCATGCCATGGCGGCACCCACGCCAGTGTCTGCTTATTTGCATTCGGCCACGATGGTGAAGGCTGGTATCTTTTTGATGGCGCGCATGTGGCCTGTGCTGTCGGGCACGCCTGAATGGTTTGTGATTGTCACAACGGCGGGTCTGATCACGATGGTTTTGGGCGCGGTGATTGCCTTGTTCAAACATGACCTGAAAGCGCTGCTGGCGTTTTCAACAGTCAGCCACCTTGGGCTTATCACGATGCTTTTGGGCACTGGCACCGCGTTCGGTGCGATGGCGGCTGTTTTTCACATCCTGAACCACGCGACCTTCAAAGCGGCGTTGTTCATGTCGGCAGGCATTGTGGACCACGAAACACACACACGCGACATTCGCCGCTTGGGTGGACTGGGCAAGCTGATGCCGGTGACGTTTGCCATCGTGACGCTTGCGGCTTTGTCGATGGCGGGTATTCCGTTCCTGAACGGCTTTTTGTCCAAAGAAATGATGCTTGAGGAAGCCAACCACACGGTGTTGTTCAACACGCCTTGGTTGGTGCCTGCGGTTGCGACATTTGGGTCGCTCTTTTCGGCGGCATATTGTTTCCGTCTGATCGGACATACGTTTTTGGGACCAGTGCGCGACGATTACCCGTCAACCCCGCATGACCCGAATACGGGTCTGTGGATGCCACCGGCCATTCTGGTGGTGCTTGTGGTGGCGATTGGTGTGGCGCCTTTCCTGGCGGAACCATTTGTCAAAACAGTCACGGCATCTTTGTTGGGCGATGCTGCAGATGTGCCAAAGAACTACTTCAAGATTTGGCATGGTCTGGTGCCGGCGCTTTACATGTCGATCATTGCCGTTGTTGGCGGTCTGGTGTTGATGGTTGTCTACAAACCCCTGCAAAAGCTGTGGGATGTGGCGCCGCGCCCTGAAGCCAAAACAATTTTTGAAGCTCTGATAGACGCCGTGGCGCGGATTGCGAAAACGGTCATCCATTCTTCACACAACGGCGCGTTTACCCGTTATGCCACGATCGCAACGGTGGCTATCGTTTTGGCCGGATATTATGCGTGGACAACCGGAACGGTAGGGCCTGCGACGCGCGACATGCAGGCCGCCGGACCAGTGCCGTTGGCAGGTTGGGCGATGTTGGTTGCGGCCACAGTGGGGTTGGTCTTGCTGCACCGCAACCGCCTTTTGGCGCTGATCCTGATCGGAATTGTGGGGCTGATGGTGTCTGTGGGCTTTGTCTATCTCAGTGCCCCTGACCTTGCGATGACGCAGTTCACTGTCGAAGTTGTCACGATCATTCTGCTTTTGCTGGCGCTGAATTTCTTGCCCAACAAAACGCCAGTGGAAAGCACGGTTTTGCGCCGGTTGCGCGACGGTGGCGTGGCTGTGGCGGGGGGGCTTGCTACGTTTGCGTTGGCCTATCACTACATGCTGCGCGATCCGGTGGCGGCATCTATTTCCGAATTCCACCTTGCCAATTCCTATAAAGGCGGCGGGGGCACCAATGTGGTCAACGTGATCCTTGTCGATTTCCGTGGCTTTGACACATATGGCGAAATCATCGTTTTGGGCATCGCCGCGCTGTTGATCTATGCGCTGACGGAAACGCTGCTGGACGGGCCTGTGCGTGCGCGACTGCTGAACCGTGTGCCGGACCAGCCACGCGCGGGCGACATGCATCCTATGATGATGGTCGTGCTGACACGTGTGATCATGCCTGTGGTGCTCATGGTCGGGTTTTACATCTTCTTGCGCGGACACAATGAACCGGGCGGCGGTTTTATTGCGGGTTTGATTGTGTCGATTGGTGTGGTCATGCAGTACATGGCCAGCGGCTTTAACTGGGCAACAGCGCGATTGAAATATCCCTATCACGGGGTAATCGGCGCAGGCGTTCTGGTGGCGGGGTTCACTGGCATCGGATCGTGGTTTGTGGCCAAGCCTTTCCTGACATCCGATTTCACCTACGTGCGCATCCCGCCCTTCTATAAATTTGAACTGGCCACGGCAGCTTTGTTCGATGTGGGTGTCTTTCTAGCGGTGGTCGGGGCCGTGATGTTGTCACTTGAAAGCTTCTCGAGGTTGGCCCGCCGCACAGGTGCGCAAGACAGCGAGCATCCGATGGATATTGACCCGTCGCGCGATGATTCAGACGATGCACCAAATGCACCCGTGAAGGAGGGCAACTGATATGGAGCTTCTTGTTGCCTCTGCCATTGGCGTTATGACGACCGCCGGAATTTATCTGGTGCTGCGTTTGCGCACTTTCCCTGTCATTTTGGGCATCTCGCTTTTGACCTATGCGGTGAATGTGTTTCTCTTTTCCTCAGGCCGTTTGACCATTGGTGCCCCCCCAGTCTTGCACGATAGTGCGACACTATACGCAGACCCGTTGCCGCAAGCTTTGGTGCTGACAGCAATTGTGATTTCCTTTGGCATGACGGCGGTTGTGGTGATGATCGGTTTGGGGGCGTTCTTGGGGTCTGACGATGATCACATCGACGACCAGCCGGAACCCGACGCCTCACAGCCTGCGGACGCGGAGGGCCAGCCATGACTCATTGGATCATCGCCCCCATCGTCTTGCCTGCTTTGCTTGCGCCTTTCATTGTTTTGGCGGCGCGCTATCACATCGTTATACAACGGGTGTTTTCAGTGGTGGGTGTTGCAGCCCTGATCGCGCTGTCGGCCGGACTGGCGTGGCAAGTGTCTGACGGGTCGGTCATTTCCTACCGCTTGGGAGATTGGGCGGCCCCGTTCGGGATTGTTGTCGTGGGTGACAGATTGTCGACCATGATGGTCTTGCTGACGTCTGTTTTGGCGCTGTTTGTCCTGCTTTATGCCATCGGTTCCGGTTGGGACGATCGCGGCAGACACTTCCATGCATTGTTCCAATTCCAGTTGATGGGCATTATCGGGGCCTTTCTTACGGGTGATTTGTTCAACTTATTCGTCTTCTTTGAGGTGCTACTGATCGCATCTTACGGGTTGATGATCCACGCGGGCGGCAACGCAAGGCTGCGTGCGGGGGTGCAATATGTGCTGTTCAACCTGATTGGATCAACGTTGTTCCTGTTCGCGCTGGGGGCGATCTATGCTGAAACAGGTACTCTGAACATGGCGGATTTGGCACAGCGCGTTCAGCTTGTTGATGCCTCGGAAACCGTGGGCATCCGTGTGGCCGCAGTACTTTTGATTTTGGTCTTTGCGATCAAAGCCGCGTTGGTGCCGCTGCACTTCTGGTTGCCTTCAAGCTACGCAGAAGCACCTGCACCTGTGGCGGCCCTTTTTGCGATCATGACCAAAGTGGGGGCTTATGCGATCATCCGCGTTTATACGATGATCTTCCCGCCGGACCTTGAGGTCACGGCAGGTTTGCACGCTGATTGGCTTTTGCCTGCGGCACTTGTGTCTTTGGCCATCGGCATGACGGGCGTGTTGGCCGCGCGCAAACTGGACCGTTTGGTGGCGTTCAGCGTTGTGGGGTCCATGGGCATGGTGATGGTGGCGATTTCGCTGTTCACACCGGATGCTATCGGGGCCGCGCTGTACTACATGGTACATTCGACACTTGCGGGCGCTGCATTGTTCCTGATTTCCGATCTTGTGCGCACCGGCCGTGGCAATGTCGATCTGACGACGCAACCCCCAATGGCGGGCAACGCTTTGACAGCCGCCATGTTCTTTGTGGGCGCCATTGCGATGGCGGGCCTGCCACCGTTGTCTGGGTTTCTGGGCAAGCTGTTGGTGCTGGATGCGTCCTACACAAGCGACGGCATGGTGTGGATTTGGGTCGTTGTGTTGTCATCCAGTCTGATTAGCATCCTCGGGTTTGCCCGCGCAGGCAGTGTGGTCTTCTGGAAAGCGCATAGCGTGGCATCTGAAGATCCGAAGCCGGAGGCCGCCAAACCCGCAGCGCTGTCTTACGTGGCTGTTGGCGGTATTTTTACGATGCTTGTGTTGCACACGATCTTCGCGGGTCAAGTGCACGGATATACAACGCGCATCGCCACTCAGCTGTTTGCCCCGGATGCCTATGTGTCGACCGTCCTTGATACGCCGGGTAAACTTAGCACCCCCAAGAAGGACCACTGATATGGCTCGTGCTTTTCGTTGGCTTCTGCCCCATCCGTTTCTGACGCTGGTGCTGGCTGTTGTGTGGACGTTGTTGCAAAACGAGGTCAGTGCAGGGATGGTCGTGTTCGGGATCATTCTGGGCATCATAATCCCGCGGATGACGTCCATCTGGTGGCCCGATACGCCAAGCGGTTTTCGTTTGGGCAAGATGACCACCTACAGTGTCATGGTGATCTGGGATATCATTGTCGCCAACATCGAAGTGGCATGGATCGTTTTGTCCGTTCCCAACGCCAAGCTGAAGCCGGCGTGGATTGTTGTGCCATTGGAGCTAAAACAACCTGAAGCGATCACTGTGCTGGCCGGCACGATTACTTTGACACCGGGCACGGTGTCGGCGGATTTGTCCAATGAAGGGCACAGCCTGTTGGTACATGTGCTGCACACAGATGATCCGGATGCGGTGCGCGACGACATCAAAACGCGATATGAAAAGCGTCTGTTGGAGATATTTGTATGACTTCTGCTGCGGAATTTTTGGACATTGCC
Source organism: Ascidiaceihabitans sp. (assembly GCF_039986515.1). Classification (NCBI taxonomy): domain Bacteria; kingdom Pseudomonadati; phylum Pseudomonadota; class Alphaproteobacteria; order Rhodobacterales; family Paracoccaceae; genus Ascidiaceihabitans; species Ascidiaceihabitans sp. The sequence goes on along the minus strand of NZ_JBDWQO010000009.1, from coordinate 130,208 downwards.
CTGCTGATCACGTTTGTGGCGCTGGTTTTGGGGCAAGTGTTTTCCATGGTGCGTTTGTTGATTGGCCCCACATCAGGGGATCGTATTCTGGCGCTGGATACAATGGTGATCAACGCCCTTGGTCTGGTTATTGTATTGGGCATGTATCAAGGCGTGAAAGTCTACTTTGAGGTGGCGCTGCTGATCGCCATGCTGGGGTTTGTGTCGACAGTCGCATTGGCGCGCTTTGTTCTGCGGGGGGACATCATCGAATGACGTTCGAAATTATTGCAACATACGCCGCTGCTGTTTCTTTGTTGATCGGGTCCGGTTTTGTCACCGTGGGCGTGATCGGGCTGCTGAAATTCAACGAACCCATGACGCGCCTGCACGCGCCCACAAAGGTGGGGACCATCGGGATTGGCATGTTGTTGCTGGCGTCCATGCTGGTCAATGCCTCAGCCGGACGCGCGTCGATCCACGAGCTTCTGATCATGGCATTCTTGTTTGTGACCGCTCCGGTATCTGCCCATTTCATTGCAAAAGTCAGCATACACCGGCGCGATTGTGATACGCCACCACCACCAAAGGCAGATGAAACGTGGTCGACACTGGCGTCACCCGACCACGACATGATGGAAGCTTTGGCAGAAAGTCACGACACTCCGTCTGCCACGAAGTCCTAATCCGAAACCTGGAAAATACCGTCGTTTGGCAGACACATCATGCCGACGCTATGCCTTGATCTCTTTGGTCGCAGACTGCGGGTAAAGGTCAATCAAAGCCGCACGAAAAGCCGTTGCCAGCGCGTCGCCTTTACCGCTGTCGCTGATTTGAACGGGGTCCGCAAAGCGGGATCGCAACGGGGCTATGTCGAAAAACACGTCCGGGCGGTTAAGTTTCAGCTGCATGTCGTAGCTTTCACGCCAAGCCAACGGGTCGTTTCGCGTTTGGAAAGTCCACAGCCGTGCACCACTGGCCGCTGTTGTTTCCTTGGTAGATAGGCAAACACGCGAAATCTCGTCAGGGCTGATGTTGAACTTTTCAAACAAGGGTTCGCCCATCGCGATCCGCCACGTCAAGCCTGGCAAAAGATCCAATTTTCCCGGCCCCAAAGCAGACATGTCTTCACTGGCGTCATATAGGTACTCGCCTGTGCGGGCGTGGTAGACGGGGAAATGCACAGGCAATTTGAACCGATTGACGTATTCGGAATCTGCCTGCCCGTGTGACGGGCTTTGCGCGTGGGATGTGTACCCGCAATAGCTGTAGGTGAAGGCGTCAGCATCTGGAATGGCTTGTCCCCATGCAGTGTCCATCGCCTTGATTTGCGCGGCAAAGTCACGTGCACTGGGCCGCAGCAACATCCACGATCCAAAGCCCGCGGCAGGTGCGCGATAGTCCAGCGTGTACTTCTTCATCTTCAACGACAAAGATGAAGGGTCCTGTTGGGTCCAGTTCAGCCATGCTGCATCATCAAACCCCTTGAAGGCGTCCATCTCACGCGGGTTTTCCGAAACGCCGTATTTTGTGACCGCAAAATCTTTGGGCAAGGTCGCGCAAAAGGCGGCAACCTGTGCTGCATCGTTCAATGTGCCGTTTTCGGTCTGCATATACAGTGTCATCTTTGGCATAATTGGACTGGGCTTGCAGTTGACGGGTGTTGGCCAGAATACGCACATCCTTGACGTCTACGACCTTTCCGTCCGGCATTGCATCGGGATAGGTGTGTCGCGGTTTCCGGCGTCATCGCGGCTGGTAACGCGCCTTCGGTTTGTCGTCAGGCCAAATTGTCCAATGTACGCGCTTCATTCCTGTTGCCGCGTGCAAACCTTTCCAGCACAAATTGAGGCAAACGGGCCCATGCCTTCGGTCAGCTGCTTGATCAACACCCGCAATGTGAACCCTGCGGGGGCACTTGCCGTCGGGCTGAGTGTTTGGGTGTACCGCAAAAAGCCGTCAGGCCCGACAAACAGATAGGTCGCAGCACCGGATTCTGCGTGATAGGATAGTTTTTCCCGTAAAAACTGGCGCAAGTTCATCGTGTAGTGTGTATCAGAGAACCATTCATCGTGGTCCAGATGCTCAAGATCTTGTTCCAATTCGGCGTATTGCCAAGCATCCGGATCAACACCTTGCTGAAAGGTCAGGGTGTTTCATTCATCCTGATCCCGACATCGGTTTGAAGTGCCCCGATGATGGCATAAAGTTCGTCACGGTTGCCCAAATCCGTGGCGGTGCGGGCGCGTGTGCGCAGACGGGCGGCATAGGCGTCATCGGATTCGTCCAATTGACGCTCAAACGGCAATTCGGACACATGTACGCGTGGGCAACGCCCTGTCGGGCAATCAATTTCCTCATATCGCCCGCCCCCTAAGGACCTAAAGCGGCGTGGATCGGGTTCTGCCGCCGGTGCAGGGGCTTTCGATAAAAAGTCCAGTTCGTCGTCTTCTGGGATACTCATCTCAGTGCTCCCGCTTCAAGTTTGATGCGCAAGGCCAGAACTTTTTTCGATGGGGTGTTGAGGTGCGGTTTCTTGAGAATGTCACGATCCATGGTCAGGCCCGCGTCATGCGCTTGTCCAACGATACGATCAATTTCTGTGTGCATGCGGCGCCGCCGGAATGTTCAATGACCATGGACAGCTTTTCTTGTGTGCTGTCGATCGCGAAAAACCGGTGACTGCGGTCCCCCCATCGCCTTATCCCGCTGAAATACGGCAACGCCACGCGCGGGTCCCAGAAACGAAACAGGAACCATCCGTCGGTGTCTGACTGGCGCACACGCGTAAAACGCCGCAAGTGCCGCCAAACTGCATGCATGGGGGCAGGGGTGATCAAAATGATGCCTGTCCCCTTGCCCCAATGCCCAGAAAAGAAGTGCTGACAAAAATTGGTACCATCGGAGTTTTTCGCATCCGGAGTGATGTCCACCAGATAGGGTGCGCTTTCTTTCCACTTGTCTTCGGCCTCACCGGTAAACAGGCACCGCACGTCTGCATCGGTCACGTCCAGATCAAACAAGCCGACCAAATTGGAGCGTAGAGTTGCATCCACATAAAGATAGATGCGCATATCTGGCGCATCTTTTGTGGGAAAAACGATGGACCCCAGAAGGGGAGATATCTAATCGCCGTCAAGTTCGACGGAGGGTAAATCGTGGTGTGTAACGTTTAGAAAGTCCTGCGGCGCAGTATTTTGGTGCGGGTCTGTACCAGTCAGAAAAGACGGTGCATTTGTCCAAGGATCAGTTGGTTCACCGCTCATTGTTACCCATATTACCTTACCGCAAACTCCCCCATAAGGTGCAGTGAGATCACTAAAAACCTCATGGGAAAAATGTTTGAATAGCGTGGGTTAAGTGGAATTTTGCCTTGTTTGCATTGCGCGGTGTTTTGTTAGGGCGCTTGTGCGTACCGCTGCTTAGGCGGGACTGTCTGACCAACCTCCCTGCGCAAGCATGCGTAGACGGGGTTTGTGACGGGCGCGGTAAACGATCCCGGCCCACCAGGCAAAAAAGAACGTAAGTGCTCCGGCGTCTATTTCGACACTGTCGATCAGCTGGCTGCCTGTTGGGGTGTCGATCACACTTAAATGATGCCTCCAGCTTTTGATGCCAGCGCCTTTTTCGTCGGATTGGAATGTCATGGCGGTGTGATCGCAGGTCTCTACGGTCATTGAATAATCTTGCCATGGCATGATGCCAAACAATGACACACGCACGTCCAGCGTTTGACCTTCGCTTATTGTTCCAGATGGAAGCCCATCAAACACGATCAGTTTCCCCATCGCTTCTTTGTAGGCGTCAATGTCTGTTGCGATGTCCCACACCTGACGTGCGGGTGCCGGATAATCATGTGTCAAAGTCACTGTGCGGGGCATGATCTAGGTCTCTACTTGGGTTGTTAAAATACGGGTGAAATCGGCAGCACAGGCTTCGGGATCGTCGACATCTACCGTTGACAATGCGTGCCCTACATAGACCCACATCATCATTTGGGCACGGCTTTGCGCGATAGCGGGTGGCAGGTCAATGGTTTGTAGCAAGGCCTGAGCATATGATTGCCTGACCTTGTCCACGTCGGCCAACGTCTGAAACGCCAGCGGATCGACGCCAGCCCAGATGCGGATGCCACGTTCAAGAGGGCGCGACATGGTAAAGACCCGTACCATCAGCGCTTTGATCTGGTCTTTGGCGTCAGGCAGTTGGCGAAGTTGGGCAATGACCTCTTCATTGATCTGGACCCGCCATGCGGCGATCAATGCGGTATGGAAGCCCTTGATGTCATCAAAATGCCAGTAAAAGCTGCCTCTTGAGACACCAAGCGCCTTTACCATGCGGTCAGCCTTTGTGCCATTGCGCCTATCGTGTAGCATACAGTTGTATATGGTTTAGGGCGTGCGGAAATAAAACATAACTTTTGGTTGTGATTTATTCACAAACAATTCTGGTGGAGACTGTGATGCTGTGGCTACTCGGCCAAATGGCAGGCCACACGCGTCGCGTTTATGGTGCGCATTTTTGGACGTTCTGCTTTACACACATCAGTCGCCAACGGACAGCGTGGGTGAAAGGCACAACCGGTGGGCGGATTGATCGGATCGGGAATTTCGCCTTCAGGCAAAGTGGCCTCTCGGCCAAACCCGTCCATCCGAGGGGCCGCTTCAAGCAGCATTTTGGTATAAGGATGTTTGGTATTGGCAAACAGGTCTTTAGGGCTTGCTTCTTCGACCAAGCGCCCCAGATACAGGACGCCGATACGATCCGCCATATGTTGAACAACTGTCAAATCGTGGCTGATCAGCACATATGTCAGCCCGAAGTTGTCTTTAAGATCGCTCATCAGGTTTAGAACCTGCGCTTGCACCGACACGTCCAAAGCCGATGTCGGTTCGTCACAAACGATCAGCTTGGGTTCTGACGACAATGCACGTGCGATACAAATCCGTTGGCGTTGCCCGCCAGAAAACTCATGGGGGAACTTGCCTGCGTCCAGTGCAGAAAGCCCGACTTGTTCCAACAGCTTTTCGGCCAATCCGGTTGCGTCGCCACCGCGCGCAACAACAGGTTCCACAATAATGTCACGCACCCGCCAGCGTGGGTTAAGCGAGGCGAAGGGATCCTGAAAAATCATCTGGATGTCAGAGCGGATGGTATCCACTTTGTCCGCATCTCGTTCGGTGGCCAGATTGACCCCGTTGATCTCGACCTCGCCAGAGGTGGGTGTCAGCAGTCCAACCAACATGCGCCCGATCGTGGATTTTCCTGATCCGCTTTCACCAACCAAAGCGTAGGTGCTGCGTGGGGCAACTTCGAAATCAACCTCTGACACGGCGGTCAGCAGTGCCTTTGGACGCCGTTCCAACACGCGGTTCAGCCAAGGCTTTGACACGTCGAAAACGCGGCTTAGGGATGTGACGGAAATAAGTGACATTACGATACCTTTTCCGCAGTCATCGGGAACCAGCACGCGGCGGCCCGGTCCGCGATCTGCGGGCTTGGGGCCTTGCGGCATTTGTCTTGCGCATAGGCGCATCTTGGATTGAAAGGACAGCCTTCGGGCACTTTATTCAGTCGTGGCATGGCGCCTTCGATCTGATGCAGACGCGCTTTGCCCTGGGACGCCAACGGCGTAGAGGCCATCAATCCGAACGTATAGGGATGGCGGGGTGCTGTCAGCACATCGCGCACATCGCCCAATTCGGCGAGGCGGCCTGCGTACATTACGGCCACGCGGTCAGCCGCCTCTGCGATCACGCCCATATCATGTGTGATCAACATCACAGCCGTGCCGCGTTCACGGCAAAGCCGCTTCAACAGCGCAATGATCTGCGCCTGCACCGATACGTCCAGTGCCGTTGTCGGTTCATCCGCGATAATCAATGAAGGTTCCGCACAAAGCGCCAAAGCAATCACAACGCGTTGCCGCATCCCGCCACTGAATTCGTGGGGGTAGCTGTCGATGCGTTCTGCGGCCCCCGGAATGCCGACTTCCTCTAGTGCAGCAATCGCACGGGTTCGGGCTTCGCTGCGGGTGATGTCGAGATGGGTCAACATGGTTTCGGTCAATTGGTCGCCGATGCTGAGCAGCGGATTTAGAGACGTCAGCGGGTCCTGAAACACCATGCCGATTTGCTTGCCGCGCAAACGGCGCATGTCTTCGCCTTTCAGCGTGTCGATGCGTGTGCCGTTTAACCAGATTTCGCCTGCCGCAATATGGGCTGGTGGTGTCAGCAGGCCGATGACGGCGTTGCCTGCCATGGATTTGCCGGCCCCGCTTTCCCCTACAACGCCCAGAATTTCACCTGCGCGAATGTCGTAGCTGACGCCGTCGACGGGTTTGACCGTTCCCGAACGGCTGGGGATTTCAACGGATAGACCACGAATAGAAAGAACAGCATCAGACATCAACGCAACCTCGGGTTTAGCGCATCGCGCAGCCAGTCGCCCAGCAAATTGACGCTAAGGGCAAGGGTCAAAAGGGTGACGGCAGGGAACAGCAAAATCCACCATTCGCCGGAAAACAGGAAGCCTTGCCCGATGCGGATCAAGGTGCCCAAAGATGGTTGCGTCGCGGGGGCGCCGACCCCCAGAAAGCTCAAAGTTGCCTCGGCGATGATGGCCAAGGCCAATGATATCGTGGCAATCACCAACACAGGCGACAATACGTTGGGCAGAATATGCCGCAGCATGATGGCATATGGCGTGCGCCCGATCAGGCGGGCCGCTTCCACGTATTCCTTGCGTTTTTCAACCATCGTGGCCCCGCGCACAACACGCGCAAATTGCACCCAATCGCTGAGGCCGATGGCAAGGATAAGCACCCAAATTGCCATTTGGTCACGGTATTCAACGGGAGTGATCCCTTTGGCGACCCCAAAGATCAGCATCGCCACCAGAATAGACGGAAACGTTAATTGCACGTCTGCGGTGCGCATGATGATCGTTTCTGTCCAGCCGCCAACATACCCTGAAATCAACCCCAAGGTGATCCCTAAGACCATCGCAAGCAGCACGGCGGCCACACCCACGAACAACGACACGCGCATGCCGTAAAGGATGGTGGAAAACACATCGCGGCCCTGATCGTCGGTGCCCAACAGGAAGCTTTCGCCAGTGAAGGCGTTTGGCGCCATCGGACCTGTAAAGCCGTTCATCAGGTTCAAAGATGCCGGATCAAAAGGGTTTGTCGGTGCGATCAACGGTGCAAAAACAGCCGCAAGCACAAGGGTCGCAAACACGATCGTGGATACCACCGCAACGGGCGACTTGCGAAACATATAGAAGACGTCGCTGTCAAGAAACACGCGCAACCGCGATTGTTCTGAAGCTTTTACCGGTAATTCAGCCATCAGTGCCCTCCCGCGCGATCGACACGCAAACGCGGGTCAATGAAGAAATATAGAATGTCGACGATCAGGTTGATGCCCACGAACATCACCGAAATCAGCATCAGATATGCAGCCATCACAGGAATATCGACAAACTGCACGGCGTTGATAAACAACAGTCCGACACCGGGCCACTGGAACACTGTCTCTGTGATGATGGCAAAGGCAATAATTGCCCCCACTTGCAAACCGATGACCGTAATGACCGGCACCATCGTGTTTTTCAAAGCATGGCGGAAGTTGATCACGCGGTCGCGCAGACCCCGGGCACGCGCAAAGCGAATATAATCTTGGCGCAGCACTTCCAGCATTTCAGATCGCACCAGCCGCATGATTAGGGTCATCTGATACAGCCCAAGTGTGATCGAAGGCAAAACAAGGGCTTTCAACCCCGAAGCCGTCAGCAACCCCGTTGACCAATTGCCGATTTGCACCGTTTCGCCACGCCCGAAACTGGGCAGCCACCCAAGTTCGACCGAAAATATGTAAATCAGCAAAATGCCGATCAGAAAGGTTGGCAAGGACACCCCGATAAGCGACGCAGACATGATGGCATTGGCCAGAACGCCATTGCGCCTGATCGCCGTAAACACGCCAAAGGCGATCCCAAAGGCAATGGCCAGAATGCCGGACACCGCCGCCAATTCCAGTGTTGCGGGTGCGCGTTCCAGCAAGATCTCGGCCACCGGACGCCCCTGACGGTAACTGACACCGAAATTTCCCTGTGCCGCTTCGGTCAGAAATTTATAGTATTGCACCGGAAACCCCTGATCGAGGCCCAACTGTTCACGCAGCCGTTCAATGTCTGCCGCCGTGCGTTCTTGCCCCAGCATATTGTCGATGGGATCACCGACAAAGCGAAACATCGAAAATGCCGTCAGTCCGACAATCAACAGCACAAGAATAGATTGCAGAACGCGCCGGATGATAAAGGCAAGCATGGTGGCAATTTCCCCGATGGGTGGCAGGCAACGTGACAAGGTGGGTCGGGGCGTGTGCCCCTCTTAGGCTGTGCTAGTTAACAGTGACCCAGCGCAAGATAAAGAAGTTGTCGGGGCGTTGCACCAATTCAATATTGGACCGCGTCCCCCAGACCAAAGGCTGCACATAAAGTGGAACGTAAGCCGTTTCATCCTGCAGGGTTTGGGCAACTTCATCCAGCATCGTCTGGCGTTTTGTCTCGTCGATTTCGGATTGTATCATCGGCAGCAATGCGTCGACACGATCGTTGGAATATCCGCCAAAATTCCAGCTGCCCAATTTCTTTTCTTCATTGGGTGTGGCGGCCAGAAAGCGCACAGGGTGTTCAGCGTCAAAGGTGCCGGGCGACCACCCCAACAGATACATGTCGTAGTTGTCTGCCCGCAATTCGGGCCAGTAGTTTTGCACCGGCATCGCGTCCAAAGTCGCGCGCATACCGACCTGCGCCAACATTGCAGTGATGGCCTGACACACGGCTTCATCGTTCAGATAACGGTTATTGGGGCATTTCAACCCGAATGAAAATCCGTCCGCGTAACCTGCTTCGGCCAACAAGGCGCGTGCAGCATCCTGATCAAAGGCCGCGTTGCCGCCCAGTACGTCGGAATACCCACGCATTGCGGGGCTGACCAATTGGTTCACCGCTTGGGCGTTTCCGCGCATCGTGGTCTGCAAGATCGCGGGCACATTCACGGCATGGGCCACCGCGCGGCGCACGCGGGCGTCGGCAAACGGATTTGCGTCTGTCGTTTCAGACGAATATTTCAGCGCTTCGGCCTCATGAGGAAAGCCAAGCATGATAACGCGGGCTTCGATGCCCTGAATGACATTGACGTTTGGATCATTTTGCAATCGCGCCACGTCTTGGACAGGTACGGGATTGATGAAATCGACGTCGCCCGACAACAGGGCTGCCAAAGCGGTGGCGGGGTTCTGGATCGGCGTCAGCTCTGCGCGGGTGATGTTGTGTGTGGCATCGCCCCACCAATTGTTATGCGGCTCAAGTACAGTGCGCAGGCCCGGTTCACGATTGGTGATGGCAAACGCGCCGGTGCCATTGGTATTCAGCGTGGCATGGTTGCCTGCTTCTTTGTCGGGGCGGCCAGCATCATTGGATTGCGCCCAGTCGCTGTCCATGATCATCCAGTTGGCGATGCTGTCGGGGAAAATCGGGTTCGGGGACGTGGTCATGAAGTCCACCGTGTAATCGTCTACAACGACCACGCCTGACACCGGCGCAAACCAACTTCTGGTGTCGGCGGCTTCGCTTGAGGCGCGTTCATAGGAAAACAATACGTCCTGCGCGGTAAACGCGGCACCATTCTGAAAGGTCACGCCCTGGCGAAGATTGAAGCGCCACCCTTCGCCGGCCCCTATGGCTTCCCAGCTTGTGGCAAGCGCCGGTTCGATGGCCATGTCCTGCCCGCGGCGCACAAGACCTTCATAGACGTTGTTTAAAAAACCCAGGACCGGCGCAGAGTTAACAGCATGGGGATCCAGAGTTTGAGGGTCTGTTGTGACAGCCCATTTGAAGTCCTCGGCAAAGGCTGCAGGGGTCAAAACGGCGAAAAGAGCGGCGTAGCTAAAATTGCGTAACATGGATTTTCCTGAACTGGACCAAAATGGACTGGCGTTGAAAAATGAAAGCAGGCGGCGCATCAATTGTAACGATGCGCCGCCCGGATGGTTTACTTCATGGTGAAGTATTTAACCTTTGGCTGATCTTCAGGATCAACTTCGATGCCCACTTTTTCCGACATGCCCCAGTTCAGAACCTGGTGGTGGATCGGGATGTAAAGCTGTTCATCTTGCACAACACGCCAGATTTTGGCGATGTCCGCATTCCGCGCAGCCAGATCGGTGTTGGACGCAAGTGATTTGATCATGGCGTCGACGTCATCGTTGTCAAAACCGGTGCCGTTCCATGTTCCGATTTCAGCTTCACGACCATGCACAAGGAAGTTGAAGATGTATTCGGAATCATACGTCGGCACGCCCCAGCCCAGCATATAGAAGTCTGTTTTGCTGTCCGTGATCAACGGAAAGTGTTGTGCCTTTGGTTTGGCATCAAGGTTCACTTTAACGCCGATCTGGCCCAGCATGCCAACCGCAGCCTGACAGATGCCTTCGTCGTTGACGTAACGGTCATTGGGGCAATCAAGGCGGATCGAAAACCCGTCTGCATAGCCTGCCTCTGCCATCAGTGCTTTGGCGCCTTCGATGTCGGTAGACGATTCGGCATCCATTTCAGCGGTCCAACCGTTGACGAAGGGTGGGGCGACCATGCCGGCAGGCGCACTTTGGCCACGCATCACAACCTGACGGATGGCGTCGCGATTGATCGCCATGGACATGGCTTTGCGCACACGCACATCAGCCAATGGGTTGGCACCATCGACGTTGTCGCTTTCGATGTCGTCCGCGCCTTGGTTCATGCCAAAGAAAATTACACGGTTTTGGGGTGCTTGCTTGACGACCAAACCGTCGACGGCGTTCACGCGCTCAAGGTCCTGCACAGGCATGTCTTGCAGAAAATCAATTTCGCCAGACAACATAGCAGCCACACGGGTCGCGGCGTTCTGGATGGGGGTATAGACGATTTCCGTCACTTCCATTGGGAACTGGTCGCGGCCCCAATAGGCTTCGTTGCGTGTCATGACGGTTTTGACGTCAGGTTCGCGGCTCGTCAGCGTGTAAGGGCCCGTACCATTGACGTTTGTGGTGGCAAATGTGATTTCGCCGCCCTCAAAGTCCTGCACGTCAACTGTGTTGTTTGCTTCGGTCCAGCCTTTGTCCATCATGTACAGGTTGGTCAGGTTCGATGGCAGGATCGGGTTTGGCCCGTCCGTGACGATTTCAACGGTATAGTCGCCCTTCGCGCGAACTTCTGTGATGGAGCCAATCAGTTCTTTCATGTCGGAATTGGGCTGTTTGGCGCGCTCAAAGCTGAACACCACATCTTCGGACGTAAAATCTGCCCCATCGTGGAACTTCACGCCTTGGCGCAAATTGAACACCCATACATTTGGATCATCTGCTTTAGGGGCCCAGTCAGTGGCCAGCGCGGGCTCAAACGCGCCTGTTACGTCGCGGATGATCAATGGCTCATACATCTGCTGGCGGATCGTATGTGTCGGACCTTCATTCTGGGAATGAGGATCAAGCGTCAATGCATCGCCGGATCGGGCCCAACGCAGCGTTTCGGCGCTGACCGGTGCCGCCGTCGAAATCAGCAAAGCGCCGATCATGGTTGTAATTGTCGTTTTCATGGAAAATCCCCGTGCTGTTATTTATGCTCTAAGCTTGGCTTGTTTTTCGCCAATGGCAAGGCCCTCTTTGGATAAGGATCGCGGAACGTCGGGTTATCGAACAGCCGCAGCAAGCACACGCTGGGATAGTCGCGTTGCCAAAAGACGCGGTTTGGACCTTGGCAGGCCATCATGAAACACAGTTTTACAATGTGGATCCAAACGGGAGAAACCGAGCAAAACCAAAGTGCAAAAATTCTATGTTCTTCGCGCGGGCCGATCACGGTATTTAAAGAAAGGTTGGCTGGGATGGTAGGATTCGAACCTACAGTCTACTGTACCAAAAACAGGTGCCTTACCATTTGGCCACATCCCAACGTGACGCGTTAGATAGTAGGGTAATGCAGGGGGCGCAAGACCCGTTTTGCGAAAATAGTTGGTTTTTATTATTCCTCGGGCGCGGTGCGGTTCAGCAGGTCTTCATCTGCCAGAACAGCCCGTTCCTGATCAATGATTTCGCTCAGTTCCTGATCCGCCTGAGCCGTGACTTGCTGCATGTCCGTCGGGGTCGGAGCGACATGTGTATCAGAGGGGGATTCGGGTGCCGCCTGAGGCGATATGATGCGAAATGTGGGCTCTGGCATTGCGATGTTTGCCCCGTCAAAAGCCGCCATCGTCAGGCGAATTGCTTCGCCGCGCGCACCTGCGAAACTGGTCTTGTGTTGGTCAATCCAGGCGGCAAAGCGCAACGTAATCGTGCTGTCTCCGACGGTTTCGATCCATGTGGCAGCCGCGGGTGTTTCCAAAACAAAAGGCAAATCGTTCAACGTTTGCAACCCAAGGCTTTGGGCCTGCGCCAAATCCGTGTTGGGGGCGACACCAAGATCGAACACAAAGCGGCGTTCGTCGTTGCGTGAATAGTTGACGATGCGGCTTTTGAAGACGGTGGAATTGGGAATGCGAATGTGGTTGCCATCAAAACTGAGCAAAATGGTTGCACGGCTGGTCAGGCGGATGACTTTGCCGACGTCTCCGTCGATTTCGATGGTGTCATTGGGGCGGAAAGGTTGACGGATGGACAGCATAATTGAGGCGATGAAGTTCTCGACTGTATCTTTGACTGCAAAACCGATAGCCAGCCCAACAATCCCGGCAGCACCCAAAATTGTGCCCAAAAGGGCGGTGGCCCCCAGAATGTCCAATGCAATCACCAGACCCGCAATAAAAAACGCAAGTCGCACAACCTGACGGTAAATATCAGCGATAAAGGCGTTGGGGGCGATCCGGTCCCAGGGATAACGCATCCGGGCCAGCAAAATACCCAAGGCGACCACCAAAGCCATGGCCGTCAAAGCAACAATCGCCAAAGGCAAGAAGGCCACGATCTGGTACATCCGCGCTTTAAAGCGTTCAACCGCAGGGTTCAGGCGTTCGACAACGTCTGTGGTTTCGGCGACTTCGTTTTCGATGGCCACAACGCCTTCAACCCTGCCGACCAGATCGTTGAGGCGCACAGCAGATGGCGCGTCGACGGTTGTGCCGCGCAGGGTCACGATGCCAGAAGACACTGTGACGGTGACATTGGTGTAGCCTTCCAGCTCAGACAGAATGTCCCGAATGCGCACGGCAATGGCTGCGTCCTGTATTGCGCTGTCTTCCACGGCGATGGTGCCTGAAGGCTGATCCGCCGTTTGCGCATAACCACTGACAGGGGCAAAGCAGATGAAAACCGCCACCAAAGCGACAGCCGTTAAGAAGGGCACACACGATAGAAATCTGAACAAGGGTCTCACCTTTACTTTTGCACATCCACCAGCACGGCACCCTGACGGTCACCGCTTTCCACAATTGCGTGGGCTTTGGCGCAGTCTGACAGCGGGTGTACGCTGTCTATCGGGCAATCCAACACACCTGCGCGCAGGGCGCCATGCAATCGGGTGATGGCCAGACTGCGAGGCTGGGGGGACAAAATGTAAACCAACGCCATGTCGATGGTTATGTTTTTGAACATCATCTCCATGAAGGGGATAGTGGGGGCCATGGATTTGGCTGACCCGTAGGCCGCGATGATGCCGTCCGGGGCGATCACATCGGTGTTCACTTGTGCGTTGATGCCAAATTCAGGCTCAATGATCTGGTCGATCAAAGTGCCATTGTTTGCCGCGATGATCTGTTCTGCGACGGTGTCTTGTGTGAAGTCGATCACCGCATCGGCACCTGCCGCACGGCACATCTCGTGGTCGCTTTCGCGGGCAGTTGCAATCACCCGCGCACCGCCCCAAATGGCCAGTTGCAAGGCCAGATAACCAACAGTGCCAGCGCCCCCCTGAACCAACACCGTCTTGCCATGCAATTCACCGTTGCCAAAGACGGTATGGGCTGCCGTCAGCCCCGGGATGCCAAGACACGCGCCCACTTGCATGGATACGCCATCCGGCAAAAGCACCGCCTGGGCATGTGGCACCACGATATGCGTGGCGGCCGTCCCGAAAGGGCGCTGCCATTGTGCGTTCCAGATCCAAACGGCTTTGCCAATGATGTCACTTGGTACGCCAGTGCCAACGGCCACCACCGTCCCCGCGCCATCGCTGTGTGGCGTGATTTTTGGAAAGGCTGGCTTTGTCACGCCGGGACGCCCACCCGCACGGACCTTGACGTCTGAGGGGTTCACGCTGGAATAAGCCAATTCCACCAACACTTCGCCGATGCCCGGTTGGGGCGTGTCCGCGTCCTCTAGTTCCAGCACCTGTGACGCTGGCCCAAAGGCTTCGTAGAATATGCGCTTCAAAAGACATCCCCAATTCTTTTGTGCCGCGACGTTCCCCTGTGATGACGGCGCGGTGTGTTGCTAAGCTATGATCATACTTTAGGCAGAGGACGGATGAATGGACAAGTTGCGCACACCAGATAATCGATTTAACGATCTTCCCGGTTTCGATTTTCCACCAAATTACCTTGATGTAACGGACCCTGATGGTGGCGCGTTGCGTGTGCATTATCTGGATGAGGGGCCTGAAGATGCAGCGCCTGTGTTGGTCATGCATGGAGAGCCGTCCTGGTGTTACCTGTATCGCCATATGATTCCCGTGCTGACTAAGGCGGGACACCGTGTTTTGGCCCCGGACCTGATTGGATTTGGACGATCCGACAAATTGGCGCATCGCGCCGACTATACGTACCAGCGGCATGTAGACTGGATGTTGGACTGGTTGGATCAGACACAGGCGCACAACATCACGCTTGTTTGTCAGGATTGGGGTGGTTTGATTGGATTGCGTTTGCTTGCGGCACGCCCGGACCGTTTTGCACGGCTTGTTGTGGCCAACACTGCATTACCCACAGGGGATCAACCGATGAGCCCTGCCTTCGAAAGCTGGAAAGAATATTCGCAATCTGTACCGGATTTTGACGCAGGCCGCATCGTAAGCGGTGGCACGACGTCAAAATTAACGGATGCCGAAATCGCCGCATATAATGCGCCGTTTCCCGATGACAGCTACAAAGAAGGTGCGCGGCAGTTTCCGGTGCTTGTCCCGTCAACACCGGACGATCCGGCGGCACAAGCCAACCGTGATGCTTGGGCCGTGTTGCGGGGCCTTGATATTCCGGTGCTGACCGCTTTCGGGGCGGATGACAAAATCATGGCGGGCGTCGATCAGGTGTTTCAAAAGCTGATGCCGGGTGCGGCGGGACAAGATCACTGCATTTTGCAAAACGCAGGTCATTTCTTGCAAGAAGACGTGGGGCCGGAGCTGGGCGCTTTGACAAATGCCTTTATCGCAAAGACGGCAGGGTAGGCAGGATCAGTCGCGGATTTCCTGCGCCCCGACGCCCCAAAGACGGGCTTTGGGGGCCCATCCTTTGAACCCGCCTGCGTTCAACCGGCACCATTCGACGTCACATTCGCCCAAGCGGGCGACTACGCCGGCCTCTAGGGCTGCGGTGACGGGCGCAGTAGGGTCCGGACGGGTGCGCAATGTCATCATGTCTTGTTCGATGATGACTGTGCGGGTGCCTGACAGAAGGGAATAGTGAACCCACCCGCCTTGACCATCACGGTCTTGGACGCGGCGCCAGTGGCCGTGCTCTGCGGTGATGCGCAAAGGCATATCGCGACGGGTGAACACCCAGTCGATGCGGTGTGTCAGGGACGGGCCACGGCGCACGTTGCCTTCCGCAGCTTTCATCGAGACATAGCGCGGCAGTGGCAAATTCGTAACGCTGCCCTTTTCGGTGGGTTCACCTGCGGCCTGCGCTTGCGGGACAAATATCACCATGGTCGCGCAGAAAAGCGCCCCCAGCATCATGGATCGAACCAACTGTTTCATATTCTTAAGGCCTGTACTGCCACTACCCATTTGTTGTCCGGGTTCTTGTGCCTTGGATCAACATGGGCCACCATGCCACAAACAAGTTGCATGCGCAAAGCGTAGGGGAGGCAAAATGCCAAAGGAACGTCTAAGTGTGTTCGTGACGCGACGGTTGCCTGAACCGGTGGAACGGCGATTGGGGGAACTTTTTGATGTGACGCTGCGCGAGGACGACGTGGCACTTTCCCGCGAAGCCTTGGTTGCAGCGGTGAAAACTGCCGATGTTCTGGTGCCAACCATCACAGATACCATTGATGCGGGACTGATCGGGCAGGCAGGACCACAGTTAAAGCTGATTGCCAACTACGGGGCCGGGGTAGACAACATTGATGTGGAAACGGCGCGCAGTCGCGGTATCCTTGTCACCAACACACCCGGAGTTTTGACAGAAGACACGGCTGATATGACGATGGGGTTGATCCTTGCGATCAGCCGTCGGTTGCCCGAAGGGCTGGCGACCATGCAACAGGGCCAATGGACCGGATGGTCACCGACTGCGCTGCTGGGTGGGCGTATCGGCGGGCGGCGCATTGGTATTCTTGGGATGGGGCGCATCGGCCGCGCTGTTGCTCAGCGTGCCGCGGCTTTCGGGATGCAGGTACATTACCACAACCGCAAACGCCTGCGTGCCGAGACCGAAGACGAATACCAAGCGACCTATTGGGAAAGTCTGGACCAGATGGTGTCGCGTGTTGATGTGCTGTCCATCAACTGTCCGCATACGCCCAGCACCTTTCATCTGCTAAATGCGCGTCGCCTGAAATTGATGAAACCCAATGCGGTGATCGTGAACACCTCGCGGGGCGAAGTCATCGATGAAAACGCGCTTACGCGGATGTTGCGGGCGGGTGAGCTGGGGGGCGCGGGCCTTGATGTCTATGAAAACGGCACAGACGTGAACCCGCGATTGCGCGAATTGCCCAATGTGGTTTTGCTGCCGCATATGGGGTCAGCTACAGTCGAAAGCCGTCTGGAGATGGGTGAAAAGGTCATCATCAACATCAAAACCTTTGATGATGGCCACCGTCCACCGGATCAGGTGGTTCCCGCTATGCTATAATTTTCCACTTTGCTTTCGGAATGATGTGGCTAAAGTTCACCCCACATCATTTCAAACATTGTGGAGGATATTATGCGGACGACAGCAGTTACTTTGGCGTTGGTCCTAAGCGCAAGCGCGGGTTTGGCACAGCAAACGGCTGACGCTGTGCAACCCGAAGGGGCGACAGACGGCCAATTCACCTCCATTGATCCGACGGTCACAGCAGCGCTTGAAGCCAAGGCGCTGGGCAAGCCGGTTCAAGCGCAAAACTGGATGGTGGCAGCTGCAAACCCACATGCTGTAAAAGCGGGCGCGGATGTATTGCGGGCAGGGGGCACAGCGGCGGACGCGTTGGTGGCTGTGCAAACCGTGCTGGGTCTGGTTGAACCGCAATCTTCCGGCATCGGGGGCGGTGCGTTTTTGGTATATTTCGATGCCGCCAGCGGAGAATTGATGACGCTGGATGGTCGTGAAACGGCGCCTTTGGCTGCAACGCCCCGACTGTTCCAAAACGACGATGGCGAACCCATGGGCTTTTTTGATGCTGTGGTGGGGGGGCTGTCTGTGGGCACCCCCGGCACGCCGGCGTTGTTGCAAGAGGCGCATGACCGCTGGGGGAAATCACAATGGAGCGGCTTGTTCGAACCTGCGATTGCATTGGCCACAAACGGTTTCTCGGTCTCTCCACGTCTTGCGGGCTTGGTTGAAAGCGATGCGGAACGGCTTTCCGTGCATCCCGAAACCAAAGCGTATTTCTTGCCGGGTGGTGTGGCGCTGCAATCTGGGGATACGTTGAAGAATGCCCCCTACGCGGCGACGTTGCAGGCGATGGCACAGAACGGCGCCAATGCGATTTATGGCGGTGAAATTGCCGCGGGTATTGTGGATGCCGTTCAGGGCGCAGCATCTCCGGGTGTTCTAAGTACGATCGATTTGGCCATCTACCAGACCAAAGCACGTCCAGCCGTTTGCGCGACATACCGTGGACTGGATGTGTGCGGGATGGGTCCGCCGTCTTCTGGTGCGCTGACCGTGGGGCAAATTCTGGGGATGCTGGACAGCTATGATCTAAGCGCGGGGCCTGGTGATCCGGATGTGCGCCGCCTGATGGGCGACGCGTCGCGATTGGCATTTGCGGACCGCGGACGCTACATGGCGGACAGCGATTATGTGCCGGTCCCGACAAAGGGGCTGGTCGATCCCGCCTATCTGGCAGAGCGGGCCGAATTGTTGACCGGTGATACGGCGCTAAAGGACGTGTCGGCCGGAACGCCTGCATTTGACCATGCGCTCAACTGGGCAGATGATGAGGCGATAGAGCTGCCCTCGACGTCGCATATTTCGATTGTGGACAGCTACGGCAGCGTGGCCTCTATGACCACGACCATCGAAAATGCCTTTGGCAGCCGTGTGATGACCAACGGGTTTTTGCTGAACAACGAATTGACGGACTTTTCCTTCCGCAGTCATCGCGATGGGGTGCCAATTGCCAACCGGATTGAGCCCGGAAAGCGGCCAAGATCCTCCATGGCCCCAACGATTGTGATGCAAAATGACAAGCCGGTACTGGCGATTGGCAGCCCGGGCGGCAGCCGGATCATCGGGTATGTGGCCGAAAGCATCATTGCTTATGTCGATTGGGGGATGGATGTGCAGCAAGCTGTATCAGTGCCCCATGCGGTCAATCGTTTTGGCAAATACGACGTTGAAGACGGCACAGATGCGACAGCACTGGAAGGGCCGCTGACGGCCATGGGCTTTGATGTGGGGGCGCGTGGCCTGAATTCGGGCTTGCATGCCATTGCGATTGGCGAGACGCTGCAAGGCGGCGCAGACCCCCGACGGGAAGGTATCGCGCTGGGAGAATAAAGGGAGGCCACAATGGCGAAAGTCACCGAACTGAAACGCAACGAAGACGGGATTGCCACGGTTTTGGGGGTTCTCAAGCAGCAGTTCGGCGACCGGTTTCAAACCGGTGACGCTATTTGTGAACAACACGGGCACACCACCACGTGGCTGAAAAACCAATCCCCTGACGGTGTGGTCTTCGCGTCCTCAAGGGAAGAAGTGCAATCCATTGTGGATATTTGCGCCACGCACAAAGTGCCGGTGATCCCGTACGGCACGGGCACATCGCTTGAAGGGCATGTGAACGCCCCGGCGGGCGGTATTTCGGTGGATGTCACACAGATGGACCAGATTTTGGCAGTACATTCTGACGATCTGTCATGTGTCGTGCAGCCGGGTGTCACGCGTGAACAGCTTAATACCCACCTGCGCGACCAGGGCTTGTTCTTTCCCATTGATCCGGGCGCCAACGCGTCATTGGGCGGCATGAGCGCGACCAACGCTAGCGGCACCAACGCGGTGCGGTATGGCACGATGAAAGACAATGTTCTGGCGATCGAAGCGGTGATGGCCAATGGCGAAGTGATCCGCACAGCGCAGCGCGCCAAAAAATCATCAGCAGGGTACGATCTGACGCGGCTTATGGTCGGGTCCGAAGGCACCTTGGGTCTTATCACCGAAATCACATTGAAATTGCAGGGTATCCCCGAGGCGATCAGTTCCGCCCGGTGTACCTTTCCCACGGTGGATGCAGCGTGCCAGACTGTGATGCAGGTTATTCAATTCGGGATTCCGGTGGCCCGCATCGAGTTGCTGGATGCTATTCAGGTGAAGGCGTGCAATGCGTATTCCAAATTGGATTTGCCCGAAGAACCTTTGTTGTTGCTTGAGTTCCATGGCTCCGAGGCCAGCGTGCTGGAACAGGCCGAGATGTTTGGCGAAATTGCGCAAGAACATGGGGGCGGGGGCTATACGTCCACGACATCCACGGAAGAACGAAACAAGCTTTGGCAGGCACGCCATGATGCCTATTGGGCGACATTGCAATTGCGCCCCGGTGCGGCGGGCATTTCTACCGATGTCTGTGTCCCGATTTCGCGTTTAGCGGACTGTGTGAACGCCGCGCGGGTGCGTCTGGACGAAGAAGGTTTTGTATCCCCGATTGTCGGCCACGTGGGGGACGGCAATTTTCACTGTCTGCTTTTGATAGATGAACAAAACGCCGATGAAATGGCCCGTGCGGGCGCATTTGTCAGTTGGTTGAACGAATTGGCAATTTCGATGGATGGCACCTGCACAGGCGAACACGGGATAGGGCAAGGCAAAATACCATATCTGGCAAAAGAGCTTGGGCAATCCACCGTTGATGTCATGGGGGCCATCAAAACGGCGTTGGACCCGCATGGCATCATGAATCCCGGCAAAGTGATTGCTGTTTGATCGCAGATGCATTGCAGGCAAAGGTCGGTTTTTTGACATGACTTGTCGGCTGTTTGGCACGGTTTTTCTGCGTGCGCCGTAAAAGGGTGCCAAGTTTACGCGGAGGGAATCGCAGATGAAAACGCAAGTGAAAGCATTGGTTGTAGGCGGTGGTGCGGTTGGCACCTCAATTGCGTACCATCTGGCCAAGGCGGGCTGGGATGATGTGATGTTACTGGAGCGTGACGAATTGACGTCAGGTTCAACATGGCACGCGGCAGGCCTGTTGCCTTTGTTCAATATGTCATTTGCGACAACCCACATCCACAAATATTCCGTCGATTTCTACAAGGCGTTGGAAGCCGAGACAGGTTTGAATGCGGGTTTTGCTGTTGTTGGCAACCTGCGCATGGCACAAACCGATGAACGCATGGACGAATACATGCTATATGCGTCCACGGCAGAAACCTGCGATGTGCCGTATGAATTCATGACGCCAGAGCAGATCAAGGCGAAGTGGCCGCTGATCCGTACCGAGGATTTAAAAGGCGCGATTTACCACGAAACCGACGGCTACATTAACCCGGCCGACGTGACCCAAGCCATGGCAAAAGGGGCACGCCAGCGTGGTGTGATGATTGAACGCAAATGGCAGGCCGATGCCTTCCATTGGAACGGCACCCATTGGGAAGTCACCGCAACGAAAATGGTTGAACAGGGCGGCAATCTTGTGCCGTCAGACGAGCAGATCGTGATCACCGCGGAACATGTTGTAACCGCATCAGGCAACCATGCGCAGCGCACTGCCAAGATGTTGGGCATCAAGATGCCTGCGATCCCGGTTGAGCACCAATTTATCGTTATGGATCAAGACCCTGCCTTGGTCGATTACCGTGCCCAAGGCAATCCGGAACACCCTGTTATCCGTGACGCCGACGCGCAATCCTATGTCCGCGAAGAACGCGGCGGATGGATTTTGGGCGTTTACGAAAAGAACGCGCCGGCCGTGTTCGAATATGGTGTTCCAGACAGCTTCCGCGCGGACCTGTTCCCACTTGATCTGGAGCGGATCGAAGAACAATACATGGCGATGATCCACCGGATGCCGTCTTGTGAAGAAAGCGGTCTGAAAGACGATTTCAACGGTCCGATTTGTTATACGCCTGACGGTAACCCGCTTGTGGGTCCGGCGCCGGGCATGCGCAACATGTGGTTGGCTGAAGGCTTTAGCTTTGGCATCACCGCGGCGGGTGGCACAGGCTATTACCTTGCGCAAATGATGGTCGATGGAGAGGCTGAAATCGACATGGCGTCACTGGACCCCAAGCGCTACGGCGACTGGATGACGACGGAATTTGCCGCGCGCAAAAACGAAGAATGCTACGATCACGTCTACATTGTGCATCACCCCGATGAAGAGCGTCCGGCGTGTCGCCCGTTGCGCACAGCCCCTGTATTTGATCGCCAAAAAGCGCTGGGCGCGCAGTTCGGGTTTGTGAACGGATGGGAACGCCCCAACTACTACGGTCCTTTGGATGCGCCCGATAACTTTGATCACGACGGTCGTTCGTTCCGCCGCGGTGCATGGTGGAACCATGCCGTGGAAGAGGCCAAAGCGATCCGCGAAGGCGTTGGCTTGATTGATGCGACTGCCTTTACCAAACACGTCGTAAAAGGCCCCGGTGCGACAGCATTTTTGGATTGGTTTACCTGCAACAAACTGCCATCCGTCGGGCGCATCAACTTGACCTATGCGCTGACATCTCATGGCACAACCCGCACGGAATACACCATCGTACGTATTGCGCAGGATGAATATTATCTTGTGTCTGCAGGCGCTTGGACCGCCTACGACAGCGACTATTTGCGCAAAGCCATCGAAGATAAAGCGCCCGAGTTTGGGTATATCGAATGCCACGATGTCACAACGCAGTGGGGTGTTTTTGCCATTGCAGGGCCAAAGTCGCGTGACGTTTTGAATGCGCTTGTGAAAGACGGTGACCCGTCCACAGTGCTGTCCAACAAGCGCTTCCCATGGCTGACGATGCGCAACATCGAATTGGGTATGTGCCCGGTCCGCGCCATCCGCGTGGCCTACACAGGCGAGCTTGGTTGGGAATTGCACCATCCAATTGAAATGCAAAACTACCTTTGGGATCAGATACTTGCCGCTGGCGAACCTCATGGCCTTAAGCTGGTGGGCGCACGGGCGCAAAACTGGTTGCGTCAGGAAAAATCCTATCGTGCCTTTGGCAACGAATTGGGCCGCGACGCGACACCAATGGAAGCCGATTTGCCGCGTTTTATTGATCTGAACAAAGAGTTCTACGGCAAGGATGCGCTTGTGAAAACAGGCGTGCGCAGCAAATGCGTCACCGTTCTGATCGATGGTCCAAGCGACGCTGATCCATGGGGGCGCGAAGCGTTGTATCATGGCGATACTCGCGTGGGGCGTCTGACCTCTGGTGGCTATTCTGTGGCATTCAACAAGCAGATTGGCATGGGATACGTGCCCGCGGACATCGCAGTGCCGGGCACCAAGCTTCAGATCAAAATGCAAGACCAGCTGTGGGATTGCGAGATCACGGAAGACAGCCCCTATGACCCCAAGAACGCGGTTATTCGCATCGACGGCTGATTATTGAACTGAGCGGCGTGCGCGCCACGCCGCCCAGTCCTCTGCACTGCCGTTAAAGGCGTTGATATCAACAGCGCCGGGCGTGCCTGGCAACGTGCCTGTGGCTGTGTATTGCCAAAAACGCCAAGGCTGGCCTGGAAAGGCTTCGCGTGGGGTTTTGGCCGTCGTCCGCAGCCAGAATTCTTCGCGTTTGATCGCACTTAGCCCGTTTTCTTTGTAAAATCGCGGTGTCGTGTAGATGATGGGGCGCTGTCCGTAATGGGCTTCGACGATGTCCATCCAAACCTTCATTTCGGCACGTACAGTTGCCCCGTCGGGGCGCCGTTTGCAGGTTGGTGAGAACGGGTTCCATTCCATGTCCAAGACAGGCGGCAGGCTGCCCTTGGTGCGCGGCACGTTTTGGATGAAAAAGCGGGCCTGCGTCGCGGGATCGGTGCAGAAATAGTAAAAATGATAGGCACCACGCGCCACGCCTGCACGGCCTGCGCCGCGCCAGTGGTCACGGAACTTTATGTCTTTCAAATCACCGCCTTCGGTGGCTTTCAGGAACACAAATTCGATCCCAACCGCCTTTGCCCGTGCCCAATCAACAGATTTTTGGAACCGTGCTGCATCCATCCCCCGCACAGCAAAAGTGGTTGGTTGTTTGCCTGAAAACCGCACCGGATCACTGTCACCGATAATCATCGGACCAACGCTTGTGCCACTTGGTGCACCGCAAGCCGCAACAAGAGCAAGAACAGCGGTGATTGCAAACTTTTTGAACATGAGAATTTTTAACCTTTTAAAACCGATGAGGAGAAAGTGCCGCGACCAATTCGGCGTCGACGTTAGACACACGACCCAGCATGACATCAGCTAGAAATTGGCTGGCGCCAGGAACCGTTTGAAACCCGTAGCCGCCTTGTCCGGCACACCAAACAAAACTGGGGTTCCCCGCGTCGCGCCCCAACACCAATGTTCGGTCAGGTGCGAATGTGCGTAGCCCGGCCCATGTGGTTTCGACGCGTGTGACTTCTTCTGTGACATGTTGCTGATAGCGGTCAATTCCCATCGCGATCACCATGTCATCGGCAAAGGCATCATGGGCCGAAGCCGCGTCTTCATCTGCGGGTGAAATCAATAGCTTACCTGCATCTGGTTTGGCGTACCATGTTTCACCAACACCAAAAAAAATGGGCCATTTCGAAACATCGTGTTCCCCCGGTGCAGGGACACGGGCGAAGGATCTACGATAAGGTGTCAACCCGATTGGGGAGATGCCCGACAGTTTTGCAATGTCGTCCGCCCATGCGCCGGCGGCGTTCACCAGCGTCGGCGCCTGCAAAACGCGGTCACTTGTGTGTACGGTCCAAAGCCCATCCGCAAACTCGGATCGCGTTACCGCAGCGCCGGTAATGACTTCACCACCGTTGCTGCGTGTTTGCTTGGCAAAATCCTGAATAAGGCGATCTGTATCAATGTCATAGGCGCCGGAATGATAAGCAGCACGGGTGATGGACGGCTTCAGGATTGGCACGATCTGACGCGCGTCTTCGACAGATATTTCGTTCGTGTTCAAATCATTCAGGTCTTTTTCAAAAGCGCGATCTTCCCCGTTTTGTGCAACCAACAAAAACCCGCGATCGCTTAAATACCCACCATCCTGAAAATAGCGTTCGCCCATGCGGCTGAGTGCGTTGACGGATGGGGCCCCGTAGTTTGGTTCATACAGGGCGGCGGATCGGCCAGATGCGTGATACCCAAGCGCGTTTTCCGTTTCCAGAACTGTGACATGTGCATGGTCTGACAGGCGGGCCGCAAGGGAAATGCCTGCAATGCCGCCGCCAATGATAATAATGTCTGTCATGCTTCCTCAAGCCGGTCTGTGGCGGGGGCAGGTGTGGGTGTCAGGGCGGAAATCTCTGCGTAAAGATCGGGGCTGAGCCGTGTCGTCATTGCATCAAGCGAAGGGGTCAACTGATCCACTGAACGTGCCGACACAATCGGTTTCGGTTGGCTTGCATGCGCAGCTGCCCATGCCACGGCCAGGGTCGCCGGTGCCATGCTTTCGCGTGCAGCGAGCCGGGCAAAGGCGGCAGCTGCATCGTGCATCCAAGGCTGGCCGTATCTTGCAGCGTACCTGTCATCTTCGGTCAACCGACCTGTCCCGCCTTGTGCATATTTTCCCGTCAGTAGGCCACCGCCCAATGGGGAATAGGGCACAATTTCAATGGCTTGGTCGATGCACATTGGCATGATCTCTACCTCGGCCTGCCGTTTGACGAGGGAATACATCGGCTGAATGACATCAATACCCATATCAAGCTTTGCGCAAACAGCCTGAGCCTTCATCACTTGCCATGCCGCAAAATTGGACACGCCGATGTATCTTATGGCTTTGGCCTGCTTCAGTTCGGCCAAGGTTTCAAAGGTTTCGGCCAGATCGGTGCCATCATCAAAGCGGTGCAAATACAAAAGATCGACCATATCAAGTTGCAAACGCTGACGTGAAATGTCGAAGTGTTTAAGGATATTTGCCTTTGTCGATCCGCCAACATAGGCGGCTTTCGTTGCGATGACCAAACGGTCCCGATGCGGTTTGATCATGTCACCTAAAAAGGTTTCTGATGCCCCGTCGGTGTAAACATAGGCCGTGTCAAAATGCGTGATTCCAGCCGCCAAAGCCGCTTCAAACATTGCATGTGATGCGGCTTTGTCGGCTTTCCCACCGAATTGCATGGTCCCGAAGGTCAGCTTTGACGCTGTTGTTCCGTCAGAGGCGATCAAAGCAGTCACTTGGCACCGCGCTCTAGTGCCTTTTGATAGGCAGGGCGGGCGTGGATGCGTTCAACAAAGGCTTTCAGCCTTGGGAAGTCATCACCGCGCCCCTGCATGAGTGCGATTTCGGCAGGGAAGCTCAGCATGATGTCGACCGCAGACAAATCATCAAGGACATAATGCCCGCCATTGCGCAGCATATCGTTCATGTACCCGTAATGCGCGTCCAGCTGTTCCTGAATGCGTGGATGCAATGGCGCACCAGCATCACCCAGACGGCCGACATACAAGTTCAGCAAAATCGGGGTCATCGCCGAGCCTTCCGCAAAATGCATCAACTCCAAGTGTTGGACATAGGCATCGGTGCCCGCCTTCGGGATCATATGCGGCGCATGCGTGGCGCATAGCATCTCAACGATGGCCCCGCTTTCGGTGATAAGGCGTCCGTCCATTTCGATCATTGGCGACTTGCCCAAGGGATGCAGCGCCGTCAATTCCGGTGGCGCCAGATTTGTGGTGGCATCGCGTGCGTAGTGTTTGATGTCATAGGTGACGCCAAGTTCCTCCAACAACCAAAGGATACGGTGAGAGCGGGACTTGTTCAGGTGATGCAATGTTATCATGCCGGAACACTGCCACGTCTTTGCGCCCTTGAACAGCGCCGACGTTGCGACTTTGGATAGGGTTTTTTGAGAACCGTAATGATCAAAGCGCAGAATTTTGCCCAGAGATGCAAGGTGCTAGAAAACGCTTCATTTGTAACAGATTTGTTATAAAGTGATGGCGTGTAACTTGTTTTTGAGGTCAGATGATACACTACGGACCAAATGCGAAAGTCATTGCGGAAGGACTTTTGGATCGCAGTGGCAGTGCCCTTGTTTCGGGTGATTTCGATGCGTTTCTGCGTTGCTTTGCCCTTCCTCATGAACTTGCGACGTTTGAAGGCAGCCGCAAGCTGGAAACGCCTGCTGATGTGGAAGCTACGTTCATCGGGGTCCGCGACCATTATGAAAAAACGGGTGTTTCAGAAATGATCCGCACCTGTGTTGCCGCAGAGTTTGTGACCCCCGAGCATATTCAATCTACGCATGTCACCCATCTTTTGCACAAAGACCACATGGTTCAGCCCCCCTTTCCAGTCTTTTCGGATTTGGTTGTCATCGATGGTAAATGGCGGATTTTGCGCAGCAATTATGCGGTTACAGACGCGCCTGCCCATATCGCGGCACTCACTGGAAACATATTAGAACAGTCGTAGGTCAAACGATCTGCGCGTGGCCGATTGCAATTTGCATGTGTTCCGGACGCCGGAAAATTCAGTATAGTTTCATGTCCAAAATCACGATCTCCGAATACAGGTGATCGACCAATGCGGGATCAACGCGCCCGGGCGTGCAAAATCTGGCAACGGGAATATCTTCAACGAAATCGGGCTGTGCATCGGAAGTTGAAAACCGCGTATCAAGTGACAAAATAGTGGTGTCGTCAGGTAAAATACTGGCCGCGATAGCAGAACCATGTCGCGACAGCAGGTCTTTGCGGTCTGCAAACATCACCTCGTGTGTGATACGGTCATCCGTTTTTTGTTTGATCGACAGCACCAGCGTGCACAGCCCGTCCGGCGTTTCGATGGTCAGGCTTGTCAGGTTCAAATCGGCATGGTCCGTCACGATTTTGCGTGTGTCCGGCGAAATCGGCGCTTGGCTTGGGTCAGTGAAGACCGTCCATTTGTGGGGCGCGTTCGGACGCGCCCTCCAAACCATACGGGTGTCATCCAACACATCCATGCCAGAGCTGAGGGCCACGGGAATAGCCGCGCGTGCACTGGACAGGTTTGTCACGGCATTGTCTGTGTCTTCAATGGCTTTGGCCATCATGCCACGTCCCAATCCTTGCCCGCGATATTCCTTATCAAGGTACCACGACGTGAGGTTGTGAATTGTTGGTCCACCGGGTCTTGGTCCGACAATCTGCCCGATGGCACCGACAATGCGTCCCTTGTCTTTGGCGACAATCGCGTACGGGGCTGCGGCATCGGCCCAACGGTTTGCCAACAGCGCGTCCCATCCCGCGCGTCCCCATCGCACTTTGTGAAACACACGGGCCATATACGCCGCCACATCGCCGCGTTCTTGCGGGGTGGCCCAAACCAAATCTACCATCGTGGCGCCCTCATGTCAGAAAGGACGCCAAATTGCGCCATTTTGTGCGGTTGTTGTGGGTCAAACGCTCCATGAAGGCTTCCATGAAGTCCCAAGTGGCGGCATCCGTCTGCAGGTGGTGTGTTAAAAATCCCGTCACTTCGTCTTTGTCGGTGGTGCCTGTGCGCCGTGCCGCGAGGTGTTCAACCACATGGTTCAGCGTTTTCTCGGTGCCGCGAAACACAGCCCCCGTTTTCCAGCGTATCGGGTCAACATGACAGTTGAACTGCAGCAAACCCGCAGCAGGGTGTCTTGTGATGCGCTGTTCGCCAGCGGATAGGATCTGGAAGCCAAGGTCAGGCAGTGCTGCCACAGTGTCGGGACCAATACGGTTCCACGGCGGCGTGAACACAGGAAGCAAATTGGGCAAAGTCGCATCTTGCAGCATCGCCCAGCCCCGGCGCAGATCTTCGATTTGCAATGCCACATCCCGACTTACCCCGACTTCGGAGGCACGCAACCCTTTGGGTTCATGGTTCACATGTGCAAACCCGTGCTGCAACACATAGGTTTGCGCCGCGCGTTCCAACCGAGGCGCAAGATCGGGGTTCAGGCTGTCGGGGATCACCGCCAAATGCATAGGCGCACCAAAGGTCTCGGCCATGCCAAGCAGTCGGTCCAATGTGTCTGTGTGGGCGACAGTGTCATCGTCACGCCACCAAAAATCGGGCATTTCACCGCCCGCATGCCACAACGCCAGTTCTGTTTCGAGATCGGACCAAGTGGCCATTGTGCACTCCGCTTTTGATGCTGCAGTCACTTAAGCTTTTGAAAGCGTCGCAACAAGGTGGCGCACCGAAATACCATTAGCCCGCGTAGTTGGCACAACGCCCTTCTGTGCCGGGTGCCTTCAACCAGCCGCCGCCTTTCACAACCCAATCAGGACCGGAAATGGTCACGTAGTCCCATGTCCCATTCGGCAGGTGCCCGAAACTGACGTTGTCGCCGGGCAGGATGGTCGCGATAATAGGCGCGTCGTCATATGCTGCGGACCGCAAAGGTTCAGGCGTATGAAGCCAGCCCAGACAGGCGCTTTCAAAATCGTCAACGATGGGCAAAGTGGCCAGTTGCCTGCGCACCCACGCATCGCCAAGTTCAAGATAAGGGGATTTGGTGTCGACGCTGCATTGGTTTTGTTTTTCCAAGGCCCGCATGCGCGAGACAAAAACCTGATCGTCCGCAGAAAGGGAAACGTTTTTGCCGGTGCAGCCCGTGTTGTCGAACAGCTCTTGGCCCAAAACGGAGCCGAAACAATAGCCGGCACGGTCCATCACTAGATTGCGGGAAAACCATGCATCGTTGCAGATGTCACCTGCAAAGGCGGGCAGGGGGGCGGTAAGGGCGAGGGAAAATAGGATGTAACGCATGGCCCGACATTGCGAAGTCAGGCCATGCGCGTCAAGGCTTAGGTATCAGCCCAACACGCTGTTGAGCACAAAGAAGATCACAGCCGACAACAGGGCGGCCGCAGGTACCGTGATTAGCCATGCGGCGATGATGGTCATGAAATGTGACCGGCGGACCAGCTTGCGACGACGCCGTTCCTCGGGGCCATAGTTTGCGCGATCCGGTATTTGCTGACGCGTTTTGCGGATGCGGCGTTCCGCGTCCCATTCGCGGTAGAAGCCCACGCCAAAGACGCCGCCAACTGCAATGTGGGTCGAGCTGACAGGCAGGCCCAACCAGCTGGCCACGATCACGGTGATGGCGGCGGACAATGCCACACAATAGGCGCGCATCGGGTTCAGCTTGGTGATTTGCCCACCCACCATGCGGATCAGTTTGGGGCCAAACAGGAACAGGCCGAATGAAATACCAAACGCCCCGATCACCATAACCCAAAACGGTATGGATACGGCTTGTGTGAAATCACCTGACTGCGATGCCTGCACGATTGCGGCCAGAGGCCCCACGGCGTTCGCCACATCATTGGCACCATGCGCAAAGCTCAGCAAAGCCGCGGACACAACCAAAGGAATTCCAAACAGAACTTTCAGGGACTTGTTGCGGTTCTCAAGACCTTCGGATTGCTTTTTGATCAGCGGGATCATGACCAACCAAACCCCGACACCGATGGCGGCCCCAATCATCAATGAGGTCTGCAAGTCGATCTTCATGATCTTCTTAAGGCCTTTGAGGGCCAGATACGACGCAAACGCGCCCGCCATGATGCCCACCAAAACAGGCACCCATTTGCGTGCGGCTGCGATTTTGTCATCTTGGTAGATGATGCGTGATTTGATCACGAACAAGAAGAACGCTGCCACTGCACCGCCCAAAACAGGCGAGATGACCCAGCTGGCTGCGATTTTGCTCATGGTGGGCCAGCTTACTGCAGCAAAGCCAGCCGCCGCGATACCCGCCCCCATAACACCGCCCACAACGGAATGCGTTGTGGACACCGGTGCGCCCACAAACGTGGCAAGGTTGACCCAAAGGGCAGCCGACAACAAAGCCGCCAGCATGGCCCAGATAAAGGTGCTTGCTGTGCCCATGCTTTCGGGGGCGATGATGCCCTTGGCGATGGTGGACACGACGTCTCCACCAGCAATCAGCGCACCTGCGCTTTCAAAGACGATGGCAATGGCAATGGCGCCGCCCATGGTTAACGCGTTTGCGCCCACCGCAGGCCCCATGTTGTTGGCCACGTCATTGGCCCCGATGTTCAGCGCCATATAGGCCCCGAAACAGGCCGCAACGATCACAATCATCGAATTGCTGGTTTGGCCAAAAAACAAAGCGGCACCCAAGCCTGCCAAAACGATGAATACCAACGCAATGCCAGGACCCACCAAGGGACGGGACACATAGGCTGTTGCCAGTTCCAGATTGGAATAACGCGCCAGATCACGGTCCAGCGTTTCAAGGTGGCGTTGATCGCCAGTATCATTGGTCATTGGATTCCCCCCAAGTTTTCCGTCTGTAGCCACGGGGGGACAACGAAAGCAACACTTGTGCTTACTTTGTTAAAAAATTGCTTAGAACTGACGCAAAATAGCTTTTAAAGCGGTCTCGTTCACCATCTCGGCGGCCTGCGCGGCAGGAACCCATTTGCGTGTGCGCTCAAGCGCTTCGGGAAAGTCATCGGATAGCGTTTTTACAGGCAGGTCGTACACAAGCGTGCGCACCGGCACAGACAGGCCGCTGGCTTTGCGTTTGGCATAAGTATAGCTGCCGATAGGCTGTGGATTGACGATGCTTTGCGTGACGCCGGCCTCTTCCCATGCTTCTTGCAACGCGGATTCTGCACCGTTCTTGCCGCGCATCGGCCACCCCTTGGGGATAATCCAACGTCCTGTGTCGCGGCTGGTCACCAACAGGACTTCGCGCACACCAGCCCGTTCGCGATGGCACAGCGCCGCGACTTGCAGCCTTTTGGGCCGCTGAAACATAGGACTTAGGATGCTCTCCCAGAGAGCATTGAATAGACGGGACAAAGGGAACCTGCTCAGGTAATTATTTTTATCTAGCTGATTAGATAGGGGATTTTGCAAGGATTTGCAAATTCAGGCCATTTCCGGCGACCGCAGATGCACAAAAAAGGCCCCAAGCAAAATGCCAGGGCCTTTCAAGAAAACACAATAAACTAAAGATATAGCTTACTGCGGGATGTCGCCTGTTATGCCTTCAACGTAGAAGTTCATTCCAGCCAATGTACCGTCATCCGCTGTCTCGCCTTCGGCCAAGAAATCAGAGCCGTCCTGCTTTTTCAAAGGACCGGTGAACGCGTGGTAGGACCCGTCCGCCAAGGCCGCTTTCATCGCCAAAGCTTCGGCTTTCACGTCCGCTGGAACCGCGTCGGAAATCTCGCCGATGCCAACCATGCCAGCACCGATGCCGTCCCATGTGTCTGTGGACGTCCATGTGCCGTCCATAACGGCTTTGGTGCGGGCGATGTAGTAGGGCGCCCAGTCATCAATGATCGAAGACACGCGTGGCATCGGGCCGTATTGGCTCATGTCAGAGGCTTGGCCAAAGGTGATCACGTTGCCTGCTTCTTGAGCTGCGGCTTGGGGGGCTGTGGAGTCTGTGTGTTGCAGCACAACGTCCGCGCCTTGCTCGATCAGCACCTTGGCGGCGTCTGCTTCTTTGGCTGGATCAAACCAAGTGTAGGCCCAGATGATCTTGAATTCGACGTCCGGGTTTACCTTTTTGGCGTGGATGAAGGCAGAGTTGATGCCACGGATAACTTCCGGGATCGGGAAA
This sequence comes from Ascidiaceihabitans sp., assembly GCF_039986515.1. Lineage (NCBI taxonomy): Bacteria > Pseudomonadati > Pseudomonadota > Alphaproteobacteria > Rhodobacterales > Paracoccaceae > Ascidiaceihabitans > Ascidiaceihabitans sp. The sequence goes on along the minus strand of NZ_JBDWQO010000009.1, from coordinate 98,125 downwards.
GAGCCGATGTAGCCCACGATGTTGGATTTGGTCATTTTGCCCGCGATGTGGCCTTGGATCGCGCGGCCTTCATAGAAGCGTGCGGAATATGTGGATACGTTGTCGGCGCGTTTGTAGCCAGTGGCGTGCTCAAACTTCACATTTGGGAATTTGGCAGCGACGTTGATTGTTGGGTCCATGTAGCCAAAAGACGTGGTAAAGATCAGGTCCGCACCGTTCAACGCCATCTGTGTCATGACACGCTCTGAATCGGGGCCTTCTGCCACGCTTTCCACAAACACGGTTTCGACTTTGTCGCCGAATTCCGCTTCAACAGCTTCGCGCCCTTTGTTGTGCTCATATGTCCAGCCGCCGTCGCCGATTGGGCCAACATATACGAAGCCCACTTTTGTTTTGTCTTCGGCAAAAGCCGATGTCGCCAGACCCAGCGCGACTGCGGCGCCTGTCAGGATTTTGGTGAAAGTCATAGTAGGAGAACCCCCCGGTTTTTTGATTGGCCTGCTATTGCGAGGCATGGAAAATGCGCCCAAGTGATCCGGGCGCACGTGATTTGTCCTTGGCCAGAATCACCAGAACGACGATCGTGACAATGTAGGGAGACATTGCCAAATACTCGACCGGAATAGCAACGCCTGCGCCTTGCAGATTAAGCTGCAATTGGGTGATTCCGCCAAAAAGATAGGCACCCAACAACACACGCCACGGTTTCCAACTGGCAAATACAACCAGTGCAAGAGCGATCCAGCCGACACCGGCTGTCATCCCTTCGGTCCATTGCGGCACGCGGATGAGGGAAATGTAGGCTCCACCCAGCCCCGCGCAGGCCCCACCGAACATGATCGCCAGCGTTCTAATCCGTTTGACTTTGTACCCAAGCGCATGTGCCGCATCATGGTTTTCACCAACAGCCCGCAGAACCAGCCCCATACGTGTGAATTTCAAAACGGCCCAAACACTCGCTACGACCAGAAGGCCCAGATAAACGATGGGGTCATGGGAAAACAAAATCGGGCCAAGCACTGGAATATCAGCCAATGGCCCGAAATCCACATCGCCCATACGTGGCGGTTTGATGCCCACATAGCTTTGGCCCATCAGGGCTGACAGGCCTAACCCAAACAAGGTTAACGCAAGACCGGAAGCCACCTGATTTGCCAGTGCCACCTGCGTCAGAAAAGCAAACAGCAATGACAAAGTGGCACCGCCCAAAGCGGCCATGACAAAGCCCAAAGCAGGGGATCCGGTGTTCACGGTGATGATGAACCCGCATATTGCGCCGGTGATCATCATGCCTTCGACACCAAGGTTCAAAACGCCAGCACGTTCGGCGACGAGTTCGCCCGTGGCCGCCAGCAAGATCGGGGTGGCAGCACTTATGAGCGCGGCGATCAGGATAATCGGATTGATTGCACTTAGATCCATTATGCGGCCTCCGCTTGTCCCACCCGAAGGCGGTAGTTGGTCAACAAATCAAAGGCCAACAGGAAGAACAAAAGCATCCCCTGAAACACCTGAATGGCGGCGACGGGCAAACCCATCTGGCTTTGTGCGATGTCGCCACCGATGTAGGTCAGCGCCATCAGTCCACCCGCAAAAAGAATGCCGATGGGGTGAAGACGACCCAGAAAGGCCACGATGATGGCGGTAAACCCATAACCCACGTTAAAGTCGATCGTGACTTGGCCTGCAGGGCCCGCGACTTCGAATATGCCTGCTAAACCGGCTAAAACACCGGAAAGGCCAAGGCAAAACAGGATCAGTCGGGACGGGTTCACGCCGCCAAACTTGGCAGCCCTTGGGGCTTCTCCAGTGACGCGAATTGCGAAACCTAGGCGGTGGCGGGCCAGAAGAACATAGGCAAAGATCACGGCAATAAAGGCCGCAACAACGCCCCAGTGCATCCCGGAATTCGCAAACAGCTCTGCATTGTGGGCGCTAGGATATTGTTGCAGATTGCGTGATCCCGGAAACCCGAACCCTTCTGGATTCTTCATTAACCCCAAAGACATAGAGGCCAAAAACTGTTCGGCCACATAGACCAGCATTAGGCTGACTAGGATCTCATTGGTCCCAAACTTCACCTTCAAGATGGCAGGGATCATGGCCCAAACCCAGCCTCCAAAAGCACCAGCCAAAACCATCAAGGGAAAGACGATAAAACTGTCCATTGGATAAAACGCCAACCCGACACCTGCACCAAACAAGGCACCCATGATGTACTGGCCTTCAGCGCCAATGTTCCAGATGCCCGCCTTGAAGCCCAAGGCCAACCCGATGGCAATCAACACCAAAGGCGCACCTTTGATCAACAATTGCGGGCGGTAAAAGAACGAAAACTCGCCAAACAGCGGTTCCCAGAAAATGGTCAGGATTGCCTGCACCGGATCTTTGCCCAGCGCAGCAAACAAAGCCCCGCCAAAAATCACAGTGGCCAAAACCGCCAACAAAGGCGACGCCAGCGCAAATCCCTGACTGGGCTGTGGGCGTTTCTCAAGCCTGATCATACCCAATTCCCCTGCTTCATCTCGCCAAATAAACCTCCGCCGGAGGCTCCCGCATTCTCAACCATGAGCAACCTCCATCCCATGGGCACCACCCATCATCAAACCGATCTCGTCCACAGTCAGCCCCGCAGCCGGGCGCGGTTGGCTCAGGCGGCCTTCGTTCAATGCAGCAAATCTGTCCGAGATTTCCATCAGCTCGTCCAAATCCTGTGAAATGACAATCACTGCGGCACCACCTTCTGCCAAATCCAACAGGGCCTGACGAATTGCGGCGGCGGCAGAGGCGTCCACGCCCCAAGTCGGCTGGTTCACCACCAAAACATCAGGGCGCTGCAAGACCTCGCGCCCGATGACGAATTTTTGCAAATTCCCGCCCGACAAAGACCGTGCTGCATTGCCTGAGCTGGGGGTGCGCACATCGAAGGCCTCGATGATGCGTTCGGCAAACCCACGGGCTGCGGACCAATTCAACAGACCATTTCGGTCAAGGTTTTCACGCGTAGCACCCGTCAGCATCGCATTTTCAATCAGCGACATATCGGGGGCCGCGGCGTGGCCCAATCGTTCTTCGGGTGCCGCCAGCAAACCAATTTTGCGCCGGGCATTGGGGCCAAGTGCTGCGATGTCGCGCCCTTTGTATTCAATCATGCCTGCCGGTGCGCGGGTTTCACCTGACAATGCGCCCAGCAGTTCATCCTGCCCGTTGCCCGCCACACCGCCGATCCCCATAATTTCGCCTTTATGAAGGGTCAGGGAAATGTCCCGCAATGGCATCCCGAACGCAGCGGCGGGGGGCAAATTCAGGCCCGAAAGCTGCAAAACGGCCTCTCCGGCTTTCGTTGATGCCCTTTGCGGCGTCTTTAGCGTTTCACCGACCATCATTTCAGCCATGTCCCGCGCGGATGTTTCGGCTGGAACGCAACTTCCGACGACTTTTCCCAAGCGCAAAATAGTGGCGGCGTCACACAGCGTTCTGATTTCTTCCAGCTTGTGCGAAATATACAATATGGACGTTCCCTCAGCACGCAGTGTGTTGAGCGTCTCGAACAGAATAGACACCTCTTGTGGGGTCAAAACAGACGTAGGCTCGTCCATAATCAGTAGTTTGGGTTCTTGCAAAAGGCAGCGGATAATCTCGACCCGCTGCTGTTCGCCTGCAGACAAATCGCCGACCACCCGGTCCGGTGACAAGGGCAGCCCATAAGCCTGTGACACCTGAGTGATGCGATCCGCCAATTGCCCCATTGCCGGCGCGTCTTCCATGCCAAGGGCAATGTTTTCTGCAACTGTCAGCGCATCGAACAGTGAAAAATGCTGAAACACCATGCCTACGCCGGCCATGCGGGCTGTGCGGGGATCAGGTGGCGTGAAAACGGCACCATTCAGGTGCATGGTGCCGTGATCCGGCTTCACAAGACCGTAGATCATTTTGACCAGTGTCGATTTGCCGGCGCCATTTTCACCCAAAAGGGCGTGGATTTCACCACGTCCGATGTCAAAACCGACGTCCGAATTGGCAACGACCCCGGGGTAGGCCTTGGTCAGGCCGTTCAAGCGCAGCAAAGTCTCGGTCATGCGGTCGCCTCCAAGCGCAGTTGGGTCAAAAGGGCTTTGACGGTGCCATATGCAATCAGGTCAGGATGTTTGCCAAGTTTTTTGTCACCAATCGGGCAAGTGATGCCGTCTGGGTCAACCAGCGCTGCCAGCAACTTTTTGCGAAAACGGGCCCATTTGGTCTTTGATCCGATCAATCCGCAATACGCAAAGCCGCGCGTCGACAAGGCCGCGCACAGCGCCAGATCAATGTCATGGGAGTAGGTCAAAATCAAATGCATGGCATCTTGTGGTGCATGTGCTGCCAAACGGGGCATATCGTGTGCCGGGACCTGTTGTGCGGCCTTGAAACCCGATGCGGGAAAGCGTGCGATGTCCTTGTCTACCCAAGTGATATCAAAGGCTTGTGTTGCTGATGCGGTGCGCACCACGGACCGCCCAACATGACCCGCACCCCAAACCCACAACGGGGACTTGATTGGGGTGCGCATCACGTCAACGGGCGGAGTGTCCTGCGTCACGTCGATAGGCGTTGGCGTGCGGGTATAGTGCAATGTGACAGCGCCGCCGCAACATTGCCCAAGGCGGGAACCAAGAGGAATGGTTTCGCGGGCTTCAAAGGACCCATCGTGTAGCATCCGGCGGGCCGAAGCGATGGATGCAAATTCCAATGCGCCGCCGCCGATTGTCCCAACTGTGTCTGTTGCGGTCACGCCCATCACCGTGCCTGCATCGCGCGGTGCCGAGCCTTTTGTGGCTTCTATTCTCACATAAATCGTCGTCATCCCCGCGCTCTTTTGATAGCGGAAAATACCTGTTCTGCTGTGGCGGGGGCCTGCAGATCTGGGTACTGTGTCCCGCAAGCGGCCACGGCGTCGCTTAGGGCAAAAAAGGCCGACATGCCCAACATGAACGGGGGCTCACCCACTGCTTTGGATTTGTAGATTGTGTCGGCAGGGTTTTCCCCGTCCCAAAGCGCAACATTGAAAATGTCGGGACGATCGGAACAGGCAGGAATTTTATAGGTGGATGGTGCGTGGGTGCGCAAACGCCCTGCATCATCCCAAACCAGTTCTTCGGTGGTCAACCAACCTGCCCCTTGCACATAGCCCCCTTCGATCTGGCCGATGTCGAGGGCGGGGTTCAATGATGCCCCGGCATCATGCAAAATATCTGTCCGCAAAATGCGGTTTTCACCAGTCAACGTGTCAACCGCAACCTCGGTCACAGCAGCGCCATAGGCAAAATAGAAAAATGGCCGGCCTTGGCCCTTGATGCGGTCCCACTGGATGTCGGGGGTTTTGTAAAACCCGGTCGCGGATAGGCTGATGCGAGCCTGATAAGCCATTTGTGCCGCCTGCGCGAAACTGTAGCTCTGCTGTGGCAGACAAACCTGTCCGTTTTCAAACCGCACAGCAGAGACATCGCAACCGTGAAGGTCCGAGACATGCTTCGCGATGCGGGCGCACAGTGTGTCACAGGCGATTTTGACGGCCATTCCGTTCAAATCACTGCCAGAAGAAGCTGCGGTGGCAGACGTATTGGGGACCTTTGCAGTGTCTGTGGCGGTGATTTTTATGGCATCCAAGGGCAGGCCAAAGCGGGATGCCGCAACTTGGGCGACTTTTTGAAACAGGCCCTGACCCATTTCTGTGCCGCCGTGATTGAGATGAACAGAGCCGTCTTGATACACATGCACCAATGCACCGGCTTGGTTCAAATGGGTCAATGTGAATGAAATGCCAAATTTGACAGGGGTCAGGGCCAGCCCGCGTTTGATGATGGCGTTTTTTTCATTCCATTCGGTCACGGCGGCGCGGCGGGTTTGATATGCGCAGGTTGCGGTTAATTCATTGACCAATTCCTGCGCGATGCAATCCTCGACAAGCTGGCCGTATGGCGTGGTTTTCTTTTCGCCGGAAATATCCCCCCCGGAGGGATAAAAGTTTTTCTGGCGCACGATGAGCGGATCAAGACCAAGACTATGGGACACATGATCCACAATGCGTTCCATACCCAACATCCCTTGCGGGCCGCCAAAGCCGCGAAACGCCGTGGCGCTTTGCATGTTGGTTTTCAGACGGTGGCTTTCGATGCGCACATTGGGCAGGAAATAGGCATTGTCTGCGTGCAGCATGGCGCGATCTGCAACGGGCAAAGACAAATCCTGCGCCCACCCACAGCGTGTGTAATGGACAACATCCAAGGCGTGAATGGTTCCGTCGGCGTCAAAGCCGCAGGTGTAATCTATGCGAAAATCATGACGTTTGCCGGTGATGGTCATATCATCATCGCGGTCATAGCGCATTTTGCATGGGCGTCCGGTGTACAGTGCCGCAATGGCACAGGCGATGGCCAAGGCATTGCCTTGGCTTTCCTTACCACCAAACCCGCCGCCCATACGCCGGGTTTCAACCCGGACAGAGTGCATGGGCTGCCCCGTGGCATGCGCGACTTTGTGCTGGATTTCTGTTGGGTGCTGGGTCGAGCTGTGTATCAGCAGATCACCGTCTTCACCGGGCAAGGCAAGGACTGCCTGACCTTCCAGATAAAAGTGTTCCTGCCCGCCCAGATTGATGGAACCTTGCACAGTTTTGTGGGCACTATTTAGTGCCCCGGCCACGTCCCCTCGGCCGTAGACCCGTGGGCCGTCTTCAAACCTACTGTTGGCTGTCAGGGCCTGTTCGATTGTCAAAATCGGGTCCCGTGCGGTGATGTCGATTTGCGCACGGCGCACTGCGTTGCGTGCGATATGATGGGACGTCGCCACAACCAAAAACATCGGTTGCCCAACGTAATGTACCATGTCGGTGGCCAAAAGCGGTTCATCATGATTGGACGGTGAACAATCCGCGTCATGCTGCAAATCCGACGCCGTCAAGACAGCGATAACACCGGGTGTTTCGCGCACGGCACCCAAATCCATGGAATTTAATGTGCCAGCGGCGACCGGACTGATCCCAAAAGCCAAGTGAAGTGTCCCATAAGGCGTTGGAATATCATCGACATATCGTGCGGCCCCAGACACATGCAGGGCAGCGGCGTCATGAGGTAAGGGTTTGGAAACACTCATGCGCGGACCTCCGACAAGGCGCATTGCACACCCTGTGTTTCGTTCCAGTATCTCAGGATCATGTTTTGCGCGGTTTGTATTCGGTATCCCGCCGATGCGCGTGCGTCGGACAGCGGTGAGAAGTCTTGTTCCATCGCCGTCATCGCTGCGTGCACCGTATCCAGCGTCCAAGGTTTGCCGCAAAGTGCTGATTCCGCTTGTGTGGCGCGTTTGGGAACACCTGCCATCCCGCCATAAGCCATGCGCGCATCTGACACCTTGCCGTTTGTCACATCGACCCAAAGGCAGCCACATACAGAGGATATGTCTTGATCAAACCGTTTTGACAATTTGTAGCACTTCAGCCGGTCGGGTTGTTTGGGAATTGTAATGCCGGTCACAAATTCTCCGGCCGCTCTATCTTGCTTGCCATAGTCCAGAAAGAAGGTTTCCAGCGGTATGCTGCGTGTTTTGTCTGCGCGCCGCAAATGCAATGTGGCGTCCAGTGCGATCAATGCAGGCGGGCCGTCCCCAATAGGCGAGCCGTTTGCGATGTTGCCGCCGATGGTTGCCGCATTGCGCACTTGGCGTGAGCCATAGCGTTGGATCATCTTTGAGAAACTCGGAAAGTCTTGTGCAATAATCGCGTCCAATTGGCTCAGTGTTGCCATGGCCCCGATATGAAAGTCGGTGTCGGTTTCTTTGCAAAGGGCAAGATCAGGCACGCGGTTCAGGAAGGCCACATGCCCCAGATCGCGCATTTGCTTTGTGACCCAAAGCCCCACGTCCGTGGCCCCCGCGATCAGCGTTGTTTCAGGGTTTTGTGCGTACCACCGTGCAAATTCGGCGAGTTCAGTAGGGGGCTCTGCCCCCGCGCTGTCGCGCCCCCCCGAAGTATTTTCAGCGAAAGGAAGGAGGGTGTCGTGCATGTGTGCGGGCACTGCACTGGATTGTGCAGCCGTCGCGGCCTTGATGATGGGCGCATACCCTGTGCACCGGCACAGGTTTCCAGCCAAAGCGGTGTCATGATCCGTGTCACCATTCAGGTGCGCCGTTGCCATCGACGTGATAAACCCCGGTGTGCAGAACCCGCACTGGCTGCCGTGATGATCGATCATTGCTTGCTGCACGGGGTGCGGTGTGCCGTCCGGGTGGGCCATCCCTTCCACGGTGCGCACTGCTTTGCCGTGGAGCTGGGGCAAGAACAAAATGCAGGCGTTTAGCGCCTTTGCGCCGGCTTCATCCGTCACCATGACAGTGCAGGCCCCGCAATCCCCTTCGTTGCACCCTTCTTTTGTGCCTGTCAGTCGTTGATCTTCGCGCAACCAATCCAACAGCGTCGTTGTGGCACCGACGTCATCAAGGTGCACCGTCTTTCCGTTAAGCCGAAAAGAGATATTCATATGAGATAACCTGCCACCCTACCTTAAAACCCAATTATATGCGGCGTCGATGTGGCGTAGACGGCACGGGCGTGTTGCTGACACTCTTGCAAGCAGCAAACGTTTTGGCAAGTCTTTGTGTGGAAGTGTCCAAGATGGTGTGGCGGGGCAGTGTGGATTGATTTAGGGTTCGGACATGACTTCTGATCCCCGATTCATTCATCTTCGCACCCATTCCGAATACTCTTTGCTGGAAGGGGCATTGCGGCTGAAAAAGCTGCCTGATTTATGTGCGAAACACGGTATGCCAGCCATGGCGCTGACCGATACCAACAATATGTTTGCCGCATTGGAATATTCCATTGCGATGTCAGGCAAAGGCGTGCAGCCCATCATCGGCTGTCAGGTCGACGTGACGTATATGGCCACCCGCCCCGGTGAAAAACCGCGCGCCCCTGCGCCTGTTGTGCTGCTGGCCCAGAATGAGACCGGCTACGAAAATCTGATGAAGCTGAATTCGTGTTTATACATTGGCAATTCGGAGCAACTGCCGCAAGTGACTGTGGATGAATTGGCGCAATATGGTGCTGGTCTGATCTGTTTGACAGGCGGACCGGAAGGACCGGTGGGGCATTTGTTGCAGGGCGGACAGCTGCCCGCAGCACAAGAGTTGATGGACCGTTTGCATGGCATCTACGGCGACCGCCTGTATGTTGAGTTGCAACGTCACCCCGGCGATGGCCAACCTGAGGCAGAGCGTTTGACGGAACGTGGTTTTGTCGAAATGGCCTATGCGATGAATGTGCCGCTGGTTGCGACAAATGATGTCTATTTTCCAGATGCCAAAATGTATGAGGCACATGATGCGCTGATTTGCATCTCTGAGGGGGCTTATGTTGATCAACAAGATGGCCGCAGGCGCCTTACCGCACAGCATTATTTCAAATCTCCTTCCGAAATGGCGACGTTGTTTGCCGACTTGCCGGAGGCCTTGGAAAACACAGTCGAGATCGCAAAACGCTGTGCGTTCCAGGCCTATCGTCGCGATCCGATTTTGCCAAAATTTGCCGACGACGAGGTGTCTGAATTGCGCCGCCAGTCCGAAGAGGGACTTCGTAAACGTCTGGCAGTCATTCCTCATGCTGTGGATGTGGCCGATTATGAGGCCCGTCTTGATTTCGAACTGAAGATTATCGAGGGCATGGGGTTCCCCGGCTACTTTCTGATTGTTGCCGATTTTATCAAATGGGCCAAAGACAATGGCATCCCGGTTGGTCCTGGCCGTGGGTCGGGCGCGGGGTCCTTGGTGGCGTATGCACTGTTGATCACGGACCTTGATCCTTTGCGCTATCAGCTTCTTTTTGAACGGTTTTTGAACCCTGAACGTGTATCCATGCCGGATTTCGACATCGATTTTTGTATGGACCGCCGCGAAGAAGTCATTCGCTACGTTCAGGAAAAATATGGCCGCGATAAAGTGGGCCAGATTATTACCTTTGGTGCTTTGCTCTCGAAGGCCGCTGTGCGCGATATTGGCCGCGTTTTGCAAATGCCTTACGGACAGGTTGACCGTTTATCAAAGTTAATTCCGGTCGAAGGCGTTAAGCCTGTTTCGATCGAAAAAGCACTGGTTGACGAGCCGCGCCTGCGCGAGGAAGCCCGCAACGAAGAGGTGGTCGCGCGGCTTTTGGAGTACGGCCAACAAGTTGAAGGCTTGTTGCGAAATGCATCGACACACGCGGCGGGCGTTGTGATTGGTGATCGTCCTTTGGATGCGCTTGTTCCGCTGTACCAAGATCCGCGATCCGACATGCCAGCCACGCAGTTCAACATGAAATGGGTTGAGCAGGCAGGTCTGGTCAAGTTCGACTTTCTGGGCCTCAAAACCTTGACCGTCATTCAGAATGCCGTGGACCAGATCCGTGCAGGTGGAAGGCACTTGCATATCGCGGCAGACGGCACTGAACTTTATGAACCACCGGAAGGTTTGGTGGACGACATTGCCACGATTCCGTTGGATGACGAGGCATCTTACAAACTGTATGCCAGCGCAAAAACTGTTGCTGTGTTTCAGGTTGAATCTAGCGGCATGATGGACGCGCTGAAACGCATGAAGCCGACATGTATCGAAGATATTGTGGCTTTGGTGGCCCTTTATCGTCCCGGCCCGATGGAAAATATTCCGACCTATTGTGAGGTGAAAAACGGGCTAAAGGCGCGCGAATCTGTCCATCCATTGATTGACCATATCCTTGAAGAAACCCAAGGAATTATCGTTTACCAAGAACAGGTTATGCAAATTGCGCAGGTCATGGCAGGGTATTCGCTTGGCGGGGCTGACCTGCTGCGACGCGCTATGGGTAAAAAGATCGCCGAGGAAATGGCGAAAGAGCGCCCCAAGTTTGAAAAGGGGGCGATGGAAAATGGAGTGGACCAGAAAAAGGCTACAGAGGTTTTCGACCTTCTTGAGAAATTCGCCAACTACGGTTTCAACAAATCCCACGCGGCGGCTTATGCGGTGGTCAGCTATCAAACGGCTTGGCTGAAGGCGAACCATCCGGTGGAATTTATGGCTGGCGTGATGAACTGCGATATTCATCTGACGGACAAGTTGGCGGTGTATTTTGAAGAAGTGCGCAAGCGTTTGGAATTGCCTTGGGTGCCGCCTTGCGTGAACCGTTCTGACGCGACATTTAAGGTCGTTGATGGCGCGTTGGTCTATGCGCTGGGGGCGTTGAAAAACGTTGGCGTCGAGGCCATGAAATTGATCGTGGAAGGGCGTGACGGCAAACCATTTGCGACCTTGTTTGATTTGGCCCGACGCGTTGACTTAAAGCGTGTTGGCAAAAGACCATTGGAAATGCTGGCCCGGTCCGGTGCATTTGATGCGCTTGATAAAAACCGGCGCCGCGTGTTTGACGCCCTTGACCCACTTGTTAACTATTCCGCTGCAATTCATGAACAAAAGAACTCCAATCAGGTGTCGTTGTTCGGTGAAGCGGGCGACGATCTGCCGGAACCTCGCATGATGCCGGTCGATGATTGGATGCCCGCAGAACGGTTGGGCGAAGAATTCAAGGCCGTGGGCTTTTACTTGTCGGGTCATCCTTTGGACGACTACATGGGCGCGTTAAAGCGCAAGAATGTGGAAACTCTGGATCAGGTGCATGCTGCGGTCGAACGAAAAGGTGCAAAAAACGCCAAGATCGCAGGCGTCGTTGCAGGTGTTCAAATCCGCAAGTCTGCGCGCGGAAATCGTTTTGCCTTTGCGCAATTGTCCGACACGACAGGCGGTTATGAAATCACGATTTTCTCGGACACTTTGGAAAAAGCGCAGGACCATCTGGTGACGGGCGCCAAAGTCATCGTTGGCGTAGAAGCAACTATGGAGAGTGATCAACTAAAGCTTTTGGCACGGTCCGTTTCGCCGATTGACACTGTCGTGGCAGACGTCGGAGGCATCGGGTTGAAGATATTTGTTGAAGAACCCGGTGCGATCGCGTCAGTGGCGTCTGTTTTGGAGGGCGCGAAAACAGGCGCCAAGAACGCAGGGCGTGGCCCGATCCAGTTTTGCCTTATGGACGCGGGCCTGCCCGGTGAAGTCGAAATTGATTTGGGGCAAGACTATCCGATGAATCCCCAAATCAAAGGCGCCATAAAATCGCTGATGGGTGTGCTTGAAGTCGAAGATTTGTAAGCGGACATTTACCACGATACTGTTGATGTGGTGGACAGACGGACAATGCCTAGGTTAAGACTTTCGTAACCATAGAACCGGGGTGGGATATTTTGCGTTTTTCCTATGCATTTGCTTTGCTGTTCGTTCTATCCGCCTGTGGTGATCCGCTTGCACAGGTCGAACGCATTTCCGATGTCGAATTGGTCGAAGAAACGTCTGCCCAAGCCTTGCCCAGCCAAGAAGAACTGGACCGCGAAGGCGGTTTCTTTTCGCGTATTTTGCGCCGTGACACTGATCAAGCTGAAGTCGAAGCCACAGTATCAAGTGCCGAACAAGCGGTAGATTCGGGTGCGGATGACGCTTCTGAAGGTGCTGAAACAGAGGTTCTTATTGAAGCACAGCCTGCGTCTGAGCCGGCTGAGATAGCAGGGTTGGGAACTGAAGCAGAGGCTGCGCCGCAAGCAAATTTGGAAACACAAGCAGAACAGCAAACGCCGCCGAAGAAGGGCATTTTGGGTTGGCTGCAACCAAAAGCCGCTGACGAAGATACCGGATCTATCGTAGCAACCGAAGCCGTATCCGAAATTGACCCGGCACAGAATGCTGAACCGGCGACCACTTTCGATGCTGCCGTGACGACGTTAAATGATGCGGATGGTGCAACCGCAGATTTGGTAGAACCTAAAAAGCGCCGCGGCTTGTTCGGCTTGGGCCGGACCAATGATACGGAAAATCCCGAGACAGTGCGCACAGCGTCGCTGTCGCCCGAGCCTGTGGGCGACGCACCTGTTGAACGTGCAGAGCCATCAAAGCGGCGTGGTCTTTTCGCAGGAAGTTCTGGAACCGCATCGCGCGGTGGCGTGGATTCTGTGGACGTTCCCTACGGAACTGTGCTGCCATACGGCCAAGTCGCGCGTGTTTGTGATGCGCAGCGCAAGCCTATGGGGCGTAAACTTGATAAAGCACCGGCAAGGGGCAAAGGGTACGCATTGTTCGACAGTAACCCGGATGCGGGTGGACAGCGCACATTCTACATCACCGGATTTTCTGACGGATGCCCCCGCCAGTTTACAGCATCACTTGCTGTTTTCGGGGCACCCTCAATGCACGAACAATTGCGCTATGGACGTCCCAGTTCCGAATATCCGTACAGCACCACCGACAAAGCATACGAAAAGGTTAAATCGTCCGTTTGTGGTGTGGCGAAACGCAAACCCTGTGGCAGCAAAATCAGTCAAGTGGAACGCAATACGGTGTTTATCAGTACCTATGAGCGTTTTGAAGGCAACGCGCGCTGGGCAGATATTTTGATCCATGACGGTGTTGTGCTGGCCAAATCGATCAAATCGCCATGAATTGAGAACCTCCGCCGGAGGCTCCCGCCTGCATGTCTTGATGCTGTTCTCAGTAGTGTGGCGGACGTTCATCCCCAACGACAACGCCGCCACTTTGTGAAGCGTCCCGTTCCCCTTCACGCTGCATCAGCATGTGCACCCGACGGTTAAGTGTCACGATTTCTTCAGCTTGTTGGGCCACGATATCCGAAAGGTCTTCGACCATCCGCGTCAGGTGGGCCATGTCTTCTTCGAGTTTGTTCATGGATTGGTCTTTCAGCGCTACACGGTTGTGTCGCTTATCGCATAGTCTCGTAGAACAGCAACCTGAACCGGCGCTTCACAGTTGCCCCTGAACACGGCCTGCGGTAGAGGCTGACCCGTGTCAACGGACAGGAACCAATGATGGCAAAGCCCAAGAAAACCCCGCGCCCCAAGGCAGAAACGCCAAAGGGCTTTCGCGACTATTTCGGCACTGAGGTCACTCAGCGCACAGAAATGCTGCAAGCGATTGCCGGAGTGTATCATCGGTATGGCTTTGACGCACTGGAAAGCAGCGCAGTTGAAACTGTGGAAGCTTTGGGCAAATTCTTGCCTGATGTGGATCGTCCCAACGCGGGTGTGTTTGCCTGGCAAGAGGATGGCGAAGGTGAAAAGCCGGGCGATTGGTTGGCGCTGCGGTACGACATGACGGCCCCTTTGGCGCGTGTTTACGCACAGCACCGCAATGACCTGCCCAACCCTTACCGCCGATACACGATGGGCCCCGTTTGGCGCAATGAAAAGCCGGGGCCCGGCCGGTTCCGTCAATTTTATCAATGTGATGCAGACACTGTGGGCACAGCGTCCATGGCTGCAGATGCAGAGATTTGCGCGATGTTGTCGGATACGTTGGAAGAAGTCGGCATTGCGCGGGGCGACTACATTGTACGCATCAACAACCGTAAAGTACTGAACGGCGTCATGGAAGTGGCCGGCGTTCTGGATCCGTCTGATCCGGATAAATTCGCCTATGAGCGCGGCATTGTTTTGCGGGCCATCGATAAGCTTGACCGTTTGGGCATGGAAGGGGTGCGCGCACTTCTTGGCGAAGGTCGTAAAGATGATAGCGGCGACTTTACTGATGGTGCGGGTCTCACGGACGCGCAGGCGGACACTGTCATGGGGTTCATGCAAGCAAAACGCGACACCGGGGCTGCCACAGTGGCCCGTCTCTATGAGCTGGTTGAAGGGTCCGAGATCGGCAAAGCGGGTGTGGGTGAATTGGAAACGATGGCAAGCTTGTTGGATGCGGGCGGATACCATGCGGACCGGATAGAAATTGATCCGTCGGTTGTGCGCGGCTTGGGGTATTACACAGGTCCAGTGTACGAGGCCGAATTGACCTTTGAAATTCTTGACGAAAAGGGCCGCAAGCGCAACTTCGGGTCCGTTGCTGGCGGCGGGCGGTACGACGATTTGGTCAAGCGTTTCACCGGTCAAGAGGTTCCTGCAACGGGTATATCCATTGGAGTGGATCGTTTACTGGCAGCGTTGCAGGCCAAGGGGCGCATGCAATCGACCAACCCCGGCCCTGTTGTTGTGACGGTTATGGACCGTGACAGGATGGCGGACTATCAGGCGATGGTTGCGGAGCTGCGTCAGGCGGGCATCCGCGCCGAGGTCTATCTGGGTAATCCAAAGAACTTTGGTAACCAATTGAAATACGCAGACAAACGCGCGTCACCCGTGGCCATTATTGAAGGGGGCGACGAAAAGGAACGCGGCGTTGTGCAAATCAAGGATTTGATCCTTGGCTCCAAGATCGCAGAAACGGCGACCCATGAAGAATGGAAAGACCGCCCCAGCCAATTCGAAGTACCACGGGCCCAGATGTTGGCCAAAGTCCAAGAGATTCTGAACAATGCGTAACATCCGTATGCGCGCGATGGAACTGCGTGCAACTTTTGAGATGCAGGGGGCGACCGTGGTCGAACCCCCTGTGTTGCAACCTGCTGAAACGCTTTTGGACCTGTACGGCGAAGACATTCGTGCGCGGGCCTATGTCACGTCGGATGCATTAAAAGGCGAACAGATGTTGCGCCCTGATTTCACGGTGCCTGTCGTGCAGATGCATATGTCTGACGGTGCAGAGCCCGCGCGTTACACCTATGCGGGTGAAGTGTTTCGCCGTCAGGAACATGATCCGGACCGCAGCAGTGAATACATGCAAGTGGGCTACGAGGTCTTCGACCGAACGGACCCCGCTGCGGCCGACGCAGAGGTTTTTTCGTTGATATCTCAAAGTGTTGCGCATTTAAAAACACATGTGGCGACGGGTGACATCGGAATTTTGATGGCAGCTGTACAAGGTTTGAACACCACCCGCGCCCGCAAAGATGCTTTGATGCGGCATATCTGGCGCCCGCGTCGGTTTCGCGCCCTGCTTGACCGCTTTTCCGGGCGTGTTCCAGCGCCTGCAACGCGCGTTGCTTTGTTGCGCGGTGAGGGTACGGTGGATGCACCAAACATTGGTCTGCGCAGTGCCGCCGAGATTGAAACACGCATTGCCGCTTTGCATCAAGACGCCGCCGCCGCACCGATTTCTCAGGCAGAGATGGAAGTTATTGATGCGTTGTTGAAGGTCCGTGAAACGGTACCTTACGCCTTGCAACAATTGCGCGATTTGGCCGTTGATATGCCTGCGATTTCATCAGCTGTGACCGGACTGGATGCGCGGTCCACTGCGATGGCGTCACGTGGAGTGGACGTGGATAACCTGCCGTTTGAGGCCAGCTACGGGCGCACGTCGATGGAATACTACGACGGATTTGTGTTTGGGATTTATGCCGATGGGCACCCTGAACTGCCAACTTTGGCCAGTGGTGGGCGCTATGATGCGTTGACCCGGCGGCTGGGGCAAGGGGCTGAAATTCCGGCGGTCGGCGCCGTGTTGCGCCCCGGATTGATCGCGAAACTGGAGGATGCGGCATGATTAAGTTGGGCGTGCCATCCAAAGGCCGGTTGATGGAAAAAACCTTTGACTGGTTTTCCGAACGCGGCATCGCCTTAAGCCGTAGCGGATCGGACCGCGAATATGCCGGCCGTGTCGAAGGCATTGATGGTGTGGCTTTGGTTTTGTTGTCGGCGGGCGAAGTGCCACGGGAACTTGCATCGGGAAATATCCATTTTGGCGTCACAGGCACGGATCTTGTGCAGGAAAAACTGCCGCTCTGGGAACAGCAAGTGGTCCCCGTTGAAGAGATGGGGTTTGGCCATGCAGATTTGATCATGGCAGTGCCACAATGCTGGGTCGACGTGGACACTCTGGACGATCTGGATGCCGCCGTCTCTGCGTTTCGTGCGACCCATGGCATGCGCCTGCGGATCGCCACCAAGTACCATCGACTTGTGCGCGATTTTCTGCGTAATGCAGGCGTCGCAGATTACGCGTTGGTCGACAGCCAAGGGGCCACTGAAGGCACGGTTGCCAATGAGACGGCTGAAATGATCGCGGATATTACCAGTTCTGGCGAGACGCTGCGCGCAAACCATTTGAAGATACTGCCAGATGGACTGGTGTTGGCGTCTCAGGCGACACTGTGGAAATCGCGTGTGGCAAACGTGGACTTGGCCGACCGTGCCGTTTTGGCCGCGTTTCTGGAAAAGGTCAGCGCTGGATTCGACGGACATGCTTAGGATTGGTGGGTACTGATCCTAACTGGCATACTGAGTGATGGTGGGCCGACGGTGTCGGCGGCCCACCTTTCCATTTATTGGGATTTCGCTGATCCGCTGGCGGATTGCACCTTCAGCTTCCAACCTTCGATGATCGTGCCTTCCGTTTTCAAACGGCTCGCCAGATAGTAAAGCCGCTGCGTTGCGGGCTGGTTTGGCGCGGTCTCAAAGCGTTGCTTTAGATAGTAAGGCGGGATCGCTTGAGAGTAGAGGGTCGCCGTCACCGTAACCTCCTTTGCGTTCACGCCTTTTGGCACCTTGATCTGGTAGGTCGTGCGGTCAGAACCGTCCCCAAAATCGGCATCCATTTTAGCTTTCCCTTCGGGAAGGGTCGCTTTCATAAAGGCCGCTGTGACTTCGCTGTCACCAAATTTCGCAATGAATTCAGGTGTTCCCGGCTTCAACGCGCCCTTTGGCGGCAGGCGATTGTCTTTGGGGTGGTAGACACGGTGCACAAAACTTGTGGTGAATTCGAGCTTAGCGTTCTGGGTCAGTTCCTCGTAAATTTGCACTTGGTCCTGATCGTCGATCACGGTGTAATGCGGCTGGAACAATGCTTCTTTTGCACCATCAGGGACGTGATCCAGAAACTCTGTTTTCAAGGGCTTGTTATCCGCGCCCAATATCACACCTGCGTCATTCGAGCAGCCCGAACACCAGATCACTTTGCCATCCTTTGAGGTTGCTTTTACCTCAAGGAAAGCACGACGGAAACCGACGCCTGACGGCAAACGGTGCCCTGTTTTGTTTGTCACGCTGACATGGGCCACAACGCCACCATCGCCCATTTCGACCTCGATCCCGACGTCGGCCGTTTCATCGCGTGCTTGCAGCGCCATTGTGTCCAACGACAACTGTGCGCCGTTTGTGGCCGATGTCATGGGATCAGTATAGCCCATGCCCAATTCTTCACTGAACTGACTTAACATCGACACCATGTAGGCGTTCAAGCCGACAAAGTTGTGGCGTTTGTAGTCTTCGCGGAAAGGAACCGTGATGTCTTTTGTCGGCAACAGATTGTCGACGTCGGGCAGGTTGCTATCCTGAATTGAGGCGATTTGGGTGGTGATGCTGTCGATCTTGATTTCGCCGTCAACGGTTTCGAAATTCCCTTTCATATGGCAATCCTGACAGGACTGTCCGGTGCCTTCTTCATTAAAGACGGAATTCACCCATTCGATGTATGTCGCCTGTTCGACAGAGTGTTGGAAATTCAGCAACCCTTCTGCAAACGTGGTGCCGTATTCATCTTTCAAGAAGGCTGCACCGTTCTTTGCAGCATCGTTGAACACCTTTTGATCGGCTTCCGAATACCCTTCCAATGGTTTGGTTTTGTCCGCATCAACATTGGGTAAATTGATCGTATGGCATGCCCCACACATCTGGCTGTCTTTAACATATTCGTTAAAGACCGGGGTGATCCCCATCGCATTTTGCATTGGTTTGACTGCGACATCCTTGAACGGTCCGCCCAATTCGTCAGCGTCGGTCAAGCGGAAGACGCCTGTCGTGCCATTCATCAGGTAGGTGTCGAGGGTGTTGTAGTCGGGCTGCCCTGCGGCTTGTTCGGGCGGCGCGATATGGTGGCAGACGGCACATGAAATACCCTCACGGCCCAGGTTGCCGTATTGGTGGTAATCGAAGACGCCTGCATCCTTCTGCTTTTGTTCTTCGGAGGCTGTTAGTGGATCATGTAGCAACGTATAGGCCACTTTGAAATCGTTGGCATTCAAACCCTTATCGGGGTTTTCATGGGCGTCGATGCTAAGCTGTCGTTGCCCCATTGCTGCGTGGCACGACAGACAAGTCGTGCCAAGATTGGATGATAGTTCACCCACGCCGGCCTCTTCCAGAAGGGCGAATTCGCTTTCAAGCTGGGCGTAGAAAATTGGATCACGCCCGGCCAAACCCATCGGGGACCAACGCCATTCTCCATATTCGGAAATGTTGTAACCCGTCCCATAGTCGGGGCCGGTTTGAATAAACATGGTGTTGCCGTAAGGCGCACCGCCAAGGCCGCCGTGACAGCCGACGCAGTTGTCCGACGTTAAGAAGTGTTGCGTGTCGTTGGGCCTTGCAGGCACATGGTCCAACCATTGGCTGGGCAAGCGCTGCACGTTGTCAGGGTTGATATTCACCCCGCCTGTCGGTTTGAACATAGCCAAAAATGTCGGATTCTGTTCGGTGGGCGAAACCGGTGCTGTCTTGGCCGTTTTCTGGGCGGACTTTTCACTGTGGAAATAGTCCTCGATTAGGGCTGTTTCGCCTGCGCCACCGGCTGGGCGCTGCCATTTGGGCAAGTTGAACGGCCCTTCGGGGAAGTTTTTCAGTTTGCGCCAGCTTTCATCGACGCGGAAGATGAAGGGCTGACCGGGATAACCTTCGACATTGTCCAAAGCGGAAAATATCAGTTCTTCCGCAGCTGAGGCATGGCACCGCATGCACGTGCCGTCGCCGGCAGACCCCGTTGGTGGGGTGTAGGGATACTTGCTGAAGTCGTCGATGGTGGCGTCTTGGTCGACGGAGGCAAAAAACCAGCCACCGTGGGACACAGCGCTGTCTTTTACCATCACCGTCCAGTTCAACCCGCCGTCTTTGCGGATATATTTCAACATTTCCGCTTCAACCGTGTCTGGATCGTCGGGATGCAAGTATGTCAGCATGTCGCGGTATTCGTTGTAGATCGCCGAGGGGGGCGTCGCCATTTCCTTGATCACGATCGCGCCGTCTTTGACCGTGCCTTTGCGTCCGCCCTCAAGCCAATCGATGATCTCTGGCGAATAGTACATGCGCACAGCGGGATGGACGCCGTAATTGGTATCAAGAACAAAGGGGCCTGTATCGCGCCATGATTTGTCGCGCACCCACTTTAGCTCTGCAAAGTCGCGATTTGCAATGAACGGATAAAGCTGCGCTTCGTAGTCCAGCAACGGCAAAGCAGATGGCAAGGGCAAACCAGAAGCTGACGTATCAGCTTGGGCGCGCGGCGGGGCAAAGGCAAAAACGACCGAACACAAAAAAACTGTGGCTGTGACAGCTATAAAACGCTTCATGGCAAAATTCCTCAATCTATGAGGGTACCCTGCGACGTTTTGTCAGTTCGATCAAGAATTTTTGATCAGTTTTTTACGTTCGAACCCCAGAGAAACGCGCCTGCCAGGTTTCGCGGTCTTCATCGCTGATTTTGGCAAAGCTGACATCCGGGACGGTAAACGCATGGCCCACGTCCAATGCGTTCAGCGCTTCAGCGACATCTGTCGGCCATGCCGCGTCTGTCGCGTTCATCGTCGCCAACAGATCTGCACCGGCATCGGGGATAAAGGGCTGTGACAAAACGGCGTAAAAGCGGATCAGGTTCAAAGCCAGCCGGATTTGTGCTGCGGCTTGGTCGGGGTCTTCTTTGAATGTGGACCACGGGGCAACCGTTTGCAGGTATTCGTTGCCTGCAGCCCACATCGCGCGCAATTCAGCGGCCGCTTTGCGCACTTCGATGGCGTCCATGTGGGATTGATACTGTGCCAGTCGCTTTTGCAGATCCGCAATCAGCGCGGCCTCAACATCGCCATAGGTTCCGCCCGCAGGAACAGTTTCGTCAAATTTGGAACGGCAGAATTTCGTGACACGGGACACGAAGTTACCCAAAACGTCGGCCAGGTCTTTGTTCGCGGTCTGTTGGAATGTTTCCCAAGTGAATTCGCTGTCAGAGCTTTCGGGCGCATTGCTAAGCAAATACCAACGCCAATAATCGGCAGGCAGCAGTTCAAGCGCTTGATCCATGAAAATCCCGCGCCCTTGGCTGGTGGAAAATTGCCCGCCGTCATAGTTCAGAAAGTTAAACGATTTCAGGTGGTCAACCATCTTCCACGGCTCACCCGACCCAAGGATTGTGGCCGGGAAACTTAGCGTGTGGAAGGGCACGTTATCCTTGCCCATAAATTGGGTGTAGCGCACGTCATCCGCGCCTTTGTCGGTCCGCCACCAGCGTTCCCAATCGGCTTGCGCCAATCCTTGGGCGTCGGCCCATTCACCGGCACAAGCGATATATTCGATGGGGGCGTCGAACCAGACATAAAAGACTTTGCCCTCCATGCCGGGCCAATCCTGATCACCGTTTTTCACCGGAATGCCCCAGTGTAAATCGCGTGTGATGCCACGGTCTCGCAGGCCGTCACCGTCATGCAGCCATTTCTTGGCAATGGACGTTGTCAGAACAGGCCAGTCGGTTTTACTGTCGATCCAAGCGTCTAGATCGTCCTTTAACGCGGATTGACGCAAAAACAGGTGTTTGGTTTCGCGCACCTCAAGGTCGGTGGATCCTGAAATGGCAGAACGCGGTTCGATCAAATCGGTCGGGTCCAGCTGCTTGGTGCAGTTTTCACATTGGTCGCCCCGCGCCTTGTCATAGCCACAGTTCGGGCATGTGCCTTCGATGTAGCGATCCGGCAAGAACCGCCCGTCTGCGTTGGAATAGACCTGCTTTTCGCTGACTTCTTTGATGAGCCCATTGGCTTGCAGCGCACCTGCAAAATGCTGGGTCAATGTGTGGTTCTGTGGGGACGACGACCGCCCGAAGTGATCAAAAGACAGGCGGAAACCCTTGGCGATTGCAGCCTGCACGTCGTGCATTTCAGCACAATAGTCTTCGACGGGTTTGCCCGCTTTGGCTGCTGCCAATTCCGCTGGCGTGCCATGTTCATCGGTGGCGCATAAAAACAGCACTTCGGCCCCGCGTGCACGTTGGTAGCGTGCAAACAGGTCTGCGGGCAGTTGGCTGCCAATCAGGTTGCCCAGATGTTTGATCCCGTTGATGTAGGGGATTGCCGAGGTGATGAGATGCCGTGTCATAGCCGTTGCCTTTTGTGCGCGTTGGCGATGCTTTATCAGGGCATTGCGGTCAGAGTACAGTGCCTAGGGTCAGAAGAAGCTATCCTTCACCTAGTCATCATGTGGCTTGCGGATCAGTTTTGTTAATCGTCCAACCAGAAATGAGGTGCGCGGCGCATAGATATAGCGCGTGCGTGTGTCCGGCGTTGGCCGTGCCCGCATCCGTGTCAGCCCGTAAAGCACCAAAATGGCGTGACCCGCGGCAATCATAATGAACAAGGCAGGCGGCCCAAAACTGTTGATCAATACAGAAGCCGCATAGGGCGCCGCAATCGCTCCCAGTGCAAAATAGAACATCAAAGCTGCTGACAATTCGACCCGTTCAGAATCGCTTGCAAAATCGTGGGCATGGGCTGCGGCCACAGAATAGATCGGGAAAGATGTAAGCCCGAAGAAAAACGCCGTCATCATAATCCCGGACGTTCCAAGCCCGGTGGCAAACGCAGTCACGGCGCAGCTGGCAATTGCGGAAACCGACAACCAAATCAACACCCAGCGACGATCGTATTTGTCTGCAAGCCATCCCACAGGATATTGGGCCACTGCGCCCCCTAGAACGAAAGCGGCGAGAAAGTAACCGATTTGCCCGGCGCTAAGCCCGACTTCCTGACCATAAAGCGGACCCACCATACGAAACGATGCGCTGGACAGGGCGGCCACAACGACACCTGCCGCCGCCAATGGGGATCGCTGAAAGGCCAGCTTGGGGCGCAATCGCGGGGCTGAGGGCGTGTCGGGTTGGGGCACTTTGGTCAGCGTCAGCGGCAACAGGGCGGCGCAACAGAAAATGGCGAGGATATTGTAGGACACGTAGCTGGCGGGACTTAGGACGCCGATCATCAACTGCGCGACCAACGATCCGCTCATGTCGATCACACGGTATGTGCCCATGGCACGGCCCCTTGTTTCATTGGTGACTTTGGCCTGCAGCCATGCTTCGATGACGGTGTAGCACCCCGCCACACAAAGGCCTGATGCGATGCGCATGACGGCCCAGGCATAGGGGTTCACGACCAGCATATGCGCCAATAGCCCGATGGCGCCTGTGGCGGTAAAGGCTGCAAACGCGCGGCTGTGCCCCACGCTGCCCATCAACCGGGGTGCCCACCAGCACCCGATGAAAAATCCCAGAAAATGCGCCGACCCCAACATGCCGATTTCTTGGGTCGAATACCCCAACACACTGCCTGACAAAGCGTCCAACGGGCCAACACCACCGGAACTCAGTTGCAGCAGAACCGCGGAAAAAAACAGGGCAGCAAAGGAAATGATCAAACGCATGATATCCCCATCATGGGCCTTGCGGCGTCATTCGCCTATTGGGAATTCGACGTTGTGGCGTCGTTTTTGCAACAACAGCAAAGACGGGGGTGGTTTTTTCAGGATGCCACGCGGATTTCCGCGTCGATGTCCATGCGTACGGTGTCCGCAACAAGGTCTTGGTAGCCGTTGATGCCGAACGTTTTGCGGCTTAGCGATCCGCGCATGCGAATGGTCAATGCGCTTAGATCATGCGCGGCACTGCCTTCGGGGCGAAAGACAGATGTGTCAAAGCGGATGCTGTGTGTCACGCCACGCAGGGTCAAGTCGCCGGTGATGACTGCGCCTTTTGATATGCTGCCTTGTGGCCCCAACCGCACAGAAGTTGTGACAAAGCGGGCATTTGGATGGGCCTTTGCATGCAGCATTGATGCGCTTTTAAGTGCCTCTGTTGCAAAGATAAGCCCGGTTTTTGCACGACGCACATCCGCAGAAACTTCAACGCGCGACGCCGCTAGATTGTTAGGGTCGATGCTAATTCGACTGGCGTTGACGGGAACGGTGCCACGGTGTTCGGTACCGGACAGTAAAAAGCTGTAGGTGATTTTTGCGCCCTTGGGGCCGATCACATATGCCTTCGGGGCCGCCAAAACCCGGGTTGCGATAAACGGCACGGGGATAAGACCTGCCAGAGCTGTTTTCAGAAATGTGCGGCGCTGCATGTGTCATCCCTTCGGGTTTCATACAAAGCCTAGCATGGGACAACGCGTATCGGGACAATCTTCACAAACTGTTGTTTTGGCGTCAACGCACCGAATGGCGCGTTATGCAGCTTGGATACTGGTGGGGGTGGCCTGTTTCGGACCTTGGGTGATTGTCCAGCTTTTCTGGGGGGCACGACGGGCACGCAAACGGTCCAAGCGCCAGGATTGCAAAGGGGCTGCATGTTGCGCTGTCAACGCCCAGCGCGTTTCAACACCCTGTGCGCCCCCCTCTCCGGGGGTCAGAAGCAACCCAAGCGGGGCGTGTGTTCTGTTT
The DNA here is from genome assembly GCF_039986515.1 of Ascidiaceihabitans sp. Lineage (NCBI taxonomy): Bacteria > Pseudomonadati > Pseudomonadota > Alphaproteobacteria > Rhodobacterales > Paracoccaceae > Ascidiaceihabitans > Ascidiaceihabitans sp. Next base: position 73,721 of record NZ_JBDWQO010000009.1, on the reverse strand, counting down.
TGCCCGCCGGTCTCGGCAGCAAGATGGATGCGCCGCACTTGTGTGAGACCGGGCAGCCCCGGCACATCGGCAATCGCCAAATCAACGGCACCGGACCGCATGGCCTCTTCCATGCTCCATAAGATGTCTTCGGGGCGGCGGGGCGTCACAAAGATAAGACGCGCGGGGTTCACGATGTCCGCAACACCGCAGGCATGCAGGCGATCTGTGTTCCATTCAGGTGTAATCCAAAGGACAGGACCCTTGGTTCGGGCTGCAAGCCACAAACCGAATCTTTGCCGTGCTGTGCCGCAGGCTTCGTGCAGGCGACCATAGGGCAACGACATATCCGTGGCCGCCGCCAACAATTGCAGCCCGCAAGGCGCGGGCGTCGTAGCGTTTGAATGTAAAGAAGACGCAGATACCATGATGCGATTATATAAATATTCACGCTTTGTTCTCAAGTTTATTCTTTGGGAACTTGCTTGCGCTAAAGCTGTTGAACGCTAGGGTTCGGAAAACCGACAAAAGGACACCGCCATGAAAATGAAGCAGCTGGGACGCTCTGATATCGAAGTTTCCGAACTGTGCTTGGGCTCTATGACGTGGGGCACCCAAAACACGGCCGAGGAAGCGCATGATCAGATAGATTTGGCTTTGGAACATGGCGTAAATTTCATTGATACGGCTGAAATGTATCCGGTAAACCCGGTCGCGGAACGCACAGTTGGACGTACGGAACGTATCATCGGGTTATGGTTAGAAAAGACGTCCCGACGGTCCGATGTGGTGTTGGCAACCAAGCATTCAGGGCAAGGGTTGGGGATCGTGCGCGATGGTGCACCTATTTCCGCCAAAACGATTCCCGAAGCCGTGGAAGGGTCGCTGCGCCGCCTGAAAACAGAATATATCGATTTGTACCAATTTCATTGGCCCAATCGTGGCAGCTACATGTTTCGTAAAAATTGGACATATGATCCGTCCGGCCAAAACCGCCAAGACACCATCGCGCACATCGAAGAAACTTTGGACGCTTTGGAAAAAGAAGTGAAACGCGGCACCATTCGCGGCTTTGGTCTTAGCAATGAAAGTGCATGGGGTACGGCGCAATGGTTGGCCGCGGCAGGCCGGTCGGGCGGACCCAGAGTTTTGAGCGTCCAAAACGAATATTCTTTGATGTGCCGGATGTTTGACACCGATATGGCAGAGCTTTGTGTGAACGAAGATGTTAGTTTGCTTGCCTTCTCGCCTTTGGCGACGGGTCTTTTGACCGGCAAATATCAAAACAATTCCATCCCTGGAAAATCACGGATGTCCCTGAACGAGGATCTCGGAGGGCGCAAAACGCAACGCGCTTTTGAAGCTGTGGATTTGTATCTGAAGATAGCAAAGAAACATGGGCTGGACCCCACACAAATGGCTTTGGCTTGGTGTTTGACGCGACCGTTCATGGGCAGTGTGATTTTTGGGGCGCGTGCAAAAGGACAATTGAAGATCGCTTTGGGGGCTGCGGATGTGACGCTTGGCGATGAGGTGCTAAAGGAGCTGGACGTGGCAAACCAGCTTTGCCCGATGCCGTTTTAGGGGTTTGATGGCTCAAATCTGGTCACGCGACAGGCCGGTTTTGCGTTGCACCCGAGCACTTGCACCATGCGCACGGCGATAAGCCCGTGCAAAAGACGATTGTGATGCGAACCCCGTGGCCAGCCCAATTTCATGCAACGACATATGGGATTGGGTCACCAAACGCTGGGCTTCTGTCAGTCGTAAGATCAAATAATGCGCTTGCGCGGTTGTGCGCAGATGGGTGCGAAAATGTGATTGCAGAACCCTTGTGCTGACGCCCGATGATTTCGCAATCTGGGTCAAAGACAAAGGCTGATCCAGATTGTTTTCCATCATTTCATGCGCACGCGTTGTGACCCGTGACCCAAGCCTGCCCAACGGCCTGCGCCACTGCGGGCGGAGCGGATCAGGTTGGTGATCAAGAACAAAGCTGGCTGCGACTTTGCCCGCCAAAGCGGCCCCATGTTCTGTTTCGATGAAAGCCAGCATCATGTCGATTGTCGGCGCAGCCCCCGCACTCGTCATTCGGGCATCAGCGATCTGGTACCGTGCATTCACAGTATGAACATCGGGAAAGTGCCGGGAAAATTTTTCCAAGTCTTCCCAATGCGTTGTGGCAGAGAGACCATCCAAAAGGCCGCTTTGCGCCATAACCCAAGGGCCCCCGTCAATGCCGATCACACTGCGTGCTGTCGTTCCGAGACGGGCCAGACTGGCGCAGAGCGTTGGGGTGGTTTGTGCCTCGACCTCAAAGCCTGCCACGACAATAAGCACATCGCATCTTTGCACACGGGCCACCGGAGCCGCTTGGACACTAAGACCCGATGTCAAAGTAATCGCGGCATCTGTCGGCGTTGCAAAGGTCCATTCAAACAGGGTGCGCCCGGCTTGACGGTTGGCTGCACGCATTGGGTCAACCGCGGCTGCAAAGCTCAGCGTGTTGCACTGATCCAGAACAAGAACCGTCGCTTGTGTGATATTCGCGCTTAAGGGCAAAATAATTTCGCTTTTTGACAAGTTATTGATCGAAACCCACACCAAACTTGGCGGAAATGCAAGAAAGGGATGCACGATGCCACTGACCATGAACAAAGAGGTTTTCATTACATGCGCCGTGACCGGGTCCGGTGGCACTCAGGATCGCAGCCCTCATGTTCCCAGATCGCCCAAGCAGATCGCGGACAGCGCGATTGCAGCGGGCAAGGCGGGCGCGGCTGTTGTGCACTGCCATGTCCGTGACCCTGAAACTGGCGCACCCAGCCGTGATTTGCACTACTACCGCGAAGTCACGGACCGCATCCGCGATGCCGACGTCGATGTGGTTTTGAACCTGACCGCAGGTATGGGCGGGGACATGGTGTTTGGCACGGCTGATGCGCCGTTCCCTTTGAATGAGGCAGGCACCGATATGATTGGTGCCGCGGAACGCGTCGCCCATGTGGCGGAATGCCTGCCCGAAATTTGCACGCTGGATTGCGGCACAATGAACTTTGCCGAAGCCGATTACGTCATGACGAACACCCCAGGAATGCTGACGGCCATGGGCACGATGATGACGCAGATGGGTGTGAAACCCGAGATCGAAGCCTTTGACACCGGCCATTTATGGTATGCAAAACAACTGGTTGCAGATGGTGTGTTGGATAGCCCCGCTTTGGTCCAGCTGTGCATGGGCGTGCCATGGGGCGCACCTGATGATTTGAACACCTTCATGGCGATGGTGAACAATGTGCCAGACGACTGGACTTTTTCTGCCTTTGCGCTGGGCCGCAATCAAATGGCTTATGTTGCCGCTGCGGTCTTGGCAGGGGGCAATGTACGTGTCGGCCTGGAAGATAATCTATGGCTGGACAAAGGGGTCCTGGCGGAGAACTACCAACTGGTGGAGCGTGCCGGCACAATCATTGAAAACATGGGCGCACGTGTGATCACGGCTCAGGACGTGCGTGACAAACTGGGTTTGGTGAAAAGAGCGCCAAAATGACCTTGGTACGTGCAATCAGCGCTGTATTTGTTTTGGCGCTGATCGCAGCCTGTGATGTCATGCCTGCCGATAGCTTCCGTGATCCCGGCGCGCCGATAAGTGCCACAACGCGCTTTGATCCGACCGCATTCAGCGGACGGTGGAGCATTGAGGCGGCATTTGCAAACGACGCCCTTGCGGCCCCGAAGGGCACGCTGGACTTCGCCTATGATCCGGCGCGTGAACGTATCACGCATGGTGGCAAAACTTTTACGATCCCGCGCCCAGGCGTTCTGGCGCCAAACGATCCGAACGCTGCGAAACTGGTCGTGATGTGGGTGGATGCCGATTTTCGCACAGCTGCGATTGGCACCAGCGACGGGACGTTTGGTGCGATCATCAACCGTGGCGCCGCCCTTTCGGATGATCGTTTGAAGGCAGCGACAGAAATTCTAGAATTTTACGGCTGGGACACCAGCAAATTGATTGAGGTAAAGACATGACAAAAACAGCAGCGATCGTTGGTGGTGGCGTGATCGGCGGCGGATGGGCCGCGCGTTTTTTGCTGAACGGCTGGGACGTACGCGTCTTTGATCCCGACCCCGAAGCGCAACGCAAAATGGATGAAGCTTTGACCAACGCCCGTCGCGCGATGCCGGGTCTTGTGGATGTGGCAATGCCCGCTGAAGGGGTGATGTCGTTTCACGCGACCATTGAAGAAGCGGTGACAGGGGCAGAGTGGATACAAGAAAGCGTTCCGGAGCGCCTTGATATCAAACACAAAACACTGGCGGAAATACAAGCAGCTTGCCTTGCCAGTGCCGTGATCGGATCGTCTACATCAGGGTTCAAACCCTCGGAACTGCAAGACGGCGCTGCGAACCCCGGTCAGATTATGGTCTGCCACCCCTTCAACCCTGTGTACCTGATGCCTTTGATCGAAGTTGTGCCATCGCCATCCACAAATGCGGCGCATGTGACAAAAGCCAAAGAAACATTGACGTCTTTGGGCATGTATCCCTTGCAGGTCCGCAAAGAAATTGACGCACATATCGCCGATCGTTTCCTAGAGGCCGTTTGGAGAGAAGCCCTTTGGCTGGTTAAGGACGGCGTTGCGACCACGGAAGAAATCGACAACGCGATCCGTTATGGCTTTGGCATCCGCTGGGCGCAGATGGGGCTGTTTGACACCTATCGTACCGCAGGTGGTGAAGCGGGCATGCGGCACTTCATGGCCCAATTCGGCCCTGCGCTGAAATGGCCATGGACCAAGCTGATGGATGTCCCAGAATTCACCGACGAACTGGTAGATTTGATCGCGGGACAATCCGACGCGCAGTCAGGCCACATGAGCATCGCCGACATGCTGCGCATCCGCGACAATAATTTGGTGGCCATGATGCGCGCCCTCAAAGCGCAGGATTTTGGCGCGGGCGCATTGATGAACGCCCACGAACAGCACTTGCGGGCGCAAATCGGGTTGGATGCACGTGTGTCCGATATCGCCGACGTGTCACAACCCTTGGTGACGGTGCGCCGTACGGTTCCATTGGATTGGACAGATTACAACGGCCACATGAACGAAGCCAAGTACTTGCAGGCCTTCGGCGATGCCACTGACCGATTTATGGAAATGATAGGATGTGATGCCGCCTACATTGCGACAGGCGGCAGCTATTTCACAGCTGAAACCCATATCCGCCATGTGGATGAAGCCCATGCAGGCGCCGTGATCGAAGTGCGTACGCAAGTTCTTATGGGGCAGGGCAAAAAGATGCATCTGTGGCACGAGATGTACGAGGCAGACAGATTGCTGGCCACAGGCGAACACTTTCTTTTGCATGTCAGTCTCGCAAGCCGGAAACCATGTGATCCCAGCGCTGAAATCGTGTCGGCGCTTGAACGTGTGGCGGTGGCGCATGCAGCACTGCCCAATCCCGAAGGCGCGGGCCGCGCGGTTGGGCAACGTCCATGAAACGGGTGTTGGTCACAGCAGGCGGGTCAGGCATCGGGCTTGCGATGGGGCACGCTTTTGATGCGGCAGGCTACGACGTTATTGTCACTGATGTGGATTCCGACGCATTGGACCAAGCCCCCGCCAGCTGGGCGAAACATGTCGCAGACGCATCCAACGAGGCGCAGATGGCCGCTGTCTTCGCAAAGATTGACGGCGATCTTAGCGCGGTCTGCGCAAATGCGGGCATCGCCGGGCCGACAGCCGTTATCGAAGACATCGATCTTGCGGATTGGCAGCGCTGCGTCAGTGTGAATTTGGAAGGCGCATTTCTGACATTGAAATACGCGGCCCCGCGTATGAAAGCGGCCGGCGCGGGCTCTGTTATTTTGACGTCCTCCACAGCTGGAATTTACGGGTACCCAAACCGCGCACCATATGCGTCGGCCAAATGGGCAATTATCGGATTGATGAAGACCTTTGCGATGGAAGCCGGACCATTCGGGGTGCGTGCCAATGCGATTTGTCCGGGGGCGGTGGAAGGCCCACGCATGGAAGGTGTTCTGGAACGTGAAGCTGCAGCGAAATCCATGACCCGCGATCAGGTGTATGATGGCTATGCAAAAGGCACATCCATGCGGTCTTTTGTCAAAGCTGCCGATATTGCAGATATGGCAGTATTTTTGGCGTCGGACGCGGCCCGTATGGTGTCAGGGCAGGTGATTTCCGTGGATGGTCATACGGAAAACCCTGACCCAAAAATCTAGCGTATTTGGGTGCGTAACATGTGTAGGTGTTCTGGAATGTCGCGGGCTGTAAAGGACGCCTCGCGGACCAGATCATCGAAATGTGTTGTTAAAGTTTCAATGCGTTCGCGGTCACGAAACGCCATATAGTGTCCACCAGCATAGACCACTGCCAGAAGTGGACCAAAGACGGTGATGGGGGCAGAATATAGTTTACGGGCATCAAACAAATACAATCGGAGGCGTGGGTACAGCTGTTCTGTCAGGGTTAACAGGTGGTCCATTTGTTCAATGCGAACAGCCGCTGGTAGGCCGCGATAATAGCCGGTGCCAGCGGCGAAGCTTTGCAGTTCGAACATGGGTAGGGTAATTTCGTAGTCCGAAAGTGATCCGCGCATCCAGTCAAGCCGGTCCTGCGACGCGTTGATGGCTTGCGTCGTGGTGCGCCCCAAATGAGGGCTGTATTCCCACTCTAACATTGCATGGGTTTTCAGCATGTCAGGCAAGGCGGCGGGAACATGGCGGATTTTGTAGCCGACCGCTTCTTGGTGCCATGCGAAAATTTGTTCGTCGATCAACGCGCGCGGTGCTTTTGTGAACGTCATGGCAGAGGATGCCAAAAAGGCGGCACTTTCTGGCCGGTCCGACAGGCCCAGCAACCAATCAGTCGATACGCCTAAATGCGCAGCACACGCCCCCACCAAATGCGCGTTTGGCAACCTTGCGCCTGTGTCTGACAGGGCTTGTGAGATGGTGGACCGATCTGCGCCAGTGGCCCGGGCCAGGGCACTTTGATTGCTGCCAGCCAAAGCAATTGCAGCGGCCAAACGTGTGCGGAAGAGATCGGAGCGTTCAGTTTTGTTTAGATTTATCACGATGTGCGGTATTAAATCACAATTTGGTGGTTTTGGTAATAAGATACATAATTTTCAGCTTTGCATGAGGGGCTTAGGGTCATCAAAAAAGGCGCTCTATGCAAACTGTCGATTGTACGTCCTACGTTGCCCACCCCACATCTGCACAAAAACGTATTCATAGCGAATGGCCGACTATCTTTTTGTTTTTGGGATGTTTTTCTTTGTGGGGCGTCGCCGTTTTTATCTTGCCTCTGCTACATCCCGCCATTGGATTTCTGGCTCTGGTTCCGGCGTTGGTTTTGCATTCTTCATTGTCCCACGAGGTTCTGCATGGGCACCCGTTTGCATCCAAAAAGTTGAATGAGGCATGCGTTATCGTGCAGCCAGGGCTTTTTATTCCGTATTTGCGGTTTCGGGACACCCATCTTGCCCACCATAGGGATGCGCGGTTGACGGACCCCTATGATGATCCAGAAAGCAACTATCTGGATCCCGTTGTTTGGAGCCAGTTAAGCAAAGGTGCGCAGGTGGCTTTGCGGTTCAACAACACTTTGCTGGGGCGCATTTTGATCGGCCCACTGGTGTCACAATGGGCGTTTATGCGTGGGGATTTGAAGGCAATTTTGCAGGTTGACCGACCGGTTCTGGCCGCTTGGATCTGGCATGTGCCGGGGGTCGTATTGGTTATGGGCGTTGTGCTGACATCTCAGATGCCACTTCGGATTTATATTCTGGGGGCGTATTGCGCGTTGTCCGTTTTGAAGATCAGGACGTTTTTGGAACATCAAGCACACCTACGCGCTTCCGGGCGCAGCGTTATTATCGAAGACAAAGGAATTCTTGCTTTTCTATTCTTGAACAACAACTTACACGCCGTGCATCACATGCATCCGTCTGTGCCGTGGTATCATTTGCGCGGTCTGTATTGGGGCAATAAGTCCCGTTATGTGACGTGCAACGGCGGCTATGTCTACGGGTCATATATGCAAGTTTTCAGGCGCTATTTCTGGACGCGTAAAGATCCTGTGGCCCATCCGCTCTGGCCAATGCGCTAAGATTGGCGCATCAGGGCGGCATGGACCTTTGGATTTATGTCACATTGGCTGCGGCCACCTTTCAAACTGTTCGCTTTATGCTGCAAAAGCAGATGGCGACGTCCACTCTCAGTGCGTCAGGGGCGACATTTGCGCGCTTTTTTTATTCCGCACCCTTAGTGGCTGTGTTGATGGCGTTGTATCTGACGGCACGGGGCCAGAGTTTTCCGGACTTATCGACAGCGTTCTGGATGTATGGCGCCGTCGGTGGTCTAGCACAAATCCTGGCGACAGTGTGTGTTGTGATGTTGTTCAAGCAACGTAATTTCGCTGTCGGGATCACCTTCAAGAAAAGCGAAGTTGTCTTGATCGTCGTCATGAGCGTTCTGGTCTTGGGCGAAAAAGTCACATGGTTGGGTTTCGGTGCGATCTTGTTGGGCGTCGTCGGGTTGCTTTTGCTGTCCTCTGCGCCAAAGGATCAAGCGTTTCGGCTTCGTGACATGGCCAACAAGGCCGCTGGTTTAGGCTTGTTGTCTGGTGCGCTGTTTGCCGTCTCGGGTGTGACCTACCGCGGCGCATCTTTGGAACTGCCTTTGGATGACCCTTTGGCGCGGGCGGTCATTACCTTATCCGCGGTGACGGCCATGCAGCTGGCCGCGATGACCGTTTGGTTGCGTTTTCGTGAAGTCGGACAAATCACAGCCGTTTGGAAGGCCCGGCGCGTGGCTGGATGGATCGGGATGTTCTCGATGGCCGGATCGTTCTGCTGGTTTTTGGCGTTTACTTTGCAAAACGCGGCATACGTCAAAGCATTAGGACAGGTCGAATTGATCCTGAGCCTTATAGTCACAGCATTGTTTTTCAAAGAGAAAATCACACCAAGAGAGATAACAGGCGTATGTATCTTGGGTGCTTCGGTGGTCTTGTTGGTCAGTGTTATCTAAGTTGGTTATCTGTCTTGCGGTTTGCCATGCAGCCGTGCGAACAGGCTTTCTTCGTCGTTGTTGTTGAAAAAAGGCACGCTTGCGGGCGGTGATGTGTCACCGACACGGGCTTGTATCTCGCTTAGGACAACTTCTGTGATGAAAGGCATGTCAAAACTACGTGCCTGAGCCAACGAAACCCACTGAAGATGTGATAGCTCGTCTGAAGCCGCACTGAAATCATCAGGGTCACTTACCAGATCGTCAGCGTCGATCAGGAAAAAGCGGGCATCGAAGCGACGGGGGCGACCCGGTGGCGTGATCGCACGAAACACAAACTGCAAAGGGGCCGCATGTGGCACGTGGCCGGTGGCTGCGAAATCCACCCAATCGGCAGGAACTTCGCCATCCCAAGTGCCGGGCTGGCCCAACACCTGACCGGTTTCTTCGAACAACTCGCGGATTGCAGCGACGCCCAGTGCATGCGTCATATCCTCGGCGCTTTCGTCCAGCAGCCGCTCTGCACAAGGGGATCCCATAGGCGTTGCCAGCGAAATTTCGGCGTCACCTGCGTCAACTGCACCGCCCGGGAACACAAATTTGTTCGGCATGAATACAGCTTTGGCACCGCGTTGACCCATCAAAATATGTGGGTCGGTTAGACGGTTGCGCAACACGATCACAGTGGCTGCGTGTCTAATCTGTGTCTTGTCGATGCTCATTAGCGGTCCCTGTCCAATTCCGGCCCCATCTTACGAAGGGGCCTTGCGTCAGGACGAGGTTCCGAAACCACCCATTTGACGCGCCCATTGATAACCGACAATGGCGCCCTTCAGTCTGGGCAGAAGGTAGAGCGATAGTGCCACACAGCCAACCGCAAAAATGGTAAACAAAACCAATGGTTCGGGGCGCCATGTCACAAAGGCAATGTGCAGCAACGGTGCCATAAGGTGGCCAACCACCAAAATCGTCAAATATGCAGGACCATCATCCGCTTTGTGGTGGTGCAATTCCTGACGACACACTGCGCAGGTGTCTTCGACCTTCAGATAGCTTTTCAAAAGTGCGCCGCGTCCGCATCTGGGGCATTTACGACGCCACCCTTTGCGGATTGCAGCCCAAGTGGACCGTGTGTTTTCACCATCTTGTAGTGCGCCATGGTCCGCTAAGTTTGAATCGCTCATAAAACTAATCCTTTTATAGACCCGATAGATGCGCCCATTCGAAACGTTTTGAAAGGCGACAGGATGCCCTTGCGTCCCAATGTCGCAAAGCGCTGAGAGAAAATTAAAACAGATGCGACGGAAAAGATATGGCGCCCCGTTCTAAGATGTGACCGGCCCAAAAGGGGACGGAAAGGCAATAATGGAGACGATCCTATGACACAGACAATCAAATTCGTTCTGGCAGCATGCGCCGGACTTGCGTTGGTCAGCCCTGCTTTTGCAAATACGAAGGGTGCTGGCAAAGGTCCGCCAAGCTTCGAAACACTGGATGTAGATGGCAACGGCCAAATCACCGAAGCCGAAATGCGCACCCATGGTGTTGCACGTTTCGAAGGGATGGACACCGATAAAGACGGCTTTTTGTCCAAGGCTGAACTGGAAGCGGCAGGCACAAAACGGGCCCAGAAACGCAGTGCCCGTATGATGTCGCATCTGGATTCCAACGAAGACGGGCAACTGTCGCTCGAAGAGGTGCAAAAACGCGACCGTGCGGGCAAGATGTTGTCGCGCATGGATAAAGATGAAGACGGCAGCGTGTCGCGGGAAGAATACGACACGGCACGCGCTCATATGAAAAAGCGTCATAAAAAGAACTAAATCAGAAGTTTCGGGGCCGCGCTTGTCACAGGTGTGGCCCCGGGTTAACGCTTGGATGACTATGAATATGCCATTGGACGCAGAACCGGACACAGATGATGCGGCATTGCTGGCCCGCTATGCACGCGGCGACGCTGCGGCGGCGCGGTTGTTGACGGCGCGTTTGACACCACGCGTTTATGCACAGGCATTTCGGGTTTTGGGCGACGGGGCGGAAGCAGAAGATGTGGCCCAAGAGGCCATGTTGCGTCTGTGGAAGACGGCACCGCAGTGGCGTGAAGGCGAAGCAAAAGTGTCGACGTGGTTGTACCGGGTGACAGCAAACCTGTGCATAGACCGCTTGCGCCGAACACGCGGTGCCGCATTGGACGACGTGGCAGAACCACAAGACCCGACGCCAGGTGTCGAAGCTAAAATGCAGGACCGTGCCCGCATGGATGCGTTGCAAATGGCACTGAACGCGTTGCCAGACCGGCAACGTCAAGCTGTGGTCTTGCGTCATATCGAGGGTTTGGCAAATCCGGAGATCGCGCAAATCTTGGACATCAGCACAGAAGCTGTTGAAAGCTTAACAGCGCGGGGCAAGCGGGCTTTGGCCACTTCATTGGCAGGGGCACGCGCAGAATTGGGGTACACAGATGACACAGAATAAGTCTGAAATGATGGACTTGGACGCTTTGTTGGCAGGTGCCAAAAACCCGCCTGCACCGGAGGCTCTAATTGCCCGCGTCCTTGAGGACGCATTGAAAGAACAGCCATTGCCGACCCTGCGTGAGACGCCCACGATGATGCAACAGATTTTGGCCGTTCTGGGTGGATGGCAAGGCATGGGCGGTTTGGTGGCAGCGACATGTGCGGGGCTGTGGATCGGTATCAGCCCGCCCACAAATTTGCCTGATGGGTTGATAAGCCTTTTAGGGTCAGACACAGGCACGGCCGCGGTGTTCACACAACAAGAACCAGAGCTGGGAAGCTTTGGATGGGATCTGGAAGAGAGCTAACCCATGGAAAATGATATGAATAAAACTGATCACATCACGCGGATTCCGCGCCTGTTCAAAGTTGTGTTGGGTCTGTCTTTGGCCCTCAACCTGCTGGTCATCGGCGTCATTGTAGGGGCGGGCGCACGCGGTGGCGGGCCTATGCGAGGTGCCGGCCTTACCAACTATGCGATGCCCTATGTCAAAGCTTTGCCGGGCGAAGATCGCCGCGCCATTTTCAAGCGTATGCGGCGTGACAGCGTACCCCAAATGCCCGATAGAAAACAGCGTCGGGCGCTGTATTTTCAGATGGTCTCCGTGTTGGAAGCCGACAGCTTTGATAAAGTCGCGGCGGAAGCGATCCTGAAACAGCAAGGCACCACGTCTGTTGCAGCCATGACTGCAGCACAGACCGCTTGGATCGAACATGTAAGCGAAATGGATGATGCGGCACGTCAAGCTTATGCCGTGGACGTTCAACAGGTATTGGAAAGCCGCCACAAACACAAAAAACCAAAACAGTAGCGCCGTCGTGTTTATGCGGCAGGACGACTTAACCTGACCTGGTTTCGCCCCAGTTCTTTTGCGTGATACAGGGCCTTGTCGGCTTGATCCAAAAGCCCTGCCGCGACATTGCCCGCGCCGTACCTTTCGAAAGTTGACGCGTCTCCGATGGCCAAGCCAATGCTGATGGTCGCTGTCAAAGGACCCGAGCCATCGGGCTGTTGGAACGGTGCGCACCCTATCAATTCGCACAAACGGGTTGCCGCAAGGCGTGCATTGCGCAATCCAACCCCCGGCATCACCACCAGAAATTCTTCTCCGCCAATGCGTGCCACCAAATCAACGGCCCGCAGATTTTCTCGGAGCCGTTGCGCAGTTTCTACCAGAACAACGTCACCCGTTGCGTGGCCGTAAACGTCATTGATGTTTTTGAAGTAATCCATATCCGCAACCATCACGGCAAAAGGTTTGCCTGACCTTTGGGCGTTTTCTGCAATCCGGGCCAGATGGGGCATGGCATAGCGTCGGTTGTGCAGTCCGGTTAGCGGATCACAGACGGCCGCTTCCAGACCGGTACGTACGGTTGCGCGAAGCCTGTCGGCGATGTGCTTGCGTTTGACCAGGGTCTGGATACGCAACGCCATTTCTTGGGCGGCGAATCCTTCCGTCATGATGTCACTGGCGCCCAGATCCAAAGCTTGTGAGGCTAAATCGGCGTCCTTGTTTGATTGGACAACCAGAACACCGCTGTGGCGCGTGCGCGAATGGGACCTGATTTCAGCCAGCATCCGTAACATTTCAGGTGCATTTTCACGACCCATGTCCAGAATGAAGACATCGGGTTCTTTGCCGTTGGCAGTATCGCAGGTTGGTCCCAGTCCGTTTTGGGGTTTGGCCATGTCCAAGGTGATGCCGACCAAAGATGACAATTGGTGTGTCCAGACCTTTGGGATTGTGGAGTTGTTGGACATGATTGTGGCGCGCGCGGCATGTTCGAAAGCTGTTGGAGCTTCGGCCAAACCAAGGGCGCGGGATGTGTCGTCACGCAGTTTCCATTCGGCTGCAGAATTGCAAACGCGGACCAAACTGCGCACACGGGCCAAAAGCAAAATATCATCAAAAGGTTTGGCTATGACATCGTCAAAACCTGCAGCAAGCAAATCCAGACGGGCAGCGTCACTGCCTTCATTCTGGAACGCAATCATGGGGACGTCGCGCATCTGACGTGATTTCCGAACACGCTCAATCAAGGATGTGGCGTCACCATCAGGCAATTCCTGCGCTGTTAGTATGACATCGGGTACAGTTCTTTTGATTGCTGTCAACGCATCCGAAATGGATCCGGCCTGCACAACATTATAGTGTGCGGTGGACAGTTTCACCTTCAGAACGATCCGGTTCGTTGAAATCGGATCTATGACTAGGATCTTCCCGTGCATATCTTCCTACCAAAGCAGTTGCGTTTTTGTCTGCACTAAGATTTGTCGTTTTAAGTTAATAAAGCGTTTCGATTTCCAGCAGGACAGGAAACTAAAGTGTTACACTCGCAAGAATCCGCCGAGACATTGGCTTTGCAGGCGTTGGCCTGGCTGGCCGGGCAAGAAGAATTACTGCCTGTTTTCCTTGGCGCAACAGGGGCCAGCGAAGCGGATGTGCGCACCGGCGCCTCTGACCCTGCGTTTTTGGCCGCCCTGCTGGATTTCTTGATGATGGAAGATGCTTGGGTCATACAGTTTTGTGATTCTGTGGGTGTGCCCTACGATCGCATAATGCAGGCCCGCTATGCTTTGCCCGGCGGCGCAGATACACATTGGACATGACCATGAAGAACACTCCGATTAAGGCGCTTATTTTCGACAAAGATGGTACATTGTTTGAATTCGCAGCCACATGGGAAGCTTGGGCGCAAGCGATGTTGCTGAGATTGACGTCCGGTGACCGCGTGCGTGCAGCACAGATCGGGGCCCAAATCGGCTTCGATTTGGACAGCCGCAGCTTTCAAAACGACAGTATTGTAATTGCAGGCACAGCGGGGGAAATCGCTGATGTGATTGCACCACTGTGCCCCGAACTGTCGCGCGATGCAGTGTTTGAGCTGATCAATGACGAAGCAGGCGCAGCCCCCCAAATCGAAGCTGTGCCTTTGGGTCCTTTCTTGAGGGACTTGCGCAGCCGTGGCTTGAAAACCGGAGTTGCCACCAATGACGCAGAAGCGCCTGCGCGAAAACACCTTATGGCTGCCGGTGTTGTTGATCATCTTGATTTTATTGTAGGTTTCGACAGCGGCCACGGTGGAAAACCCGCGCCAGGTCAGCTTTTGGCCTTTTGTGCGGCCACGGGATGTGACCCTGCACATGTGGTTATGGTCGGCGACAGCACACATGATTTACGGGCAGGTCGTGCGGCCGGCATGCGTACGATCGGGGTGCTGACAGGGATGGCGGACCGCGAAATTCTGGCGCCGCTTGCGGATGTAATCTTTCCGGATATCGGTCACATTCCGGGTTGGCTGGACGGGCCAGTCTGAAAGCTTCGCAATAAATGCGACAGTTTATGTCGTAAACGGAAAGGCCGGTGCGGTGATGTGCCGCTTGGATACCTGCAACACAAGCAAGGGGTCCAGACATGTCCGAACGCAACAAACGCAGAACCCGCGGTGGAGGTCGTGCTGGCGCAGCCGAGCGTCGGGGATCAGCTGTCATTGAGCAAATGCCCTGGAACCCGCCGAAAATGATTGACCCGCCGGTCGAGCCGCTCAGCCCCGAGGGGGTTGAGGCCATTCACGACGGAGCGATGCGCATTCTTGAAGAAATTGGGATCGCGTTTCTAAATCCGGAAGCTCTTGAAATTTTGCGTGAAGCAGGATGTACGATTGATGGTGAAAACGTCCGTATGGGCCGCGAATTCGTCATGGAAATGGTCGCGAAAGCACCAAGCGAGTTCACGATCACGCCGCGCAACCCGGACCGCACCATCACCATCGGCGGTAACAACCTGAATTTCGGCAACGTGTCATCGCCACCCAATTATTGGGACATGTCGATCGGCACAAAAGTCGCCGGCACGCGCGAGATGTGCCAGAATTTGTTGAAATTGACCCAATACTTCAATTGTATCCACTTCGCCGGGGGCTATCCGGTAGAACCTGTAGATATTCATGCGTCGGTGCGCCATCTGGACGTTTTGTTCGACAAATTGACCCTGACCGACAAAGCCATGCATGCCTATTCGCTGGGCAAAGAACGGGTTGAAGATGTGATGGAGATGGTGCGCATCGCAGGCGGTCACAGTCACGAAGATTTCGATGCCAGCCCGAAAATGTACACCAACATCAACTCGACCTCGCCTTTGAAACATGACTATCCGATGATGGACGGCTGGATGCGCATGGCGCGTCGGGGGCAGGGGTTGGTTGTGACACCCTTTACATTGGCGGGGGCAATGGCGCCTGTGACGATGGCGGGGGCTGTGGCCCAGTCGCTTGCCGAAGGGCTATGCGCAATTGTACTGGCGCAATACATCAATCCGGGTGTGGCCTGCGCGATTGGCACTTTTACATCAAATGTTGATATGAAATCCGGTGCGCCTGCGTTTGGGACACCGGAATATATGCGCGCAACACAAATGACGGGGCAGATGGCGCGGTTTTACGGGTTGCCTCTGCGCTCATCTGGGGTGTGTGCAGCGAATGTGCCTGACGGGCAAGCGATGTGGGAGACATCAAACAGCCTGTGGGCGGCTGTGCAATCGGGAACCAATATGGTGTATCACGCGGCGGGCTGGCTGGAAGGCGGGCTGATTGCAAGCCCCGAGAAATTCATTATGGATTGCGAAATCCTGCAGCAGATTCAAAGGTATATGGACCCCGCGATCACGGCAACGGGCGTTGATGAAATAGCACTTGATGCGATCAAGTCAGTTGGCAACGACGGGCATTTCTTTGGGATCCAACATACGCAGGATCGATATACGACAGCCTTCTACCAACCTTTCCTAAGTGATTGGAAAAACTACGAAGGATGGGAAGTGGCCGGTGGAATTTGGACACCCGAGCGTGCGCATCTGATGTTCAAAGAGATCATTGCGAACTTTGAGGCACCGCCAATGGACGTCTCAATTCGGGAAGAATTGGAAGCATTTGTTGCAAAACGTAAAGAAGAAGGCGGGGCCCCCACCGATTTTTGATGGTGTTTCATAGCGCCGTAAAACGCCTGTTTGGGGAATGTTAACAGGTTTTGATGCATGGTGACCTTGGGATAGGGTATGAGGCAACCATGCACGGTTTAACCAATCGCGCGATACAGCGTTTCGTGACGGACAGTTATGGCATTGAAAAGTGGAATGACGCTGTGCGTTGGGCCGCTTTGGATGTGTCGGATTTCGAAGCAATGCTGACCTACGAAGACGGGTTGACGGAAAAGGCGATCGTCGGTGTGTGTTTCGTTTTGGACAAACCGCGTTCTGATGTGATGGAAGACATCGGAACGTATCTGGTGTCACATCCCAATACAGAAGCGTTGCGCCGGTTGTTACGGTTCGGGGGCGTAACTTTCGTTGAGTTTCTCAATTCTCTGGACGATTTGCCGGATCGTGCGCGGTTGGCTGTGTCTGATCTGGAATTGCCTTCTTTGGAAGTGCGCGATCATTCATCTACGCAATTCAGTTTGGTGTGTGCGTGCCCCATCGTGGGCTTTGGGCATGTCATGATGGGTATTTTACGTACGATGGCAGACGATTACGGTGTTCTGGCAGTGTTTGAACATATGGGATCAGGCCAAGGCGTTGAAACAATATCAATTTCTTTAGTGGTCACTGAATTTACAGAAGGGCGCAAGTTTGAACTTGGCGCACGCGTAGAATGAATACTTCAGACAACTTCCTAAGCATGTTGGACACGTTGTGTCCGATGCATGTGGTGCTTAACAGTACTGGTCATATTGTTCATGCAGGCCCCACAACGCAAAAGTTGCATCCAAATGGCCCATCGTTAATCGGGCAAAGGTTTTTGGAAGTCTTTGTTCTGAAACGTCCACGGGCCGTGGCAAGTGTGACAGATCTGTTGAATGTCTCCGGTATGAAGTTGCATTTGCAAATGCGCGACCCGCCCATGACAGAATTGAAGGGTGTGCTTGTGCCCAGCCTTTACGAGGGACAGATTGTTGTGAACCTGTCTTTCGGGATTTCGATCGTTGATGCCGTTGGTGAGTTCGGCTTGAACTGTGGTGATTTCGCGCACACGGATTTGACCATCGAAATGCTTTACTTGGTAGAAGCAAAATCCGCAGCGATGGAAGCCTCACGCAAGATGAACTTGCGCTTGCAAGGCGCGAAAATCGCAGCAGAGGAACAAGCGTTTACCGACACGCTGACAGGTCTGAAAAATCGTCGCGCAATGGACCATTTCCTAGAACGATACATCGAAGAAGATCGAACATTCGCTTTGATGCAAATCGATCTGGATTTTTTCAAAGCCGTGAACGACACGAAAGGGCACGCCGCAGGGGATCATGTTCTACAAGTGGTCTCTCGCGTAATGGTCGATGAAACGCGTGAAACTGACACTGTTGCCCGTATTGGCGGCGATGAATTTATCATCCTTCTGCCTTCAGCCCAGTCCGAAGCGTCGCTGCGCAGTATTGGGGGACGGATCATAAGCAAGCTTGAGGTTCCCATACTGTTCCAGGGTGAACATTGTCAGATTTCTGCGAGTATCGGGACTGCGTTTTTCGAACCCGGTTGCGAACTGACAGCCGATCAATTGGTTAGCAATGCTGACGTCGCGCTTTATGCGTCAAAAGATGCAGGGCGGGCGCGGCAGACGTTTTTCAATCCTAAATTACGTCAGTCGGTCACTCAATTGGTGCCGCAAAATAGACAAGAAGACTTCGCGCCAGATGTGCGCGATGCATCCTAACGGCAGATGCCGTCTTTTCGATACAAACCACATAGATGTAAGGAAAAGACTTGGCATCCCGTAGGGGAATCGAACCCCTCTTTTCAGGTTGAAAACCTGACGTCCTAACCGATAGACGAACGGGACACTAAGTCTGGGCGCGTTCTAGGCAATCTGCGCAGAGCGTGCAAGCAGAAAAAACACTCAATTGTTGGATTTTTTTCTAAGCTCTTGCCGCGTCTTCCAATCGCAGCTGAACGCTTTGTTTTCCACGAAAACTGTTGATATCAAGGCGCCCAGCCAAGTGAAACCGGGCCCCGCCATGGTTTTCCAACGCAGGCCCTAACGCACCATCGAAGGCCCCGAACGAAATCGCATCCATACGGGGGCCACCGATCTCGCCAAATGTCACTTTAAGATGCGATTCTCCAACGCGACGGGCGTGAAAAATCTGCATATCCGAAAAAGCGAACCGTGGTCCGGCGGCGCCCGCTCCGAATGGGCCTGCTTGTTCAAGCATCTCGACCAGCTCAATGGTTGCAGCCCCCGGCATCATCAGGCCGTCCAGTCGCAAGTCAGCCGGTCCGATGTCACCTGCGCCTTGACGGCCAAGCAAGTCAGACAGCCTTGCCATGGCCTCTTCCAGCTTGTCTTCTGATACAGTCAGGCCTGCCGCCATCTTGTGCCCGCCACCTTTTACCAAAAGCCCTTCTGCCGCGAGGCGCTGGATAGGCGCACCAAGATCAATGCCCGACACGGATCGCCCGGACCCTTTGCCAACTCCGTTTTCAAATCCGATAACCACCGACGGACGGTTAGAAGCCTCTTTCAAACGTGACGCCACAATGCCCACGACGCCCGGGTGCCAACCGTCCCCGCTGGCCCAAACCAGAGGGGCATCAAAGCCCCGCTCTTCGGCCTGTGCCAGCGCCGATGCGCGCACGGATGCTTCAATGTCGCGCCGTTCAGTGTTCAGCACATCCAATCGTTCTGCAAGCGCTGCGGCCTCGTGTTCGGTGTCACATGACAGCAATCGCGCCCCGAGATCCGCCTGACCGATACGACCGCCTGCATTAACACGCGGTCCCAGAAGAAACCCCAAATGATACGAACTGGGGGCGGTGTCCATGCGGGACACATCCGCCAAGGCCGCAAGGCCGGGGCGTTCGCGCCGGGCCATGACGCGCAAACCCTGGCGTACAAACGCGCGGTTCACACCAATTAGGGGTGCCACATCCGCGACGGTGGCCAACGCAACCAAATCGAGAAGAGACATCAAATCAGGGCTTTGCGCTTTGTCATCGCGCATTTGTCGGCCTGCTTCCACCAACATCAAAAAGACGACACCGGCAGCGCACAAATGGGCCAAAGCACCATCTTCGTCCTGACGGTTCGGGTTCACGACAGCCATCGCGTCGGGCAGTGTTTCAGCACCTAGGTGGTGGTCCAGAATGATAACATCTGCGCCTTTGGCAGCGGCCACTGGCCCATGGGACAGCGTCCCGCAGTCCACGCAAATAATCAAATCGTGATCGTGCGCCAACGCCGCCATGGCTTCATCGTTGGGGCCGTATCCTTCGTCGATTCTGTCGGGAATATACAATGTGGCTGTCAGTCCAAGGTCGCGCAACCACACGATCAACAGCGCAGCAGAACTTCCGCCGTCAACGTCATAATCTGCAAATATCGCAATGCGTTGGCGTTGCTTTACAGCGCCCAGAAAACGGTGGGCGGCTTTTTCCATGTCTTTCAAAGAACGCGGGTCCGGCAGCAGTTCGCGCAAAGAAGGCGCAAGAAATGCAGGGGCATCGACAGGTTCGACACCGCGGCGGGCCAACACTTGTGCGACGGGACGGGGCAGGTCCGTTTGCTGTGTCAAAGCCTCTGCGGCGCGGTCCACCTGCACGGATGGGCCAACCCAGTTGCGCCCTGTCAAAGACGCTTCGATCCCTAAAAATGACATACCGACCCCTTTTTGCGATCAAAAATACCCGCAATCGACCAAAGCAACAGGCGCCGACGCCAGATCAGTCTTCTGCAGGTGTCCGGTAAGACATGCGGCGAACAGAGCCGGTTTTGGAGCGCATCAACAGCGTCTCGCATGTCAGCCAGCCCACTTCGCGTTGTACTGCGGGCAGCAAGGAACCGCCTGTGACGCCAGTCGCTGCAAAGATCACGTCTTCGGTCACCAATTCATCACGCGTGTAAATGCGGTCAAGGTCGGTGATGCCCGCTTTGGCTGCGCGTCCGCGTTCGTCGTCATTTCGGAAGGTCAAGCGGCCATAGAACTGTCCGCCCATGCACTTCAAAGCGGCCGCAGCCAAAACACCTTCGGGTGCACCGCCCAGACCCATGTACATGTCGATACCCGTGCCGGGTTCCGCGCAGTGCATGACGCCAGCCACATCGCCATCTGTGATCAGACGAATGGCGGCACCTGTGGCACGCACTTCAGTGATCATCGCCTCATGACGCGGGCGTTCAAGAATACACACAGTGATGTCGGATGTGGCACAGTCTTTTGCCTTGGCCAGCGCTTCGACACGCTGGGTCGCTGTCATATCCATCGTCACGACATCCGCGTCATACCCGGGTCCAATGGCCAACTTGTCCATATAGACATCAGGGGCATGCAGCATCGATCCACGCGGGCCCATCGCAATGACCGTCAAGGCGTTTGGCATGTCTTTCGCCGTCAGCGTTGTGCCTTCGAGCGGGTCCAGTGCAATGTCCACGCCGGGGCCGTTGCCGGTTCCGACTTCTTCACCGATGTAAAGCATTGGTGCCTCGTCGCGTTCGCCTTCACCGATCACAACAACACCTGCAATATCCAAAAGGTTCAGCTGTTCGCGCATTGCGTTCACGGCGGCCTGATCTGCGGCTTTTTCGTCGCCGTGACCCACAAGCTTGGCAGAGGCTAAGGCAGCAGCCTCAGACACACGGGCAAGACCCAATGAAAGCATACGGTCGTGAAATTGGGCAGAGGCGGTCATGGCTGGTTCCTTGAAAACGGTGGTTCAGAGCGGTGTAGCGATCAATCGCGCCACAAACAATAATTTAAAAAGGGCGATTGGGCCGCCCTAGACTTCTTCGATGCGCAAAGCGACGGGGGCCGATGTCAACACACCCGTGCCTTCCATAGCGGCAATTGCTGCATCAATGTCGGCACGTGTCGCTTTATGTGTGACGATCAGAACGGGGGCCGATGTTTGTGCGTGTCCGTATTGGCGCATACGGTCGATGCTAACGCCTGCTTCGCCCAGAACCGTGGTGATCTTTGCCAAGGCACCCGGTTTGTCGACCAGACCCATGCGCAGGTAGTAGGGCGCCGGCAACACGGATGTCGCATGTTTCGCGTCTTTCAAGGTATGTGCCGGTTGGCCAAACACAGGCAGCGCAAAGCCGCGTGCGATGTCCATGACGTCTGCCATCACAGCACTGGCGGTTGGTCCTTCACCGGCGCCGGGGCCGCGCAACACGACTTGTTCTACGGCATGACCTTCCAGCACGACCATATTGGTGCCGCCTTGCAATTGACCCAAAGGCGAAGACGCAGGCACCAAGCAGGGTTGCATACGTTGTTCCAGACCACGGCCCGTCATTTGCGCGACCCCCAACAGCTTGATCTTGTAGCCCATGTCGGCGGCTGCCGTGATGTCTTCGATGCTGACCCGTTCGATGCCTTCCAGATCAATCGCGTCAAAGTTAACGCGTGTTCCGAAAGCGATGGATGCAAGGATCGCCAGTTTATGTGCGGCGTCAATGCCGCCCACGTCCAATTGCGGATCCGCTTCAAGATACCCCAACCCGTCGGCTTCAGCGAAAATGTCCTGATAGCTAAACCCGGAGTCTTCCATGCGGGTCAGGATGTAGTTGCACGACCCGTTCATGACGCCCATCACGCGGGTGATTTCGTTTGCTGCCAATCCTTCTGTCAGTGCTTTCACGACAGGGATACCGCCTGCGACTGCGGCCTCGTAACGAAGGGATAGGTTTGCGGCTTCGGCTTGTTCGGCAAGGGCTTGGCCGTGCAACGCCAACAGCGCTTTGTTGGCGGTGATCACATGCTTGCCTGCGGCCAGTGCAGCTTCTGTGGCGGCCTTCGCCGGACCATCAGATCCGCCCATAAGCTCAACAAAAACATCGACATCGTCGCGTGTGGCCAAAGCCACCGGATCGTCTTCCCATGCGTAGGCATCCAAAGGAATGCCACGATCTTTGTTTTTTGAACGCGCGGAAACAGCTGATATCGAAATGTCACGCCCCGAACGGGCCGTCAGCAATTCCGCATGTTGGCGAATGATGCGGACCACACCAACACCAACGGTGCCAAGACCTGCAATACCAAGGCGAAGTGGCTGTGACATTTTTAGGCTCCTAAAGATGGGATTATTGCATTTGTCGCGCGTTTATCGGGTTCGCGTGCAACACGCAACGCGGCATTATCCGCGCGGCACGCCTGTGCGCATTCGATCACGCGATGATGTGTCCACAACCCGACCACGCAAACGACTGGCGCGTGCCTTTAAGGCTGCTACTCTGGAACTCAGCTGATCTGTGGTTTGATCTGTGCTGGGCCCGCTCGCCGCTTGCGCCAGAATAGGCTCGATTGGAACAAGGTCTGGGTAGTTTGCATCGCTGCCATGTGCAGTAACGGCACCGTCCAGTTCAGGGAACTGGGTGCAAGCCGAAAGGCCAAAGACCAAAATTAGGGCAAAACTGCGCATCAAAAGCATCCTTCGTTGTCGGTTTGATGCACCAGCGCGAGGATTTGCGCAAGAGAGGCTTGGTTCTGAACGCGCGTTCAGTTAAGCCAGACCTATGGCGCGTACGGCAGGTTCACATTCTGATATTACAGGTCCTCGTGTGCGCACGGCTGCCTTGCAGTTGTTTGCCGAACACGGCTTTGCGGCCGTTTCTATGCGCCAGATTGCTTCTGCGGTGGGTGTGCAGGCGGGCGCATTGTATAACTACACTGCTGACAAACAGAGCCTTTTGTTTGATTTGATGAAAACCCACATGCAAGATGTGTTGGCCGCAGTACCTGATACGCCGCACCTGACGCCGACCCAACAACTGGAGGGCTTCGTCCGGTTTCACATTGCGTTTCACCATCGCCGTCCGGAAGAGGTGTTTATCGCCTATATGGAACTGCGCAATTTGACCGCGGATAATTTCGAAATCATTGAAGAATTGCGCCGCTCTTATGAGGCGCGTTTGCAAGGAATTCTTGCACGGGGCATCGCCTCGGATGATTTTGCCGTAGAAGATGCCAAAATTGCCACTTTTGCTGTGATTGCAATGCTCACAGGGGTGAATACCTGGTTCAAGGAAGGTGGGCGATTGTCGTTGGCAGATGTGCAGGATCAGTATTGGCACATGGTACGTAAATCCGTTGGCGCCTAAGGGGGTGCACCAAGGTGCACCTTACACGCGGGGCGCTGCCCCGCACCCCGGGATATTTTTGGCGAAAAGAATTAATGTGCTGGCTGGATGAACGTCCCATTTCGCAAGTCGCGCATGGCTTGTTGCAGCTCTGCTTGAGTGTTCATTACGATCGGACCATGCCACGCGACTGGTTCGTCAATTGGTGCGCCAGAGATCAGCAAAAACCGCACACCTTGTTCCCCCGCCTGCACCGTCACCTCGTCCCCGGTGCCGAACCGGATCAACGTGCGGTCCCCTGACATATCTCGGATGTGCATTTCTTGTCCGCCGATTTCTTTTTCCAGCAAAACGCCTGTTGGCACCGAGGCATCTGCAAAAGCTGCGCTGCCTTGAAACACATAGGCAAACGCCCGTCGGTAGGTGTCAATTTTGAATGTTTTCCGCACGCCTGCTGGCACCGAGATGTCCAGATACTGCGGGTCTGCCGCTATGCCGTCGACGGGTCCTGTTTTGCCCCAGAACGTCCCCGTAATGATCCGCACATGGGTGCCGTCGTCATCTGTGACTTCGGGGATCGCGTCAGACGTCATATCCTGATAGCGTGGTGCCGTCATTTTCTGGGATGCGGGCAGATTGCCCCACAACTGGAACCCGTGCATTTGTCCTTTGGCGTTTCCGTGCGGCATTTCCTGATGCAAAATGCCTGATCCAGCTGTCATCCATTGCACATCGCCAGCCCCGAGGCTGCCAGTGTTTCCAAGGCTGTCGGCGTGGTCCACTGTACCTTCCAGAACATAGGTGATTGTTTCGATGCCGCGGTGCGGATGCCATGGAAACCCCTTGATGTAGTCTTCGGGGCGTTCGTTGCGAAAGTCGTCAAACAGCAAAAATGGATCAAGTTCAGACGGATCCTGAAACCCGAAGGCGCGGTGCAGCTTGACGCCTGCGCCTTCCATTGTTGGTTGGGCGGGTCGTGTTTCCAATGTGGGTCTTAGTGACATGTTTTGCCTTCTCGTATCTGCATGGAGCCAAACATAACCGCGCTTTGACGCACATCAACTTGCAAGAGCGCATGTATCTTGTGCAATTTTGTGAGGGTGACGGGAACCACCACAGCCGTGAGGTTCTCTCATTCCCGAGGACCTGTATGTACAGGTGGGCGCCAGGTAAAAAGGCCAGGGCCAGAACAGAGCCAGCTCCCTCGGAATTGCTTAAGGCCACCGGAATGCAACCCGACACAAGAAGGGCAGAACCCGTCGCTCCATCAGATAGGGCAGGTTTGTACGCAGGACAAGGGCTGGTGCACTTTGTCCATATTGCAAAAAGGATACGGTCGCGGCGCAGCGCTATTGCGGCGTTACAAAATTGTAGGTTTTCAACTGTTCGGGAAGCAGTACATATATTTCATCTGGCGGCGTACTGAGCGAGTGTTGCATAACCAATGGGTCAATGCCCATCGCGTCCAGATACACCATGACTTCGCCCTGACCCCTTTGAATGTCTTCAACAGCGAACCGAGCCGGCAAAATAGTGCTTTCGCCAAAATAATGCTGATGCACGCCCACTGACGCCGCGTCGTCTATGGTGCGCGTGGTGCCTGCCGCCAGCACGTAAGGGCAGGCAGAATAGCATATTTCGCCGTTGCGCATTTCTGTGTCGATGGCTTGGGCGCGAATAAACCGTCCCAGATCAAGGGCTTCGCCCACTGTTCCACCGGGAGACTGCAAAACCAGCAGCTTGACCTTCGGGGTCGCTTCCAAAATCTGCTTGCTGATGCGGTCTGCGTCACCTGGCGTGATGCCGCCCTCTAATCGGTATGTTTCACCGTCCAGTTGGGTCAGTGTGAGGCGGTCTGGCAGGGGACCGGATGGGGCAGGGCCGGTCTGGCGCGGGGTGCGGTTCGGATCAAATTGGCGCCGCTGGTCGCCGGGCCGCACCGGTTGGTCAAGATCAGGCGCGTCGGGCCCAAAGTGGGGCAAGGAAAAAGAACCCTGCATGTCGCCAACGATCAACAACGCCCCGATGCCCAATTGGAAAATCAAAACACCCGATAGAATACGCGCAACGCTGCGTCCGTTCATTTTTGGTCACTTTCAGGCGTGTCTAGCACGGGCACATGGGGCGCACGAGAGGGGGCGTTCATGGCGTCCGGCATCTCGTTCATCGCCAGTTCGACATCGCGGATGGCGCTTAGGGCGGCGCGCAGTTCGGCAAGGGTCATGGTGTCTTCTACGCCGGCACCTTCGCGCCCGCGCCGGATTGCAGATTGGGTTATGGCAAGAATAAACACCAAAACAGCAGGCAGCAGGTCGATCGCAATGGCCCCCGCCCAGCTGGGCACAAAATTTCGCGCGTATAAAATCACCGCGTCGGCGCTGGAAATCGGGGTATATGTGACGTCTTTTGGCGGCGCCAGCTGCTGCACCGTTTGTGCGGCAGTCTCAAGCGTTTTTGCGCGTCGGCCCAGCACATCCAGAACGGACGTGATGGTTGCCGCCTGATCCGAACGGGTTTCTTCTGTGCGCCCGTCCAATTCGGGCAACACAACAGAAGCCGCCAAATCCTGTGCCGCGCGTTCCACCAAGGGGGCGACATTCAGTTGCTGCATCTGGGCAATCAAACCGGCCAGTCGCACGGCTTGTTCTGAAAACTCGACGGATCGCGCTTCGACGGGGCCGGGTTCTACGGTCAGTGCGCGCATGCGGCTTAGGATCTGGTTGCCTTCATCAAATGCATTGTCGACCAAAGGTGTCTGGCTTGCGATTTGGGCTTCCAACCCTTGCAGTTCGGATGCTTTCTGGCGCAAGACTCGAAACACGGCCCCACGCCCAGCCAAACCGGACAGATTGCCTGTGGCTTCTTGTTCCGAGAGGTCCTCGAATGATTGACGCACACGCGCCACGTCGCGTTCCAGACCTTGGGCTGACAGTGCAATTTCATGGGTGCTTTCCAGCGCGTCTTGATAGTCTTGCACGGTTTTTGCCAAATGTTGTTCGACGGCGGCAGACCCCGCCAATGCAGCTGCATTCAACCAAGACGACATGGCGACAATGGCCAAGGAACCCAAGGCCATAGCCAACATCAGACCGATACGGGCCTGTGCTGTGCGTACCGCTGGAAACAGGCGCAACATATAAGACCAGAATACGAAAATACCGACGGAAACCGCCACCGAATACGCAATGGCTGCAAAGACCGACATGGCGCCGTTGCTGTCCAGCAAAGAGGAAACCCCAAGGTAGGTGTAGATGCCTGATGCGACCGCCAGAACCCCAAGTGCTGTGCCGGAAAACGTGTCCAGCCAAGTCAGATGATCTTCCAATTCGCGTGCGGCGCGAACGCCGCGTGCCTCTGCTTGGGTCAATGGTTTCTTGTCTGACATATTGGTTCCTTGCCGTGATTCCGCCGCGTGGCTTTGCAATATGTAGGAGGCCATGGTGGCAAGGCCAAGGCGGCTTGCATTTGTTCACCTTTTGTTCGTATAAGTGTGTATGCAAATTTCATCTCTTGTTCCGAACGATACACCCATGGCACCCGGCCAAATTCTGGCCCGTGGCGTGTCGCGCCATCTGAGGCATTTGGGCATGGCCAGTCTGGAAGAATTTGTACCCACACGCGGGTTGCGCGTAGACGTGATCGCGCTGGGTCCAAAAGGCGAAATTTGGGTCATTGAATGCAAATCCAGTCGGATGGACTTTCAATCTGACAACAAATGGCAAGGGTATCTGGATTGGTGTGACAGGTTCTTTTGGGCGGTTGATGGCGATTTCCCGACTGAACTTTTGCCAGACGATACGGGGTTGATCATTGCAGATGGGTATGATGCCGAGGTGCAGCGCATGCCGGAAGAGGTCAAATTGGCCGCAGCGAGACGCAAGAAAATCATCCAGAAGTTTGCCACAGATGCCGCGCGCCGGTTGCATCTTTTAAGAGACCCCAGAGCAGGGCAGGGGTTCTGACCGCAGATCTAGAAATAGATCTCACAATCACACACAGAAGCGTCAACTGCTGTGATCAAATAAAATCAGGCCGTCAGGGTTTTTCATTGCGTAACACACATGCAAAGGAAAGCTTCAGTGAAACAGATCGCGATATTGGGGGCACTGGCGACGGTTGCTCTGACGACACCTGCATTTTCCCAGGATTTATACGGCTTTGCCTACGGAGGCAGCGCGGCTTCAGCCGATTTGAACTACGGTGGCACGATTGGCGGGGCGCCAAATTCTGTGAATAACGATCTGGAAGGGGGGTATGGCCTTGGCGTCGGCGTGGGCAAGACTTTTCAGGCGTGGTCCACAGATAAAATCGGCCTGCGTGGGGAACTGGAGCTGTCGTTTAGCGACCGTGATGCAGACCAAATCCAGTTTTCAGGCAATGGCCCTGCCGCAGAGGTGAACGTCGCGGGGGGGATTCGAACGACAGCCCTTTTTGCGAATGTCATTGCTGATTTCAAAACCCAAGGTGCACTGACGCCATTTGCGGGTGGCGGTCTGGGCATCGCCCATATCAATCAGGATCTGGTCTATGGACCTGGCGTCCGCATTCAGGACAGCGACACACGCTTGGCCGCACAAGCGATTGTCGGGGTGTCTTATGCTGCAAGTGATCGCATCACTTTGACAGCAGATGCGCGGTACCGGCGTGTGTTTGGCGTATCTTCCACGCGGCTTTCGCCAGCAGGCACCTCTACAGGGACCGTACGTGGCGATCTGGAGTCTACATCACTGAATATAGGTGTGCGCTTTAGCTTCTGACGTAGACCCAGACCACAACAGGGATAAGACGGTCAGTCACGCGTGCCCCCACCCAGTAAATGCATGGCTGGCTGTTTTATAACGTGGGTCATTCCATTTTGGGATGACCCGCCGAAACCATCTAACAGGTCTCTATTTGATGATGCGCGCGGCTGCGACCGCCGCCAAGATCTCTTCAGCGATTTCCTCGGCTTCCTCGGGGTCGAAATCCATTGGCAAATCGATGCCTTTTCCCTCGACATAAATGCGCACCATCCCTTGATCGGTTGGTCCGATTTGCAGGTTTGCTTGGATGTCGCTTTCGCTGTTGATCCCCATGGGTGCGCCTTTCATTTGTTGTGTCTTGCTAGCTATCCGCGTCTTGAAAGGCAAGGTCGGCCGTTGCATGTTGATGTCATGGAAGACTTGCAGATCAGGCGCTTCAATGCCAGCGACACAGACTGGGTTGTGACCCAGCACGGCACGCACTACGCAAAAGCGGAAGGGTTTGACGACACATTCGGCCCGTTGGTCGCGTCAATTTTGGCCGACTTCAACGCACATCATGATTCGCAAATTGAACGTGGTTGGGTGGCCGAAGAAGACGGGCAGCGTCTTGGCACGATTTTTTGTGTGCGATTGAATGACACCACTGCGAAACTGCGCCTGTTTTTTCTAAAGCCCGGGGCCCGCGGCAAAGGGCTTGGGCAGAAATTATTGTCTGAATGTATGGGGTTTGCACAAAGCGTAGGCTATCAAAACATGCAGCTTTGGACACATGAAAGCCACACAGCGGCTTGTGCTTTATATGCTCGGACAGGATGGGATTTGGTGGGCAGCAGACCAGTTCATTCGTTTGGGTGCGATCTTGTCGAACAAACATGGGTTTTTCGGTTCGGATCACACTTGCAATCGTAAGACTTGGGCGTTAAATCACCCCAACGTGCCGCCTTAGCTCAGTAGGTTAGAGCGCTTGATTGTGGATCAAGAGGTCCCTGGTTCGAGACCAGGAGGTGGTACCACCCTTCCCCCAAGCAGTATCGTCGTGCAGGCTTTTGCCGAAACGCGACCAAACCAACCGCGCACTTCCATGCGCGGCGTTGAATGTCAGACGTGGACCGATGTGGTTACGCGACTTTGCGTGCCTCTGAAAACGACAGCAGACGTTTGCTGTTTTCATCCCAAAGATGCAGCCGCGCATTTGCAATGCTTTCACGGATGGTCATCTGATTGCCTGTCGCAAGATCGGCGTGATCGCTTAGCACTTCGGGAAGGCGGTAGAATGGGATGCGGCTGTATAGGTGGTGCACGTGGTGGATGCCGATATTGGCACTGAGCCATTGCAGAACCCGTGGCATGACGTAATGCGAGCTACCATGCAGGGCGGCATGATGCACATCCCAGTTGTCGTTCTCTTCCCAATGTGTGGTCTCGAACTGGTGCTGGACATAGAACAGCCATACCCCGGCCGTCGCTGCCAGCAAGGTGGACGGCACAAAAATCAGCAAGATCGGGGTCAGCCCGCCAAAGTAAAGGATTACCAACAACGCCACCAGAATGGCTGCATTGGTCCCCATAGCGCTGATCCAGTATTTGCCCTTTTCCATCAATCCGACGGGCAGGCGGTTTTCCAAAAAGAACACATAACCCGGCCCCAGACCGAACAAAACGATCGGATGGCGATACATGCGGTACATCAGGCGTTTCATCGGAGAGCGGGCGCGGTATTCGGCGACCGTCAAAGTGTTGATATCGCCCAGCCCCCGCCGACCCAGATTACCGGCAGAACTATGGTGGATGGAATGTGCCCGACGCCAAACATCATAGGGCGTCAGGGTCAGGACACCGATGGCGCGTCCCGTCCAGTCGCTGAGTGCGCGGTTCTTGAAAAAAGCGCTGTGCCCACAATCGTGTTGAATGGCAAACAAACGAAGCAAAAACGCGGCGTTGCACAGCGATATGGCCAAGGTCAGCCAAGCGCTGATTGACAGCGACCACCATGCCAATGCCCAAAGCCCAATGAAGGGACCTAATGTTACCGCCAATTCGAAACTGCTGCGTTTTGCACTTGGTTCACGGTAATTTGCCAAAACTTTCACCCAGTCACGGGCATTTTTCGGTTCGACTGTCTGCGCTGAAACGCTTGATTTTTGGGTCATATGTCTGCTTCTTGCCACTGTTGGCGATCTTGTTAACGCAATACAGCGCATCCGCAACGTATAAAACAAAGGGTCTTAAAAAGCTGTTCAAATCAAAGTGTTTGCCGGTACCGCGTCCTTGCATCGCACAAAAGGTCGGTAAAAACGACAAAAGGCCCTGCAAAAACAGGGCCTTCCGTCAAATTACAAAGGAAGAAATTCAGGCCGCAGCCGCGTCTTCTTTGCCAAACCGTCCGTAGAAAGTTTGGTTCTTTGCGGCCATTTCACGCAGCAAGGCCGGGCATTCGAAGCGATCGCCGAATTTTTCCTGCAACTGGTCACAGCGTTCAGCGGCGTATGGTGTGCCGATAATGTCCAGATAGCTGAAGGGGCCACCCGTGGCAGGTGCAAAGCCCCATCCAAGGATCGCACCAACGTCACCTTCGCGGATGTCTTCCAAAACGCCTTCTTCCAGTGCCCGCACGGCTTCCAGTACTTGGGCAAACATCAAACGATCCTGTACTTCACGCAATGCAGGCTGTTCATCGGCCAATGGATACTTGTCGTGAACGCCTTTCCAATAGCCTGTGCGCTTGCCTTTTTCATCGTAGTTGAAGTAACCCGCGTTCGCCTTGCGACCAAGGCGGCCTTCTTCTTCCATCCACACGATCAGGTCGTCGGCCTCAGACGCTGGATAGGCGTTGCCCATTGCGGCTTTGGTCGCTTTCATGATGCGCACACCAAGATCGATAGATGTCTCGTCGCCCAATTGGATTGGCCCGACAGGGAAGCCCAACTGCTGCGCGGCACTGTCTATCAACTGCGGTGCGACGCCTTCTGTCACCATGCGCGTGGCTTCGTTCCCGTATGGGATGATGCAACGGTTGGCATAGAAGAAACGTGCATCGTTGACCACGATGGGCGTTTTGCGGATTTGGCGGACGTAGTCCAAAGATTTCGCAACTGCGCGGTCGCCGGTTTCCGCGCCCTTGATGATTTCAACCAGCAACATTTTCTCAACGGGTGAGAAGAAGTGGATGCCGATGAACTGCTCGGGACGGGAAGACGCCTTGGCCAGTTCAGAAATGGGCAAGGTCGAGGTGTTGGAGGCGAAAATGCAATCCTCAGGAATGACCGCTTCGACGCGTTTGGTGATTTCTGCCTTCACGGCAGGATCTTCAAACACGGCCTCGATGATCAGGTCGCAGCCTGCCAGCTTTTCAACATCAGGCGTCGCGGTGATCAGCGACAACATCGCCTCTTTCTTCTCGGGCGTGCCTTTTTTGCGGGCGATGCCCTTGTCGAGATACGCTTCGGTGTAGGCTTTGCCTTTGTCCGCCGCATCTTGGTCACGGTCGATCAGCACGACCTCAATACCAGCCTGCGCCGACACCAACGCGATACCCGCACCCATCATGCCTGCGCCCAAGACGCCCAGTTTTTTGACGCGTTGGTCCGCGATGCCTTTGGGACGCACAGCGCCTTTTTCCAAGGCTTCTTTGTTCAGGAACAAGGACCGGATCATCGCGGAAGACGACGGGTTCATCAGGATGTTGGTGAACCAGCGCGCCTCGATTTTCAGGGCCGTGTCGAAGGGCACCAAAGCCGCTTCATAAAGCACGCTTAGCACGGCCTTGGCCGCAGGAAACGCACCTTTAGTCTTGCCTGCAACCATCGCGTTGGCACCGACATAGTTCATGAAACCAGCAGGGTGATAGGGCGCACCGCCGGGCATTTTGAAGCCTTTGGCGTCCCATGGTTTGACGATATCGGCGTCTTTGGCCTCCAGAACCCAAGCGCGGGCCGCCGCGACCGGATCGTCGGACACTTCATCTACGATGCCAAGTGATTTGGCCTTTTCAGGCGCGTTCATACGGCCTTCAAGGATTTGCGACGAAGCGTTGACCAAACCCATTTTGAACAGCAAGCGAACTGTGCCGCCGCCGCCGGGGAAGATGCCAACCAGAATTTCGGGCAGGCCGACTTTGGCCTTAGGGTTGGATGTGCAAAAGATGCGGTGCGTGGCCAGTGGCAGTTCCAAACCAATGCCAGCAGCCGTGCCGGGCAGGGCGGAAGCAATCGGTTTGCCGCCTTTGTTGGTCTTTGGGTCCATGCCCGCGCGTTCAATCTTGCGCAGCAAGGCGTGCATTTTCATGGTGCCTTCAAACAGGCCCTTTGCAGGGTCATCGCCTGCGTCGGCTTTCATTTTTGCCAGCAGGTTCAAGTCCATGCCGCCCGCAAAGCTGTCCTTGCCGGATGTGATGACGATGCCTTTGACGGCGTCATCGGCCAGGGCGTCGTCAATATGCGCGTCAAGTTGGCCCAAGCCATCAATTGACATCACATTCATGGTTTTGTCGGCTACATCCCATGTGATGGTGGCGATGCCTTCGGCATCTTTTTGCATCGTAAAATCGGTCATTTCAGTTTCCTTTCCGGAAGTTCTTTCAGTTCGGGCGGCAAGGCATCTGTCGATATCGTATCGACGATTGCGAAGTTGCCCGCTTTGTTCACTACGGCATTGGTGCAATCGGTCTCGCGCCAGCCATGTTCAGGGTGCCGGACCAGCCGGATACGGTTGTAATAGGGGTCTCGCAGTCGCGTTCCGTTGTGCATCATATGGGATATGTGGGTCCCTTCGATGACATCAGGTGTCACGAACCACGCCGTCTTCACCAAGCGGTGCAGACCTGTGACATTGTCAGTCTTCAAAACATCGACGAATTGGCGAAAGTTCCTACGATGCTCTTCATCGTCTTCAATGCACAGATCCAAGTTGACGGTGCGAACCCGCCAAGGGAAAGAAATGCAAGCGCTAAAGGCTGCATAGTCAGCGGCAAGTGTCGCTGCCGAAGCCCGATCAACATGGTCCTGATAGATGGCCATGGCGTCTCGGTCTTCGGTTTCTTTCATATTTCCTGGCATTGCCGTGTTCAGACCCGTTCGATGATGGTAGCCGCCCCCATGCCGGACGCGATGCAAAGCGTGGCAAGCCCTACTTCTTTGTCTTGGCGTTCAAGCTCGTCCAGAAGCGTTCCGATGATCATAGCACCAGTTGCGCCCAAAGGGTGCCCCATGGCGATGGACCCACCGTTGACGTTCACTTTTTCATGTTCGACGTTGAATTTGTCCATGAATAGCATGACGACTGAGGCAAAGGCTTCGTTGACCTCAAAGAGGTCGATGTCGCCGATATTCATGCCATTGTCTTCGAGGATTTTCTTGGTGGCGGGGACAGGGCCCGTCAGCATGATCGTGGGGTCCGTGCCGATCTTTGTTGTGGCTTTGATGCGGGCGCGCGGTTTCAGGCCATACTTTTCGCCAAACTCTTTGTTGCCGATCAACACAGCGGCAGAGCCATCCACGATGCCGGACGAGTTGCCCGCGTGGTGGATGTGGTTGATTTTCTCCAGATGCGGGTACTTCATCAACGCGACCTTATCAAAGCCGGGCATCATTTCACCCATGGCTTGGAAGGCTGGGTTCAGGGACCCAAGGCTTTGCATGTCGGTTTGCGGGCGCATGTATTCGTCGTGGTCCAGGATCGTCAGACCGTTCTGATCTTTGACCTGAATGACGGACTTGGCAAAACGGTTGTCGTCCCAAGCGGCCTTGGCACGGCGCTGGGATTCCATCGCCAGCATATCCGCGTCGTCACGGGTGTAGCCGTACTCAGTCGCAATAATGTCCGCCGAGATGCCCTGCGGCACAAAATAGCTGTCCATGGCGATGCTTGGGTCCGCAGCAATCGCTGCCCCATCGCTGCCCATTGCGACGCGCCCCATCATTTCGACGCCACCCGCGATATAAGCCATGCCCGCGCCACCTTTGACCTGATTGGCGGCAAGGTTTACGGCTTCCATGCCAGAAGCGCAGAAACGGTTGATGGCAAGACCGGGAATACGCTCATCAAGGTCAGAGGCCAAAACAGCAGAGCGTGCCAAACATCCGCCCTGTTCCATGACTTGGGTGACATTGCCCCAAATCACGTCTTCCACGGCATGGCCTTCCAGATTGTTGCGCTCTTTCAACGCGTTCATGGTGACGGCAGACAGGCGCAGCGCTGTCACTTCGTGCAGGCTCCCGTCTTTGCGACCCTTGCCGCGCGGTGTGCGCAGGGCGTCGTAGATGTAGGCTTCGGTCATATCGGGTGATCCTTTCAAGCAGTGTTCTTTTATCAGGTGATGCTTTGGCATGGGACAATTCAAGGTCTGCCGCAGCGTCGTGAAGAAGGGTTACGCCCGGTCAGAGGGGTTGCCGGGCATTAGATCGTAAGGGTGTTTCCACCCCGGAGTTTCAGACAAACGTGTCAACCACGCGTCGATGTTTGGGAAGGCGGCACGATCGAACCCAAATGGCTCTGGATAGTAGAGATAGCCACAGCAACTTAGATCGGCGTTGGTGATGTCGTTGCCCACAATCCATTGCCGCCCTTCGAGATGAGCATTCAACACAGCATAAGCGCCTTGAAGGCGGCCTTGATTGAAGGCAATGACCTCTTGGGGGCGTTTGTCTTCAGGCAAAAAGTTCATCAAAAACCGTGTGACGCCAGCCATTGAGCTCAATTTGTGATTGTCAAACAAAACCCACCGCAACACTTCGCGGCGCTCTTCGGGTGAATTGCCGGCGAACTTACCGCTTAAATGACTGATGTAGTCCTGAATGGCACCCGATTGAGTGATAGAATAATCGTGATCTGTGTCGATCAACACAGGTGCTTCGCCCATAGTGTTGAGGGCTTTGAACTCTGGCGTACGCGCGGCCCCTTGGAAAAAATCAACAAAGACCGGTTCCCACGCGAGGCCCGATAGCTCCAACGCCAATGCCGCTTTGTAAGAATTTCCGCTTTCGCCAAAACATTGCAGTTGTAAGGTCATGTGCCTGTGTCCTCCCATGGACGCTTTTTGTTAAACAAGACTGGGGGTTTCACACCCCCAGACCCCCGTGAGGTTTACTTTGCGAGATGAACAGGGGGATGTTCACCAAGGATTAAGGTTAATGCGCCTACCATGGACCGGTATGGTAGGCTGAGGAGCTGAGCCATATGCGAGGTGAAGCTCTGCCGTCCCGTACTATCTGGTTCCGGATGGCGGAGTGGATCGCGCAAAAGATCCTCCTTCATCTCGCCAGATAAACCTCCGCCGGAGGCTCCCCAACGTACAAATTGCACCGTAGGAAAGGACATCAAAGTGCCCTCGCGATCAGCTCTTTCATAATCTCGTTGGTGCCGCCGTAAATGCGCTGAACGCGGGCATCAGTCCACATCTCGCCTATAGCGTACTCTTGCATAAACCCATAACCGCCATGAAGTTGCAGGCATTCGTCCAGAACCCAGGCTTGGGTGTCTGTTGTCCAATACTTGCACATTGCTGCTTTGTCCGCCGTGAGCGCACCGCGCAAATGCTCGGCCATACATTCATCAAAGAATGATCGGCTGACCATTGCCTTTGTTTTACACTCGGCCAGTTTGAAGCGCGTGTTCTGGAATTGCATGATCGGTCCACCAAACGCTTCGCGCTCGCGCGCATAGGCCACTGTTCGCTCAACAGCACCTTCCATAGCTCCAACCGCAGCGCATGCAATAATCAAACGTTCTTGTGGCAGCTGGTTCATCAGTTGGTAAAACCCTTGCCCCTCGTCGCCCCCCAAAATATTTTCGGGCGGTATTTCTACGTTGTCAAAGAACAGCTCGGATGTATCGGCCGCATGCATCCCGATTTTCTCCAGGTTGCGACCACGCGCAAAGCCTGTGACCTCATCCGTTTCGACCACAACCAAAGACACACCTTTCGCGCGTTCATTGGGATCGGTTTTGGCAGCTACGATGATCAGATTGGCGTGCTGACCGTTGGTTATAAATGTTTTTTGACCCGACAATCGGTAGGCGTTTCCATCGCGAATTGCTTTTGTTTTGATGGATTGGACATCGGATCCGGTCGACGGCTCTGTCATCGCCAGGGCCCCGACCAACTCGCCAGTCACCATTTTTGGCAACCATCGGGCTTTTTGCTCTTCCGTTCCGCAATTCAGAATGTAGTGCGCGACGATGCCTGAATGGATGCCATGGCCCCATGATGCAAGATTGGCACGCGATGCTTCGATCAGAATAGCGGCTTCATGTCCGAAGTCACCGCCAGCTCCGCCGTATTCTTCCGGGATGGAAGGGCAAAGCAGACCCAATTCGCCGGATTCAACCCAAGTCTCGCGATCCATTTGCCCCTGTTTGCGCCAACGCTCGAATTTGGGGCCCCATTCTTTGGTTATGAATGCCCGCGTCATTTCGGCGATCATCTGGTGCTCATCTGTCATCCAGCTTGAGGCGGTGCCAGCCATATCTTTCATGCGGGTTCTCCCTAGCGCTTACGCGCGTCGATCTCTGCGTTAAACAACCGCAAGCGGGCTGTCAGATTTTCTTCGTTGATAACACTGCGGAAATTTTCAAATAAAAACGACAGTGCTTCTCCCTCGTCCAATCCTGCATCGGTCGCAAACCGTTTAAGGTTTCTATAACCGTCTTCGGTCATGGCGATGGGAAGGCGACGGGTCAGGCGAAAGCGTTTTGGCATCAAGGCTCCGAAGTTAGGGTAAGGTGCGCCTTGGCGCACCCCACCAGTTTAGAAGTTTGCCGCGTCCAACGCCATAACTGTGTCTGCACCTGTGTTGATGCGGGCCAGATGCAGCGCTGTTGCTGGCAATTGGCGGGCCATATAAAAGCGCCCCGTGGCCAGCTTGGTCTCGTAGAACGCAGTGTCCGACGCGCCGTTTGCCAAGGCTTCGGTTGCCGCTTTGCCCATTTGCGCCCACATCAGGCCAAGGCAGACGTGACCGAACATGTGCATAAAGTCGTTGGAACCAGACAATGCGTTGTTGGGGTTCTTCATACCGTTTTGCATGAAATACATGCCTGCTGCTTGCAAGTCTTTGGACGCTGCCTTGAGTGGCTCCAAAAACGCCGCATCATAGGCGTCGTCTTCGCCGGCATTATCCTTGATGAAGGTCTTGACCAGATCAAAGAACGCCATCACATGCTTGCCACTATCTTGCGCCAGCTTGCGACCAACCAAGTCCAAGGCCTGCACGCCATTGGCACCTTCATAGATCATCGCAATACGTGCATCGCGGGTGAACTGGGACATGCCCCATTCTTCGATGTAGCCGTGCCCGCCGTACACCTGCTGTGCTTTTACGGTCATGTCGTAGCCTACGTCCGTCAGGAAGCCTTTGATGACAGGGGTTAGCAAAGACACGAGGCCGTCAGCGTCTTTGTCTTCGGAACGATGCGCCGCATCGATCATGGTGGCACCCCACAGAATGAACGCACGCGCGCCTTCTGCGAAAGACTTTTGTTCCATCAATGAACGGCGAATGTCGGGGTGCACGATCAGCGGATCGGCGGGGCCTTCGGGGTTCTTGGCCCCCGTTACGTCACGGCCTTGCAAACGGTCCTTGGCGTAGTCCAAAGCGTTCTGATAGGCGGCGTCTGCTTGGGCCAGCCCCTGCATGCCGACACCCAGACGGGCCTCGTTCATCATGGTGAACATGGCGCGCATGCCTTTGTGCTCGTCGCCCAGCAAGTATCCCGTCGCTTCGTCGTAGTTCATCACGCATGTCGAATTGCCGTGAATGCCCATTTTCTCTTCGATCTTGCCCACGGATACGCCGTTGCGCGCACCCATGTCGCCGTTGTCATCGACCATTACCTTAGGAACGATGAACAAAGACACGCCTTTGATGCCTTCAGGGCCGCCCACGATCTTGGCCAGAACCAAGTGGACGATGTTGTCGGCCATGTCGTGATCACCGGACGAGATGAAAATCTTCTGGCCAGTGATCTTGTAAGACCCATCGTCTTGGGGTTCCGCTTTGGTGCGCATCATGCCCAAATCCGTGCCGCAATGGGGTTCGGTCAGGTTCATGGTGCCGGTCCATTCGCAGGACACCATCTTGGGCAACCATTTGTCCTTTTGGGCGTCGGTGCCGTGGGCCAAAATGGCCGATGCGGCACCGTGGGTCAGACCCTGATACATGGTAAAGGCTTGGTTTGATGCGGAAAACATCTCGCCCACGGCTGAGCCGATCACGGCTGGCATGTTCTGGCCGCCGTATTGCTCTGGCATGTCCAATCCGGTCCAGCCGCCTTCTTTGACCTGCTCGAACGCGGCCTTGAAGCCCGTCGGTGTGTAGACGATGCCATTTTCCAAACGGCAGCCTTCGGTGTCACCCACCGGGTTCAATGGGGCCAATACATCTGTGGCCAGTTTGCCGGCTTCTTCCAGAACGGCAGATGTGAAATCGGCCTCAAGTTCGTCGTAGCCGGGGATCGTGGATTCAGAGATTTTCAACACATCATGCAGGATGAATTGCGTGTCTTTGGTTGGGGCTGTGTAGCGTGGCATGGTAAGTTCCCTTTTTGAGGTAAGGTTAAGGCTGGCGGCTTATTCGGCCGCTTTTTTCGGGGATGACATAGAGGCCAGAATTTTCTCGCCCCACTTCATCTGGCTTTTCAAATCATCAATGGCTTCAGTCAGTTCGTCGCGCTGTGCTTCCATGTCGGACAAACGGTCTTTGGCAACATCATAGGCGCGGGCGAATTGGGTCTGTTGCTGATCACCAACGTGATACAAATCCAGAAGCTGGCGAATTTCTTCCAAAGAAAAGCCAAATCTCTTGCCGCGCAGGATCAACTTAAGGCGGGCGCGGTCTGAACGGGTGAATAGGCGTTTTTGACCAATACGTTCTGGAAACAGAAGTTCCTTGGCCTCGTAGAACCGCAAAGTGCGCGGTGTAACGCCAAAGGCCTCACACATCTCGCGGATCGTTAGGGTTTTGTCTTGTATCGTTTCAGGCATCAAATCAGACATCGTTTCGGTTCTCTTTTCAGCATCATGTGACCATGACGTGGGCAGGTATGGGTAAAGTTACAATACGGGCTTACGTTGACGTAAGTTGTACGTTACGTCACTTTGAGGGTTTACGCACGATAACTCAACGTCAACTTGTTGTGAGGCCATAAATGCAAACGCGATATGATGTTTGGTGCATAATTTCGCCCAAAACCTTCAGCATGGTGCTGCGCGGCTGACAGGTTTGGCGCTGTCGAATGCCGATTCTCTGGGTGGGACGTCCATTGGACTGAAGGTTTCCCCACCGCTACGCGGGTTTGAGAAGCGACAATCGCGCCGCGCGAGAAATGTGATACACATATTCTTCCTGAGACCACCCACAGCTTTTTCTAGCGTCTTCCCAGTGCCGCACTGACAGCAAAACCCATAGCAAATCGGCGGCTTTCTCCACGCTTAAATCATCTGCCAATGCGCCGTCGTCAGACAGGGCCTGGGCGGCTGCGACACAGCCTTCGTGGACCGCGCCCATGCGATCTGCCCAAGCGGTGGCAGCGGCATCATCGTGGTCTTTCATCACCATCAAAGCTTTGGCCACGCCATATATTTCGGGGATGTAACCGGTCCAAAAGGTGATGAAGGCGTTCAAGCGATCAAGGCCGTTTGTGGCTGTGCGGCTTGGGATCAGACGGGTATCCACATCCAGAACGACATCCAGATACCGTGATGTGGCGGTCAGCAAATCACCGCGTGTGGGAAAGTGCAAATACAGCGCTTGCCTGCTGACGCCGGCACGTTTGGCAATATCACTCATGCGGACACTTTTGTCTGGCGTCTCTTCAAGGGCCTTCCATGCGGATTTCAGAATGACATCGCGGGTGGATCGATTTTTATTGCTTGACATGGTGTAAAGTTATCTCCTACTTGACATCGTGTAAATTGACACCATGTCAAGTAAAGGAGAAATGACATGTCATCTGCAAAAACTGCCAATGCCCAGGGGCGCAATGTCTTCATTTGGGTCGCGCATCCGAACGCGGATTCACTGTGCGTGAGCCTTGCGGATCGCTACGCCAGCGGGGCAAAGGCCAAAGGCGCCAACGTGCGGCACATGGCGCTGTCCGAAATGGATTTTGATACGGACGGACCATCGCTGAAAGGCACCGAAGGCCTTGAACCTGATCTGGTTGCGTGGCAGCAAAACGTGGCGTGGGCAGATCACATTCTGATTGTGCACCCTTACTGGTGGGCGTCGATGCCTGCCCGCGCCAAAGCGGTGCTGGACCGCGGTTTGTCGTCGGGTTTCGCATACCAATACACAGGGCGCGGTATGGGGTGGAACAAATTGCTGAAGGGCAGGTCCGGCGACGCCATCATCACCAGCGACACCCCCCCGCTTTTGGACACGCTGCTATATCGCAAGCCGGGGCGACGGGTGTTGCGCAATCAAGTGTTTGATTTTGTTGGAATCAAAGCTAGAAAAATCCTGCAGCTGGGGTCCGTGAAACTGGCCAAGCCGGAGAAAATCGAAAGCTGGCTCAAGCAGGCAGAGCAGTTGGGAATGAAAGCCGCCCGCTGATTTAGGCGTTTGCTTTCAACTCTTTGGCAACCTTTTGACGCAAATCGGTCAGCTCAGCGAAAGCCTCGTTGAGCTGCTCGCGTTGTTCCGCCAGTTCTTTTAATTGGCGGTCGGCCATGTCCACCCACGCCTGCATTTGTGCTTCGGTGCCTTCATCTTCATAGATCAGCAACCATTGGCGTATTTCTTCCAGCTGAAAGCCGAATTTACGGCCCCGCATGATCAGTTTCATGCGGGCACGCTCACGGGCTCCGTAAAAACGGGACCGACCTTCGCGGTCGGGCTGCAGTAGTTCAATATACTCGTAATAGCGCAGCGTTCTCGGGGTTACCTCGAACGCGGCGCACATCTCTTTAAACGACAGACGGTCTTCGGTCATGCGCGCTCTCCCTGTGGGCAAGGTAGGCTTGCAATTCGGCAAGCGCAACAGGGGCACTTGCCCTTTTTGAACTGGACTGTTCAATTGCACGCAACGGCAGGAGACCTAAATGTCCGATAAAGTGAATATGGCGCGGCAATTCATGACCGCCATCCCCCATGCCCGTGATTTGGGAATGGAACTGATGCAATTGGACGGAGGTGTCGCAACGATCCGCATGCCTTACGATGAACGGTTGATCGGGGACCCGGACACAGGCGTGATGCATGGCGGTGCGATTTCGGCCCTCATGGACAGCTGTTGCGGGGCGGCTGTGATGAGCCACCCGTCCAACCCCGGCGGCACGGCCACCATTGATTTGCGCATCGATTACATGCGGGCCGCAACACCCGGGCAAGCCGTCAGCACCACAGCAACCTGTTATCATGTGACCCGAAGTGTCGCATTCGTGCGTGCAACGGCGGTAGACGAGGACACGGAAAACCCTGTGGCGATGGCGACAGGCACTTTCACAGTGCAGGGGGCGAAATAGACATGCGCAAAAAACCCGAACCCGTCCAAGTGGTCAAACAGCGCCGCGATGCCGCGCTGAAAGCGCTGATAGAACGCAGCCCGTATGTGCAGTATCTGGGCGTCGAATTTGAACGCAGAGGCGATGAATTGACTGGTATTCTGCCGTTTCAGGAAAAGCTGATCGGCAACCCGCTGTTGCCTGCGATCCATGGTGGCGTCACTGCGGCGTTTTTGGAAATAACATCTGTTGTCGCCCTGACATGGGCGTCAATCTGGGATGATCTGGAAGCGGGAGCGTTGGAACTGGACAGCACAACTCCGCTGCCGAAATTCCCTAAAACAATCGATTTCACAGTAGATTACTTGCGATCGGGTCTGCCGCGCGACGCCTACGCCCGTGCGCGGATCACGCGCGCCGGACGGCGCTATTCATCGGTGCATGTGGAAGGGTGGCAAGACAACCGAAGCAAGCTGTTTGCCCAAGCGACGGGGCATTTTCTGATGCCAAAGTTACGTGTCAAAACCGATTGAACATGACCTGACTGCCGCGCCGCAGCCACTGACCCACAAGCGTGTTCTAAAGATCGCGCTGCCCATTGTGTTGTCCAATGCCACAGTGCCCATTTTGGGGGCGGTGGATGTAGGCGTTGTCGGGCAAATGGGACAAGCAGCCCCTATTGGAGCTGTGGCAATGGGCGCGATTATTCTGACCACGCTGTATTGGTTCTTCGGGTTCTTGCGCATGGGGACGGTGGGCCTTGTTGGCCAAGCCGAAGGGGCAGGGGACAGTGCGGAGGTGTCCGCTTTGCTGACCCGCGCCCTGATGATCGCCGCCGGTGCGGGTGTGACGCTGATCGCCTTGCAGG
This sequence comes from Ascidiaceihabitans sp., assembly GCF_039986515.1. Taxonomy (NCBI): domain Bacteria; kingdom Pseudomonadati; phylum Pseudomonadota; class Alphaproteobacteria; order Rhodobacterales; family Paracoccaceae; genus Ascidiaceihabitans; species Ascidiaceihabitans sp. The sequence continues at coordinate 31,063 of NZ_JBDWQO010000009.1, read as the reverse complement.
GTTTGCTGTTTTACGGGGCGTTCTGGATATCACCTGCAACGGCTGAGGTTGAAGGCCTTGCACGGGACTATTTGGCGATCCGCATTTGGTCCGCGCCTTTTGCGATTGCGGTTTTTGCTCTGACAGGCTGGCTGGTGGCGATGGAGCGCACCGCAGGTGTGTTTGTCGTCCAGTTCGTGATGAATGGTGTCAACATCGGCCTTGATCTATGGTTTGTGCTTGGTCTTGAATGGGGCGTCGAAGGGGTGGCATTTGCCACGGTTATTGCGGAGATTTTAGGGGCGTGTGTCGGGCTGTGGCTGTGCCGTTCTGCTTTTGCCAATCCCGCGTGGAAAGACTGGCCTCGCGTGTTTGATCATGCGCGTCTTGTCCATATGGCATCCGTGAACATCGATATTTTCTTGCGTTCTGCCATGTTAATGGCAATTTTCACATCCTTCGTATTTTACGGCGCGGCTTTCGGCGATGTGACACTGGCCGCCAACGAAGTGTTGATACAGTTTATGTATATCACGGCCTATGCGATGGACGGTTTTGCCTTTGCGGCCGAAACCTTGATCGCGCGGGCCATCGGGCGCCGGGATGTTGCCCGTGTGCGTCGGTCTGCGGTTCTGACAGCAAGCTGGGGATTGGTCACATGCATTGCCATGTCTGCGGCCTTTGCTGTGATCGGGCCTTGGCTGATTGAGGTGATGGCAAAAGACGTGTCTGTGCAAGTCGAGGCAAGACAATATCTGCCTTGGATGATTGCGGCCCCCTTGGTGGGGTGTGCCGCTTGGATGCTGGATGGCATTTTCATAGGTGCCACACGCGGCGCTGATATGCGCAACATGATGTTTATCAGCTTTGTGATCTATTTCGGGTTTGTCGAATTGGCGATGCCTGTGTGGGGCAACCATGGGCTTTGGGCTGCCATGCTTTTGAGCTTTGTGGCGCGTGGCGTCACGCTGGGATCGCGGTATCCGGCGTTGGAGCGTTCTGTGCAGTAGGCCGGGGCGCTGCCCCGGACCCCGAAGTATTTTCAGCGAAAGGAAGCCATAAGGTTAGAGCCATCTTTGGGTGTCGGTTCCCGTTGCTTCCGCCACGCTTGCGAAGCCGTCCCGTTTCAAAAGTTGGTCCAGATCGCGTGCGATGTTTGCGGCAAGCGACAAGCCCCCATAAACCAGTGCGGTGTAAAGTTGCACTGCCGATGCGCCCGCTTTGATTTTTGTGTACGCGTCTTCTGCCGTGCTGATCCCCCCCACGCCGATCAGCGGGATATCCGTCAAACGGCTTAGTTTTGCCAACACCCGCGTCGATTTTTCAAACAGAGGTTTGCCGGACAGCCCGCCCGCTTGTGCCGCGTGCGGGCTTTGCAGACCGTCACGGTCCAGAGTTGTGTTTGAGGTGATGATCGCGGACACGCGTGCGTCTTGTGCCACTTTGGCAATGTCCGCCAGATCCTGATCTGTCAGGTCCGGTGCGATTTTCAAGAATACCGGGCAGGTGCCGCGCACTTGCATGACCCCGTCCAACAGCATCGCCAGCGCCATGGGGCCTTGTAGGTCACGCAGTTTTTCCGTGTTTGGTGATGATACATTGACAGTTGCAAAGTCCACATGCGGGCCACAGAGCTTGAGCACTTCGGCAAAGTCGACGGCTTTGTTCGCGCTGGTTTTGTTGGCACCAAGGTTGATGCCCACCGGAATGCCTTTTGGCCGCACTGCCAGCCGTGCGGCGATGGCCTCTGCCCCTTCGTTGTTGAACCCGAAACGGTTGATGGCCGCTTTGTCTTCTGTCAGGCGAAACAGGCGCGGTTTGGGGTTGCCGGGTTGAGCAATGGGTGTTGCTGCCCCGACTTCAATGAACCCGAACCCCGCCTGAGACAATGGTGCAACTGTTTCGGCGTTTTTGTCGAACCCTGCCGCCAATCCAATCGGGTTTGGCATGTTCAATCCGGCAACTGACGTCTTTAGCCGATCCGAGGTCACCGGACCCGGCATCGGCGCAAGCCCTGCTTTCAAGGCTTTGATCGCCAAGCCGTGCGCCGTTTCGGGGTCAATTTTGCGCAGCGCTTTCAGGCCAAGTTGTTCTGCAAGCAGCTTCATCCGAATGCGTCGCCTTCTGTGGTTGTGCCGTGCCGGATTAAGCGCGATGTCAGAACGGCTGCTTGGCGGTGCACAACGGCTTTTTGGTAGTCCGGATCCGTGACCATTGCCAGAAAAGCGCCGGAATTCGGGTAGCGCGCAATGAAACATGCGTCCCACGTTTCGTCATCGGGACCAATCAGAACGCTTTCAAAGCGACCACGCCACAGAATTGTGCCGCCAACTTTCTGCAAAATTGGCCCTGTTTGTGAACCGTAGTTTTTGTACGCGTCCGCGCCGCTCAGGTTTTGCCCATGCATCGGATGGTCTGCGGGGTATTCGGCGTGGGTCTTGAACTTTACCAAGTTCAACATTTCTATAGGTTGGTCGCGTGGCAGATCTTTGAATGCGTCGAATTGTGCGCGGTTCGGGTCGATGTGATGATCCATTTCAGACAACCCCTGCTGGAAATTGGTGCATACCATTTACCAGTGGCAATGGCTGCGCCCAAGCCACATCAGACAGCTTCAAGTTACGGTAAAGATGGGGGAAAAGCGCGTCGCCGCGCGACACTTCCCATTTCAGATCATCGCCCAATGTCTCGGTTTCGACCCCCAAAAGGAAAAGATCTTCAACACCTGCAAAGTGTTTGGCGGCGGTTTCGGCGGCTTGTTCGGCGGTTGAAAAGTGAACGTAGCCATCTGCTACATCGATGGGCGCACCTTGGGTTTCGCCGTTGGCGCGCAAGTCGGCCCATTCGTCGGCCCGGAAAATTTTCAAAATCAGCATAGGTCCCGTGATGCCTTTCTGTGCGCTTGGGGTCAAGCAGTCGGATGCTGACCCAAGGTTAACAAAACCGTCTTTGACTCTGTGGGGGGCGGGGGTCAAAGTACGGGCATACATGAACCAACAGGGGGCGCACGTGATGTTTATGCGTTTGACACAATCAGTTGCTGCATTGGCTTTGATGGCCGGTACAGCGGCTGCGGATTATACTTTGACCATTTTGCACACCAATGATTTTCATGCACGCTTCGAGCCGATCAGCAAATACGATTCCGGTTGCGGATCCGAGGACAATGCCGAAGGGAAGTGCTTTGGCGGTTCGGCGCGGCTTGTCACAGCCATTGCGGATGCGCGGGCACGGTCCAACAATTCGATCCTTGTGGACGGGGGTGACCAGTTTCAGGGCACATTGTTCTACACCTATTACAAAGGCGCGTTGACCGCCGAATTGATGAACACGCTGGGCTATGATGCGATGACCGTGGGAAACCATGAATTCGATGACGGTCCTGAAGTTTTGGCAGGCTTTATGTCTGCAGTGAACTTCCCCGTTTTGATGTCTAACGCAGACGTGTCGGCAGAACCGCTGCTGGCGGACAAACTTGCAAAATCAACGATCATTGAGCGCGGCGGCCAAAAGATCGGTTTGATCGGTCTGACGCCAGAAGACACCGATGAGCTTGCAAGCCCGGGACCGAACATCACATTTTCCAGTCCGGAAAAGGCCGTGGCCGCTGAAGTTGCAAAACTGCAAGAGGCTGGCGTGAACAAAATCATCGTGCTGAGCCACTCAGGCTACAGTGTTGACCAAAAGGTGGCCGCTGCGGTGCAGGGCATCGATGTGATCGTGGGCGGGCATTCCAACACGCTGTTGTCCAACACGAATGAGCGCGCACAAGGCCCGTACCCGACGATGGTCGGCAACACCGCTATCGTTCAGGCCTATGCATACGGTAAGTTTTTGGGTGAACTGAATGTCACCTTCAACGATGCCGGCGATATTGTTGAAGCCGCCGGAGAGCCTTTGATCATGGACGGCTCGGTTGCTGAAGACGCAGCCACAGTGGCCCGTATCGCGGAAGCCGCGGCACCCTTGGACGAAATTCGCAACAAGGTTGTAGCGGAAGCTGCCACGGAAATTGGCGGTGATCGCGCAGTATGCCGTGCCATGGAATGTTCAATGGGGTCGCTTATTGCAGATGCGATGTTGGACCGCGTCAAAGATCAAGGCGTTGAAATTGCTATCCAGAACGGTGGTGGTATCCGCGCCAGCATCGATGCGGGTCCGATCACCATGGGTGAAGTCCTGACCGTGCTGCCGTTCCAGAACACGCTGTCGACTTTTCAGGTGACGGGCGCGGTGATGGTTGAAGCGCTGGAAAGCGGCGTCAGCCAGATGGACGAAGGCAAAGGGCGCTTCCCTCAGGTGGCGGGCATTTCTTTTGCCGTTGATCCTGCAGCCGAAGTTGGCGCACGTATCAGCGACGTCATGGTTGGTGGTGCCCCCATCGACATGGGCAAGCTGTACGGCGTGGTGTCCAACAACTATGTTCGCAATGGTGGGGATGGCTATGCCATGTTCAAAACGGCTGAAAACGCATATGATTTCGGCCCTGATCTGGCGGATGTTACAGCTGAGTTTTTGGCAGCCAAGGGACCCTTCACACCTTACACGGACGGCCGCATCAGCGTGAAGTAACCAATCGGAGGTGCGCCAAGGTGCACCTTACGCGCCGACAATAGATGCCCCGCTTCAAGTAGATGTGGGGCATTTTTCTTTGGCGACCCAAGCTGCACTTTTGGAAAGGGTACACGCGATGACACTATGCGAAGACCATCAGGTCAGGTTGCGCCGTCTTGCCCCGCGGGACTTGGCTACGTTCCAAGCGTATCGGCAAGATCCGGTTGTGGCAGAGTTTCAAGGTTGGACGGATATGACGGACGCACAAAGTTTGAGGTTTCTAACGGATATGCAAACTGGCCCCCTGCCCAATCTCGGGGGCTGGTGCCAGATTGGCATCGCTCAGACACATGATGATCAGTTGATTGGCGATTGCGGAGTGCGTGTGAACGCGCAAGGCACTGAAGCTGAATTGGGCATCACCCTATCGCGGACACGTCAGGGGCGCGGGCTTGGGTTTGCCGCAGTTCAATTGATCGTCAACTGGATTTTTGCACAAACGGATGTCGCAAAAGTCGTGGCAATTACCGATGCACGCAACCTGCGCGCCCAAGCGCTGTTACAGCATTTGGGATGGCCGCGCGTCGGTACTTTGGGGCCTGACGTGGAAATAGTTGGCCGAACAGAATACGTATTTGAGATGTCCCGTCCGTCGCAGCCGTAAGGTGTGCCTTGGCACACCACATGGCGCTGTTGCGTTGAGGTTGCATCGCTTTCGCAGTAGACACATCCCATGTGTGGACGCTTTGCCATAACTTTACCAAATGATGCGATGGCACAATTGTTTGCGGCGGCGCCGTCTAACGATTTGCCGGATGTGCCTAACTTCAATGTGTGTCCGACAACGCAGGTCCATGTGATTACGTCCCAAATGGAACAGCGTCGATTGGAAGCTATGCGGTGGGGGCTTATTCCAAACTGGTATAAAAACCCAAACGATGGTCCGCTATTGATCAACGCACGTGGGGAAACAATCGCGGAGAAACCTGCCTTTCGCACGGCCTGTCGCGAAAGGCGCTGCATCATGGTGGCGACGGGGTTCTATGAATGGACAAAAGGCGCGGACGGTGCGCGCGATCCTTGGTATATCACCCGCCGTGATGGAGCGCCCTTGATGTTTGCGGCCGTTTGGCAGGACTGGGCGGGCGCTGACACGGCCACACCGATCCGCACCTGTGCAGCGGTCACTGTGGCTGCAAATACTGCGATGTCAGCTATTCATCACCGGATGCCGGTTGTTCTGGAAAAAAATCAGGTTGGCAAGTGGCTGGGTGAACAGGGCAAAGGGGCCGCCACGCTGATGCGAGCCGCCCCAAAAGATACTTTGCGCTGGCACCGTGTGGACCGTGCTGTGAATTCCAACAGGGCAAATGGTGCGCAGCTGATTGAACCGCTATCTGCGTGAAACCAACATGCCGTGTCCTGCATTTGGCACACGGCGCATTCGAGACGAAACGCAAAAGCGTTATTTCAAAGGTGCAGAGCCGAATTCAATGATACCGGTGACGGCAGGGTCGCCGTTTTCGTCCGTGACACCTTCATGGATGAAGTCACGGCTCATGCCGGCGGTCACGACGATCGTGGCACTTTGTTCCGGACCAAGCGGACCAGTTGTCCATTCGCCGTCGACAGATGTGACGGTGATCGTTTCCAAAGAGCTGTTGGCAAATTCCAGGGTATCGCCTGCAGACACATAAGATGTCTGTGGAAAATAGGCCGTTGGCAGCACCAGAATGTTGTGTTCAGCAGCATACGTCGGCGTAGAGATGAAGGCACCCGCCATAGCAGCAAGACATGCGATTTTTCGCAGCATAGTATTTCCTTTGCGTTCCGGCCCCACCCGTAAAAACATACAATTGTCGCTACTTGGGGAATAAGGCTTGAATGAGGCACGTCTTGGCCGCACATGCGGCATTTCCCTTATTCTGGCGAGGTTTGTGCCGCCAGCCATGTGCGGAACGCATCCAATGGGGCGAAGTCGTTGCGTTCAGGCGGCCAGACCAGAAAATATGCGCCTATGCTTTGCGATGTGCCTGATGCGGCCAGCTTCAACTGACCGCTTTTCAAATGTGGTTCAGCGACAAAATCGGGCAACAGTGCGATCCCGGCCCCGTGAATGGCCGCCTGTGCCATTGTGGAAAACTGGTCAAAAACCATGCCCGTTGGAAGCGTGTCGTTCACGCCCCGCGCCTGAAACCAACGCATCCAGCCTTTGGACCGTGTGTCCAGATGCAACAAAGGATGTCGCAACAATTCTGTGGGTGAAAGGAGGTCGCTATCGACCACATCCGGCGCACAGACAGGCACCACTGTTTCGGCCATCAACGCCATATGTTGTGCGCTTGCCCAATCTTCACGCCCGAAGTGAATTGCGGCATCGAACCGCGCAGCGCGAAAGTCGAAGGGGGCAAAGCGGGTCGCAAGGTTCAGGGTGATTTCGGGATGTTTTGCTGCAAAGTCAGACAGTCGTGGCGCAAGCCAGTGCATGCCAAAGCCCGGCAAAATGGCCAGCTCAAGCGTGTGGGCCTGCGGGGTGTCCCGTGCCGTCAATGTGGCTTCGTTCAAATCGGACAAAATGCTGTGTACGGAATGCGCGTAACGTTGGCCGACCGCCGTTAACCGCAGCCCGCGCCCATCTTTTTCAACCAATGTTACGCGCAATTGCTGTTCCAGGGATTTCAGTTGCCGGCTGACAGCGCTTTGCGTCAGGGCCAGTACCTGAGCGGCGGCTGTGGCGCTGCCGTGTTGTGCCACGGCATCCAAACACATCAACGCAGCCGTCGATGGAATATTGCGGCGGGATATTTTCATTGATGCGTTTTCCTCATGCTATTCAGGATCACTTGGCATTGGTGTTTATGCGTTACCTCGCATAACATGCCGCAAAGTGGCATTTATTTAGGAAGCACACCATGAACATAGAAGCAAAAGTTCTGAAAGCGAAAGATCAACCGGACTTGGGCAGCTTTGATTGGGAAGACCCTTTCCGCTTGAGCACGCAGCTTAACGAAGATGAGCGTATGATTCAGGCTTCGGCAAAGGCTTATGCGACGGAAAAACTGGCTCCGCGTGTGATCAATGCGTTCGCCAATGAGGAAACGGATGCTTCCATCTTCCGCGAAATGGGTGAAATGGGTTTGTTGGGTGTCACGTTGCCAGAGCAATATGGCGGCCTTGGCGGATCGTATGTATCTTACGGCTTGGTCGCTCGCGAAGTCGAACGTATCGACAGCGGTTACCGATCGATGATGTCTGTGCAATCGTCTTTGGTGATGTATCCAATCTATGCCTACGGCTCTGAAGAACAACGCATGAAGTACCTGCCAAAGCTGGCTTCTGGTGAATTCATCGGCTGCTTTGGTCTGACTGAACCTGATGCGGGATCCGATCCTGCGGGTATGAAGACCGTGGCGAAAAAGACAGACGGCGGATACGTGATTTCGGGGTCCAAGATGTGGATTTCAAACGCGCCTATCGCGGATGTTTTTGTGGTCTGGGCCAAATCTGAAGCCCATGACGGTCGCATCCGCGGTTTTGTTCTGGAAAAAGGCATGAAGGGTCTGTCTGCCCCCAAGATCGGCAACAAATTGTCGTTGCGGGCCTCGATTACGGGCGAAATCGTCATGGAGGGGGTTGAGGTTGGCGAAGATGCTTTGTTGCCCAATGTTTCCGGTTTGAAAGGTCCGTTCGGTTGTTTGAACCGTGCGCGGTACGGCATTGCGTGGGGCGCCATGGGGGCGGCTGAGTTTTGCTGGCATGCGGCGCGTCAGTACGGACTTGATCGCAAGCAGTTCAACAAGCCCTTGGCAGGCACACAGTTGTTCCAGAAAAAACTGGCGGACATGCAAACGGAAATCGCGCTGGGCTTACAAGGTGCTTTGCAAGTTGGACGCTTGATGGACGCGGCCCAAGCGGCCCCCGAGATGATTTCTATCGTGAAACGCAACAACTGCGGCAAGGCTTTGGACATTGCCCGTATGTCGCGTGACATGCATGGCGGTAACGGTATTTCGGGCGAGTTTCAGGTCATGCGTCATATGATGAACTTGGAAACCGTGAACACCTATGAGGGCACACATGATGTGCATGCGTTGATTTTGGGCCGCGCCCAGACCGGTATTCAGGCGTTCTTTTGATAGGTTAACTCAGGACCGGGGCGCTGCCCCGGACCCCGAAGTATTTTGAGCGAAAGGAAAGGACGTATCGGTTCTGGTGCGCCCTTAGCGTGTTAGCGGTTCGCGGATGCCGGGTTTGATGACGTCGGGATCATAGGGCGTGCGCGCGAAGACCTCGTGCACCATTGGTGCGAAGAATTCGATTGGCAACGTGTCGTAGTCGGGGTCAAAGCTTGACTGATCCCAGCGTTCACAGAAGGTTACGCAGTCGTCGAAATAGATATGCCCCTTGTGCGCGTCCCGTTTGTCAGGGTTTCCCCCCACATGGTGCCCATAATAGATCATTTGAAAATCGCCATGCGTCTGCACGCACCAGCTGCATTGTTCACGCACAAAGGGGCGCAAAATCGTGGCGGCGTATTCGTCGTGATTGTAGGGCGCATAGATGTCGCCGATGTCATGCAACAGCGTGGACACCACCCAATCGATATCCGCGCCATCACGGTGTGCCCGTGTCGCTGATTGCAGCGAATGCCCAAGCCGCGTGATCTGGTAGCCTGATAGGCCTTCATCAAGATCGACCAACGCTTTCAGCAAACGATCCGCCGTGCCTTTGGTGTGCTCTGTTTCGTGTTTTGTCAGAAAGTCGTATTCTGCTTTGGTGCCGTCTTTCATTTGTGTGAAATTGACCTGATCCATCATGTGTACATCCCGGTTTCGCCTTTTGCGCCTTTCATCATTACTTTGGCCTGAGCGGCGCGAATGTGTTGATAAAGATCGAGGCTTTCTTTGCTAAATAGAGTTGAAGGTGCTGGAACGGAAACGAAGTTCTTTTGCACATCTTCCCCCCGGACCAGTGTCGCATAGTCTTCGCCCCCTGTTTGTTGGGCAATTTCCGGCGTGCAATAGCGGATCACTGCCGCGATGCGTCTGTCGCCTGTCGTGTTCGGGCCGGACCCGTGGATTGTCAGGCCATGATGCAACGAGATTTGACCGGGATGAATTTCAATCGGATATTTGTCGCTTTCGCGCACTTCGACCGCCACTTCTTGGCCACGGCTGAGCAGATTGTTGTCGTCAAATGTATCGGTATGCGGCAAGATCGGGTTCTTGTGTGACCCTTTCACAAAATCCATACATCCGGATGCCGGTGTGGCCGGTGACAGGGACAGCCAAGCCGTCACAAGCCCGTCCACAGCACCAAGCCCCCAATACGTCAGGTCCTGATGCATGGATACGATTTGGGTTGTTTTGGGTTCCTTGATGAAAAACTCAACAGAGTAGACCATGATGTTTGGCCCGAGCACACCTTCAACCACATCAAGAATGCGCGGGTCTGAGCCGATGCCATGCGCCAAAGGCATCACGCAATGCGAATTGACGCGTTTGTATGTGTTCAACGGAAGGGGAAGGTCTGCCTCCAGCCAGTCACGTTCGATTTTTTCCAACTCAGACCGCAATGCCTGAGCTTCTGTCGCCGACATCACCTGCAACGGAAACAAAAAGCCATCGGCCCAATACTGTTCGCGCTGCGCCGCAGACAGCTTGCCGTCTTCAAGGGGAAGTGGTTGCGGCATGGTATCGTCCTGTACTTATCTAGCGGTCAGCTTTCAAGAATGCAGGGCCACTGTCTGTTCTGTTTTCGACGTGAAGTGACGCTAAGATGTCATGTTATCAGGCTGGACATGCGGCGGAATGAGGCTAGTGTCCGCACTAATTTATGCAGTGATACCAGAGGGCGTTGAAATGGAAAAATTCGGCAAAAGCCAATCGGCAAAACGTGTTGAAGATGTACGTTTTTTGACCGGTGCAGGACGGTATGTTGATGACATCGCCCCTGCAAACGCTCTGTTTGCGTATTACTTCCGCTCACCTATTGCACACGGTGTTATCACGGAACTGGACGTGTCGGATGCGCGCGACGCGGATGGTGTCGAGGCGGTTCTGACTTGTGCGGATCTGGAAGCTGCAGGCATGAACGTCGCTATGGCGGGTGCCCTGGTCGACAATCGCGACGGCACGAAAGGCGCCGCCACGATGCGCCCAATGTTGGCGCAAGACCGTTTGCGGTATGTGGGTGAGCCGATCGCCCTGATTGTGGCGGAGACTTTGGCACAAGCCCGGGACGCCGCCGAACTTATCGTGCTGGACTATGATGAGCTGCCGGCCAAAATGGATTTGGTCGCGGGCGGGGAAACTTTGCACGACAGCGCCGCTGACAACGTGGCCTTCGACTGGGGTATGGGCGACGAAGCCGCCACCAATGCGGCCTTTGACGCCGCTGCACATGTGGTCAGCCTTGACGTCGGGGACAACCGTGTCATCGTGAACTCTCTGGAACCGCGCGGGTGCTATGCCCATTGGGGTGATGGACGGTTGCATGTGGCCATCAACGGGCAAGGCGTTTGGGTGCCCAAAAATGCAATGGTTGCGGCCTTCGGGGTGGGTGCGGATGACGTGCATGTGACCAACCCCGACACAGGCGGCGGTTTTGGTATGAAAGCGATGGGCTATCCCGAACCGTTTTCCGTGGCACAAGCCGCACGCCAGTTGGGGCGTCCAGTGCGTTGGATGTCCGAGCGCACGGAGGCCATGTTGTCAGACAACGGCGGGCGCGATTTGACATCTACGGCCGAGCTGGCCTTTGACGAGAACCACAAGATCACCGCTTACCGCGTTCATAGCCACGTCAATTTGGGTGCCTACAATTCACAGTTCGGGCAACCCATTCAAACGACGCTGTTTTCGCGGGTTTTGATGGGGGTGTACGACGTGCAAACCACGTGGTTGCAGGTGAACGGCTATTTCACAAACACGGTGCAAGTGGATGCCTATCGTGGCGCAGGTCGCCCCGAAGCGATCTATGTGCTTGAGCGGGTCATGGACCGTGCCGCGCGCGAATTGGGGATAGACCCATGGGAATTGCGCCAGATCAACTTCATCAAGCCTGACCAATTTCCCTATCTGGCGGCCACTGGCGAAACATACGATGTTGGCGACTTTCCCATGCTTCTGAACCGTGCTGCAGAGATCGCAGACCGGGACGGATTTGAGGCGCGTAAAGCGGCAGATGCCAAGCAAGGTCTGCTGCGGGGGCAAGGCCTTTGCTATTATATCGAAAGCATTCTGGGCGACCCTTCGGAAAGTGCGCGCGTCGAGTTCAATGACGACGGCACCGTGCATATTTTTGTCGGCACGCAATCGAACGGGCAGGGCCACGAAACGGTCTATGCGAAGTTCTTGTCTGACCAAACCGGCATACCGGTGGACCAGATTTTTGTCATTCAAGGCGACAGTGATTTGATCAAACAGGGCGGTGGCACTGGTGGATCACGATCCGTCACGGTGCAGAACACGGCGACTTTGGCCACTGTATCGACGATGATCGACGCTTTCACGGCCTTCTTGGCGGACGAAATGGGCGTGCCTGCCGCCGAGATCAGCTTTGATGATGAACGCTTTCGCGCGGACGGGTCGAACCTGACCCCAACCATGCTGGAGGTCGCCGACATGGCCCGCCAAAAGGGGCGTGATGATCTTTTGGTGCACGAAGAACGCACCACGCTGCCTGCGCGCAGCTTTCCGAACGGCGCACATGTTACAGAGGTTGTGGTGGATCCGGACACAGGCGTTGTGACCACCGACCGCTATTTCGTGATTGACGATTTTGGTAATCTTATCAACCCGATGCTGGCTGAGGGCCAAGTGCATGGCGGTGTCGTTCAAGGTATTGGGCAAGCCGTGACAGAGCATGTTGTGTATGATGAAGATGGCCAATTGCTCACAGCAACGTTCATGGACTATGCCTTGCCGCGCGCCGAGGATGTACCCAATATTAACTTTACCTCTGTACCCGTTCCGTCAACGGCCAACATCATGGGGATGAAAGGGTGTGGCGAAGCAGGCACTGTGGGGGCATTGGCCGCTGTGGCAAATGCAGTGCAAGATGCGCTTTGGGAACGCGGTGTGCGGCAAGCCGATATGCCGTTCACCCCTCATAAGGTTTGGGAATTGTTGAAGGATGGCCGGATCGCCGCTGAATAACAGGATTGTCCACTGGCTGCAGGCGCGGTTTGGCCGTGCCATGCCAGAGGTCGCACCGCCCACACGTGGGGCGACCATTCACTTGGTGATCTTGGATGGCACAATGTCGTCTCTGGATGAAGGCCATGAGACGAACGCCGGACTTGCCTACAAATTGCTATCGGGCAAGGGCAGCGACGTGTCGGTTTATTATGAGCATGGGTTGCAGTGGTCGCATTGGCGCAAGGCTGGCGATGTGCTTATGGGGCGCGGCATCAATCGCCAAATCCGTCGTGCGTATGGCTACCTTGCATCGCGCTACAAGCCCGGCGACAAGATATTCTTGATGGGGTATTCGCGCGGGGCATACGCGGTGCGGTCTTTGGCGGGGGTGATCGACATGGTGGGGTTGTTGCGCCCCGAACATGCCACCGAACGCAACATTCGTGACATTTACAGGCGCTATGAATGTGGCCCTGGCACAGATGCGGCTAAAGCGTTTGCCAAAACCCACTGCCATCAACATGTCGAAATCGATATGATCGGAGTCTGGGACACGGTGAAATCCCTTGGGCTGAATGCACCTGTGTTGTGGCGGCTTTCAGCGCCACGTCATGCCTTTCACAACCACGCTTTGGGGGCATGCGTGAAGCGCGGCTACCACGCATTGGCCCGCCACGAGACGCGGGTGGCCTATGCGCCTGTGATGTGGGAAAGCGATCCTGCATGGATCGGTGATCTGGAACAGATGTGGTTTCGTGGATCACATGCTGACGTGGGCGGGCACATTGGTGAATTTATGCAGGCCCGGCCCCTGTCCAATATTCCATTGGTCTGGATGCTCGAGAAAGCCCAAGCCGCTGGTTTGCCTTTGCCCGAGGGATGGGCCGGGCGGTTTGAACAGGATGCGTCGGCCCCGTCATGTGGCACATGGCGCGGGTTTGGGCGATTGTTTGTGACACGAAAACAACGCGTTGTTGGGGTTGATCCGTCAGAGCGAGTGCATCCAAGCGTGGCAGCCCAAACGACGTCTGCGCCGGCTTCAATCGTGACTACGAAGTCGGCTTGATTTGCATGATGATGCAGGTTGTCGATCCGGTGGCATAGGTTTTACCATCTTCAACACCGACAATCTTTCCGCTGGCGACACCCGTTGATCGACCGGAATGATCAACAGTGCCGATGCAGTCAATTTGCATGCCCAAAGGAATAGCGCGGGTGATATTGATCTTGTATTCCAGCGTTGTGTAAACCGCGCCGCGGGGCACTTTGGTCATGACGGCGCACGCCATAGCACTGTCCAGAAGGGTACCGTACCAGCCCCCATGCACTGTGCCCATCGGGTTGGTCACGTTGAATTCGGGTGTCCCGCGAAACACCGCGTGCCCGTCAGAAATATCATGCAACGTGTATCCCATGGTCTGCCCGATCGGCGGGCCGGGGTTTGTACCGTCCAATATGCTTTGCATGAATTCCAGGCCTGACATGGCCAAGACATCTTCCTGGTTCAACAAATCTGCAGGCGATTTCGCGATACGGGGCATGGGCTCTCCGGCGTTAGGGTCTGCTGCCGACGCTAGGAAAAAGCCCGATGGCAAACAAGCTTTACGCCACGTTGCGGATGCTGCTTGCCGCTGTCACGCCCAAAGCATGGCAAACCTCGCGGGTCAGGTCCGGACGGTTCAACGTGTAAAAATGCAGCGCATCGACGCCTTCACACATCAGGTCATCGCATAATTCCGTGCACTGGGCGATGGACAGAAGGTCCATGCGGTCATCGCGTACAGCGTTTTCAAACGCTTGGGCGAGATCTACAGGGATCGACGCGCCGCACCTTTCGGCAAAGCTGACGGTGCTTTTCCAGTTCGAGATTGGCAAAATTCCGGGTGTGATTGGGGCCGTAATTCCAGCTTTGACGCAGGCGTCGCGGAACCGAAGGAAGTGCTCCGGATCAAAGAAAAATTGTGTGATTGCCTCAGCCGCGCCCGCGTCCAGTTTGGCTTTTAACCAGTCAATGTTTTGTTGGTCTGATACCGCATCGGGATGCGTTTCGGGATAGGCGCCAACACGGATGGTGAATTTCCCAGTAGATGCCAAAGCTTCGATCAATTCGACGCTGTTGGCAAAGCCTTGCGGGTGTGCGGTGAACGCGGCGTCACCTTGCACGGGGTCCCCGCGCAAGGCCACAATATCGGTGATCCCCGCCTTGGCGAATTTTTGGGCGGTGGCCATAACTTGGGATTTTGATGCCCCGACGCAGGTCAGATGGGCGGCAATGGGCATGCCCGATGTACGGCGCAACGTGGCGGCTGCATCATGCGTCAGGTCCTGTGTGGAACCGCCAGCGCCATAGGTTACGGAAAAGAACCGTGGATCAAGAGGCGCCAAAGCTTGCGCTGTGTCCCAAAGCCGGAAAGACGCATCGATAGACTTTGGGGGGAAGACCTCAAAGGAAATGGCGGGCGATGTCATGTGGTGTTCCTGACTTGGTTTGGCGGTTGCGGCGGGGCGTTGTGCTTTGTCCCATGATTGTGGTAATGAATCAAATTCATAACTCTCATCAACAATATGAGTTTCATATGCATATCGAATTTCGCCACTTGCGCACCATCAAGGCCATTCATGAAGCGGGTGGTTTGGCCAAGGCCGCCGATCAGCTGCACATCACCCAAAGCGCGTTAAGCCATCAGGTCAAAGGTCTTGAGGATCAAGCGGGGGTGGAATTGTTTGTGCGCCGGTCCAAACCGCTGCGATTGTCCGCGGCGGGTCTGCGTCTGTTGCGGCTTGCGGAACAGGTTTTGCCCCAGATCGAAGCCACTTTGGCAGAGTTCACAGGGCTGCGCGATGGCAAATCAGGGCGCATGCACATCGCCATTGAATGTCATGCCTGCTTTGAATGGCTGTTTCCTGTGCTGGAAGAATTCCGCCGCTCGTGGCCGGACGTTGATGTGGATATACGCCCCGGTCTTGCTTTTGATGCCTTGCCTGCGTTGATGAAAGAACAGGTCGATTTGGTGGTATCATCCGATCCAGAGGAAATACCGGGGATCGATTTTATCGAACTCTTTGATTACAAGGCGGTTTTTGTTGCCTCAAAGGATCACCCGCTGGCCCAAAAGGACTATATCGATGCAAAGGATTTCCGTGGCGAGACACTGATCACCTATCCTGTGGAACGCACGCGACTGGATGTGTTCAGTCAGCTTTTGATCCCGAACAAAGTTGAACCCGAAACTGTGCGGCAGGCTGAATTGACAGCTGTCATTTTGTTATTGGTGGCCTCTAATCGTGGGGTATCTGTTCTGCCCGATTGGGTGGTTCGGGAAGTGAAATATTCATCCGACTACATCACCCGTCCACTGACCAAAGATGGCATCACACGGCGTCTCTATGCCGCCATTCGCAGTGACGAACGTGATAAACCCTACATGAAACGGCTGATTGAACTGGCACGGGTTGAAGCGCGAAAATTGCAGGCTGCTTGATAGGGGACATTTCAAACTCTGTCGTTCGCGTATGTCATGCGGCAACCGCATGACGCGATCATAAGATCGCTTGCATGTCACGTTCCCACGGCTCCGGCAACCGTTTCATGTGTTGTTTTGCAAACGCGTAGGTCTGTCTGTAATGGCACGCAACGGTGTGGCGCAAGTCTTTGGGCATCGGGTCGTAAATGCCGCGATTTCCGTTATATGTGTGGCTTTGGACAGGTGCACCTTTTACGCCAAGAAAGTTGCATAAGGCGGTCAGGGTCGCGTCCGCGTTGTCCGAAAACAGATCTTCAGTGAACACGCAATGAATGCGATGCGGGTGAAAGACAGACACCAACTTAGAGTGAATATCTTGCAAAGGCGGCAGGCCAAATGCGCTTATTTCAGCTGTCAAACGTGAGCGCACGATCTGGTCTTGGGTCTGCTGCGCACCGCCATTTGAAATGGCATGAGCGGCCCGGGACCACATCGCATCGGTCGGATTGCGCATCAGAAATACAATTTTGGCTGCGGGGAAGACATCCAGCATCCGTCCAAACCCGTCGGGGGTCAGACGCCAATAACTTGGCGTGACGTCACCAAACGTATCGTCCGGTCCAAACCTGTCGGTAAAGAAGCGACGGTAATCTGCGTCACTTTTCATCAATGCCCGGTCGCGAACTTCCAATTGGACGTCCGAAAGCGGGCGTCCAGACTGCGCCGCCTTTTTTCGGATATTTGCCCAACGCACAGCCATTCTTGCCGATTTTCGGTCCGGTTTGACGCCTGTTGCGGTGTCGAACCAGTGAATTTCCTTCATGGTGGTCATTTTGGCCGTGCTGTGGTCACGCAAATAACGGTGTAACCATGTGGTGCCGGAACGGGCAGGACCCAGACAGGCAAAATAGTTTTGATGCCTGTCTGTTATACCGTCCAAAACACTCAGTCTCCGAGACCGTCAAACAAGGCCGTGGACAAATACCGTTCTGCAAAGCTGGCGAGGATCACGACGATGTTTTTACCTGCCATATCGTCTCGCGCACCAAGCTCTAGTGCCGCTTTCAGCGCAGCGCCAGACGAGATGCCCACTGGTACACCTTCCAACGCGGCCACTTCACGGGCCAGTGCAAAGGCGTCGTCGTTGGACACTGTCAGCACCTCGTCGTAGATTTCGGTGTTCAGGATTGCGGGGGCAAAACCTGCACCGATGCCTTGGATTTTATGCGGGCCGGGGGCACCTCCAGACAGAACAGGCGAATCCGTAGGCTCAACGGCTACGATATGAATGTTCGGATTTTGCTGTTTCAGGAACCCACCCGCGCCGGTGATCGTGCCGCCTGTGCCTATACCCGACACAAAGGCGTCGATGCTGCCGCCCGTGTCGTTCCAGATTTCGGGGCCCGTTGTCGCCACGTGAATGGCGGGATTGGCGGGGTTTTCGAATTGTTGCGGGATCACGGCATCGGGGATCGAGGCGGCGAGTTCCTCGGCCTTGGCAATCGCGCCTTTCATGCCTTTTGCGGGTTCCGTCAGCTCCATCGTGGCGCCAAGGATCGCAAACATTTTGCGCCGTTCAATCGACATGCTTTCGGGCATGGTCAGGATCAGCTTGTACCCTTTGGCGGCGGCGGCAAGCGCAAGGCCGATGCCTGTGTTGCCGGAGGTCGGTTCGATCAGGGTGGTTTTGCCGGGGGTGATGGTGCCTGCGGCTTCCATCGCTTCGACCATGGCCACGCCAATACGGTCTTTGACGGAAGACGTTGGGTTGAAAAATTCAAGCTTGGCCAGAATGTTGGCTTTAGACCCATGCGCCGCTGCCAATTTGTTCAATCGGACAAGAGGTGTGTTGCCAACTGTCTCGGTGATGCTGTCGTAAATTTTTCCGCGTCCGGGCTGTGCCATATCCGTGATCCTTTTTGTTGTTGGACCCAAGCTAGGCAGGAACGGGATGAAATTCCAGCGCGCAAGGCAATCACGCGCTGGAAAAGAACAATCAGATCACTTTTACGATCTGTTTGCCGACATTTTTCCCCTCAAGAAGCCCCATGAAGGCTTTTGGTGCGTTCTCAAGCCCTTCTGCGATGTCCTCAACGACCTTGATATCGCCTGAGGCCACTTTGGGGCCAATTTCACCAAGGAATTTTGGGAAGTCATTCCAATGATTGGAAATGATGAAGCCGTTCACAGACAGGAAGTTCACCAAAATCGTGCGCCACATGGCAGGTGCTGACAATTTCGAAGACGCGCCTGCGCCCAAACCGCCGTCATTGTACCAAGAGATCATACCGCAAATCGGGATGCGCCCGTGTGGTTTCATAAGCGGCATCACCGCTTCCAGCACTTTGCCCCCTACGTTTTCAAAGTAGATGTCGACGCCACCGCCCGCGGCCTCTTTGATCGCGGCCCGCATGGATTTTGCATCATCATAAGCGCGGTGATCCAAACATACGTCAAAGCCAAAGATTTCGACCGCCATTTTGCATTTGTCGGGCCCGCCCGCGATGCCGATGGTTTTCAGGCCCAGTGATTTCGCAACTTGGCCGACCATAGATCCAACAGGGCCGGTGGCTGCTGCCACGACAAGCGTTTCACCGGCTTTTGGGCGTCCGTATTCCATCAATCCGTACCAGCCTGTGAAGCCCGGCATGCCCAAAACGCCCAAAGACGCTGTGATTGGCCCGTGGTCGGGATTGATTTTACGGCACATCTGGGCGTCTGCCACGGCATGGGTGGCCCAGCCGAACATACCAAAGGCGATATCGCCTGGTTTGAAGGCCTCCGAATTGGACGCTATCACTTCGCCTACGCCGCCACCTTCCATGGTACCGCCGATCGGGACGGGGGCCGCATAGCTTTTGCCGTCGTCCATGCGTCCACGCATATACGGGTCAAGCGACATGTAGTGGTTGCGGACCAAAATTTGTCCCGGCCCCGGTGTGGGCACCTCTGCGGTCTCAAAACTGAAATGTTCCGGTTGTGGTGCACCCGACGGGCGGCCAGCCAGAGCGATGCGTTGCATTTGGTCTGTCATGATATTCTCCCTCTTTGGGCCAGCGTGGCGCGACCTGCCATTTGTGGCAAGTGCGACGTTCCGTTACGGTTGCGCAATGCGATGGTGCAGCCCCCCTTGGCAACTGCGCCCCTTGGGCGTATAGCGCGGGCTTGATCCCTATCCGGAGTGTGTCCCAATGGTTGGCAGTGCAAATCTCAACGTCATGATCAAAGCCGCGCGCAAAGCGGGTCGCGGGTTGATCAAAGACTTCCGCGAAGTCGAGAACTTGCAGGTTTCCATGAAGGGGGCAGGCGATTTTGTCAGCAAGGCGGATTTGAACGCGGAACGCACAATCAAATACGAATTGATGGAAGCACGCCCCACCTACGGATGGTTGGCCGAGGAATCAGCCGAAGAAGAAGGCAAAGATCCCACGCGCCGCTGGATTGTGGACCCGTTGGACGGCACAACGAACTATTTGCACGGTTTGCCCCATTGGGCGGTGTCCATCGCACTGGAACACAAAGGCCAGATCGTGGCCGGTGTTGTCTATGACGCGGCCAAAGATGAATGTTTCTTTGCTGAAAAAGGTGCTGGTGCCTGGATGAACGAAACGCGTCTTCGTGTGTCCGGTCGGTCCCGAATGATTGAAGCCATCTTTGCAACGGGCGTGCCGTTTGGGGGGCGCACCGATCTGCCCTTGACGCTGCAAGACATCGCCAAGCTGGCCCCTGTGTGTGCAGGCATCCGGCGTTGGGGGGCTGCATCGCTGGATTTGGCCTATGTTGCTGCAGGCCGTTACGATGGCTTTTTTGAACGCCGCCTGAAGCCATGGGACATGGCAGCTGGGCTGATCATCGCCAAAGAAGCCGGTGCATTGGTTGAGCCGATGAACCCCGAGGGCCATATTCTGGACGACGGCGAAGTGATCTGCGCCAACGAAGCACTGTTCAACGGATTGGCAAAAACACTGCGTTAAACCGGTGCGCCCGCCCGCAGCGTTGGCCACGTCACAATCCGCAAAGACCGGCCAGCAAAGCACCCTGCACAGGCCCCCAGGATGGTGGCGAACAGGCCGATGAACGGGGCGCTGTGCAAAACATCCGGCGCCACACTTTGCAACACGCCTTGCACGAAGTTGGCCCAGAACACCGTCATGACGGTTATCATGGTAACCCATTCGCCTTGAACCGTTATTCGCTGCGCGTCTTTTTGCACAATCCGTTTGCCTTGGTAGGCATAGGCCCAAACAACGCATACCGCGAAGCCAATCATAAACCCGGCCCAAGCCGTCATGGGCTGCGTCATGCGTGAAACGGCGCTGACGGGCATTAAGCTTAGAAATGGAATTGCATAATACGGCCACACGGCGCTTTGGCGTATGGTGCGGGCCCGCAATCCCAGCACAACAAGGCCAACCAACAATGGCCACACCCAAAACGGTGTCTGCGTTGTAACACCGCGCAGAATTTCCCAAATGATTTCAAATATCGCTGACATCGTTTTGTCCCGTTCCATACATTGCTTTGGCCGTGCCTAGCGCTGGCACATAAGGAATGCGCGGTGGTTTACGTGAACCACTGCAAAGGATACGCGATTGGGCCACTTGTACGTTTGACGCTTCGTGAATGGTTATCTGTCAGAGGGGTGGTTTATGCCGTCTGTCCAAGGGATTGGTTCGTGGTCTAATAGATGCACCCCGTCGATGCAGCCCAGATTGATGCCGCATTGGGTGGGATCGGACCGTCTGTGGTGATGCGTGTAGATGCCACAAATCTTGCAAAAGTGGTGCTGCGCCATGTGGGTGCCAAAGCTGTAGGTCGACAAAACGTCGGCGCCTTTGATGACCTTCACGCTGGATGCGATGGCCGTAACGGCTGCGGCTTGCCTGCGGACGCAAAACGAACAATCGCAGCGGGATGGGTCAAGACCATCAAGAAGCTCTGCGCTAAGTTCAACCGCGCCGCAATGACATCGCGCAGTGATTTTCATCGACGGACCTTGGGAATGCGGCTGAGATCATAACGCGCCTCGGGGTGGGGTGGATGCCCGTCCGTGCGCTTCCAGAACCCAAACGCACCACGCGCCAGCCAAACCGGCACGATCATCACAAGCCCCGCAATGAAGCCGCCTGCATGCGCCCAGTAGGCCACGCCGCCGCCATTGGGGTCGGCCGAAATGCCGCCTATAAACTGCATGCCGAACCAAAGCATCAACATGATCCAAGCAGGGATCGGGAAAATGCGGAAAAAGATGATGAAAAAGATGAAAATATCGACTTTGGCCTTTGGAAACAGCAACAAATACCCGCCCATAACCCCTGCAATCGCGCCCGAGGCCCCGACCATCGGGACGCGGCTGTCCACGCCCGTTGCATATTGCAACAGACCTGCCGCGATGCCCGACAGCAGATAAAAGCCAAGGTAGCGCATGTGCCCCAGCTCATCCTCGATGTTGTCGCCGAATATCCATAAAAACAGCATATTCCCCGCCAGATGCATCCATCCCCCATGCAAAAATTGCGAGGTGATGAATGTGTAAT
Organism: Ascidiaceihabitans sp.; assembly: GCF_039986515.1. Taxonomy (NCBI): domain Bacteria; kingdom Pseudomonadati; phylum Pseudomonadota; class Alphaproteobacteria; order Rhodobacterales; family Paracoccaceae; genus Ascidiaceihabitans; species Ascidiaceihabitans sp. The sequence goes on along the minus strand of NZ_JBDWQO010000009.1, from coordinate 9,388 downwards.
AGCCTTCGCCAAAGCTGATCCGGGCAGGGATCAACGCCCAGTCGACATAGACGGCGCGATAGATCGCTTCGGGATCATTGAACCCGTAGCTTAGAAAGATGCCGATGTTGGCGACCATAAGCAGCCAGGTGACATAGGGCGTGCGCCCCGACGGGTTGTGATCGCGTATGGGTAACATGGGCAGACGCTGCGGTTTTGGCCGCGAAAGGTCAAGTGATTTGCCCGACTTCTCCCAGCAATGCCGCGTTGCCGCCCGACGCCGTGGTGTCGATGCAGATGTGGGTTTCGGACTGCGCGTGGCCTGCGTCAGGGTGATGCGTAATCAACGGCACAATGGCGCCACTGCGCTGGGCCAGTGCCTTGTCGATGGCTTGGGCCGCGTCAGCGTCGCCCCACCATATCACACCGGCGTAGGCAGGGCCGTCTGTCAGTTGATGTGGCGCGATCTGACCTGTGGCTGCGACAGCGGTGCCGCCAAGGGCTGTGATGGCCTGCGCCTGGGCCGCCGCGGCATCGTCTCCGGGGCCCATGCACAGAACCGGCCCACGGTCATATGCGCTAAGACGGTTGGATTCGCCCGTTGGACCCGGCAGGCTGGCCTCATGGATCAGGGTTTCGACAACGGACGCGGTGGGCAATTCCGACTGCTTGTTTTGGAATGTGCTATCGGAATGGGCCGGGATCGGCGCGCGGAAGCGCAGCAAATAATCGGGCCCGCCCGCTTTCGGTCCGGTGCCAGACAGCCCGTTGCCGCCAAAAGGCTGACTGCCGACAATGGCCCCGATCTGGTTGCGGTTCACATAGATGTTGCCCGCTTTGATCCGGTCCGACACGTGCTGCACGCGGTCGTCGATGCGTGTGTGCAAGCCGAACGTCAGCCCGTAACCGGTGGCGTTTATGTCGTCGATGATGGCGTCCAGTTCGTGGGATTTGAATGTCGCAAGATGCAAAACAGGCCCGAAAATCTCTTCCTGCATGTCAGCAATGCCTGCCACGCGAAGCAGTGTCGGGGCGATGAAAGTGCCTGTGTTCGGGCTTGGCAATTGATGAATAACATCGCTGGCCGCGATATGAGCTGCGATTTTGTCCCGGGCTTGTGCGTCAATGACAGGCCCAAGATCGCTCTGTAAGTCCCAAGGGTTGCCTGTGCTTAAACTGTCCATGGCCCCCATCAGCATTTCGGTGAAATGGGGGGCAATGTCTTCTTGAACGTATAGGCAGCGCAGCGCAGAGCACCGTTGCCCGGCGCTTTGAAACGCGCTTTCGATGATGGAGGCCACGGCCTGTTCCGGCAGCGCAGTGCTGTCCACGATCATGGCGTTCAGGCCGCCGGTTTCAGCGATCAATGGTGTGGCAGGGGCATTGTCTGCAAGGCTTTGACGAATTTTCAAGGCTGTCGCGGTTGATCCTGTGAAGGCCACCACATTCAGGTCGGGGTGTGCTGTCAGCGCCGCGCCAATGTCCGCGCCGCCGGGTAAAACTTGCAAGGCGTGCAGCGGCACACCAGCGGCATGCAGCAACTCGGCAGCGCGATAGGCCATCAATGGGGTTTGGGCGGCTGGCTTGGACAAGACTGCATTGCCTTGCGCCAATGCGGCAGCCATTTGGCCGGTATAAATGGCCAAGGGAAAATTCCACGGTGAAATGCAAAGCGCTGTGCCAGCGGGTGCATCATCTGTGGCTTGGGCTGCATAGTAGCGCAAAAAGTCAATGGCTTCGCGCAATTCGGCCACGCAATCCAGTAGGGTCTTGCCAGCTTCGCGGGTCAAAAGGGCAAAAAGTTCACCATAGTTCTGTTCGTAAAGATCTGCAGCAGCGTTTAATACGTGACGGCGCGTTTCGAGGGGGGCATTCCAGGGGGCCACGTGTTGCACAGCCGTTTCCACATCGGCCAGCGACGCATTTTGGACATGGCCGACTGTGTCGCTTGGATCGGAAGGGGCAAGGCATGGGGTTTCAGGCGCAGGGTTTGCCTGCGCGGCCAGCTGCGGTTTTGCGTGCCATTGATGGGTTGCAAAGGGCGTGCGGTCGGCGTTGATGCGGTCCAATGTGGGGGCATGACCCAAATCAAAGCCCTTAGAGTTGGGACGTTCCGGCAGGTAAAGTTCCGTGCCCGTTGCGATGTCAGGCGCGGCAGTGTTCAGGGCCTCAAACGGGTCGGCGGCTACGGTTTCAGGGGCGACATCTTCATCCACGATCTGGTTCACAAAGCTGGAATTGGCACCGTTTTCCAACAGGCGCCGCACCAGATAGGCCAGCAAATCGCGGTGTGCGCCGACCGGGGCATAGATGCGGCACCGGGTCTTGTTGTCCTGCATCACCATAAGATGCATGGCTTCGCCCATGCCGTGCAGGCGTTGGAATTCGTAAGGGACATCGTCTGCCATATGCAAAATGGCGCTGACGGTATGGGCGTTGTGGGTCGCAAATTGCGGATAGATGCGATCGGTCATGCCCAGTAGGCGGCGGGCGTTGGCAATGTAGCTGACATCGGTTTGGGCTTTTTGCGTGAAAACCGGAAAGGCATCCATGCCGAGGGTCTGGGCCAATTTGACCTCGGTGTCCCAATAGGCCCCCTTGACCAAACGGACCATGATTTTGCGGTCCAGCTTTGTGGCCATATCATAGAGCGTGTCGATGACTGTGCCAGCACGTGGGCCGTAGGCTTGAACCACCACGCCAAAGCCGTCCCATCCCGCAAGGGCGGGCTCAGACAGTACATTTTCGATAACATCCAGCGACAATGCCAAACGGTTTGCTTCTTCGGCGTCCACATTCAGGCCCATTCCCGCAGACTTGGCAAGCAGTGCCAAAGACCGCAGGCGCGGTGTGAGATCACGCAGAACATCGGCATGCTTTGCCAGCTCGTACCGGGGGTACAACGCTGACAATTTGACAGAGATGCCAGGGTTCTCGCGTACGTCGTTGTGGGTGCAAGCAGTTGCGATGGCGGAAATCGCGCGGCTGTAGCTGAGGTGGTACCGGCGTGCATCGCCTTCGGTGCGCGCGGCTTCGCCCAGCATGTCGTAGGAATAGGTGAACCCTTTGGCTTCCATGCCAGCGGCGCGTTTCATCGCAGCATTGATGTCTTCGCCCAGCACAAACTGGCGTCCCATTTCCTTCATCGCCCGCGAAACGGCCGCGCGAATGACAGGTTCACCCACGCGCTTCAATGCTGCTTGCAAATGGCGGGCAGGGCCGGGGGCATCGTCGTCCAGCACGCGTCCGGTCAACATCAAGGCCCATGTGGACGCATTCACCAAGGACGAGGCTGATTGACCAAGGTGTTTGCCCCAATCGGATGGCGCGATTTTATCTTCGATAAGCGCGTCTATGGTGTCGGCATCCGGCACACGCAACAAGGCTTCGGCCAGGCACATCAAGGCGATCCCTTCATCGGTGGACAGGCCATATTCGGCGAGAAACACCTCCATCAAACCGGGTTCTGACCCTGTTCGAATACGTGTGACCAAAGCGGCTGCTTTGTCTGTGATTTGCGTGCGGTCCTCTGGGCTTAAGTTGGCCAATGCGACCAGTTCCGTGATGACTGCATCAGGATCAGCGTAGGTTTTTGCGTCAATGGCGTTCAGCAATGCAGTATTCATCACGAGGTCTCCTATTCGTTTGATCTACTGTATCGCAATAATAGTGGACATAACGACTTAGATTTTGCATATGATCAGGTCAAATTATCATTTTGAAGAGGTCAGGCATGATTTTTGAGCAATCCGGGTTGGATCGATTTGATGCAGCGATTCTTGAAGTTCTGGCAGAAGACGGGCGCATCAGCGTTACGGACTTGGCCGGACGCATTGGTTTGTCGAAATCACCCACCCAAGCACGATTGCGGCGTCTGGAAAGCTCTGGCATGATTTTAGGATATCGTGCGATGTTGGATCCGATAAAATTGGGGTTGGACCATGTGGCGTTTGTCGAAGTCAAATTGACCGACACCAAAGAGGCCGCATTGCGGGCCTTTAACGTGGCTGTCGCTAAGGTCCCCGAAATTGAACAAGCCCATATGATTGCAAGCAATTTTGACTATTTGTTGAAAATCCGCACGCGGGATATGGCAAGCTATCGCGCCTTTTTGGGCGACACGATTTCATCGTTGCCCCACGTGGCATCCACATCGACATTTGTGGCGATGGAAGCGGTCAAGGAAACTGTTCTCGCGGATGTGTCTTGATTTTTGTCTGCGCTGTGCCACCCTAGGGTCATGCGTATTTTATTTGCTTTAGCACTGATGGCAGGCCCAGCATGGGCGCAAGATTGCCCTGATCCTGCGGATCATTCGGCAGAATTGAACGGTTTGATCGCAAAGGCGCGTGCGGCCCCGGACGAAGCCACAGGGCGCGAAGTGTCATCTTCCATGTGGCAAGTGTGGTTGCGCGCACCAAATGAGCAAGCCCAAGAAGTGCTTGATCGCGGCATGCGCCAGCGCGATGTCTATGATTTTGTAGGCGCTTTCAAAGAATTTGACACATTGGCGACCTATTGCCCGACCTACGCCGAAGGGTTCAATCAACGGGCTTATGTCCAGTTTTTGCAAGGCGCATTTGCCGGTGCTCTCAAGGATTTGGACCTTGCTTTGGCGATCAACCCCAACCACGTCGCGGCCCAATCGGGGCGGGCGCTGACTTTGATGCAGCTTGGGCGTATTCCGGAAGCCCGCACGCAGATGCTGGCGGCGTTAAAGAACAATCCTTGGCTGTCAGAGCGTGCTTTGGTGGCCAAAGGTGCGCCTTTGGGGCCAAAAGGCGAAGACATCTGATATCGGGACTTGAGTGCGCGTTGCGCTTTGCCTAAACCTGCACATGTTGCGGGTGTGGTGGAATGGTAGACACACCAGACTTAAAATCTGTTGGGCGAATGCCCGTGGGGGTTCGAGTCCCCCCACCCGCACCACAATTTGCATCTAAGTAGATAAATTAAAAGGTAAACCTTGGATTTCCCTTTTAACGAACCACCTTTCGCGCCACCTTCTGTTTGGTATTGTAACCATGCAGTCCTAGAAAACACGCTCAACCTGTGATGGCGGTGAGATCCCTATGGCTATGGGCAACCTGAAACCGTGGGCATTGCAATGCTCCTTAATCGTAAGGAGTATTTGTGATGAGGATACTGTCAAAGAAAGCGTTGAAAGAACTGGTGCTCTATTCACCTCAACATGTTGCCAGACTGGAGAAGGCAGGCCTACTCCCCAAGCGGGTACAGCTGGGCCTGAACCGTGTGGGATGGGTTGAGAGTGAAGTGTTGGACTGGCTTGAACAGCGTCTTACTGATCGAGAGTAACCAAAAAAGCTTCCTTGTGGAGCGGGGCGGTCTGGGGGTGCACACCTCGGGTCGCCTTTTTTGCGAGCGTGGGGTAAAAGGCTCAAGACAATGCAGACGCGCCAATCCCCATTCCTTTGCCTTGTGCAACGCCCCAAAAATGCCGCGCTGTTGGGCTTAGGGTTCGCTGGCCTGTACGCGCTCACATTTGTTTTGGTTGGCACAAAGGCCGTGACTTTGCCCATGTTGCTGGTTGTCCCTGTGGCGCTTTTGATCTCAGCGGTGGATACAATGACGTATCGCATTCCGGATGTTTGCAATCTGGGGGTCGTGGTGCTTGGAGCTTGGCACATTGCGGGACAGGCGGAGCTGGGGCTGCATGTGAGTGCGGCGCTTTGCGTTGGGGCTGTGTTTTGGGGGCTGAGTGCTTGGTATTATCGCAGGTTTGGCCGCACGGGATTGGGGTTGGGGGATGTGAAGTTTATTGCGGCGGCGACGGTTTGGGTGGGGCCGTTGGGTTTGCCTTATGTGCTGCTGATCGCGTCTTGTGCGGGGATCGTGGTGGCACTCGTGGGGCGCGGGCGGCTTATGGGGGACGGAGGGCAGATTGCGGTGCCGTTTGGGCCGTTTCTGGCCTTTGGGTTCTTTGTGGTGTTGGTGGCGGGGTGATCAGCCCTCGATATCTTTGTCCTCTTGGGTGCCCCCGGGTTGGCCGTCGCGGCCAAGACTGAGCAGGCCGAAGCCGCCGTTTTCTGTGGGGAAGATGTAGCGGATGGGGCGGCCCCATGGATCTTGGATGTCGTCAGCGTCGTCGATATAGGGTCCGCTCCAGTCGTTGACAGTGGTGGGCTGGATGAGCAGTCCGCTGAGGCCGTCGGTTTCCGAGGGGTATTGGCCAACGTCGAGGTAATACAGCTGTAACGCGCCTTTGATGTTGGTAAGTTGGATTTCTGCGGCTTTGGATTTCGCGCGTCCAAAGCTGCCCATGACGCGGGGGGCGACGAGGGCTGCGACCATGGCGATGATGGCGAGGGCGACCATGACTTCGAGGAGGGAGATGCCGGAGTCTAAAGGCTTTGCTTTGGTCATTGTCTGGAATTTTTTAAGCTCTCCAGACAATGGCAAGCTCGCCTGTCAGTTCTGAAATCACTTTTTCGTACAGCGCCATTTCTATCCAATTTACTTCACCGCTTTCGAAGTGTGTTACGTATACATCGCCCACGTAATCCCCGTCTTCAAGCAGAAACATGTTTGGGCAACTCTTATCTTCGCGGGTATCGTCAAGAGGTGCTTCGGAAACAGCTACATCTGTAGCAAAGCCTCCTATGCTAACTTCCCTATCGACGACAAAATACCTTTTTGCGTCAAAAGCACTTGGATAATTCTCCTTAAAACACTCAAGTACAGCGTTCTCTATTAAATTCGGCTTAGTTGTGTTCACTTCCATAGCGGCCTCGACATATCCATACTTGCGGTCCCAAGCCGCGTTACGCCATCTATAACGCGACCTGATACTTGAACTTGTACCCCCCTAACCGAAACGACGGCTCCATAAAGACCATCTTTGGTCATCTTAGCGGTACTACTTGTTTTGACCGCCCTATTTGCAGCAGCCATCAGAGCCTTAGCTGCAGCCGTCTTGTCGCCTCTAAATGCATCTAATAAGCCTTGCATCTGATGTTTGTCCAAGTTTTTCCGACCGAAAATATGTTCTGCTTTGTTAGCTAAATCTCTCGCATTCTGTGCTCTCTGACTAGACGAAAATAATGTCTTTGTTCGTTCTATAACTCTATCGCTAGCTTTCCTCAGAGTTACTTTAAACAACCGATCAACGGGTTTCAGAACTCTATCGAGGTGTTTCGCACACTTCCCTTTGCATGCTCGCATGGCATTGTTGAGTACTTGAATAGCCTTTGCACCAAAATACATTGTACTTTGGTCACTTATTGCTAGCCCATTTTCAGTGCTCCCGTAGTAGCCATGAACACCTCGCGCATAGCCACTAAGGGTTGCATGCCCTGCATTATTTGCTTCAGAAATAGCAGCCATGTACCCGTTGTGACTGCCAAAACTATGAGAAACGGCGGTTCTATTTCCTTCACTATCTACGTCATGCTGAGTGACTGAACCATCACTACCGTAGGTGACATCATTCCCCCCCGGATCCATTAAATTCACCGGATCATTGAAGCTATAGGAATACCTATTCGTCCCAACCCTAGCCTGCGTCACTTCAAACCAATCGGGCTGGATAAACAGCCCCAGCTCCGGATCGTAGTACCGCGCGTTCAGGTATTGCAGCCCGGCACCTGCGTCGTGCCGTTCTCCGATCCAGCCGATGGTTTCCTGGGCTTTGCTGGCGGCCAGAACGCTTTCGTTCTCCTCGCCAAACGGCTTGTAGGTCGAGCGTTCTTCGATCTTTTGGTTTTCACCCGCAATCATGCGGACCGAGTTAAGGTGGTCGCGGAAGAGGTAGCTGACCTCGGGCGTGCTGTTGGCATTGGCGAACTTTAAGCGCACGTTTTCATGGGGATAGGCCAGCACGACCTCATTCACACCCGGGTCACGGATTTCCACGCCGCCGACATAGAGCGTCGTGCTTTGCGGTTGCGTGCCGATCTGTTCCAGCTTCGTCAGCCGCGTGCCATCTGCGCCGTAAACGTAGCCAGAGGTGTTCACCCCAAGCGTGACCGAGGGCGGGCGATTTTCGCCGTCATAGGTCATCGTTTTGCCGTTCAGCCCCAGTGTCATGTTGCCGTTGGCGTCATAGGTGAGCGCTTGGCCCTCGACGGACGCAGGCGCATGAGCCACGGGCGAGCCGGAGTAGATGTAGTCGCCCACGTGGCTATTGGAGGCCATGGACCCGTCGCGCCGATAGGTGAAGAACTGGTCGCGCAGTTCGGTGCCTTCCCATGTTCCGATGGTGTCGCAGGTCTTGTTGGCGCTGATCAGATCAGCTGCTACGGTTAAGCGCCCCGCGTAGTCGTAGCAGTAGTTGTATTGATCCTGCACCAGCCACGTGCGGTGTCGGTTGATCCGCCCCGCTTGACTGCGCCAGTATTTGGCGAGCTCGCGTGTGCCGCCTGTCGTTCCGAGCACGCGGATTTCGTCGATCCACCCTTGTTGTGCGTCGTACATCCGTTCTTCGGTCATACCGTTACCAAAAGTCTTTAGCGTTGGGTTGCTGCGGGTGTCGTATGTTGTGCCTGTCAGCCAAGTGCCAAATTCGGTCAGTCGGCCCGCGGCATCGTATTTGAAGTCCGGTGTGGTGAAGGTGTCGCCGTTTGAAGACGTCGGAAGCGTTTGTGCAATCAGCGCCCCGCTGGGATGCATGTCGCGGGTGAAGTTGTATTCGTAGGTCGTTCCGTTCAGGGGGACACTGTGTTCTTCCGCCACTGTGTTTCCGGCGTTGTCATACCCATAGCGGATCGTGTTGTGCGCCCCACTGAGCGTGGTGAGTTGACCGATGTTGTTGCCGCCCAACAGGTCTGGGTTCGCTTCATCGTATGCGTAGGTGATGACATCAGTTTGCGTGGCGTTAGCGCCGTCCGTCCAGGCGACAGTTTTGGACAGGACGCGATCCAGCGCGTCATGGGTGAATTCAATCGTCTGCCCCTTGGCGTCGTATTGTTTTGTCAGGTTGTCATTGGCGTCGTATTCCATCGTCCAGAACCCAAGGCCCGGATCATCCGCTGTGAGGCGGTTGCCTTTAAAGTCATGCGTATAGGTCCACTGTGCTCCGCCTGGGTCCGTTACGCCGACCAGCCGATCCATCAGGTCGAAGCTGTATTTTGTTTCACGTCCTTGGGCTGTGGTTCCAACGTCTGTTCGGTCGTAGTCCATCTTCATGACACGAATGGTGTTGCCACGGGAATCAGATGTTGCACGTGTTTCGCCACAGATCGTTTCTGCGTCGTTGTCATAGCAATGTGTGTCTTTCGTGATGACACGCGGATGCGGAACCGGAGCAACCTGACCATTTGTAGTAAATGCCTTGCGAAATCCCCTCACGGCGGCACAGCTCTGCAATGCTATCCTCGCCACGCAGGCCATCCAGCACGATCCTGATCTTCTCTTCGGATGAATAATGCTTGCGCGTCGCGCGCTTGATGTC
>NZ_JBDWQO010000008.1:0-20146 GCF_039986515.1 Ascidiaceihabitans sp. | reverse complement strand
CGCCGGTTACTCGTCACCGGCGCCATGTCGGTGATCAGTGCATCGGAGCGAAAAGGTCGTTGCGATGATCCTTGGCTTGCGAATATGCTGAAAAAGAAGCCACGCTTGGTTGCCGCTGTGGCACTTGCAAATAGGATGGCCGGTCAATTGTGGGCCATGATGGTAACAGAGAAGAATTACGAAATTCGAGCTGCTGTGTAAGGCAACGGCGCCGGATACCGGCAGGACTGAAGAGGCGAAGGAAAGTTACGGAACACGGATCAAGAGATTGAACTGGAATACCCAGAATATGCGCGTGGCCAAAAATAGGCCGCATAAGTGATTGGGAACCAGATCGCGTATCTCCATAAAGGCCCGCCGCCATTTGTCGCGGCAACTACGAGGCCGGACACCTGACTGCCCTGATCAGTCGTTCCAAGACTTGCCGACGCCAAATTCAGCCACGGGGCATCCACACCCGCTTATGTTGCCCCAAAAATTTGGCGGTGCCGCTGTAAATTACTCTCAGGATACCACTTCTTGCGAGCGGCCGTCAGACACCTGCTGGGTTTTCTACATCCCGGCCCAAAGCGGCCAAATCGGAATATCTGTCACCAATGCGGTGATGCGGGCGGCCGCGGGTTGCAGCGCCAAGTGCGACAACCAATTCATCTACACCAGGCGCGTCGTAGATTGAAAACTGTACGGTCAGATAGTGTGAGCGCCGCCCCGTATCATGCTTGTCCATCAACGGAATTTGGATCTGCGTGTTGGCGGGGCCGCGCGTGTTGGTGAAACCCAGATAGCTTTTGGCGTCCACGGCCTCGCGGTAGAAATTGCCGAACTGCAAGGTGTGGATCAGCGCAGAGGCGTGTTCGACCTCGCAACTGGTGCCCGCGATGCAGGCCTTGCCGTAGGCCTCGATTGCCTCGCCAGACCCTGCCAATGCAATCAGGCGATCCGATAACATTTCGCCCAAAACAGGGGCCATCTGCTGAATTTCAGGTTGCAGGTCTTCGACAAAGCCGCGCCCCGCCCAAGGGTTCGCCACCACCGCTGCCACGCCGATCATGCGTAGCACTGGGTCAGCGGGGCGTCCGCCTTCGGTATGGATGTCTTCGTCAAAGGTGATGACTTTGCGCAGTTCGGGGATCATTTGGGTCTCTCCTGTCAGATGTGATATTTGTGGTTTCCAGCGAGGGTGTGCACGACGCCCTCAACTTCGTTTCCGTGGTAGATGCCAAAGGTGCCGTGCCGGTTTTCCTGCGCGTATCTTCGCAAAAGGGACCGTTCCGCATCATCGCGCACGCGGTCTAGGGGCAGGGCATCCAGATCATAGAATTTCAGGCCATTGCGGGCGTTGCCTTGCACATGGCCATGATAGACAATCCGCTGCGCGTCTGTGCCCGTCACTTGGTAGACGGCGTAAAGCTGGGCAAGTTCTGGTGTCAGGTCTTGGTCGCTCAAGGATCGGGTCAGCGTTTCCATCGAGGGGCCTGTGGGCAATGTGACGCTCCCCGTGTCGTCCTCGGCCAAAAGCAGCCTGTTTTTATGGCATAGCACAGCTGCGATGGTCGCATCTCCCGCCGTTGCAGCCGCCGTCACGGCGCGATCCAGACCAATGTCGAAATAGGCCCCTTTATAATAGCCAAGTGGTTGTCCATCTGCGGTCTCAAAATCCAGTACGCGACCAATCAAGATTAGGTGGTCGCCCGCATCCACCAAGCGGTGATGCTTGCAACAAAAGCTCGCCAATGCGCCGTCCATCACCGGCAGATTCTCTGTACCCGCATGCCAGTCTGCTAGGCTAAATTTATCGGTGGATTGTGATGCAAAAAGCCCTGAGAGTTCCTTTTGGTCATCCGCCAAAATGTTCACTGCAAAGTGGTCCGTACTGGCGAAGGTGTCACAAGACAGCGCGGCCTTGCCGATGCACACCAACAACAGTGGTGGGTCCAGTGAAACAGAGGTAAAGGAGTTCGCGGTAAAACCGCGTGGCGTGCCGTTGGGTTGGCGTGTCGTCACCACAGTTACGCCCGTCGCAAAACGGCCAAAGGCATCGCGCAGGCTGCGTTTGGTTTCGGGGTCCATCGGTGTGGCGGGGGCGATAGCGTCCAGCATCTGGTTGTCAGCGCCCAAGGCTGGTGGCGACGCAAGCGCACCATGTCCATGCGCGCCAAAGCGCAGAGGGTTAGCGGCAACCGTCCACGGTTTTTGCGCCGGATCAGGGCCGTTGATCTGAGCCAGCATCTTGCGGGCAGCGATATGAGGATCACGCGCAATGTTTGCGATGGTGTTCAGCGGGCCAAAGGGAACCTCGCCGCCCAAGGTCCGGGTCAGCTGTGCTTTGCTTTGTTTCGACGTCCATGCAGCGACAAGGCGATCCACCTTTGCCGCGTTCTGCGCACGCGCCGCGCGGGTGGCGAACAGGGGGTCCTTCCCAAGCTCTGGCTGTCCCATAAGTGTTGCCAACCGCTGCCAAAAGGCATCATCCACAATGCCAAGGGCAACATGCCCGTCAGCAGCAGGGTAGAGGCCAAAGGGGCTGAGGAAAGGGTGGCCATTGCCCTCGGGCCCTGGCACCACTCCCGTAATGTCATGCAAGTACACCATGCGTTCACACAGTGAGATCATCGCGTCGTACATTGCCACGTCGACGAACTGACCTTTGCCTGTGGCCTCGGCCTCGCGCAGGGCGGCCATGATGCCAAAGGCCATCATCATCCCCGCGAAAATATCGCCGACGCCGGGGCCTGTTTTTGTCGGACTGTTCGCGTCAGCCCCTGTGATCGCCATCAGCCCGCCCATGGCCTGCGCGACCACATCATAAGAGGGCCAATTGGTGTAGGGGCTTTCCCCTGTGCGCGGATCGCCAAAACCACGGATCGCGGCATAGACCAGTTTGGGATTGTCGGCGGCAAGGCTTTCATAGGACAGCCCCAGCCGATCCATCACTTTGGGGCGGAAGTTTTCGACGACAACATCGGCCGATGCCGCAAGGGCGCGAAACTGCGCCTTACCCTCAGCGGATTTGAGATCAAGTTGGATGCTTTTCTTGCCACGATTAAGGCTGATGAAATAGCCAGCCCAGTCGTGGTTCGGATCATCATCGCGAAACGGGCCGTTGCCGCGACTGGTATCCCCCGCGCCGCCTTCGATCTTGATCACCTCTGCGCCGTGATCCGCCAGATGCATGGTGCAATAGGGGCCAGACAACATGCGGCTTAGGTCCAGCACGCGCAATCCTTTGAGGATCTGCGTGCTCATGCTTTGGCGTCCAGTGCGTCAAGAAACGCAAACAGCGGTGTGTTCACGGCGCTTGGATCTTCGGCCAAAGCCATATGGCGCAAGCCCTTCAGGATCACGCTTTGTGCGCCCTCGATTTCAGCCGCGATGGCATGGGTCATTTCGGGGCCATTGCCATAGTCTTCGTCGCCGGTGATGACCAAGGTCGGGCAGATGATTGGTGGGGAGGGGGCGATGATCTCATCGATCCCGTCAGCAAGGACGCGGTAGATCGTATGATAGATGCCGATGTCATTTCCCGTGACCCAGCCACGGACGATGTCCATCATATCGGGGTTGGCCTGCTTGAAATCAGCGGTGAACCAGCGGTCCAACGCGGCCTCGACAGTGGACTGAGGGCCTTCATGGCGGGCTTGTTCTACACGCTTGAGGATCGCGTCTTGGGCATCTGCGCTGCGCTTGTGTGGGGAGTGGAGGATCACCAACCCCGTTGTTCTGTGCGCATGATCTTGTGCAAATCGGCGCACGATCATCCCGCCCAGCGAAAACCCGGCAAGGGTCGCGGTTTCAATTCCGCAATGGTCCAGCAGCGTGGCCAGTTGGTTTGAAAACAGCGACAGGTTGGGTGTTTCGGGCGGCGGTGCACTTTGCCCATGACCGTAAAGATCGTAGCAAAGCACGCGGTAGTGATCGTTTAGCGCAGGCGTCGTCCACTGCCAGCAATCGCGGTTCAGTCCCAGCCCGTGGATCATCACGATAACGGGCCCGTCGGCGGGACCGATCAGCGTGTAGGCGGTGCCGTCGGGCGACTTATGCATCGTCAACGGGGCGGTAGGCGACCACCTCTACCTCGACGCGGACATCGACCAGCAAGTCACTGACCACAGCGGAACGTGTGGGCGGCTCCACGGGGAAGTACTCTCCATAGATCGCGTTGAAGCCCGGGAAATCGCTGCGCTCACGCAGCCAGACCATGGCTTTGATCACGTCATCGCGGGTGCAATCGGCCAGCGCCAATGTGGCGGTGATGTCATCCAGCACGGCGCGGGTTTGCGCCTCGACGGTGCCTGTGGTCATGGGGGCGCCATTCTGCATCGGGATCTGACCTGTGAGGTACACAAAGTCGCCCGCGCGAATGCCACGGGACAGCGACAAAATCCGCCCGCCGATTTCCAGCGGGCCTCCGATGATTAGCTTTTTCTTGGCCATTGATACGCCTCCCTTGGTGTCAGCCTGCCCCGATCATCACAGAATGCTTTCGGATTTTTCGACAAGCGATGTCGTATTTTCCAGCACATCGGATGTGAAAGCGGACATGAATAGGCGGGTAACACAGGGGGGCCTTGCGCCATGGCGGATATCACAAGCTACCAAATGCTGATCAACGGTGAGTGGGTCGACGCGTCTGATGGTGGCACTTTCGAGAGCGTGAACCCAAGTGACGGCAAATTCTGGAGCCGCGTGCCAGAGGCAACAGAAGCTGACGTGAACCGCGCAGTTGAGGCCGCGCATGCCGCGTTCACCAAAGGCCCTTGGGCCAGCATGACCCCCACGCAGCGCGGCAAAACCTTGCGCAAGCTGGGTGACTTGCTGGCGGATCATTCCGAATTATTGGGCCGTACAGAATCGATTGATACGGGCAAGATGCTGAAAGAAACTCGCTGGCAGGCGACATATATCGCCGAGTTTTTCCACTTTTTTGCGGGCTGTGCGGACAAAGTCAGCGGGGAAACCCTGCCTATCGACAAGCCCGACATGTTTGTGTTCACTAAACGCGAACCGCTGGGCGTGGTCGCCGCCGTGGTGCCTTGGAATTCGCAGCTGTTTCTGGTGGCGGTCAAGATTGGACCCGCTCTGGCGGCGGGCAATACTGTGGTGCTCAAGGCCTCGGAACACGCCAGTGCCGCGATGCTGGAATTTGGCAAGCTGGTCGAACAGGCAGGCATTCCTGCGGGTGTTGTGAACATCGTCACAGGCCACGGAGAGCCTTGTGGGCGTGCGTTGACAGGCCACCCATTGGTCGCGCGTGTGTCCTTTACAGGCGGGCCAAATGCGGCGCGCCATGTACTGGAGAATGTGAAGAACAATTTTGCCGAAGTGTCCTTGGAACTGGGCGGAAAATCCCCGTTCATTGTCTTTGAAGACGCAAATATCGAAAGCGCGGTCAATGCCTCGATCGCGGGGATTTTCGGCGCCACGGGGCAAAGCTGTGTCGCGGGCTCGCGGCTTTATCTGCACGAAGACATTGCTGATGAATTCCTTGAGCAGATGACCACCTTGGCGCGTCAGATCGTGATCGGTGACCCGCTGGCAGAAGAAACTCAGATGGGGCCACTGTGCACCACGGGCCAGCTGGAGCACATCCAGCGCGAGGTTGCCCATGCCCAAAAGGAGGGTGGCAAAGTGTTGGTTGGAGGCAAGCAGCCCGACGGCATGTCGGGGTTGTTTTACGAACCCACAATCATCGAATGCCCACGGCAAGATCTGCGCATTGTCGACACCGAATTGTTCGGCCCTGTCCTGTCCGTGCAACGCTTCAAGACTGAGGAAGAAGTACTGGCGCTAGCCAATGAATCCGAACACGGGTTGGCCGCGGGCATCTTCACCAAAGACTCTGCGCGTTCCCTCCGCATGGCCAATTCCGTGCGTGCTGGCATCGTCTGGGTGAACACCTATCGCGTCGTGTCACCTATTGCGGAATTCGGTGGCGTCAAAGGGTCAGGTTATGGCCGCGAAAGCGGATTTCAGGCGATCTATGATTATACGCGCCCCAAGACGATCTGGATAAACACCTCGGATGAACCGATGGCCAACCCGTTTGTGATGCGATGACAATTGCGGCCCTGAAACCAGCGTTTGAGCGGTCGCGCGCAGCCGATCAACCCGTGTCACAGCCGCCTGCGTGTTACGTCGATGATGCGGACGATTACGTCGCCTTGGACGTCGCGGGCCAGCCCATCATTCTGCTGCACGACAAGGCGGGCAGCTTGCAGGCTTTTGCCAAAATCCACGCGCCTTGCCCGCTGGAAACGCTGTTCAGCACGCGAACCGAAGTGATCGAAGTCGCCTGCAACTGGAAAGCCTTCCTTGAGGTGTTCAACGAATATTACCACCTGCCGTTTGTGCACCCCGACTGCATTGGCGATGTCTGCGATCTGCCCGATACGCCCGAGGATGTGACGGGCGCCTATGTGACGCAATTTGGCGCAACCGAAGGCACGGGCGGTTTGTCGCACCCCGACGCACAGCAGGGTAGATTTCAGCCGTTGTTGGAACCCAACGTTGCGGGATTTGCCCGTTGGTTCGCAGACAAAATGATCGAAACATTGTGATGACCCCACGCGAAAGGACCCTGACATGAAATTCCAACTTGCGGTGAACATGGAACGGATTGACGACAGTCTGGATATGAAAGACGTCGCGCGCCACACCCTTGAAATGGTGCAGATTGCCGAGGCGGGCGGCTTTGATATTGTCTGGTCTGCCGAACACCATGCGCTGGAAATGACCATCGCGCCAAACCCGTTTCAGTTGCTGACGTGGTGGTCCACTGAAACCAGTAACATTCGTCTGGGAACAGCTGTGGCCACGGCCGCGTACTGGCACCCGATCAATCTGGCAGGCGAGGCGGCGTTCACCGATTTGATCAGCGGCGGGCGATTGGAATTCGGCATCGGCTCTGGCGCTTATCAACGCGAATTTGATCGCATGAAACCAGGCCTGAAACAGTCAGACGCTTGGCGCTACATGCAGGAAATGCTGCCCGCTGTGCGCGCGCTTTGGCAAGGCGATTATGCCCATGAGGGTGAGCACTGGCAGTTCCCCACTTCGACCTCTGTTCCCAAGCCCTTGCAGGCAGAGATGCCCGTCTGGGTCTCGGCGCGTTCGCCCATCACTTACGACTATGCGATGCGCGAAAAGTGTCACGTGAACTGCTGGCCTTTCACCCGCTCCTTTGCCGAAGCAGAATTGTATAAGCAACAGTTGGACGACGCGATTGTGAAGGCTGACAACGGTTGGAACCCGCGCTTTGCTCTGATGCGCCATTCATGTGTTTACGACAACGCGGCGGATGGTGAGAACGCGATGAACGCTGTGCGCCGTTTACTGAGCCAGTTCGAAAACCTTTACCGTAATCTGGGCGATGTGAAGGACGGCTTTCCCGCCTCGATCCCGCTGGACCAGTTGGAAGGACGCGAACAATATGACCCCGTCATGCTTGAGGAGAACCTGATGTTTGGTTCTCCCGATCGGGTCATCGAAAAGCTCAAGCGTTACCAAGCCTTGGGGGTGAACGAGTTTATTTATTACGCCTCCATGGGGCTCGATCACGCGTCACAACAAAAGTCGCTGCGCATGTTCGTGAACGAAGTCATGCCCGAATTCAAAGAAGGATAGTCCCATGTCAGACGGCGTAAAAGTCACCCGCGACGGCCATGTTCTGGAAGTCACCCTAGATCGCGGTAAGGTCAATGCCATTGACGTGCCTACGTCACAGGCTTTGGCGGCGGCGTTTCAGGAATTGCACGAAGACAGGGACCTGCGGTGCGCGATCCTGACCGGCGGAGGCGACAAGATTTTCTCGGCAGGATGGGATCTGAAGGCGCTTAACGACGGCGAAATGCAGCTTGATAACTGGTGGGAGGCCGACGAATACGGCTTTGGCGGGTTCACGGGGCTGACCGAGAATTGGGCGTTGAACAAGCCCGTCATCGCCGCGATCAATGGTTTGGCTATCGGTGGCGGGTTCGAAATGGCGATGGGCTGTGATCTGCTGATTGCTGCGGATCATGTGGAATTTGGCTTGCCCGAAATGCCGTTGGGGATTGTGCCTGACGCGGGCGCGTTGCAACGCTTGCCGCGTCGCATCCCGCATAACATCGCGATGGAGATGTTCCTGCTGGGGCGTCGCATGAAGGCAACTGAGGCCGCGCATTACGGGCTGGTCAACAAGGTGGTCCCCAAGGAACAGCTGATGGATGCGGCGCGCGAATGGGCGGCCTCAATCGCGTGGTCTGCCCCCTTGGCGATGCAATCCGTCAAAGAGGTGCAGCGCGAGATTGAGTGTGTGCCGCTCGAAAGCGCGTTCAACAAGATGCGCACGGACCCGATGCCGATTTATCGCAAGATGCTAAAGTCCGAGGATGCCAAAGAAGGTGTCGCTGCTTTTGTCGAAAAACGCGAACCGAACTTCAAAGGTGAATGATGTATCCTGATCCTTCCGCAATCACCCGCGTGACCAGTATTGGCGCGGGGCCCATCGGCGCTGGCTGGGCTGCGCATTTTCTGGCCCGCGGTTACGATGTGACCGCCTATCTGCATGACGCGGCTGAGACGGATGCGTTCAATTCCATCCTCAACACCGCATGGGGCAGCCTGACGGATTTGGGTCTGGCAGAGGGGGCCTCGCGTGACCGCTTGCGCATCGTCACCGATCTGAAAACGGCGCTGGACGGCGCGCAGTTCGTGCAAGAAAGCGCGCCCGAACGGTTGGAGATCAAGCAGGCTTTGTACAAGCAGATGGGGGATATCCTGCCCGCGTCTGTCGTGATCGGATCGTCCACATCGGGGCTGACCATGACGGAAATCCAAGCCACTTGTGCTACGCCAGAGCGCTGCGTTATCGGGCATCCGTTCAATCCACCTTACCTGCTGCCCTTGGTCGAAATCGTTGGCGGCGATCACACCGCACCCGATGCCGTGGCATGGGCTGGTAAGTTCTATGCAATCGCGGGCAAAGCACCTCTGCTTATGAAAAAGGAAATCCCCGGATTTGTGGCGACACGGCTGCAAGAAGCGCTTTGGCGCGAGGCCTTGCATATGGTGGCCAACGACGAAGCGACGCCCGAGGACATCGACATCGCCCTGATGAACGGCCCCGCACCGCGCATGGTGTCACAGGGCCAGTGCATGGCGTTCCACGTGGCTTGCGGCGCGGGGGGCATGGCGACCAATCTGGATCAATTTGGTCCTGCCCTGAAACTGCCGTGGACGCGGTTGGAGGCACCCGAACTCACCCGTGATCTGCGGGACCGTATGGTCGATGGTTGCAACGCCATCGCAGGGGATCGTCATTTTGAAGACATGGCAGCACAACGTGATCGCGAGATTGTCGCTGTGTTGCGCGCCTTGCGTCAATCGCGGTTAGGCTGAGCGCGCGCCGGTATTTCCTTTAGCGTTGAAAGGAAGTCAGACAGTGATCCCGGCCAACTTGGGGCGGCTTCATTGGCAGGCCACGCTTCGCGGTATTCTGACGGGCGGCGGCCAAAGAACTTACCAAAGGAAAACGCGAAATGCGACAGCGTGTTGAACCCTGACGCGGTGGCAATTTCACGCACGCTCAGGTTTGTTGAAATCAGCAATAACCGCGCGTTTTGCAACCGCCGCAACAGCCCGAATTGGACGACAGTGCAGCCCACGTGTTTCTTGAACTGGCGCTCCAACTGACGCTGGGACACGTCGAGGGTGTCGGCGATTTCGGGCACGCTCAACGGCTCCTCGATGTTCTGTTCGATAAGGGTCATCGCCTCGCGCACCAGCGGCAGCATCGTCTCTGTACTGCGCCCCATCGTACTGCGCTGAGATGAGACCGCGTTGCGGATCGGGTGGTGCAACATCTGGTCTGCGATCTCACCTGAAAAGCCGCTGCCGTGGGTCCGCTCAATCAGGCGCAGCATCAGGTCAACACCAGCCAATCCACCGGAACAGCTCATGATCTTGCCCTCGATGGTGAACAGGCACTCCTGCACATCGACACGGTCAAAGGATTCGCGAAACCCGCTTAGCCATGACCAATGGATGGTGGCGGGCTTGCGATCCAACAGACCTGCGCGCGCAACGATGTAGCAGCCAAGTTCTACCCCGCAGATGCTTTCACCAGCGCGGGCGCGTTTGCGCAGCCACGCGGTAAGGGCGCGATTTTCGTAATGCTCGGTGCCCCAACTGCCCAGCACAAAGACCAGATCCGCCGCAAGCAGCACGTCAGAGTCAGTGGCAACGGTGGTTTTCATGCCATTGCTTGCTACAATTTCAGCGCCATCGAACGATACGATTTCCCAAGAAAACAGCTGCTCTGGCGCGAGGTAATTCGCGATTCGCATCGTCTCGATCATGGTGATCAGCGTGGTGATATTGAACCGCGGCACGACCACAAAAATGGCGTGGATCGCGGCGCGGGGGCTTGGCTGTGTCATGTCAATTTGCATGGGCAAAGATCCAACAAGAATGGTGCGGTTTTTCGCCAATATAGCTGCAACACTGTCGAATAATCGACAATTTTTTTCATCGATTCCGCACCAAGCTAAACAAAAGGGGGGCTTTGCTAAATGAACTACGACGTTGTGCTGACCTGTGCCGTGACCGG
This sequence comes from Ascidiaceihabitans sp., assembly GCF_039986515.1. NCBI lineage: Bacteria > Pseudomonadati > Pseudomonadota > Alphaproteobacteria > Rhodobacterales > Paracoccaceae > Ascidiaceihabitans > Ascidiaceihabitans sp. The sequence continues at coordinate 9,558 of NZ_JBDWQO010000008.1, read as the reverse complement.
CGCGGGCGATACCACGGGCAAAAGCCCGCATGTCCCCGTTACCCCAAAAGAGATCGCCGATGCCGCGATCGAGGCCGCCAAAGCAGGCGCTTCGGCGGCGCATATCCATGCGCGTGATCCAGAGACAGGGCAAGGGTCGCGTGACCCCAAACTGTTCAAGGAAATCGTAGACCGCATCCGCGAGAGTGACACCGATGTGGTGATCAACATCACCGCTGGCATGGGGGGTGATTGGGTGTCGGACCCTGCAAACCCCGCGATGCCAGGGCCGGGGACAGACATGATCGGCCCCGAAGAACGGCTAGCTCATATCAAGGAATGCATGCCCGATATCTGTTCGCTTGATTGCGGGACGTTGAATTTTTCCGACACGGATATGATCTATATATCGACCCCGCCAACACTGCGCAAAATGGCCGCCCTTGTGCAGGAATGGGGTGTGAAGCCCGAGCTGGAGGTTTTTGATCTGGGTCACATCCGCTTTGCCAAAGCAATGGTGGAAGAGAGACTGATCGACGCGCCGCCCATGTTCCAGCTTTGTCTTGGCATCCCGTGGGGCGCTGACCAGACGGTTGAAACGATGGCCGCCATGAAAGCGCAACTGCCTGCCGGTGCGAGCTGGGCCAGCTTTGGCATCGGGCGCGGGCAAATGCCTATGGCTGCAGCGTCCGTCGCGCTTGGAGGCAACGTGCGGGTCGGGCTTGAGGATAACATCTATCTGGAGCGAGGCGTGCTGGCGAGCAACGCGCAACTGGTCACCAAAGCGCGCGAGATCATCGAGCGTATGGGCGGCCGTGTCGTCGCGCCGCAAGAGGCGCGCAACAAGCTGAACCTGCGGGGGGCTGATGGCTGATCCCGCTGATATTGGCAGTTTGCAAATCCAAAATGTCTCAAAGCTGTTTGGAACGTTCAAAGCGGTCAACGACATTTCTTTGGACATCCGCAAGGGCGAGTTTCTGACGCTGCTTGGCCCTTCCGGATCGGGCAAAACCACATTGTTGATGATGATCGCAGGGTTCTTGGATATTTCCGAGGGGGATATCGCGCTGGACAGTGCCTCTATCGCGAAGGTGCCTGCCGAAAAACGCTACTTTGGCATGGTTTTTCAGGGCTACGCGCTGTTTCCGCATATGTCTGTGCGCGACAACATCGGCTATGCACTAAGCGTGCGGAAACGGCCCAAAGCCGAGATCAAGGCGCGTGTCGACGAGATGCTAGAGTTGGTACAATTGCAGGAATTCGCGGACCGCAAACCGGGCCAGTTGTCAGGCGGGCAACAACAGCGTGTCGCGCTTGCACGCGCACTTTGTTTTGCACCACCTGTGCTGTTGCTTGACGAACCGCTGGGCGCTTTGGACAAGAAGCTGCGCGTCGAGGTGCAAGAGCAGCTCAAGGACATTCACCGCCGCGTCGGCACGACATTTATCTACGTGACTCACGATCAGGAGGAGGCGCTGTCGATGTCCGATCGCATCGTTATCATGCGCGACGGTGCCATCGAACAGGTCGGCACGCCCAAGGAATTGTACGAGCGGCCCAATAGCGCATTCACTGCCAGCTTTCTGGGGAAGTCCAACTTTATCCAAGCGAACGGCAAGATCTGTGCCCTGCGCCCCGAGAAGATCGACCTTGCTTCAGGCACTGGCCACAAGGATGCGCGGATGAGCGGGACAGTGCGTTCTGCCACCTATTTCGGGTCCATGCAGCGGGTCATTGTCGACACGTCCGAGGGCCAAGAGATCGAGGTCGATATCGACGTGTGGCGTAATGGTGATGCGCTAAACGCAGGTGATCCCGTAGATCTGTTTTGGAGCGACGCGGCCGCCGTAGAGTTGCAGACGGGCTAACCGCCCAAATATTCAGAACGCCATAAAGGCGTCATTTCGAAGAAACCGGGAAATCCCCGAACCCATTAGGAGGAACAAGATGCACGATACACAGTTTATGAAAGAGACACTGCAAGACAGTGCGCACGCCTACAAAGATGGCCGCATGGACCGCCGCACGTTCTTGGCGCTTTGTGGTGCGTCGGGTGTTGCCCTAAGTGCTGTGATGGCAGGCGACGCCGAAGCCGCAGCCGATCACGTTGTTATGTGGAACTGGGGTGGCCAGTCCGAGGAATGCCACGGCTCTGCCATCGGTGAGGCGTTTACGACCAGCACGGGTAAGGGGCTCAAGTTTGACACCTCTGGCCCGCTTGAAGGCAAGATCAAAGAGATGGTCGACAGTGGCAATGTCACCGCCGATGTCGCCGATGCGGACCTGTTCAACGCGGTATCTCTGGGGCCAACAGGCCACCTTGAGCCGATCGATTATTCTGTCGTGTCTAAGGACAAAACCCTGCCCGGCTACGCGCTGGAACATGGGGTTTCCGTGATCCTGTATGGCTACGCGTTCGTCTATGACACCGAAGTCTACGGCGATAACCCACCGCAGAACTGGGCCGATTTCTTTGACACAGCCAAGTTCCCTGGCATGCGTTCGCTTTACAAATGGGCCAATGGGTCGCTTGAGGCTGCGTTGATGGCCGACGGTGTGGCGGGGGATGCGCTGTATCCGCTTGATATGGACCGTGCCTTGGCCAAGATCAAATCGATCAAAGATGACAGCTTGTACTGGGGCTCCGGTTCCGAGGCGCATTCCATGGTCGTCAACGGCGAAGTGTCGATGGGGATGATCTGGCAGAACCGAGGTCGCAACATCGAGAACGACACCGATGGGCGCTACAAACTGGTCAACAATCAGGCGATGGCGATGCCGGGTGCCTACATTGTCCCAAAGGGAAACCCCGCTGGTGCTGCCGTGATGCAGTTCATCGCGACCGCGCAGGAAGTGCCCGCACAGCTTGCCTTGCTTGACTGTCTTGGCATGACGCCGTCGAACCCCGAGGCCTTTGGACAGATCCCCGAGGATCAGCAGGATTATGCAATCACCTCGGCCAAGAACATCGACAAGATCGTTTACAATGATCCCGATTGGTGGGGCAAAAATGGCGGTGACGCGGTGAACGCTTTCCTTGAAGCGATCAGCTAACCCCAACCGCTGGCCGCGCTTTTCCTGAGGCGCGGCCAGCCATTTAGGATTTCCTATGCAAGCCCTCACCCGTCATATCCATCCCGGATGGTTGATCATCGCGCCCTTGTTGGTGCTGGTGGTGGCGCTGTATTTTGGGCCGATTCTGAACATTCTGTGGCTGTCGGTCACGGACCCCGAGCCGGGCTTTGGCAATTACGCCAAGCTGGGCGAAAGCGACGCGCTGCTGCGCATAGTCTGGACCACGGTGCGCATTTGCCTGATCACCACTTTGTTCAGCGTCACGCTGGGCTACTCCATCGCTTACGCCATGGTGCACTGCCACCAACGCCAAAAGAACTATATGCTGACGTTGCTGCTTGTGTCCTTTTGGATCTCCATCCTTGTGCGGACCTTTAGCTGGCTGATGCTGCTGGGGCGTAAAGGGCTGGTGAACGGCACGCTGGAAAACATTGGTCTGATCGCAGAGCCTATCGCGTTTATGCGCAATGAGCTAGGCGTGCTGATCGGCATGATCCACTACATGATCCCATATGCGGTGTTGCCTTTGCTAGTGTCGATGCAGTCGCTTGATACCCGCGTGATGGATGCCTCGCGCAATTTGGGTGCCACGGGCAGCCAGACATTTTGGCGCATTTACCTGCCACTGACCATGCCGGGGCTGGTTGCCTCCACGCTGCTGGTGTTCATCCTTAGCCTTGGTTTCTATGTGACGCCCGCGGTGCTGGGCGGTGGCAAGGTCCTGATGGTGGCTGAATACATTTCGGTGCAACTGCTGGTCACGCTCAAATGGGGCACGGCGACGATGCTGGCGGCACTTATGCTGTTTGGCGTGCTGGCGATGCTTTGGGTGATGTCGCGCTTCATGAAGCTCAGCACGGTATTCGGAGGGGCGGCGCGATGACCTCGGGTCTGTTCGCCAAATTCAATCGCGCGGGCGCATGGGTGCTGCTGCTGTTTCTGGTGACGCCTGCGCTGATCGCGATCCCTGTATCGCTGACGCCCAAGCGGTTCCTCTCGATGCCCAAGGGCGAGATATCGTGGCGCCACTTTGAAAACTTGTTCACCTCCGAGGAATGGCTTTCCAGCTTTTTCCAAAGTGGTGTAATCGCGGTTTCCACATCCCTGCTGGCGACTTTCCTTGGCACGCTCTGCGCGATTGGGTTGTGGCGGGTGTCGTCGAAATATTCGGAACTGGTGCGCGCCTTTTTGTTGCTGCCGCTGATCATCCCACAGATCATTTCGGCGATGGCGTTCTATCGCCTGTGGATCCCGCTGGGCTTGCTGGACAGTTACGCCGGGTTGATTCTTGCCCATACAATTTTGGCGGCCCCCATGGTGCTGATCACGGTCAGCGCATCGCTTGCCACCTTTGATCCCAAGCTTGAACAGGCAAGCAAAAACCTTGGGGCCTCCAACTGGACCACCATGCGCCGTGTGATCCTGCCATCTATCAAACCGGGGGTTTTTGCGGGTGCACTGTTTGCGTTCATCCTTAGCTGGGATGAGATCGTCGTGACCCTGTTCATTTCCAAATACAGTGTTTACACACTGCCGCGCCGCATGTGGAACGGCATCCGCGAAAATACCGATCCGACGGTGGCCGCTGCCGCTGTTGTTCTCATCGCCATCACCCTTATCGCCTTCGTGATCTTCGCGATCATGTCCCGCCGCAATGCCAAATCTCAGGCCCAGTAAACGAGGCTCAGTATGTATATGGAAACTAATCACGAAACCGACCTGTTGGTCAGCACCGTTCGCCGCTTTGTGGAAACAGAGATGTTCCCCCACGAGGAAGAAGTCGACCGTCTGGGTCATGTCCCCGAAGAGATTGGCCGTCAGATCGAAACGCGCGCGCGGGAACTGGGTCTCTACGCCTGCAACCTGCCCGAAGACGTTGGTGGTGGCGGGTTGAACATTTCGCAGATGGCCTTGATCGAACGCGAATATGGCAAGACCAGCCACGCGCTGCAAAGCTGGGCCGCACGCCCCACCGAATTGCTGATGGCTTGCGATGCGGAACAGCGCGAGAGGTATCTTTTCCCTGCCGTGCGCGGCGAAAAACGAGAGCTGTTTGCGTTGACCGAACCCGATGCCGGATCAGACGTGATGGGCATGAAAACCAATGCGCGCCGCGATGGGGATGACTGGATTTTAAACGGGTCCAAACACTTTATCTCGGGTCCCTGCATGCCTGATTTTGCCATCGTTTTTGCCGCTACTGGCGTAGACGAAACCCCGCGTGGGCCGCGCAAACGGGTCACGGCTTTTCTGGTCGATGTGGGCACCAAGGGGTTCGACTGCCGCGAAGGCACCAAATGCGTCAGCTATCGGGGTTACAAGACGTTCGAGCTGCATTTTGACAACGTGCGCCTGAGCGCTGCCCAAGTGTTGGGCGAAGAGGGCAAGGGGCTAGAGCTGTCTGGCAAATGGCTCGGCATGGGGCGCATTTGGGTCGGTGCCACCTGCTGTGGCAAGGCCGAGCGTATCTTGGATATGGCCACGGAATGGGCCGCATCGCGCAAGCAGTTCGGCAAGCCGATTGGCGCGTTTCAGGCGACGGGGTTTCGGTTGGCGGATGGCGCGATGCAATTGCGCGCGGCAGACCTGATGGTCAAAGACGCCGTGGCCCGCGCCGAGCAAGGCGTGATGAGCGACGCGGATGCAGCGATGATCAAGGTGTTTTGCTCAGAAATGCTGGGCAAGATTGCGGACGATGCGGTGCAAATCTACGGCGGCATGGGCCTGATGGAGGAAATGCCGATCCAGCGGTTCTGGCGCGACAGTCGCCTTGAGCGCATCTGGGACGGCACCTCTGAAATTCAGCGCCACATCATCACTCGCTCCATCCTGCGGCCCTTGGGTGCATGACCCCGACGCAGCGCGCAAATTTCCAACGGCTGCTGCGGCCACGCCACATTGCCTTTATCGGTGGGCGTGATGCCACTATCGCTGTGCGCGAGGCCCGCAGGCGGGGCTTTGCAGGACAGATGTGGGCAGTAAACCCCAAACGCGCTGATCTGGACGGTGTGCCATGTGTGCCCACCATCGCGGATTTGCCCCAAGTACCTGACGCCGTCTATCTGGCCATCCCAGCGGGGGGTGTCGTGGCGGCCTTGCGCGAACTTGCCGCGCTGGGAGTGGGCGGCGTTGTCTGTTTTTCCGCAGGCTTCAAGGAAACGGGCGACGCTGCGGGCGAACAGGCGCTGATCGAGGCCACGGGCGACATGGCTCTGATCGGCCCCAACTGTTACGGGTTGATCAACTATATCGACAACACCGCATTGTGGTCCTTTGAACACGGCGGTTGGTCGCCCGGCTACGGGGCTGCGATCATCACCCAGTCGGGTATGTTTTCGTCCGACATCACCATGAGCCAACGCTCCTTGCCGCTGGCCTATATGGTCTCTGCGGGCAATCAGGCGGTGCTGGGGCAGGAAGATTATCTGGATATTTTTGCGGATGACCCTGCCGTGCGCGCCATTGGTCTGCACATCGAAGGGTTGCAAGATATTCCCCGCTTTGAACGCACTGCACTCAGGGCATTGTCCAAGGGCATTCCCGTTGTCGCGCTCAAGACCGGCAGTTCTGCGATCGGGTCTGCATTAACCGTCAGTCATACCGGATCACTGTCTGGCTCGAGTGAGCTTTATGAGGCGCTTTTTGCACGTACAGGCGTCATCAGTGTGAGCAACCCCTCGCAATTTCTCGAAACGCTCAAGTTTCTCTGTGCGGTCGGCGCCCCCAAGGGGCCGCGTGTCGCAGGGTTCACCTGCTCGGGTGGTGGGGCGACGATGTTGGCGGATTACGCAGAAAAGATTGGACTGACGTTTCCGCCTGTTGATCCTGCCCAAGAACCTGCGCTTACCGCGCTGTTGCCTGACATTGCAACTGTGTCGAACCCGCTGGATTATACCACACCGATTTGGGGGCAGAGCGAGTATACCTATCCTGTTTTTGCCAAAGCTATTGCTGCCGTGAACGCGGATGTTGCAGTTTTGGTTCAGGATTATCCTGCTGCTGGGTTGGATGCGTCCAAGGGATACTATCAACAGGATGCTGCGGCCTTTGGGCGGGCAGCCAAAGAAAAGGGCCTGCCAGCCGCCATCTGTGCCACTTTGCCCGAGAATATGGATGTTGAGACCCGCCAGCTCCTGATCGCTGGGGGGCTGGCTCCGATGCAGGGGATCCACGAGGCTTTGACGGCCATTGGTCAGGCGGCGGCTTGGGCGCAAACCCGTGCACACATCGCTGATGCTGGGCCAGCGCCTTTGCATACGGCTGTTCAGGTCGGGGCGTTGGAAATGTTAACCGAGGATAGGGGCAAAAGTTGGTTGGCGAGCAAAGGTGTGGTGGTGCCAAAGGGCCGGGTGGCCTGTGTAGATGAGATCGCTCATGTGGCGACCGATATTGGCTTTCCGGTAGCGCTCAAGATGATGAGCCCGTTTTTAGCACATAAGACCGAGGCAGGAGCGGTGGCATTGAACTTGAGTGACGCGGGTGCCGTTTCAGCAGCATTGGCGCAGATGCAAACTGACGTATTTGCACACAATCCCAAAGCGATCGCAGACCAGTTCTTAATCGAGGCAATGTCGTCCCCACCCTTGGCCGAACTCATCGTCACCTTGCGCAGTGATCCACAGTTTGGCGCGGCGCTGGTGCTTGGCAGTGGTGGCGTTCTAGTTGAGTTGGTGGGCGATGCTGTGACGCTGCTTTTGCCCTCAACCCCGGATGACATTGAAAAGGCTCTACGAAATCTGCGGGTGGCACGGTTACTTGAGGGCTTTAGGGGCCGTGCAAAAGCAGACCTTCCCAAAATCGCGGCTCAAATCCACACGCTCTGCCAAGCCTACCTACAAGAGCGTGCCAGCATCGCCGAGATCGAGATCAACCCGCTATTTGTATACGCCGGTCACATTTGCGCAGTAGATGCATTGTTGCACCGTGTGGTTGCGTCATGAGCGGCCCACGCATCATTTCTAACCCTGATCTGACTGTCGGCGCGGACAACAAGCAACGCTGGAACCAGCCCGCGCATCGCCGTCACGGTTTTCATAACGCGCATCATCTGTTTCGCCGCGCGCTGATGGTGCGGTCGCGCAATGTGTTGATGTTAGAACCAGCAAAGCACACACTGACGGATCAACCGGCAAAACTGAAAGACCTGTTGACCCATCCAGCGTTCTCGGCGCTCTGCTGTATTCAGGGCAACCGTATCGTGATGGAAGCGGCGGCAGTTGATTTCACAACGACAACACCGCATTCCATTCAATCTGTATCCAAGTTGCACATCCATCTGATTGTCGGGCTACTTTTGGAACAGGGCTTGATATCGCTTGAGGCTAAGGTTGTAGACTATCTGCCAGACATCGGAACTGGGTATGCGCAAGCCACGGTACAATCGCTGTTGGATATGACCGTCAGCAACGATTTTTCCGAAGACTACAGCGACCCGCAATCGGATTGTTATACCGAGGAAATCGCCTTGGGCTGGCGGTTGCCCGCAAATAATTTGGCAGAGACCACTTTGGTTGACTTCACCAATGCGATCCCCGGCTTCAAATCAACACATCAGCGCGGCCATGCTGATTACAAATCCGCCAATACCGATGTCCTGACCCGTATCGCGGCGGCTGTTTCGCCAAAACCCTTGGCGCAGCTTATTGAGGACATCGCAGATGCCGCCGGATACGAAAGCGCGTTTCACATCAGCCGCAGCCCTGACGGCTTTCCCGCCTTTTCTGGCGGAGGCTGCCTGAGTGCGCGTGACCTTGCGCGATTTGGATTGTTGTTTGCGCGGGCAGGTTGCGACATTTCGGGTGAATCTTTTGCGAATGAAGCTTTCATCGCCCATAGCCTGTCGCGCAATGCCCCCAAACTCACCCCTCCAAAGGACTGGCTTCGGTATTCAAACCACCTGATGACAGACGGGCGATTTGTCGGGCATGCTGGATACGGCGGGCAGTTTCTGATGGTCGACACGCAGTCGGGGACGTCCTGCGCCTTTCTCAGCGTCTTGGAAAACGATGTCGGTTACGATGACAGCTATATGGCTCTTGTTGCGCAAAGCCTGCGAGAGCTGTGCGATCGCTGAGGCGGGCACAGGGCCGAAATTGATAACAAAATAGAAAGGCGAAGAAATGAGCGCATTTGATGAAGACTTGTTCCTGAAAGGGCTTGAGCAACGCAAAGCCACGCTGGGTGCCGAGTATGTCGAGAAAAACCTCGCGGCAGCGGATGATTTTACCCGTCCCTTCCAAGAAGCGATGACAGCGTGGTGCTGGGGGTTTGGCTGGGGTGACGATATCATTGATGCAAAGACGAGATCCATGATGAACCTGTCAATGATCGGGGCCTTGGGGAAAATGGACCTGTCACGCTTTTGTGCCGCCCCAAGTGCTCGTTTAAGCCACCTTTCGTTCGAAGGCGACAGGGCTTTTCCAGCCCAGTGCTGAGTGGCGGCGACGCGGATTGTAGAAGCCGTTGATGTATTCGAAGATGGCCATTTCAGCCTTGCGCCGCGTC
>NZ_JBDWQO010000007.1:0-1276780 GCF_039986515.1 Ascidiaceihabitans sp. | reverse complement strand
TCATCGTCATCAAGGCAGCGAGCGAGTTCAAAGACAAAACGACAGCGATCAATCAGCTTTGGCAGACCGACTTCACCTACATCAAGGTCCTTGGGTGGGGCTGGTTCTATCTCAGCACGGTTCTCGACGATTACAGCCGTTGCGTCAGGTATTTTTACCCTAATTCTTCCACCACGGATTTAGAGGCCATAACAGTTGCGATCATCGACACAGGTGTCGACCCAGAGCCAAGCCTGAATTTGGTGGGTGGCCTCAACTGTGTCAAAGATGAAGATCCAAATGATTTTCAGTCAAATGGTGACCCACATGGGACTCATGTCGCCGGCCTCGTTGGCGCAAATGGCCCGATGAAAGGCACCGCGCCGAGCGTGAATTTGATGAGCTACCGAGTCTTTGCCAAAGATGGGTCGGGCGCTACAAATTTCGCGATCCTCAAGGCTGTCGCACATGCGGTCGAAAATGGATGCGATTTCCTGAACATGAGCCTTGGGGTCGATGGCGATGACCCAGCTCTTGCTGAGGCGATCACGCATGCGCGTAACGAAGGGTCTCTGGTGCTTGCTGCCGGCAATAATTCGCATGGCGGAGATGTTGGATCGCCGTCGAACTACGCGGATTGCATTGGTATTTCTGCCGTTGGGCGGACTGATGTGTTGCCCGTGAATGCGCAAGCTCAACAAGATATCACTGCCTCACGCGGCACGTCACCCGACACCTTTTTTGCCGCCTTTTCTTGCATCGGGAACAGCCTGAATATTACGGGTCCGGGCGTGGGCGTCGTCTCAACCGTACCGGGCGGGTATGGACAACTGAGCGGAACGTCGATGGCCTGCCCCACGATCACAGGGTTTGCAGCACAGCTTTTAGCGTCAAATCCTACCCTGATGAAAGCAGACCGTACCCGCAAGCGTTCGGATGAGATGGCCAAGATTTTGATGGAAAATGCGCAAAACTTGGGGCTACCTGCTGATCAACAAGGAAGAGGGCTTCCTTTCACTTAATCATCTGGGCCTAAGACCCATCGATAAATAACAAAATATGATGTCAGATATCTTGGCCGTAATCTGCCCCGCCCGAGCCTCCCTCATTTATAGCGAGAGCTTGCGGGTTGGATGAGTTATGCCCAAAAGCTGGTGACGGTCGTTTTCAGGAGGCGCTTTGAGGTTGCTTGATCCCGCCTTTGGCGCTGTTGACTTGCGCCCCTATAAGCTTGAATCCAAATTCAAGCTCACTCATTGTATATTGCAAGAACTCATCGGCTAGTCATCGCAATATCCTCGGCATTGGTATTGGCATTCCCCCAACAACAAGCTTTCCATAAACCTCGATTGCACCAGGGGTGCCCTTCTTCACTGGGTTCCCCCGAGAATCGTGGTAAGTGGGCGGCGTCTTGGCCATTTTGCGTAAGAACGTCTTGTATTGGTTAACGTCCTTGAATGTAAAACAGCCGTTACTTGCTTCGCCAAAATGCACAGCGACACCGGTCCGTTTGGTGCCACCATCGACTGTTATGTCGTCGATCCGTTCCCCCAATCTGGCTCCCGTATCATCGCGATACAATGACAACCAAAGCTTCTTACTTGTCACGGAATCGTAATCATATTCGCGCAGTCAATCAGGCAAACTAGACTCGCACAGGAAGTGGCCCTCAGTTATTTCACGTCAGTCTGTCCAATTCGATCCAGCTCAAATTCACGAAACTGGAAAGTAATGAAGAAGCTCCTGGTTGCCTGCCTCTTTGGTATGTCCGAGGGGAAGTTCTTTCCAGCACCTTGGACGGCGGAAGATTTCTTGAGCTACGTACGATCGATTGAATATCCAGGGCGTACGACCAGGGTGTCGGCATTTCGGAACGACATATCCTGTCACGCTCGCAGCGAAGTCTTGGGAAGCAAGTGGTCTGATGCCCGATGCCTTGCGTTCTTACGATCATTCGATTCTGACACAACCCTAAATGTATTTCCCCAACAACATACTGAGCAGATGTGCTTCCGCGTCGTGTTCGGCGAAACTGGTTTAATTTTAGAAGCAGGGTGGGGGCAGGCAATGTACGTGTTTGAGACAGAGCGAGGAGATCATCCTATTATATCAAGCAAGTCGGTTTCGGCGGAAGGATTAGTTGCGTCTGATATTTGTGCGCCAGAAGAGCTATCTGCTTCGTTCAGACTGTTTCTTGAGTCTCACCGAGATTGGCTGCAATCGGTTTACGAAACTCTGCCCATGATCATCGGTATAACACAATTTGCCATCGAGGGCTATTTTGATCCTAAGTCAGGTAAACGAGTGATCGTAGATATGGATATCCCGCTAGACTTGGCATGGAACTAAAATAATTCAAAATGGCCGATTTAGTTAATGGATCCAAATAAATTCTTGAAAACTTGGCTTTTCCTTAAAATAATGATGACAAGATATTTACTCCAAAAATGTAGATTTAACATAAGATAGATTGTAAATGCGCATTTTTCATGCACATGATTGACGCGCATACCACTAAAGTATATCCTCTCTCCAGGAGGTAGTCTCATGAATTCGCATACACGAAAGCCTACAAACCTGTCGTTGGACGCTAATTTGCTTACACAAGCTAAAGCATTGAAGGTAAACCTGTCCCGCGCTGCAGAGGATGGCGTGCGAGTAGCGGTTTCGGTAGCCAAGGCACAACAATGGAAAGCTGAGAATGCCGCGGCGATTCGCAGTTCCAACGCATACGTCGAGAAGCACGGATTGCCGCTTGATAGTTACCGTCAGTTCTGATGGCTAAATATGACGTATTTCCCAACCCGTCCGGTGATGGTTATCTTTTGGATGTCCAAGCAGATCTTCTGAGTGATCTCAACACGAGGGTCGTCGTGCCATTGCTGCCAACATCAAGCGCACCGAAGCCTGCAACAAGGCTCAATCCAATTTTTGATTTCGAAGATCAACCAGTCGTTATGGTTACGCAGTTTATGGCGGCGGTTCCAACTGGCATTATCAAAACCTCAGCTGGAAAACTCGATGAAGAGTTTGAGAAGATCACATCCGCAATCGATATGCTTATCCAGGGCTTTTAGGCAGCTCAGATCAGTTTATCCGTCATCTATTTACCATAATGAGCCTTGTACGAATTTGACCAAGTGGTAAAATTACTGCCGACTTCTTGAAAGATTACTCCCCCGCTGACTCAAAGCCGCCGTTGGATTTGTTGAAACCTATGCCGGCTCTGCGGACTTAGCCGCCGTTCGTTGTGCAAGCTATCAATGGCCGCTTTGTTTTTCATCGCTGTTGAAGTCGATACAACTACCTTGGCTCACGCGTTGAATGAATTCTGACCACGCGCCCAACCAAGTTACACTTCCTGTTGGATCAATCGGATCGCATGAGAAAAAGAAAATTCCCGTCTCACTTTGACAGAAGCCAAAATGCGTGCCGCCGCCATCTCCACCAAATATTTTCCAAGAGTTAGGATAAATGTCAGTTCTGAGACTTTCATATTCCTTGATCTCTTTGGCGGACCAACAGAAAATAAAACCTTCACCAATCTCCCCACCGCAAGATTCATACCTTCTATAAAAGATGTTTAGTTCAAAAGAACTCCCACATTCCGGCCACAGAATTGCAGAATTCTTTGAATGCCTTCTTTCGAGCTTTTGGGGAAGCATATCGAACATTTATTCCGAAATCTCCTCAGATTTATCATCATGCGGTGAGAGCGCATTACGCATTCTAACCGACTTTGTTGCACAAATCAGGCGAAGGACGCTCTTCGCCTTACCCCATACGGACTCAACCTACAGGCTCAGTGACGGGTATGCCAAGAACCGTGTAGCGGTTGAGGACGGCGATGCGGACGTGGATTTCTGCAACCTGCCGATCAAAGTCCCTCACCATCAGCGATTGGCCAAGTAGTTTCATGCAATGCATCTTCGTTTCGACGCGGCTTCGGCGGTGGTATCCGCTCCAACGTCGCCACAAGGTGCGGCCCAGATATTGCTGCGCACTGACCGCTTCGTTTCGGGCAATCGCTCCGGCGCTCGCCCACTGCCCGGCAGTGCATGCCAGCATGCACGAGAGGGGGCTTCCAGGGCTTGGCATTCTTGCGCGGAGGGATCACGGCATTGGCACCTCTGGCGGCAATCGCCTCGTGGCATTTACGCGTGTCATATGGCCCATCAGCTGTGACGCTGCCGATGTCCTGGCCGGGCGGGATTTGGTTCAGAAGTTCTGGCAGCATGGAGCATCTCCGACGTTGCTGCTGGTGACCTCGACCGTCCGAACCTCCAGTGTTTCTTCGTCAATTCCAATAAGTATTTTTTGCCAGATGCGGCGTTTGGGGCCGCCCACTGCCCGGCAACACATGCTTGCATGTGTGAGAGGGATGCTTGCGGGCGTTCCACTCGCCTTCACCTTCGGCCTTGATACCTGTGCTGTCGATAAGGAGGTGCAATGGACCTTTGGAGCTTCGATATGACAGGCCCAAATTCAGTGTTCTCTGGCGGCGACATAAAGTGCTGAAGTCCGGCGCGGTCCAGTCCAGCCCGACCAATCGCAACAGACTTTGGACGAACCCAGTTGTCTGCCGAAGCGGCATGCCAAACAGGACCTTCAACGTCAGACACGTCTGAATGGCGGCATCACTGAATTGCTGTTGCCGACTTCGCTTGACGTTTGGCGGCGGCGTCCAAACCATCTCCGGATCAAACTAAATCGACAACGATCCGCGCTGCTTCAAGCTGTCATTGTAAGACGACCAATTCTTGGTCTTGTACTTCGTAGGGGCCCAACTGCTCATGTCTTCAGCTATCACGCTGGATTCATAAACTGAATCCCTTCAAACGATTTGTGCAACAAAGCCCCTAATGTTATTTATTAACTCTGTCAGATTCCGACTTGGCTACAGCTCATTGATTTTTAGATTTTCAATCTTAAGCTGTTGGAACTCAAAATATTTTTGAGCTGTATTTGGAATTATTGGTTCAATTTGATTGGCTACTAAATCCCCAACCTTCAAGGTGGGATCTAAGCTGATTGCTTTATCAAGTGATAATTGGCGATTTGGATCAGTTACAAATTCAATAACTTCCAATACTTGAGCTAACTGTAATCTACCTTTGTCTTGATTGATTTTGACTCTATATTCATATTGCGAGCCATAGTTTTCTTGAGTTTCGCTGATAATTTCTCGTTCAATTTCAACAAGTAGATCATGAATTGTTATATCTAATGATTTAGCCTTGGCCGCCAAAGTTTCCGTAAAGTTTTGAAAACTCATTGAAGAGGTAATGTTGTTTTCCACTGATCAAGATGCCCTTCAAAGTAGTGATTCAGATGCTGCAACCAACAAGGTGTGAGAATAACACTACAGGCGGTATGTAAACGCAACACAAAAAAATTTTCCGGAGAGTAAACAATAATTTACCTTTATTGAGGCTACTGGCAGCACACATTCCGATGAGGCTATGCAATGAGTTTACTTACTGACGGATCATTTGAAGACAACGTCCCCAACTCGTCCGGTGGGGGGAGTAATCCTTCATGGTTTAGGTGGAATAACTCTACGACTGATTATCTTGACAACGGAAGTGAACCTGCCTGGTGGGCCTTTCAGACTCCAACCGATGGAGATAGCTATGTTGGGTTGGTAACAGGTCCCACATGGCGTGAAGGTATATCCCAAGATTTAGATGACCCACTAACTGCTGGAAATACCTATACACTCACGTTTGATGCAGAAGCAGGTAAGTATGCTGGCGTTACTTACAATTCCGAACCGGCATTTGACGGAGTCGTATATCTTGAAATATTTGGCAGTCCAGTAGCGGGGCAAGTTGGTACAGGCGGTACGGGTCTTCCTCAAGGCGCTGTTTCACTTGGTTCCGTCGCAGTTTCTTTTAATGGTAATGAATTTGCTGATGGTATGAGTGGCTACACATTCGAATTCACACCGACCTTTGACATTCAAACGTTGAGCTTTGCACCTGTTTACGGCGGTGAGTATGGACAGAACGAAGCCATCGCAATTGATAACGTAATGTTGGTCTGTTTTACCCGGGGTACACGGATATTAACTGACGAAGGTGAGAAGGAAGTGGAAACACTTTCTCCAGGAGACTTAATTCAAACATTGGATAATGGTCTTCAGCCGGTTCGATGGATTAGCAAAACAAAACGTCAGGCAAAAGGTAAATTTGCACCAATTTGCATTAAACGCGGTACGTTAGACAATAAGCGTGATTTATACGTTTCACCACAACACAAAATGTTATTGACCGGTCGGCAAGCTGAAGTTCTATTTGGAGAAGAGCAAGTGTTAGCAAGTGCCGTTAGCTTATTAAACGACATAACTATAACGCGAGCAGAGGGTGGTGAAGTAGAATATTTCCACGTCCTATTTGATCAACATGAAATTATTTATGCTGAAGGTTCACCAACTGAGAGTTTTTACCCAGGCGAAACCACTTTATCACAAATGGATAGAAATACATATGATGAACTCATAGAGTTGTTTCCAGAATTGGAAATTGGCGGAACTAAAGCCTATGGTGAACCTGCAAAATATTGTTTAAAAAGTTACGAGACCGCATTAATGTCAAAATCACTGATTTTGTCTGACGGGTAAAAAACACAGCGTGTAAAATCAATCGATAATATTTCGATTTTAGTCAATTTCATTGTAAGCCGCGTTCTAAATCTTGCAAACACCGCTTACATTAGGTGATGTCTTGCCATCAGTGAAACAAGTCGCGTACTTGATGTAAGACACTTCAATGAGCGCTCTGCCAGCAATGCTGTTGGGGCCAATCGCTAGGGCCTCTTCTAGGTGGTAGATAGCGTCTTCAAGCCTTCCGAGACCGTGGCGCAGGCGACATAAATTTTGGTTTATCTTTATTGGGGCATCGTAGAATCTGGTTTTTTCTCCAAAAGGGGATAGTTCGGGATCTGCAATTTCAATGGATAGTTCGGCTCGACGGTAATCGTTTTGGTAGTCGAGCTGTGTTTGCGATTTTTTGGAGCTACTCAACAATGTGGTCAATAATCTTCTAATTTTCATACGTAAGGTTCTCAAATTTCAACGCAAGCATGTCTTCTGCTGCTACATTAGCAGACGTTCGTTGCGTACGCAGCAGTCAACACTCTGGGCTCTCAGCCGCCGTTAGATCGGTTGCAGGATCTTCGACTGACACATCGCTTACGCCCAGCAGATCCGGCCCTTAGCAGCGATCTGTAGCGACTGTGATTAGTTGCGAAGTTGAGCCACAAAGTTGACTTTGGCGTACTACTATGGCGTTGATCTCAATATTTCTCAACTACAACCTTCTATTGCGGAGCAAGGGCGCATACTTATGCTGCTTGGCTCACCTATATTTCGACGACGAACAATGGTGGCCTTTTCCTCGCCCTATTGGCCCGTTATGGTTGTGTTGCTGCAGCCCAGAGTGATCTTCGGGTGATTGTATTTGAAACGTGAAAAGGCGACTTGCTTTGGACGCGGACGATTTTGATGACTACTGGGTCCAGTCGCCCAAAGGCGAGCCAACGCCCACCGAACCAGCTTTGTAGATCGACACAATCGATGGCGTGAAACCACTTGATGAACAGTTTGGCGTCGCAGTTTTGAAGACCGTGCCGGATGCGTTATATGAACCATTATTCGGCCAGCCTGACGACACACCACTGCATACCTACGCGATCCTTGATGCGGCCAAATTTCCAAACCTGCCCGAACTGCTGGAGGTATCTGGCCTCGTGCACCGCTGCCTGTTCAAGGGCGATGCGTTTGACGAATTGAAGGATGTGGCCCCATGGATCGTCCAGCTTGAAGACGGCAATGCCTTCACCCGCAATCTGTTCACGCAAACCGACGCCCCGTGGCACCTCTGGGACGCAGAGGCTGGGATTTATGTACGGTCAGGTGGCACGTTGGATGACATGTGGAAGCATTTTCGGAAATTCACACGGGTGCAAGATGAACAGGGGAAGTGGTTTTATTTCAGGTTCTGGGAAACACAATGCCTGATAGATTACATAAGTTTTGTCCAACCCAACGGTGACAATTATCTGCGGCCACTGTTTGGATTTAATCCGTTGAAACCATCCACGCCGCTTGTCCACACCTACATCAGCACGGGACACGACGCGGTAAAGACATGTTCGGCTATCAATATGAGCGGTCATAATAGGGAAATACGTACAGAAATTGATATGTCAATTGTACGTTTTCTGGCACTGAGAAGCCATGCATATGGCTTCGCCATGAGCTATTTCTTGGAGCAAAATACACACCGTGGTGCGCAAACACTCCAGCAAGCGAAAGAGTTTTCAGCGTCGATTGTTCACAAGTACCATAATTACGGATTTAAGAGCAGGTATCATCTCGGCAGCTTTGTTTATTGGGCATTAGCGCTAAACGGGGATTTTGAGACCCGAACACCAAATATACAGAATCAAATTCAACGGGTTACGGATGACCCGAATGATAGGTTTGTCCTGATGGCCCAGCAGATGAAGCGCGTATTTGGAAAGAAGATAAGGAACTACCACGGCCATGGATCCTGAGTTTTTTCTACCAAATGACGATTGTGCGAACGGTGCCACATGCCCCGGCGAAGGCGTGTTTATTCCCCAGAGGATTGGGGATACTGCACTAGACGCCCTGTTTGTGGGCTCTGATGCTGATGTTCAGGCCGATTTGGGTCTGGCTGATATCGACAGTTATCCGCTTACAGATGAGCTTTTCCCAGTCATCTATGATGGCGCCCTCCTTACACTTGACGGATTAATGGATTGTTTCGCGCGCAAATATCCAGAGCGCGCGCAACTTCTATCCGCGCTGATTGAGCAGGAAGGCTATGATGTCAAATTTCACGATGAGCCAGACACAGAATTCCAAACGATTGAACGTCAGCTCGACGAAATGCCACGCGATTACTTTGAATGGCACGGGAACTCCGGAGGGCATACCTATTCACCCGCCCAAAAACGATTGCGCAGTGAACTTGAGCATCAACAAGGGAACTTAATACACTGGTCCTTTGACGCTAAGACACTTCATATTCATAGCCGCATTAATAAGAATATCGATAAATTTAACTGGATGTTTGGTGCTGATGACGCCGACCTGATTAATCATTTTCCAACAAATGATGAGGGTGCAAAGTGGCTTAATGCCGTGATGGGTGATTGGATGTCACGTTCTGGTATCCCAGGCGCATCTGACAGTGAAGAGTTCACCGATTCATTCAGCTCGCGCATTGCTTGGGGAACTCTGAACGTGGTTTTCGGTGCTGTTGAGGTGGTTGGTGGAATCGCGCTTGCTTTGGGGTCCACGGCTCTTACGCCCGTTTCTGGTGGCACCAGTGTGGTAGGTATTGTTGCTGGCGGTGCAATGACACTCGCTGGTTTTGAAGCAATCACCCAAGGTTTTGATATGTGGCGCACGCCGAATGAAGCATCGCATGGTGCGGGTTGGCTCGACCCGCCGCGATCCTTCAGCACTGCGATGATGGCGGCTGCGAAATCCGCCGCCTCAAAACGCGGTAAATCCCACGCCACACGGCGCGCCAGGGCGATATGGCGCACAAAGCCATGAGGGCCGTCGGGGTACCCGTCGTGATGTTGACAAAGGTCAAAACTGTCGTGTTGATCAGCAACGGTGATGGTGGCGCGGGGTGGACATGTGGGAGCGGTGAAAAAGTAAGTGGAGCCTACCACCAACAGGAATACACGACCTGTTGGCGTGTTTCTAAAACGGCAGCGGCCCATTTGCAGAATTTCAGGTCCTGTTCTTTGTATTCTTGGGCGGTTTCATCCTGCCATTGATGACCGAAGAAAAAGCCACCTTCGCTTTCGGGCAGATCGTTTCTGGACACCAAAGCCTCCAATGCCTTGATATCTTCGGCGGTTAGAGCGAGATCAACGCAGTTGAAACTTTCAGCGCCATCGCCAGCTCGCGCATAGTAAAGCTTTTCCATAAAGGTCTGCAGCTTGGCGTGTTTGCGCCAGATGAACTCAGGATTTTCTGATCGGTCGGGGGTGAAGGCGTATTGGTCGAGACCCATGTAAGTGTTTTCGTTTTAGGAGAAAAAATGTATCGGAATGCGCGTTCGAGCCGAAGGCGAGAGGCAGCGTTTTCCGATACGATACAAACGAAAATCACTGGTTTGAGATTAGTATTCTGATGCGAGTAGGATTGTAAGAACACGGGCGGTCACCGATGGATCGGCTGGATCAGGTGAGCCGTATTCATGGTTTTTGTCATAAGCGTCCACTTTGAACATCACGCGTTCGCTGTCGATATCAACCATGCCAAAGTCATGCGTGCCGTAGGGATCATTGTCGGGTGTGAAATCGTCAAAGCCGCGCACTGCGTCGATGACACGCTGCATCGTGTCACTTTTCAAGGCATTTACGCCAGGCGTCAGCAGAACCTGCCCGCCTGACAATGTCGTACGAAGTTGGTCATTGAGCGTGCGAATTGCCAGTGTGTCGGCATCTAGCTGTTGGTCTTGCTCCGGAAATTGGTCAGGTGTTTCAGCCATATAATAAGGGTAAGGATCAAAAGCAGGTTATCCCGTCAGCCTTAAGTCGTCGAGCTTTGCACAAACGCTGTATGTGATATCGGTTCATGCTCGGTTCGGGCCGGAGAAGAAGCACCTCAAGCTACCACGCCTGGTTGTGCGAAAAGGATTTGCCCCGCTATTCTTTCGTGTTTTCGAACCGGAAAAGTCTGCAACTTTTCCTGAAAACCCTCAGCGGGTTCCTCCTTGACGCCCGCCCTTTGGGGGCGTGGTGCGTCGGTGTTGTCTTATCCATTAACCCAAACAGACATGACCAATTCAACTGACCAGCTTCAACTAAATTGCCGCAACATCGCGGACGAGCTTGGGCAGGTAAGTGAAACGCTTGCTTATGAAACACGCGACAATGCCCTCGACATTGAATTTACACTCGGCCAACGTGGCCAGTTCCTTGGCGCTCGGCTGTTGGTTGCCTTTGGCGGCCCGAACATCTGGATCAACACCCGATATGATCGTGTTGAAGGATCTTGGGGCGAGCGATGTGAATTTAGGTATGACGACGTGAACGATTTGCATGGCGTTTGCGAAGAGCTGTTTGAATGCATGCGATAACGCTGCATCAGCCGCAGCCTTCTGCGGCTCTAAAGGTTCAACCAATAGCGCGCGGTCTTTCGTTCGTCCGTACTGGACCAAGTACCAGTTAAGAGGCTGCAAGTTCTAGTTCTTAAGTACTTAGACTATGGTTTGCTGCTCATTGCGTTTGGACGGCGCGGATGCGTCAAGATTTTACACATAAACCACCTAATGTCAGCAGGCGCGCCGCCGCAACAGCAATGCAGGCCCAAACAACGCCCCGAGTTCCAGGCTGATCGCGAGGAACAACGGCAACAAAATTTGCCGACCCGCACCGAATAGGCCTAAGCTTTCAAAGGTTGTGACCATGCGCGCCAGAAGTTCAGAGTTGCCTTCCTCTACCTCCGTCAGCGACACAATCCGATCCAGCACCTCCTGTGCGTCTGCGACGGTAAGCTGAAACTGTGCCTCCAACTCACTTGCAACGGGGCCGCATCCACCGCGCGCGCATTCTTGCCGCCAAGCGGCTTCATCCCGGGCAGCACGCTGCAGCAGGTTCTGGTGTTGCACGCGTAAAGCCTCACGGGTTTGCGCGCGCGTTTCAGCGTCAGAATTGATCTCGGCACCGAGCAGGAACGAGGCAGACAGGATCGACGTTGTGGACCGAACCGAAACTGGCGACAAGGCCAATGCGATTGAAAGGGCCAGCCCACCAGTTGCCAGGTGACCGCGCCCGCCAAAGTAGAGCCCCATCATCACAAAACCCGGTCGCATCATATCGAGCGCCATCACGCCCATGGTGAACAGGATCTGGAACTGTGCCGCTTCACGGCCAAGTTCCCAAGCAAAGCTGGCGTTGAGACCAATCAATGCGCTGATCAGGCCGACACAAGCCACGCTTCCTGCAACAAGACGAAAATACTCGGCCCATGCGTCTGCGCCAGCTTTTTGAAACCACGTCACCTTGGCAGGCTCTAAAACAGGCTGAAGGCAAGTCAGTTGACGCCAAACTGGCCTGGGAAGCGCATCAGCGGTTCCAGCGGGATGATGTTTAGATCGGCTTGCTATACTACATGAATTAGGTAAAGTATGTTGTATAGAAAGGTTTCCTATACAACATGACTCAAAACACCCCGTGGCTTTGGCAACTCCCTGAATGGCCCCAGTTTAACTGGGAGCGACAGGCGTTGGCCCCGCTGGAGGCCCAGTTTCTTGCGCGGTCTGGCCAGTTGGTTGGAGCCTCACAACATTTGGCCGAAAATGACCGCGAGACCCTGCGCATTGACTGGCTCAGCAATGAGGCGATGGAAACCTCAGCCATTGAAGGCGAGATGTTGGACAGGGACTCCGTCCAGTCCTCGGTGCGGCGGCAATTCGGTCTCAAGACAGATAACCGCCGTTCAGGACCGCGCGAAGCAGGGATCGCCGAGATGATGGTGGCGCTTTATCGGGATTTCGACGGGCCGCTTTCAGCGGAAAGCCTGTACGACTGGCACCGCATGATCATGAATGGGCGGCGCGACTTGGATGTGATTGGCGGCTGGCGACAGCACTCAGAGCCAATGCAGATCGTATCCGGCGCGGTCTATGAGCCCAAAATCCACTTTGAGGCCCCGCCATCAGTCAACATGGATGCCGAAATGGCGGCTTTTGTCGATTGGTTCGCAGGCAGCCGCGATCTTCCCGCGATAACCCGCGCTGGCCTCGCACATTTTTACTTTGTCTGCGTGCATCCGTTTGAGGATGGGAACGGTCGCATCGGTCGTGCCATCTCCGAAAAAGCGCTGGCGCAAAGCCTCGGTCGCCCCAGTCTGATTGCGTTGAGTGAGATGATTGCTCGCAAGCAACGTGGCTATTATGACGCGCTGGAAGCGGCCAATCGCTCGCTCGAGATCACGCCCTGGCTGCTCTGGTTTGGCGAAACTGTGCTGGAGGCTGCAACGCTGAGCCAACACAAGATGACACGGTTGATCGACAAGACAAAAATGTTCAGCCGCTTAAGCGGCCAACTGAACACACGGCAAGAAAAGGCGCTACTGCGGTTGTTTCGGGCGGAACCGGATGGGTTTGTGGGGGGGCTCAGTGCCGCAAACTATCGCCAGATCACTGGAGCAACGGCCATGACCGCGACCCGAGACCTAACCGATTTGGTTACCAAAGGGGTTTTACGCAAAACCGGCGAACGTCGCTATACGCGATACTTCCTCGACCTACCGCCTCTATAGATCACCGCCGTCCGCGTTTGCGGTTCAACTTTCCTTGTTTGCGCTTCTTTTTCAGCTTGGCCCGTGCCGCCGTACTTCTATCCGAGGTCTTTTGTGTAGGCGGCAGGTTTTCGTCAACCCAGGCAGACAATTCTGCAAACGTAATCGCATCATGCACAAAGACCTGCAAAGCGACTTGCCGCACTTGATCCAGCAGCGCGGCTCCAGCCTGATCCACCAACCCCAAGCGGCGATAATCTGACCAGTGTAAAACCGAGTTGGACGCATCAGCCGATTTGAGCGACACGCTGCGCGTGGCCGTAAGCCAACGCTCGACCAAGTCACCCATCTCTGCTTGCGGAATTTCTGCATCGGTGGGCAGACCATTGCAAAGCAGATAGGTTTCAATAACGGAGTGCATAATATCGTGGCCACGCCCTGTTGCTTTGATCAACTGCCCGTCTTTTCCAGTCGAGGCCCGAATGCTCCGAACGATGTCTGACGCGGACATCCCGCGCCGCCACAGGCTTGCGACCAAACCGGGCTGGATTCCCATACTGCCCTTGCTGTCCCAATAGGCCGCCAAGATGGAGAATATGTCTTTCATCGGCCCAGGCACGAGATTGTCGGCACCGTCCCGCGCGCGAAGGTAGTCCAAGTCAACCGCTGGCAGTTTGGTCTTTACCGGGTTGGCTTTGCTTACGTCCGTCATGTCTATGGATTTGATATGGCCATCCATTGCCTGCCCGGAAATCAGGAACATGTCGGCCAAATCAAAAAACTGCCCGATAGATTGAGACTGCACGACATTATCATAAGCCAAGCCGCGCAGGCTTTGATGTGTCTCTGCGCAAAGGACATCATGAAGGCCTGATCTCATTGGAGACCCATGAATTGATCCAGCAACGGATCAAGGGCGGGGCCAGAGCGCCCGCTCGCAAGGATATCAACGCGGATTTTCCATTGCGGGGGTTCGTGTGCTGCGATGATTGCAACACACCTCTGACGGCCTGCTGGTCCACCAGCAAGTCGGGCAAGAAACATCCGTATTACCTCTGCCACGCCAAAGGATGCCCGAGCTATCGCAAATCGATCCGTCGTGATGTGCTCGAAGGTGAGTTTGACGAATTGATGCAAAGCCTCAAACCATCCGAGGGCATGTTTGCAATGGCGTCAAAGATGTTCAAAGACGCTTGGGGGCAACGTGCGGGGCAAATGGAGGCTGACAAGCGCCTGATCCGCACCGAACGCAACCAGATCGAAAAGAAAATCGAAGGCCTGCTGGATCGCGTGGTGGAGGCAGACAGCCCAACCCTGATCACGGCTTACGAAAAACGTATCGAAAAGATGGAGCGTGAGAAACTGATTTTGGACGAAAAACTGCACAATAAGGGAAAACCGATGCATACCTTCGAGCAAATGTTCGAACACGCACTGCAATTCCTGTCAAACCCTTGGAAACTCTGGAAAAGTGGCAATCTGATTGCACAAAGAACGGTCCTGAGACTGGCTTTTGCAGAGCAAATTACCTATGCGCGAAATAAAGGACTTCGAACACCAAAAACCACCTTGCCATTCAAGGTGTTAGAGGGGTTTTCTTGCCAAAAGAATAATGGCGGAGACGAAGTGCGCCACTAAATCATACAGCTTGTTGATTCAAAAATCTTTTTTGAAATGATGTGTCTCATTTTGTGCACCATTTTGTGAACCAAATTCGCAACCGTCACTCCTGCGGACACGCCTTGAGAATTCAAACCTCTACCACTTGTACCAGTACTGAACCCAATCGTCTTACCATCCGGTTCTAAAGTAGCTCCATGTATCTGTATCGATGATCGCTATGTGACCCCTTGGTATACACTCTCATTATGTAAAATACCGCCCAAAATCCTTCGTTCCGAACCGGTGCTTTAGAAGCTTTGCGGGCCTTACCCTCACTGGCATCGCAAGTTTTTCCGAATTCGCCTTTCACGCTGCACTTACTCGCACGGCGAACATCCACCGTTCTATTGGTGTGCTCAAGTTCCGTGTGCACCACCATCCCAATCGCTGCATTTTCCATTTAACACATAGTGCATTTTTGCTTACAACTATCGGACACCGACTTATGGACCGAGAGAGTATGAATATCCAAGACTATGCGACTAAAGTTGTTGGAGCGGCGCTGCGGCATGATTTTGGGATACCCCTTGGAGTCATCGGGCGAAATGTCAATGAAGTTTTAGATATCGTCGAAGATTTTGAAACGTCAAATCATGTATCCAAGTGGCAACAGCGAGTGTCTCAAATATCAGAAGAGATAACGAAGATTGAAGCTGAGCTCTACGTTGAATTCAAAGGATTTGGCGGCAACATCGGAAACCTTGGAGATTTCGAGCGCGAACGGGAATACTCGAAAATCAGAAAATCTCTTTCTCCAAAAATGATCAGGTTATCAGAGCAATGCAAGATACTATACAAGCTTTCCGATGACATACGAGATACAGACGTCACAGTACTTTCGGGTCAGGCTTTGTCTGCTTCACGAAGAATAGTAAATATGTTCGGAGGCCTATCTCATTTCATAAGAGTCGGCGAAATTTCTGACGAAATTTTTGTACCAACAGATATACGTGAGCTTGCATCAAGAAATGTCGCAACTGTTCGAATCTCAAAGCTAAACAGTGCTTTGTCTGTAACTCCCACCCTCAATGGAGACGCAACTGTGGAGTGCATTAGCAGTCATCTTGATCAGCTAATACAAAACTATATATCAAACGCAGTCAAATTTTCATCTCTATCAGAGAAACCCAGCGTATCTATTAATCTAGGCGAAACATCATTCGGTGAGCTTTCTCGAAAATACAGACAAAAAGTAGGCAAGTTCGCCGGTCGAGGGACTTGGGCTGAAATTGTGGTGGCAGACAACGGGCCCGGTGTTGATATGGAAATTAGGGGGTCATTATTCAAGTTATATTCTCAAAGGAAACCAGACCGTTTGGAGTTTGATTCCACTGGTGTTGGCCTAGCCGTATGTCAACTCGTCTCTCACATACACGGTGGTTTCGTATTCTTTGAACGGGAAGATGATTTAACTAAGTTTGTAGCACTGTTACCATGTAAGCGAGAACATCGGATTGAACTCGTCCTTAACCCATCTGTATAGACCGCTCAACAACCATTTTGGAGTACATGGCCGCAGCGTATGCGGCATACATTTGCCAATTATCATCCTTATCCATGTCACAATAGTCGCAAACGCCGCGGACTGCCAAATAACCCACTCGAAAATGCCAAGCTGAATCTGCTATTCCACTTCCTTCCATTTCGACAGCAGCCAAGCCAAATTTTTCTCGTAATTCATCCCTATACTCGTGGCTTTTCAACAGTGCGTTTGCTGAACCGATGGTGCCCCTATGTACAAGGGGAGCTTTCTTCGGTCGATCTTGGCTCGGATGAGTGGCTTTTTCTTTGCAAAGCTCTCCAGTCTCGTTCTTGCTAAATTTGTAAACTACGTCGTTTCGCGGTCTTTTGAATGCTTCAGGTATCTTGCGCAACATTCTTTTCTCGAAGTCATCTTTACCGCGCAACCTATCTTCGTCGATCTGGTTCACAACGGTAGTAAGCCTCGCAGATGGAGGAATCGGGCGAGCCCGATTTTCGTGTTCGTCAACCTCAATCTTTATTAGATCGTACTGAATAACTTGATCACCAAGAACTACGTCTCCTTTTCTAACATGTTTTGGACATTTACCACGCTTCCAATCCAGTATGGGTACTCCGCCTGCGATTCCGACCATCAAGATATCTTCAATAGACGGATACTTGATCAGTAGTGCTGTTGCAGCTACCGCCGCAGAGTTATTCCCCATCTTGACGCACTGACACATTACAATATCTTCAGATTTTTTGTTTTCGCCTGTGCCAACCTCAATCGTGGTCGTAGTAAATGATACCGCACCGTCAAGCTCCGAAGGAGTTTGATAGCTTACACCGAGCACCTCTTTCAAAGCCGCCATTTCTTTAGGTAATGCAGTAATTATGGCGATCCGAGGGTCCTTCGAGTATCTGTCCAGCTCCTCATTTCCACCATCCTTACCTGCACCGATACCTCCACGAACAGCCACGGCATCATTAGCGGCCAAAAACAGTCCAAGCGTCTCATCCATATCGTTTCCTGATTTCGCCTATTTCTTTCTGTGGTTTCCAACAAAACGCAAGAATTGCTTGGCATCAGCATCCTTGCCCATTTTCTTAAGGAGCGCACCACAGACTGCTGCAATAGAAGACGCTCTAAACTGATCGCTAGAACGTCGAAGCACATCAAAGCAAAGAGACAGAGTTGCCACGCCCTTTACCGGTAAATCTCGTGATGTCTGACCAGCCTGCCACGTTATCGCAGATAGCACTTCATCAATACCATCGTATCTTGAAGCATATTGCAAACAGTCATTCAGAGCAGCCTTGGCCTCAGCTTCAGCATCGCGATCCATAAGTGTAAAGAAATCCTCGACCTTGCCAGAGAGCCTTTTCCGATGCTTCCCCGGGGAAATGAGGTCGGTTGCGACAATCCCCTCACTATCAAGCCCATCGAAATAGCTAATTCGTTTCTCGAACATCTCTAGAAAATCACCACCACTGAGTCGGCCAACCGCTTTAACTGACAGTGAATTGCGACTTTGTATCTCATGACAATATCGAGACGTTTGGTCGTCACGCCTGCTTCTAGCAAATCTGTCAACCAATATGACAAATCTCTCAATTTCAAATGCGCGGAGAGTTATACTCTCAGCCGCCAGCTTAACATCCTTAGTGAACTTTTTATTGATTGCATTAAGGTGATGAAGATAAGATTCATAAATTTTGATCACCTCACGCTCCATACTACGAAAGCCGTTTGCTTCACGTTTCGAAATGTAGCTCGTGATAGAGAATTCGCTGTACTTCTTATAGAAATCTGGAGACTTTGCGAGAGACTCAAAGTCTTCGTTACTAGAAATCGCTATTGGTATTGTTTGGGTAAAATCTTCGCTGCCAGCCTCCACCGAGCCCAATCGGTATGCTTGGAGCAAATCGAACGCATTGCTCTGATTGTCCAAGTTATAGTCAACAACTAAAAAGTCGATTCTCTCCAAGTGTCCTGACATCTCAATGGCGTCGGAGACGCTATTTGCACAGGTTATGTTAATATGTGGGCCGCGTGATCGTTTCTGCTGCCTAATCAACGCCTCTGTAAACAATGGGTCATCGTCGACAACCAATACACTTAGTTCGTTGCTCGTCATTTAAGCGCAACTAAGCTATGTTCGTGTGGATTGGAGACAAAGTCACGCCAGTGCCTAACCAGCTCAGAAAATCGACTTTTCTGCTTCGTTCCTTCACCCTTCCAGTAAAATGAATTTGCGCCATATGAATATGACTGAAGAATTTCCTTCGGATCGGAAGAATTCGAATAAATCACAGAGGGAGTAATCGAGACGTTCTTAGGTGACCTAAGCTTTATCGTTTCAAGAAGGTTTAAGCCCGCCTCCTTGTCGCCCCATATATCCATATCAATCAAAGCTAGAGTTTTCCCGGATGCATTTGCATGCTCATTTACTAAGCCAAGAAAATCATCTGTCTTCGACGTTACATGCAATTGAATCGGATTCTCTGGATCTGCGTCCTTCGCCTGATTCATGCGCTTCACCCAGCGGTCCACCGATTTACAAAAGTCTTCGTCGTCGTCAATCAATATTATCTTCAATTTACCCCCCCCCGAGGCGTTTTATTAAACATGCCTATGATCACTTATGCCTGTCAAGCTTCAAGGTTGACTAGAGCAAACTAGAGGCTTACCTGTTCCCCACATTTGGCGCTGTGCAAGTGACAAAGACCAACTACGGACGTGGTTGGCGCACTCAAACCGATTTGGTCCCAAAAACCCGAAACTGCCAATCGTGTTCGGCAACGTATCGAAGTGGTTTTGGTTTATGCATCCGAGCTAGGCAGTCGCGAGGGCAACAAAACCCCGCGAAGTCGCGACCAAGTTTGCTAAGGTCATCGACACCTTCTTTACAAAAGAGTTTGACGAAGCGGATACTGCCCTTGCCGATTGGATGATCTATTGCGACGAAGTAGCGCTCTAGCAGGCTGTAGTGATGTCCTTCTGAGCAGGCCCTTGAAACGTTCAATGACAAGCGTCGAGTTGCTTGGATTGTTTCACGAACTTTGGCAAGACTTCCGAAGATTTGTTCGTCGAAATCATCCTCTCGGATTCAGGCTCCGTCAGCCGAAACTAAACCTTTTTTTCTACAATGTCGCAGATTGTATGTAGAAGCGGCCGGAATGCGCCACAATCGACTTTGCCTCGGTTGGCTCGTATGATCTTGCCAGCAAATTCACCCTTGCCATATTCGTTCGCCTGCAGCTTTTCTCCCTTTTTCTGGACCAGCTTAGGCTTTCGCCCATCTAGCTCATAAGTTTGCCATGCCTTGGGAAACAGCATCTCGATGTACACATCGCCCCTCACGCCTGTCGGCTTTGGAATGGGAACTATGTAAAGGTTGTCAGAGACTTTGTAGCAAGGCTCAGAGCCGACAATTTTCTTGCTAGAGCCGGTCTCCTGCTTGACAAAGGTCCACATGCCTTCGCTTTGCTTATCGTTGTCAACAATGACGATTACGGGCTGTTGCAGTGGGTTGGCGTGAAATTTCTTGTGCCGCTCAACATGTCTCGTGCAGAATTTAACAAGGTTACCCCCACCACCACTTATGTCAAGGCAACGGTCCGCAGATGGGGAGTGTTTAACAAAATCCACGCCTCAGTGATCGCCTTTTGTCTTCTTCCCTGTTGTAGGAAATTTGGAGATGTCCACGAGATTGGCTGCGACACGGGCATCCGTTTTGTGCCAGAGAATTGCTTCTTTCAGATAGATATAGTCCGTCTTTCCTTCGCAAACTATCAGTGGTTTCGGCGAGATGTGAACGCGATGATAGTGAAAGTAGTCGCCCGCGAGGCGTAGGTAATGTGGAGCGGGATTGGGATTTTTGTATTGCCTCAGGGGGTGAACGCCACGAGCCCTGTCCTTTATGTCGCAGATATGACGGAGCTTTCCCCAGATTTGGGCAGATGTAAGGTCATCGTACTCGATGTTTAGTTCGCGCTTCGCTATTGCTTTACCGGTAGTCATCATCGCATGGGCGCAGAAGCGAGCCCCCTTATAGTAATCCCGCTTAATGTTTACGCCGTCGTTGACCGTAAGGTTGGTAACTCCCTGCCACTGAACATTCGCTTGCATCCGCGATTTTGATGCCTTGAGTTTGAAGCCACATCGCACAACTTCGGCCTCAAGCCTTGGTCCGGCAATCCATCTATCTGGTGTTGGGAAGGGATGAGCAATCTTGCTTGGGAAATCCTTCAAGTTCGTTGAAAAAGTAATGTCGTCAACGTATCGCGAGTACGTACATCTATACTTTTTCGCGATTTTTTGTAGAGCTATATCAAGAGGTTGACTCAGAAACTCTGAGACAATCGGGGAAGATGGAGCACCTTGAGGCAAGGCGTTTTTGAAACAAGCTAGTTGGGCAATGGTCGTTGCCGCTTTTTCTCCTAAACTGAACTTGTTGTGCTTCAAAAAGAAACCACGCACCCGGCCAAAGTTGAAGCTTGGAAAAAAGTCCTCGATATCAACGTTAAACACGTATCTACGTCCCGTGTGCCTCGAAGCATTCGTAAAAATCGACAAATTGCGCTTCTTCTGAAATCCGTGAGACAAAACACGGGATGTATTTTCAGGTTCGCCGTAGATGTCAAAATAGCATTGGTACAATAGCCTGCTTAGCCGAGACTGAAGGAACTTAAGGTCTGAATTCGGGGCCAGTATCTGCCTGTCTGAACCGTCCTTCTTCTTTATCATAAACGGTTGATATTTGTGTTCTTCCTCGGTCTTGTAAATTGACTTCGAAAGAAACTGCGGTTTGACACCCAAAAGGTGGGCAACATCAGAAAGGTTATTGCACTTTTGTAGGTCTGAAAGTCCGTATTGGTAAATTTTTGTCATAAATGGCGATCCGCAAGCACTCTTTCGTTTACACGGTAATTTGCCGTATTGTAAGGATATGGGTCCGCTCGGAAATCTCCGCATGGTGCGCAGCACAGATCGCGGGCAAGTCCGAAGACGAAATCAAAGCCTTGATCTTGTCTATGATCGAAGCCCGCAAGGACGCTGCCTAAGCATTCGACGGATGCACAGTCCGTCGAATCCGCCGCAAAACACCAATAAATCAATGCGTTAGTTTGCGGTCGTAAAAATGGCCGGGGCTACCCACGCACCTACCCATAGGCCACAGCAAAATGACCGCAGCCGCACTACAGAACATACCCGACGACCTGCGGTCGTATCCACAATGGATATGCCACGACGCAGCAAAGCGCCCAATCAATCCCCACACAGGCCAGCTTGCCGACGTGTCAGACGCAGCGACTTGGAGCGCTTTCGATCACGCGTGCGCAGCCTGTGACGCTGGAATAGGTGTGGGAATAGGGTTCGTATTCACAAACGCAGACCCATTCGTAGGGATCGACTTGGATGTGATCGAAGGTGCGGGACCGTCAGAAGGTCAGCAACGTATTTTCGCAGCCTTCAAAACCTACACTGAACAATCGCCGTCCGGGCGCGGCTTGCACATCATTGCAAAGGGTCACGTTGCCGAAGGCGGGGTGCGCAACAGTGGTTTGGGCGTTGAGGTCTATTCGTCGGGCCGTTACTTCACGTTTACTGGAAACGTCGTGCGTGCCGATCCGATTGCAGATTGCCAGTCGCTTGTTGACGCGCTGTGCGACGAAATCAGGCCACGTTCGGACGCCGTATCAAACGAAATGCCTGACCCCAGCCCAGCCCCACACTTGGCCGACAAAGAACTAGAAGCCCGTATCAAGGAAGGCTCTGCAAACCGGCGTAACTACGAAGGTGAAGTGTCGAATTGGTCGGACGCATATTTCGCGTTGATCTGCGCGGCCTGTCTGTTTTCCAGCGACGAAGCCCAAGTACGCCGTGTCGTCATGGCAAGCCCCCTTGTCCAGCACTCCCCGCCGAAAGGACGTGAGACACGCCAACAAAAGGCCGAACGCCTGTGGGCGCGGGAATACCCCAGAGCCGCCCAACGGGGCGCTGTGGAGCGACAGGAACGGACGCTGGGGGTAGATCATGGCCGACAGATCGCCCAAACCCTCTTGACCGGCTGGAACGCCCAGAGCGGCACCGCACAGCACCCCCGGTTCCGCGTGCAGCACGTGTCCGATATCGAAGCCCGCGAACCTGATTTCATAGTTGGCGACTTGATCGAAGCGCGTAGCTGCGTCGTCGTTTTTGGTGCGCCCGGTTCAGGCAAGTCGTTTGTGACACTGGACGTCGCCGCTTGCATCGCCACGGGCCGGGACTTTCACAGCAAGGAAGTACAACAGGGCTGTGCAGTCTATGTCGCGGGCGAAGGCGGGGCGGGTATCAAGCGGCGGCTACAGGCTTGGAGCACCCTCACGGGCGAAGCACTGGACAAGAGTAAGCCGCTATTCATCATTCAATCGCCAATCGAAATGCTTAACGCACTGGACGTATCCGCAGCGTGCGACGCCATTGCCGAAGCAACTGGCGAATACGGTATCAAAATGATCGTACTGGACACACTCGCAAGGAATTTCGGAGACGGCGACGAAAACAGCACGGGCGATATGAACCGCTTTGTATCGGCTGTGGGCAGAATGATTGAGCGTTTCGGCTGCACGGTCGTCGTGGTTCACCACAGCGGGCACGGCGACAACTCACGCGGTCGCGGGTCCAGCGCGTTGCGGGCCGCAGCGGACGCCGAATTTCGGGTCGAAAAAGAACACAGCACCGTCACCCTTACCCATACCAAGGCAAAGGACGCGCCCGTAAGCGACCCAATACGTTTCAGCTTGGAAAGCGTCGAACTTGGCACCCGCGCAAACGGCGAACCGTTCACGTCTGCGGTGTTGATCGAACGCGAAGCCCTGACAGTGAAGGCCACGAAGCTTACCGCGTCGCAACAACGCGCAATGAAGGCGTACGAAGACGCGGCCAAGGAACATGGACAGTTTGCCGACGACGGGTCGTTTATCGGGGTACACCGCAACGAATGGCGCAAGGCGTTCTACCGCATCGCAACGCAGGAAAACGACGACAGCAAGAGCAAGGCTTTCCGACGCGCCTGCACCGACCTTGTTGAAATTGGCGAACTGGACGTAGCCGACGACGTATTCCGGTACGTAGGCACCTTCGCTTGGGTAAAAAATCAGGCGGTTACGGCCAGCCGGACAGCCGGACAGGACACGGACATTACCGGACATGTCCAACCGGCGAGACCGTGAGTTACCCGGACGGACAGGACACACCCCTTTAGGGGGTGTCCAAATGTCCGGCACGGTCGGGGTTCAAGTTGACCCAGAAAATGCACTTTGGAAATCAAGGGAATTAAGCCATGCGTACACTCATAGAGTTCAAGGAAATTTCACCACACGGGCAACCGAAAGGTCAGATCGTTATCAATATTGATGCAATCATACATATCCGTGAAGTAACAATCCTTGGCCAAATCAAAGGGTGCAGGGTCACAACCAAGGAGCTTTCAATAGATAGCATCGCAGCGGAGACATACGCCGCAACAGCCTCGTATTCCGACTGTGTTTTAGTTGCCGGAAGCATTAAGGATTTCTATGCTCGGATTGAAGCGGCCCAAGCCCCTGTGGGAACTCCCAACAAGTAGAGCCTGCGCAGGGTGCTCCATTGCTAAGCGAAAATCATAAACCGTATTTTCATTCAATAACTTGTCCGAGTTCGTCTAACTTCGCTTCGTATAACGATTGCGTTTGACGGGAAGAATCCGCTGGCGTTTTAACTGTCCATAAGAGGCCCTTAGCGGGTCAATATTGGCGGATAAAGGCGATGGAAAGAACAACCACTCAAGCCCCGATAGGCGAAGCCCCCCACCCTCAAGCAAAGACGTCCCGTCGGGTGCGTGTCAAATTGGATACTGTGACCGACGCCCGAAAGGAAATGTCGAAGCTGTATCGCGAAGCCCGCGCCGGAAAGATCGACATTGCGGACGCCTCCAAATTAGCAAACATTCTCATGCTCATTGGCAGGATGATCGAAGGCTGCGATTTTGAGCGGCGGCTTGACGCCCTTGAAGCCGCAGAACGGCCATGACGCGCACAGGGTTGTTCCGTTTGGCTAAGCTGGAAGCCCAGCGCCGCCCAACTCAAACGCAACGAAGCCGTGTGGCCCGGTTCTCTACTGACGGCGTGTTGTTGGGTGATCTACCCAGAAGCCCTTTCATGGCCGTCACAGATCACGGCACCGATGAAGAATGGGAACAATGCCTAGCGGCCCAGCAACGGGCTTTGATTTCGCTAGACCGCGCCCAATAGCGGGGCTTTCTAGAGCGTGCATTTCACCAAGCGCATGGCGATAAGATAGGCTGGTTTATAGATTTCATTGTGGGTTTCATTTGGCGTGATCTGCCCATGAAACAACGCATTGCGAAGCCCATAGATCACATCAATCAATGCGGAGAAGTTCTTCCCTGCATCGTCCATGAAATCAGCGTCGCCATACGTCAGAACCTTCTGCGCTCCATGTCCTGCAAGAACACTGATAACAATGCGGGGCGAAACGGCTTCGAACATGCCTATTAAAAGCGCGCGTTGGTCCGGCTTCAAGGCGCGAAACATTTGATCGTCTTCAAGCGTGGGGCGGTCATGCTTTGGCAACGTTAATGCGAATGCCGCTACGGTCTTCGACGCAGAAATTTCTAGATGAACTTCGCCCTTGTTCGGGTGGTCACGTCGGCAACGGAATTGACGCTTCCACTTTGTCAGTTGTTCGTCTTTGTTGGCGTTCCAGCCGATATCTACCGTCTCGAAGCAAACGCGACCCTTACGCCCTTCGATGATGCATTGCTGCAAATGCCGATTGAGTTCGCCAACCTGTAGACGGAATTCCTGCGCATCGTTGCTATCATCTTGCCAGCCGCCTTCCGCGTCGTGCGCTACTTTCAAGTTCTTCGCCAGCATCGGCAAAGTCTTGTTCTTCACGACGTTGCCTTCGGTTTTGACCTTGTCCAGCAACGCGCGGTCGGACAAGTCGCCGAACGTGTCTGTCATCCATGCGTTGAAGGGTATCCATGCCTTGATGAACTGACTGAACCAATCGACTTCGGCTTGGTCGCGCCAGCGTTTCAGATTGTCCCCTAGTCCCGGCATCACACAGCCCCCATTTTGTCGAGATAGGCCAGCGCAGCCGCCTCACTGTCTTCAATGGCGATTTCTACCGCCCGCTTGGCCGCTTCAAGTAGGGATCGGGCCTTGCGGCGGGCTTCGAAGCCCTCAAGAACGATTCCAGCGATTTCAGCGGACGCCGCTTCTACAGCATCCGGTAGGTGAATGGCCAACAAGTCGCTTTCACTGAACCGTGGGTGCTGCGACCCGTCTTGGCACCATTTCAGGATCGTCTGGACAGGTGCGGACCGCAGGAAGGCAAGCAGCGTTTCCGGGGCAATCGCTTGGTCAGCCTTGGTTTTGGGCCGAAGCACGATAAACTCAGATGATCCGACCGACGGAATTTTACCGTCCGTACGAACTACAGCGATTTGACGTAGGTAGGCCCGAAGTCGGGAAATGGCGACGTCACCATCATTGAAGGTTTTCTTCGTGCTGCCGATTTCTTCCGTCGCAACCCGCTCTTTTTCATCGTCCAAGATTGGTTGCAATGCGTCGGTCACGTCGAAGTTTCTGACAACCGCAGGTGCACCGTCTTTCTTCGGGTTCATCATTTTTCGGATAGATGCGAACCGTTCACCTAACGGTTTTCCGGGAAGCTTTCGCAAAGCTTCTTGGACTTCTATCTTGGCGGGCATGAAGTACTGTGAATCTAGCCTGCCCGAGGCAAATGCGTTGGTAGATGATGTAACATAGGAAAGTGGTTCAGGCGGTGTCCAATTTGCAAGGCCCAGCGCCTTAAGTAGAACTGTTTCTGCCTTCGCAGTATTTTGTTTGACAAGATTTTGGCTAGCGCGGCCAATTCGGACAATTTCGGATATTCTATCGGGAAGGTCTGTGGTCCAAGTCGGCACCCACAGTTGGTCCATATCCTCTAAAAGCAGGCTTCCTTGGATAGCGCCGCGCGTTAAGCGCTTTACTTGATTTCGCCCGTGCTTCGACTGAAGATATGTTGCCAGAACTTCAGGCGAGATTGCATGTGGCCGCAAGATCGCAAGCTTGCATGAACAGGTTGCAGGCTTTTCGCTATCGACCAAACTAAGTTCGCCGATTGTGCCTACAATGGAAAGCAAGACGTCACCCCTATGAAGGTGCGAACGCTTCATGTATTTTCGATTGAAAGCGTCTTCTGTGATGAAATTGGGCGTGGACGATTCAACAAAGAAATGCCCAACTACGTCCTGCCCGCGATAGTAAGGAATGCCTTCATCCACGAAGTCTTCGCTTATTGTGAAGTGGTTGCCGTCTGAAACCCCTACTAGCGACGCGACATTGCGCCTTTCAATTGCTTCTAGTGCGTCCTGTGTCGCAAGGAAGTCTTTCTTGAAATACTCTGCGTCGATCCGCCAAGTTCGTTCAAGTTCGCTAAACGGTGCGATTGCGGCTTCCAGCCCCCCCAACAACGCCTCTAATTTGGCGTCATCGTGAGGGCCTAGAGAAAAAAACTTAGGCCCTCTTTCTTGGCGAATTCTATGAAGGCTTCGGCGACCCCGTCTTGAGTCTTGCCTTCGTGGTTAAATAGGTCGTGATCTACGATGAAATGCCCGTGGTCATCACGCTTGTTGGTGCCGTCCGGGTTCTTGACATAGACCTTTTCGCCACGGTTGTTGACGCTTTCGACCTGCTGCGTTGCGAAGAAGATATTGTAATCTTCTTCCATTGGACAGAGCGGCCCTGCGTCGGCGTCGTCATTCCATTTCTGGACGAACAGCACGCTTGTCTTGGTGCCTGTGTGGGGCTTGAACGTGTTCGGGTGAAGGCCCACGACCGCAAGAATGCGGCACTGTTCCATGATGAACTTGCGCACCCTTTGGTCGCTTGAGTTATTGAAACGACCTTGGGGCAAAACTACTGCCATACGCCCGCCCGGCTTCAAGAAATCCAAGTTGCGTTCGATAAACAGAAGGTCACGGCCTACGGAACTTTCGTACTTCCCGTTGTCTTTCTGCGCGATGACATATGGGGCAAGCATGTCGGTTTGTTTGATATCGCCCGCGAACGGCGGGTTCGCCATAACCACGTCGAAGTTGAAGCGTCGAAAATCGCCACGCTTCTTGGCACGCAATTTTTTCAGCTTCGTCCAGCCCGGCCCGTAAGTCTCTTGCCATTCGTCTTGCTTGGTGGATTCTTCCCATTTTTGCCAATCAAGCGTGTTCATATGCAGGACATTGGTTTGCCCATCGCCTGCAATGAGGTTCAGGCAGCGCGACACGCGCACGCTCTTTTCGTCGAAGTCCAGCGCAAAGACCTTGTTCGACACGTAGTCTAGGCAACGCTGCGGCTTGCGCTCTGCGGTGAAAAGGTTCGACCGGGGCAAGCCCAAGTCTTCTAGGATCTCTCCCCACACATGGAACATGGAATGGACCGTGAAGCCAGCAGACCCACAGGCCGTATCAATGACGGTTTCGGGTTCCTGTGGGTTCAGCATCTTTACGCACATGTCGATAACCCAACGTGGCGTGAAATACTGTCCCTTTTCACCCTTGGCCGATTTAGAAACTAGGTATTCAAACGCGTCATCTACGACGTCTAGGTTCGAATTGAAAAGTTTCCATTCTTCCAGTGAACCCACGCACACCTGAAGATGATCCTGCGAAAGTTTGATACGTTCATCGTCAGAAAAAACACCCGGCCATTCTTCCTTGGCTGCATCGAACAGATTTTGGATATTCTCTTTCAGCTTTGACGCTGTATTGCTGTTGCGAAATCGCAAATACGGATAACGGCCTTGGTGGCAGGACATTTCATCATACAGCTTCGTGAAGACAAGCTTGAAGACTTCTTCAAACACGTCAACGCCAGCATTTGCTAGAACCTCGTCTTCAAGGTCTACGATCTTTTCCCGCAACGCCTTGTTGCCCGCCGACGACAAGGCCCGTTCGTTCTCTTTGTCTTCCAGCGTCTTGAGCGTCCACGGCTCATTGATGATATCTTCGATATCCTGCGTTGCTGTGGGCAAGTGGGGGATTTCTTGCAGGTAATTCGGGTTCTTGCGGTTCCAGATTTTGCTATCTGGTCCGTTACTCCAAAGCGCCAATGGTGCGCCCGTCGCGTGCGTGTATGAACGAAGTTGTTCTTTGCCGTCCTTCGCTTTGCCTTGCTTAATCTCAGCTACGACATACGGAACAGTTGGGCGGTGTGCATCGAAGATAACGATATCGGCTCGCTTTGAACTATCGCGCCCAAATGTGATTGGGTATTCGACCGCCAAGCGTTCCAGCGGGTAGCCATATTTCGCTTGCAGCGTATGAAGCCAAAACTGACGCACGCATTCTTCGGGCTTGGCGAGAATGTCCTTCTTACGGACAGGGCACTTGAAGTAGACACGTTCATTCTTTTCAATGAGAAGTGCGTCCAGTGCTGCAATCTCTACGCTGGAAAGTGACTTCAACCACGGGCCTATATCATGCCCGCCAAACACTTCGATAATACTGTTCATCTACGCCCGACCCTCTTTTTGTTTGTTTTGCTCATTTGTTGCATAACCCGTCCTACGGGTGAAGCATCAATCAAATTTTGCATGGGTAGGTCGTGGGTAGAATGACTACACATCGAATTTACCCAGTAAAATCAATGGTTAGTGGCGGAGACGAAGGGATTCGAACCCTCGAGACCCTTCCGGGCCTACTCCCTTAGCAGGGGAGCGCCTTCGACCACTCGGCCACGTCTCCGCTGGTGGGTCTATCCCGTAACGCGATATACGTGCAAGGGGTTTCTTGAACTTTCTTCAACGTCGCGATGTTGCGGTTAGTCTTTGAAAAAGAGGAACATTTAGCCGCTTCACGATAAGGTTCAATACGAAATTACTGGACTCCTTTTGCAATGTCTTGACTGCGCGGGCCCAGGGCGGAGGTTTCCAGAAACTGTTGCCACATGCGCTTGCCAAAGGCTGTGTTCATGTGAGCCATGTCTTGTGTTTGGGTCTGGATAAGTTTCCGATCAGAGCCGTATTGGGACTGAGTGAACCCGGTGTGTGTCATGGTGTCGGCGGGTTGTGCGATATTTGTGATCCCCACATCCGCCATTGCCACGCGCAGTCGATCGTCAACAAGGGTCCACCCGCGTGCATGACCCTGTAGGTCCATTGTTTGAAAGCGTTTGCGCGACGTCAAAGCGGCGTTGCGCCTTGGAACGCTAGAGTACCACAGCTTCGGGGTGGTCCAATGGTGCCACTGCTGACCCGGCACAACGCGGTGCACCAAATCCTGTACGATGCTTTCGAACGCTGTGTGCGACATGTTCTGTTTGAA
Organism: Ascidiaceihabitans sp.; assembly: GCF_039986515.1. NCBI lineage: Bacteria > Pseudomonadati > Pseudomonadota > Alphaproteobacteria > Rhodobacterales > Paracoccaceae > Ascidiaceihabitans > Ascidiaceihabitans sp. The sequence continues at coordinate 1,247,002 of NZ_JBDWQO010000007.1, read as the reverse complement.
GGTGGTTGTCTCAAATCCATCGATATTGAACGACAGCAAAATCTCGTTCATGGCCGATTGTGGCACCTGCCAGACGCCTGCGTTCCAGACGTGATCGAATTGGCTTAGGTCCAATAAAATTCGTGAAGATGCCATAATCGTTTCATCTTGCAGCATGTCATCTGGCAATCCAAAATGCATGTCTTTGCGCAGATAGGTTTCCCTGTATTTCTTGCCGCCAATGGCCAAATATGAGACATTCAAGCCCGGGAAATCGCCCTGAATTTCGTCCCATGCGGATTTGATGGCCGCTACATGAGAACTTCCGATAATCGCAATACGTGTCATGGCAAGGAATACCCGAAACTCACGCCTGAACACGCGCCAAAAATGCGTCCCACATGCGGGCCCCGAAGGCGGTGTTCATATGCGCCGTATCCACCAATCCGTCAGTGTTGACTGGTTTTTCGGTTCCAAAGTCCTGTTTTGTAAATCCGTAAGCGTCCAAAGTGCACTCGGGTTGCGGTACACGCTGGATCGCAACCGCTGACATGCGCGCGTCAAGGTGCTGGTCCGCGGTGTCCCAAACCTGCTTGAAGCAATGCGGTTCTGCGGTGTGATAAAGGGCATCTTGCCGCGCGATTTCATTGCGTCGCGGGACAGTGGAAAAGAACAATCGCCCCGGCGTCCAATTGTGCCAGGCTTTGTCTGGCATGGCCTTTGTGGTGATGGCATCCAGACACGCATGAAACGTGGCCTGAGACATGCAGTGGGCATGGCCAGAAGTCCCGAACCCGTCGATATTGTAATCGACACACAGTTCTCGCATCGGCGCTTGCAAGCAGGTCCATCCGCCCACATGCCACACCACATCGAAGGTGCTTAAATCAACAAGGCCCCGTAACCGCCTTGGGGTTGTGTCGTCGCAGCGCATATCGTCTGGAAGGCCAAACGTCATATCCGGCCTCAGCGATGTTTTCAAAAAGCGGGCGCGGTTCATGCCAAAGTGTTCGGCTTCGATGTGCGGATAGCGCCCGCCGATCTCGTCCCACGCCAGCTTTAAGGCCGCGACATGCGACGTGCCTATGACCGCGACACGTGTCAATTCAGTTGCACCCCCTGTGACCTGCGCCCTTGGAACATGCGTCTAGACGATTGTGGCAAGTGTTGCAGTGCGTAGCTCGTCTTCGGACACGCCGTCAGCACATTCTACGATTTTCAAACCGCCCTCGACCACATCCAGCACACCAAGGTTGGTGATGATCCGGTCCACGACCCCTTTGCCTGTTAGGGGCAGGGTGCAGGCGGGCAACACTTTGCTGTCGCCGTGTTTGTTGGTGTGATCCATCACCACAACCACGCGGCCCACACCAGCCACCAGATCCATGGCACCGCCCATGCCTTTGACCAGCTTGCCGGGGATCATCCAGTTGGCCAAGTCACCGTTTTCGGCCACTTCCATCGCGCCTAAAATTGCCATGGCGATCTTGCCGCCACGGATCATGCCAAAGCTTTGGGCGCTGTCGAAATAGGCGGTTTGGGGCAATTCGGTGATGGTTTGCTTGCCTGCATTGATCAGGTCGGCGTCCTCGGATCCCTCAACAGGGAAGGGGCCCATACCCAACATGCCGTTTTCCGATTGCAGCGTCACTTCGATGCCTTCGGGGATGTAGTTGCTGACCAGCGTCGGGATACCGATGCCAAGGTTCACGTACCAGCCGTCTTGCAGCTCTTGTGCTGCGCGTTCTGCCATTTGATTGCGATCCCAAGCCATAAGGGTCTCTCCTTGCTATGTGCGTATGTCGATGTGTCTAAGCCGCGTCGCGGCTTGGTAGAATGTCGGGGTAGGCCGCGCAGAGGCACGCGGCGCCATAACTGGCGTTCATGTGTTGAAAGTCTTTGGCAGGCATTGAGTGCCCCGTGAAACTTTCCAATTCTGTGTTCATGGGCGCATTTGTGAAGCCTATGGCATTCATCGTGTCTTGCGGCTGCTGCAAAAAACGCAAGCCGATCGCGTCCATGTGGTGCGTGAAAACGTCTGCCAATTGGTCCAGAGCGGTTTTTATGCCGTCTGCGCAGGCTTCGATTTTGGCATAGGTGCGGCCCACGTTGCTGTCGCGGTCTACTTTGTCAAAGGCCGTTTCGGCCGGACGCGGAATTGCGTGAAAAGTGACAGGCGTGGCCGAAAAATGTTCCCATGCCGGATGCGGCATAAAGGACGCGGCAATATCGTCGACAACAGCATCAAACGCCGGACGCGACAGGAAATGCGCAGACCCTGTATCGCGCAGTCCCACCACATCACGGTGCGCCACCAGTTTTAGCACATCTGCCATTCCATGTTGGTTGCCCACAACCATGATCCGGTCATACCCATCCAACGACACGATGCGCTTGCCGTTGAATTTGTCCAGCCGTTCCAATTGTTGCAGGGTAAAACGCGCTTCGTTTATGGCGCCGAACTGTGACAGTTTCCGGTTCAAAGTCATGTGGTAGTATTCTGGGCCGGGCTGGGCGAAAAAGTCGATCGATACATCAGGGTTTGCGGCACGGATCATGTCCCAGCCTGTACGAAAGGCTGCCAGATGTGAGTTTCCGATCAACAGGATACGGCTCATTTCGAAAATGCGTCCAAAAGCGCTTCTTCGCAGACAACGTCTTCGGCGGTCTCTTCGGCGCTGGGCGATGCGGCAGCTGCGCGCCCTGCCGACGCATCATAGCTGCGCACCATGGCACTGCGGGTCTGGCGTTCGGTGGGGCGCGGAGCGCTTGGGGCAAAGCCGTGACTTTTCAGGAAGACACCCATCGCGGTTGCCACACCCTGACTGCTGACTTCACGCTTGTTGGACGCATAGTAAGCACCGCGCGCGTTTTGGGAGGTGATAATTTCGTATGAGGGGAAATAATCTACATTGTCGAATTCTTCGCGCAAAGCCCCACAGACCGCCACCAAAGTGGACTTTGAATAGCTTGAGGCGACTTCGACGTGCCGTCCGCTGGCTGTGGCGGTCAACGGCACCGGTGACACAGTGATCAGAAACTTCATGTCAGGATTTGCGGCCATCATTTTTTTGCGGAAGGTCAGGAAATCAGAGCGAATTTCGCTATATGAGAAGTTTTTGAATTCAAAAACATCCGGATCGAATGCGCCGGCGATCGTGCCGGGGGCGGTGGGGTAAACGGTGCCTGTTTCTTTATGAACCCAAGCCTCTGTCAGCCCGAAGGTAAAGACAAACAGATCGGAATTGCGAAAAGTTGCGCGCACATGTTTCAAATGCGAGGCGCGGTGGGTCATGACATCCGCCTCCGATGCCAGCCCTTCGGGTTCCACAGAGGGGCGCTGGGCATCAAAGAAACGACCGTCTTTTTCCCAGACAGGCAAGGCAGGGGTGGCTGTGCCTTTTGTTTCATCGTTCAGCTGCAGCAATTGGCGCATAGTGTAGATGTTGCCATACCGGGCCGAATACAAACGGTAACCAAAGCGCGTGGCGACAGCATCGCTGACCACCGGGGGCAGGCGTTCTGCGTCTTGCACATTGAAACCGGCACCACGCAGGGCGCGGCCCACATGCTGGGCAAAACAGGACCCCGCGGTGGTGACTTTCATTTCCTTGGTGATTGGAAATTTGGGCTGGAACACGTCGCCCGGATCAAGCGATGCCCGTTCCCCCACAGCAGAGCGCCAATAGGCACGGGATGGTAGATTTGCATAGGGTGAGGGCATGGGAAGATCCTTTTTGCAGGACTTGGGCGTAGTTTTGTGTCGGTTGTTCTGTCTTAACCTTGCCGAACAGTACGCTGTTCGATGCGTTTTTCGTGATCCCCTTGGATCAGGCGGTGCACATAGATACCGGGCAAGTGGATACTGTCCGGATCAAGCGATCCTGTGGGGACGATTTCTTCGACTTCAACCACGCAGGTTTTGCCACACATAGCGGCTGGCGGGTTGAAATTGCGGGCCGTTTTGCGAAACACAAGGTTGCCCGTTTCATCCGCTTTCCACGCCTTTACAATGGCCAGATCGGCAAAGATGCCTTCTTCCATAATGTAGGTTTCGGGTGCGCCGTTTTCCCCGGTCGGGAAGTCTTTGTGTTCCTTGCCGTCGGCAATCACTGTGCCCACACCTGTTTTTGTGTAAAACCCCGGAATGCCGCAACCGCCGGATCGCATCCGCTCTGCCAATGTGCCTTGCGGGTTGAATTCCAGTTCAAGCTCACCCGACAGATATTGACGCATGAACTCTGCGTTCTCGCCGACATAAGAGCTGATCATCTTTTTGACCTGTTTGGTTTGCAGCAAAATGCCGATCCCAAAATCGTCTACGCCCGCGTTGTTTGACGCAAAAGTCAGGTTTTGCGTGCCTGCATCCTTGATTGCGTCCAGCAGCAATTCGGGGATGCCGCACAGGCCAAACCCACCAGAGGCAATAAACATGCCGTCGAACAACAACCCGTCGAGGGCTTCAGCGGCAGAGCCGTATACTTTTTTCATGGAAACTCCTTAGGGTGGCTTGGCTTTTTTGTAGGTGAGATTGATGCGAGGGAAAAGGGGGTGGTAGATTAAAATGGCCCGATCGTAGGCGCTGTGGACAATATATGTCGATTGTTCGGGGTGTTATTCAGAACCCGGGCTTTCGCGCCCTTGAGGGTCTACACCAAAGCGGCGTTGATAGTCGGTGGGGGTGATGCCCAGAAGGTTTTGAAAACAGCGGCGCATGGATTGCGCATCCCCGAACCCCGCCTGACGCGCCACGTCCTTGATGGGCATCGCGCTATGTTCCAGATAGCTGCGCGCAATGCCAAGGCGGCGGTCTTGTACAAATTGCGACGGGCTTTTGCGGGTGTCACGCACAAAGGCACGGTGCAATGTGCGTTCGGTTGTGCCCACACTGTGCGCCATGGCGCGGACTGTCCAGTTTCGCGCAGGTTCGGCTTCGATCTTTGCGTAAAGCCCACCCAGTTTTTGATTGGAGGCCGATTGAGCCTTAAGGGGATGTGAATACTGCGACTGCCCGCCGTGCCTGTGCAAAAACACCACCATTTCGCGCGCCACATCCAATGCCAGTTTGCGGCCGTGGTCTGCTTCTAGCATCGCCAATGTCAGATCGATGCCAGCTGTGACCCCGGCAGAGCAATGGAACTTGCCGTCTGAGGTGTAGATCCGGTCCATGTGCCAATGCACCTGCGGGAAAAGGTTCTGCGCTTGGGCGGACCGTTCCCAATGCGATGTCGCGGATCTACCATCCAGTAATCCTGCTGCAGCGGTCAGTAAACTGCCGGAACAGATGGACAAAACGCGGTTCGCGCGATGGGCCATGTTTCTGATGAAACTTTGCAGATGCGCATCGTACAATATCGCATCGACACCGGGCCCACCGGGCACCACAATATCATCCCAATCGGATTTTGACGCGCGCATGGTCGCAAAACTGTCGCTGGTTCCGATGGTTAAACCGGTGTCTGTGACTGGATCGGCACCGTCGCGTGTGACAACAGACAAGCTATAAGCGGGATAGCTCAAAATGGTGTTGGCACATCCAAAGACCTGAGCAGGGCCCGCTATATCCATCATCAGAACAGCGTCAAATCCAAGGATCGCGACACGTCTTGTTGATGTGGGGCGCGAAGGTGAGGGGGGCTTAGGTGTTGTCAGGTTTGGATGGGTATACGCCAAATCACAGTCCCTCTAGGGGGGCGCCCCCAACGGTACACCCGCAATAGTGATCGCCACATTGTGTTAGACACCCCATCCTACTGATCCGGATGGGCCATTGAAAAAGCAGGCAGATCTGCACAGGCCGCCTCAATCGCACAAATACGGGGGCAATTGCCATAAGGCACCCCCCAGCGTTTGGCGTTGTAAAGCTGTGGGATAAGGCAAATGTCAGCCAATCCCGGCGCTGCGCCGCACGCAAAGGGCGCTTGGTGGAAACGTGCCAGAACAGTTTCAAATTCGTGCAGGCGCGGGGCAATAAAGTGATGCATCCAGTCTGTGCGTGCAGGGTCGGCCCCGCCTGTTGCGTGCATCATTACGGACATATTGCACACCGGATGCAAATCTATGGCAATGATATGTGCCAGGGCTTGAACATGGGCGCGTGGGCCTGCGTCTTTTGGCAAAAGACCCATGCTGCGGGTGCTGTCGAGGTATTCCAGAATGGCCATGGATTGTGTGAAGCGTTGCCCGTCTATGTCCAGCACAGGCACCAGCCCTTGCGGGTTTCGCGCAAGGTGGTCCGGGTTCCGGTGGTCTTTGGCCTGTAAATCCACCGTTTCAATATCATAGGCAATCCCCGCCAAGTTCAAAGCAATGCGCACGCGGTAGCTGGCAGAGGATTTAGGATAGTCCCATAAGGTGACATTAGCCATGTTGTGTGGTCTCCGGGGCTTTGGCTTGCGTGTTGCAGTTGCCTTCATGTTTTGTCGTTTGGGTTTGGTCCGGGTGGCGCTGTTGGATGCCTCCGGCGGAGGTTTATTTCGCGAGATGAAGTCCGGATCAGGGGTGCTTTACCGCTGGCAGAATAGTGCCTGCACAATCGCCGAACCCGATTTGGTAGCCGTCGCCTTTGGCCGCCCCGCGCAATGTCAGCTTGTCCCCGTCTTCGATGAAAGTACGGGTTTCACCGGTGTCGAGTGTGAAGGGTTCGCGCCCTGCCCATGAGACTTCCATCAGTGATCCGTATTCGGATTTGTCGGGTCCCGAGATCGTGCCGGAGCCAAGCAGGTCGCCTGCGTTCATGCCGCATCCGCCGACCGCGTGGTGGCAGAGTTGTTCTGCAGCTGAGTAGTACATGCGGTTGTAGTTTGTTTTGCTCAATGACGTGGCGGTTGTGGCCCCTTGTGGCTGCATCAGCACTTCAAGGTCGATGTTGTAGAGCCCGTCAACGGTGCTGTTGAGATAGGGCAGCAAGTCTTTTTCGCGCGGTGGTGTGGGGGCGCGAAACGGTTCCAATGCGGCTGAGGTGACGATCCACGGGCTGATGGATGTGCCAAATGCTTTGCCCTGAAACGGTCCCAGTGGCTGGTATTCCCACCCCTGAATGTCACGCGCCGACCAGTCGTTGAGCAGCACGTACCCGAAGATCATGGCGTCGGCTTCGTCCACTGTGATGGGTTTGCCAAACTCTGACGCAGTGCCAACGATGGCCCCCATTTCAAGTTCAATATCAAGCCGTTTGGAAGGGCCAAAGCTGGGCATTTCGGCGTCTGGCGCTTTCATTTGGCCGTTGGGGCGGTGGATGTCGGTGCCCGATACCACCACGGAAGATGCCCGTCCGTTGTAGCCGATAGGAATGTGCAGCCAGTTGGCAGGCAGGTCGGGGCTGCCACGCAGGATTGCGCCCATGTTGGCGGCGTGTTGGCGACCCGCATAGAAGTCGGTGTATTCTTGAACGACAAAAGGCATGAGCATTTCGACATCGGATTGCGCCACGAGATGGGTTTCGATTTCGGGTTGGTAGGGTGAGTTTTCCGACAGCATTTCGATCAACTTGGCCCGGAACTCGGCCCAAGTGTCTGGACCTAGTTCCATAAATTCATTCCAGCATCCGATATCGAAGACGGGATCGACGTTGTACTGAAAATACTCGTGTTCGAGGTCAGTAATATTAAGGATCATATTGCCGATTGCGACGCCACAATAGGGGCCGAAGGGGGGCTGCGTATCGGATCCCGTGCTGCAAAACACGCCGTAAGGCAGGTTGTTGAGCGGAAAGGGGGTGTCGGGTGTATTGGCCGAGGCCACCCAGCTTTTCATCAATGGCATTGTCGTTCCTTTGTGTCAGGTGGCGTCGGAGCCCCCCGTGTTGCGCCGCAAAGTGGCACGGTTTGAGAGGTGAGGTAAGGTGGGGCTTGGCCCACCCCTATTTTTTGCCGGGGGTGCCGTCGAATTTCTTTTCAATGTCGGCCCAGCAATCGATGTAATCGTCTTGCAGGGGGGCATCTTTGGCAGCGAAGGATGTCAGGTGCTGTGGAAAGCGGGTTTCAAACATGAAGGACATGGTGTTTTCCAGTTTTTCGGCCTGCAAGTTAGCATTCGACGCACCTTCAAATGCAATCTTGTCCGGCCCATGGGGCAACATCATGTTGTGCAAAGATATGCCGCCGGGAATGAAACCCTTTGGTTTGGCATCGTAAATTCCAAAGATGTTGCCCATCAGCTCGGACATGACATTCTTATGGTACCAAGGCGGGCGGAATGTGTCCTCTGCCACCATCCAGCGATCCCGGAACAGCACAAAATCGATGTTGGCAGTGCCTTCGACGCCAGAGGGCGCGGTCAGCACTGTGAAAATTGAGGGATCGGGGTGGTCGAACAGGATCGCGCCGACCGGACAATATGTCCGTAGGTCATATTTGCACGGCGCGTAGTTGCCATGCCATGCCACCACATCCAGCGGCGAGTGGCCGATTTTGGTCTCGTGGAACTGGCCGCACCACTTGACGGTGACGGTGGAGGGCGCATCGCGGTCCTCAAATGCGGCCACAGGGGTTTTGAAATCGCGCGGATTTGCCATGCAGTTGGCCCCGATAGGCCCACGGCCGGGCAGTTCGAATTTCTGACCGTAGTTTTCGCACACGAAACCACGGCATGGGCCGTCCAGAACCTCGACACGGTATACAAGCCCGCGCGGCAGTATGGCGATTTCCTGTGGTTCCACATCGATAATACCCAGTTCCGTACAAAAGCGCATGCGCCCCTCTTGGGGCACGACAAGCATCTCGGAATCGGCAGAATAGAAATAGGCATCGACCATGCTTTGGGTCACCAGATAGACGTGGCTTGCCATGCCCACTTGAGTGTTCACGTCCCCTGCAGTTGTCATCGTACGCATGCCAGTCAACCATGTCAGAGGCTCTTTTGAATGTTCAATCGGGTCCCAGCGATACTGTCCCAAGGAAATTATGTCTGGATCGACGTTGGGGGCAGATGTCCACAAGGGAAGGTCGATTTTTTGAAAGCGGTGCGTGTGTTTTACCGAAGGACGAATGCGGTAACACCATGTGCGTTCATTCTGGTGTGAGGGGGCCGTGAAAGCTGTGCCAGACAGTTGTTCACCATATAGCCCGTAGTTTACTTTCTGGGGTGAATTCATGCCTTGAGGCAACGCGTCGGGCAGGGCTTCGGTTTCAAAGTCATTCCCAAAGCCGGGCATGTAACCTGCTGTTGTGCCTAGCGGCGAGGTGGCTTGTTGCAGGGCGCTGGGGGCAAAGCTGGTGGTCATGATGAAGATCCCTGGAAATGATTGACAAGGTTTCACATCGAATATTAGTTGTTTTTGTAACTAACAAGCGCCGAGATGAATAAAATGTCAGAAAATTCGGATGACTTGGGCTTCGATCTTGTCGACTTTATGCCTTACTTGTTGAATCAGGCGGCTGAGGCGACCAGCATAGAATTCCAACATTTTTACAAAGCCCGCTATGGAATGTTGCGGACCGAATGGCGGATTGTGTTTCACCTTGGCCGCTACGGTGCGATGACCGCCAAGGAAATTTGTAACCGCACCAACATGCACAAGACCAAAATCAGCCGCGGTGTCGGAGCATTGGAAAGCAAGCGCTACCTAAAGCGCGAAATTGACACCTCAGACCGACGTTTGGAAAAACTCAGTCTGACACCGCAAGGTGCGCGGGTGTTTGGGGAACTCAACAAAGCGGCACAAGATTTTAATGCTGATTTCGCGCGGTTATTCTCAGCTGAGGAAGGCGTTATACTGCGTCGCTGTTTGAAGCGGATCGCGGGGCTTTAAAGGCTGTTCCGCCCTGCGACAACAAACGTCAGCTTTGCTTTACGTGTCGGAAAATGGGTCTTGCGGATAGCGCACGGCCGCCAAATACAAACCTTGTGGCGGACAGACAGGGCCACAGGCCGCGCGGTCGCAGGCGGACAGGGCTTCGCCCACCCGTGCCGGTGCCCACGCACCCGCCCCAACACGTTCCAAAGTCCCCACAAAGCTGCGCACCTGATTGTGCAAAAATGACCGTGCGCGCACATGAAAATGCACTTCGGGTCCCCAGCGTGTGTCAACGGTTTCAATGCGCAAAGCATCCAAGGTTTTTACCGGGCTTTCGGCCTGACAAATGGACGACCGGAACGTCGTGAAATCATGATTGCCGATCAGGTGGTTCGCCCCGTCTTGCATCGATGCGGCGTCCAGCTGGTGCCCGATTTGCCACACAAGCCCCGCTTGATGGGTAGACGGTGCGCGGCGGCACAAAATGCGAAAGAAATACTGTCGCTCCAGCGCGGAAAAACGTGCGTGCCAATCCTCAGCCACCTGCGCACAGGCCACGATGGACACAGGCGCGGGTTTGAGATGAAAGTTCAACGCCCCGGCCAAACGGTCCGGATCCCAGTCTTTGTCCATATCGCAATGGGCCACTTGACCCAATCCGTGTACCCCTGCATCCGTGCGTCCCGCCGCGGCAATGGTATGGGCGCGGGGTTCCAGTTTCGCCAATGCGCTTTCGATCGCGCCCTGCACGGACGGGTGGTCTTTTTGGCGCTGCCAGCCTGCGAAGGGGGCGCCATGGTATTCAACTTTAAGGGCGTAACGGGGCATGCCCCGACCTAGCGCGGGGAAAAGCCTTACGCAATCCCCACTGGTAGCGGTCCCTTTGCAGCCCTATGTTGCGGTCAAAGGGCTAAAGAAAGAGTGCAGGGTGGTTATCACAGCAATCGCAGACGGGATTTGGCGCGGTGTCGAGACGGTGCAGGACACCGTCAACGAAACCCTGTTCGAGCCGGTGATCCGTTTGGGCGTCACAGGTCTTGCGCGGTCGGGCAAGACGGTGTTCATCACGTCGTTGGTGGCCAATCTGCTGGACAATGGCCGCATGCCACATTTGCTGGCTGCTGCGGAAGGGCGCATTGTGGCAAGCTTTTTGCAACCGCAGCCCGATGATACGGTGCCACGCTTTGCCTATGAGACATATTTGGGCGCTCTGACGTCCAAAACGCCAAGCTGGCCCGACAGCACGCGGGCGATAAGTGAATTGCGTGTTTCTTTGCGCATCAAGCCCAACGGTTTGTTGGCAGGATTGCAGGGGCCGCGCACGGTTCACCTTGATATTGTTGATTATCCCGGGGAATGGCTGCTGGATCTCGCGTTGCTGGATCTGAGTTACGCCCAATGGTCGGCCCAAGTGCTGGAACGGATCGAAAATCGCCCCCAAGCTGCTGCATTTCTGGCACAAGCCCAAGCCGTAGACGCGCAAGCTAAGCTGGAAGAGCCGCAGGCCCAAGGGCTGGCGACGGCCTTTGCCGCTTACCTGAATGCCGCGCGTGATGCCGGTTTTTATGACTGCACGCCGGGGCGATTTATTTTGCCCGGTGATCTGGCGGGCAGTCCTGTGCTGACCTTTGCGCCTTTGCCGGCGACCGACGCCAGCCCGCGCAGATCGCTGATCCGCGAGATGGAGCGGCGTTTTGAGGCATATAAATCCCAAGTCGTGCGCCCGTTCTTTCGGGATCATTTCAGCCGGATTGACCGTCAGGTCGTGCTGGTGGATGCGCTGGGCGCCATCCACAACGGCCCCCAAGCAGTGGAAGACATGCGCGGGGCCATGACAGATATTTTGTCGGCGTTCCGTCCAGGGCGTAATGCGTTTCTATCGAATTTACTGCGCGGAAAGCGGGTCGAGAAAATCCTGTTTGCGGCGACCAAAGCTGATCATTTGCACCACAGTCAGCACCCGCAATTGTCCGCAATCATGCAAGCCTTGATCCGCGATGCCCGTGATCGCGCACAGTTTGCAGGGGCAAAAACCGAAGCCATGGCGATTGCATCGTTGCGCGCCACCACCGAAGATACTGTGGCCCATGAGGGCGCTGATCTTGATGTTGTGCGCGGTATTTTGGAAAGCACAAGCAAGGCGGCGGCATTCTATCCGGGGGCCTTGCCGAATGATCCCAACCATCTTCTTGGCCCTGCACGCGATGGCGCAGAGGCGTGGTTGGATCAGGATTACCAAGTGATGCGTTTTGCGCCTGCGCCTTTGACGTTGCGCCCCGGCGACGGGCCGCCGCATCTGCGACTGGACCGCGCCGCGCAATTCCTGATTGGAGACAAATTGTGACCCCTCATCTGCGCAAGGCGCGATCCACCGATGCAGGTGCCGTGGGTGCCATCTTGTCCCAGTTCATTGATGAAACCCCTTGGATGCCGCGCCTCTACACGCGGGCTGAGGATTTGGCACATGCAGGGCGCATGATCGCCAATGACTGGGTAACGGTGGCGGAAGACACGCAAGGTGTGCAAGGGTTTGTGGCCCGCGACGGGTGCGAAATCCATTCTCTTTACATTGCGACATCGGCGCACCGGCAGGGCATAGGTACCTGTCTGTTAGACGGGGAAAAGGCGCAGTGTGACGTTTTGTATTTGTGGACGTTCCAAAGCAACCTGGGCGCACAGGACTTTTACAAAGCGGCGGGGTTTACAGAAATCGAACGCACAGACGGGTCAAACAACGACGAAGGTTTGCCCGACATCCGGTTGCAATGGACAAGAAAGGGCACGTGATGGCCAAAGGACCTGTTCTGATTGATCTTGAACCGGAAGACGCCGCACAAATAGATGTGGCAGCGGCCCCGCCTGTGCCGGATTTGGACGTGGCAGCGCCCAAAGGCCAAGCGATGCAAGTGGCCGCTAAGATCGCATCGGGCAAACCGTCACGGCTGGCGCGATTGTTTTGGTTTGTGACACTGACTTTGCTGGGTGGCATCGTATCGTTGTCTGCGTGGAACTTTGTGACGGATGTGATGGCAACGTACCCGTTGCTTGGGCTTGTCTTTTCAGGGTTGATGGCGCTGTTTGTGATCCTGCTTGCGCTGATGGCGGTGCGCGAACTTGCGGCTTTGGGTCGTTTGACCCGCATTGATGGGTTGCGGCACGCGACGCTGGAAGCCCGCGAAACCAAGGACTTGAAGGCGGCCCGTGCCACATCTGACCGTGTCTTGGCGCTGTACAAAGGGCGCGAAGACACGCGGTGGGGCAGGGAACGGGTGACACAGTTGCAGGGCGATCAACTTGATGCGTCGGGGCTGCTGGATCTTACAGAACGCGAAGTGCTGGCATCTTTGGATACCGCTGCAGCCCGCGAGGTGCAGGCCGCCGCACGCCAAGTGGCGACAGTGACAGCGCTTGTGCCATTGGCGCTGGCGGATGTTGTGGCAGCACTTACCGCAAATCTGCGCATGATCCGCCGCGTGGCGGAAGTTTACGGCGGGCGCTCTGGGCTGTTTGGCAGTTGGCGCTTGACCCGTGCAGTGATGACACATTTGGTGGCGACGGGGGCTGTGGCTGTGGGCGATGATATGCTTGAGCCTATCTTGGGCGGATCCATTTTGGGTAAGCTGTCGCGACGATTTGGCGAAGGCTTGGTCAATGGCGCGCTGACTGCGCGTGTCGGTGTCGCGGCCATTGAAGTCTGCCGCCCGATGGCATTCAATGCATTGGATCGCCCCAAGGCACGTGTGCTTGTCAAACAGGCGCTTGCAGGGCTGTTTAACAACGGAACCTGAAATCCAAGCCTGCGGGGGCTTTGTGCAAAAGGTCTGGAATTTCAGACTGTTTGCTGCCGTCGCTTCACGTTAACCTTGGCGTCGGGATGATTGCTTGGAGTGTGCACCTTGGAAGGTTTGTTAATTTTGCTCGGGTTGTTGGTTTTGGCCATCCCGATTGCGGTTTTATATCTTTTGGTCAGCCATTCAGGTTTGAAATCCCAAGTCGTTGAACTGCGACGCGAAATAGCGGTTCTGCGCCGCACAGGTGTGCCTGTGGCTTCCATCGAAGATGTGGCGCCGCGTGTTGATCCCGTTGTGTCAAAAGCCCCCGATGGCGCAGCGGACAGGGCCTCGAAACCGGACCTTACAGATGGGCAAGACGCTACAGATGTGGAACCTGTTGCGGCTGATGATGCGGATACGCCTGACCTTGCAGCACTTTCGGTATCCGACCAACCGGCAGAGCCTGCGTTGGAAGATCTGCCGCCCGCAGCCCGTGTGATTGCAGCCCGCAATGCTGCCCGCGCAGAACAGGTGTCCAAAGACACTCCGATGTCGTCCAACGCGTCCAGCGCCAGCCAAAAGCCCCCGACGCGTCCACAGTCGCCACCACCGTTGTCTCCGACAGACCCCCCGGTGTTTGATCGCTTTTTGGGATGGATCGTCGAAAATTGGTTTTACGCGATTTCGGCCTTGTCGCTGGCATTGGCCGGTTTGTTTTTGGTGCAATACGGCATGGAAAACGGGTTGTTGCCCCCCGCCGCGAGGGTCGCTGCGGCTTTGGTGTTCGGGGCCGCATTGATCGGGGCAGGGGAATTTATCCGCCGCCGCTTTGGCGAAGCAGAGGACAGCACAACGGCCTATCTTCCGTCGGTGTTTTCGGGCGCGGGTATCGTGTCGTTGTTCGGGGGCGTGTTGTCGGCGCGTATGCTATACGGTCTGATTGGCCCCGAAATGAGCCTGTTGGGCATGATTGTCGTGGCTTGCGTCGCATTGGTGTTGGGGTGGTTTCATGGCCCGCTTTTGGCGGCAGTTGGCATTATCGGCGCGTTTTCTGCCCCTGTGGTGTTGGGCGGGTCCAATTCGGATGCCAGCGCCCTGTATGTCTACTTTGGGATTGTCACAATTGTGGGCTTGGGCGTTGATACGCTGCGCCGATGGGCGTGGGTATCGGTTCTGACGGTTGTTTTGGCGTTCTTGGTTGGGTGGGCGCTATTCTTATCGGACAGTGGTTTGATTTTGGCGTTTCAGCTGTTTCTGGTTTTGCTGGCTGTCGTCGCAACTGCAATTCCCGCGCGTTCGTTGTTTCCCGATCATGGTGGTCTGATGGTAAGTGCTTTTGTCGCCAAGCCGCACAAAGACGTGCGGCCTATTTTCCCCACGCTTCTGGCGGTGTCTGTTTTGGCGGTTGCTGCTTGGTCGTTGGTGCCTTTGGCGTTGGACAGTGAAAGCGCGTTCTGGCTGTCTGCCGTCGCTTTGGCCGGTCTTACAGCGCTGTTTGTGGTGTGGTCTTTGCGCGCCCCCGCCTTGCAGGACGCCGCTGCGTTGCCGTTCGCGGCTTTTGCGGCTGTTGTTGTGATGCAGGGCGATTACCAAGATGCCTACCGCGTCTTTGCGGCGGCGGGCAATGCCGGACCAGAAACTCCCTTTCCGATGAGCGTTACCATATTGGTGGCGATTGCCGGGCTTTTGTCGGCCTTGGCTGCGTGGCGCAGTCTGAGCCGTGGGGATCATGGCGCAATATGGGCGGCGGCGGCGGCATTGGCGGCCCCTGTGATTGCTGTGCTGATTGAAATGACCTGGCGTCCGGCCGTGGTGATTGGCGCTTATCCTTGGGCTTTGCATGGTGCGGCCCTGGCGGTGCTGATGCTGTTCTGGGCCGAGCGGTTTGCGCGGATTGATGGCGCGCAAAACCGGTTGCGCATGTCCTTTTTCGTGTTGTCGATGTTGTCATGTATCAGCTTCGCGCTTGTGATGATTTTCTCGGAAGCGGCTTTGACGGCGGCCCTTGCTGTGACTGTCGTTGCCGCGGCTGCGATGGACAGGAAGTATGACCTGAAACCGATGTCCTATTACATCGCTGCAGGGGTTGTGACGATCGGCTACCGCTTGGTCGCGGATCCGGGTCTTGGTTGGGCTATCGACGCGCCTTTGGGGGCTATGTTGTTGTCCCATGGTGGCGCTGTTGTGGCGCTTGCAGCCAGTCTTTACCTGATGCGTGGCTTGGCCAATCGCATTACCGCAAAAGTGATGCTGGACAGCGCCTTGTGGTCGACAGGCGGCATTTTCGTGTCTGTGGTGTTGTTCCGCATACTTGAAGCCATCGCGGGCAGTGACGGATCTGAAAGCCATTGGGGCATAGGTTTGTATGTCACAATCTGGTTTGGCATCGCGTTGGCGCAAGCACAACGCCTGCAACTGCAAAGCCATCGCTGGCTGTGGATGATGCGCGTTGTTTTGGGCGGGGCGTTTGCAGCTTTGGGGGCTGTGTCGCTGTTTGCCATTGTTGGCCCATTGTCGCCGCTGTTTGATCGCGGCGCCCCCGAGGTCATTGGGTTGCCTATCTTCAATTCACTGATCATCGGGTATTTGTTGCCTGCAGCGGTACTGGCGCTTGGCGCTTGGCGTATTCCTACGTTGCCTGCGCAATTGGTGCTGGCCATGAAAGCGGTGGCTGCGGGTTTGGTTTTGTACTGGGTGTTTTGCGTCATTCGCGATTTCTGGCAGGGCGATCAAGGCCTGTATCTGGGCCGTGGCATGTCACAACCAGAACTATACAGCTACACCATCGCGCTTTTGGTGGCCGGGGCGGCCTTGTTCTATAATTCGCTGGCCCGCAATTCGGCTGTGATGCGCAAAGCGGGTCTGGGCGTCATTGCGGCGGCTGTCGCAAAGGTGTTTTTGGTCGACATCTCGGGGCTGGATGGGTTGACCCGCGTGTTTTCTTTGTTGGTGCTTGGTCTGTCTTTGGCGGGTCTTGCATGGCTGAACAAATGGGCACTAACGAAAGCGTCACAGGCTGCAGACCCCGAGCGCCCCTCTGATCCGTTGTGAAATGCCTGCGCTTTCGCGCAGACGTTATGTTTTGCGCGCAGTGCGCGCCCTGCGAGGCGCTGCCTAGCGCTCCGGGATATTTGGGGCGAAAAGAAGGGGGCGGGAAAGAACTCTGGGCTTGTGAGCCTTGTTTGCGCTGCTTATACAGCGCCTATGTTTGATCAAATGATCATTATGCGAATTATATCCCCGGCGCTCTGAACCATGAGACGCCGGGCCTTAGGTGCTTGAGCCATCGCACCGTTCCCCATCCCTGACATTCCCTGATCCGAAGGACGCCTGATATGTGCGCCGACACCCCCGAATATAAACAAACCCTGAACCTGCCCAAGACTGATTTCCCTATGCGTGCCGGTCTGCCCAAACGTGAACCTGAATGGTTGGCACGCTGGGCAGATATTGGGGTGTATGATCGCTTGCGTGAGAAGGGGGGCCGCAAGCCTTTCACCCTGCATGATGGCCCCCCCTATGCGAATGGTCATTTGCACATCGGTCATGCGTTAAACAAAACCATCAAGGACATGATCGTGCGCTCGCATCAGATGATGGGCTTTGATGCGCGATATATCCCCGGTTGGGATTGTCACGGCTTGCCCATCGAGTGGAAGATCGAGGAACAATACCGCAAGAAGGGCAAGAACAAGGATGCGGTGCCGATCAACGAATTTCGCGGTGAATGCCGTAAGTTTGCGGCAGGTTGGGTTGATATCCAACGCGAAGAATTCAAGCGTTTGGGCATCACCGGCAACTGGGAAAACCCCTATCTGACCATGGATTTCCACGCCGAACGCGTGATTGCCGAGGAGTTCATGAAGTTCTTGATGAACGGCACGCTGTATCAAGGGTCAAAGCCCGTGATGTGGTCGCCGATGGAGCAAACCGCCTTGGCCGAGGCGGAGGTTGAATACCATGACAAGGACAGCTTCACGATTTGGGTGAAATTCCAAGTTGTTGAAACTGGGGACGCGACGCTCGACAGTGCAAAGGTTGTGATCTGGACGACCACGCCATGGACAATTCCGTCCAACAAAGCGGTCGTTTACGGGCAAGATGTGGCTTATGGCCTGTACGAAGTCATCGGTCGGCCGGAAGAATGCTGGGCCAAAATCGGTGAGCGTTTCATCCTTGCAGATAAGATGGCGGCTGACGTTCTGGGCCGTGCGCGCTTGGACGACACGATGTATCGCCGTTTGTGCGATGTGACGCAGGACGATTTGGCCAAGATCACGCTGACCCACCCGCTGAACGGCGCAGACGGTAGCGAAGGAGAGTGGGATCAACCACGCGATTTCCGCGCCGCTGAGTTTGTCACCGACACCGAAGGCACAGGTTTTGTGCATTGTGCGCCCTCCCATGGGATGGAGGAATATGAGCTGTACCGCGATTTGGGCATGTTGTCTCAGGTCATCACCTACAACGTCAAAGACGATGGCGGTTTCCGCGATGATCTGCCGTTCTTTGGCGGCAAGTACATCCTGTCGCGCAAAGGCGGTGAAGGGGATGCCAACAAAGCCGTCATCGACAAGCTGGTCGAGGTTGGCGGTTTGCTCGCGCGGGGCAAGATCAAGCACAGCTATCCGCATTCCTGGCGCTCAAAAGCGCCTGTTATCTATCGCAACACGCCGCAGTGGTTTGCGGCGATTGATAAGCCTGTGGGCGATGGATTGGACACGCATGGCACAACGATCCGCGAACGTGCGCTGACCGAGATCGACAATGTGAACTGGACGCCGAAAGCGGGCCGCAACCGGCTACATTCGATGATGGAAGCGCGGCCTGACTGGGTTCTGTCGCGCCAACGCGCCTGGGGTGTGCCGCTGACTTGTTTCACCAAGAAAGGCGCGCTGCCGACGGCGGATGATTTTCTGTTGCGCAACGCCGACGTGAATGCCCGCATTGCCGAGGCCTTTGAAGTTGAAGGTGCCGATGCGTGGTATGCCGAAGGCGCGAAAGAACGCTTTCTGGGTGGTCTTGTGGATGTGGATGACTATAGCCAAGTCACGGATATTCTTGATGTTTGGTTCGATTCCGGATCAACCCATGCCTTTACCCTTCGTGATCGTGAAGATGGCACGGAAGATGGCATTGCAGATGTGTACATGGAAGGCACCGACCAACACCGTGGCTGGTTCCATTCGTCACTTTTGCAATCTGTGGGTACCACGGGGCGGGCCCCTTACCGCAATGTTGTGACACATGGGTTTACCTTGGATTCCAAGGGTTTGAAGATGTCCAAATCCATCGGCAACACCATCGTACCCGAGGAAGTTGTCAAGCAATACGGTGCGGACATCCTGCGTCTTTGGGTGGCGCAGACCGATTATACCGCGGATCAGCGGATCGGGCCTGAAATCCTGAAAGGGGTAGCAGACAGCTATCGCCGCTTGCGCAATACCATGCGCTATATGCTGGGATCGTTGAACGATTTCACGGAAAGCGACCGTGTGGATCCTGCCGATATGCCGGAGCTGGAGCAGTGGGTGCTGCACCGTTTGTCCGAGTTGGACGAGGTGGTGCGCACTGGCTATGCGGCGTTCGATTTTCAACGCGTGTTCTCGGCGGTGTTTACCTTTGCCACCGTAGACTTGTCGGCGTTTTATTTCGACGTGCGTAAGGATGCGCTTTATTGTGACGGCGACACAGTGCAGCGCCGCGCCGCACTGACTGTTCTGGACATTCTGTTTCACCGGCTGACCGCTTGGTTGGCACCCGTGTTGGTGTTCACCATGGAAGAGGTCTGGTTGGAACGGTATCCCGGCGCAGACAGTTCCGTGCATCTGACCGATATGCCCGAAACCCCCGAGGCGTGGCGCAATGAAGCTTTGGCCCAGAAATGGTCTGGAATTCGATCCGTGCGCCGTGTTGTGACGGCAGCTTTGGAGGTGCAGCGCACCGAGAAGGTGATCGGTGCGTCGTTGGAGGCGGGCCCAACTGTGTTCGTTGCGGATGATGCGCTGCGTGCAGCTTTGCAGGCGGAACGCTTTGATGACATTTGCATCACATCTTCAATCGAGGTCACAGACGGTGCGGCCCCCGAGGGTGCGTTTACCTTGCCCGACGTGGACGGTGTGTCTGTCGTGTTTGCCAAAGCGGAAGGCCAGAAATGTGCACGGTGCTGGAAGGTGTTGCCGGATGTCGGCAGCTTCACGCATGAGGCAGTGTGCGGGCGTTGTTCAGACGCATTAGGCTAGGCGCAAGCGGCGGCTTTGCTAAGCCGTCAGGCGGGACTATTGCTGGCAATACAGGTTCGTCGCGCCATTGTAGAAGGTGATATTCACCTCACAGTGGCGCGTCTGACTGCCCAGACTGAACCCGCCAGAGAAGCGCTTGACAGGGTTGTCGCCAAGATCATCAACTTCTGCCGTATAGCTGTATTTGTAATTGCCGCTAATGCAATTGCTGCCGTTGGCATAGAGAAAGGCCTGCGATCCGGACACGCTGACAGTCACATACCAAGGGGCTGACACTTGCAAATCATGGACGCTTTCCAACCGGCTTGCGATGTTGAAATAAATTTCTGCCTGCTGCCGACATGCAGGTTTGCGCGGCTGTGGCGCAGGTGTGCGCGATGAGGTTCCGGCCAATTGCGACGCGTAGTTCCGAACACCGCTGACGGACCAGCGTTTTTTCTGTGCAGCACATCCCAAAGCGGATTCGCGGCCTTTGATGCGGGCAACGCGGGATTTGTTTGAACTGCCAATGTTCGGGTTTTTGGTGAAACAGCCAGAGTTGCCAAAAACGCCTTGGCCCAATGCAGATCCAAAGCAGTACCCGGCGTTTTTGAAAATTGCATTTCGTTCAAGCCAAAGGGCCATGCATTCATTGGCCTTGGCAGGAAGGGCGGATGCCATAAGAACACTGACAAAAAGCGGTTTGAAATAAGACATCGAACACCCGAAATTGACTACACTTCCCTGAGCGTAAAAATCTATCTCGTCAAATGCAATGATTTCGTTTGGGTCTTTAAGATGAGGGGCTGTTTCAACTTTAGCATATGGAAAACTGCATGATGCGCTGTGGTCCGGCGTCGCCTTGGGGCCATGTGTCGCCGGTGTCGGTAAATCCACCCTTGATGTAGCTGCGAATGGCGGCCGGGTTGATCATATTTACCGTCAGCCACAACATCTTGGCGTTTGGATAGTGGGCGTTCAGGTAGGCGGGTAGGGCGCTGCATGCGGCGGCGCCTAACCCTTTGCCCTGGTGGTGCAGGTCAATAAGAAATGCGCGTAGTCCAACATCGCTTGGGCCTGCAAAGGCGTAGTTTTTGTGGTATCCGCGATCGATCTTGAAAAAGCCGACGGTGTCTGTGTCCACAGCGATGGCATGGAAATCGACCCGTGGTTCGGCTGCCGCGAAGGCCTCATGCACTGTGCCAGAAAATCGGATTTGGTCGGGGGCCACGCGCAGATGGGCAACGCGTGGCAGGTCATTGGACGTCAGAGGACAAAGGGTGACGTTCACTCTTCCATAGCTTCCAATTCGTCAATGAAGCCCGAGATCATCGACAGCCCTTTGTCCCAGAATTTCGGGTCTGAGGCATCAAGCCCGAAGGGGGCCAGAAGGTCCTTGTGGTGTTTGGAACCGCCTGCTTTGAGCATGTCGAAGTATTTGTCCTCAAACCCTGCGTCGCCCTCAGCGTAGACTGCATAAAGCGCGTTTACCAAGCCATCTCCGAAGGCGTAGGCGTAGACGTAGAAAGGCGAGTGGACGAAGTGCGGGATATAGGCCCAGAAGGTCTCATAGCCGTCCATGAATTCGAAGGCTGGCCCAAGGCTTTCGCCCTGCACCGACATCCAGATGTCGTTGATGTTTTCTGGCGTCAGCTCGCCCTGCGCACGCGCCGCATGCAGTTTGCATTCAAAATCGTAAAAGGCGATTTGACGCACAACGGTGTTGATCATGTCCTCGACTTTGCCAGCCAGCAGGACTTTGCGTTCAGACGTGGTTTTGGCATTGTCGAGCATGGTGCGGAAGGTCAGCATTTCGCCGAAAACAGATGCGGTTTCGGCCAATGTTAAAGGGGTCGAAGACAGCATTTCGCCTTGCCCCGCTGCCAGCACCTGATGCACGCCGTGGCCCAATTCGTGGGCCAGTGTCATCACATCGCGTGGTTTGCCCAGATAGTTGAGCATCACGTAAGGGTGCACGTCTGTTACGGTCGGGTGGGCGAAAGCCCCGGGCGCTTTGCCGGGTTTCACAGCCGCGTCGATCCACCCTTTGGAAAAGAACGGTTCCGCGATTTCACCCATACGCGGGTCAAAAGCGTTATAGGCGTCCATCACCATGGTTTCGGCCTGCGCCCAGTCCACGACGCGGGTGTCTTCCATGGGCAGGGGGGCGTTGCGGTCCCAAACCTGCATTTTGTCCAGCCCCAGCCATTTGCGTTTCAGCTCATAGTAGCGGTGGCTGAGTTTGGGGTAGGCGTTGACCACCGCGTTGCGCAGGGCCTCGACGACTTCGGGCTCGACATGGTTGCTGAGGTGCCGTCCGGTTTGGGCCGTCTCCATGCCGCGCCAGCGGTCGATGATTTCCTTTTCCTTGGCCTGTGTGTTGTGCACACGCGCAAAGGTTTTGATGTTCTTGCCAAAGACAGCAGCCAATTCGCGGCTGGCAGCCTCGCGGGTGGTGCGGTCGGGGTCGGTCAGCAGGTTTAGCGTGCCTTCGATGTTCAGCGCGTCGCCGTTAACCTCGAATTCAAGCCCGGCAATGGTTTCGTCGAACAGCCGTTCCCATGCGTCCCCGACCACGCCGAGGTCGTGCATGAATTTTTCCAGCTCGTCTGAAAGTTGGTATTTCTTCATGGCCCTGATGCGGTCAAAGACGGGTTTGTAGCGGGCGAGGTCCGCGTTTTCAGCTAGCAACCCTTCCATATGGCTGTCGTCCAGGCGGTTCAGTTCCAGCGTGAAAAAGACCAGCGGCGTGGTGTAGTTGGTGATTTTTTCTTGCGCGTCAGACATGAACTTTGCGCGACCCGCGTCCGTGGTAAGCTGGTAGTAGCGCAAGCCCGCGTAAGACATGATCCGGCCTGCGACCTGATTGATCTTTTCGTTGCGCAGCACGCAGTCCAACAGGCCAGCGGCGTCGAGTGTGTCCAATTTGCCTTCATAGTCTGTGGCGAATGAAGCACAGGCCTGTTCCAGCCAGTCCAGATCACGCTTCAGCTCGGGCGCATCTTCGCCGGTGTAAAGGTCATCAAGGTTCCATTCGGGCAAATTGCCCAGCGGTTCGCCCCCGGTGTCGGCATGTGCATCGCGAACGGGGAAGGACAGTTGGAACATTGAAGGAAACCTTTCTTTGGGGTCGACAACTGCGTGTACGAGCTGCCGTTTTTTTCAGATTTATAGGTATGAAGCCTATGGCGTTAGGGCAAGGTTAAAACGTAAGATTTGCGCGTGTCAGCTGCGTCGGCAGGGGCGCTGCCCCTCGCGCGTTCCGCGCACACCCCGGGATATTTTTGGCAAGAAGAAATCAATCTGCGAATTTGAAAAGTGCGTTTGGATTGTCCACGAAGATCTTTTGACGATCCTGTGTCGATGCGACGTTGTCGAGTGCGTCCAACAAGTTTGCGCCATTGGGCATGTCCGCGCCGTTGAGCATCAGGTGGGGCCAATCCGACCCCCACAGACAACGATCCGGATTTGTTTTGATCAATCGTTCTACCAGTTTGGCCGCCGCATCAAAGGGGGCGTCGCACATGCGGTAAAGCGCCGACAGTTTGATCCAGATCTTCCCGCTGTCCAGAAGGGCACAGAGCGTGTCGATGCCTTTTCCATTTGCGGCGAGCCCTTGTGTGGGCCATGTGATGTGATCGAAGACCACTGGCACAGGCAAGGATTTGATGTCTGCCGCCAAGGCGTCCATGTGCTGATCGGCATGGCAGAGCATTTGGATGTGCAGGCCCCGCTCGGCCAGTGCGGGCGCCATGGCTTTGGCCCCGTCCCACGTCAGCACGCCGCCATGCACATAGTTCAACCGCACGGCGCACATGTTCCATTCGGCGAATTGGCCGATTTGTGTTTCCGTCGCCCCGTCGGGCAGCAGGCCCACACCTTTGAAGTTGTTCCCCATGCGTCGCACAGCCTCGACCGTGACTGAATTGTCCGTGCCATAAAGGATCGAGTGCACGATTACGCCGCGCTCAAACCCCATTGTATCAAGGTGTTGCTGGTACAAGCTTAACCATTGGTTAAAGTTTGGTCCGGGGGCGGGGTTTTCAACGCGGCCCTCCCAAAGGGTAAAGTCATCGCGGCCTGCCACCAGATGCACATGGGCGTCACAGGCGCCTTTCGGCAACGGTATTTTGGGGGCCGTGGGTCGTGGCGGCATTTGTGCGTCGGGTTTATCCATAGGTCGCAAGCATCTCGTTCAAGTCATCCAGTGTGTTTGCTTCTTGCACAGGTTTGTCCTGCCGCCAACGCAGCATGCGTGGAAACCTGAGCGCGACCCCTGATTTGTGACGTGTGCTGGCTTGAATACCTTCAAAGGCGATTTCAAACACATGGTGCGGGGTCACTTGCCGCACAGGTCCAAAGCGTTGCAGCGTGTTCTTTTTGACCCAAGCGGTGATTTTGCGGAACTCGTCATCTTTGAGCCCCGAATAGGCTTTGGTGAATGGCACCAGTTCATTGCCGTTCCAGACCGCAAAGGTGTAATCCGTAAACAGATTGGCCCGTCGCCCGTGACCGGCCTGAGCATAAATCATCACGGCATCGATTGTCAGCGGGTCCAGCTTCCATTTCCACCAATCGCCTTTCTTGCGCCCGATCCTGTAGGGGCTGTCTTTGCGTTTCAGCATCAAGCCTTCTGCGCTGGCGGCACGCGCGTCGGCACGGATCGCGGCCAGATCATCCCAAGCGGCAAAGGGCACGGTGGGGGACAGGCGCACAGGTGCATCATCTGGCATGTCAGAGAGGGCGCGTTCCAAAATGTCGCGCCGCGTCGCCAAAGGGGTTTCGCGCAGATCCTTCCCGCCCCATTCCAGAACGTCATAGGCATATAAAACCACCGGTGCGTCCTGAAGCAGCTTTTTCGGGACGGCTTTGCGCCCGATGCGTTTTTGCAAGGCATTGAATGATTGCGGCCCACCTTCACCCCATACCAAAATTTCGCCGTCCAGCACGGTGCCCTGCGGCAGCAGATCAAGTGCGCGGGCCAATTCGGGAAAACGGTCGGTCATCAGTTCTTCACCACGCGACCACACGAAATACCGGTTGTCGCGCAAGATAAGCTGCCCGCGTATGCCATCCCATTTCCATTCGGCTTGCCAGTCGTCTGGTGGCCCCAAAGCCTGAGGACTGTCTTCCAGCCCATGGGCCAGATAAAATGGATACGGGCGCGAGGCATGTGCGCTGGCATCTTCTGCTTCGATCAAGGCGTGCCATGTGATCGTGTCTGGCGTCCAGTCGCCCATCAAGCGATGGGCCAATTCGGCCTCTGGCTTGTCGGTGGCCTGTGCCAATGCGCGGGTCATCAGTTTTTGACTGACACCAATCCGAAACCCGCCTGTGATCAGCTTGTTGAACAAAAATCTTTCCGTTGTCGGTAACCCGTCCCATGCGTCCAGAACCGTTTGCTTTTTGGCATCGTCTTCCGTGTCTTTCAGGTCACGCAAAATGGTGATCCATTCGGACAGAGATCGGTCAATAGTATGGGTGGCGGGGGGTAAAACCAGTGCGATGGTTTCGGCCAGATCGCCCACGACCGGATAGCATTCTTCAAAGAGCCACAGGGGTATGCCTGCACGCTCGGACGCCCATTCGCGCAGTTTGGTGGTGGTGACGGCGCGCTTTGGGCGGCGGCCGGAAAAGATCGCGATTGTCCAAAGGCGATCGGCGTCGCTGGCCTGTGTGAAGTACTGTGCCATGGCCGCAACCTTGGCGTTTGTTTTCGTGCTTTGGTCGATGGCGGAAAACAGGGTGGCAAACTGCTTCATGCTGCGTCTTCTTCTGCGGCGCTGGCATCAAGGCTTTCGCCTTCAAACTGTGTTGGGATCACTTGGGCGGTCCAACCGCTTTCATTCAAGTGACGTGTGAAGATGTCCGTGTAACCATGAGTTACATATATATTTTCTGCACCCGTTTGCTGGATGGCAGACAGCAACCCGTCCCAGTCAGCATGGTCCGAAATGACAAAACCACGGTCGCCCGAGCGTCGTCTGCGCACACCGCGCATGGCCATCCAGCCTGAGGCAAATGCGGTCTGCTGCGGTCCGAATTTTCGCGCCCAAGCACTGCCCAAAGCGGATGGCACCGTCAGCACCAGCGCACCGGGGTGCGCCTTGGGATCAAGGCTTGCATCGGTGCGGATCGTATCGGGCAAACGAATACCTTGCCCGCGCAAAATCTCATTGGTATTTTCAACCGCGGTGTGCGTCAAAATCGGGCCAATGTCGGGATCAAGCATGGACAGCAACCGCTGCGCTTTGCCCAATGCATAGGCCCCCAAAAACGCAGTTTGGCCTGCGTCGCGGCACGCGGCCCACCATGTGTTGATTTGGTCGGCAATTACGGCTTGGGGTTGCCAGCGAAACACTGGCAAACCAAAGGTACTTTCGGTGATGAAGTGATGGCATTTGACGGGGGCAAAAGGCGTGGACAGCCCGTCGTCTTCAACCTTGTAATCACCTGATGCGACCCAGATTTCGCCTTTCACTTCGACGCGGATTTGGGCGCTGCCGGGGACATGTCCGGCAGGATGGAAAGACACCGTGGCGTCGCCGATGCGCAGGGGCGTGTCGTAGGGCACTGTGTCGATCTTGATGTCGCCTAATCTGTGCCGCATAACGGGGGCTGCCAGATCGGTGCACAGATATGAGCCATGACCGGACCGCGCGTGGTCGGCGTGCCCATGCGTGATCAGGGCCCGCGCGACGGGCTTCCACGGGTCAATGTAGAAATCGCCCGCAGCGCAATAAATGCCACGGTCGGTGAAGGTCAGGGCCAATGGTTTCATGCCATTAAGTTAGCGTGGACAGGCAAGTTTTCTAGGGGATGTTTTGCGCAAGATCGTGGGGCGCAGGGGTCAGGTTGCGGGCGGCTTTACCGATCGAAATGTCTTTGCGATGCCGTCAAACACGCTGGCGCGCATTTGTGGCGTTTCCATCAAGACCTCATGTTCGCCGTTTTCGACCATCACAAGCGTGCCATTTTCCCAGCCTGCCATACGGTCCTCAATGCGCTGGACGTGTACGATACGTTCGTTTGTGCCAAGGAATGTGGCGCAAGTCAGGTTCGGTGCAGGCAATTTTGCAAGGTCCTGGGTTTCGAACAACGCTTTGCGCAGCCATGCGAAACTTGGCCCCCCCAATGCCAGACCGGGGTGCGCTGTCAGCTGGTCTTGCAGGCGCGTGTAGGTGTCGGGATCTGTGGTTAGTTTGTTGTCTTCGAAGGGCGCGATATGCACGTAGGGTTCGGGAAAGGTGGTCGGTGCGATCCGGTGATCCTGCCCCATAACAGGCATAGAATGCCCCAAAGCCCAAGCGAGGGGGCGCAAAAAGGGTGATATGCGGATGCCCCACATGGGGGCCGTAAACGCACAAGCCGCCACGTCCAAGCCGTTGTAGAGGGCGCGCAAACCGATGCACCCACCCATGGAGTGGCCCACCATGAAGTAGGGCTTGGGCAAATCAAGCTGGTCCAATGCGTCCATGATGGCCGCTACGTCTTTTTGGTAATCTTCAAAATCACCAACGTGACCAATGCGCGGATCATCCAGCATGCGGTCAGCCAAACCTTGGCCGCGCCAGTCGATGGCCACCGTTGCATAGCCGCGGGCCGCGAATTCGCACGCTGCAGGCCCGTATTTTTCGACGTATTCGGTGCGACCGGGAAACACCAGAATGGTGCCTTTGTTGGTCCCTTCGCGGTTCCATGCCCCGAAGCGCAGGCGCAAACCGTCTTCGGTGTGCACCCAAAACGCAGCTCCGCTTGGGGGACCTGCACAAACGTCGGTGAACAGGGGGGCAATGGAAAGGGACATATCGTTTATGCCAAAGAAGAGGCCAAAGACATTGCCATGCCCATGTCGCCGTCGACCTTCAGCTTGCCTGTCATAAAGGCGCTTGTCGGGTTTGTGTCGCCGGACATGATGCCTTGAAAGGTTTCGACGTCTGCCGTCATGGTCACGTCGGCGTCTTCATCACCGGCACGCGCCCCGTTCGAATCGATAATGACCGATCCTTCGCCTTCGATCTCGAATTTTGCTGTGCCGGAAAAACCGTCACCACCAAGTTTTTCGTTCAATGCTTCAACAGCTTGGGAGACTACGTCGCTCATTTTTAATGCCCTTTTGGCCTGATTGTGATGTGCGGCGGGAAAGGATCACTGGAAATGTCCAAGCCGCCTGTTACATTGATAGTATGGGCATCATTACACGCAATCTCAAACCTATCGTTGCGGCAACCGCAATTGTAGTCAGTTTTTCCTTACCCCTCGGCGCGGAAGGGACTGTTCCCGATCTGTTGGGCCAGCTGAAAACGGCTGACGCCACGCAGGCCAAACAGGTGGAACGCGCCCTTGAATTGGCATGGTCCAAATCGGGCTCTACTGCGCTGGATTTGCTGCTGCGCCGGGGCCGTGATGCGATGGAATCGCAAGACTACACGGCCGCGATTGAGCACTTTACTGCACTTGTGGACCACGCCCCCGAGTTTGCCGAAGGCTACCATGGGCGGGCGACCGCCTATTTCCAGTCCGGCAAATACGGCCCCGCGATTGTCGATCTGCAAAAGGTTTTGCAGTTCAACCCCGACAACTACAACGCGATCTTCGGGTTGGGCGTTATTTTCAGCGAATTTGACGATCTGTACCGGGCCGAACAAGCCTTTCAAGCTGTTTTGGACTTGCATCCCAATCATCAAAACGCCACCGATGCGCTAAAGCGTCTGGAGCGTGAAGGCATTGGGCGTACGCTTTAACGCCCACCGCTTGGGACGAAGGCGAAGGGGATGAACTTGTGACCACCCAAGGGCGTGTTGTGGCCGTGCTCGGCCCCACCAACACTGGCAAAACCACATATGCAATCGAACGCATGCTGGCACACCGTACTGGTGTGATCGGTCTGCCGCTGCGTTTGTTGGCGCGCGAAGTCTATGACCGCATCGTGGCGTTGCGGGGGCCGTCTGTTGTGGCGTTGGTGACTGGCGAAGAACGGATTGTGCCGCCACGCACCCAATATTGGGTCTGCACCGTTGAGGCGATGCCGGACGGTATGGGCGCCGATTTTTTAGCCATCGACGAAATTCAACTTTGTGCTGATCCAGAACGCGGGCATGTCTTCACCGACCGGTTGCTGCGGGCCAGAGGCCAGCACGAGACGCTATTTTTGGGCTCTGACACGATGCGCGGCGCCATTGCGGACCTTGTGCCACACGCACAATTCCTGCGCCGCGACAGAATGAGCGAACTGACCTATACTGGTCAGAAAAAGATAAGCCGAATGAAGCCTCGTTCGGCAATCGTAGGGTTTTCGGTTGAAAATGTGTACGCTATTGCCGAATTGATCCGCCGCCAAAAGGGCGGTGCAGCCGTTGTGATGGGGGCCCTGAGCCCACGCACCCGCAATGCGCAGGTCGATATGTATCAAAACGGCGAAGTCGACTATCTGGTGGCCACAGACGCCATCGGAATGGGCCTTAATCTGGATGTGGATCACATCGCATTCTCCGCCACGACCAAATTTGACGGTCGCCGCATGCGCCCCTTGGCCCCGAACGAGCTTGCGCAAATTGCGGGCCGTGCCGGGCGCGGATTGAAAAACGGCACATTTGGTGTGACGGGGGATGCGCGGCCTTTGGACGATGGCATGGCACAAGCGATCATGGACCACCGCTTTACGCCACAATCCAAATTGAACTACCGCAATCATGCCCTGAAATTCGGATCTATTGATCATTTGGTCCGGTCGCTGGAAGCGCCAGCCGATCATGAACGGCTGGTCAAAGCACGCGAAGCGGATGATCTGAAAACGCTAAAAACCCTTGCCGAAATCACCGAAGTCGCAGCGCGTGCGTCTGACGGGCCATCTATCAAACTGCTGTGGGATGTCTGCCGTATCCCCGACTTTCGGGGCATCAGCCACGGTGAACACAGCGATTTGGCGGCGACCATCTTCAACTACCTCCACCAAAGCGGAACGTTGCCCAATGACTGGCTTGCGCGTCAGATCAAGCGCATCGACCGCAGCGACGGGGACATTGATGCGCTTAGCAAAAGATTGGCGTTTATCCGCACATGGACCTATGTCGCACAGCGAAAAGGGTGGACGGACGACGAAAGCCATTGGCGCGGCGAGACACGTGTCGTAGAAGACAGACTGTCGGACGCGCTGCACGAGCGTTTGACCCAAAGATTTGTAGACCGGCGCACATCCGTGCTTTTGCGCCGGTTGGGACAGAAGGAAGCCATAGTGGCAGACGTAAACGACGCTGGTGAAGTGACCATTGAGGGCGAATTTGTAGGCAAGCTGGACGGGTTCCGCTTTAGCCAGGACAAAGGCGCAGGGGCGGCTGAGGCCAAAACGATCAAAACGGCATCGCTGCAAGCGTTGGCACCGCATTTCCATCTGCGGGCGGATCGTTTCTACAATGCTCCCGACACCGAGATTGATTTCACCGAACAAGGTGGCCTCATGTGGGGCAAAGATGCTGTGGGCAAGCTTGTGGCTGGCGCCGATGCGATGAAGCCTCAGGTTGAGGTGTTTGTCGACGACGTCGCAGGTCCTGATGTGACCCAGAAGGTGCAGCGCCGTTTGCAGCATTTCATCGACCGCAAGGTTGCGGCCCTGTTTGAACCGCTTTTGAACTTAAGCCGTGACGAAGAATTGACGGGGCTGGCCCGTGGTTTCGCCTTTCAGATGGTCGAGGGTCTGGGCGTTCTGCCCCGTACGACTGTGGCCGATGACGTCAAGGCACTGGATCAAGACGCCCGTAGTGCGCTGCGCAAGCACGGCATTCGCTTTGGTCAGTTCACCATTTTCATGCCTTTGGTGCTGAAACCCGCACCAACTCGCCTGCGTCTGGTGCTTTGGTCTTTGCACAAAGGCTTGGACATCTTCCCGGAATCGCCGCCCCCCGGATTGGTGACAATCCCGGTTGAAGCGGGCGCTGCCGCAGGGTCCGATACCATGTCAGGATACCGCAATGCTGGCACGCGTGCCATTCGCATCGATATGCTGGAACGTCTGGCAGACATGCTGCGGTCAGAGGATTCGCGCGGCGGCTTTGAAGCCAAAGCAGACATGTTGTCTATCACGGGCATGACGTTGGAACAGTTTTCCGACCTTATGGCCGGATTGGGCTACAAGGCGGAAAAAGGCGAGCGCGAGAAAATCAAAGCCGTTGATGCTGCGATAGCCGCACCTGTGACACCGGCCGAAGCAGACGCGCAAGCGCCTGAATCCGCGCCTGTGGATCAGATTGCCGATGAGGGTACAGCCCCCATCGCGGCGGAACCTGCCGAAGATCCCGAGGTGGCCGCCGCCATCCCCGATGCCGCCGCTGCCAAGGCGGAAATTGGCGCGCCTGCAGATGCCGGTGCCGCCCCGGAGATGGAAGTGTTCTATACCTTCACATGGGGCCGCCAGCCCGCACGTGGTGGCAACCGTCCGCAGCAACGTCAGGGCGACAAACCCCAAGGCAAAGGCCGTGGCAAACCGCAAGGCAAAGGTGGCCCACGCGGTAAGGGCAAGCCGGGTGGCAAAGCGCAGCAATCTTTCTCGGCACGTCCGCCCAAGAAGGAAAAAGCCATCGACCCCGACAACCCGTTTGCAGCGGCCTTGATGGGCCTCAAAAACAACAAGTGATGGATCAAGCGCGCGAAAAGCTACGGCTGGACAAATGGCTGTGGTTCGCGCGCTTTTTCAAAACCCGTTCGCTTGCGGCCAGCAAGGTTGGGGCAGGGGCCATTCGTGTCAACGCCGAACCCGTCACCAAGCGCGCCACGACCATATCACCGGGCGACGTTTTGACCTTTGTGATTGGCAAAAACGTCAAGGTGATCCAGATCGACGCCTTGGGCACACGGCGTGGTCCAGCCCCCGAAGCGCAAGATCTGTACACCGACCTGTCCCCGCCACCGCCCAAGCCCGAGGACAAACCACCCGAAAATCCGGGCTATGAGGGAAAAGGTCGCCCAACAAAACGTGATCGCCGTAAAGCGGACCTTTTGAAATCTCAGACCTTTGACCGTCTTGAATGATTGCGCCATTTCATTTAGCGACTGTCTAACATTTGATACATGAGTGAGCCTTCATGACCTATATCGTCAACGACAGCTGCATTGCCTGCAAATACACCGACTGCGTCGAAGTCTGTCCTGTGGACTGCTTCTATGAGGGCGAAAACATGTTGGTCATTCATCCCGATGAATGCATCGACTGCGGTGTGTGTGAACCCGAGTGCCCGGCGGATGCGATCCGTCCCGACACAGAGCCTGACATGGAGAAATGGGTTGAGTTCAACCGCAAGTACTCCGAGATGTGGCCGGTCATCATCACCAAGAAAGACCCGTTGCCCGACGCTGAAGAGCGTGACGGCGAACAAGGCAAGCTTGAGAAGTACTTTTCAGAAACACCCGGCGAGGGTGGATAACCGAATCACCTGAAGTTTGCGGCGGTGGCGGGCAAAACAGCCAATAACGCGCTGAAAATGATCCGATTTTTCTAAATTTGGCGAAAGTTAACCTCAGGTCAGCTTTCGTTAGGGTCATTTTTGTGGTATCGTCTTTGCAGTAACCAAAGAACGGAATTGGCCTTTGCGTGATCTAAAAGCTGGATCACCTATCAACATCACCTGAAATCCCGCGCGTCATGCCGAAACCCAAGCGTTTCGCGTACATGCGGTTTTGACTGTTTTGACAGGCTATATGTCCCAAGAGGAAAATGAATGACCAAATCGAAGAAGCTCGACTTTCGCCCAAATGAATTTGTGGTTTATCCGGCACATGGCGTTGGCCAGATCGTGTCTGTAGAAGAGCAGGAAGTCGCAGGGTTTTCGCTGGAAATGTTTGTGATTTCTTTTGAAAAAGACAAGATGACCCTGCGTGTCCCGACAAACAAGGCCACTGAAATTGGCATGCGCGCCCTCAGCTCGCCTGACGTGATCGCCCATGCCATGAAGACGCTGAAAGGCAAAGCCAAAGTCAAACGCGCCATGTGGTCACGCCGTGCGCAAGAATACGAACAAAAAATCAACTCCGGTGATCTGATTGCCATCGCTGAAGTGGTCCGTGATTTGCACCGCACCGATGACCAACGTGAGCAAAGTTATTCGGAACGTCAACTGTACGAAGCAGCGCTTGAACGTCTGACACGCGAAGTGTCCGCCGTGGCCGGTGGCGACGAACTGGCAGCCGCCAAACAAATTGGTGACGTCTTGCAAAGTCGTATTGCGGCCTAAGCGTCAGCGGACGGCAATATCTGATGTCGACAAAACCCATGCTTGGCTTTCAAGCGTGGGTTTTTTCATGCCTTGCCTATTCATGTCTTGCCTAGCGGTTACAGGCTGGTGAAGGCAGACACCATAACGCCTAAAATCACCAATTCCGTGATGACCTGCGTGGCCCCGACGATGTCGCCTGTCTGTCCGCCGATCTTCGCTCGCGCCACGCAGATGACAACATAGGTGGCCAGACCGGCCAACAGCGTCGCCGCAAATCCCACCCATCCTGCCAGGACAACTGATATACATCCGCCCAAAACCACGGACAGCATTGCCGCAAAAACAACAGGTTGGCCGACGCTATGTGACAATCCTGTGCGCCGTGCGTGGGGCAGGGCGGCCATGACCACGGGCATCATCGCGCGTGACAGGCTCATGGCCGCGATCACGGCCATTGGGGCCGTCACAAGCAGCGGGGCGATCATTACAGCCCGTGCGCCAGAACTGAAGACCAAAGCCAAAACGCCGTATGTGCCGATGTGGCTGTCTTTCATAATCTCCAGACGTCGCTCGGGGGTGTAACCGCCCCATAATCCGTCAAAGCTGTCAGCCAACCCGTCTTCGTGCATGGCACCGGTCATCATCATGGCGGCGCCAAGGCCCGCGATTGCGGCAACCAGTGGCAAGCCTGTCAACCACAGCGCGGCCAAAGCGATGGCCACTCCAAAGAACCCAAGAACCACCCCCCAGACAGGATAGGCCCAGACCGTGCGTGCTTGATGGCGGAACACGTCGTCCGGGGCATGTGGCAAGGGAAGGCGCGTCAAAAGTGCGCCAGCCGCGATGGCTTGCCAGAACACAGATCGTGAAGGGTCGCTTTTTTGCATATCTGCGCCTTTTTCAACTGTTGCAGGGGCTGTTGCTTTGGGTAAACAGGCGCAAAGCCTCTGGCAAGCGATAGGATCTAGAATGACTGCGATATTCAAGACATTGACGGATGTGCGCAATGTAATGGTGGCACTGCCGGGGGCGCATGCGGATGCGATCACGGGGGCCGAAGCGCGCAACGGACAGTTGACCAAACCCCCCGGCGCTTTGGGCCGGCTTGAGGATTTGGCGATCTGGTATGCCGGATGGCGGGGCACGGACCGGCCGGCAAT
Organism: Ascidiaceihabitans sp.; assembly: GCF_039986515.1. NCBI lineage: Bacteria > Pseudomonadati > Pseudomonadota > Alphaproteobacteria > Rhodobacterales > Paracoccaceae > Ascidiaceihabitans > Ascidiaceihabitans sp. The sequence goes on along the minus strand of NZ_JBDWQO010000007.1, from coordinate 1,212,928 downwards.
CACGTCTCCGCAGATCATTGTTTTTGCGGGCAACCACGGGGTCGCGGCGCGGGGTGTTTCTGCTTTTCCGCCTGAAGTGACGGAACAGATGGTGTTGAACTTTCAACATGGCGGGGCCGCGATCAACCAGTTGGCCCGGACGTTTGGTGCGAAGATGGATGTGCATGCGTTGTCGCTGGATACGCCTACGGACGATTTCACCCAAGGGCCTGCAATGTCCGAACAAGCGCTATGTGCAGCCCTTCAAACGGGTTGGGATGCGGTTGATGTGGATGCAGACCTGTTGGTGACGGGCGAAATGGGCATCGGCAACACAACATCTGCTGCGGCTTTGGGGCATGCATTGTTTGGGGGTGTTGCATCCGATTGGACGGGCGCAGGCACGGGCGTGGCCGGGGCGGCACTTGATGCAAAAACCAAAGTTGTGGCCGACGGCGTGGCCCTGCACGGCGCGGCGGGCGACGGTTTGGCGCTGCTGGGGGCCTTGGGCGGGCGCGAACTGGCGGCTATGGCGGGGGCGATTTTGCGGGCGCGTACATTGCGCATCCCTGTGATCCTCGACGGGTTCATTTGCACGGCTGCGGCCGCCTGCCTTGAAAAGGCACATCCGGGCGCATTGGATCATACAGTCGCAGGGCACCAAAGCGACGAACAGGCCCACGCACGCATGTTGCAGGCTTTGGGCAAGGCGCCTTTGTTGCAGCTTGGGCTGCGATTGGGCGAGGCATCCGGTGGGGCGCTTGCGATAGGCGTTTTGCAAGGGGCCGTAGCCTGCCACAGCGGAATGGCCACCTTTGCAGAGGCAGGCGTTTCGGGCGCCTAAACACAGTATGTGCGGAACGGGGTAAGGTGCGCCTTGGCGCACCCCTTCGTCAAATATTCAGGCTTTTTTGCGCTCGTCTGTCTGGGCCAGAAAGGCCGTTTCCAGATCCTTTTGCAGCTCTTTGGCGCGGGCCACATAAGCTTCATTGTCAGCCGCTGACACATCGGGCTTCCAAAGGGCTGCAAGCTCTTTCACGGCTTCGCGGTCATGGTGATAGAACACCTTTTCAGCTTCTGCCGCCTCAAATTCGCTCAGGCCGATGTTTTCCAGAACATACCGGCCCGCCCGTAAAGAGCTGTCGAACATTTCGCGCACAATGTCGTTGGCACCTGCCTGATACAGGCGGTAGGTGTGGCTGCGGTCATAGGCGCGGGCCACGATGTGCAGATCGGGTCTGATCTTGCGCGCCACTTCAACCAAACGAATGGCGGCGGCCTTGTCGTCCAAGGCAACCACCAGCACCCGCGCCTGATCCAAACCGGCGGCATGCAGGATGTCAGGGCGTGTCGGGTCGCCCAAAAAGCCTTTGAAGCCGAAGCGGCGCATCAACTGGATGGTTTCTATATTGTGGTCCAAAACCACAGTCTTGAAACCGGATGCCTGAACCAGACGGTTCACAATTTGTCCAAACCGCCCGATCCCCGCGATGATCACAGGGCCTTCTTCGTCGATCTCGTCAGCTTCGTGTTCGGTGGCAGTGTCCTTCATCGACCGGCTGATCATCTCGTACAAAATGAACAAAAGTGGCGTAATCAACATCGACAAGGCAATGACCAGCAACAACGTATCGGCCACGCCCGGTGAAATCACAGATTGCGATGCAGAAAACCCAACAAGGACAAACCCGAATTCCCCCGCTTGTGCCAAACTAAGTGCAAACAACCAATGATCGCGGCCTTTCAGTTTAAAGGCGCGCCCCAGCACCCATAAAATCAAGCCCTTCAGCAATATCACCAACAATGCCATGCTTATGATGGCAGGTGCGTTTGAAAAGAGCAGCGCAAAGTTGATGCCGGCCCCCACGGTGATAAAAAACAACCCCAACAACAGACCTTTGAAGGGGTTAAGGTCGGATTCCAATTCGTGTCTGAATTCGCTGGATGCCAGAACAACACCCGCGATAAACGCGCCCAACGCCGGAGACAGGCCCACAAGCGTCATCAGGAATGAAATACCAACCACAATAAGCAGGGCCAATGCCGTGTACATCTCGCGCAGATGGGCCGCGTGTATAAAGCGGAACACGGGTCGCGTCAGAAACACCCCCACAAAGATCACAGCCGCCACAGCGCCAATCGTCACAGCGGTCACGCCCCAAGCTGGCAGACCTTCCACAAGGCTCATGGCGGCGGCATGGTGGCCATCGCCGTGATCTTCGACGGCAATGCGGTGAATAGATCCGTCCGGGTTAACCTGCGCCGGTAGGGTCACAGCCAAAAGCGGTAAAAATGCAAGGATCGGGATTACCGCGATGTCTTGCGTCAACAGCACGGAAAACACCGACCGCCCACCAGTGGTTTGCATCAGACCCTTTTCAGACAGGGTTTGCAGGACAATCGCGGTCGAACTTAAAGACAGGGACAGCGCAATGGCCAGCGCTGTGCCCCAGGGCTGGCCGTAAGCCATAGCAACACCCATCAAAGCGGCTGTGCTGAGGACCACTTGCATGCCCCCAAGCCCGAGCAGCCGGTGCCGCATATCCCAAAGGGCGCGTGGTTCCAGCTCCAACCCGATCAGGAACAACATCATCACGACACCAAACTCTGCAAAATGTTGCAGATCTTTGGTTTCGGCACCCACCAAACCCAACACAGGTCCGATGACGATACCGGCGGCCAGATATCCTAGCACCGACCCAAGCCCCAAACGGGCGGCGATGGGCACGGCTATGACAGCGGCGGCAAGATAGATCGAGGCTTGGTAAAAGAACCCTTCCATGGGGTTTCCTTATATTTTGGGCGTCACCCTGTTGGCAGTGGCCCATCCCGTTTCAATTGGTCCATCACAATTTGGCTCTGCACCCGTGCCACAGCAGGGTGGGGTAGCAAAACGTCATGTATCAAGGTGTTCAGCGCGGCCAGATCGGCACAGTAGACCCTTAGTAGATAATCGGCATCGCCGGTCATTGTCCATGCGCTAGTGATCTCTGGACGCAGATCAACCATCCGCGCAAAGCTGTTTGAATTGTCGGGACCATGCGTGGCCAAATGCACCTGCACAAAGCCTTGCACACTTAAACCCATGCGCGTCGCATCGACCCTTGCAGAATAGCCTTGAATGAACCCTTCCGTCTCTAGTCGTTGACGTCTGCGGCTGATTTGGCTGGCCGACAAATGCAGCATATCGCTAAGCTGTCCTGCGGTTGAATGTGCGTCGTTTTGCAGTGCTGCCAGTAGGGCGCGGTCAGTGGGGTCCAACATGATGCGTCACTTTTATGGTTTTCGGGAAATATTTGCACAATGGGCGCATATTTGTCCATCCATACGCTGCACTTTGCGCACACTGCGCATCGTTTTGGCCGTATCTTCGCAATCAGACACAGTTTTTTCTTGGAGACGCACACATGGGTCCTTTCCCGCACAGCGCACCGCGCGCCGAAATCACAGCAGAAAACCCTGCAGGCACGGACGGGTTCGAATTTGTCGAATTTGCCCACCCCGAACCACAAGAATTGCGCGATCTGTTCTCGCGCATGGGGTACGAACATGTGGCCAACCACAAAACCCAAGCCATCGAGCTTTGGCAGCAGGGCGACATCACGTATGTTTTGAATGCCGAAAAAGACAGTTTTGCGGATGGGTTCATCGCGGATCACGGCCCATGCGCCCCGTCGATGGGATGGCGGGTGCGTGATGCCCAACACGCTTTTGATCATGCGGTGTCCAAAGGGGCCACGCCCTACACAGGCGACGGCAAAGTGTTGGATGTGCCAGCCATCGAAGGCATTGGCGGGTCTTTGATCTATTTTGTGGACCAGTATTTCGACACGTCGCCTTACAACGACGAATACGACTGGATTACACAGTCAAAGCCGCAAGGCGTCGGGTTTTTCTATCTCGATCACCTCACGCATAACGTTCACAAAGGAAACATGGACACATGGTTCCATTTTTACGGCGATTTGTTTGGCTTCAAAGAAATCCGCTTTTTTGACATCGAAGGCAAATTTACCGGGTTGCTCAGCCGTGCGCTGACATCGCCCTGTGGTCGCATTCGTATTCCCATCAATGAGGACCGTGGCGAGACGGGGCAAATCGTGGCCTATCTGAAAAAATATAAAGGCGAAGGCATCCAGCACATCGCTGTGGGATCAGATGACATTTACAACAGCACAGACATCATCGCCGAGAACGGGCTGAAGTTTATGCCGGCCCCCCCAGATGCCTATTATGATCTCAGCAAATCGCGTGTTGCGGGCCATGACGAACCGCTGGACCGGATGAAAACGCATGGTATCTTGATTGACGGTGAAGGGGTCGTGGACGGCGGCGAGACAAAAATCCTGCTGCAGATCTTCTCAAAAACCGTGATTGGCCCGATCTTTTTTGAGTTCATCCAGCGCAAAGGCGACGATGGCTTTGGGGAAGGAAACTTCAAAGCGCTGTTTGAAAGCATCGAACAAGAACAGATCGACAATGGTGAGATCAACGCAGAGGTTGCGGCGGGATAAGACCGGCCACCAATCAAAAACACAAAAGGCGCAGTATGACCTGCGCCTTTTTTTGTGGGGCTTTAGGTTGTGACCCTAGCCCTTGGGCATTTTCAGAACCAGATTGCGGCTGCCTTTTTGATAGCGCAGTTCGGCATCCCCGATGGCGGTGACACGCCCACCGTCGATGCGGTCGCCAACTTTAACCGGTTTCATACGGCCATTGGCCAAACGTACCAGCGCCCGGCGGCTGGACGGTTTGCCAGACACACCGATCAGATTGACGCGGCCCAGATTGATTGCGTTGCGCACGGTGGCTTCTTTGGCCACGCTGGCCGCTGTGGGAATTTTTGGCGTCACAGTACGCGGAGCGACGGCAGCCACACGCGTTGTTTCGGCCGCAGGCGCGTCTGCTTGCTTTTGCCGGGCACGCGCAACAATTCTGGCAAAGTTGCGGGGCCGCGTGTCGGGGCGCGCAGAGGCGGCCGTTGCCAGTTTGGTCGCGGTTGCCAGCGGGTTTTCGATCACCTCCGGCGCGTCTTCAATTTCCTGTTCTTCGGTGGTCCGGTGCACGCCGGGGCGCAAACGCGGACGCAATCCGCCCAGTTCCGACAAGGTTACACCGCCCAGATTGGACCGTTCGGTGTTTTCAACCAGATCAGAGGGGCGTGATTTGGGGCGAAACCCTGCCAATGCTGCCGTTGCAGTGTCAATTTCCGGTGCCGCTTCGGGTGCGGCAGGTCTGGTTGGGGGCACAACGGGGGGGCGTCCAAGATAGACTGTGACATTGTCAGGGGTCACAGCACCCTCGGGTGTCGGGATGACCCATCCGCGATCGTCCAACGTGTATGCGGTGCCTGCTGCTGCTGGTGCGGGAACCGCTGCCAAGGCCAGATCGGATTGGTAAGAGGCCGTATCCGGCAACGCCACGGCGTCTTGCGCAGGGCTTAAGGGATCAATGCCGGTGACATACAGGTCGTCCAAAGACACCAGACTTGCAGGTTCCGGGGTCGAGGGGGCAACGGGCCAAATTCCAGTGACTGCGTAGCGCGCTTCTTGTTCGGCAAGGCTTAGGTCGGGTTGGTCCAGTTCGGGTTCGGGCAAAGGGTCTTGCAAGGCATCCAGCACAGCCGCGTCTTCAGGGCTAAGCGTAGGATCCAGCGATGCCACAACTGTGGTTGCCTCTTCCGTCGTGGCATTCTGTGGAATAATCTCCGCAGGTGCGGCCAAAGTCGGCGTTTGCGTGTCTTTGCCAAAGAACCGGGCCAGTCCGTCATCCATAAACACTGTGGCCCAGGCTGCGACGCCGGCCAGAAACACCAGCAATGTGGCCGTCAGAATCAATCCCAAAAACCGTGGCTTTCCACCCACGACAATCGGGTCGGATTTTCGGGCTCCGAAAACGGTTAGGCGTTGTGCTTCGGATGTCGGTGCGGTCGCTATCGCGGCTGCAGCTGGTGCGGCTTTTGCCACAGGTGGTGCGGTTTTGGCAGGTTTGCGTCTGCTTAAAAACCGCATGGCCTGCTTGGCAGCAGACGCAGCAGACGCAGCAGCGGTGGAAGCGGCACCGCCTGCGCTGGCTATTGCAGATGTGTCTTCTTCAATCGGGATGGTCGCGGCGACAATATCGACTTTGGGTTTTTGCGTCGCTTTTGACTGGGGGGCGGTGGCGGGAACCGGCTTTGTGACTGGCGCTTTTGTCGCGGGCACGTCGTCGCGCGCTACACCCGCCAGTGATGGGGCGCCACCCGATAGGGCGCGTCGGCTGGCAAACCCAACGGCAAGCGGCACGTTTTGCGGATTTTTGTCGGCATTTGATGCGGGACTGTCATCATCCAAAGCATCGGACGTGGCGGTTTGGGGCGTTTCGGCATCGGATGCCGCCGCAATGTCATCGGGCCGTTTGGTCAGCAGCTCACCATCGTCCACCAAGGTTTGCTGTGAAGCAGAGGCAGATACATCAACATCAGGCACATCCGGCTTCGTGGGTGCAGGCTGGATGTCGTCTTCTACGGTTTCTACGACCGCTGGTGCCGGAGCAATGTAAGGCCCTGTAATGATGACCAGATCATCGTGGCGATTGATGTTTTGCGCATCTCCCGTCGGCCCAAAAAATGGCTCACCGATAAAAACGGTGGCGTCGGGTTGTGCTACGGCGCTGACGGGATTGAATTTATGTTCGGTTGCAAAAGCATGCGCTTCGGCGAGTGTTTCTTTGGCGACGGCTGCGACAAAAATCTGATGCTTTGTGGTGCTGACGTCGTATGCCAGGTCTTCCACAGCGTAGGGTGTGGCGCCATCAAGTGCGGCGCGGGCCGTGTCATCCGCGCGGTTATTGGCATTGTGATCCAATGCTAGAAACTTGATCTGGTCGTCGGGGATGATCAGTTTGCACGCCACATTGCCCGGTGCGATATCTTCGGCCTGTGCGCGTAAATCCGCCAATGCGCCTGTCAGATCGGCGGTATCGAAGGCCACGTCGCCCACAGTTTGCCAGCCGTCATTGGCCCGATAAGCCAGACGGATGCCGTCATAAGACAATGAGAGCGCGAATTTGGGCGTCATGAGTGTTGCTGTTAAGCCTGTTCTAACCAAGGTTGGCGCGTGTGCGTCAATCCTAAGATAGAGCAACGCGCCGCTCAAGAAAAGAGCGGCGCGTTAATGTGTTTTTTGAGTGCACCATGATGTGCTGATCGGGGTGGACGATCAGCTGCTGGCTTTGCTCAGCGCCTGATCCAGATCCGCGATCAGGTCATTGGCATCTTCGGTGCCGATGGAAATCCGCACGACTTCTGGGGCGGCCCCGGCCGCGCGTTGCTGATCGACTGTCAGCTGACGGTGCGTTGTGGACGCCGAATGGATGATCAAAGACCGTGTGTCGCCCAAGTTGGCCACGTGGCTGAAAATTTCCAGCGCATTGACCAGTTTCACGCAAGCATCATAGCCGCCTTTGACCGCCACTGTGAACAAACCACCCGCACCCTTGGGGCAGATCTTCTTCACACGGTCATGGTAAGGCGATGACTTCAGGCCAGCGTAGGTGACGTAATCGACACGCGGGTCTTTTTCGAGCCATGCGGCGACTTTTTCGGCGTTCTCGACATGACGTTCCATGCGCAAGGACAGGGTTTCGGTGCCCATCAGCGTGTAGTGCGCCGCTTGGGGGTTCATGGTCATGCCCAGATCGCGCAGACCGATGGCGATGCCGTGGAAGGTGAAGGCAAGTGGGCCGAAGGTCTCGTGGAACTTCAGGCCGTGGTAGGCAGGTTCCGGTTGGCTGAGCGACGGGAACTTGTCGTTGGCGGACCAATCAAACTTGCCCGAATCCACGACGCACCCGCCTGTTACCGTGCCATTGCCTGTCAGGTATTTGGTGGTGGAATGCACCACAAGCGTCGCACCGTGTTCAATTGGGCGGCACAGATATGGTGTGGCAGATGTGTTGTCGACGATCAGCGGAATGCCCGCGTCGTCAGAGATGGCGGAAATCGCATCCAGATCGGTGATGTAGCCGCCCGGGTTGGCGATGGCTTCGCAGAACACGGCGCGTGTGTTGTCGTCGATGGCCGCTTTGACCGCATCCAGATCGTCGAAATCCACAAAAGTGCATTCCCAGCCAAAGCGTTTGATGGTCTGGCTGAACTGGGTGATCGTGCCGCCATACAAGCGCGACGAGGCCACGATGTTCAAACCCGGACCCATCAGTGGGAACAGCGCCATGATTTGTGCGGCGTGCCCCGAAGAACAACAAACGCCGCCCACGCCACCTTCCAGCGTGGCGATGCGTTCTTGCAGAACGGCCACGGTAGGGTTTGTCAGACGGGAATAGATGAAGCCCACTTCTTGCAGGTTGAACAAAGCCGCCGCGTGGTCGGCGTCACGGAACACATAAGCCGTTGTTTGGTGGATCGGCGTTTGCCGTGCCCCTGTTGCCGGATCAGGGCGTGCGCCTGCGTGAATTTGCAACGTGTCGAAGCCATATGTCGGGCCGTCGGTCATCTTGGGTCTCCATTGGATTACATCAGTTGCGCACAGGGGTACGGGAAGGGCACAGGGGGTACAAGTCCAACGGCCTTGTCGTGGGTGCAGATGGCGTGTTTGTTCTGTTATCTTAGGCCAAACCGGAACATCGTTTCGGCTTAACGCATCCAGAAGCCTTCAGACTTGATTTTGTTGCGAATGGCCTGTTCACGGCGTGGCATATTGTCTTGGTCAAACAAGGCCCGCACCTTATGACCGCGCCCCTGATAGACAGTGCGTTTGATAGGATCGTAGGTCTTTAGGACTTTCTTGATCTTGTTGGGGGCGGCGACTGTTTCCAGCGCCTTGATCACCTGGTCGCTTTCACGCGCGTAAAGCAGCGGAAACAAACGATAATGGCATGTGACGGCACCATCCAACAGCCCTTGGGGCAGGGTGTCGCGCCCGCCACCAAGTTTGTGAATAACCAATGGCAATACGATTTGGTCCAGCCACGGGGTAAGTTCCTGACAGGCCAGCTCGGGGGGCACATCGTTTTTGACACTCAGCGCATAGTCCAAGAAAACAGCGCCGAAGGCATGAGGGCAGGTGTAAAAGAAAAAGCCTGCGTTGAAATACAAATAGCGCTTCCAGTATTCATCTGGCTCTGACAGATCGAGACTGCTTTCAAAATCAAGATCGAAGCGGTCGTAAAGCGCCTTCCAGATGCCGCTATACCCCGGGCCATACAGGGGCGGATGGGGCCATGTGCCTTCGCGGCGCAAGGACGCGGTGGGGCGTGAAAAGTCAAACGGCACTTTTGTCAGATCACCCGTCACAAGCGTGTCCGTGTCAAAAAACACAAACGGCTCACCTTTTGGCAGGGCCTGCAACATTTCGATCTTGTTGCCATAGGGATAGTCGGCACCGAAGTGCTGCGACTGAAACGGCACGATGTCTGCGCCCAAGGCTTCCAAGGCTTCACGCACAGGGCCTTTCATTGTGGGATCGTTGGGCCACAATGGTCCCGCTTGCGGTTCTGCCACCAACAAACGGCCTTTGAAATCCGGGCAATGGTGGCGCAGCGAGGCCGCAAACAACACGGCTTCATAGCCAAGGCGTCCGGATTGGCCCACGACCACCACGTTGAAATTCTGTTGTTTTCTGGGTTTTCGTGCCATGCTGACCTAAGCCTCTTTTTTGTGAAAGAGTATAGGGTGGAATGATCCGCGAAAAAAGCGATTTAGCGGTAAGATTTGAATGAGGGCGATATGCAGGGTTTGAAAGCAGCGGTTGTGGCATTTTGGATGGGGGCTGCCGTCGCAGCGCAGGCCCAAAGCACTTTGGTGGCGGAAGATCAGACACCGACCGGCAAATTCACCACGGCCACGGAAGTTAAACCAATCCTGAACGTCACGCGGGGCAACTGGATTGCTGTGCGCGAATGGGATGGGCAGGATCTGGTTTATGTCACCCATCTTTGGGCGTGGCGTTGCGGGCTTGCGCAGATTGAAGTGTCCGTCAACGACGCGGGCTTTGCGGTTTGGCCCATGCCTGCATGTCACACTGGCACAGCGCAACCCAACAGCGTGACAGACAGCGACGGGTTGCCCTATGCCGTCTTTGCCTTGCAGTCTGTTGCAAACCTGTCTGTCCGTGTGACCTATGATGATTTGACCGTGGACGAGGCGAGGTTTGAGCGCGGCGCCATCTTAATTCCTTAAAGCTGGTCTTTGCCGCGTTTGAACCGCGCAAACAGTTTTTCGGCCCAGGTCAGCACCAAAAACACGCCGCATCCCCAGATCAACAGCTCAAACGGGGCGAACATCGTGCCGCGCAACCATCCTGCCAAAAGCCCGCCGCGCGCCGGCAGTTCTGCGAAGCCAAACAGGCCCGGGCGTCCCCAAAGCTCCAAAAACCAAAAGCGCGATACATAAAACAGGGCAATCGCAAGACATGCGACCACAGACAAAGCCACCAGACGTCGTATCATTTCACCAGCTCCAATGTGTCTGTGTCGATGGCAAAGACCAGCAGGCTGCCGCGGCGCGTGATGTGGCCTTCGACAGAAATGAACTGCGCCACCGCGTCATAGGCCGCTGGTGGCAGGGGCGTGTTGTCGGGACCGGTAATAAGCAAAAACTCACTGTCCAAAACAGGTTGCGAAGACACAAATACCGGCGGCACACCCCCCAGCAAACATAGGTTTGCACAGGCTTTATGCGCCAATCCACGCCCGGGCCGCATGGAACCCGCCACGCATTTGCCGTCGCAAATCTCTCCGGTCAGTTTCCAACGGCCTTCATCCACGGGTGCGGGCGCACGGTTTGTGCCTTGTGCCGCTTGCATGCCATTTCGACCGCCGCGCAGTTGCAGCATGTTCAAGCTGCCCCGTTCCAGTACCACGCCTGACACCTGCGCCATCTGGCCATCAAGGGACACGGCGCGGGCATCGACCCCGGCTTTGCCTCCCGCCGACATCATCAAGGTATCGCCGGCTTTGATGCGGTCGTTGCCTTGCGTTACATGCAACAAAGGATAGGGCGTCAGTTCGACAACGCCTGTGACCGTTTGGCGGCCATAGTCGAAGCGGTAGGCGCCGGCGCCGGGATCGTCTTGAACTGCGCCCATCACAAAGCCCATGGCGGCCATCAACGTCACCACAAACAACGCGGCACAGAGCAAAAACATCCGCAGGGCTTTCGGGATCGGAAAGTAGCCGACAAAAAACGGTTTGGGTTTCATGTCAAAGCCTCTGGTTCTGGTGTTGCGGCCAACGGGACAGGATCAACATGGGTGCCCGGTGGGTTGGCATCCGGGTGCACCTGCACCACCCCGTCTTGCACCCGCACACGGTAAGTGGGCACCATTTCTGTGAAAGGGGCAGGGGACCGGCCCGACCGCACATCGTACTGAAACCCGTGCCACGGGCAGGTTACAAGGCAGGCAATGATTTTACCTTCCCCCAAAGGTCCGTTCTGATGGGCGCAGGCATTGGAAATGGCGCTCAGTTTGCCCTCCATCAAAAACACCGCAACGCGATCACCATCCGGCAATAATCCGATCCTTGCATAGCCCTCGCGCATCTGCGCCACATCACCGATTGTGACCCATGCGTCGCTGGCCTGTAGCCGCGTTTCAGCGGCGTCCATCCGCCAAGCTGCCAAATGCGTGCCCGCCACGCCGGCCGCGCTGGCGATCACGATGAAGGTCAAAAGGTGGTTCTGCTGGTCTTGCAATACCCCCAAGGTCACATGGGCCACGATGGTGACGTAGGCGGCATAAATCAGGTAATGCAGGCGTTTCCACACAGGCGGTGTCAAGAATTTCAGCCAAAAATCATGGCTGGTTGTGGCCAACACCAGCAAGCACAGCAACGCAAACAGCCCCAACGCCTCGATGGGGAAACCGGCAAGCTGCCCGAAGGACGTGTTGGCCGCCAGAACGGCTTCAAATTTCGGGGTCGCAGAGAAAGCAAAATACCAGTTCACGACGTAGCCTGCATGGGTCAGCGCCACAAAGGTGGTCATAACGCCAAAGTGGCGGCGGTTGTATAAAAGCGGCAAAAACCGGCGATCCAGCCGGGCAAGTGGTCCAATGCACAAAATGACCGTCAGCATGATGAAGGCACAGGCCCCAAAGGCGCGGGCGTTGTGGATTTGCGGTGTGATGGCGCGGTCGTGGTTCAGGACATCGGGTGTGACGTAGATGAACAGCACCAGAAACGCGGCAACACCTGCCAGCATGACGGCATTGTAGCGCCATTTATTTTTGTTCCATTGAACGGGGATGTATTTGACGCTCATGGGTTCGATCCTGTGCTTAGTTGGACAGGGGGGGTGTCAACGGGCCAGCTTTGGCGGGCGTTTAGGCCAAAGACCAAGATCAAGGCCAACCCTGCGCACATGGCAATTGCGGCCACACCATGTGCCCGGCGCACGGGGCGATACCGCGCGGCCCAACCGGAGGCGGAGGTTTCGATTTGCCACCAGCGCCACAAGACCAAAGGCCACAGCAACAAGATACCGGGGATCAGCAACGGGCGGAATACATATGCGCCTTGCGCATCCTCGTCGATGCGGTCGATGCCGATCGTCAGGAATGCCAAAGCCACAGCCGCGCCAACCCAGCCCCAAATACGCGCCAAAGCCACGATCAGTTCCGCTGTTTCCATATGATCCGTCCCGCGTTGCATTTTGCTGTTCCATGCAATGCTAGCAGGGCGATGGCGGTGCGGGTAGAAATTTGTGGTCAGATTTGCGCTTGTGCGTGCCTAATTTGGCTTACTTTTCATCACATGTGCTTCAAGTGCCGCCAAACCTTCATCCAGACCTTTGCGCCCGAACCCCAACCGAAAGCGATCTGTGGGGGTGGGGCCAAGGTCAGAGCTGTAAATTGCGCTGGGCAAAAACAGAACCCCACTGTCTTCGACAAGGGCGCGGCAGAACTCTTGTGCGCCTTCCGGCCCTTTGTATCTGGGAAAGCCCATGCAGGCCCCATCCGGGCGGTGCCAGTCGAAAAGATCGGGATGACGCGCAAAGAAGGCGTCCCATTTGGGCAAGTTTTCGTCCACGATCTGGCAGTTGCGTTGCAGCAAGGCGGCGCGGTGCGTCAGCGCGATTTGCGCCAGACGTTCGCTTGGACCAGAATTGCAGATGGACAGATAATGTTTCATCCTTTCCATCTTGGACAGGACTTCATGGTCCTGACAGGCGATCCATCCGATGCGCAACCCCGGCAAACCATAGGACTTGGACATCACACCCAAAGACAATCCGCGTTCATAGATGTCGGCGACAAAGGGCAAATGTGTGGCGTCGGACGGACCCAGGCCGTTGAAAATTTCGTCGTGCAGGATGTAGATGCCGTGGGTGCGGCACAGATCAACCAACGCCAGATAGCGGTCCAATGGCAAAATGGCACCGGTCGGATTGTGCGGAAAATTGATTGTCACCAGACTGGTGTTGGGCCGAATGGCGGCTTTGATGCGGTCAATGTCCAAAGACCAGTTGTCGTCGGGGTCCAATGGCACGCCCGTGGCGTCACAAATGGCAAGGGGCAGGGTTTCGTGGCTTTGGTAATTTGGTGTGACGACAATGGCGTGGCTGTCTTGGTCAAGAATCACGTTGTTGGCGGCAAAGATGCCTTCGCTGGCCCCGGCAAAACACAAGACGTCATCCGCAGTCTGGCGCTGGTAGGTGGTGGCGATGGTTTCACGCAGGTCAGGGGCGCCGTAGGTTTCGGTGTATCCCAGCCACATGCCCTCAAAGGATTCGCGTTCTTGCGGGGTGGCCATCGCCAGTAGATCACACAAAGACAGGCTTTCGGCATCTGATGCCGTCATATGATAGCGGGCTTTGAATTCCCATTTTTCAAAGTGGGTCTCTAGGCGAAAGTCAGGCAATGTGGGCATTATCAAAGGGGCTTTCAGGAAAGGGCAACACCGTATGATTATCTTGGATCGACACCAAATCGAAGACCTAATCGATTTGCCCGCGGCGGCCGCCGCCATCCGCGATGTTTTTTGTTCTACAAGCCGTGGTGAGGTAAATCTGCCCCCTGTTGGGCATATTACTTTTCCGCAGGTGTCGGGGGATCGCCACATCACCATCGCCGACCTGACCGGGATCGCAGCCCATGATATTGCAATTGCCGACATAGTTTTGAAGGCGCACCGCGCAAAGGGCGGGCAAGACGTTTAAGGCGACCGCGCCAATTTTCGGCCCGGTCGCTGTCTATTTTACGGAAATTCAATCAACGTGAGAGACGATAGTTTCGGCTGGCTTGCGCACTTTTCCCATTGGCAACAACCAGTCGGCTGTCGGGTCGCGGTATCCCAAAGGCAACAAAACAACAGAGCGCAACCCACGTGCCTTCAAGCCCAGAATATCGTCCACTGCGGCTGGATCGAATCCTTCCATCGGTGTGCTGTCGACTTCTTGTTCTGCGGCGGCGACAAGGGCAATACCCAACGCGATATAGGCTTGGCGGGCAGCATGGGCGTAATTCACCTCGGCGTCGCGTGGCACGTAGCTGTTTTTCAGATTGTCATAATAGGCGTTCAACATAGGCAAGTCGCCACGTGCAGCCACGTTTAGGTCGGTCACTTCATCGATGCGGTTTGCCGTGTAGGTGTCCCACGCTGCAAAGACCAAAAGATGCGATCCTTCCGTGATTTGTGCCTGATCACCAGCTGCCGTTTGGATTTTGGCCAGAACGTCGGGATTGGTGACCGCGATGATCTCGAAGGGCTGCGTGCCGCTTGACGTTGGGGCCATACGAATTGCCTCAAGGATGATGTCCAGCTTTTCTTGGGGGACAGATTTGGCGGGATCCATCTTTTTGGTCGCATAGCGCCAGTTCAATTGCTCGATCAGGGTACTTTTTGTCATATAAACAGTCCTATTGCTGGCACAGGGTGTGTGCGGTATACATTTTATACTAACGATGTATTCAGAACCGACATGGGCCGCAAGAAGGCACAAAAATAGACCTTGGTCACAAAGAAGGAACCACCATGCTAGACGAACAGGGCTGCCCTGATTGCAAACGTATCAACGAAGTGCTTTCGCGTGTCGGGGACCGCTGGAGTGTTCTGGTCATCATTTCGTTGGCCCAATATGGAACGCTGCGCTTCAATGAGCTGAAGCGTAATTTGGGGATCTCGCAGCGGATGCTAAGCCTGACGCTAAAAGAGCTGGAGCGCGATGGCCTGGTCAACCGCACATACCATCCGACTATTCCGCCCAAGGTGGAATACAACCTGACCCCATTGGGAGAATCGTTTCGCCAACCTGTTGCGGCACTCGGGCAATGGGCGCTTGGAAATTTGGCGACCATAGACGCGGCCCGCGCAACTTATGATGAAACGACCAGCACCTAAACGATGGTTTGCGGGCATATTGGCCGTATTTAACCGCAACGACTGATTTGGAGGTGGCCTTCGAAGCTGCCAGCGTTGATGGTCATAGGCGGCTGTTGGATTTGTTTAAGAGATGGTGGGCGACCCTGGAATCGAACCAGGCGTGCGTCTCCGCGAGGGAGTTACAGTCCCCTGCCACACCTTGCGGCCTGTCGCCCACTGTCTAACGCGTTGCGTCTGACGTGAGGGCGTGATTACAAGCGACCTAAAGGCCCGTCAAGACGGAAATTGCGCGAAATGCGCATACGTGGCGTGGCATCAATATAAAGGTGCATTTTATGAAAAAACCAAAGTGGGTTGTTGAGAAGGAACAGGGCAAAAAAGCGCAAGCGAACGAGACGGTTTGGCTGTTTGGTTTGCATGCCGTGCGCGATGCTTTGATGAACCCCGCGCGCAAGCGGTTGCGTTTGATTGTGACGCTGAATGCGCAAAACAAGCTGGAAGATGCGATTGCGGCATCGGGAATGACGCCCGAGTTGGTGGATCCACGCAAATTCAACGCACCTCTTGATCCGGGGTCCGTGCATCAGGGGGCCGCGTTAGAGGTCAAGCCGCTGGATTGGGGGCGTCTGGATGATGTGGCCATCGGGCGGGATGCGCCGCGTTTAATTTTGTTGGACCGCGTGACGGACCCGCACAACGTAGGCGCGATCTTGCGGTCGGCTGAAGTGCTTGGTGCATCCGCCGTGATTGGCACGCGCCACCATTCAGCCCCTGAAACAGGGGCTTTGGCAAAAACGGCCAGCGGCGCGTTGGAACGCCAGCCCTATTTGCGGGTGCGCAATCTGTCGGATGCCATCGTGGCGTTGCAGGGCATGGGATATCTGGTGCTGGGTCTGGATGGCGAGGCCGATAAAACCATCGAAGCGGCCGTGGACGGTGTTCAGGACCGCCCCGTTGCCTTGGTTTTGGGGGCCGAAGGGCCAGGATT
Organism: Ascidiaceihabitans sp.; assembly: GCF_039986515.1. NCBI lineage: Bacteria > Pseudomonadati > Pseudomonadota > Alphaproteobacteria > Rhodobacterales > Paracoccaceae > Ascidiaceihabitans > Ascidiaceihabitans sp. The sequence goes on along the minus strand of NZ_JBDWQO010000007.1, from coordinate 1,196,643 downwards.
GCGTCAAAAGACCAAAGAAACATGCGATATGTTGGTGCGGATTGACGCATCTGGTGCATTTGGATCGCTTAACGTCTCAAATGCTGCGGCTTTGGCCCTATATGCGTCTCAAAACAGGGGCTAGGAGACAGGTATTTGGGCTATCCAACGAAGATCATGACATGCTGCTATTGCGGCACACGCGCGGCGCTGGTGTTGAAGAACTCTGGGCGGCACGAGTTGATGTGCAGCAGTTGCGGGGCACCTTTGCATGATCTGAAACGCTTGCCAGTGGTCAAGGCGGGCGACCGTGAATTGGTGCGGCCCAGTGCGGTGCGGTCGCCGAAACCTGTGAAGTCGCACAAATCCGAGAAAAAGCCGTCCAAAAAGAAGAAGTCAAAAAAGCGTAAAAGCTTTTTCAAAGACTTTCTCGAAGAGGCTGTTGATTTTGTTGAGGATATTTTTGATTAGTGCATTTTGCGCTTGAGATTTTCGGCAAAAACTCGCCGAAAATTAGCGCTTTGTTCACACAATCCGTCGAGGGTCTTTTAAGGCGCACAAAACATCATATGTGCAACTTACAGCACGCGGGATTGGAACACCCGAAGGTGCATTACTGTCCCTCGTTCCGCACTTTATGCGCCCCGGGCTTTGGCCTGTGGGCGCTTTTTTCTGCGTGGTTTTACGTGTAGAGATTCTCCATGACTTACACTGACTCGTTTTTGAAGACTGTTCTGCAAAGCTCCAAGCGCATTGCAATTGTGGGGGTGTCGATGAACCCAGTACGCCCCAGCTATTTTGTGGCGCGGTATCTTGGGCTAAAAGGATACACCATCGTGCCTGTAAATCCCGGCCATGCCGGTAAGACACTTTTGGGTGAAACGGTTGTCGGGTCCCTGAGCGATATCGAGAAACCGGTTGATATGATTGATATTTTCCGCCGCTCTGAAGCTGTACCCGAGATTGTAGACGAAGCATTGGCGTGTTTTGCTGACCTGAAAACAATCTGGATGCAGATTGGCGTTGAACACGCCGAGGCCGCGGCATTGGCGCAAGCGCGTGGTGTCGCAGTGATCCAAAACCGGTGTCCAAAGATTGAATATCAACGCCTGTTCGGAGAATTGCGGCAGGGTGGATTCGCGACCGGAGTGATCAGTTCCAAGCTTTGATTTTCTGGTGCAAACAACGGCTTTGGGGGCGCTGCCCCCCGATCTGTGGACGCCCCCCGCGGTTTTTTCGCAAATAAGACAAAAAAGTCGCCGTCAGCGGTTGGCTTTTTCGGTGAGCCCTGATTGTGACTGGCGACCAGCCAATTCTGTGACGACGTCTTCCAACGTCACATCACACGCCGCCAACATAACCATCAAGTGATACATCACATCAGCGGCTTCGGATGCGAGTTTCTTTTGGTCGCCTTTCACAGCTTCGATAATCGCTTCGATGGCTTCTTCCCCGAATTTTTCAGCGCATTTTTCCGGGCCTTTGGCCAGTAATTGTGCCGTCCAGCTTGACGCAGGATCCGCGTCTTTGCGCGATTGAATCGTCTCGAACAGGTCTTGCAGCGTCATGTCAGCCTCATCGCGATACCGGCGTCGGCCATGTGTTGTTTGGCCTCTTGTATGGTGTAATCGCCGAAGTGAAAGATGGAGGCCGCCAGCACAGCAGATGCCCCGCCTTTGGTCACACCATCCACCAGATGATCCAGATTTCCCACGCCTCCGGAGGCGATAACAGGGATTGTAACGGCATCGGAAATGGCGCGGGTCAAAGGCAGGTTAAAGCCTTGTTTCGTGCCGTCGCGGTCCATGGAGGTCAACAGGATTTCGCCCGCCCCCTTGGCCGCAGCTGTACGTGCGAATTCCACGGCATCTATTCCCGTGGCTTTGCGCCCGCCGTGCGTGAAGATTTCCCATTTGCCGGGGCTTACTGTTTTGGCGTCGATGGCACAAACGATGCATTGGCTGCCAAAATGGTCTGAGGCCTCTGCCAGCACATCGGGATTTGCCACGGCGGCGGAATTGAAGCTGACTTTGTCAGCACCCGCCAAAAGCAAGTCACGCACATCTGCAGTTGTGCGCACGCCCCCACCCACCGTCAGCGGGATATAGCATTGCTCAGCGGTGCGCGTCACAACGTCGAACATCGTGCCACGGTTTTCATGGGTCGCATGAATGTCCAGAAAACAAAGTTCGTCAGCGCCGGCTGCGTCATATGCGCGGGCTGCATCCACGGGATCGCCTGCGTCGCGCAAGCCGACAAAGTTTACGCCTTTGACGACACGACCGTCAGCGACATCAAGGCAGGGAATAATACGGGTTTTCAACATGGGCGCATTATCGCTTGGAATTGGGGGCGGGGGAAGGGCCTTGGACCATCACTGGACCTGCGCCCGCCGATTGAGAAATTCGAAAATCGCAGCCACGGTCAGAATTGCGGGCCCGACAAAAAGGTACCCCAAGAATGAGATCAACAGAGGTCCGGCAAGGGTTTGCGCGACAGGTGTTAAAAACGACGGTGTGCATTCTGTGAACCCGTTCAAGGACCCGCCAATGCATTGATTGCCAAACAATACCGACAAAAAGAGTACGATCAGGAAATACAGTCCCCCCGATATGAGCAAGCGCGCCGCAATCCGGCTTTTGGCAAATCGCGCCAATCCAAGTGCGGCCAGACAAGGGGCCATCAATCCAAAGACCGTGAACATGCGGCTTACCCCTTCAAGGCGGTGAGGGCCGCATTCAGGTCAATCGCCCCGTCATAAAGCGCGCGCCCAGAGATGGCGCCGGCAATGACGCCGGTGTCTTTCAGCTGTGTCAAATCTTGCAACGACGACACACCACCCGAGGCGATGACGGGGATAGAGACGGCCCGCGCCAACTGTGCTGTGGCGTCGATATTCGGCCCCCCCATGGCGCCGTCGCGCATGATGTCTGTGTAAATGATGGCTGAAACCCCTGCGTCTTCAAACGATTTTGCAAGGTCCGTGACCATGACATCGGTTTCTTCGGCCCAGCCTTTGGTCGCCACTTTACCGTTTCTGGCGTCGATGCCCACCGCCACTTTGCCCGGAAACGCGCGGGCCGCTTCACGCACCAGATTCGGGTTTTCGACAGCAACCGTTCCAAGGATGACCCGCGCCAGCCCCTTGTCCAACCATCCTTCGATGGTGGCCATATCGCGGATGCCACCGCCCAACTGGGCAGGAACGGGACAGGATTTCAGGATCGCTTCGACCGGGGCCGCATTCACTGGCGTGCCTGCAAAAGCGCCGTTCAGATCAACCAGATGCAGCCATTCGCACCCAGCCTCTACAAAAGCACGGGCTTGGGCCGCGGGGTCGTCGTTGAACACGGTGCTTTGGTCCATGTCGCCATGTACAAGGCGCACGGCTTGGCCGTCTTTCAAGTCGATGGCAGGGTACAGGATCATAGGATGCGCCTTGTGTGATGATGATAGGCCGCTTTATGCACGACCCAGCCCGATTTGCAACGCGGGGCCACATGTGCAGCGCGACCTTAGGTCAGGCTTGCCAGATGGGGACACTTAAGGGAAGCTGTGGGGCAAATGGGAGGACGAACATGAAAACTATTATAGCAACTGCAGCGCTGACACTTGGACTGGCAGGGGGCGCATTGGCGGATCCCGTATTGGGGACATGGAAAACCCAAGTGGACGATGGCAACTATGCCCATATCAAAATGGCGAAATGCGGTGACAAAGTGTGCGGCACAATCGCCAAAGCGTTTGACGCAAGTGGGCCAATCCAGACAGCCAATGTCGGGCGCAAACTGGTTTGGGCGATGGTGCCTAAAGGTGACGGGTATTACGCGTCGGGCAAAATCTGGCAGCCGTCCACGGATAAGGTCTACAAATCCAAGATGTCTTTGTCGGGCAATTCTTTGAAAGTGTCCGGGTGCGTTGGCCCAATTTGCAAAAAACAGACATGGACGCGTGTGAACTAAACAGCTTTCGTGTTGGGGTAAGGTGCGCCTTGGCGCACCTTCCTGTTAAAATCAGGCCTGTTAAAATCGGGCCTGTTTAGATCGGGCCTGTTTCAGTTTGCGCGGGGCGGCTAAGGCGCCCAGCGCAAGAAATTCCCGATCATACGCAGACCGACCCCTTGACTTTTTTCGGGGTGAAACTGCATGCCAAGCATTGTGTCGCGGCCGATGACCGCGGTGACATCGGTGCCATAGTCCACATAGGCCAGCCGTTGTGCGGGGTCGTCTACCTTAAAGTGGAATGAGTGTACAAAATAGGTGTGGTCGCCGGATGTGACCCCGTCCAGAACCGGATGTGGGTGCGAGATGATCAAATCATTCCACCCCATATGAGGCACCTTCAAAGACGCGCTGTCGGGTTTGATTTCTACGACTTCTCCGCCGACCCAATTCAAGCCGGCAGTGTTTTGATACTCACGTCCCCATGTGGCCATCAGCTGCATGCCAACGCAAATTCCAAGAAACGGGCGCCCCTTTTGTTCGACGGCCTCTTTCATGGCCTCAAAGAGCCCACCCGTGCCGGTAAGCGCCGCATGACAGGACGGAAACGCACCGTCTCCGGGCAGAACAATGCGGTCGGCGCGTGCGACAACATCGGCGTCCGATGTTACGACAACCTCGCCCGCGTCCAATTCGCGTGCCATGCGTTCAAAGGCTTTGTGGGCAGAGTGTAAGTTGCCGCTTTCGTAGTCGATGATGGCCGTGAGCATCGCCTACAACGCCCCTTTGGTGGAAGGGATATCGCCCGATTTGCGTGGATCCACTTCGACAGCCTGACGCAGGGCGCGGGCCACAGATTTAAACGTGGCTTCGGCGATGTGGTGGCTGTTGAAGCCGTGCAACATGTCGATATGCAAGGTGATGCCGCCGTGGGTGGCCAGCGCTGTGAAGAATTCACGCACCAGTTCGGTGTCGAAGGCGCCAATCTTCTGGGTTGGCATATCCACATTCCAGATCAGGTAGGGCCGTGCCGACAAGTCCAGCGCACAGCGCACTTGGGCGTCGTCCATGGGCAACAGGCAACTGCCGTACCGCACGATGCCGCGCTTGTCGCCCAAGGCTTGGGTCAGGGCTTGTCCAAGGGCGATACCTGTGTCCTCGACGGTGTGGTGATCGTCGATGTGGGTGTCACCTTTGGCGCGGATCGTCATGTCGATCAGGGAATGGCGCGCCAGCTGGTCCAGCATGTGGTCGAAAAAGCCGACACCGGTCTGGTTGTCGTAGATCCCTGTGCCGTCAAGATTGACGGTCACTGAAATCTCGGTTTCAGCGGTGGTGCGGGTGATGGTGGCTTGGCGCATATCGGCTCTCCGGCTGGTGTTGGCCCGCTTATAGGCAGGTTGTGCGTCCGCGCCAAGATGCAGCCTTTGGGATTGCGCCCCCTTGGGGGGATGTGTCAGCAATGGGCAACAGCTTGAAGGAGTATCCCATGAGCACCTGTGTATTCATCCAGATCCGTTGCAAACCCGGATCGACCTACAAAGTCGCGGAAGATATTGCGCTACGCGAATTTCATTCAGAGCTGTATTCGACATCCGGCGACTATGATTTGCTGATGAAAGCCTACATTCCAAGTGACGAAGATGTCGGGAAATACATCAACGATCATTTGCTGGATATTGTTGGGATCGAACGGTCTTTGACGACCATGACGTTCAAAGCTTTTTAAGGCGGGGTGCACCAAGGTGCACCTTACGATTTTGACCTCGTAAGGTGGGCTTCAGCCCACCACCTGTCCAAGGGACCTACATGACCGATACACATACCACCCATGACGCGCTGGAAGATGCCCGCAACAACGACATCAAGATCTACGTCAACGGTGATATTGTGCACCGCGACGACGCGAAAGTGTCGGTCTACGACAGCGGCTTTATGCTGGGGGATGGCATGTGGGAAGGTATGCGCCTGTATGACGGGGTTTGGTCGTTCTTTGATGATCACATGGACCGCTTCTTTGACAGTTGCAAAGCCGTCTCACTGGATGTTGGCATGGACCGCGCGGGCATCATGGAGGCTTTGACCGCAACGGCGCGTGCCAACGACATGCACACCGATGTGCATTGCCGCCTGATGCTGACCCGCGGCGTAAAGGTCAAACCTTTCCAGCATCCGTCGCTCAGCCGTTCTGGCCCCACGCTGGTCATCATTATGGAGCATTCCAAACCCGCAGATGCCCTGCAATCCAAAGGCATCCGCTTGGCTACAGTGCCCCAAGTGCGCGGTTTGCCTATGGCGCAGGACGCCAAGTACAACAGCCACTCCAAGCTGAACTGTGTCATTGCCTGTTTGCAAGCCGAACAGGCGGGGGCCGACGAGGGGCTGATGCTGGACCCCCATGGGTTTGTGAACACCACCAACGCTTGCAACTTTTTCATAGTGCGCAAGGGGGCTGTTTGGACGTCGACGGGGGACTATTGCATGAACGGTGTCACCCGCCAGAAGGTCATAGATCTGTGCCGCGCCAACGACATTCCAGTTTTTGAGAAAAACTACTCGCTGTATGAGGCATATGGCGCGGATGAAGCCTTTTTGACCGGCACGTTTGGGGCGCAAACCCCTGTGGCAGAGATTGATGGTAAACCCATCGGTGATGGCCATCGACCCGTCACAGCGCGGATCAGAGAGCTTTACAAGGACTTAATCACGCAGGACATTCAGGCGCAAAGCGCTGCGGTTTAAGTCCAAGAAAGAGCATCCGTGTACTTGCTTCACGCCTAAAGCTTCATGCTTGAAGTAATCTGCGTCAAGGCATAAACTGGCCCCAAATTCGAAAGGAATTTGCCATGGCCGACGCCCCCGAAGACCCCCGCCAAAGCGCCTACAATCCCGCCGCTGAAGGGGCTCAGATGTCCTTTGCCAAGGACATGAGTTATGGTGATTACCTTGGAATGGATGGCATTCTGGGTGCTGCCAAACCCTTGTCGCAAGCCCATGACGAAATGCTTTTTATTGTTCAGCATCAAACGTCCGAGCTTTGGATGCGATTGATCTTGCATGAATTGGACGCGGCCCGCCAACTGATGCTGCAGGGCCATGCCGATCAGGTGTTCAAGATGCTGACCCGCGTGGCGCGTATCTTTGAACAACTCAACAACGCCTGGGATGTTCTGCGCACTATGACGCCCAGCGATTACACCACGTTTCGGGAGGATTTAGGCGCGTCGTCGGGCTTTCAGTCACATCAATATCGCTTGATCGAATTTATGCTGGGCAACCGCAATCAGGCGATGATGAAAGTGCATGAACATCGCACCGACCTGCACAAGATGCTGCAATATGAGCTGACGCAGCCCTCGATTTACCATGTGGCGCTGCGGATGTTGGAAGGGGCGCTTGATGTGCGCTTTGATGCCGCGGTCTTTGCCATGGATCAACCACACCAAAGCGACGACAGCGTGGTTAAAGCATGGACGCAAGTGTACAAAGACCCTGCAAAACACTGGATGCTGTACGAGCTGGCAGAGAAACTGGTGGATCTGGAAGATTACTTTCGGCGCTGGCGGTTCAACCATGTCACCACGGTGGAACGCATCATCGGTTTCAAGCGGGGCACGGGGGGCACAAGCGGTGTCAAATACCTACGCCGCATGCTTGAAGTCGAATTGTTCCCCGAGCTGTGGCATTTAAGAGGTGCTTTGTAGCCGATAGGCTCCGTTCTTTGCCGCATTCGGTAAGTGATATGACGGCTGTGCGATTGCACGGGATGCGTGCCCGTGCGACATCCACAAGGACCAAAGGGCAAGCGCAGACTTGCCTGTGCGCCACAACGGACCAAAATCATGGGTGAGATAGGACAAGGGATAGCGGCCGCCTTTTGGCTGGTTGTTTCCTTGGATGCGGACCTGATCGAGATCGCGCTGCGATCTTTGCATGTCACCGTGACCGCGGTGCTGATTGCTTCCGCCATTGCCTTGCCGCTTGGGGCATGGCTGGCGGTGCGCCGTTTTCGGTATCGCCGCTTTGCCATTGCCGTTCTGAATGCGTTGATGGGGTTGCCGCCCGTCGTGGTGGGGTTGTTCGTATACCTGCTGTTGTCGCGGTCCGGTCCTTTTGGCGTTTTGGGTCTGTTGTTTACGCCAACAGCGATGATTATCGCCCAAGTCATCATCATTGCGCCCCTGATTGCATCCATCGCGCACCAGTCCACACGTGACTTGTGGGCTGAATACCATGACCTGTTGATATCGTTGAACACGACCCGCTGGCAGCGCATCAAGACGCTGCTGTGGGATGGGCGACGGGCCTTGATCACGGCGTCTTTGGCAGGGTTTGGACGGGCCATAGGGGAAGTGGGCGCCATCATGATCGTGGGCGGAAACATTGACCATGCGACCCGCGTGTTGACCACGGCGATCGCGTTGGAAACGGGCAAGGGTGATTTCGCTTTGGCGCTGGGCTTGGGTTTTATTCTGATCGGGCTTGCGCTGGTGGTGAACATCGCCATCCATTTTGTGTCCAAGACAGAACGCGAGGGCAAATGGTGATGGCACATCCGTTGGTTTCATTACATTCTGTGTGCGTCAGAAAACGCGGCCAGATGGTGTTGGGTCCTGTGGATCTGGCGCTGCCCCAAACGGGTGTGACTATTCTGCTTGGCCCGAACGGGGCCGGGAAAACCACTTTGTTGCGGACACTGCACGGGTTGGAACGCGTGGCGTCAGGCCAGATCGCATGGGCGCAAGATCATAGGTTGGATGCGCAGGCTTTTGTGTTTCAAACGCCAGTCATGATGCGCCGTTCTGTTTTGGCCAATCTGGTTTATCCCCAGACCCTGGCCGGAATACCAAAATCCCTGGCCGAGGCGGAAGCAAAAGACTGGGCGCACCGCATCGGCCTGCAGGATCAGATGCAGCAATCCGCGCCGCGCCTGTCGGGCGGCGAAAAGCAAAAACTGGCCTTGGCACGGGCTTTGATCCGTGACCCGGATGTTTTGTTTCTGGATGAACCCTGCGCCAGTCTGGATGGGGCGGCCACCCGCGAGATCGAAACACTGCTGACGGGTGCGCACACCCAAAGCACGCGTATTATCATGTCCACCCATAATATCGGGCAGGCCCGTCGTCTGGCGTCGGACGTGGTGTTTATGCTGGACGGCAAGGTCTTGGAATATGGGCCTGCCACCGCGTTTTTCGAAGCGCCAAAAACGCCCCAGGCACGGGCTTTTCTGCAAGGAGATATCGTTGAATGATAAAAACGTTTTCTGTGTGTTTGGCTTTGATGGCCGGTTCTGTCGCAGCCGACGATCTGAAGTTGGCGGTGACCACGTCATTTCATAACTCGGGCCTGTCAGAGGTGCTGTTGCCTGCCATTGCACAAGACACCGGCATCACCGTGCACTTGTTGATCGTAGGCACCGGTCAAGCGCTGCGATTGGGGCAGGCAGGGGACGTGGATGCGATTCTGGTCCATTCCAAACCCGCAGAAGAGGCATTTGTCGCCGAAGGATACGGCCCGCACCGCCGTGAAATCATGTATAATGATTTTGTGATTGTTGGGCCCGCACATGATCCTGCGGGTATCGCAGATGCGCCGTCTGTGGCCCAAGCCCTGACCCGGATTGCCGAAAGCGAAAAGGCGTTTGTCAGCCGTGGCGACGACAGCGGCACCCACAAAAGGGAGCTGTCGCTTTGGGACGCGTCCGGACAGGATGTGCAGGATTTCGGCACATGGTACCGCGCCGTGGGGGCGGGCATGGGCGCTGCATTGAACACGGCATCAGGCATGAAAGCCTATATTATGGCAGACCGTGCCAGTTGGCTAAACTTCGCAAACAAAGGCGATCTGGCTGTGCTTTTTGCGGGGGATCCGGTGCTATTCAATCAATATGCGTATCTGCCCGTTAGCAAGTCCAGACATGGCCATGTGCAGGCTGATCTGGCCGCAAAACTAGAGACATGGTTGGTGTCGGACGCCGCACAAATGCTGATCGACGGCTACCAGATTGGTGGCGAACACCTGTTTAAGTTCAACGCGGATTGATGGGTCCTGAGCCTAAGTGCTCACATAGCCGGCTACGATCTGCAGCAATTTGAAGGCCGTGGCGGCGTCATTTTCGACAACGGCCAAAAATTCTTCGACCCCGATGCGCAGGCAATGCAACTCGCCTTTGGCGCGCATGTCCAATGCGCGCGGTTCTTGCCGGATCAGACCCAATTCGCCGACCAGCGCACCCGTGCCCACTGTCGCAATCAGCTTGTCCTGCGCACCGTCCTCTGGCAGCAGCAGCTCTGCTTCGCCGTCAATGATCATATAAGCGCCGTCATCCGGGGCGTCATTTTTGTGGAACACATATTCGCCGTTTTGGGCTGTGTACCACCGCGCCCCGAACGCAAGCAGGCGCAACTGCTTTGCGGCCAAATCGGCAAACATCGGCGCAGATTTCAAAGCAGCAACCTTGCGGGCCAGATCGGCACCCACATCGCTGTCTTTGCCATCTTCGCTGGTGATCTCACTGCCGACAAGACGGCCATTTTGAACTTCGATGTGGACATCAAAATTCGATGCATCGTCGAATGTATCGTCGATAAAAATCAGCAAGGCGCCAGGCAACAAGTCACGCAGGTTTTCGCGCAGCTTTATGTGGGTTTCAGGACCAAAGCTGGTCAGGACTTTTTCCAAAATGACGATGTCAGGGCGCTTGATTGTGGCGCGGGTGACAGCCAAGGGTTCCGAGAACATGGCAGACAGGTTCGCGCCGCCCAATGTGATGGGTAAATCAAACACAAGCTGCAAGACGAGGGGGCTGACACCTTCCGCGTCCAGCACCTCGGCGACAACACCGCGCAGGTCTTCACCGCGGGGGCCGGCCGCGTCAGAAAGTTTACCGTATAGCACATTTTCCAAGACACTTAGACCCATCACATGGGCGTCGGGCGCAATGGGGGCGTAAAGATCTTCCATCTGGTGGCGCAGGGTTTCGCCATGGGATTGCCGGATCGACAAAACACGGGCCTTGATTTCTTCGGGGAAGGCGGGGCCGATTTGTTCCGCCGAGATCGAAGACGGCACGCTGAGCAGAAGGGCCATTTCCTGATCCGTCAGTTTGTCGCCAGGGGCGGTGCGGCGGACCAGATCCACAGCGGCATCGTAGACGTCGACGGTTATTCCCAGTTTGCGGAACAACGGGTGGTCGGACCCTCCGGGGCCGAAAATCTGGCGCAACAACTCGATCAAATCGCGTGACAGCATCAACAGGTCTTCGCCCAAATTCATTTCATTCAGGCTGCGCAGAAATTCCAGCTTTTCGGCCAGAATATCCGGCGTCAAAACGATGCGTGGTGTTGCAAACAACAGATTTTCCCCGATGGGCAGGCTGGGGTTGTAGGCATCGGGATCGAACGCAGAAACGTAGCGGTCCAGTCCTGCCGCGATGATTGCGTCGCGCACTTTGGGGCGCAGATCAATGAGGGCTTGGGACAGGTTCGGGTGCGCGGTTGGGTCATAGCTTTGGTCCATGGCGCGGCGGGCCAAGGCCCCGGCGGTGCCCAACCCCTGAACCAGTTCATACCACCATTCCCGCAAATCTTTGGTGCTGCCAACGCTTGCAACGGCGGGATCGACCCAATCACAGTCCAGCATATCCAGACTGTTGCCTGCCCGTCCCGATTCAGCGGCAAACGCAGACGTTTCCGCGGCACCAAGAGGCCGGTTTTTAACCGACATCATGATGTTTTCGCCGTAGCTGCCCATGAACATCACAGGGCGCGACGTGGCGTGCCCGATGCGTGCCGCCAAGGTGCTTTGGTGCAATTGTGCCAGATCATGCCCGTTCATGGTGATCTTGCCTGCGCTTATCATGGCCTCGCGGGTCAAAACGGCGGATAGGGCGCGACGGTCTTCCTCGGATGGGGCTGCGATTGCGATGGTAGAGCCTTTGGGGAACGTGGCCGAAATGTCTTCAAGCACCGGATTGCCGTCTTCGTCGCGCACCGTCACGCTGTCCAACGTGATGTCCCCGTTCAGGCTGACCATGGTGTCGGGTTCTCCGTCAAAAAGCGCTTCATCGATCATGCCTGTGGGGGCAAACCGTTCGGTGATCGTTTCCCAGCGCAACTGCATGTCTTGGGATTGGTTGTAGTAGGCCAACAGCTCTTTCCACGGGCTGGACAGGTCTTTGTAGGCGGCAAGGGCCGCAACCAAAGCCCCCAATGTCACGTCGCCCTGAATGACCAGATAGCCGCCGATTGAAAAGAACAGGAAGGGCGTCAGTTGTGTAATGAAGTTATTGATAAACTTCATGAAAAATTTCTTTTGGAAGATGATAAAGCGGATTTCGAACAACCGGCCCAACCGGTCCGTGATCATCGCCATCCGGTAACGCCAACCGTGGTTCAGGCGCAATGTAGCAGCCCCTGTGGCCCCTTCACCGATTTCGGCAGCCAAGGCCCGCACCTGAATGACGCGTTTTTTGTTCAACAGGTTGATCTGCTTTTGCAGCCTTGGGATCAGCCAGGCTTGCAACGGGATCAGGGCGCAAGCCGCCAGACCAAAGGCGAAGCTTTGCAGAAATAAGAACCCCAAAATGGTCAGCATTTGCCCTGCTTGCAGCACAGGTTGGGCGACAGCGTCGCCCATTAACCCGCCCATAGGTTCGGATTCGGCAGTGACCATCGACACCAGTTCGCCCTGGCTGGTGCGTTCGAAATAGGGTTGTGGGAAGCGAAGGATGCGCGCAATCAGCGAATAGCGAAAGCGGCGCAAAAGCCGTTCTGCCAACACACCTTTCATGGTGTTGATGCGCATTTTCATAATGCCATGCGCGAACACCGCCAGCAAAAATGCACCACACAACAGCCACAGGTATTCAATCTGTGTGAACGTAAACCCATAGGCCTCAATGCGGCTTTCACCAGAACCAATGGCATCGTTGATGATCCGCTTGGGCAGCTCCAACGTCAGGTACAGCAGCGGAAACAGCGTCAGCGTCACCGCCAACAACACCAGTTGATCGCGTTTGGAGTGTTTCCAGATGAAGGCAAAGATCGTGCGGTCGATGGGATCGTCCAATTCATATCTTGCGCCAAAACAGGCGTCCGGGCCGCCATCCCCACGTGTGACCCTGCGAAAACTTAACAAGATCGTGACAAGGGGCGCAAATCGTTTTCCCGACGCGTGCGCCATTTTCAAAGGATTTGCATGTGATCCATTGCGAAATGAGATTTGCGTTCCTAAGCTGCGGTTACACAGAAAGGCGCAAAACGTGGATCAGATAACGCTCATGCTGGTGATGCTGGCCTTATTTCAGGTAAAGCACCTGTTTGCGGACTTTTACCTGCAAACACCCAAAATGCTGTCTGCGGGGGCGATCTATGTCCATGCGGGCCGTGCGCAGCATGCAGTGGTGCATGTTGTCGGATCTTTTTTGGTGTTGCTGCCTTTTGGTCTTTTGGCCGGCCTATCCTGGGCGCTGGTTGTGGGGCTTTTGGCGGTGGAATGGGTGTTGCACTACCATATCGATTTCGGCAAAGGCTGGTGGTCCAAACGCACTGCATTCACAACGACGGACGCCGGATATTGGCGCGCTTTCGGTATGGATCAATTGGCGCATCAATGGACTTACATCGCTATGGTCTGGATGGCAGTCTAGGATTTAAGTGTCTGACACAGAACCAAAATCAGGCATCGGCTTTATGGGGCCGGTATCAAGTCGTGTGATGTGTGGCGCGATGCCTTCGGCAAACAGCTGGCGCACAAGTGGATCATGACCGGGAATGATCAGCTCAGGTGCAGAGGCCAGTTGGTGCAGCGTCTCGAAACCGTCCAACATATTTTGCAAGTCCACGACAATGGGAAAGGGTTTGCGGGCCATAACATTTTCGTAAAAATGCGCCGCATCTGACGCAAGCACCATAAATCCCGATTTGGTTTTCACCCGCACCGCCTGCAATCCGCGGCTGTGTCCGCCTATGCAATGTACAGTGACCCCGTCGGTCACTTGTGCTTCGCCGTCGTAGAAAACGACCTTTCCGGCATACAGCCGTTTGATTGCGGTGCAGATATGGTCGGCTGTGAAGGGCATGCGCAATGTGTCGTGACACATACACGGGCCTGTCGCATAGGCCATTTCAGCCGCTTGAAGGTGCAGCTTGGCATTGGGAAACAGGTGCAGCCCCCCCGCGTGATCATAGTGCAGATGTGTGACAATAACGTGGGTGATGTCTTCGGGGGCAATTCCAAAAGGGGCAAGGGCTGCGACAGGATCCAAGCGGATCGGGCGCCCGCGTGATGCGGCTTCGGTGTTGTCGTATCCTGTGTCTACCAGAATTGCATCGCGGCCACGCCGCAGCAGCCACATATAATAGTCCATCGGATGGGGGGCATTGTGGTTGTCATCAAAAATAAAACTGTCGACCCGCGTGCGGGCGTTGCGGTCCGCATATTTTACAGCGTGAATTTCCCAATCGCTCATTGTGTGACCGCGTTCGGGTTGGGGTGTGCGCTGACATTTGCAAAGGTGCGCACATCGCGCCCCGTCACCAAATGCTGGACGGCCGCATCAAAGGCCAGAAAGTGAGGTGTCTTGAGATGCGTTTGAAAGGCTGCAGCGTCTTCATAGGTTTCATACAGAAACACTTCGCCGGGCCGGTCGGGGTCTGTGCACAAATCAAACTGACGGCAACCAGGTTCATTGTGAAACGTGGCGCGGACGTTTTCACGCATCAAGGGCATAAATTCATCCTCGGTTGCGGGATCGAAGTTCAGTGTGACAACAACAGCAAACATAGGCGGCCTTTCATATAACATCTGACCCACTCTAAAAGCGGCGCTGGTCATTCTCCAAAACAATTTCGACTTTCGGGATGGCACAGCTGGCAAGTAATGTATACATTAAATTTCAAGTCACGACTTTGCAATTGTCATAAGGCGGGCGGGTTGGTCTGCTTATATTTGAGGACGTTATGAAACACACATTTGACATCGCGGTATTTGAAGGCGACGGCATCGGCCCTGAAATCACCCAACCCACAGTCGAGATCTTGCAGAAATTGGCGGGACAGTCGGGCGCATATGAATTGACGTTCAAAGATGCGCCAGCAGGGGCCGCACATTACGCAAAAACAGGCGCGTCTTTGCCCGAGGCGTCGATGGACATTGCGCGGCAATCGGATGCGATTTTATTGTCCGCCATGGGGTTGCCCAATGTCCGCTATGACGATGGCACGGAAATTTCGCCTCAAATCGATCTGCGCAAAGCACTGGTTCTGTTTGCCGGTGTGCGCCCTGTCACCATCAAGGCCGGCCAAACCACACCGCTGAATTTGCCCGCAGGCCGCGAGGTCGATTTCGTCTTGATCCGCGAAAGCACCGAAGGGCTTTTCCACACCCAAGGCCGCGGTGAGGTCACGAAAGACGAAGCCCGTGAGACCCTTTTGATCACCCGTGACATTTCCGAAAAACTGTTCAAGTTTGCGTTTGATCTGGCCAAAACCCGGAAATCCACGGGCCGCAGCCCGGGCAAAGTGACATGTGTGGACAAAGCCAATGTGTTCCGCGCCTTTGCGTTCTTTCGTGAAATGTTCGATGCCGAAGCTGCAAAACATCCCGACATTGTGGCCGACCACGCCTATGTGGACGCAACAGCGCTTTGGATGGTGCAAAAGCCATGGGACTTCGACGTTATGGTCACTGAAAACATGTTCGGCGACATTCTGTCCGATCTGGGGGCTGGCCTGATGGGCGGGCTTGGGTTGGCGCCATCTGCTGACATAGGGTTGGATCATGCGGTGTTTCAGCCATGTCATGGCTCGGCCCCCGATATCGCGGGCCAGAACGCGGCAAACCCGATGGCGATGATTTTGTCGGCGGCGATGATGCTGGATTGGCTGGGCTTGCGCTATGACAATCCGGCAATGGTTTCAGATGGGGTGCGTCTGCGCGAAGCGGTTGAAACTGTTGTGGCCAAAGGGGCCATCCTAACGCGCGATCTTGGCGGGGGTGCCAGCACAACGCAGGCCGCAGACGCCGTTTGGGGTGCACTTGCATGACCACGCAGACCCTGAAGATAGCCTGCGTCGGGGCCGGTTTTTTCAGCCAGTTCCACTATGACAGTTGGCGTCGTTTGAAGGGGGTGCGTGTGGTGGGGGCCTGCGATCTGGACAAGGCAAAAGCCGCCGCGAAGGCTGCCCCGCTTGGGGCGCAGGCCTTTGATGATCTGGACAAGATGCTGGCGGACACCCAACCCGATGTGCTGGACGTGATTTTGCCGCCATTGGGGCATGCGCGGGCCATTCAAAGTGCTTTGGACGCAGGCGTCAAAACCATCATTTGTCAAAAACCCTTTTGCATGTCTTTGACTGAAGCCCGCGAAATGACCGATGCAGCCCAAGCGGCAGGGGCGCAAATCGTGATCCACGAAAACTTCCGGTTTCAACCGTGGTATCGCTGCATCAAACAACTGTTGGCTAAAGACGCGATCGGGCAGGTTCTCCAAATGACCTTTCGCTTGCGCCCCGGTGACGGGCAAGGGGCGATGGCCTACTTGGACCGACAACCATATTTCCAGACCATGCCACGGTTTCTGATCCATGAGACTGGCGTGCATTGGGTCGATACGTTTCGCTATCTTTTTGGTGATCCCACAGCCGTTTACGCCGATTTGCGGCGGATCAATCCTGTGATTGCCGGCGAAGATGCGGGGGTGGTGATGTTTGACCATCCCGAAGGCATACGCACGATTTTTGATGGCAACCGCCATCTGGATCATGCGGCAGACAATCACCGCTGCACCATGGGTGAGGCATTGGTGGAGGGAACAGAAGGCACGCTAAAGCTTTTGGGCAGCGGGGCTGTGATGCACCGGCGGTTCGGGGCGGTGGAAGACACCGAGATGTTGGCCCCCAGCGTGTGGCCCGGCTTTGGAGGTGATTGCGTGCATCATTTGCAGGCCCATGTCGTGGACGCGCTGCATGACAACGGAATGTTGGAAAACACTGCCGATTCCTATTTGAAAGTGATAGAGATCGAGCAGGCGATTTACGCTTCGGCGGAAGAGGCGCGGAAAATCGCGTTAGACCAGTAACGCAAAGGCCGTTTTATGTCACAATCCAGCACCCAACGTGCCATTTCCGAATTGCGGCAATTGATTTTTTCGGGGGTCCTGCCTGCGGGCTCTGACCATTTGGAAAGCGAACTGGCCGAGCGGCTTGACATGTCGCGCACACCTGTGCGCGAGGCGGCGTTGATGTTGGAAAGCCAGGGGTTGTTGGCAATGCGCCCGCGCAAAGGTGTGCGTATTTTGCCGGTGTCCGCAGATGACATGCGTGAAATTTACGATGTGCTGACAGAGCTTGAAGGATTGTCAGCCGAACGTGCAGCCGGATACGGATACGGCGACGATGACTTGACGGCATTGGCCGCGTCTATTGCGGATATGGACAAAGCCGTAGAGGCCCGCGCCCTGGAAGACTGGGCCGAGGCGGACGATCGTTTTCATGCTGAACTTGTGCGTCTTGGCCGCAATTCCCGCGCTGTTGCCATTGTCGGGATGATGCAGGATCAGGTGCGCCGCGCACGCGCCACGACGTTGTACATTCGCCCGATACCGACGCAATCCAATGCGGATCACCGCGGTGTGCTGGATGCGATAGGGGCGGGTGATGGTGCGTTGGCACGGCGCATTCACACGCGGCACCGGGATCAGGCCAAGCGTATGATCCTTGAATTGTTGGAAAAACACCGCCTGCATACGTTGTGACTTTAGAGCTATTCTAATGTTGACTAATTTAGTCGGAAACAATTGACAAGATGGGTGCACTGATAGACTTACTGTTTTTATCAGATTTAAACGCTTGGAGATCCGCAATGTCGATCAACCGCACACTCACGACAGTTATCGCCGCAACTGCCTTTGCAGCCCCCGCACTGGCCGAGGGTGAGCTGAACCTGTATTCATCGCGCCACTACGATACGGATGAACGCCTGTATTCGGACTTTACAGAGGCCACGGGCATCACAATCAACCGGATTGAAGGCAAAGGCGACGAACTGATTGCGCGGATGCAAGCCGAAGGCACCAATTCGCCAGCCGACGTGCTGTTGACTGTGGACACCACACGCCTGCAGCGCGCAAAAGACGCAGGCGTTTTGCAATCTATCGAAAATGCAACGCTTGAAGAACGCATCCCGTCCAATCTGCAAGACGCCGACAATCAGTGGTTTGGGTTTTCCCAACGCGCACGCATCATCTTTTACAACAAAGCCGACGTTGCAAACCCGCCCATGGATTACGTTGCCTTGGCCGACCCTGCCTACAAAGGCATGGTGTGCCACCGCTCGTCCTCGAACGTCTATTCCCAGACGTTGCTATCTGCTGTGATCGAAAACCACGGTGAAGAAGCCGCAACAGCATGGGCCAAAGGCGTGGTCGACAACTTTGCCCGCGACCCGCAGGGCGGTGACA
The DNA here is from genome assembly GCF_039986515.1 of Ascidiaceihabitans sp. Lineage (NCBI taxonomy): Bacteria > Pseudomonadati > Pseudomonadota > Alphaproteobacteria > Rhodobacterales > Paracoccaceae > Ascidiaceihabitans > Ascidiaceihabitans sp. The sequence goes on along the minus strand of NZ_JBDWQO010000007.1, from coordinate 1,178,262 downwards.
CCGATCAGTTGCGTGGGTTGGTATCAGGCGAATGTCAGGTGTCGATCTCCAACACCTATTACTTCGCACGCGCGTTGCGCAAAGACGTCAAAGGTCTGGACAAAGCTGCGATGGATAACATCGGTTGGGTGTTTCCAGCGCAAGACGCAGAAGGCGCGCATATGAACTTGTCCGGGGCGGGTGTGGCTGCGAATGCCCCCAACAAAGACAACGCGATCAAGTTTCTTGAATACCTCGCATCTGATCAGGCGCAGGTCTATTTTTCATCCGGGAACGACGAATATCCGGCGGTTGAAGGGGTAGAACTTAGCCCGTCCGTTGCGGCACTTGGCGACTACAAAGGCGATACTGTCAATTTGTCAGACGTGGCCAAAAACGTGCCAACTGCCCAGAAGGTTTTTAATAGCGTTGGCTGGAAGTAATCCAAACTACAATTAACGAACAACATCTTAACGGGCGCAGCGCATGCGCCCGTTTAAGTTTTTTTGGGGCTACCCAACCGTGCTTCCTTTGGGGTCATTCCCGTCCAGATATGGAAGGCCCGGTAAAAGGAATTCGGGTCGCGATAGGCCAGCAGATATGAAATCTCTTCGATATTCAGATCTGAATTGCGCAGGTAATGCAGGGCCAGATCACGGCGTGTGCCATCTAGGACATGTTGAAATCGTGTGGTTTCTGCCGACAGATAGCGTTGCAAGCTGCGGGTGCTCAGACGCATGCGCCTTGCGGCTTCATCGATGTCACACAACCCGCTGGGCAGCATTTCGGTGATGGCATTGCGCAGTCTTGCGGTGGTTGTCATGTGGTCGGTCACAGTGGCAAGTTGGCGTTTGAATGCGGGTTCCATCGTGGCCCATTGATCGGGGTTCACCGACAACAGCGGGCGGGCAGCATCCTCCTGCGACAGGGTCAATTCTGCGGGCTCACCGATTTTGATCGGACAGCCCAGAAAATCCTCAAGTTCTGCATGGCAGGTCATACGCGCAGGCAATGTGGCCGAGGTTGGCACGATGTGTGCCCCGCTGCTGTTGCGAATGGCCTCGACAAAAAACACAAATTCGGTGGCGGAAAAGCTTAAAGGCAATGACACCGTCGGAGGGTTTGCGGATTTCACAATCTGAATCCCCAGATCCGTGGGCCGGATCGCCATGATCAGCGGCCCCACAATGGGTTTGAAAACAGCCAGACGCTCTAGCCCGATGCGCACCGTCGGGCTGCTGGTAAAGGCAAAGAAGGCGGGGTTGAACGGCCCACGCGCATAGGCTTTGCCAAGGGCCAATGGCAAATCATCCCGATTTGCCTCTGCCTCGATGGCGTACCACCCTTCAAAATATTCTTCGGTGGTGACGCCACGGGCGTCGGGGGTGGTCATGTCACCGGACATGCCGGTGCGTCGAATGACATTGTCCAAAGAAATGCCAAGCAACCCGCACAATTGCGGCAGGGTCGATGCGATTTTGTAGCGGGGTTGGGATGGGGCCATTGGGAACTCCTGTTGGATCCCATGGTACAGGCGTGGGCGTGGTTCACCAGTGGGTGGCGTGAATTGTTAGACAGGTGGCGTGATGCGCAAGATCAGGCGTTGACGGCCAATTGTCCGTAACGCCCTTGTTCAAACACCAGACCGGGACGGCTTGCAAAGCTGGCCTGAACCACCCGACCTAGAACCATCGTGTGATCGCCCGCCGGATGGGCCGCGTGATGTTCGCAAATGAACCGTGCGATGCAATCGTTGAAAAGGGGCAAATCCTGATCATCAAGATGCGTTTCAAAGGCGTCGAACCCGTCACCGCGTGTGGCGAAATGGGCGGCCAGCTCAAACTGGTCAGCGCCCAGCACATGGATGCAAAACCTCGGGGCCGCAACAAACGCATCATGGCGCCGCGATCCGTTGCCGGGCGCCCACATCACCAAAGGCGGATCAAGCGAGATAGAAGAAAAGGAGTTTGCCGTCATGCCCAAAGGCCCAACCGCTGTTTGGGCCGTGATCACGGTGACGCCGGTGGCAAAGCGGCCAAAAGCGTCACGCAATTGCAGCGTATTGGTGGTGTCGGGCGTGAATTCAACGTGATCAGTCATGAGCTCAGCGGTGCCACGGCGCGCATGAAATGTCCACATCTTGAAACGTGCGTGTGACGCGCTATCCCGTGATGTCAGCTACTATTTTTGACATCGCAGCGCCGATCCCGTCTATATCACCCATCGCATCGACGCGTTGCAGCGCATTTTGCTGGTCGTAGTAGGCGATTAAGGGGGCGGTTTGCGCGTGATAGGCCGATAGGCGTCCCGCGACAGTTTCCGCGTTGTCGTCCGCGCGCCGCTTCATATCGGTGCTGCCGCACCCATCGCAGACGCCGGGTTTGGCGGGAATTTTGAAGCTGTCGTGATAGCCTTCCCCGCATGCAGCACAGGTATAGCGCCCCGAAACACGTTCAACCATCGCCGCGTCATCAACTTCAAGGCTAATCGCTGCGTCGATTTTCATCCCGTTTTCGGCCAGCAGACCATCCAGTGCCGAAGCCTGCACGTCCGTGCGCGGAAAACCGTCCAGAATCACGCCTTGGGCGCAATCGGGTTCCGCCATGCGATCGCGCAGAATGTTGATGACGATCTCGTCGCTGACCAGATCGCCCGCTTTCATCACAGCATCAGCGGCTTTGCCAGCCTCCGTGCCCGCAGCCACAGCGGCCCGCAGCAAATCACCGGTGCTGAGCTGCACCAACCCAAAGCTCTTTTCCAGCAAACGGGCTTGGGTGCCTTTGCCGGCCCCGGGGGGGCCAAGCAAAATCAGAACAGCCGGTTTGGTCCTACCAGAAGCATCCATCATTCGTCTCCTTCAGCGGTTCATGCGGTTGTCGATCAGATCGTCCACAACGGACGGATCGGCCAACGTCGAGGTATCGCCAAGCGCGCCGTAATCGTTTTCCGCGATTTTACGCAGGATGCGGCGCATGATTTTGCCAGAGCGTGTTTTTGGCAGGCCCGGCGCCCATTGAATCAGATCGGGCGATGCAATGGGGCCGATTTCGGTGCGCACCCATGTGCGCAATTCCTTACGCAGTTCCTCGGATGGCTCTTCGCCGCCCATCAATGTGACATAGCAATAGATGCCTTGCCCTTTGATGTCATGCGGATAGCCCACCACGGCGCTTTCGGCGATTTTGGGGTGGGCGACCAAGGCGCTTTCGACTTCAGCTGTGCCCATACGGTGCCCCGAGACGTTGATCACATCGTCCACGCGGCCGGTAATCCAATAGTCGCCGTCTGCGTCACGTTTGCAGCCGTCACCGGTGAAATAGTAGCCTTTGTAGTCGCTGAAGTAGGTCTTCTCGAACCGCTCGTGATCCCCCCAAACCGTGCGCATCTGACCGGGCCAGCTGTCTTTGATGCACAACACACCTTCGACGTCGTTGCCTTCGATCTCTGCGCCGGTTGTCGGTTCCAACACCACAGGTTCGATGCCGAAAAACGGCTTCATGGCCGACCCGGGTTTCATGGCATGGGCACCGGGCAGGGGGGTCATCAAATGGCCGCCGGTTTCGGTCTGCCACCATGTGTCTACGATGGGGCAACGCCCGCCGCCGACAATTTCATTGTACCAGTTCCAGGCTTCGGGGTTGATTGGTTCGCCCACGGTGCCAAGCAGGCGCAAGCTGGACAGGTCACATTTTTCAACGAAGCTGTTGCCTTGGCCCATGAGGGCGCGCAGGGCTGTGGGCGCGGTATAGAACTGGTTGACCTTGTGTTCCTCACATACCTGCCAGAAGCGGCTGGCGTCGGGATAGGTGGGCACGCCTTCAAACATCAGCGTGGTGGCGCCATTGGCCAGCGGGCCATAGACAATATAGCTGTGGCCGGTGACCCAACCCACATCTGCGGTACACCAGAAAATGTCGCCCTCTTTGTAATCAAAGGTGATCTCGTGGGTCATCGACGCATAAACGATGTAGCCGCCTGTGGAATGGACCACGCCTTTGGGCATCCCTGTTGAGCCGGATGTATACAGAATGAACAGCGGGTCTTCGGCGTTCATTTCTTCGGGCGCACAGACGTCGGATGCGGCAGCGCTTAGGACGTTATAGTCGCGGTCGCGGGCGTCATCCCACGCCACATCGCCGCCGGTACGGCGCACAACCAAACATTGAACAGATGCGTCGCAGGTGGACAGCGCTTTGTCGGCATTTGCCTTCAAAGGCGTGTTGCGTCCGCCGCGGGGGGCTTCGTCTGCGGTGATGACCACCTTGGCTTCGGAACCCTGAACACGCGCTGCCAAGGCTTCGGGTGAAAATCCTGCAAAAACAATGGAATGGATGGCGCCGATGCGTGCCGATGCCAGCATGGCGTAGGCTGCTTCGGGGATCATGGGCATATAGATGACGACGCGGTCACCTTTGCCGACGCCCAGATCTTTCAGGACGTTGGCCATTTTGTTCACAGCGGCCGAAAGCTGGTTGTAAGTAATGTGCAGGGATGGGTCGGTCGGGCTGTCAGGTTCCCAGATGATGGCTGTTTGGTCGCCGCGCGTGGCCAGATGGCGATCGACGCAGTTGGCAGACACATTCAACGTGCCATCGGCATACCAGTTGATGCCCACATTGCCAAAGTCATACGAGACATCTTTGACTTGGGTGTATGGTGTCATCCAGTCGATGCGCTTGCCATGTTCGCCCCAGAACGCCTCAGGGTCCGCAATAGAGGCCGCATACATTTCATCGTATTTCGCGGCGTCGACATGTGCATTGGCTGCCATTTCGGCGGACGGTGGGAATGTGTCGGACATATAAAGGCTCCTCCCTTTTTGACCTTGGTATTCGTCGGGCTGCCATTCGCACACGAATGTGTGTGGATCCCAGCCTTCTCCCTTGGGCGGATCATAGCGCCATTTGAAAAGAAAGGAATAAGTGACCGAAATATAACGGTTTCGTTGTAAATATTTTCTCTTTTATCTGAATTTTTTGTAAAGCGTCTTGTGGCAACTAGGAAATCTTGCGTGTTTTCGGTGTTTTGTTTGTCAAAGCAGGCCGGGCGTGCCACCTGCCAGTGCGCATAATTCTCGTGATTACTTTCGAAAACAAAACTTGAAGTGCGTGACATTTTGTTGCGCGACCAAAGTCGTGGATGGGTTTTTGGCAGAATCAAAGCGGCTTGAAGCCGGAACAGCACGACACCTAACGCGGGGATTTGCGCAAGTTCTTCTTGGCAGTGGGACAGTGCCGCGTTAGCTTCTTTTTCAAGCGCAGATCTGCTTGCGCATATAAGGGAGAACATCATGAACAAATTTGCACTGGGTGCTGTTGCCAGCACGCTTACATTTGCCTTCGCCATCGAAGCTGCGGCCACAGAATGGAACGTATCCGTCTGGGGCAAGCGCCGCGCCTTTACAGAGCACGTTGAAAAGCTGGCCGAGCTGGTGTCCGAAAAGACAAACGGCGAATTCACCATGAACATCAGCTATGGCGGATTGTCGAAGAACCGCGAAAACCTTGATGGTATTTCCATCGGTGCGTTCGAAATGGCGCAGTTCTGTGCAGGCTATCACCGCGATAAAAACCGTGTTGTGACGGTTCTGGAACTGCCATTCCTTGGTGTTGAGAACCTGGCGCAAGAAGTCGCGGTGTCCAAGGCCGTGTATGCGCACCCTGCCGCTGCGGAAGAAATGGAACAGTGGAATGCGAAACTGCTGATGACATCGCCTATGCCACAATACAATCTGGTTGGCACAGGCGATCCACGCGCCACACTGGCCGACTTTGAAGGCATGCGTGTGCGCGCAACAGGTGGTATTGGCAATGCATTCAAAGCCGTTGGTGGTGTACCAACATCTGTGACGGCCACCGAAGCCTACCAAGCCATGGAATCGGGTGTTGTTGATACAGTGGCCTTCGCCCAGCACGCGCACCTTAGCTTTGGTACAATCAACCAGGCCGATTGGTGGACCGCCAACCTGAACCCCGGCACCGTGAACTGCCCTGTTGTTGCCAACATCGACGCCTATGAAGACCTTAGCGACGCACACCGCGAGGCTTTGGACAGCTCAATCGACGAGGCGCTGGACCATTACCTGGCCAACTACGGTGAATTGCTGAAAAAATGGGACAGCGTTCTGGAAGAAAAAGGTGTCGCCAAGGTTGAGATCGACGAAGCTGTTCTGGCCGAATTCCGCGCCACGGCTGCTGATCCGATCCGTGATGCTTGGATCAAAGACATGGAAGCGCAAGGCCTGCCGGGCCAAGAGCTGTATGATCTGGTTGTGAAGACATTGGCCGACGCCAAATCCGGAAGCTAAGCGGGGTGGTGCACCAAGGTGCACCTTACGCGAAAAAAACGACAGGGCGCGCCGAAACACGTGCGCCTTGTCCATAAAAAACGTCGTGACCGGGGGGATAAACGATGGCAGGTTCAGCCGCTGTTCTTGAGGACAGCAGCCTTTTAAGCAAGCTCGACAGGGCGTTGCTTCCACTTGAAAAATTCTGTGCCTTGCTGAGCGGTCTTGCGATATTTTCGCTGATGTTTCTGGCCGCATATTCGGTCATCGGTCGCAAGTTCTTTGCCTCTCCTTTGGCGGGTTATGTGGACTACATCGAAGCCGCCATGCCCATCATTGCGATTATGGGCGTGTCCTATGTGCAGCGCGATGGCACCCATATTCGCATGGACATGTTTGTGTCCGCTCTCAAGGGGCGGCTGTTGTGGTTGTTTGAGTTGATCTCTGTTTTGATGATCCTCATTTTGATGGCCGCTTTGACGTGGGGCGCATGGGAGCATTTTGAGCGGTCATTCGATTGTGCACGCCCTCTGTGCAGTCGTGACAGTTCCATCGACATCAGCATTCCCATCTGGCCTTCGAAACTGGTGGTTCCGGTCGCTTTTGCGGTTCTGGTCATGCGTTTGGTTTTGCAGGCCGTTGGCTATGGTCGCGCCCTTGTGTTGGGCCTTGAAAGCCCTGTGGCGGTGCCCCTGAACCTCAGTGTGGCAGAGCAAGCCCGCATTGAGGCCGAAAGCCTGGAAGGGGCCGACTGATGGATCCTATTGAAATCGGCCTTTGGGTGTCCAGCGGCATGCTGGTTATGGTCATTTTGGGCATGCGTGTGGCTTTTGCCGCTGGCATGGCGGGCTTTGTCGGCATTTTCTGGATTTTCTGGGAAAAGAAAGACTATGCGTGGGATGCGTTGCTGTTTTGGAATGAACGACGCGAGATTTGGGATGGGGCCCTTGCCAAAGCGTTCCTGATCGCGGGCCAAGTCCCCCATTCTAAAGTTTCGGCGCAGGTTCTGTCCCTGATCCCTGTCTTTATCATGATCGGTTACATGGCCTATCACGCCCGCCTGACCACGGCGCTGTTCGAGGCCGCGAAGCGCTGGATCGCATGGGTGCCGGGGGGGCTCGCGGTGTCTACCGTCTTTGCCACCGCAGGATTTGCCGCTGTGTCTGGCGCGTCTGTCGCCACAGCCGCCGTTTTTGCACGCATTGCGATCCCGGAAATGCTGAAGATCGGATACAACAAGCAATTCGCGGCAGGCGTCGTGGCGGCGGGGGGCACGTTGGCCTCGCTTATTCCGCCGTCAGCGATCCTGGTGATCTATGCCATCATCGTGGAACAGGACGTGGGCAAACTGCTGCTGGCCGGTTTCATCCCCGGTGCGTTTTCGGCCATTGTCTATGCAGGTCTGATCATCGGGATTGCGGTCATTTTCAAAAGTGTCGGCCCGCCTGTGTCGGGCTTTACGTGGAAAGAACGCTTTGAAAGTCTGCCGCCTGCCTTGCCCATCGTGGCCGTGGTCGTGATCATCATCTTCTTTGTTTACAACCCCTTTGGCGATGCGTGGGGCACGCCGACGGAAGGCGGGGCCATCGGAGCCTTCATCATCTTCCTTATGGCGCTTTATCGCGGCATGCGCTGGCCCGCGCTGAAAGAGGCGTTGTTGGACACTGCCAAGCTGACGGTGATGATCTTCACCATCATCTGGGGCGTTCTAATCTATGTGCGGTTTTTGGGCTTTGCAAAGCTGCCTGATGCGTTTTCGGACTGGATCACAGCGCTGGAAATGTCGCCGATGCTGATCCTTGTGTGCATCCTTTTGGCCTATGCCGTTCTGGGGATGTTCATGGATGCGATCGGGATGCTGCTGCTGACGTTGCCTGTGGTCTATCCGGCAGTCATGGCGCTGAACGGAGGCGAAAACGTAGCGGCTGCGGACAGTGCGTTCGGGATGTCGGGGCCAATGTGCGCGATCTGGTTCGGGATATTGGTGGTCAAGATGGCAGAATTCTGTTTGATCACGCCGCCCATCGGTCTCAACTGCTTTGTGGTTGCGGGCGTGCGCGATGATCTGACGGTGCAGGATGTGTTTAAAGGTGTGACACCTTTCTTTCTGGCGGATGCTGCGACCATCGCGATGCTGGTGGCGTTTCCGGGGATTGTGCTTTGGCTTCCAAGCCTCGTGGGGTGAACTTTTCCCCTTTGTACCGATAGGCATTTTGATACCTTGGACGAGTTAAATAGTTTCTAAAGGGTGACTGCACATGGCTGATAGATTTTTTACCGATCAAGCGACCACAGGGTTTACGTATGTTCTGTCGACCTATCTTGATGCGGCGACAGGCACAGAGTTCTTTTATCAGATGCGGTTTTCCGGGTCTGATTTTGAGTTCGGTGAGGCACGCACGCCAGTTGATGGCCTGTACAATCAGATTTCTTTTGAGCTGGAATACACAGAACCCGATGGCGGCGATACCGTGTTGCACCCTGTCTTGCAGTACACGGGACCCACGCAGGACCTGTCAGATCTGTTTGATCAGTATGACACGCCTGCCATCGGCATGAGCTATATGTTGTTGGCTTTGGTGTCGTTGACAACAGGGCGCTTGCCAGGAGAAGCAGGTGTGTCGATTTTGGCCAATGCACCCGGGGGGCAGACGTCTGGCACCCGAAACAACGATGTGATCAAGGTCAGCGACGACAGCAGTTGGTTTGGTGCAGGGTGGGGCGATGATTATATGGTCGCGACCGGTGGCCCTGTGCGCTTCAAAGGGCAAGCAGGCGACGATCATCTGATTGGTGCGGATGGCCACGACATTTTGCGCGGTGGTTCCGGCCACGACAGTATCGAAGGGCAGGCGGGCGACGACAAGATTTACGGGCAAAGCGGCAATGACGGTCTGCGCGGCGGTGCAGGCGATGATTGGGTGCTGGGCGGCAGTGGTCGTGATTATCTGATTGCCGGGGCCGGGCGCGACCAACTGAGTGGAGGGGCCGGCGCGGATATGTTCATCTTCAACATCGCCACTGAGGACACGACAGCTGCCGCGCATACGATCGAAACCGGACGAAATGTCGTACGCGATTTTGATTTTTCCGAAGATGTGCTGCGATTTGGCGTGGGCTACAACAACACTTTGACCCAAGCCGATGCTTTTTCATGGTTTTCAGAACATGCCACCGACGCAGGGGACAAGGTGCGGATCGTTGACGGGAACGTGCGTATCATCATCAAGAACGCGTCTGTTGACGACTTTTCCATCGAACACTTCGCAGGCAGCGACACACATGGAAACTATGATGCGTGGCTTTTGGGCTAACGCCTAAAGCCGTGGCATGACGGTGCTGTGCAAGGCGTCTGCCACGCTGGCCACGTCATGCGCACCGTCAACCACGACAAAACGGTCTGGAAACTCTTGTGCGAGGGCCAGAAAACCGGCGCGCATCTGTTTTTGCAAATCCGACCCGAAAGTCTCAAAACGCTCTTCGACGCCTTGGCGCGAGAGGGCGCGTGACAGGCCGACCTCGGGATCCATGTCGATCAATACTGTCAGGTCAGGCTCGCGGCCGATCATCAGATCGTGCAACTGATCCACTGTGCTGCGCAGGTCGCCACGCGACAGGCCCTGATACATACGGGTGCTGTCGGCGAAACGGTCACAAATCACGATTTTCCCTGCATCCAAAGCAGGTTGTATGGTGCGTTCCATATGGTCGCGACGGGCAGCTGTGAACAACAGAATTTCTGTTTCGGCAGACCAACGGTCAGGATCGCCTTGCAATACAAGGGCGCGGATTTCCTCGGCGCCCGCGCTTCCACCGGGTTCGCGCGTGACGATGACGTCGCGCCCCAAAGCCGTCAGGTGTTCGGCCAGAAGCCGGACTTGTGTGGACTTGCCAGACCCGTCGATGCCTTCAAATGAGATAAACAAACCTGCGGGCTTTTGCGCCGTGCTTTCAGAGGTCGTAAATGGTGTGGTCACGATCCGGTTGGCCCTGCATTCAAACGCGAAATCAACTGCTGCGCTGCGGTGCTAAGACGCGCCATAAAGCCACCATCGGCGACATCGGATTCCGCAACCAATGGAATGCGCGTTTCCGGTAGGCCCTCGGGGGACAGCACAAGTTCTGCCAAGGGTTGGCCTTTTTCGATGGGGGCTTGGATGGGGCCGGTGTAGACCACTTCGGCTTCAACTTCAGAGCCTGCAAGGACTGGCAACAGCACAGAAACATCTTCTGCCGGAACCAACCCGACTTTAGGGACCGCGCCCATCCAGACATCTGCTGTGGCCAGACGTTCACCTGCTTTGGCCAGACCGCGTTGGGCGAACTGGCGGAAGGCCCAGTTGACAATGGATTCAGATTCCTGAGCGCGTGCCGCGGCAGACTCAAGACCGGATACCACAAAAATGACCCGTCGGTTGCCCTGCAAAGCGGATCCAACAAGACCGTAGCCTGCTTCTTGGGTGTGCCCGGTTTTCAACCCATCCGCGCCGATGTTCAACGACAACAGCGGGTTTCGGTTGAACCGGTTGGAGCTTTCCTTTTGGTCGAACAGAAATTCCTTTTGGGAAAACATCGGATAGAATTCGGGGAAATCTTCGATCAGGCGGTTGGCCAACAAGGCAAGATCGCGCATCGACATGCGGTGTCCTGCGGCAGGCCAGCCGTTGGAATTGGCGAAGGTGGAATTGGTCATGCCCATCTGTTGGGCGCGCTGGGTCATCATGCGGGCAAACCCCGCTTCGGTGCCATCGGGGCTGAGGGCTTCGGCAATCACCGCACATGCGTCGTTGCCTGATAATACGATGATGCCACGCAACAAGTCTTCGACTTTGACGCGTTCGCCTGCTTTCAAAAACAGGGTCGAGCCGCCGTATTTTTGCGCCTGCGCAGAGACGGGCAATTCTTCCAGCAGATCAAGACCGCCATTGTTTTTGCCACGTTTCACGGCCTCGAATGCGATGTAAAGTGTCATCAATTTGGACATGGATGCAGGCGGCAAGGGTGTGTCTGCGTTTTTGTTTAGCAAGACGGTGCCGGTGGTTTGGTCAATCACATATGCGGCTGTGGCCCGTGTCTCGAAGGCATGCAGCGGCAACGTCGTCGACATGATCAAAGCGAAGATGGCAGTGATGGAACGGATCATAAGGGCACATGTCCTTTGGGTCTGTGGTTCACGTCTGACTTAGTTGGTGACGGCATAGGCATCGGAAAAGCCTTGCGCTTTGATGGTTTTCAGCAGGGCTTTACGCTCTGATCCTGTGGCGGCGGGGCCTACCACGACACGCCAGAAGGGTTTGCCGTTGTTTTCGCCGCGTTTGATCGTGGGCAACATGCCCGCGCTGCGCATTTGCTGGGCGGTGCGATTTGCGTTTGCTTCAACCGAGAAGATACCGATCTGGATAAACGGCTTATCGAGGTTTGATGCAACGGGTCTGGGCGCGGGTGCTGCGGCAGATGCGGTGGCTGGGGCAGGGGCCGCAGCGTCGATTGCGGCGGACGCTGTTGCTATCGGATCAAGGGCACTTTCGGACACATCCGCAGGTTCTGCCACACCGTCCACGGTTTCAGGCGCTGGCGCTTCGACGGGAACTTCTTCTTTGCGCAAGGCTGTGACGTTCAATTCAGCCGGTGCGCCCGCCAACATACCAAGCGCTTCCGCTGCATCTGAGGAAATCTGCAACCGCGGTCCTGGAATGTCACGTTCGCGGCGGAATAAGGCGCCCACGACGAATTTGCCGTTTGTCGTATTGCGGATGATGACGCGTTCCGGATCGGTGACATCGGGATGCGCGACCCAAACGCCGCCCAAGGACGGCCGCCCGTCCCAAAGCCCTGCTTCTGTTGCGGAAAATACATCCGGTGCTTCGATGTCGCGTTCTGTAGTTTTGGTCAGCGCCCCTTTGCGTGGTGCGCCATCCGCGTCCGCAGCGTTGCCGCGTAGGGATTGCGGGAACTGGAAGTTGCCGGCCCCGTCGCAGCCTGCCATCAAGGCCAGCCCCAAGGCTGCTGCCATTAGTCGTTTTTGCACACGCAATGCGTTTGAAAAACCTGAGTTGTGTGCCTGTGTTGCGCTGCCCATCGCTTGTGTCATCCTAGCCTGTTACGACGCCGCCCGCGCCGGATGTGCCGATTTTTGGCACGTTAAATAGCCCCCTGACGGGGATCTTTGCGCCATCCTAGCGCGTCATGGTCGTTCTGAAAAGGCGCAGCACTCACAATCGGCAAAAATCCCCAACGAAACCGCAGCTTACAGCTTTGCAATTGGGGGTTTGCAGAATCGGATTGACCCTTTTAGAGATACCGACGTCGGAGGAGTGGCAGAGTGGTCGAATGCACCGGTCTTGAAAACCGACGAGGGTGAAAGTCCTCCCAGGGTTCGAATCCCTGTTCCTCCGCCACGACTATCGTTTTTGTGGTTTAAAATCGTATGCTTGGGTGCGGGGGCGCAATCCAAGCCCCACGCTTTGCCCCACAATTGATCATATATAATTATCTCAAATCGGGAATCGAAGTCCTATATTAGCCTACGTTTGCATTGATCTGATCAACTGCTGTATTCGCATTTCCCTGTACGCCACGTCTTCTGGGTCACTGGGCGCGGTCTTCACCAACACCTCGTATCCACGGATCAAGGTGGTTTCTCGTTCATTAAACTGTTCAAGGTATGCCGCCAGCGCATTGGGTCGCAGATATTTGACCTTGTTGGCTTGGGCATGTGGCAACTGTTCAATACACAGATTTTGTATGGCGCTACGATGAGGATCGTTGGGAGAGGCGCACAAAATAAGATCTACGGGTTCAAGCCCGTTTGCGCAGTGGGCAGTTGCGATTGTTACTGCGTTTAGTTGATTTCTGGCGGACCGATAGTGGCCGACCTGGAATAGTCATATCTCTAACGCTGTGAGATACTTTATGTGGTACATCCTTTGTACTTTGTTTTTTATCTAATATCGCCAGTTGCTTATAGGCCTTACATGGAAGGCAGTTCTTCCGCCCCTTTCCTGATTTAGTAGTCTGCTACGATCAACCGGTGCTGTCTGTGCTTGCTTTGATAGTACCCCCGCCCCCTGACCATTTTTGCAGCATTTGATTGCTTAAAGCAGTGTCGTTTGGTTGCGTGCAAACTGTTGAACCGTCTTTCGCTGCAATTTCGTTAGGTCGTTGGGAACGTGCGCACTTCCAATCAAATGTCTGAGTGCAAGCGTGCATTCACGCCATTTTGTCACAATCTGCTGTCTGCGCGGCAAGGGCAAACCCGGGAAATGATAGAAGAGGCAAGTCTACAAACTGCCCTTGCTTGACGTGGCTGGGATTATCGATGTGGCAACGCAGGTTTTCACGTCGTTTATGGGGCGATGATGGCGGCAGTGCGGGTACGCACACAATTTGTCATTGAAGTATTGCAATGCAGAAATTTGCAATGTTATAACATAACAAATTGGAACCTTAGACGAGAGCCACGCCCATGCCACCCACTGAAAAACGTCTGCCCGTGACATTGCTGACTGGTTTTCTTGGAGTTGGGAAAACCACCTTGCTCAACACGATCCTGTCGACCAAGGCAGGTCCCAAGATTGCGGTCGTCGTGAATGAATTTGGTGAGGCGGGGTTGGATCATGATCTGATCGAGGCTGTGGATGAAGACGTTGTGCTGATGCAGTCGGGGTGTCTTTGTTGTTCTATTCGCGGTGATCTATCGCGCACCTTGCAAAGCCTGATGTTTCGTCGAAAGACGTGGCGCGTCAAATTTGACCGTATCGTAATCGAAACCACAGGCCTTGCGGATCCGGGTCCTATTCTTCAGACTTTTTTAGCGGATCACTATTTGGCGTCAAAATTCCGTATCGACGGCGTTGTGACGGTCGTGGATGCTGCAATGGGTCCAGATACATTGGACCGCCAATTCGAGGCCGTTTCGCAGGTTGCGATGGCAGATTTGCTTGTTCTAAGCAAAACAGACCTTGTGCCAGACGCCGCATCCCAAGCCTTTGAGGCACGACTGAAGACCCTGAACACCACCGCAAAAATTTTGCGCACCCAAAATGGTGGGGTGCCCACAGAGGCGCTTTGGGGGCTAAGTGGCATGCACCGTCAAGGCAAAACCGAACCGGTCATGGACTGGCTGATGCCGAATACACCCCCCACACCTGATGATCCGTTGAGCAACTTATCGGGTTTCGTTTCTGCCCCGCCTCTTGCGGCGCATTCACACCTACATGACGCGCGCATCGGTTCGGCCTCTATCGTGCTGGAACGTCCGATTTCTGCCGATGCCTTTGATCTTTGGCTTGATACGCTGATCAAACTGCGCGGGCCAGACATCTTGCGCGTCAAAGGCATTGTGCATGTCGAGGGCGTGGATACGCCGTTTGTGTTTCACGGCGTCCAACACCTCTTTGATCCACCTGTGCCATTGCACGATTGGCCGGCGGGCAACCAACAGTCCCGGATTGTCGTCATCGCCCGGGACATGACCCGCCCGGAACTGGCCCGCAGTCTTGATATGTTGCGCGCTTGGCAAACAAATGAAACCGCCGCTTCCCTGGAAAAGGAAATCCAACCATGACTAAAAAACTACCTGTCACTGTCTTGTCCGGCTTTCTGGGCGCGGGAAAAACGACGCTTTTGAACCGGGTTTTGAACAATCGCGATGGCCGGCGTGTTGCGGTGATTGTCAATGATATGTCCGAAGTGAACATCGACGCGGACCTTGTGCGTGCAGACACGGAACTGAGCCGCACGGATGAAACCCTTGTCGAAATGTCGAACGGGTGCATCTGTTGCACGCTGCGCGATGATCTGTTGGCCGAGGTGCGACGTCTGGCGGCCGAGGACCGCTTTGACTATTTGCTTATCGAGTCCACCGGTATCTCTGAACCCTTGCCCGTTGCGGCCACTTTTGATTTTCGGGACGAAGACGGGCAAAGCCTGTCCGATGTCTCTAGGCTGGATACGATGGTGACTGTTGTGGACGCTGTGAACCTTTTGCGCGACTATTCCAGCCACGATTTTCTAAGTGATCGCGGTGAAACTTTGGGCGAAGACGATGAACGCACATTGGTCAATTTGCTGGTGGAACAAATTGAATTTGCCGATGTTGTGGTTCTGAACAAAGTTGCCGACGCGGAACCCCACCAAGTTGAAGCCGCACGTCAGATCATTCGCAGCTTGAACGCAGATGCGCGTATCATCGAAGCCAATCATTCTGATGTTCCTGCGGATGCGATTTTGGATACGGGGCTTTTTGACTTTGAAAAGGCCCATGATCACCCGATGTGGGCAAAAGAGCTTTACGGATTTGCCGACCACGTCCCCGAGACCGAAGAATACGGGGTTGCCTCATTTGTTTACCGTGCCCGCAGACCGTTTGAGCCAGAAAAGATCCTAGAGGTTTTGAACGGCGACCTGCCAGGCGTGATCCGTGCCAAAGGGCATTTCTGGATTGCGACGCGTCCGAAATGGGTGGTGGAATTTTCGTTGGCGGGGGCCTTGTCGTCCATCAAGCCCTTGGGAACGTGGTGGGCTTCTGTGCCAAAAGAAAGCTGGCCGCCGCAAGACAGTGTGCAAAACTACATGACCCAACACTGGCAAGAGCCATGGGGGGACCGTCGACAAGAACTTGTGTTCATCGGTGCAGGTATCAATTGGGCGGAGCTGAAAGCGAACCTTGATGGGGCGCTTGTGTCTAAGGATGTGGCGTCATCGCCTGATCGTTTGCCGGACTTCCCCGATCCCTTTCCCCAATGGCGCATGAATGAGCGGGCAGCATGACATTTTTACAAAAGGTTTTGCCAAACGGCACCGCCGGGATTGGTGTCGTGCAAAACCCCCAAGACCTGAACATGCTAACCCACCCGGAGTGTGCGGGCGTGATCTGGCAGCGCGACATGCCAAGTCCCTTTCAGGCGTGGATCGACGGGTTAGAACCTGATCATTTGCCGTCCACGCGCATGGTCGTGCAAACGCAAGACGTGCGGGCTGCCGTATTGAACGCCTGCTGTGATGCTGGCATGGAAAATTCTGCGCATCGTCAACACCTTATCAATGACATCGCAGGGCTAGTGCACCGGTTCCGCGATATAATGGACGTCAGTTACATGCGCTTGCGTTTGGACCGTGTCACGACCAATGCCTGCCGCAAGTTCCATGTTGATGCCATCACGGCGCGGCTGGTGTGCACTTACCGCGGCACCGGCACGCAATATGGCACCTCTAGGGAACACGCAGACCCTGACGTTATTCACACGGTTCCAACCGGTGCACCGATCCTGTTGCGTGGCGCGTTATGGCCGCAGCAAACACCCACAGGGGTGTTGCACCGCTCGCCTCCGATTGAAGGGTCAGGCGAGACGCGGCTGGTTCTGGTTCTTGACCCAATCTTTGACCTAGAGGATGAGATGTGAGCGCTGTGTGCAGCGTCCATATCGCAACACCACGACCGCCAAGCATTTGCTTTCCGGTGCGAAAAGAGGCTGAGTAAGAATGCGGTGATCGCTTTGTTGAACACTGAATAGCAAAACGCGAGGGGCCAAAGCCCAACCCAGTTCAACCCAGTGACAAAACGATCCAAACGCTTTCTTTGAATGGGCGAGTGTGATGTGGACGATGTCACGGCTGCGCGTATAATTTTCGGATTTGTTCAGCAAAGCGCCCGGCCACAACCGAAAGCGAGCGGCCTTTAAGTTGCGACAGATGCACAAACGTTGGTGCCTGATCCCGAGATGACAAAGCGCGATAGTCCAGCTTTTGTGACGACGGTTTGCCGCATGTGGCGATTTCGAAACCGATTGTGTCAGCACCCTGCATGATTGTCCCGGCGGCATTGGCAGGAATTTCAATTGAAGTGCGCAAAGGACCCGACACCGGCAATGCCCAACGATCCATGTATTTACCGTTTCTATGAAATTGTTGGCGTATATGCCCCGACCCTTAAGGCGCTGATTGAAGAAGAATTTGGCAATGGAATTATGTCGGCTATTGATTTCGAGATGTCCGTGGCACGGGTCAAACATGACAAAGGCGCTCGGGTGAAGATTGAACTGTCTGGGAAATACCTTGCATATAATGCGTGGTGATCTGGTGACGGAACAGACAGACAACGGGTTCACGCAGGACCCAATTGCCTGCCTGATGTCGGCGTTGACAAAGCTGGACCTGACCGTGCGCAATGAAATCGCGACGGGTCTGGATCAGTTCTTGCTGCGCCACCTTGGGTTTTTCAATGTCGAACCCGCAAGCCGAGGGTATATGATCCGTCTGCGCCTGCCTGCCTGCCAGATGCGTGGCGATCAGATGCAGGCGATGGCTGAGATTGCCGACACCTATGGCCCAAGCCATGCCCATGTGACAACGCGCGGAAACCTTCAGGTGCGTGAAATCGCACCCAAAGATGTGCTGAACGTGATGGATGCGCTGACCGAAGCGGGACTGTCGTGCCAAGGGTCCGGCGCGGATTCCGAACGCAATCTGACGACTTCCCCCGCAGCGGGGTTTGATCCGGTCGAATTGATCAACCTTGCCCCGCACACCCGCCGTAATGACATCGCGTTCCAAGCCGTCAAAGTGGGTAAAGACGCGCCGGTTGATCCGGGGATTTACTGCCGTATCGGGCTGGAGGGTATTTCGGGGCACCGCGACCTCACATGCGAAACCGGGATGGTGTGCACCCACAATCTGATGCACGTTTCGAATACGCAGGGATTGCGCTGGAAACGGGGCGTCTGTCTTGTGATCAAATGCGCAGTTTGGGGCGGATCGCGATGGTGCATGGCCGCAACGACATCCGGTTGACCGTCTGGCAAACGGTTCTGATCCCGCATCTGACAGACCTAACCGCACAAAGCCTGATCGACGGGTCGCGCACGCTACAACCCCGCCTTTATTCGATTTCCTCTAGCCCCCAGAAACACCCCGACGAGGTGCCTTTGACGATCGGCGAAATGCATTAAACCCACAACGGGCGCAAAGGCAAAGGCGTGACATCGACCTATCTGGCCGGTCGTCTGCAAGTGGGTGGCGCCGTGGGCGTTTATGTGCACAAAGCCCCCCATTTTCACCTGCTGGATGATGATACTGTCCCTTTGATCATGATCATGATCATGATCGGGCCGGGCACTGGCATCGCACCGTTTCACGCGTTTCTGCAAAGATCGTGAGGCCCGTGGTGTGACCGCAGAAAACTGGTTGTTCTTCGGTGATCAACACGCAGCCAATGACTACTTTTACAAAGACGCGCTAGAGGCCTGGGACGCGAACGGTCACCTTAATACACTCAGCTTGGCGTGGTCGCGTGACACTGATCACAAATGTTATGTGCAACATTTGATCGAACTGGATGGTGCCGCTTTTTTCGCATGGCTTGACCGCGGGGCGGCGATTTACGTCTGCGGTGATGCACTTCGGATGGCGGCCGACGTTGATGCCGCGATCCACCGTGTTGTCGCAGAATACGAGAAACTGGACGCAGATGCGGCAAAGGCTTATTTAGACGCGTTGCGAAAAGCACATCGTTATCAAAGAGATGTGTATTGATGTGCAAAACGGTGGTGGTCTTTATGTCGGGCGGTCCGGCTTTGCAGAGCCAAACGCACGCCGCGCGATTTTTTTCAAACGCGCAAAGCGGATTTCGCGATCTAGGCTTTTGTTGCGGGGCATACGGTTCCAGTCCATCAATATTTGGGTCTTCTGTAGAAATTGAACAGAGGGATCGTCTTGATCGATAAAATCATACCCTGACCAGAAGGCTTGCGTAATGTCGGGGGGAACAATCTGGCCGTTTGGGATTTGATCCACGTCCCCAACCATCTGCACATAACTTAAAAGGACCCGTGCGATGTCATAGGCCACGGGGGCATAGCTGATGCCCAGAAAATCCATTGCATAGGTTTTTTGCCCCGCAATCATCAAATTGTGGATGTTCAGGTCGCCGTGCTTTGCTGCAATTTTTGTCGTGTGTCCCGAAGCAGCAGGCACATGGTCCTGAAGCTGCATTGCCAATTCAATAAAGCGTTTCTTTCCGTCTATGTTTCTTTCCCCACGCTCCAGCTGACCGGCCAAGTGCAACACATGTTGGGCCATAAACTTGGGCTGAAATGTTCTTTCCTCCTGAAACGTGCCTTTGTGATAGGCGGCCAGCCATGCCCCTACTTTTTTCAGGGCCGCGGTGTGGTCTTCTTGTTCGCGACACAAAGACAGAACTGTGTCTCCGGGGATGTATTCCATCACGTAGGATTGGCGGGATGCGTCTTGCACCAATATTTTTGGGACACCTGCAACGGGGGATGTTTCAAGTGCGGTTTGGGCAAGATTATGCGCTGTCAGAATGTCTGAAAATGCAGCCTCGTCCATTGGGCGGGCCGCGTGTTTCAGCATCAAGGTTTTAGCGTTCGTGGCATCGTAGCGCTGCAATATATGCAACCTGTTTGGATCGTTTTTCAACCATTCCTGAGTGCATTTGTAAGGTGTCGCATCTTGTCCGATACGCGGTGTCAGTACCTCAAAGCTGTGTCGTGCCGCGCGTCGCAGTTTTTCGCCGTCGCCGTTCTTGTCACTTGGATGATCTGCCTGTTTCAAAGCGATTTGTAATCCTTGTTTGTTCCCGATGCCCTGGTTGTGTTCGAACACCCGCCAATTTTTTGGCGTCGTTTTGTAAGACGCATCGAATTGCTTGAAGTAGTTGGTTGTTAACGCGCCATATGGAAGCAGTTTAACATCCAACGCGCCGCGTTTTTCAAACAAAAGCGTCGTCAGTGCACCGGGGCCAGAAAGCCAGAAAATCCCACGCACTCTGGCGTCTTTGATGTTGCGCAAAACCTGATCCAGATACATTTCAATGAACGGGGATTTCGCGGGGGCCGCCATAAAGCCGTTGATTGCAGCGCAGTTCGGGTATCTGGTCATGGACGCGGCCCATGTGTCGCCGACCTCTTGGCCCGCAAAACCGGCTGCTGCAAATTGCGGGTAGCTGTCCGCATCGCAATACAGCCCACCGTCTTGCGCCAGCCGATACAGCCGAAATACATCTGATCGAAGTGCCGGATGATCCAGCGCCGCGAATTCCGACGCTGCAGAGGCCCCGAAATATTCCCGAATATAGGCGGCGGCGGATACATCCGAATACAAGTGATGAGTTTTTGAACAGCCTCGCCATTCCTGAATGGCGCCCGCGACATCTGCGGGGGGCGCGTCTTGGTCCCAGAATTGAAAAACGTCCGCCCCCTTTGCCGCGCTGGCGCCAGCTTTCGACGTATGCGCACCATGCTGACAGTAGACGGCCCATCCCATGGCCTCGAAACGTGTCATTGGGTGCGCGTCTGCATCCCTTGAAATCGCAACCAACTCTGTTGGTGCGGTGTTTTGTAGATCTTGCAAAATGGCCGCGAACAAACGGGGTTGGGCACCGGATGTGAATTTTCCAAACGCGGATAAGCTGGTCCAGTCGGAAAGACCATGGTCAGAAAGAACCCAGTCCAGAATTTGGAAAGGCACACCCGCGACATCAACGGTGCTGCGGTCCAGTTTTTGCAAATAGTCGTCGAGGCGTTGGAAATCCGTGTTGGCGACAAAACTGCGTATCTTGGTCCGCTTTGAGGACGTCAGCTTTTTGGTCATCTCGGTCTCCATTTCCACTGAGCCTAAGGCATAAAGGGCGGCATGGAAAACCTGTTTTCAAATGTGACCAAAAGGGTTCTGAGCCTAGGGCAGGGCGTTCGACGGTGCTGTTCCAACAAAGGCTGTGGCTTCGATTTCCAGCAAGGCATCATCTTCGACCAATCCCGCCACAACCAACATCGACATGGCCGGGAAATGTCTACCAAGGACGCGGCGGTAGACGTCGCCGACTTCGCGTTGCCGTGCAGCGTATTCTGCTTTGTCGATCACAAACCACGTCAACCGCGTGATGTCTGTCACCGATCCGCCTGCAGCTTCCACGATGGCCACAATATTGCGCAGGGCCTGTTCCATCTGGCCGATAAAATCATGTGACGCGAATTGCTTTTCGGCGGTCCAACCGATCTGGCCACCGATATACAACGTGCCATCGCGTGCCAGCATGCCGTTTGCATAGCCTTTGGCCGGCGCCCAGCCTTCGGGGTGAATGTTTTTGGCAGTCATGTTGTGCTCCGGATATAGGGGGTAAATGCCGCGCGTGTTGTGGTGGGCCAAGGTGTGGGCTGTCCATCTTTGGTGATGTGGACAAGGGTCGATGTGCCCTCAAAGCGTAATCTGTCGCTGGCTGTTGCGCGACATTCGAACGTCACGCTGGTGGTGCCCAGACGGTGTATTTGCAGGGCCAGTTCCAGATGATCGCCATGTCTGCTGGGGGCGGGAAAAGTCACATCGATCTGGACAGTGGGCACAGCATAGGCACCATGCAGCGTTTCAAAGGGATATCCGACATGGTCGAAGAAGGTTTCGATCAGATCATTTATCATCTCGAAGTAGCGCGGATAAAACACCAGTCCGGCGGGATCACAGTGCTTGAAAAGCACTTTTTGAGGGATGGAGAACACCATGAAAAATCAGTGCTTTACTTGGGTGACAGGGGCCGGTTGTTTCAGCAGGAAACGCTGGATCTTACCGGTTTGTGTTTTGGGAAGCGCGTCGCAAAACACAACGCTGCGGGGGTATTTGTAAGGCGCAATTGTTGCTTTGACATGGTCTTGCAGCGCTTGGACCATCTGTGGTGACGGGGTGTGTGCGGCCAGAACAACATGGGCTTGCACGATCATGCCACGCGCATCGTCGGCCGCGCCAATGACGGCACATTCCGCGACAGCTTCATGCGACAACAAAGCGGCTTCCACTTCGGGGCCTGCAATATTGTAACCTGCGCTGACAATCATATCGTCGTTGCGTGCGGCGAAATACAAGTACCCCATGGCATCCATCGTGAAGGTGTCGCCGGTGATGTTCCAGCCGTCTTTCACGTAGCCCGCTTGCCGGTCGTCGTTCAGATAGCGGCACCCCGTTGGGCCGCGCACCGCCAGACGGCCGGGCGTTCCGAAAGGCACGGGCGCACCTGCATCATCCACGATTTTAGCTTCATATCCCATCACAACACGGCCGGTGCAGGCTTGTTTGTGGTCGTCAAAACGGTTGGAAATGAAGATGTGCAACATCTCTGTGGCACCTATGCCGTCCAGCATGGGTTTGCCGGTTTTTGCAATCCAGTCCTGATACACGGGCGCAGGTAGGGTTTCACCCGCAGAAACAGCTGCGCGTAGGCTGGACAGATCGGCGCCTGCATCCATCGCCGCCAACATCGCGCGGTAGGCGGTGGGGGCCGTGAAACACACGGTGGCTTTGTACTTTTGGATGATCTCGACCATGTTGGGCGGCGATGCGTCTTCAAGCAGGGTCGCTGTCGCCCCGAAGCGCAGTGGAAAAATGGCCAGTCCCCCCAACCCGAAGGTAAAGGCCAAAGGGGGTGAGCCAACAAAGACGTCTTGCGCATCGACTTTCAGAACTTCCGCGGCGTATCCGTCCGCCACAATCAGCAGATCGCGGTGAAAGTGCATCGTGGCCTTGGGCGCACCCGTTGTGCCAGAAGTGAACCCCAGCAAAGCCACATCATCCGACGCAGTGGCCACAGCACTGTATTGCACAGGCTTTTCCAAGGCCAAACGGTCCAGTTCCGCATCATGGTTCGACGTGCCGTCAAAGCCCGTCACGCGGACCAAATGCGGACATTGGTCAGCGCATTTGGTCATTTCGTCCATCAGGCGTGTGTCACAGAGGGCGTGAGTGATTTCCGCCTTTTCAACGATCTGCACCAGCTCAGCGGCACGCAGCATGGGCATGGTGTTGATCACGACGGCACCTGCTTTGGTGGCGGCCAGCCAGCAGGCGACCATGGCGGGATTGTTGGCCGACCGGATCAACACGCGGTTGCCGGGTTTCAGGCCCAGATCATCGACCAGAGTATGCGCCAGACGGTTGGTCCAATCCGTTAACTCTTTGTAGGTGCGCCGCCTGCCGTTGCCGATCAACGCGGTATGGTCGCCATATCCCTTGTGCACCATGGCATCCGTCAACTCGACGCCTGCGTTCAATCGGTCAGGGTAATCGAACCCGTCCAGCAAAAAGTCCGGCATCCTGTCAGCCGGGGGCAAGTTGTCACGCGCAAAGGTATCGATATGTGCGGTTCGTCCAGACATGAGGCTTCTCCTAAGGGCGGGGTGTCGCTAGGTGTGTGCGCCAAGCGTTTGACGGGCGATAATGACGCGTTGAACATCGGACGCGCCCTCGTAGATGCGCAAGGCACGGATTTCGCGGTACAGTTTCTCGACGGTTTGACCGGACCGGACACCATCGCCACCATGTAATTGCACAGCCTTGTCGATGACCTTTTGGGCTTGATCGGTGGAAAACAGTTTGGCCATTGCGGCCTCGCGGGTGATGCGCGGCGCACCTGCATCTTTGGTCCAGGCCGCGCGGTAGACCAGCAAGGCGCTGGCATCGACGTCCATTGCCATGTCTGCGATGTGACCTTGCACCATTTGCAAATCAAACAAAGGTGCGCCCTGAACATGGCGTGTGGTGACGCGGGTCAGCGCCTCGTCCAAGGCGCGGCGCGCAAACCCAAGTGCGGCTGCAGCAACGGTTGAGCGAAACACATCCAGAACTGCCATCGCTATTTTGAAGCCGTCGCCGCTGTGGCCCAGCATGGCGGATGCAGACACACGCACATTGTCAAAGCGCAGCGTGGCAAGGGGATGCGGGGCGATGGTGTCCAGACGCTCTGCCACAGTCAGGCCCGCGGTGTCGGCGGGTACAATAAAGGCCGATAGCCCCTTGGCGCCGGGGCCGTCACTTGTGCGCACGAATGTGGTGTAGAGATCCGCAATCCCGCCGTTGGAAATCCAGGTTTTTTCTCCGTTCAACACATAGGTCTCGCCATCCTGAACGGCTGTCATGGTAGAGTTCGCGACATCTGACCCTGATTGCGGTTCTGTCAGCGCAAAGGCTGACACAGCAGCACCGCTGCGCACGCGTGGCAACCATTGCCGCTTTTGGTCATCGGTGCCGAACAGTGAAATCGCGCCGGTGCCCAACCCTTGCATGGCAAAGGCGAAGTCGGCCAAGCCGTCATGGCGCGCCAGCGTTTCGCGGATCAAACACAGGCTGCGCACGTCCAGCGGCGCGGCGCTGTCGGGATCAACAGCTGCAAAGTTCAACCACCCGCCATCGCCCAAAGCCGCGACCAGGGCGGCGCAGGCGGCGTCCGTATCAGTATGGTCTATACCGGCCAGATTGTTTGCGGCCCAAGCATCAAGGCGCTGGGCCAGATCGCGGTGCCGGTCTTCGAAAAACGGCCAGTTCAGAAAGGTTTTGTCTGCCATCAGGTGCCCTCGAATACCGGTTTTTCTTTGGACACAAAGGCGGTGTAGGCGCGTTCAAAATCGGCGGTCTGCATACAGATCGCCTGCGCTTGGGCTTCCGCCTCGATGGCTTGTTCGATGGACATCGACCATTCTTGCGCCAGCATCGTTTTGGTCATCATGTTGGCAAAATTGGGACCAGATGCAATACGCGCTGCCAAAGCCTGAGACTCCGTCTCAAGCGCTGGCGCGTCCACAAGTTTGTTGTAGAACCCCCAAGCCGCCCCTTCGTCGGCGGTCATGGACCGACCGGTATACAAAAGTTCAGCGGCGCGGCCTTGGCCTATGATGCGGGGTAGGATCGCGCAGGCCCCCATGTCACATCCCGCAAGACCCACGCGCGTAAACAGGAACGCGCATTTGGCGGCAGGGGTGGCCACGCGCAGATCGCAGCACATGGCGATGATGGCGCCAGCCCCCACGCAGACGCCGTCAACAGCTGCGATCACGGGTTTGCCGCAGTTCACGATGGCCTTGACCAAATCGCCTGTCATGCGGGTGAAGGTCAAAAGCTCTTTCATGGACATTTTGGTGAGGGGGCCGATGATGTCGTGCACATCCCCACCAGAGCTGAAATTGCCGCCATTGGATGCAAACACCACTGCGTTCACATCATCCGCATAAACCAGATCGCGAAACCAGTCGCGCAGTTCTGCATAGCTGTCAAAGGTCAGCGGGTTCTTGCGGTCGGGGCGATCCAGTTTGACCGTGGCGATGCCGTCTTGCAAAGTGCAGCTGAAGTGTTCGACGTCGGTGCGCATGGTCATTTGGTTTTCTCCTGTAGGCTGGTGTCGAGCTGCTCAAGCCGGCCAGCAATGTCGCGTGCCTCCTGACCTGAAAAATCTACCAACATATCGTTGATCCATGTCTCGTGGGCGGCGGCCTGAATGGCGAATTCTTCGTGGCCCCGTGTGGTCAATCGCACCAATGTGGCGCGGCGATCACCGGGGACGGGCACACGCACAATCATGCCGTCTTCGGCCAAGCGATCCACAATGCCGGTCACATTGCCGTTGGACACTTTCAAAACGCCTGAAAGCTGGCTCATCTTCAGACCGTCTTCATAGCGGCTGAGGGCCGCCATCAAATCAAAACGCGGCAGGGTCGAGGCAAATTCCACCCGCAGGTTTTCACGCAATTGCGCTTCGATGGCGCGGCTGGCTTTCAGAAAGCGAAGCCAAAGACGCAAGCGTTCTTTTGATGCAGGATCTGTGTCGGTTTCGGGTCGGGTTTTGTTCATATCTCGCCTCCTGACACGCTTAATGCATGTCCGTTGATGCTGGATGCCCCGTCCGAGGCCAGATAAAGTGCGGCAGACACCACTTCGTCCACGTCGATCATACGCCCCATCGGGTTGCCCGACACCACCATCTTTGTGGCGCGAGCTTCGTCAACGCCACGCGCCTGCATCACAGATGCAACTGCGGCTTTGGCCATGTCGGTTTCCACAAAGCCCGGGCAGACCGCATTGCAGGTGATGCCTGCGCTGGCCACTTCCTGAGCGACGGAACGCACAAGGCCGATGACGCCGTGTTTTGAGGCGCAATAGGCCCCGATGCGAGGACCGCCTTGCAATCCGGCAGTGGATGCAATGGCAATCAATCGCCCGCCTGCCTTCATTGTGCGCAAGGCCCCGCGAAATGTCAGGAAGGTGCCGGTCAGATTGACGGCCAACGTCTGGTTCCAGTCATCCAGTGACACGTCGGTCAAGGGGGCTGCGCGGCCCATGCCTGCGTTGGCAACCACGATGTCGAAAGGCTGTTCAAACAGCGCATCAATGGCGGTTTCGTCGCAGACATCCGCTGTGATACACGTCATGTCGCGCCCGGTGGCGGTTTCGGTCAATGCGTCTGCGCGACGTCCCGTTATTGTCACGGCATGGCCTGCATCCGCAAAGGCCTGTGCCAGCCCGCGCCCGATGCCTGACCCGCCGCCCGTCACCAAAACCCGTTTCATCTTGTGCCTCCCGTTTCAGTTTGTTTGTCCGCCAGACGCCATGCCTGATCGCGGCCGGCCTCGTAGGGTAGGGGCCATGTCGCGTGCCGGTCACCAAGGTCTGTTGCTGTGCGCAAGGTCCAATAGGGGTCGGCCAGATGCGGACGCCCAAGACAGACCAGATCGGCACGCCCCGCCATCAGGATCGAATTGACATGGTCGGCTTCGAAAATGTTACCAACGGCCATGGTTTTAATACCCGCTTCGTTGCGAATACGGTCCGAAAACGGTGTTTGGAACATGCGGCCATACACTGGCTGCCCTTGGATCGAGGTTTGCCCCGCTGACACATCAATGATGTCGGCGCCTGCGTCCTGAAACATCTTTGCCACGGCCACGGCATCTTGCGGCGTCAAACCGTCGTCTCCTGCCCAATCATTGGCCGAAATACGCACGGACATAGGCTTGGCGGCTGGCCAGACTTTGCGCATGGCGTCATACACCTCAAGCGGGTACCGCATGCGATTGTCCAAGCTGCCGCCGTACGCATCTTCGCGGATGTTCGACAGGGGCGAGATGAATGACGAGATCAGATAGCCGTGTGCCGCGTGCAATTCGATCATGTCGAAGCCCGCGCGATCCGCCATTTGCGCCGCCGCCACAAATTCGGCTGTCACGCTGTCCATATCTGCACGGGTCATGGCGCGGGGGGTGGCATTGGCGACGCTCCATGGAAGGGCAGAGGCGGACAGAAGCGGCCAGTTTCCATGTTCAAGCGGCGTGTCCATGCCTTCCCAACCGATGTTTGTAGACCCTTTGCGCCCGGCGTGGCCGATCTGGCAACAGATCTTGGCGTCGGTCTCAGAGTGGACGAAATCAACCAGTCGCGCCCATCCTTTTTCATGTTCGGGGGCGTAAAGGCCCGGGCATCCCGGTGTTATCCGCCCGTTGGCCGATGTGCAGGTCATTTCGGTATAGACCAACCCTGCGCCGCCCTTGGCACGTTCGCCGTAGTGGATCAGATGCCAGTCGCCGGGGGTGCCGTCTGTGGCTTTGTATTGCGCCATAGGGGACACAACCACGCGGTTTTTCAGGCGCATATCGCGCAGCTGGAAGGGGGCGAACATGGGCGCGCGCGGTGGGGTCGAAGGGGGCGCACCCGCTTGATCCTGAAACCACTTTTCGGCGGACGCCAACCAGTTGGGATCGCGTGCACGCAGGTTTTCGTGGCTGATGCGTTGGCTGCGCGTCAGCAAGGAATAGTTCAGTTGCACAGGGTCCAGATGCAGATAGCGTTCGACATCTTCAAACCATTCCACCGAATTGCGCGCCGCCGATTGCAGGCGCAACACCTCAAGGCGGCGGCTGTCTTCGTAAGCGGCGAAAGCCTCCGCGCGGGTGGGGCTGTTGTGCAGGTGTTCGGCCAGACTGATGGCGCTTTCCAATGCCAGCTTTGTGCCCGATCCGATGGAAAAATGCGCGGTCGCTGCTGCATCGCCCATCAAAACGACGTTGTGGTGGCTCCAGGTTTCGCACAACACGCGGGGGAATTTGATCCAGGCTGAACCACGAATGTGGTTGGCGTTGGTCATTAGGGCGTGTCCGCCCAAGTGGTCTTTGAAGATCTCTTCGCAAATGGCGATGCTGTCGTGTTGGGACAAATCGGCAAAGCCGTAGGCATCATAGGTGGCTTGGCTGCATTCGACGATGAAGGTCGCGGTGTCATCGTCGAATTGATAGGCATGCGCCCACACCCAACCTTTGTCCGTTTGCTCGAAGATGAAAGTGAAGGCGTCATCGAACTTTTGATGTGTGCCCAGCCAGACAAAAGGGCACAGCCGCGTGTCGATGTCGGGTTTGAATGTGTCGGCAAATTCCAGCCGCGTTTTCGAATTCAACCCGTCGCAAGCCACAACCACGTCGAAGTCCTGCATATAGTCAGAGGCTGCCCCGACTTCGGTTTCAAATCGCAGGTCGACACCCAGCTCAATGGCGCGTTCTTGCAAAATTATCAAAAGGCGTTTGCGCCCGATGCCACAAAACCCGTGGCCCGTAGACAGCATTTTTTGCCCCATATGAAGCGTCGCGACATCGTCCCAATAGGCGAAATGTGTCCGGATGGTTGCGGCACTTACGGGATCGTTGGCATGTAGGTTTCCAAGCGTTTCATCCGACAAGACAACGCCCCACCCGAAGGTGTCATCGGCGCGGTTGCGTTCCAGAACCACAACCTCGCAGGCCGGGTCGCGCAGCTTCATCGAGATTGCGAAATACAGGCCGGCAGGTCCGCCACCAAGGCAAGCGATGCGCATGTTAAGCCACTTTCATCTATCTAGGGTGCTGTTTTCAAGATGATAGGAAGATGGGCGATTCACTTCAAGCTTTAATATTTTATGTTTGAAGTAATTGTAGGGTGCGTCAATCTGCGGAACGCTGTCCGGGATACAAATTCAGCCGTTCTATTTCTTGGTTAACGAGATCCTCAAGCTGCTCTAAAAGTAACTCGTTGAGCTCGTAAAAGCTGTTCAGGCTGCGCATAACACTGTTGCGTACTGGTTCGATTTGCGCATCTTGCAAGGCAGTTTGACTTGCGCCGATCCGCTCAAGGTTGCTTTTGAAGACTTTTATGACGTCTTCGAAGTCTATCGCCTGCGTATCCCCCTTGGATGTCGATTGCTGAATTTCCCGGACCAAGGACACGACGTCGTTGAAACGGGTCAGCTGATCCTCCAACTGTGACTGCGACACCAGTTCAACAGCTTCGATATCTTCCGCATTTTCAATGAACCAATTGGCGACACCCACAAACGTCAGATTGAAAACCACAACGCCAATGGCCAACCACCCGAATGCGGATCCGATTAGGCCGTGCAAATATCCCCCCGGCGGCACTGTTTCTGTGCCCTGCGCAGGCGCTACAAACCCTGTCGAAAACGTCCCCCACGCCCTGTAGGCCCAAACAACGCCCACCGCTTGCAAAACTGCCGCAAACGCCAGATCAGCCAAAGGCATGTGCGGGCGCCACCTGATGGAAAATACGTCGCTGATGGAAAAAATGGTCGTGGGGCCCAAGTCTGCCAAGTCGAAACCGGTGCCAAAAAAGATGGACGCTTGTTGCACCAGTGTCGTGATGGTTCGAGAGGTCCATGTATTTCCGGATGGTAACAACCCTTCGATGAAAAACAAAACAACCAGCAGCGCGGCGGCTTGCACCGACATCAAGATCACGGAAAACACGGGTCTGCGTTGGGAAGATGTCATGACCAAAAGGGTCGCTGCGAAAACGGTCCAGAACTGGACAAAGGGGCCGGACACATCTTTGCCAAAGGTCCAGAACGGGCGTTGTGATTGCGCCAGATTTACAGTGAATTCGAACCCTATGCACATCAAGAACAAAGCAGGCACCAGAAGATACTGCATCACCAGCAAATACATCCTGTGTGACGTATTGGTCTGGTGGGTGCGGCGCAGCTGTATGACTTTGTGCGTTGCGAGAAAGATCAGTACCAGTGTCAGAAAATCGGACGGCCAAAGACCGGGAAAGGCAGTGAGATAAACGGCATAGCTTGTGGGTACAGGCCAAAACGGGGACAATGCAACGGCACAGATCAATCCTGCGGTCAGGCAGGCCATAACGGGCCAGCGGGGCGCTTGTAACATGCCCAGAACAATCATCAGAACAGGCAGCAGATTGGATTCAGGGCGCAGGTGGATGACCGCCTTGAACACCTGTTCCGCGTCCAATTGTTCCAAAAGCAAAACATCGTCGATGCTGAAGGCCTTGGTGGTCACAGAGCCAGCGACACAAAGGGCCAACAGGATTATCCAGTCTGTCGGGGTCCAGCGACGGTTCGAGATTTCCCCAAACGCTTCCGGAACGCTTGTCAGACGGAACACCAGAACCATTGCGGCAATTGTCCAGAATTCGCCGGTTGTGACCACGGTGCTGACGGTTGATTGCGTCCAGCCCAGCAAAAATGGCATGCCTAGCACCATCAGCGCAGGCAGGGCGCGCAACCCCCAGCGACGTCCCGCTATGGCACTTGCTGCCAGCGTCAATATGGACAGGTTTAATGTCAGACCCAGATACCTCTCAGCACCTAGCCAGAGGGGATATAGCAACAAAAGCAGGGCGGGCGTGTCCAGATACGCGCGTGTCCATGCGTTGTGGTTCGGTGCACGTTTCGGGCGTGCTGGCTTGGGGTCAGGGGTTGGGTCTGGTTTATTGACCGGTTCGGGGTTCGGCGTTTTGCGTTTTTCGTATTTGGTGTCTTGTGCGCTGGAGGCTAAAGGATCGCTCATGATGCGACCTGCGCATATTGCGGGAAAACACGGCTGATATAGCTATTGACGGGGCCCGCAATCAGCCCATCGACAAACAGCGCGATCCCAAGCAGGCCAAAGGCGCAAAACAAGAACGAAAGATCAGCCAAAAGGTCCGACGTGTTTGAAAACTCGATGATGAAGTCGGACAGCGGGTGCGTGACAACCAAAGACCCAACTGTCAAAGCGGCATGTATAACGACCAGTCGCCACAGGCCCGCGCGGCTTAGGGCGGCTGTTGCAAGAAGTATGGCCCAGATAATCATAGACAGACCGGAGATAATGTTGAACCCGCCAAAAAAATCCTGGTTTTGTTCTACAAGAGTTATGCAAAAAATTACGGCGATCAAAATGACACTGCTGGCGATGGCGACCTGTGCAATCATCGCGCCCGCATTGCGCAACATGCCGCGTCGGGCGTTGCGCTGGATGGTTTGAACGTGCTCATTCTGCACGACAAAGACTGCAACCACGGCGGCTGCAAAATAGCTCCCAAAAATGGCGTTTGTGATAATATGGAATGCTAGATCGTCGGGCAAACTGCCTTGATGGGTGATCAAATCCATACCGCCGCTGACTTGAAGAATGATCAGCACAACCAAAACAATCAACACGATATGCGTGCGCCCGTGCGCGTTGGGATAACTGGGTAGCCTTTGTGCATGTTTTGCCTGTTGGTCCCAAGCCACATGGCAGGCCAATGTGACCGCGGGCAGGGTCATCAATGTCAAAATGGGCAACCACGCGAATGTGCTGGCGTCCCAATCCGCGACCTCATTGCCTGCAAGGTAATCTTGAACAAAAACAACGGTGAATACAGCCGCCAAGTAGACCAGAACAGATCCCGGCCAAAGCAACCAGCGCCGCCGGGTCAGGATCGGATCACCCGCTTTAAGGGCCGCGATGCCCAGAACCTGGACCATCAGCAACAAGGGGGGCCATACGGTATCAATCATACCCGTCAAAGATGTGGGCGTCACAAAGGACATGGTCGCCAATGCATCCTTGATCTGGGTGTGCAATACAGCCCCTAATGCCACGATGCCAAAGCCCGCCATAAGGCGTGTGTTTGTGATGTGCATTTTGATGTCGCCGATGTCTTGATCGAGCGCGTTGTCTTCGGTCAGATCATCATCCAGAAATCGCAAAAATACGCCTTCTCCGGCCACAAGGCCTGCGCCCATTCCCAGACGGTCCTTGACTGTGTCGAGGTAGTTCAAGGATTTCAGGATTGAGACAGTGGTGTCGCTGTAGCTTTCGTTTGATTGCTCCATCAGTCCGGCAAACATCAAGGCCAGCTGTTCGCGCAAGGCATCTTTTGTCTGTTTCGGGGTGTGCCGCAAAATCGCAAGACGCAGCCAATCGGGAAAGCGGTGATTGTCCATCCATGGCAGCCCTGCAAGGCGCATGGACAGATCGTCATCCAGCGGACGCCCCAGGACTTCACCGCTTAGATACAGCACCATGTCGTTGTTGAAACTGGGCACCGCCGCGAGGGCCGCACATAGGGTCACGCCGTCCCGACTGCCCAGATAGCCAAAAATCTGGCGGACCAGATCATCGGTTTCTTGCGGGCTGGGTGCGACGTCGGACAGGTAACGCGGCGCATTGATGCGCAAGGACGCCAAAAAGCGGTCGTCGCGTTTTTGGTAGATGCGGGTTTTGGGCATTTGGCCATCGTTGGAAAATGCGTCCAGCGCCCGGCCTGCCGCCACGACGCCTGCATCGCTGGCCTCGAACAGGGTGACACCCATCGCCTTCAGCATCCGCTCGGACCGGCCCCACCGGCCTTTGGGCACGGGAATGAAAGCCATGACAATCTGATAGTCTTCCACCATGGCGTCGATACGGGTTGCATCGGATGCGCGGCGTTGGCGGGCCAAGATATCATGCGCTGTGCCGAACAGGATCAAGCGCCCCCCGCGATACCGTTTCAAGACTTGTGACAAGGCCTCCTGCCGTGGTCCGTCACGTTTTCCTTCGGCGAAAACGGCCTTGTCCACAGCCGCCCCCAGATCATATTGGGCATAAGAGGTATCATTGGCTTGCAACCGCTGTTGAATGCGGCGGATTACAAGGCGCCGGTGCGCGTTTACAGATCGCCCTTCGGCTAAAAGCAGATACTCGGTGTTGCGACGTTCATCCAGATAGGACACTTCCAACTGGCCGGGGCGTTTTGTGGCGGCGGCCACAGTGGCGCGCATATCCAACCTTTTGCCCTGTTCCAATCGTGGCGCTTTGAAGCGTTCCATCGCCCACCGCAAATGCGGAGTGCGCGACAGGGCCAAGTCCCGCGCTGGAACGGCCATGTTTTGGAATTCGCGGCCCAATTCGGTTTTACGGGTCAAAGCCGCACGTTGCGCACGGCGGCCAGCCAGCACAAACCAAGCCACAAGCAAGAACGGCAACATCAGATACAGGGGCTGCAAAATGCGCCCGATTGCAAAGCGCAACACCCTCTCATGGGGCAGGTCGGCGCGATCCGTCACAAAGATGGTGCCGTCCACGACATCGGTTTGTGCCCCTTGTGGAACTGCAAGACCGGGCTCGGTTATGGTGGTTTTATCTGCGGGGGTAATATCTGCCAAATTGCCCAAACTTAACAGAAGACCACCCATTACCAGAACCACCCCGACCGCAATCACGGCAAAGCGCAAAATCTGTTTGCGGCTTGCCCAGCTTACGACTGTGCCAACGTCAACTTTTGGAGGTTTGGAAACAGGGACAGGCTGTAGCAAACTGCGCAGAATAGCGGCGTCTTCGCGGGCGGCGCAGAGCACACTGACCAGCCAGTTTGTGGCTTCATTCGGGGTCATTTGCACGCCAATGTCATGCAATTGCGCAAACAATGCGTGGGCGCGGGTGTGTCGGTCCAGACTGATGGTGACGCCGGCTTCGCGCAAACGGGCCACGATGATATCCAGATCCCAGCCTTGCGGCAGCGGCTGCTTCCGCTGTGATGCGTGGCGTGTGGCCAAAGCAAGGGTTTCGGCCGTTTCCGTCATATGGAAAGTCCCAAGGTCACCTGTCTATTCCGCCTCAAGATCAATACGGGTCTTCATCAAAATACCTTTGAAAGCACGCACTTTCGGGTGGGCGTCGCTGATGGTTTCCGTGGGCTGCACACCAGCGGTCGCAAGGGCGGAGACAAAGGAAATCAGTTCTGCTGTAGAGGGTTTTTTGTTCTCGATGGTTTTGCGGATCATCATGAAATAATCGACGGCAGATGTGACCAACGGGTCTGAAGGGGACAAGGTGCCATCGGCGGCGGACGCGCTTGCGATGATCCGGCACAATCGCGCATCCGTCGGGGTTTCAATCCAGTGGAACACACTGCGGCGCAAAAACGCGTCCGGGAAACTGCGTTCTGAGTTAGAGGTGATAAGCACAACAGGAAAGGTTTCGGGGGCGGCCTGCAAGGTGATGCCAAGCTCTGAGATGGTAAAGCGCATGTCTTCGAATTCGGCCAGAACATCATTGGGCGCATCGCGCGGCGCCTTGTCCAGTTCATCGACCAAAACGATGCTGCGTTGGGGGTGGCTGACATCGCCTGCGTCACGAAAGACATAAGCGAAAAGCTGGCCCAGTGTGACCTCTTGCGAGGATTCCAATCCGTGATATGCGCCCCCAAACAAGGCATCGGGGCCTTTGTCGGTTAATCGGACCACTGCGTCCGGGCCTGCGGACAAAACGATGGCGCGGCCCAAACTGGACAAAACCACATAGTCCAGCAATCCTGCCGTGCTGCTGGGATTGGACGCATCGCGAAAGCGGGCCACTTCGTTGAAGGAATAAAACAAATCCATTCCGGACGTGGTGGATTTTACGTGAATGGGGGGTAAAAACGGCAGCTCTAGTTTATGCGCCAAAGCCCGTGCAAAGGATGTTTTGCCGACGCCGGGTTCGCCCGCAAGGATCAAAGGCTGCGACAACAGCATCGCGGCTTTCGAGGCTGTGACAAGCTGATCATCGTCAAAGTCGTAGCCATTGTTTGTGCGCGGACGATGGCGCCAGGCCACGGGTAAAGTATCGATCAAATCGCGGGTCAGTCCCGCAACACCGGATATCAACAGATTGGCCAGTGAGTTGTCTGTCATTTTGAGGCTCCTATTCGTCGATGTCCGTGCTGAAGGTTTCGTTGATCAGATGGCGTGCGAAATACATTGGAAACATGTCCTGATTAAGCGTTCGGTCTTCGATTTTCATACGCAGACGCCCGGACACGCGCAGGCCCGCGTCTTCTAGGGCGTCGAGCCAATCCGCCATGTCGAAATGCGTGCATTGGGGGACACAAAGGTCAAAATCCGGGCTCCAGTTCAGTCTTGGAAACTCTGCTTTCAAGTCTGAAAGAACCGCAGGCAAAGCGTTGATTTTGTCATCAAACAGCGCACCGGCCTGAAAGCCTTCATCCACGCCCAGTTTGTCGCGCCCCTTTGAAAAGGCCAAAAATAGAACAGGCGGCGTGCGGCCGGTCAAGACAGATGGGCGGACGCTGCTGAACACTGTCAAAACTTGGCGCAAGACCGCCAAACAGCTCTCAGAAATGTCGGTGTCGATGTGTTCCATCACCACAACTTGTGGCTGGGTTTCGTCCTCAAGTGCACGGGCGATGGCGTTGGGATCGGGAATTTGCCCCGGTTCGTGCAACCCCAAGCCACGCCCCCATGCCAGCAGGGCCGCTTGCAGGGCCGTGTCGGGGGGCGCACCGGGCAAGTACCGCACGCTGAGGGTCGGGGCCTCGGCCCCCATTGCAAAGCCCACGCTTCTTTCCATCTCATGCAAGGCCGAGGACACAAACAGGTTCAGTTCGTCGACATTGTGTCCGGTCAATACAACCACCAAGGGCGCCAATTGTTCGGTGTCCGTATCGCGGCGGTTATCGCGGGCAGGCATCGCCAAATCCTGACGCATCCATTCGCTTAAAAAGTGCCGGGGCATGGTGCGGTCAAAGGTGATCAGCTGTTCTGCCGGGTTCGGGGGTGTGTTTTGTGTGTCGTCGATGGTTCTGCCTAGCACATCCCAAAATACGGGGTCACTTTTCAATTGCGACAAGCTGGTGAAATACAACGCGTTGTTTTGACGGATGCGCGATTTGGTGTTGCTGACGACGCCGATCAATTCCAAAGGTTGCCCGATGTTGTCTTGCCACAAGACGGTGCCTGACAAACCGGCCCAATCGCGCACGTTTTCGGGCTGCGCGCTTTGCACATTCATCTGCATTCCCGAAAACACGCCCCGGGTGCTGCGTGTGGCACCGAACAGATTGTAGACCTCGCGGAAATCCAAAGCGTTCGGGCCCAGATGAATGGTTGCGAAATCAGGGAAACCTTCGCCAACCAACGTCATTTCCTGACCCTCAGCAGCCCCGATTTTGAACGAGAGCGCTGCATTTGCAGCGTTCGATTGTGCCATTGCGTCCGGCGTCATTTTTAAGATTGCCACATCAACATTGGGCATCTGTGCGCCAGCCGGTGGCCAGACCAATGTACAGTCGTGAAAGGCCGCACCCGGGTGGGCCACAAACTGGGGCACATTTATGCGGCGAAAATCAAAGTTCATCAGGTCTGGCATTTCACCCAATGCAGACGCCAGATCCGCAATGAGACGGACCTGAGGGCAGGGGACGTTTTGGGGAACGATGTCCGGCAGGGGTGCGCCATCTTCCATCGGGAAGACACAGTGCAGCGCCGTCAGGATCAGCCCTTCCCCGACAAGCGCACCTGTCCCTACGCCACCGCCGGGGTGGCGTAACTGAACTGTGTGTTGCCGGATCCGTTTCACAGCACGCCCCTTAAAGTGTGGTGCTGCCTGAGCTGGTGATAAAGATCTGTTCGCCGTCTTTGCCTACAGGTTCCAATGACAGTTTAATGGTCTGGGTCGAAGCGTTGCTGAGTGTACCGCCCCCGCCTGCTTCTGCGCCCACCGAGAAAATCTTGAAACTGATTTTGCCGCTGGCTTCTGCTGATTTTTCAGCGACCACTGACAGTTCCAGATCAAGCGTTTTTGGAATAAAGCGCACTTCGGCATCACTTGATGCGGCCAAAGCGGTTTCCAGTTCCGCCCGCAGGTTCGAGATAAATTCAGCCAGTTCAATATCTGCACTCATGGCAACATCACCTTTTAATAAAAAATCTCAATATACCCCAAAGCTACAACCTGAAGTGCAGTTTGGTAAATCACTAATTTTGTATGAAGATCGACGTTGCCTCGTTTGGTGGTCAGGTCTTGAGTGGATTTATGATGTTAAGTCTTTGATTGTTCTTCCAGAACCTTCTTTGCAGCACGAAAGCACTCCAGACCCTGCGGGACACCACAATAGATAGCGATGACATGAATGATTGCGCGAATTTCTTCCTTGGTGACACCGTTGTTGATCGCGCCACGGCAATGCAATTCCCATTCGGTCATCTTGCCCAAGGCCCCGATCATCGACAGATTCATCATCGACCGCGTCTTTGCATCAATCACATCATCCCCCCAGCCAAAGCCCCAGCACCATGCTGTCATGGCTTCTTGAAAGGGGCGTGTGAAGTCATCTGCCGCTGCCAGATTGTTTTCAACATAGGCCGCACCCAAGGTGGCTTTGCGTTGCTCCAAACCGGTCAAAAATAGGTCTTCGTCAAATGCGCTCATGGGGTGTCCTTTCGGGGAATAAAGTGAAGGCTGACAGTGTGGCGGACTATGTGCACAGATGCGCCGTTCTTCCAAGCTGTTCCCACAGAAGCGAGTATCACTCGTTACTGGCTACGCATCACCCGTCGCGCCCCGCTTCGTTCGGATCACATGAAAAAACCGCTATTTTGTTGCCCTGTGGATCCCGCAGATAGCTGACGTAGAAATGTGGCCCGTAAGATGCGCGAAATCCAGGTTGACCTTCGTCGGTCCCACCCGCGTCAACAGCCGCCGCATGCAGATCGCGGACTTGGGCCTGATTGCGGGCTTCAAACGCTACCATCGTGCCGTTTCCCGCAGTGGCGGGCTGTCCGTTGAACGTTGGTTTGACGTAAAAGTCAGGCAAAACGGGGCGCTGTCCTTCGGGCACGGGCAAGGCAAAGCTTAAGCCCTCTGGTCCTTCTTCCAGCCCGTAGCCCAAGGCGGGAAGAAATGCAGAATAGAACCGCTTTGCGCGATCCATGTCCTCGACACCGACTGTGACGTAAGAGATCATTGGCGTAACACCCTAGTGTTGCAGGCTTGCGTGGTGGGGGTGCTGTATCATGCTTCAACAGGGGCGCACAAATGTTGGCATTTTTCAATTTGCGACAGCGTCTTTTGACACTCCCTTGCCGAAGCGCTGCGCACGCGCACGGGTTTCCCCCTGCCTATTGTTGTCGGTCGAATTTTCCACTAATTACACATCCTATCGAACTTTTAATTCGCGGGTCCGTAAGTGTCTGAACATAAAAGATATAAT
Organism: Ascidiaceihabitans sp.; assembly: GCF_039986515.1. Classification (NCBI taxonomy): domain Bacteria; kingdom Pseudomonadati; phylum Pseudomonadota; class Alphaproteobacteria; order Rhodobacterales; family Paracoccaceae; genus Ascidiaceihabitans; species Ascidiaceihabitans sp. The sequence continues at coordinate 1,139,942 of NZ_JBDWQO010000007.1, read as the reverse complement.
TTACACCATCATGCCCGCCTTTCTGTGGCGCCTATGATGGACTGGACGGACAGGCATTGTCGTTATCTGCACAGACTGCTCAGCGCGGACACATTGCTGTATACGGAAATGGTGACGTCTGCGGCTTTGGTGCGTGGGGGCGCGTTGCGGTTGTTGGAATTCGACGCGGCAGAACATCCCGTGGCCTTGCAGCTTGGCGGATCTGATCCGCAAGAACTGGCGCAGGCTGCCAAACTGGGGCAGGCGCGGGGGTATGACGAGATAAACCTGAACGTAGGCTGCCCGTCGGATCGTGTGCAATCAGGCACGTTTGGTGCTGTCTTGATGAAAGACCCCGCACGGGTGGCGGCATGTGTGTCAGAAATGCGTGCGGCCGTGGACATCGAAGTCACCGTAAAGTGCCGTATTGGCGTAGACGACCAAGACCCCGAATATGTGCTGCCAGAGTTTTTGGCGCGGATCGTGGCGGCAGGGTGCGAACGCGTGACAATCCACGCCCGCAAAGCATGGCTGCAAGGTTTGTCGCCAAAGGAAAACAGGGATATTCCGCCGCTGGACTACGATCTGGTGCACAGGATGAAAGGGTTGTTTCCGAACTTGCATATCTCTGTGAATGGCGGCATCGAAAGTCTGGATGCGGCGCAGGGTTTTCTGGATGCTGGATTGGACGGGGTGATGATCGGGCGCACAGCCTACCACCAGCCCACTGATATTTTGGGCACCGCGGACCAGCGCATTTATGGCGCAGATACACAGACCACAGCCCAAGATGCAGTGCTGCAAATGTTGCCCTACATTGAAAGCCATCTGGGCGCGGGGGGGCGTCTCAATCAGGTAACACGGCATATGCTTGGCTTGTTTGCAGGGCGTCCCGGGGCACGGTTGTGGCGGCGCATATTGTCAGAAGAAGCGCACAAACCCGGTGCGGGCCCTGAAGTCGTGGAAGCTGCCTTGGCGCAGGTCCAGACCGTGATCCAAAATGCCGAAGACGCGTTAAGCGAAAAGGAACAAAGCAATGCCTGAGACCGTTTTGCTGCTTCAAATGACACTGCTTTTGTTGGGGATTGGTGCGTTTGCGGGCGTGCTGGCCGGATTGCTTGGCGTGGGCGGAGGGATCGTTTTGGTGCCTGCGTTTTTCTATGCATTTCAAACGCTTGGATACGATGGTCCGCAATTGATGCAGATGTGCTTGGCGACGTCGCTTGCCACGATTATCGTGACTTCGGTGCGCTCTGTTCACAGCCACAATAGAAAGGGCGCTGTGGATTGGGACATTTTGCGGACGTGGGCGCCGGGGATTGTTGTGGGGGCGGTGATCGGGATGCTGGTCGTGGCGCAGCTGCGATCCGTCACCTTGCAGATTATCTTTGGCGTTTTGGCACTGATCGTGGGGCTGTACATGACCTTCGGACGCGCAGACTGGCGTTTGGCAGATGCGATGCCGCGTGGGCCTTTGCGCATGGTCTTGTCCCCTGTACTGGGCTTTATGTCGGTCCTTATGGGCATTGGCGGGGGCAGCTTCGGGGTGCCGGTGATGACACTGTTTAACACTCCAATCCACCGCGCCGTGGCCACGGCTGCCGGTTTCGGTGTGGTGATCGCGGTGCCTGCGGTTGTCGGGTTCTTGTTTGTGGACATGGCAATGGCCGTGCCGCCCTTGACGATCGGCGCAGTCAATTTGGTGGCCTTCGGCATCATTATTGCCATGACCCTGATCACAGCCCCGTGGGGCGTGAAATTGGCCCATGCAATGGACCCCAAGCCGTTGAAACGCGCATTTGGTGTGTTTTTGGTACTGGTGGCTTTGAATATGATACGAAAGGCGTTCTTTGGATGATGCAACGTGACGGATTTGTTGTGTTTGGCCACGACGCAGGAGTTCAGCGTTGGGCGCAAACGGCTTATGGGCATGTTCCGGATGTGCACAGTGACCGGTCTGTGCCACAGGACCAGTTGCGCCATGGCCGCACTTGGTTTGTCGGGTTGGACGCGCTTCCCAATGACGACGCAGGGACGGTGGACGGTGTGCCGCTGACGGGGCCGTGGCAGGCACACGTGCCTGATATGGCTTTGCACCGCGCACAATTGTCCGTGGTCTATCCGGGCTATCCGCTGCAAGGCGCAGACGAAAGCCCCGGCAATCACCGTTTCAGGATCACGCGCAAGGCGGCGCATGTGGATGGTTTGCTGCCTGTGGGGGTGCACAAGCGTCGCTTCGCACAAGAACTACACGCCTATATTCTGGGTATTCCGTTGCATGATTGCGCAGCCGCCCCAACTGTGGTGTGGCGGGGCAGTCATGTGATTATGCAGCGTGCGTTGAAAGACGCAATTGGCGGGCGTAATCCGGGGCAAGTGGACGTGACAGAAGCCTACCAAAACGCGCGGCGTCATGTGTTCGAAACATGCGAAATGGTACCGCTGACGATGACTGTGGGGCAGGCGGCGTTGATACACCGCTTTGCATTACACGGTACAGAGGTCTGGGCATCCGACGCCAGCACGGTAAACGAAACGCACCGCGCGATTGCGTTTTTCCGGCCCGCTTACAGCGACGGCCGCGACTGGCTGGGAGGATCGTTTTCTTGAAAAGAAAACGTACCGGAAACTTATAAAGTTTCCGCCCGGTTATCGTTTCAAACGCGCTGCACGTCCGCCGCGTCGGCCTTTGGGGGCCGCTTCGCGCAGGGGCAATTCAGCCATAATCTGGCTTCGGGCCTCGGCGCTCATCTTTGACCATTGGGTGATTTCATCGATGGAACGTGCGCAACCGGTGCACAAGCGCGTTTCGGGATGCACCACGCAGATCTGGATGCACGGGCTTTCGATTTCTTTGCGTGTCCACACCGGTACAGTCATCTAATTTCCTTCACGGCGCAAAACGCCCAAACGATCCAACAGTCCTTGCAAGATATATCCCGCAGCCACATGATCAATGACCTCGGCGCGACGTTTGCGTGACGTATCCGCCTCAAGCAATGCACGTTCTGCGGCAACGGTGCTGAGACGTTCGTCCCAATAGGTGATTGGCCCGGCCCACAGTTTTTCCAGATTGCGGGCAAAAGCGCGTGTGGATTGGCACCGCGGCCCCTCAGAGCCATCCATATTGCGCGGCAGTCCCAACACCAGCCCCCCGATGTCACGGGCCTTCATGACTGCCAGCAGCTTTTCGGCGTCTACACCGAACTTTTTGCGTTTGATTGTTTCAAGCGGTGTGGCGATGCCCAAAAAGGTATCGGAGACGGCCAAACCGATTGTGACAGTGCCCAAATCCAGACCGATCAACGGGCGCATGGGCGGCAAAATACCCGCAAAGTCTGTGACGTCATCATAGATCATTCGGCCACATTGACCCGTTCGCCTGCGCGGTTCAGCAAATCAAGTGCGGCAGGGTCCTCTTTGAACACTTCGACACCATTGTCGTAAACGGCCCGCGCTTGTTGTGTGCGACCCAAGACGCCCAAGGCCCCGATCAGTTGCGCCCATTCCTGAGGTGTGCCGCCTTCGCTGGCCAGCCGTTCTGACAGGCCCTCGACCATGCCTTCGATCATCTCCATTCGCTCGGCGCCGGTCATGTCGCCCGCAGCTTCGATATCATCCGCTGAGGGGCCACGCGTCACGCCGTCACCGACTGTCGGGATTTGGTAGTTGACGCCGGATCTTGCGGCCATGTCTTCGATCTGCTGCAAAATCGGCGCGATCCATGGGGCATCAGGTGGTCCGGCCCGCAATTGCTGATCCCAAATCCGGAATGCAACATCGGGACGTCCTGTTTGTGCGTTCATCAAACCCCAGTAATACCGCGCTGTGCCGTTGCCTGCATCCTGTGTCAAAGCCACTTGCAAAACACGCTCCGCTTCCGGGGAAACATACCCGCCAGCGGCCAGGATCATCATATCCGCGTAGTCTGTGATATCGTCAATCGTGGCTGAACTGCCCTTAAGGCGCAGCACAGTTTCCTGGGCGCGGTGGGCAGCAGCGTAATTGCCCAAATTGGCCTCTGAGCGTGCCAAAAGCACGTTGCCTTGCAGATCATCGGGACGCTGCGCCACGGTCAGGCGCAGTTTTTCCACCAGCGCCACATAGTCGGGCGCCGCATTTTGCAGTGCGGGTGTGCTGGCCAGACTGTCTTCGGCCTCTTGCTGGGCAGGACGGTCCGCACGCAGGCTTTCTGCCATTTCAATGCGGTCTTTCAAAGCCAGATCGCCATATCCCGGTGCGCCGATTTGAAGATACAGCCCGAACGCGCCGCCAGTGACAGCCAGCGCCACCAGAACACTTGCCACAAATGGCGCACCGCCTGCGGTGCTGACTGACGCGTTCGCTTTGGTCGCATCGGCGGTCAGGATGCGCCGCGACACTTCAGTGCGCACGCGTGTGGCGTCTGGTTCTGATAACACTCCGCGTGCCAGATCACGGTCAACTTCCGCCAGTTGATCGCGGTAGACCTGCACGTCGAATGTGGCCGCATCGGCGCCCGGGACACGGGCCCGCATAAAGGCCAATGACAACAAGGCCACGACGCTTAATGTAAGCCCGCCAGTGATAATCCAGAACAACATAGCGCCCCTTTCGATATTCTCTCCGATGTAGCCTTCTATGGCTGCCAGAAAAAGGGGCAATTGGGCGCACGGACCACCAGATGACGCCCAATTGACTGTCCTGTCGCAAAACTGCATGAAAGTGCCGCGGTGGGTATCCTGTTTTTATGGTATCTCACCCAGAACAGGCACAACGTCGGGGCGGTTTGCGAATCCATGACATCTGCCTGCGCAGTCCCGTCCGACCCCAAATACGACCGACATTCGGACCACATTCGGAGCTTTGTAAATGAAACGCTATTCCGCCTTTGCTATCGCCCGTGAGGCCGTTCGTTACCACACAGGATGGGAACGTGCGTGGCGCGCCCCCGAACCCAAAAAGAAATATGACGCGATCATCATCGGGGCCGGTGGCCACGGGTTGGCCACAGCGTATTATCTGGGCAAGAATTTCGGCATCACCAATGTGGCGATCCTTGAAAAAGGCTGGTTGGGCGGCGGTAATACGGGCCGCAACACTACCATCATCCGATCAAACTATCTGCAAGATCCGTCTGCCGCGCTTTATGAAAAGTCGCGGTCGCTATACGAAACCATGTCTCAGGACCTGAACTACAACGTGATGTTCAGCCCGCGTGGTGTCATCATGCTGGCGCAAACCCACCACGAGGTGCGTGGCTATCAACGCACGGCCCATGCCAACGCGTTGCAAGGTGTTCAAACCGAATGGATCGGACCACAAAAGGTGAAAGAGCTGTGTTCGATCATCAACCTTGATGGTCCGCGCTATCCTGTGTTGGGCGGCTTATGGCAAGCGCGTGGCGGCACGGCGCGTCACGATGCGGTGGCTTGGGGCTATGCACGGGCCTGTTCCGACATGGGCATGGACGTGATCCAGCAATGCGAAGTCACCGCAATCCGCCGCGAAGGTGGCAAGGTCGTTGGCGTCGATACCACCAAAGGCGCGATTGATTGCGACAAGCTTGGGATCGTGGTTGCAGGCCACTCGGGTGATCTTGCGGCTAAGGCGGGCTTCCGCTTGCCGCTGGAATCTGTGGCGCTTCAGGCGCTTGTGTCTGAACCGATCAAGCCCGCGATGGATGTGGTCATCATGGCCAACACCGTGCACGGCTACCTGTCGCAATCCGATAAAGGCGAAATGGTCATCGGGGGCGGCACGGACGGCTACAACAACTACACCCAGCGCGGATCTTTCCATCATGTGGAAGAAACCGTGCGCGCGCTGAACGAAACCTTCCCGATGCTGTCGCGCCTGAAGATGCTGCGCCAGTGGGGCGGGATTGTGGATGTGACGGGCGACCGGTCCCCGATCTTGTCGAAAACGCCAGTGGACGGCGTGTTCATCAACTGCGGTTGGGGGACAGGCGGGTTCAAGGCGATCCCGGGGTCTGGCTGGGCCATGGCAGAACTGATGGCCAAGGGACATTCGCCTTTGACGGATGAATTTGGAATGGAGCGCTTTATCGAAGGCCGCTTCATCGACGAAAGCGTCGCGGCCGGGGTTGCGCACTAATGAAAACCGTCATGGATTTGGCAGGATCAGTTGGGTGTTCGGGTCTTTTCCCCTTCGCCTGCAGCACTGCCAAAAGCGATCAGATTGCTGACGTCGATGTCGCGGCCACCGCGCGCAGCCTTGCGCTTGGCCATGCCGCGCCGTTCCAGCAACAGCATGATGACAGCGACTACAATTATCGCGCCAAAGACGGCAACGGCACCCATTTCTTTGCTCATGACAAATTCCTTGTGTCAACTTTGATTGACACATCTGTAGCGCAGGGTTCGGTTGATCGCCAAGAAAAAACTTGGAACCATTCGGTGCCTGCGCGGGTTCTCTTTTCGACACAAGAAATCGAAGGAGACACGCAATGTCAGACGAAACAGCAACATACACAACAGCAACAAGCACGTCAGGCGGCAACAGCGGTTTGGCCTTTGTTGTGGGGGCTCTTGTCGTCGTGGTCGCGGTACTTGCGTGGTTCATGTTTCCAGGCGCTGATGGCAGGCGCGGTGGCGTCAACATCAGCATCGAAGGCGCAGCAGACGACGTGTCAGGCAAATAATCGCCGAACACAGCCAAAAGTAGAAAATCCGGCAAGGATCGGCGCAGCGCAAACCGCGTTTTGCGCCATCCTTCGCCGGATTTCACGTTTTCACACGCTCAAGGTTGAGTGCGGGGGGACAGGTGGTTTGATGACGGTCTCAACACAGGAGAACGTCAAATGTCCGATTACACGAACTCAAACATCTCCCGCAGCGAAGGCATCAGCGCCAAAGGCCTTCTGGTGGCAGTGCTTGTCCTTGCGGCCTTCATCTTTGTTCTGTCCTTCATCGGTAGCGGCACAGTGCCCGAAGGCGAAGAAGGGGCAGCACCCGCAACGCTTGAAAGCGCTCCAGCGGTCGATCCCGCAGCTCCGGCTGTTGCTGAATAAACCAACCAACATCACATCTGCTTCAGGCGGGCGCTTCACGGCGTCCGCCTTTTGCATGTCTGACACCCTGACAGGAGCCGCGTAATGCTTGTCCTCACATGCCCTTGCTGCAACGTAACTGCAGAAGAAACCGAATTTCATGCCGGGGGCGAAGCGCATTTGAAACGCTTTGGTCCGGGGTCTGATAACGCGGATTTCGAAAATTACCTGTTTATGCGGCAAAACCCCAAAGGGGTTCATTTTGAACGCTGGCGCCACAACAACGGCTGCGGGAAATGGTTTCATGCCGCGCGATGCACAATGACGCTGGAAGTGTTCGGGACGTATTCTGCCCAAACCTATGAACCACCCAAAGCCCTATGTGACGCCATCAGCGCCAAGCGGCCCGGCTGGTCTTGGGGGGCATTTTCATGATCCGCGCCCTTTGTCTTTTTCCTAAAAATATCCCCGCCGGAGGCATCAGATCTGTCTCCCAGATGAAAGGGTCAAAAACATGAGCACTCGTCTCGCGACAGGCGGCCGCCTGCTGAACAAAACAAACGCTATGAACTTCACCTTCAATGGGCGCACGCTGCGTGGCTTTGAGGGCGACACATTGGCGTCTGCCTTGCTGGCCAACGACCAGATGCTGGTGGGCCGGTCGTTCAAATACCACCGGCCGCGTGGCATCGTGGCCTCGGGCGCGGAAGAGCCCAATGGATTGGTGAATTTGGGCGAAGGCGGCAAGTTCGAGCCAAACCAACGCGTCACCACCACAGAATTGTTCGACGGTCTGACATCCAAAAGCCAGAACCACTGGCCCAGCCTGGAATTCGACGTCGGTGCTGTGAACTCCAAACTCAGCCGCTTTATGCCGGCGGGGTTCTACTACAAAATGTTCATTCACCCGCGCCCGCTTTGGAAACATGTGTATGAGCCGTTCATTCGTCACGCCGCAGGCCTTGGGGCCGCGCCAAAAGACCGCGATGTCGACACTTACGAGCATTTCTATGCCTTTTGTGATGTTCTGGTTGTGGGCGGCGGTGTCGCTGGCCTTCAAGCGGCGTTAAGTGCAGCAGAAGCCGGTGCAGACGTTCTGCTGCTGGAGCAAACGGCGCATTTGGGCGGGCGTGCCCCTGTCGATGGCGGCGAAATTGACGGCGCAGACACCGAAAGCTTTGTGACCCAGATCGTGGCCAAACTAGAGGCGATGGACAACGTCAAAATCCGCACCCGCACAATGGGGTCGGGGGTCTACGACCACGGTTATGTGTTGGGCTATGAGCGCCTGACAGATCACGATCCCGCCAAACAAGGTCCGCGTCAGCGTTTGTGGCGTATTCGCGCAGGTCATATCGTGACGGCCACCGGTGCGATCGAACGTCCGCTGAGCTTCGCGGGCAATGACATTCCGGGTGTCATGCTGGCCAGTGCTGTTCGCGATTATGCGGTGAACTTTGGCGTGTCGCTTGGCGACCGCACAGTTGTTGTCACAAACAATGACGATGCCTACCGCACGGCAATCGCGCTGAAACATGCAGGCCTTGATGTGCCTGCCATTCTGGATGCGCGGGTCCTGACCCAGGACAGCGCGTTGATGGTGCAGGCCAAGGCGCTTGGCATTCGGGTGATGCCCGGACATGGCGTATCCATGGTGCAGGGCGGCAAACGCGTGACTGGCGTTGCTGTGTGTTCGCAGGCCGGTGAAGGTGCTGTGCTGGAAGAAATCGGATGCGATGTGGTGGCGATGTCGGGTGGTTGGTCGCCGGTTGTGCACCTGTGGTCACATTGCGGTGGCAAACTGACATGGGACACAGAACAAGCCAGCTTCCGTCCCGATCCGGCCCGTGCGCCAATTGGCGACAAGGGGCAGGGCTTTGTAACGGCTGCTGGCAGCGCAAATGGCGAAATGGACCTTGGGGCGATCCTGTCGGACGCAAGATCCGCAGGGATTGCTGCGGCAAAAGACGCCGGACATGGCGGCAAAGCCAGCGCGGCACCTGAGGCGGTGACCGACGATGAGGCACCGATGATGCCCGTTTGGTTGATGCCGCAAGGCGCGGGCTATAAGCTGCGGTCCAAAGCATGGCTTGATTACCAAAACGACGTGAAAGTGTCCGACGTTCAATTGGCAGCACAAGAAGGCTTCGAAAGCGTCGAACATGCCAAACGCTATACCACGCTTGGCATGGCGACTGATCAAGGTAAGCTAAGCAACATCAACGGCTTGGCGATCCTGTCTGACAGTTTGAACCAACCTATTCCGCAAACCGGCACCACCACGTTCCGCCCGCCCTACACGCCCATCTCAATGGGGTCGATCGCAGGCGAAGCGAAAGCCCATGTGTTCCAGCCTGTGCGTCGCACACCAATGTACGATTGGCACGACAGCAACGGCGCCGATTGGGAACCCGTTGGCCAATGGCGCCGCCCCTACGCCTATGTACGGGATGGTGAAAGCGTACATGACGCGGTGATGCGCGAAACCAAGAACACACGTGACAACATGGGGCTACTGGACGCCTCGACCCTTGGCAAAATTATCGTCAAAGGGCCGGACGCAGGCAAGTTCCTCGACATGATGTACACCAACATGATGTCCAATCTAAAAATCGGCAAATGCCGTTACGGGTTGATGTGCTCCGAAAACGGCTTCTTGATCGACGATGGCGTGGTTGCGCGGATCGATGACGATACGTGGCTGTGCCATACCACCACAGGCGGCGCCGAAAGTATCCATGGCCACATGGAAGAATGGCTGCAGACCGAATGGTGGGACTGGAACGTCTATGTCGCCAACGTCACCGAACAATACGCGCAAGTCGCGGTTGTCGGACCAAATGCACGCAAGGCTTTGGAGGCCTTGGGCGGCATGGATGTCAGCGCGGATGCGCTTGGGTTCATGGAATGGAAAGACGGCACGTTGGGCGGCTTTGATGTGCGGGCTTACCGTATCTCGTTCTCGGGCGAACTGAGCTATGAGATTGCGGTGCCTGCAAGTCAGGGACAAGCCTTTTGGGATGCTTTGATGGCTGTCGGTGATGCTTTGGGTGTGATGCCATACGGTACAGAATGTCTGCACATTCTGCGGGCCGAAAAGGGCTTTATCATGATCGGGGACGAAACCGACGGCACGGTCATTCCGCAAGACCTTGGGCTGAATTGGGCGATCTCCAAAAAGAAAGAAGACTTTCTTGGCAAACGTGCACAGGAACGCGACCACATGGTCAGCGACAAACGCTGGCGTCTGGTGGGGCTGGAAACCACTGATGGATCAACACTGCCAGACGGGGCATATGCCGTGGGCGCAGGCACAAACGCCAACGGTCAGCGCAACATGATCGGGCGCGTGACGTCCAGCTACCATTCTCCGAACCTTGGAAAAGGCATCGCTATGGGACTGGTTTTGAACGGGCCGGAACGGATGGGTGACATCATCACCTTCCCCGGCACCGAAGGCAAAGACTATACCGCTAAAATCGTGAACCCTGTGTTCTTTGATCCCGAAGGAGCAAAGCAAAATGTCTAATCCTATCAGCGCTTTGAACCAAGCCAGCGATGCGGCCGGCATCGCCACTGTTGCGGATGCCGGTCTGCAGGGCATGATCACTCTGCGTGGTGATTTGTCTGACGCAAAAGTCAAAAAGGCCGCAACCAGCGTCACAAAAGTGGCATTGCCAGAGACCGGACAGGCCAACACAGACGGCGCACATGGCATCGTCTGGATGAGCCCGGATGAATTGATGGTCCTGTGCCCCTACGATGCGGTCGCAGACACTTTGGCGGCTATGCACAAGACATTGGGGGCCACACATGCGCTGGCTGTTGATGTGTCGGATGCACGCGCATGTCTGCGTCTGAGCGGCGCGAATGCCCGTGAAGTGCTGGCCAAGGTCGCCCCGGTTGATTTGCGTCCTGCCGCGTTCACCGCCGGTATGTTTCGCCGCACACGGATCGCCCAAATTCCCGCAGCCTTCTGGATGCCGGAAGAGGACGTTTTCCAAATCATATGCTTCCGCTCAAACGCTCAGTATCTGTTTGATGTGTTGACGGTGGCGGCACAGCCGGGTTCTGAAGTGGGGCATTTCTAAACAGACAAAGGCGGGGACCGTGTAACAATGGTTCCTGAAAGACCGGATTTGCAAATCCAAATGCTGCTCCGAAGTTGGGTGAAGGACTGAAACGGCATTGGGCTGGATTGGTTTCATCGTTACGTGCTAAGGTCGTGTTGGCGTTAAAAAATCTGAGATAGATCACCATGCGGACTGGCTACAGAATTGCTTTGTATTTGGGCGCGGCATTGATTGCTGCCCCGGCGTATGCCGTTGATCTTGCGTGCCTGTCGCGTAATCCATCGTCCAAGGATTGGGTGCCGGAAGCTGTATTTGTATCCATCGACACGCAAAGTCTGAAAGCGCGGGTGTTGGATGAATACACGTTGTCCGTCATGGAGGGGCCGGCCTTGGCAGAGGTTTCGCGCCCAACATCAAAACGGCTGCAACTGAACTGGGCGTTGATAGACGCCACAGACATAAGTGGGCGCAGCACCAATGTGAAATTCAAAATGACGCTGAACTTGAAGACCTTCAAATTCAATTACAGCGGCGTCAGCGAAAGCTCTTTTCTGACGCCGGGCAGTGCGTCGGGAACCTGTGCGCCTTGGGATAGAATTCCAGATCCAAAGTCATAATTTGCGGTTGCAGCCCGGTGGAGGATCACCCTAATATGACGCATATTGGCGTCAGTTTTGAGGGTATACATTGTTTTTTTCTACATCTGGTTTTCAAAAATTCTGTGCGGCATCAGCATTTTGCGTGGCAGCGTCAGGCGCGTTTGCACAAACCTATGATTGCGACATGCACAATAAAGGTCGTGGCGGCTGGATGGGGGATCGCATGATCTTTTCTTTGGTTCCAAAAGACGTGACAGGTTTCGTGTATGACGGCGTGATCAAAAACGCCTACGATTCCCCGATTGCGGCGCGGGTGACGAAACGCAAAGATACGTTGTGGCGTTACAAATGGGATGTTGAGGGCGCATCAAGCGTCAATGCCGGTAAGTTAAGCCTGACATATTCGGCGCTTTTGAACACGAAATCGGGAAAGGTCACGGTCAACGGCATCTTGCACGGCGGCGACAATGTGATCAGCGGCGAGGGACGCTGCAAGGTTGTCAAATAATGCAGTCTCGTTTGCGGAAAGACGGGGTCTTTAAAGGCTTGAAACCTGTGGCAGTGGCCATGGCCTTGATGTGCGCCAGCGCAGTACCTGCCGCTGCGGCAGGGTTCCTTTGGGACTGTAAGCTAAGCGATTACGCAAGATCAAAGGGCTGGATCGCCAGCACGATTGGCTTTGTGGATGATGGCAGCGGCGCGGTTCAGGTCGTGGACCCCCTGATCCTGCACTACAACAAAGTCGCCTTGCAGGGGCAGGTTTTACGCAATGACGCAAAGCGGTTGATCGTGAAATGGACATTGTCCGGTGGCGAAAAAGAGGGCGGGGGCACCTATGGTGACTTCGACTACCGTGCCTCGATCAGCAAGGCCAATGGCAAAATCCAACTGACGGCAAAGCCGCGGCAATTCGATTCAGGATTGCGCAGTGGCGGTCGGTGTACTCGGCGCACGAAATAGAAAGATGAAAGAATGAAAAAGACTGTTTTGGGTATCGGCCTTGCAGCCCTGTTGTCACCCGTATGTGCTGTGGCCCAACCCTTGATGTACGACTGCGACATTAACAATCGAGACCCCCGTGTTGATTGGGTGCCCGCCAAACTTGCTGTGATCTTTGACGGTCAAGGCAAAGTGTCGGTTGTCGACCATATCATTCTGACCTTTTTTCAAAAACCGATGGCCGCGTCCGTGGTCGAGCGTAACGGTAAATTGCGCGTGCGTTGGCAGGTCAAGAATGCCAAAGACAACCTGAACCAAAGGGTTCCGAATTTCAGCTACACGGCTGTCATTACCAAAAGCACCGGTGCGGTAAAGGTCAGCGCCAACCCCACCAACACACCACAAAACTGGACGGGGCGGGGGACTTGCAGCGTTCGAAAAGACGGCAAGCTGCCGAAAGTTTTACGCTGACACCCTTGATCTTGCAGGCCATCGCGCTTCATGTCAGTGGAGAGACAGAAATTTAATATAGGAGGCCCCGCAATGGCTTTTACACTTCCTGATCTTCCCTACGCCCACGACGCACTGGCAGATGCCGGCATGTCCAAAGAGACGTTGGAATACCACCACGACCTGCACCACAACGCCTATGTCACAAACGGCAACAAGGCGATTGAAGGCACGGAATGGGACGGCAAAACGCTGGAAGAGATCATTGTCGGCACCTATGATGCAAACGCTGTCGCCCAAAACGGCATTTTCAACAACATCTCGCAGCTTTGGAACCACAACCAGTTCTGGGAAATGATGGGCCCAGGCAAATCCGCCATGCCCTCCGAACTGGAAGCGGCCCTGAAAGACAGCTTCGGATCGGTCGATAAGTTCAAAGAGGACTTCGCAGCCGCAGGCGCAGGCCAGTTCGGTTCAGGCTGGTGCTGGTTGGTGAAAGACACCGATGGCGGGCTGAAAGTGACCAAGACCGAAAACGGCGTGAACCCGCTGTGCTTTGGTCAGACCGCTTTGCTCGGCTGCGACGTATGGGAGCATTCCTACTACATCGACTTCCGCAACGCGCGTCCCAAGTACCTGACCAACTTTATGGACAACTTGGTGAACTGGGAAAACGTAGCCTCTCGCATGTGATCGAAAGGTGGTTCTCCCAGTCACCTCCGCCCGCCGCTTTGCGTCAGGCTTGGTCAACTGGGAAAACGTCGCCTCCCGCATGTGATGGGTGCGCTTGGTTGACTGAAGCCGAGTAATTTTCGAAAACAAAAGGCCCCATCATGTATTTGGTGGGGTCTTTTTTGTTGCCAAATCGCCACATGTCGTGGGGTGGAAAGCGCCGCATAGCAGATGTAGCGGGATGGGGTCCGGTGTGGCGTGTTTCTTGCACAGGTTCCATGCGTTACGTACAGGCGTCGCGGTCAGGGTAATCCCTACAGTCAGCGATTTTACCTCAATAGGACTCTGGTCGTCACCGCCGCGCGACCTGTTGTAAAACCACCCGCATCTTTAGGCTCAGCGCATATGGTCGCGTTGTTTTTACTCAGGCCAGTGTTTTGGCCAGCCCAGCTTCAGCGGCCTGCGCATCGGGCACGATTGTCATAAAGTCCAACAGGCTTTTGTCTGCAAAACCCTGCGCCACCACATGGTTCATAAGCTGGATCATGGGATCCCAATACCCGTTTGTATTCAAAAGAAAAATTGGCTTTTCATGCAGGCCCAACTGGCGCCATGTCAAGGCCTCGAACAGCTCGTCCAGTGATCCGGCACCACCGGGCAGAACCACGACGACATCGCAATTCATAAACATGACTTTCTTACGCTCATGCATGGTTTCGGTGACAATATAAGTCGTCAGATCAGTTTTGCCGACTTCCCAATCCACAAGGTGCTGGGGGATGACGCCGAATGTTTCGGCGCCTGCATCTTGGGCGGCGCGGGCCACTGTGCCCATCAATCCCACGTCACCCGCACCATAGACCAAACGCCAGCCGTTGCGGGCCAATGCCACACCCAAGGCCTGTGCATCCGCGCCATATGCAGGGTCGTTGCCCATGCGCGATCCACAATAAACACAAACAGATTTGATGGGCATAGTGGTTTCCTTCACTGAAAATCGTTGCATTGTGATCATGCGGGTTTTGACCCGTGATACCCTGCTTGTTATGTAACCTCAATTGATCTGGACGCCTTGCGGGGCGGGTTTGAGGACGCATGAGTAAGTTAGCGGCATTGGCAGGCGGACAAGCGGGCACCTTGGCGGCAGGGGTCATTGTGGTGGCTGGCGTTGTGGGCGGCGGGGCGTGGATGTTTACCCAAAACGAAACGGCACCTGTGCAAACCACGCCTGTGGTAGAAGCCGCAGTTGTTCCAGAAGTGCAGGCACCCGCAGCAGCAGAACCTGTCGTGGCGGTTGATCCGAAACCGGACGTCGTGGATGCCGAAGCGCCCCAACCCGAAGCTTCACAGCCCGCTGCGGTTGGTGCCGAGGTCGTGGTCTCTGACCCTGTTCCGCCACGTTTTGACGAGGTGCGTACAGAGAATGACGGGCTGACTGTGATTGCAGGCAGGGCTGCGCCGGGCAGCACCGTTGCCTTGTTGGTTGACGGTGTGGAAGCGGCGCGGGCGACGACGGAAAGCAACGGTGCCTTTGCAGTTGTTGCCATTTTGGATGTCAGCGACAAGCCGCGCTTGTTAACCTTGTTGCAAATCGAGGGTGAAAAGACGCTGGCATCCGCGGATGAAATCATTATTGCACCAACGCCTAAGGCAAATGTGGACACGGCGGTGGCAAAGGTGGACACGGCGGTGGCAAAGGTTGTCGCGACACCGGAACCGGAAGCTAATCCTGAACCGGAACCCGAAGCTGCGCCTGCGATTGAACCCGCAATCCCGCTGGAAACAGCCGAAGTTCAGCCTGCACCAACACCGACACCAACACCAACACCTGAAGCTGCGATCCCATCTGTGCCGGTTGCCAAAGCAGATCCTGTGGCAACACCTGCACCCGAACCGACACCCGAACTGGCACCCGAACCGACACCTGAACCAGAAACGCAGATTGCTGTGCTGAAAGCGGATGAAGACGGCGTTGAAGTTCTGAACCGGTCCTCCGCCCCCGAGGTCATGGCAAACGTCGCCATCGATACAATCAGCTATTCGGACGTGGGTGACGTGTTGTTAAGTGGGCGGGCACAATCGCGTGCACAGGCTGTGCGTGTGTATTTGAACAACGCCCCGGTCACGACATTGAATGTGGACGGGGCGGGACGTTGGCGGGGGGATTTGCCCGACGTCGACACCGGTGTCTACACGTTGCGTGTGGACGAGGTAGACGATGAAGGGGCTGTCACAAGCCGGGTTGAAACGCCGTTCAAGCGCGAAGACCCTCAGGTTCTGACTGCCGCACAAAGTGATGACCGCGCACCCATTGCTGCGATAACAGTGCAAACAGGGGCCACGCTTTGGGCGATTGCACGCGACAGATATGGCGATGGCACGCTTTACGTGCGTGTACTGGAAGCCAATAGCGACGCGATCAAAAATCCTGATCTGATTTATCCAGGGCAGATTTTTGACCTGCCGGAAGATCCGTAAAATCATTTAGTGCGCCGGGCCGTTTTTGGGTCCGTTTTTAGGGCTGCTTTGGAATAAATGCACCTGTGCGCTGGCCCTTGGGGCTTTGGCGGACTATGTAAGGCCCTCACGTTCCAAGGAGCCTTCATGTCGGCTGACACCTCTGCGCAGACCAATTCGCACCCCGATACTTCCCCGCAAAAAGACGCATTGGCCGACGCCGAACGCCGCTCTGGCATGCGTACCATTCGCAAAGTGGCCCCCTATATGTGGCCTGCGGACAAGCCATGGGTGAAACAGCGCGTTGTTCTGGCGATGCTGGCGTTGCTGCTGTCCAAGGTGATTTCGGTCACGACGCCGTTCTTTTACAAGTGGGCTGTGGATGCGTTGGCAGAAGGTGGTGTGTCTGTTTTGGCGTTGGGGGCGATCGGTTTGACGGTGGCTTACGGGTTCGGGCGTTTGATGACCAACGGCTTTCAGCAGTTGCGGGATGCGATTTTTGCACGAGTAGCGCAACGTGCGTTGCGTTCGTTGGCGCTTGAAACCTTTGAACATATTCACCGTTTGTCGATGCGCTACCATATCACGCGCAAAACCGGCGGTCTTAGCCGCATCATTGAACGTGGTGTGAAAGGCGTTGAATTCCTGTTGCGCTTTTTACTGTTTTCCATCGGCCCGCTTATTCTGGAACTGCTGATGATTGGCGGTATCTTGCTGTATTTGTTCGATATATCCTATCTGGCTGTGGTTGCAGTGACCATTGCGCTTTATGTGTGGTTTACGTTCAAAGTGACGGAATGGCGCGTGAAGCTGCGCAAGGAAATGAACGATCAGGACACCGATGCCAACCAAAAGGCCATCGACAGCCTGCTGAACTATGAAACGGTGAAATACTTTGGTGCCGAAGGGCGCGAAGCGGCGCGATACGACAAAGCGATGGAAGGCTATGAGGCTGCAGCGTTAAAGACGTCGTATTCCTTGGCAGGCTTGAACTTTGGACAATCCTTTATCATCACATCCGGTCTTGTTCTGGTCATGGTGCTGGCCGCCATGGGAGTGGAACGGGGTGAACTGACTGTGGGCGATTTTGTCATGGTCAATGCGTATATGATCCAGATTACGATGCCGTTGAACTTTTTGGGGACAGTATACCGCGAAATCCGGCAGGCGCTTGTCGACATGGGCGAAATGTTCGATCTGCTTGAGCAACCTCAGGATGTAGAGGATGCGCCGGATGCCAAACCTTTGAAAGTGCAGGGGGGGCAGATCGCCCTTGAAGATGTGCATTTTGGCTACGACGCGGCCCGCCCGATTTTGAAAGGCGTCAGCCTGACCGCGGAGCCTGGGCAATTGGTGGCAATTGTTGGATCAACGGGTTCGGGCAAATCCACCATTGGACGGTTGTTGTTCCGGTTTTATGATGTGGGCGATGGGGCTTTGAAAATCGACGGGCAAGATGTGCGCGATGTCACACAAGACAGTTTGCACAGCGCCATTGGCGTTGTGCCGCAGGACACGGTGCTGTTCAATGACACTGTACGCTACAACATCGCTTACGGGCGTGCCGGTGCCACCCAGTCCGAAATCGAGACTGCTGCGAAAGCGGCGCAAATCCATGATTTTATCATTGGCTTGCCCGAGGGATATGAGACGCCGGTGGGCGAGCGCGGACTGAAACTGTCGGGCGGCGAAAAGCAAAGAGTGGGCATCGCACGTACGTTGCTGAAAGATCCTGCGATTTTGCTGTTGGACGAAGCGACGTCGGCATTGGACAGCGAAACCGAACAAGACATCAAAGATGCGTTGATGCAGGCGGGCCGTGGACGCACGGTTTTGACCATTGCGCACCGGCTGAGTACCATCGCCGAGGCGGATCAGGTCATTGTTTTGGAAAAAGGTGAGGTGGTTGAGCGGGGCACACATGACGTGCTGCTGGCCAAAGACGGGCGCTACGCCCAGCTGTGGCACCGCCAGCAAGCCGATGAAGTATAGTTTTTAGCGCAGGGTAGGGTGCGGCAAGCCGCACCTTACGATGTTGTCGCGTAAGGTGCACCTTGGTACACCCCTTTGTGTAAGCCTTTGTGCTGGGGCTTACTCTGCGATGGCTGCGTTCGTCAGTTTGTCCAAAGCGCCCGTCATCTTTTTCAAAACCTCCGCGTCTTTTGCTATCGCATGCGTTGCGGCCAAACTGCTTGGGGCATGGTAGACCACGTGCACAACGCCTTCGCCATCAGCATATGCCACAACACGCAAGGGCAGATCCAGGCCTGCCGCTTGATCTGCAAGCATTGCAGGCGTGCCCAGCTTTGGATTGCCGAACATCAACATCTGTGTGGGGCGCAAATCAGACCCTACAGAAGCAGCACCCTTGGCATGATCCACACGGGCAAACACGGTCGCACCGGCGCCTGTGACAGCCGCTTCCAACCGGTCAATCGTAATCTCGACAGAATGTGGGCTGGTTTTGTGAACAAGCTCTGCTGCGGCGGGCAGGGCCGTGGCCACGGCGATGCTGGCGGCGCCTGCGAGTTTCGTCAATGTCATGGGATATCCTTTCCAATGTGATCGGAGGCAAAAGAACATGAAACAGATGGCTTGTCCCGTCGCCGCGTCCGACCCCACGCAAAAGTGAGCCGATATGTCAGCAAAAAGCCGCCCGTTGTGTTGGGCGGCTTTTGTTTGTTCTAACGGTGTGTTTGGATTTCAGGCCTACTCTGCCGCCTTCATCACGGGTGGCAGACCCGCTGCCTTGGATGGGCTGGGCGGATCATCAAAATCCCACAACAGCTCGGAGGCCCCTTTGCGTTTCGCATCGCGCTGCAGTGCCCAATCGCGCGCAGAACGGCTGGCCCGACCCAGCGACAGTTTTGCCAAAAGCGATGCAAACCACAAAACATAGGTGCTGGCCCAGACCCGCATCGCCAACAAGGACGGTGTCACCATCAAGGTCAGTACTGTCGCAATACCAAGCCCGAAGACCACAGCCGTCGCTAGCTGCTTCCACCACAGGGCTGTCGGGCTATCTACGGTATACCCACCATCGGCAAAGTTCAGCGACAGGCCGAACATCATCGGTGCAAGCCCCGCCATTGTGGTGATTGTGGTCAGCAACACTGGTCGAATTCGGTCTTGTGCTGTACGAATGATCGCTTCGATACGCGGCATGTAGCGTTCATATTCCTGATAGGTGTCGATCAGAACAATGTTGTTGTTCACCACAATTCCGGCAAGGGCCACAATCCCCGTACCGGTCATAATGATCGAGAACGGCTGGTTCATGACAATCATCCCAATCAGCACTCCGGCCGTTGACAAGATCACCGCGGCAAGCACCAAAATCGCGTTGTAAAAGCTGTTGAACTGCGCAAGCAGAATGATGAACATCAGACCCAAAGCGCCCAGGAACGCGCGGGACAGGAAAGCGCCAGATTCAGCCTGATCTTCCTGATCGCCCGTCCATTCATGTTCCAGCCCGTCGCTGAACGGTTTAGTGTCCAGCCATTTGGTCAGCTCTGCAATGCGTTCGTTGGCGTTGACCGGTTGGATTCTCAATTCGCCCGCGTCCAGAAGCGTTTGAAGCTCACCAACTGCAATCGCAGGGGCACGATCAAAAAACGAATAGAGCTTACCGTCTAGGTCCTTGATGTTCCCGGTGCTGTCCAGCTGAAACGTGGCCATGATCTCCTCGACCTCTGCGCCATCGACCTGCGTCGTGCGAACCGCCTTGAAAACATTCGGTACCACATCCGCCTTCACATCGAAATATCGGGCCTGATTGACACGGTTCACCTCTGCCAGCTTTTTGACAGGAATGCGTGTGATGAAGTTGGCCAAGGGCACCAATCCGTCTGTCGTGCGCACTTTCAGCGTATCCAAAGTGCTGAGCACCCTGTCACTTTCCGGCAAACGCACACGAATTTCGATTTCCTCATCCGAAGTATCCACCCGCATCGTGTCCAGCAAAATGCCGCGTGTCACCAGTTGAACCATCGCACCAACCGTTGCCACATCCGCGCCGTAACGGCCTGCCTTTTCCACATCCACGTCGATCTGCCAGTCGATGCCGGGCAGGGGCAGGGTGTCTTCTACAAGGATCAAGCCGGGGGTTGCATCAAACTTTTTGCGCGCCAGCAATGTCGAGGCCAAAAGATCGTCCCAATTGTTGCCGCGCACCCGCAGATGGATGGGTTTTCCGCTTGCCGGCCCTTGTGCCAGATTTAAAACGTCCACTTTGATACCGGGAATTTGGCCCAATTGCGTGGTCAATTCCGCCAGAACCGTATCACCGTCAAAGGCCACATCTTTGACTTCGCGTGTCACCACATAGTCGGTGAACGGCAGGGTGAACCATGCCTCGCGGGCATCGGGGCGTTTTTCCCACGGGATCGTTTCAAGCTGGATTTGCCCGACTGTATCTTTGGGGGCCTGCGCACCGCCTGTGTTGGCATTCAGCCCGCCTTGACCTGCAAACGCAAACGCCGTTTCGATGCCGGGGTGTTGCAAGATTACGTCTTCGGCCTGCTTGACCAAAGCGTCCTTTTCTTCCAACGACATGTTGCCGCGTGCACGCACGTAAACGATGGCTTGTTCGGGTTCGGATTCAACAAAGAATTCCACACCGTTGTTGTTATTTGTGAAATAGATCAGCGTGGTGCCAACAAAGACAAAAACCACGCCCACCATAACAATTGGCATGACGGGGTTGCCTGCGATGGCTTCCATCACATGGCCAAAGAAGGACCGCTTGTAGCCGGATTTGACCTTGCCTTCGCGTTGTTTTAGCAATTTCGCAGAAATCCAATGTCCACCGCGCCCTAATTTGGGAAGCATAGCCAATGCGGCCAGACAGAGGATCATTGCGATACCTACGATCAACGCCAACGCAAAAGCCATACCAAGTATGACGCCAAAAACCTTTGCAAAAGTTGGAATTACGCTTTGCAAAATCATCGTTCCGTCCATCTGCGAAAACAATGATTGAATGTATTGAATGATGGGTGGGGGTGGAGCGTTTGGGTCACCTTCTGGAAGGTTGCCTGTGACAGCCATCAAGACAATCAAAACGAGCCCGCCCATAATCGCAAAGCCGGGCACAGCCATTGGGATCTGAAAATAGATAGGGATGCGTGACATCTTGTCCATCGCCCCGGTCAGGCCGCGCTCCATCCGCCCCAAAATTCCACCCATCACCGGCAGATAAATCAAGGCCACAATCAGCGATGCGCTGAGAACGAAAATCAACGTCACAGGCAACATGCCCATGAACTGGCCCGGCACGCCTGGCCAGAACAACATTGGCAAGAACGCGCACAGTGTTGTCGCGGTTGATGACACAACAGGCCAGAACATGCGCTTTGCAGCGTCTGTGTAAGCCTCCATGGGGCCGACGCCCTCGGACTGTCGTTTCTCGGCGAATTCCACCACCACAATGGCCCCGTCAACCAACATGCCCACGGCCAAAATCAGACCGAACATGACGATGTTGGAGATGGAAATGCCCATAACAGCAAGCAATGCAAAACACAGTAAGAACGAGGTCGGGATGGCGAAACCGACCAAAAGTGCGGCGCGGATGCCAAGGGCTGCCAAAACCACAATCATGACCAAGGCAATCGCCGTCAGAACAGAGCCCTGAAGTTGCTGCACCATGGAATCCACCTGCCGGCTTTGGTCGTTTGACGTGCCAACTGTTACAGCAGCTTGCAAGCCATCGGGCCATTCTGCGCTTTTTTCATCAACCAGCGCTTTGACGGCTGTGGCTGTGTCGATCAGGTTGAAGCCTTTGCGTTTTACAACTTGCAACGCAATGGTGTCTTCGCCGTTGAAGCGGGCGGTGCCTTCGCGGTCTTCAAACGTCAGGTTGATGTCTGCCAAATCCCCCAAAGTGACCACGCGGTCGCCGTTGGTCTTTACGGGCAAGTTGTAAACATCGCGGGGTTCGTCAAAGGACGACGGGATTTTGACGGAAAAGCTGCCCTGTTCGGTGCTGACTTCGCCTGCTGCGATCAACTGGTTGTTGTTACGGACGACATTGATCAGCTCTGATGCGGTGACGTTGTAGGCTTCTAGACGCAATGGGTCGATGATGACTTCCAGCATCTCTTCACGGTTGCCCGCGATCACAGCTTCCAGAACCGCGTCCATGCCTTCGACATTGTCCTGCAGTTCTTTGGCGACACGGGCCATTGTGCGTTCCGGCACCGGCCCTGACAGGTTAACAATGATAATGGGGAATTCGGAAAAGTTGAATTCGCCGACAGTGTATTGTTCTGCCCCTGCGGGAAAGCTGGCTTCGGCTTTGGACATGGCGTCGCGGACATCTGCCATGACTTTTGTTTTGTCCCAGCCAAATTCGAATTCAAGGATGATGTTGGCGTAGTTTTCAGCCGCCGTGCCGGTCATCTTTTTCAGACCGTCAAGATCCCCCAATTCGTTTTCCATGGGCTTGACCAGCAGGGTCTCGCTGTCGGTGGCGGAAATGCCGGGAAAGGGCAGGGACACAAACAGGGTTGGGATTTCGATGTCCGGCTCGCCCTCTTTTGGCAAGCTAATGTAGGCGACGGTTCCGACCAGAAGCGACAGCAAGATGAACGCAACAACCATTCGGGCGCGCGTTGCGGCCCAATCGACAAGACCTGTCATTGGCTAAGCTCCTCGAAGGTGGGGGCCACGCGAACGCCAGCGGTGACGTATTCCTGACCGATCAGAATGACGTCGATGGTATCAGGCAATCCGGTCAACCAGACACCGTCCACGGTGTCGCGCAACAAAGACACAGGCATGAATTGCACCACTGCGTCGTCATTCAGTGTGCGCAGGCCCAAAGTGCCTTCGTTGTTCAGGGTCAACGCAGATCCAGGCAACAGGTGTGCTTTGGCCCCGTCGGCAGCAATCAGGATTTCAGCCGTTTGGCCATCGCGGATTTTCAGGTCAGGGTTGGGAATTTTGATTTCGACGCGAAAGGTGCGTGTGGTGGGATCCGCTGATTTGCTCAGGAACGTGACTTTGCCCTGCACATCGCCGCCAGCGGCCAAACGGGCGCCTGCCATCGCACCAACATGGATACGGTCCACTTCGGTTTCAGGCACAAAAGCCACCAGTTTGATGGGGTCCAGCTGAATGACCGTGGCGCACAGCGAACCGGGCTGCAAAAGGCTGCCCAGTTCAGCCGTGTCACTTTCCAGAAGACCCGCAAAAGGCGCTTTGATTTGAAGTCGCGTGATTTCTTTTTCAGCCGCAGCAATGGAGGCTTGCGCAGATTCGATGCCGGCGTCCGCAGACTCAATGCCTGATTGTGCGGCACTCAGACCGGAGTTTGCAGCTTCTACACCTGCATCTGCAGCAGCAACAGCGGCTTCGGTGCTTTTCACGCGTGTGGTTGAAGCAAATCCATCGGCGCTGAGTTTGACGGCGGCGTTCTGGTTGACGCGGGCTTCTTCAAGGCGTGCACGGGCTTCGATCAGGCGCGCGCGGGCTTCGGGCACGCGGCTTTCAGCCTCTGCGCGGCGTGATTTGGCTTCGGTCAAACGGGCGCGAGCTTCGGCAAGCGACGCCTCGCGGGTGCCGGGATCCAGTTCGCACATCAGTTGGCCCGCTTCGATGAATGTGCCTTTTGGCAAGGGTTCGGACGTGACGGTGGCCGAGGTTTCCGCGCGCACGTCAACTTGGCGGTCTGCGCTGGTTTGGCCGCGCAGGATCACGGCGCTGTCAATTTTCTGGGCTTGCGAATGACGGGCCACAACCTTGATCAAATTGGCACTGGCTTCGGGCTTGGGCGTGTCTGCGACGGCCGTTTCTGGGGCTGTTTCTTCCTGACCGTGGGGGGGAATCAGCCCTTGATCTTGCAAAAACGTGATGGCTGTTTGTCTGTCGATGATGGCAAAATATAAGATCACACCGACCACAATGGCCATGATTGCCGGGAAAATACGCATGTTATGCCTCGTGTTGGACCGCTTGAGCGCCGTAATTGGCATGCCCGTTTTGTGTTTGTTGCGTGTGTACGTCTTGGATCATGTAGTGACTCGGATACGCTAAACTAACCAGTTCAGATTATTTTTTTTTGAACTGCTGTGCAACGGGGGGCACCTGCGGCCAATTCGCCGATCTTAAAGGGGTGCATTTACGGGGCGATGCACGGGCTAATGCACGAACCTATGAAGGGGCCAATGTTCGCAACAAAGATCAACAGTGCAACTGACACTTGGCTTGGCTTACGTGGCGCGATAAGAGGGGCAAAAGATCGGGTGGCATCGCGCCGCTTTTGGGGGACACATGAGCGACACTGACAGTTTTATCGAAGAAGTCACAGAAGAGCTGCGCCGCGACCAGATGGTCAAAACGCTGCGCCGGTATGGCTGGGTTGTGGCCGCTGTTCTCGCTTTGATTATTGGCGGGGTGGCATGGTCTGAATATCAAAAGGCGCAGGAGCGCGCGGCCGCAGAAGCCATTGGTGACGGGCTTTTGGGGGCATTGGCGGAAGCTGATCCCACGACACGCATCTCGCAGATCGAAGGCATTGAGGCTACTGACCCCACGGCCCAAGCAGTTGTGTCCTTTTTGAAATCATCCAACCAAGCGGAAGCAGGTGATGTTCAGGCCGCCATCGACACGTTGCAATCGGTTGTCAACGACAATGGCGTGGCTTTGATCTACCGGCAGGTCGCACAATACAAAGCCTTGGGCCTAATGGCCGAAACGGCCACAGTCGAAGATCGCCGTCGCGGTTACGGTGATTTGGCTATTCCCGGTGGGCCGCTGCGCCTGTTGGCAGAAGAACAACTGGCGTTGATTGATATTCAGGAAGGCGACGCAGATGCAGCCATCGCAAAGTTGCAATCCATTGTTGAAGACGCTGAAAGCACAGCAGACTTGCAACAACGCGCCCTACAGGTGATTGTGGCCTTGGGTGGGGAACCAGATCTAAGCGCGGTGCAAGCGCCGCCGTTGGAAAACTGATCACTTTACCCAAACGACAAGCCAGTAAGGCACAGCAAGACCGCAAAAGAGCGAGCAGAGTAATGACGAAAATGTATTCTCCTTCGGCCACGTCTCCGCATTGGACGACACCCAAGAAGGCTCTTTTGCCTTTGACGATTGCTGCAAGTCTGGTCTTGGCTGCATGCAGCGAACCTGAAATTATCTTGCCGGGCAAACGTGAAAACCTGCGATCCGTTTTGCAAGAACAAGATACAAGCGCAGACGCCGCAGTTGTCGAAAACCAGTCGCGTGCCATTTCGTTGCCCGGACAAACACGCAACACGGCATGGGCGCAAAGCGCCGGTTCGCCGCAGTATCGCACCAATCATCCCGCCCTTGGCACATCTTTGACAAACATCTGGAGCAGCAGCATCGGTGCAGGCGACAGCCGCAAATTCCGAATTACCGCTGATCCCGTGGTCAGTGGCGGGTTGATCTACACGCTTGATGCTTCATCCGTTGTGACGGCAACCAACACATCTGGCGCGACTGTTTGGAGCCAAGACATCCGACCCGCCCGCGATTCCGAAGGCGATGGCACAGGTGGCGGTGTGACGGTGCATGATGGCACGCTTTACGTGTCGTTGGGATTTGGCGAATTGGTGGCGATGAACGCGAAATCTGGCGCTGTGAAATGGTCGCAGCAACTGGACGCCACCGGTTCGGGGCGCCCGACTGTGGCTGGCAATCTTGTTTATCTGACATCGGGTGACGACACAGGTTGGGCGATTGAAGCCGACACAGGCCGTATCGCATGGCAAATTGGCGCATCTGAAGCGGTGTCCAACATCTTGGGGGCGCCCGCGCCTGTGGTGACGGATGATCTGACGATCTTCGCCTTCGGGTCCGGTGAAGTGCAAGCGGTGTTCCGGCGCGGTGGCCTGCGCCGTTGGGGCGCATCTGTGCTGGGCGAACGCCCCGGACGTGCCTTGTCGAAGGTGGATGATGTCACAGGCACACCGATGATATTTGATGGCGTGCTATATGCAGGCAACCAAGCGGGGCGCATTGTGGCGCTGGACGCCACAAGCGGACGCAGCATCTGGGCGGCCCGTGATGGTGCCGTGGGGCCGGTTTGGGCTGCGGGCGACAGCGTCTTTGCGATCACGGACACCAACGAACTGGTGCGCCTTGAAAAATCTGACGGTGCCCGTGTGTGGGCTGTGCGTTTGCCGAATTTTGTCAAAGACAAACCCAAACGCCGTTCCGAGGTCTTTGCCAATCACGGGCCTGTTCTTGCAGGCGGGCGCATCATTATCGCGTCGGGCGACGGCCAACTGCGCAGCTATGACCCGCGCGATGGCAGTCTTGTGGGCAGTGTTGAAATCCCCAGCGGCGCGACCACAGCACCTGTTGTGGCAGGCAACACCCTTTACGTTGTGGGGCGCAACGGTCAACTGCATGCTTTCCGTTAAGCGCGATCTAGTCTAAAGGCTGCGGTCTGGGCCTGAAATCTGTCAGGCCACTGTTGTAATCGGAGCGGACACATGTCCTTCACCCTCGCTATTGTCGGGCGCCCAAACGTGGGCAAATCGACGCTTTTCAACCGTCTCGTTGGCAAACGGCTTGCTTTGGTTGACGACCAACCCGGCGTCACACGCGATTTGCGTGAAGGGGCTGCACGATTGGCGGACCTGAAATTCACCGTGATCGACACGGCCGGTCTTGAAGAGGCCACGGACGAATCCCTGCAAGGCCGGATGCGCAAGCTGACCGAAAAAGCCGTTGATATGGCTGACATTTGCTTGTTCATGATTGACGCACGGGCAGGGGTCACGCCTACGGATCAGGTGTTTGCTGAAATTCTGCGAAAGCGCGCCGACCATGTGATTTTGGCCGCCAACAAAGGCGAAGGGGCCGCGGCGGATGCGGGCGTTATCGAGGCCTATTCGCTTGGTTTGGGCGAACCGATCCGATTGTCTGCGGAACATGGCGAGGGGTTGAACGACCTCTATTCACAATTGCAACCTTTGGCGGATGCATTTGAAGAACGCGCGGACGCGGCCAGTGACACGCCAGAGACCGATGTCACCGTTGACGAAGACGAAGATGATCCCGATTACGTGCCTATGCCCACCAACGCAAAGCCCTTGCAGGTGGCGGTTGTCGGACGTCCCAACGCGGGCAAGTCCACACTGATCAACCAGATTTTGGGTGAAGAACGCCTGCTGACGGGTCCCGAGGCCGGTATCACCCGCGACGCTATTTCCCTGCGTATGAATTGGAACGGCACGCCGATGCGGATATTCGACACCGCCGGCATGCGCAAAAAGGCCAAGGTGCAGGAAAAGCTTGAAAAGCTGAGTGTTGGTGACGGGTTGCGCGCGGTGAAGTTTGCCGAAGTTGTTGTGGTGCTTCTGGATGCGGCCATTCCGTTTGAACAACAGGATTTGCGTATTGCGGATCTGGCAGAGCGCGAAGGGCGCGCTGTGATCGTAGCGGTGAACAAATGGGACATCGAAGACGAAAAACAAAGCAAGCTGAAAGACCTAAAGGAAAGTTTTGAACGCTTGCTGCCCCAGTTGCGTGGTGCGCCGTTGATTACGGTCTCTGCCAAAACGGGCCGTGGGCTGGACAGGCTGCATGATGCGATTATGCGGGCTTATGATGTTTGGAACCGCCGTGTCACTACTGCGCAATTGAATCGTTGGTTGACGGGCATGGTCGAAGCGCACCCGCCCCCCGCGCCCCAAGGCAAACGGATCAAACTGCGCTACATGACACAGGCCAAGACACGCCCTCCGGGGTTTGTGGTGATGTGTTCACATCCCGACAAAGTGCCCGAAAGCTATAGCCGCTATCTGGTGAACGGGTTGCGTTTGGATTTTGACATGCCAGGCACCCCTATTCGTCTGTATATGCGGGGTCAAAACGATGCCAACCCGTATAAGGGCCGTAAAAAGGCGCCACCGTCCAAGCTGCGCAAACATACGGACGGGCGTCGCAAATAAGATGTAAATGTGGGGTGCACCAAGGTGCACCTTACCACCCTGTCTTAAATGGTGCGGCAGGCGCGAATGATTGGCAGGATCAAAGCCGCAGCCCCCAGCAGTGCCAGAATGGCCACGCTGTCAAACCTAAAATCGTTTTGAACCGCGACAGCAACCAAGCCCCAAGCCACAGCGATGCCATACGTCGGTGCCCGCGCCAAACGCCATTGCACCACAAAAGCCAAAACGCTTGCCAACCCGATGCAAACCCATGCCGCTGTGCTTTGCGTTGTGAACCCGTACCCTGCCGCCATCAAGCCCAATGCCACAATACTTGCTGCACTGAGCCATCCCGCATACAGCCCCAGTGGCCAGCTGGCCCAAACGGCCTGATCGCGCGGGCTGCGCCACATTGCCACCAGCGCCGACACCAGCATCACCCAGATCAGCACCGTGGCCCAAATGGGACTTCTGATCGCCACAGGCAACCATGCAGCCCCCACGCCCATGGACACCGCCAAAGCAGGTCGCATAGCATCCCATGCGGGATCGTCGTGGTGGCGCCAAACACCATAAGCCGCCCCCGCAAGAAGCCACAGGTAAATCGCCCCCCAGATTGCAAATGCATAGCCTTCGGGTTGCACCGGTGGATCGTTTTGGGGCACTGGAAAGCGGTCGGGATCAAAGCCCCCGAACCCGGGCACCCAAAACGGGCTTAACACAAAGGCCAATGTCAAAAGGAATACAAAAATCGCGTTGCGTCTTGGCATGTGGGCTCTTTCAAAAAAGGTATGGATAACCTGCATTTACATCATCTAGTTCACTCGTAAACTTAGACCGTTGGCTGGAATTGGCAAGGAACGGGGCGCACATGAAAAAAATCGCTATTTTTTGTGATGGCACGTGGAATTCGCCAACCATTGCAGAGCCCACAAGCGTGCGAAAGCTGAGCCAAGCGTTGATCAACGATCCCGCACGTCACCAACAGGTTTTTTATTTTCAGGGGATCGGATCGTCAGATCGCTTTGATCGGGGGCTGCGCAAGTGGTTGAAAAAATATGGTGGCGGCGCGTTTGGGTGGGGATTGGACGGAAAGGTCAAAGAAGCCTATCAGGCGATTGCCCTGTTCTACCGCCCCGGCGACGAAATCTATTTGTTCGGGTTCTCGCGGGGGGCTTACACGGCGCGTTCTGTTGCGGGCATGATCCGAAAATGCGGCATTGTGCGCGACACGTCGGAAGACGGCATCAACACGGCCTTTCAACTGTACCGTAAGCGTGGTCCTGAAAATGCGCCGGATGAGCCGCACATTTGGGCCGAACGTCGTGTGGTGTCTCCGGATTTTGCGACCTCGGACGATGATTTGAAGTGGCGTCAGGACCAATCACATCTGGTGCGTATCAACTATGTTGGTGTGCTGGATACGGTTGGTGCACGCGGCATTCCACCGTCTGTGTTTGGCCCCGCCGCGACCCTTTGGAACCGGCAATACACTTTTCATGATATGGCTTTGTCCAGTCTGGTCAAAAGTGCGCGACAGGCTTTGGCGCTGGATGAAAGGCGCCCCTTGTTCAAGCCTGCAACGTGGGACAATCTGGATGATCGCGCGCATAAGCCGGGTTTGAATGGCGGCAGGACAGATCCGTTGCGGCCTTACCAACAGAAATGGTTTGCCGGCAATCACCGTATCATCGGGGGCAGCAGTCAGGAGGCACAAGCGCTATGTGCGTTTCCTTTGGAATGGGTGCTGCAAGGCGCTGGAGGTTTGGCGCTTGATCCTGCGGTGCCTTTTCCGCCCACGGCTGCGGATGCGTTGATCGATGCGGATGAAATAGACCACAGTTGGGGGGCTATGAAGCGCTGGCGGTCTGGTCCCGTGCAGCCATGGGACGTGCATGCATCGGCTTTGGCGCGTGTGCGTGGGCGCACCGATTATCAACCTGCAAGCTTGCGGCGCTTTTTGTAACAAAGCGCTGCGTGTATGAGGCAAGGGTGTTTTCGTGGTGGTGTCGATCCGGGGAACGGACAAACCCCGCGGCCTGTGTTGGGCCATGCGGGGCTTGCCAATGTCGCGGTTTTTCAGGTCAAAACACCGTCTGCACCGATGGTGGTTTTGCCACCCAGATAAGGTGCCAAAACGTCCGGCAGCACAACGGAGCCGTCTTCTTGCTGGCCGTTTTCCAGCACTGCGATCAGACACCGGCCCACGGCCAAACCTGATCCGTTCAGCGTGTGTACGAACTGTGGTTTGCCGCCGTCCGCGGGTTTGTAGCGCGCATTCATGCGGCGCGCCTGAAAGTCGCCAGTGGTTGAGACGGACGAGATTTCGCGGTAGGCGTCCTGCCCGGGCAACCATGCTTCAATGTCGTAGGTGCGTCGCGCCCCGAACCCCATGTCGCCTGTGCACAAGACCACGGTGCGGTAGGGCACGCCCAAACGTTCCAGCAGGTCTTCGGCGCAGCGCAGCATGCGTTTTTGTTCGTCATCGCTGTGCTCGGGCAAAGTCACGGACACCATTTCGACTTTTTCGAACTGGTGTTGGCGCAGCATCCCCGAGGTATCGCGGCCTGCCGATCCGGCCTCGGAACGGAAGCACAGGGTGTAGGCTGTCATGCGCAGGGGTAGGGCGGCCTCGTCCAGAACGTCACCGGACACCGAATAGGTCAATGTCACCTCTGATGTCGGAATCAACCACCAGCCGTTGGTTGTCTGATAGCTATCATCGCCGAATTTCGGCAATTTATCCGTGCCATACATCGCCTCGTCGCGGACCAGAACGGGGGTTTGATGTTCGACCAGACCGTTTTCGTCGACATGGGTATCGACCATGAATTGGGCCAGGGCGCGGTGCACGCGCGCCACGGCACCGCGCAGCATCACAAAGCGTGCGCCGGATGTTTTAGCACCTGTTTCAAAGTCCATGCCGGGCGCGATGCCTGCAATTTCAAAATGTTCTTTGGGTTTGAAGTCAAAGGTTTTCGGGGTGCCCCATTTTGAGACCTCGACGTTGTCGTCTTCATCGGCCCCATCAGGCACGTCGTCGGCGGGCAGGTTCGGAATACGCGCCAGCGCATCTGTCAGTTCGGCGTCCAGTGCATCTGCTTCTTGGCGCATGGCTGCGACTTCGGCTTTCTTTTCCCCCACCAAAGCACGCAAGCGTTCAAATTCCGCGTCGTCGCCGCTGGCCTTGGCAGCGCCCACTTGCTTGGAGGCTTTGTTCTGGTCCGCTTGTGCGGTTTCTGCGGCCGAAATCTTGCCGCGCCGCGCTTCGTCCAAAGCCAAAAGCGAGGCCGACAAAGGCGCATCCCCGCGGCGGGACAATGCGGCGTCAAAGGCCGTTGGGTTTTCGCGGATGGCTTTGATGTCGTGCATTGGATTTGTCCTTGGTGCGAGTCGGTTTAAAAAGCGTTATGCCCGATTGACGCAGGGTGGGCCAGATGTGGTTAACACCACGCTAATGCTCTGGGTCCAAGGTGAGCTTTCGGGACATTTTACGCGACATCCTTTTGTGTGAAACGGACCTTGTTTTAAAGCATATGACCCATGTCCCAAATACCATCGCAACCTGTCTTGCAAACTGGCAGTCCAGACCATAGGTTCTGCCAAAATCAGCGTCCTTTTGGAACGCGTTCACTCAAGGACAGACCTCATGGAATCTCTCGGCCAATTTATCCCTCTCATTTTGATCTTCGGGATCATGTATTTTCTGCTGATCCGCCCCCAGCAGAAAAAGGTTAAAGAACACGCAGCAATGGTGCAGGCGTTGCGCCGTGGAGATCAGGTTGTGACCCAGGGTGGCTTGATCGGTAAGGTGATCAAAGTGAAAGACGACAACGAAGTGGATGTCGAAATCGCCGATGGTGTGAAGGTGCGTGTGGTGCAAAATACCATCGTGACAGTCTTGTCCAAGACCGAACCCGCCAAGTAACGCGACCGCTTCCCTTTTTTTTCAACCCACTGACGGGGCACGATAATGCTGCAATTTGATGGCTGGAAACGCATGCTGATCTGGGCCGTGTGCCTGTTCGGGTTGGTTATGGCTGCGCCAAACGGGTTCTACACCCGCGTTGAAAACCACAATGACGCGGTGCAAGCCATCGAGAACGGCGAAGACACCCCGTCGCAGCAAGAATTGAAAGCGCAATGGCCTGACTATTTGCCATCCAGCCTTGTCAATCTTGGACTTGATTTGCGTGGCGGTGCGCATCTTCTGGCTGAAGTCGAAGTGGAACAGGTGTATGAGGCGCGGATGGACGCCACATGGGTGGAAATCCGCCAGCTTTTGCGTACTGAACGCGCTGTTATCGGCGGTATCGACCAGCAACCATCCCCCGCAGATGAAGTGCGCGTCAAAATCGGCAATCCTGAAAACATGGCACAGGCATTGCAGTTGGTGCGCACATTGGCGCGGCCCGTGCAAAGCCTTTCGGGTGTCGGGGCCAACGATATCGACATTTCCGCCAACGGCGACACCATCACTGTAAGCCTGTCGGATGCCGAAAAGACGGCCACCGATGAACGGACCATGCAGCAATCGCTGGAAATTGTCCGTCGCCGTATCGATGAGGTCGGCACACGCGAACCGACGATCCAACGGCAAGGGCGTGACCGGATTTTGATCCAGGTGCCCGGCATCGGATCAGCAGCAGAACTGAAAGCTATCATCGGCACCACTGCGCGCCTGACCTTTAATCCGGTTGTCCGCATCGCAAGCGACGCATCCGCTGAACCGGGTGTGGGCAATATCATTGTGCCGTCTATCGATGGCACAGGCCAATTCTACATTCTGGAAAAAGCGCCTGTTGTGTCAGGTGAAGATCTGGTGGATGCGCAGCCTTCCTTCGATCAGAACGGTGGCCCTGCGGTATCGTTCCGGTTCAATACTTCGGGCGCACGTATTTTTGGCGACTATACAGCAGAGAACATCGGCAGCCCGTTTGCGATCGTTCTGGACAATGAAGTTGTCAGCGCCCCGAACATCCGCGACCATATCCCGGGTGGTTCTGGCATCATCAGCGGGAACTTTACGCTGGAAGAAAGCACCAATCTGGCTGTTTTGTTGCGGGCAGGGGCCTTGCCTGCGGAACTGACGTTTTTGGAAGAACTCACAATCGGGCCGGAACTGGGCCAGGACAGCATTGATGCGGGCAAAGTGGCCACCATGGTCGCCTTTATCGCCGTGCTGGTCTTTATGGCGCTCAGCTATGGGTTGTTCGGGATCTTCGCCAACATTGCGTTGATCATCAACGTCGGCCTGATCTTTGGCTTGCTCAGCATGATCGGCGCGACGCTGACCTTGCCGGGGATTGCGGGTATCGTTCTGACGGTGGGTATGGCTGTGGATGCCAACGTGCTGGTGTTTGAACGTATCCGCGAGGAGCTGAAAAATGCCAAAGGGCCCGCCCGCGCCATCGAGTTGGGCTATGAAAAAGCCTTAAGTGCGATTATCGACGCCAACATCACAACATTCATTACAGCTGTGATCCTGTTCGCCATGGGCTCTGGTCCTGTGCGCGGCTTTGCTATCACGCTTGGTCTTGGCATCCTGACATCCGTTTTCACCGCCATCTACGTCACACGCCTTTTGGTGGTGATGTGGTTTGAGCGCAAACGTCCCAAGACAATCGAGGTCTGAACATGCGTCTCAAACTGGTCAAAGAGAATACAAATTTTGATTTCTTCAGCCGCTGGAAGCTGTGGTTGGGCATTTCAATGTTGATGATGGTTGTGGGCTTTGCGTCCTATGCCTTTCAGGGATTGAATTTCGGGATTGATTTCCGCGGCGGTACCACGATCCGCACCGAAAGCACGCAGCCTGTGGACATCGGTTTGTACCGCGCGTCTCTGGAGGCGTTGGAACTGGGTGATGTGTCCATCACAGAAGTGTTCGACCCCACATTTGACGCAGACCAGAACGTGTCGATGATCCGCATTCAGGCCCAAGAAGGCCAAGAAGCCGTTGCGGTGGACACAATCGAGCGGGTCGAAGTTGCGATGCAGAAAGCGGTACCAGACATCAAGTTCGTGTCTGTTGAATCCGTTGGCCCAAAAGTGTCGGGCGAATTGATCCAAACGGCGGCCATCGCCGTGGTGCTCGCCATTGGGGCCGTGCTTGTCTACATCTGGTTGCGCTTTGAATGGCAGTTCGCCTTGGGTGCGGTTGCGGCGCTTGTGCATGATGTGGTGTTGACCATCGGTATCTTTTCAGAGCTGCAGATCGAGTTCGATCTGGCCATTATTGCGGCCCTTCTGACGATCGTAGGCTATTCGCTGAACGATACTGTTGTGGTCTTTGACCGTGTGCGTGAAAACCTGCGGAAGTATAAGAAGAAACCGCTGGCTGAGGTGCTGAATATCTCGATCAACGAAACCCTGAGCCGGACTGTGATGACCTCTGTCACCACCTTGCTGGCGTTGATTTCGCTGTATGTGCTGGGCGGGGATGTGATCCGTGGCTTTGTCTTTGCCATGATCTGGGGGGTGATCGTGGGGACCTATTCGTCGGTCTTTGTGGCCTCCACGATCCTGCTGTATCTTGGCGTCAAACGCGACTGGACCAAGACCAACGATGGCGGTGGACAATACGCAAATATCGATGCTTGATGCCTTTCAAACAGCCCTTCAAACCGAAGGGCTGTTTTGGTTGGTACTGTCGATTTTGGCGGCGGGGGTCGTGCGCGGCTTTTCCGGTTTTGGGTCTGCGATGATCATTATGCCTGCAGCCAGTTCTGTTTTGTCACCGTTCTCTGCGCTTGTTTTTCTGATGACGGTCGAGTTCTTTGGGCCACTGCCCAACCTGCGCAATGCCTTACAAACGGGGCATTTGGGCGAAACCGCGCGTCTTGTCTTGGGCGCAATCGTAGCGCTGCCTTTGGGGCTTTTTGCATTAAGCGTGGTGTCACCGGATGCTTTTGGATGGGCTGTGTCTGGTATCGTTTTGGTGTTGCTGTGCATTTTGTTGACGGGGTGGCGGTACACGGGGCCTATGGGGCCACGGATGATATTTGGCACCGGTCTTTTGGGTGGGTTTTCAACCGGGTTTGTAGGGTTGCCCGGACCGCCAGTCATTATGCTTTACATGGCGTCGTCCAAGCCAATTGCCGTGATACGGGCAAATTTCCTGCTGTATCTGTTCGGCATGGATCTGGTGATGTTGCCCGCGTTCTGGGCACTTGGGTGGTTGGACCTAAAGGCTGTCGTTATTGGCGTGGTGTTGATTGGCCCCTACATCATTGCCAATATGGTGGGTGCACGGCTGTTTAATCCGCAGGCCGAAGGACAATTCCGCACGGTGGCCTATATCGTTATTGCGGCCTCTGCTATTTTGGGCTTGCCCCTTTGGAAAGGATAAAACGATGCGTTTGAACGAAGTCACATACAATGATGCGCAACCCATCGAAGGCTACGGTCCCGGCTTCTTTCGCATCGGCGGTGAAGTGCATGAAGGCGCTGTTCTTGTCAGTGGAGCCGGTGTTGCCCCTTGGGGCGGATATGCCGACGTAGACAGTCTTGCGGCTTTGGCTGGCCAAGTTGATGTGTTGTTTGTGGGCACTGGCGCGGATGTCGCGCATATCCCAACGGGCGTGCGTGACCCATTGGAAGCAGCAGGCATCGGCGTCGAAGCGATGTCGTCACCCGCAGCGGCACGGACCTATAATGTGCTGCTGAGCGAAGGGCGGCGGATTGCGCTTGCGATGCTGCCTGTTTGAATTCCCGACGATGCGGGGTTTCGTGAAGACGGGGTTTCGTGAAGCGCTGCAATGCGTTAGGCCGTAGCCCATGACGCTGACCGTAACTGATCTGACCATTGCCCGTGGTGGCATGCCTATTCTGGCGGCGCTGTCTTTCCAGCTGACCCCGGGCCGGGCTTTGATTTTGCGTGGTCCCAATGGGGCAGGTAAAACGACGCTTTTGCGCACAGTGGCGGGTCTTCAGTCCCCTTTGCAGGGCGACATCGACGGCGCGGAAGACCAGATTGCATATGCGGCCCACGCGGACGGGTTGAAGGCCATGTTAAGTGTGGCTGAAAACCTAAGCTTTTGGGCGGATGTGTTCGGGCAGCATGATGTGGAAGCGGCGCTTTCTATGTTCAATTTGCGTGATTTGCGGGACCGTTTGGCAGGCACGTTGTCGGCGGGTCAGAAACGGCGATTGGGGTTGGCGCGTTTGTTGGTGACGGGGCGCAAAGTCTGGGTGCTGGACGAGCCTACGGTTTCACTGGATGCAGCGTCAGTGGTGATTTTTGCCGATGCGGTGCGTGCACATCTGGCGCAAGGCGGTATGGCCCTGATCGCCACGCATATCGATTTGGGATTGCAGGATGCTGACGTGCTGGATGTGACGCCCTTTGCGGCTGTGGCGGGGACAGGCAGCGGCGCCAGCGACGAGGCATTTTTATGAAAGCGCTGCTGATCCGTGATTTAAAGCTGGCGTTCCGGGCCGGAGGTGGCTTTGGGCTGGGGCTTGCGTTTTTCCTGATCGTTGTGGTGATGACAGCCTTTGCGATTGGCCCAAACCCAGAGCTGTTGGGCCGTGTCGCACCGGGGATTTTATGGTTGGGGGCCTTGCTGGCGTGTTTGCTGTCATTGGACCGTGTTTTGGCCTTGGATTTTGAAGACGGGTCGCTGGATTTGCTGGCAACGGCCCCTTTGCCGCTTGAGGCCGTGGTCAGTGTGAAAGCGCTGGCGCATTGGATCACCACAGGGTTGCCTTTGGTTCTGGCGGCACCTGTCTTGGGGGTGTTGCTCAGCCTGCCTGCACAGGGGTTTTTCTGGATCACAGTCGCTTTGCTGATCGGCACGCCCGCCTTGTCTGTTATCGGCACATTCGGGGCCGCCATCACCGTTGGGATCAAACGTGGCGGACTGTTGTTGTCGCTGCTTGTTCTGCCGCTCTATGTGCCGACGTTGATTTTCGGGGCAGAGGTTGCACGCCGCGGGGCGGATGGCATGGCGCTGGACACGCCGCTTTTGATGGTGTCGGGGATCACATGTGGCGTTCTGGCTTTGATGCCATTTGCAAGTGCGGCAGTATTACGCGTCAACCTTCGGTGAAGACGTTGCATTTTAATTGAGACTGTGTGTTTCAACGATTAGGAATAAGACATGTCACTTTGGGAATACGCCAATCCGGTCAAGTTTCTGCGCCTCAGCGAGAAGGTGCTGCCAACGCTGTGGGTGGCGTCGATTGCATGCGTGTGCACTGGACTTGTGTGGGGCTTTTTCTTTACGCCTGACGATTTTCGTCAAGGATCAACAGTCAAGATCATCTATATCCATGTGCCGTCGGCTTTGATGGCGATTAATGCGTGGTTCATGATGCTGATTGCCTCCCTTATCTGGTTGGTGCGCCGCCATCATGTCAGCGCTTTGGCGGCGAAGGGGGCAGCACCTGTTGGGATGATCATGACGGTCATTGCTTTGGTGACGGGTGCGATTTGGGGGCAGCCTATGTGGGGCACATGGTGGGCGTGGGATCCACGCCTGACATCGTTTTTGATCCTGTTTCTGTTTTATCTGGGCTACATGGCCCTTTGGGCGGCGATCGAAGACCCGGATTCTGCCGCAGACCTGACATCTGTTCTGTGCCTTGTGGGATCCGTCTTTGCTGTGCTGTCGCGCTATGCTGTGAACTTTTGGAACCAGGGCCTGCACCAAGGCACATCCATCCCTGTTGCAACAGGTGAGAGAACGGTTTCGGATGTCTTCTTTGTGCCATTGCTGATCGCTATGGTTGGGTTTGGATTGTTGTTTGTGACGCTTGTTTTGTACCGTACCGGCACGGAAATCCGGTTGCGCCGCGCCCGCGCGTTGATGGCACGAGAGGGGCAATCATGATTCCTGATTTGGGAAAATACGCAACCACGGTTCTGGCAGCCTATGGCAGCTCTTTGGCGCTATTACTTGGATTGCTGTGGATGACTTTGCGGCAAGGACGCAAAGCCCGTCGTGCGTTGGATGCGGTCGAAGAAAGGGCCAAGCAAAATGGCTAAAGTGTCGCCTTTGATGATTGCCCCGCCGTTGATTTTTGCAGGCTTTGTGGCACTAGCTGCTTTTGGCATGTTCCGTGAAGGTGCTGACGATCTGGAAAGTACGCGGGTGGGGCAAAAGGCCCCCGCGATCACGCAAGAGGCGTTAGGGGAATTCCCCGCAGTGGCAGCAGACGATTTGGTGCGCGGTGAAGTCACATTGGTGAACTTTTGGGCCAGCTGGTGTCCGCCATGCCGCGCGGAACATCCGACGTTGCTGGACATGCAGGCCAGCGGAATGCCGATTGTCGGTGTGAATTTCAAAGACAGTGCCCGCGATGCGACGTCTTATCTAACGGACGATGGCAACCCGTTTGTGGGGGTGGCCTTTGATCCGGCGGGGCGCACCGCCATCGATTGGGGGGTCACAGCCCCGCCCGAGACCTTTATTTTGGACGCGGATGGCACCGTTTTGTATCGCTTTGCAGGGCCTTTGGTTGGCAGTGACTATGAAAACCGCTTTTTGCCTGAATTGACCAAAGCCTTGTCAAAATGAATACCTAAGGGCGCAACGCTTTTTAGAGATTGTCCAAGCCTGATGAAATTTCATCAGCGATTGCAGCTGCATCAATATCATCGCGTTCGGCAGAAACCCGCAGACCAAGCAAATCCGACTGGTATCGGCGGCCCAATTGCGCAGGGTCATGTTGTGACCCTATTTCGCCAGCGGCTTGCGCCTGTGTGAACAGGTCGCTGATAAGCGATTGCATTTTTGCCAGATGTTCATTTGCGCGCGCGGCCAGCGGATGCCGGTGGATATGCAGTTCTACAAAGGTTTTGGCCAGCATGCAGGCTTTTGCCGCGTTTTCGGTGTTCTGGATGACCAGTTTTGGATGCGATTTAAGCGCTTCAAGCGGACCAAGCGTGTCGGCCAGTTCTTTTAGCCGGATCACTCCGTCGTTGGCATATTTGTCCATGGCCAATTCATACAGCGCATCTTTGGAACCGAAGGCCGCATAAAAGCTTCCGGGTCTGAGGTCGAGCGTCTTTTCAAGATCCTTAAGAGAAGTTCCCGCCCAGCCACGTCGCCAGAAAATGTCACGGGCGCGTTCGATCAAGTCGTCACGGTCATAGGAAGGTTTTCTGGGCATGGGTCATCACTAAACACTGAACGATCATTCAATTATATTGTTGAGTGATCGTTCAATAAAGGGTAAATCGGGCTTGAAGACACATTTGCATGGAGAAACACAATGACCGACTTCCCGTCCCACGACATCGACAGCGCACCCGATGCGTCAAAGCCGCTGCTTGAAAACTCTCAGAAAGCCTTTGGGCGTCTGCCGGGGCTGCACAAAGTTATGGCTGAAAGCCCACAAGCGCTTGAAGGGTATCAAGTGCTGCACAAGCTTTTTACCGAAACAGCCTTTGACGCCGATGAAATGACTGTGGTCTGGCAAGCCATCAATGTTGAGCACGAATGTCACTACTGTGTTCCCGCCCACACCGGAATTGCGAAGCGTATGAAGGTTTCTGACGAAATCTCTAACGCGTTACGCGATGAAACGGCCTTGCCATCTGCCAAGCTGGAAGCGCTGCGGACGTTTACCCTGCGCATGTTGCGCGGGCGGGGCAATGTTACGGACGCACAGATGAAAGAGTTTTTTGACGCGGGCTACGGCCACCGTGCGGTTCTAGACGTCATTCTTGGCCTCGCGCAAAAAACGATGTCGAACTACATCAATCATGTCGCAGAGACCCCGCTTGATGAACCAGTAAAGCCGCTGGCATGGACCCGTGGCAAAACGCCTGTCACTGCTTAAGACAGTTACCTACAAGGGCGAAAACAGCGTCGGGCGCATCTTAGATCCGGCTAGGCTGCTGTAACATCCCTGGATATCGTCGGCACCGCTGCGTTTGTGGTGCCGACAGTTGCGCCCCTGCAATGCGTTCAACCTTCGTTGCCCCTTCGTGAACGCGGGCGTGTGGGGCTTCTGTTTGGGCGTCTATTGCTGACAGCTTTTGGTGTTCTGTTGCGCCAAAAGATGCCTCCGGCGGGGATATTTTAAGCAAGAAGAAACACTTAAAGCCTGTATCCGCCATTTACGTTCAAAATCTCACCAGTGATGAAACTTGCGTCATTTGAGGCTAGAAAGCGCACTGCTTTTGCGATGTCTTGGGGCAGTGCGACGCGGCCAAGTGCAGTCATTTCTACAAATTTGGCGATCAATTCTGTTGGCCGCGGGGTGTCTGTGAGTTCCGTGGCCCCGGGGGCGACGCCGTTTACGCGAATGCCTTTTGATCCAAGCTCCTTGGCCATGGCCCGCGTCCAAGTGTTAAGCGCGGCCTTGCTTGCGGAATAAGCAGAAGCGCCCATGGCCGGCAGCACGGCATTCGTTGAGGAAATGTTGATCACAGCTGAGCCTGATTTCAAGTAGGGCAGGGCTGCGGCAAGCAATGCCATAGGGGCCGTTACATTGACTTGGAATGTGTCGTTTATCGCGTCGAAGTCCGTAGCATCCGGCGCGTTCATCGCGATGGCGCCTGCGTTGTTCACCAGCACATCCAGTTGACCAAAATGTGCGATGGTTTGTTCGATGACTTTTTGCGCTTGCTCCGGTTTGGACAGATCAGCGTGAATTGCAAAAAATTCGGGCCGCTCATGACAAAGCGGCCCGGGATCAGTTGTATTGTACGTAAAAGCGACCTTTTGGTCTGCGCCCAAATCTTCGGCGATGGCGCGGCCTATGCCGCGCGCACCGCCGGTAATCAGGGCAACCCGCATTATGCGGCCGCCAAGTTGCGCAGCACGTAATGCAGCACGCCACCATGTTCGATGTATTCGAT
Source organism: Ascidiaceihabitans sp. (assembly GCF_039986515.1). Classification (NCBI taxonomy): domain Bacteria; kingdom Pseudomonadati; phylum Pseudomonadota; class Alphaproteobacteria; order Rhodobacterales; family Paracoccaceae; genus Ascidiaceihabitans; species Ascidiaceihabitans sp. Next base: position 1,099,059 of record NZ_JBDWQO010000007.1, on the reverse strand, counting down.
CTCGATCGCGGTATCGATGCGGCACTTGAGGGTGATGTTCTTCACCGTGCCATCGGCCATTGTGATGGTGCACGGCACTTCTTGCAGCGGCTCAATCGTGTCGAGACCCGAGATGGACACCGTTTCTTGGCCAGTCAGGCCCAGAGATGTGCGGCTGTCGCCCCCGGTAAATTCAAACGGGATGACCCCCATACCAACAAGGTTTGAGCGGTGAATACGTTCAAAGCTCTCGGAAATGACCGCTTTGACGCCCAGCAGGGCTGTGCCTTTGGCCGCCCAGTCCCGGCTGGACCCAGCGCCGTACTGTTCGCCCCCAAAGATCACCAGCGGCGTGCCGTTGGCCTGATGCGCCATGGCCGCGTCGTAGATCGACGTTTGGGTGCCATCGGGCCCTTTGGTATAGCCGCCTTCAACACCATCAAGCATCTCGTTCTTGATGCGAATGTTGGCGAATGTGCCGCGCATCATCACCTCATGGTTGCCGCGACGCGAGCCATAAGAGTTGAATTCGCGCGGGGCCACTTGGCGTTCTGTCAGGTATTGACCGGCAGGGGTGTCCGCCTTGAACGAACCGGCAGGTGAGATGTGGTCAGTGGTGATCATGTCACCCAAGACCGCGAGCACCTTGGCGTCGTTGATGTTGGCGATCTTGCCCGGCTCAGCGCCCATGCCCTGGAAGTAGGGTGGGTTTTGTACGTAAGTGGACTGTGGCGGCCAGTCGTATGTCAGGGCCTCGGTGGTTTCCACGGCCTGCCATTTTTCGTCGCCTTTGAAGACGTCTGCGTATTTGGTCTGGAAGGCTTCGCGCGTCACGGTTTGTTCAACCAATTCAGCGACTTCCTGCGTCGTTGGCCACAGGTCTTTCAGGTAAACATCGTTGCCGTCTTTGTCCTGTGCGATCACGTCTGTTGCCAGATTGATATCCAGCGTCCCGGCCAGCGCGTAAGCCACCACGAGGGGGGGCGAGGCCAGATAGTTGGCGCGCACATCAGGCGAAATACGCCCTTCAAAGTTGCGGTTGCCGGACAGAACAGAGGTCGCGACCAGATCGCCTTCGGCAATCGCGTCAGACAGTTCTTTTTGAATCGGACCAGAGTTGCCGATGCAGGTGGTGCAGCCATAGCCAACAAGGTTAAAGCCGATTTTGTCCAGATCGTCTTGCAGGCCAGCAGCCTCAAGATAGGCAGACACAACTTGGGAACCGGGGGCCAGCGATGTTTTGACCCAAGGCTTGCGATCCAGTCCCAACGCAGCGGCTTTGCGCGCCACAAGGCCAGCGCCGATCATCACATAGGGGTTGGAGGTGTTGGTGCAGGACGTGATCGAAGCGATGACAACTTTGCCGCTTTCCATCGTGTAATCTTCACCCGCAACTGCCACTTCTTTGCCCATGGGACGTTTAAAGGTCTCTTCCATTTCTTTGTGGAAAGCAGTTTTGCCGTCTGTCAGTGCCACGTAATCTTGTGGGCGTTTCGGGCCAGAGATCGCAGGCACGATTGTGCCCATATCCAGATGCAACGTGTCTGTGTAGATTGGTGCGTAATCATCGCCGCGCCAGAAACCGTTTTCTTTGGCGTAGGCTTCGACAAGTGCGATGCGGTCTTCGTCGCGGCCTGTTGTGCGCAGGTAGCGCAGCGTTTCGCCGTCAATGGGGAAGAAGCCACATGTGGCACCGTATTCGGGTGCCATGTTGCCGATTGTCGCGCGGTCGGCCAATGGCAAACGGTTCAGGCCCTCGCCGTAGAATTCGACAAATTTGCCAACAACGCCTTTGGCGCGCAGCATTTCAACGACTTTCAGCACCAGGTCGGTGCCTGTGGTGCCTTCCATCATGGAGCCCGTCAGCTCAAACCCGATCACTTCGGGGATCAGCATAGAAATTGGCTGGCCAAGCATCGCGGCTTCTGCCTCGATCCCGCCAACACCCCAGCCCAGAACCGCGGCGCCGTTGACCATTGTGGTGTGTGAATCCGTACCGACAAGCGTGTCAGGGTAAGCGACTTCTTCACCGTTTTGGTCTGCATCCGTCCAAACGGTTTGGGACAGATACTCAAGGTTCACCTGGTGGCAGATGCCTGTGCCGGGGGGCACAACGCGGAAGTTGTTAAAGGCGTTCTGACCCCATTTCAGGAAGGTGTAGCGTTCCATGTTGCGTTCGTATTCGCGGTCCACGTTCATCTGGAACGCACGCGGGTTGCCGAATTCGTCGATCATCACAGAGTGGTCGATGACCAGATCAACAGGGTTTAGCGGGTTGATTTGTTCTGCATCGCCACCAAGGGACACAAGTGCGTCACGCATCGCGGCCAGATCCACAACAGCCGGAACGCCGGTGAAATCCTGCAACAGGACGCGGGCAGGGCGGTAGGCGATTTCGCGAGGGTTCTTGCCGCCTTTGGCGCCCCATTCGGCAAAAGCTTTGATGTCGTCGGTGGAAACAGTCTTGCCGTCTTCAAAGCGCAACATGTTTTCCAGAACGACTTTCAACGCGGCGGGCAGCTTGGAAAAATCGCCAAGGCCGGCGTCCGTGGCAGCGGGAATCGAATAGTAGGCAATCGACTGATCACCAACTGTAAGAGTTTTGCGGGTTTTGGCTGTGTCCTGACCAACAACGATAGGCATGGCGGGCGCTCCCTTCTGGGTTGAGATGTGGCACTGTGTTGGGTGCGTCTTGCCTTAGGATCGGGCGCGGATCAACCTAAAAACATGTATCCGTGGCATTTTGTATACCATTGTGTACCGAATTTTACGTGAACTGTCTGTAACATCGATAACGGTTCTTTCAAGAAACCTTGATTGGTAATTTCGACGGAAAGGGAATAGCCATAGGTTAACATATCATAGGTTCTTTACTGTCATGAAGAAAATTGCGTCCGGTCTTGCTGCTGCATTCCTAAGTTTTGCGACACCCGTTTGGGCGCAGGACAGCCCTGTTGTTGTTGAACTGTTCACATCGCAGGGGTGTTCATCCTGTCCGCCCGCCGATGCCATGTTGCATGAGCTGGCAGTGCGCGATGATGTGATCGCGATTGCGTTGCACGTGGACTATTGGGACTATATCGGCTGGAAAGACGAATTTGCAGACCCTGCTTACGCCAAACGACAGCGCAAATATGCCCGTGTCGGGGGGCGGCGGTCTGTGTACACGCCCCAGATGATTGTGAACGGCCAAACGGATATTGTTGGCGCGAAAGCGATGAAGCTTTCTGCAGCGATTGCGGCGCATGCAGCACAGCCTATGCCTGTCGCAGTATCCTTGACCCGCAGTGGCGATACGGTTCAAATCAAAGCAGACGCACAGTCCGCGGGATCATATGTCGTGCAACTGTTGCGGTATCAGCCCTTGCGGGAAAGCCGCATTACGCGTGGCGAAAACGCGGGTCAGACATTGAAGTACGCAAATGTTGCGCAGGACTGGCAAGAGCTGGCCCAGTGGAACGGGCAGTCTGCGTTGACGTTGACTGCCCCTGCGCCGGGGGACGCTGCAATTGTTGTGCTGGTGCAGCATGACAAACTGGGTCCCATTGTCGGCGCTGCGCGGCTGCGGTGATCTAAATCTGATCAGGACGCCAACGGCGCGGCACCCAAAACCACTGTTCGGGGTTGGTCCGTATGCGCGCCGAAATACTATCATTCATGGCTTGCGTCATCGTCAGCGCGTCGCTGTGCGGAATTGGTGCTTCTAGCGTGGTTTCAAATCCCAAACCGTCGTCCTGTCGAATTCCGTAAAACGGAATGAGTGCGGCATCAAAGCGCAAAGCAAGATCTGCCGCGGATGTGGCTGTGCGCGCCGGTTCGCTTAAAAAGTCCATAACAGGGGCGTGAAACACGTGCTGATCAAACAGCAACACCAACTGTCCGCCAGCTTTCAAATGACGCACAAACCCGGCCGTGCCTTTGCGGCCTTGGGGGAAAACGGGACCGCCAAAGGCCTCCATGGTTTTTACGTAATGCGCATTGAAATAGGGATTGGACATGTCGCGGTACAGCCCACCAATGGCAAAACCCTGACTGACAAGGGCCGCGCGTGTCGCCTCGTAATTGCCAAAATGCCCCGTAACAAGAATGACAGGCCGGCCGGCGTCCCGGGCCTCTTTGAGGGCTTGAAATCCGGGTCCAGTTATCTCGTGATCGTGCATGCGCGACAGCATGTCTTTGGTGGAATAGTTTTCGATCAGGGTGCGCCCAAAGTTGTTTAAACAGGCGGACGCCAAGGATTTCCGATCGCTTTGGGACATGTCCGGGTAGATGTGTGCGATATGCTGCATCGCACGACTTCGAAACCCCGCAACCGGTCCCAGAACGCCTGAAATAAACCCACCCACGCAGCGCACGCGCACGGCGTAGGGCAGCATCAAGGCCAAACGGATCAATCCGTAAACAACGGCATTCGTGGCAAACAGCACCGCCCGTTTGCCCAAAGGTAAAGTCTGTTTTGGATTTTTCGCCATGACCTGCTATTGCGTGACAACAGGGCACAGCGCCCTAAGGGTCAGAGATAGCTTGCCACATGCGCAATCACAAGCGACGGCGTTAATGCGTTGGTCTTGAATGCGTGGGCCAAGGACGGTTTTGTGTCTTATTCTTCGTCCTCGTCTGGTGAAATAAGCAACAGATCACCCGAGGCCTCTAGCGCACGAATGGTTGCAACGATATTGCCCATTGCGGCTTCGACGTCTGCAGGTTTTTGTTTTCCAGCTTCTTCGATTTCTTCGCGCAATTGGTCCGCCATACGCCCGGACATGTTTTCGAGGATAAAGTCGGCTGACACCTTCATGCCCGCGGCTTCAGCACCACCCAACGCTGCGATCAGATCGGCTTGATCAATGTCACGTAATACCCGTGGCAAATCGCGCGGTGCAATACGTTCTGCGATGTTGCCAAAAGTGAAAATGGCTTTGCGAACGGCATTGGCGAACCCTTCGTCGCGTTCATCCAGACCTTCCAGAACATCGTCGCGGGTTATGGAGGTCGAGGAGTTCAGAATGGCACCCACGCGGTCGACGGGATCTTCATCGAAAGCCCGCAAAGGCAGCGCCGAAAGTTGATCCGCGATGGAACGCCCGATGCGGTCTACAGCGTCCGGTGTTACACCACCCGTCTGCGACACCGCAAACGTGATCTGGCGGGCGCGGGGCCCAGGCAATTTACCAAGAATTTCAGCGGCTTTTGTCACATCCAACTTCGACAATAAAACTGCGGCGACTTCGATGCTTTCTTCTTGCATCACTGGCACAAGGCGTTCGCTGCCAACATCCTTGATACGCATCCATGGGTCGCCTGTTTCACGCACGTTTGCCTCTTTGGCCAGGCGGGCTGCGGTTTTGGGGCTGATTTTGCCATCTAAAGCGCTGAGCGCACCGGCAATACCGCCGGGAAAACTAAGCCCGATGCGTTCGACTTCTTCTGCAAATTCCTGAACAACATGTTGAAGGGTGTCACGATCAATGACGCGCATCTGACCCATCTGCTTGGTCAGCTGTTCTTGTAGTTCTTCTGGAAGATCCTCCAGCGGAATGTCGGCGCCTTCATTCAAAAGCAACCGCACAACGATTGCGGCCTTTGCCTTGCGGCTTAGCGTTAAATCCGGTTTGCCGGGGGCAGGGGTGCCACCAAGGGACGACGTATCGCCCATTGGAGCCATGGGAAGAAAATCCATAAGCGGCCTCAATTGGAATTTGTTCCAATCTAGGCCGCAATAGATGAAGATTTCCTGAAATCAGAACTGGTTTTCAGCCCCGATTTCAGGATCAGGATCAGGATCAGGATCAGTGATTGTACGTCACGCCTGTTTCGATGGCTTGGCGCAAAGACGCTTCGGCCCATGTGCCTTCGCCACCGCGCGCTTGAATTTCGCGCAACTGGGCGATGGCACCAATTTTGTCGCCTTGATCCAGCATGCCCTGCGCCATGTAAGACCGCGCCAGAAGGTTTCCGGGATTTTTATCAATGGCGTCTTGATAAAAGACCATGGCGACGTCGATGTTGCCCATTTTGCGTTCTGTGAACCCTTTGTAGGTCAGAACGCGGTCATCATTCTGGTCGGACATCGCGGCCAAGACGCCTTGGGCGTCCATGTAGCGGCCCGCATAGGCCAGTTCGCGTACCGCGTCATACAGGCCGTTATCATCAAGCGAACTTTTCTTCGGGCGCACGCAGCGTTGTTTCTTCTCATCCCAGACCCGAACGCCTTTGCAGTCTTTACTGGTTTTTGTGGGCTTTGGCGCTGTCTCGTTGCCACCACCTGCAGCGTAGAGGGGCGTTGATACGCTGATTGGAAGGGTCAAAGCTGCTGCAATCAAAAAGGTCCGCATTTGTGTTCTCCTCAAGGGTCTTGTTGTGACGATACTTCAATAACCCCGAACCGTGCGACTTTATTCGGTGTGGGTGATGAAAAAGTGACTTTTTGCAAAATTAGGGTGGAAAGGAGCGATAGCAATGCACGGCTACATGGTTTTGGCCTATGCGTTCTGCGTATCCCTTAATTTGCCCAGATCGATGTTCAAATAAGTCGCGGCGTCAGAAACGGACCTGAAGATTTCGACATGCATCAGGGGTTTGCCAGAGGTGAGTGCTGAAAACATACGTGCCAGCCCATAACCCAACCCGGTGGGGGCGCTGATTGCGACAGACATCGGGGTGTCGGATGCTGCGAAGGTACGTTCATAAAACCCGTTTAAGGCAAACACGTCCCGAAACGTGGCCTTTGCATCCTGAAGATCGGACAAATCGACCAACATTCTGTTTTTGGAATCAAAGTCGGGGTCAAGGCTATAACGCGTGGCAAGGGCCATCAATTCGGCCAATTCAGTTTTGCCCCAAATGCTGACAAACTTCAGCTGGAGTTGTGGGTATATGTGATACTGAGCAGGCAAATTGATCCCCTGAAAACACGTGCGCTAGATTTAAGAGTGTACGGGGCGGTCAGATTTTTATCCACTAACCCACAGTAGTAGTTTCACTTTTTCTTGAGCAGGTTGCATGTGCTTTTGAGAATTAGGTTGCCATAATCCAATATTCAGGCGTGCAAACGAAAACCGCCCACCCAGCTAATATGGGCAGGCGGTTTGTTGAATTGACGTGTGATTCTTCCCCAAGTCGGGAAAATTCAATGATGCTTAAGGCAGCATCGTGTACGTTTGGGGCCTAAACGTCGCCGAACACACGGGCAAAGATCGTGTCGACGTGTTTAGTGTGGTAGCCCATGTCAAATTTTTCGTTGATCTCGTCGACAGACAAAGCCTTGCACACATCTTCATCCGCCAGCAGCTCTTCGCGGAAGTCGGTACGGTGTTCCCATACTTTCAATGCATTGCGCTGCACCATGGAATACGCATCCTCGCGGCTGACGCCGGCTTGGGTCAGGGCCAACAACACGCGCTGAGACATCACCAAACCCGGGAATTTGTTCATATTGTCGAGCATGTTCTGTGGGAAGATGATCATCTTGTCGATAACACTGGTCATGCGGGCCAGTGCGAAATCCAGCGTGATCGTCGCATCCGGTCCGATGTTGCGCTCAACAGAGCTGTGCGAGATATCGCGTTCGTGCCACAGGGCCACGTTTTCCAGCGCGGGGATCACCGTCATACGCACCAGACGGGCCAGACCTGTCAGGTTTTCGGTCAGCACGGGGTTCTTTTTGTGTGGCATAGCGCTTGAGCCCTTCTGGCCCATGGAAAAGAACTCTGCCCCTTCCAGCACTTCGGTGCGCTGCATATGGCGCACTTCGATGGCGATGTTTTCGATAGAGGAAGACACAACGCCAAGCGCTGCAAAGAAGGCGGCATGACGGTCGCGGGGGATAACTTGGGTGGAAATAGGTTCGGGTTTCAGGCCCAAGGCCGCGCAGACATGGTCTTCGACTTGCGGGTCGACATTGGCGAATGTGCCAACAGCACCTGAAATAGCACCAGTGGCAATTTCGGCGCGCGCGACATGCATACGGGCCAGATTGCGGTCCATTTCAGCGTAGAAGCGCGCGAATGTCAGGCCCATAGTTGTGGGCTCGGCGTGGATGCCGTGGCTGCGGCCGACGCGCAATGTGTCTTTGTGTTCAATCGCGCGACGTTTCAGGGCGCCCATCAATCCTTCGACACCTGCGATCAGAATGTCTGCGGCGCGCACAAGCTGCACGTTGAAACAGGTGTCCAGCACGTCGGAAGATGTCATGCCCTGATGCACAAAACGCGCTTCGTCCGCGCCCACGTGTTCGGCAAGGTGTGTGAGAAACGCAATGACATCATGTTTGGTGACAGCTTCGATTTCGTTGATGCGCGCCACGTCGAATTCGACGTCTTTGGCTTTCCACACAGCGTCCGCGTTTTCACGGGGGATTGTGCCCATGTCGGCCATGGCTTCACAGGCGTGGGCCTCGATCTCGTACCAGATTTTGAACTTGGTTTCAGGGGACCAAATGGCAACCATTTCGGGACGGGAATAGCGAGGGATCATAGGCGCACCTTTTTGTGACTTTCCGGCAGTTCGAGGGCGTCATAGACTGATGGGCGGGAAACGACAACCAAGGGACGATGCGATGACACGCTTTGCCACACTCGCTTTGATGATTTTGCCCATGTCCGGTCAGGCGGAAGGGATCTGGACCACAATGACAGGGACCGAAATCAGCGCGGCACTGACGGACCGCACATTGGTCTATGCCGAAGCCAGCCAGACATTTTATGCATCGGGCAAGACGCTTTACAATCAGGGCGGACGCGAAAGCTGGGGCAGCTGGCGCGTGGACAACAATCAGTATTGCTCCGAATGGCAGCCACAAGGATTGTGGGCGTGCTACCACATGGATCGTTCGGGCGAAAAGCTGCGGTTCATCGGGGCGGGGGACGACATCACGGTCGGGATGTACTTGGGCGAATGAGCGCACGGGTTTTAGCCGATTTTGAAGGGCGCTGGCGGATCGCGCGGCGGATCATGCCATCGGGCCAACCCGAGGCTGCTTTCAATGGTGAAGGTGGTTTCGCGCGGTCTGACGGGGGGCTTGCCTACCATGAAAGCGGGCAGTTGCAGATCCCGGGGCAAACGGCGATGCAGTCAGAGCGGCGCTATGTGTGGGACAAAGATCTGAACGTATTTTTTCAGGACGGGCGGTTTTTTCATTCCGTCCCGAACGCAGGCGGAGAGACGGAGCATTGGTGTGATCCCGACCACTATTACGTGACATATCTGTTTGAAAAATGGCCGCGCTGGCGTGTGACGTGGCGGGTCTTGGGGCCGCGCAAGGACTATTTGATGATAACGGACTATAGCCGCAAGGGGTCAAGCGCATAGGGCCTCATTATGCGCTTGCAGAAACTCTCTCTGCACGGCAGAAATCGCGCACTGATTTCAATTCAAGGAGTGCATGCAGATGAATTCTGCCATCAATAACAAAGTGCTGAGCGATGTCTTGGGCGCGAATGACGGGGCACTTCGCCTTGCAAAACAAGCTGTTCTGGTCTTGGCAGGTATCCTGCTTTTGGCAGTTGCAGCAAAGATAAAAGTGCCGATGTCGCCTGTGCCGATCACAATGGGCACTTTCGCAGTTCTTAGCATCGGCGCGGCGTATGGTGCACGTTTGGGTCTTGTGACCATCATCGGCTACATGATTGTCGGGGCACTTGGGTTTGACGTGTTTGCAGGTTCCTCTGCGCAAGCCTCCGGGTTTGAATATATGATGGGCGGCACAGGCGGCTATCTGGTGGGCTATGTGTTGGCGACCGTCCTTTTGGGCAGCTTGGCCCGTCAGGGCTGGGATCGTTCTGCTCCTAAAATGGCGCTGGCGATGCTGTTGGGCAACGTGTTGATCTATGTGCCGGGTCTGCTGTGGTTGGGCGCACTTTATGGCTGGGACAAACCAATTCTAGCTTGGGGGCTCACGCCGTTCCTTGTGGGCGACTTGGTCAAGCTGGCTTTGGCCGCAGCGCTGTTTCCAACGATCTGGAAACTAGTGTCTCGCGCCCGCGACTAAGTTTTTACACCAAGCGATGAATTGGGCGTGTGCATCTACTTTGCACGCGCCCATTTTATTCTTCAATCCTGGAATGTGGCCCCAAAGTATTGAAGCAAAGCTTCACAATTTAATTGCTTCATTGTATGAATAATTCCACGAGGGGTTGAATTTACAACCCGACACCGACCACTTTTTATCACGACCTTTTCCAAAGCCTGCAAAGTATTTTCCTTGCAGATTCCACATTTTTATTAAGGATTTTCAGATGACTGCCGAAACAATTGCGCAAGAACGCGTGTACAATAAACCCGACCAAGTGACCAATCGATTGGGTGCAACCGGCCAGCACAATTGGCATCAACGCTCGGCGGAGTATGTTCAGGCCATCGTTTTCTATACCCTGAAAAGCAACAATACTTTTTGCGGCATGGTGATCCAATTCAACAATGGTGTTCAAAGCCATGTTGGGGAAACCAGTTCCGGTGTCGCCTACTATGCATCCCTGACCTTTACCAATGACAGCATCCGCCAAATCCAGGTGCGTGTGGTGTCGAATGTCGTTGTGGCGATGTATGTCCAAACCACCAAGGGCAACGAATATATCACCCCCGGAAATGAGGCGCCAACAACCGCGGATGACTGGCAGATCGTCACGAGCAAAGAAGACGACATTCCCCCTCAGGACATGATCCTGACGGCAATCAGCTCCAGTCAAACCGACAACCAGATCACCAGCATCAAGTTCTACTACAAAACGGACGTTGTTTTGTATCAGGCTGTGACCGACGTCGTATACGACGCATGGAATGTGCCACAGCTTACGACGCTGGACGGGGTTTCGACCAGCACAGCCGTCAACAACACGTCTGAGGCCCAAACGATGGTCATCACCTTCACGGAGTCACTCAGCGAAAGTCTGTCGCTTGATTTTACGGCCGGTGTCAAAGTTGGCAGCACAGTAAAGGGCAGTGTGGGTATTCCGTTGGTCGCGAACGGTGAAGTTTCCGCAAGTGTCGAGACCAGCGTCGAATTTCACGTGGGCGGTGTCATCACCAACACCAAAGGGTTCGATTTTCAATCGCGCGTTGTGGTGGACGGCAACCAAACCGTAGTGGCGCGCATGTCTGTGACGTCTTACCGGTTTACCGGCAATTTCACGTCCGTGGTCTCGGACGTGTTTGCACATGCGGGGCCTGTGTCACGCACAGCAACAGGCACGGCGGTGTTTGTGTCGGGGCACGACGCACAAGTCACGTTTGACTACCTGTAAGCGCGCGGTGGCAGGGCTTGCGCCTTAGGGGGCAAGCTCTGTGATCACATCAGAACTGCGTTCCAGCGTTCTGTGCACCGGGCATTTGTCCGCAATTTCCAAAAGCTTCTGACGCTGATCCTGACTTAAATTACCGGTCAGGGTGATCCGCCGGTTCCACACGTCCACTTTGCTGCCCGCGCCACCCGTATCGGCGTCCTGCGCATGGACCTTATCGTGTTTCACATCGACGCTGACATGATCCAATGGCCACCCTTTGCGGCGGGCGTACATGCGGATGGTCATGGAGGTACATGCGCCAAGGCCTGCGGACAGGAAGCCGTAGGGCGACATGCCTTTGTTGGTGCCGCCGTAGGCGAGCGGCTCATCCGCAAGAACGTGGTGGACGGGGCCTGCGTGGATGTCTTGCAGGAAGCCTTTTGTGTCGGCTTCACAGGTTCTGACGATGCCTTCGGGTGCGCCGATGGGTGGGGCAGGGTGCTTTAGTTTCAGATACTTAGTGGCCCATGTGGTGATGACGTCGGCGGCGTATTCTGCGTCTTCCGCACGGGTGATGAGGTGGTCGGCGTCGTCTAGGGTGACGAAGGACTTGGGGTGTTTCGCGGTGGTGAAAATCTGGGCGGCATTGTCGATAGAGACAATGTTGTCTTGTGGCGCGTGCATGACCAGCAGTGCGGCTTTCATATTGCTAACGCTTTGATTTAGCTTGGCCTCTGACACGTCTTGCACAAAGGTTTTGCCAATGGTGAAGGGGCGGCCGCCAAGGGAGACTTCGGCCTCGCCCCGTTGGGCGATTTCGGGGAGGCTGTCGGCGAAATTGTGAATCACGTGGCCGGGATCGAAGGGGGCGCCGAGGGTGGCGACGGCTTTGATGCCTTCGATTTCGGTGGCGGCTTTGAGCACGGCGGCACCGCCCAAAGAGTGGCCGATGAGCAGGCTGGGGGGCATGTTTTCGCCCTGTAAATAACGGGCAGCGGCGGCCAGATCGTCGACGTTGGAGGTGAAAGAGGTGTTGGAAAATTCGCCCTCGGAGTGGCCTAAGCCTGTGAAATCAAAACGTAAAACGGCGATGCCTGCGCCAGCCAAACGGGCAGCAATGCGGCGCGCGGCGGGGATGTCTTTGCCGCAGGTGAAGCAGTGGGCGAAGATGGCGGTGGCCAGATGCGCGCCGGGGGGCATGTCGAGGCGCGCGGCGAGGGTTTCGCCCCCGTTTCCATTAAAGTCGTGACCGGGGAATGTGATGCGTTTGGTGGGCATTTTGCGTCCTTTGGTTGCCCCTAGTGTGGGGGGCGCAGCGCGGTTTGTGAAGGTCTGTGTCAGTGCGTTCACGCAGGCGTTAACACAGCGCGCGGTGCGGGTCGGGACTCCTATTGTACAGAAGGGGGTGATTTTTGTACGTTTTTTGGTGCTTTGGAGGGGTGTTTTGGGGGTGATTTTGGCGTTTCGTACAGTTTGGGGGGATATTTGTACGTTTTTGGTGGTTTTGGGGCGGTAACGGGTTGGTAGGGATTGGGGGGCGTTAAGGTTTGGCGAGAGGGGGCATCTAGTCAGCGAAAATTAGGCGGCTTAGCGATACACGTAAGATCGCATATAAGGGCTTACGCGCTATTCTCCGAGTGTTTGATGTAAGCTCTTCTAAGGTTTACAATCGATAGTATCGTCTCGGACAATCTGTAGAATGTGTACAAACACTCTAGGTATATGAATACCACAATCAAGATCATCATAGTGGAAACGATATTCCAAATGATCAAAATATAAACCTTTGGATCGAGACCCAAAAAACCAGTTACATTTGGCCAAAGGACTGCAACTGAACCAGATAGGAACTTAGGGCTAGTTAATTCCAATGACGCTACAGTCATTAACACCGCACCTATGATCGACAACGCGATAAAATAGGATGAACGAAACTTAAAATTCTCTCCCAATATTCCTAGGCGTGTCAGGTCAGCTCGGTCATTTTCGGTTTGTGGGCGTGGCAGCCCAATATCCGCCATTGTGTGATCGGAAAACAGCGCCGTGAAGGTAAATCCTGTAAGGATGGTGATCGACGTGACTAAGACTGAGTAAGATGAATATATTGAAGTTCTCGCGAAAATTGCACAGAGGATTGCAAAAAACACAAACAGCGCTAAGCGGAAAGAATGTCTCTCTTTCCTCCCTGTTGCGATACCTACATAGGTGCCATAGTTTTTTTGAACGAGTGCTTTCATTTCTTAGTTCATCATCGGCACTATTTTTTCACGTAGAACTCGTACCATCTCGTCTCTTACTTGGTTCTGCCGCGGTACGCCGTTCGCATCGAACTGCACATCTAGCAGGAACTTCGTTGCGAAATTATTTTCCCCAAGTAGGTAGATCGTGCGCGTACGCCCCTGTTCCCGAACAACAGCAGTGCATCCAATGATGTCTTCGTCATTAAGTTCCAGCATCTCGCCGTCGTTCACGATGTCTGCAAGAATCTGCTTACGGTGCCGCACATCGCCGCGAACTCTGGCTGCTACTGCGCCTACTTGATCAGCGAAATCATCTCCGAACTCGGTGTTCTTAATAGCAATCACACCTGACCGACCAAATAGATGTTGCCTTTCTGGACGCTCATCAGGGCGTCGATATGTAAGTTTGAGTTCCACTGGAACACCATTTCCGATCTCACCCGACAAGCTGCGCAAAGTACGAGAGTCAATGTTATAGTTGCCACGGAGAATATGCATAAGACATTTGCTCATGCCTTCATAGTCGCCAAACTGCCCGTGATATGTAACGCCGATGAGGATCTTCCCATCACGCAGTTGTGTGATAAGGTAGTGAAACGGCCTAAGATTAAGGCTGTCGGCGGAAATGATCCCCAGCATGTTATTTCTGAACTGCTGCCCGTAATACGCTCCATCGAAACGCCCAAAGTGTAGGGATTCATCGACCAATTCATGCTCACCAAATGGCAGGTCGGTTCCAGCTTTGATTCTCTCGATTACATTTTCGTCTCGTTCATTTAATGGAGTAAGATCAGTGATCCGATCCACAACTCTCTGGAATTCGTTGCGCGTAAACCCCGACTCTATCGGGTTTTCAGGGTCATCTTCATTTTTCGCAGTTTTAACAAGATAGTGAAAGGAGGTCGTGACAATGTTGTTTCGAGTTCTTTTCGCCATTCAGGTGCTCATAAATTTAAAAGTTATATGTTTTCTTTGACTACTCTAATGCTCGCACTTAGATGCGCAAGAACAACCTGTACGGGACGCTGCGTGCAAATAGAGCAAGCTTCCAGTTTCCGACCTATGACCAAAGATTGGTGCGAAACTCATGACCTACGCACCATTTTCAAAACCAGAAAAACCAGGCGATAGATATGGTGCATAAATCTGGTGCGCAATCAGGCGTCCGCCTTGAGAAGCAGCGCATTGGCAAAGAGAGAACTGATCAAGGTCAGCCAAGTGCTGTAACCCACATCTTCGCCCGTGACCCCGTCACGGGCCGCGCCCGAGCCTCCCCCCGGGAGGGCGCACTTCGTGCTTCCTTGGCTATCACCACCTTCGGCCTCAAACTGTCCACTGGACAGTTTGCAAGACGGCCTACAGCCCAGGCTCGGGCGCGGCCCTTTGTTGCGTTAGGAGGGGAGCGGGTAGATTGAAAGGCGGGAGCTTTAGGTTTGTCCCATAAGGTCAGCATCAAACGCATACGTCGTCAGGTTCTCGTACCCGTCTTCGGTGATCAACACTTGGTCCTCTAGCTTGATCGTGAAATCTCCGCCCACGGCCCCCACAGCCGCTTCAACACAGAGCACCATCCCTGCCTCAAGCGGGTGGTCGAAGGCGCCCGGCACGGCTTTGTCCGGGTAGGCGACGAGGGGCCATTCGTCGCACAGCCCCACGCCGTGCATCAAACACCCGTATTTTTGCGCTTGGAATTGCGCGTCCAGAACATGGGTGTTCGCGGTGAGTTCCGGGATGGTGACGCCGGGCTTTAGCATGTCCATGTTGGTCATGATGTGTTCATGGGCGTGTTGCATGGCGTAGATCATGTCGGGGCGGGGTTTTTGGTCGCCGATCCACCATGAGCGCGAGATGTCGATGCAGATGCCGTAGCTGCCGATGAGGTCTGTGTCGAAAGAGATGATCTCGTTTTGTTGGGTGATCCGCGGCCCGCATTCCTGGAACCATGGGTTGGTGCGGGGGCCGGAGGCGAGCAGGCGGGTTTCGATCCATTCGCCGCCGCGTTTGATGTTCTCTGCATGTAGCACGGCCCAGATGTCATCTTCGCAGGTCACGCCGTCTCCGACGTTTGCCCGCGCGAAGTCCTCCATCTTCTGCACAGCGGTCTGGCAGGCGTGGTTGGCGCAGCGCATGGCCAGAATTTCATCTACCCCTTTGACAGAGCGGGATTTTTCCGTGACCTCTTCGCCGTCCATTACCGTCAGCCCCTGCGCCTCAAGGGCGCGCAGCCCATGCACCATTGGCTTGTCGACAGCCAGCCGCGTGTTGCCTTTGCAATGCTCCTCTAGAAGGCCGCGCACGTCATTGGCGAAGGCGTCTGCGGCCAAGTCGATCTTGTCACCACGATCGAAATAGAACAGGTCCGCGCCGGAACGCACCTCGCGCACAAGCGGGTTGAAGGACGACAGGAATGGCGCGTTTTTATAGTCCCAGATCACCATGTAGCCATTCGCGCAGATCAGCACCGCGCGGAACGGGTTGTGGGTGTTCCACAGTTGCATGTTGGTGCTGTCGGTGGCGTAGCGGATGTTGAGGGGGTCGAACATCAGCAGGCCTGCGTAGCCGCGATCGATGATGTGTTGGGTGAGGCGCACGTGGCGGTATTGGCGCATTTTGTCGAGGTTGGGGAGGGTGAGGCCTGCGGCTTCCCATTCTTTGAAGGCGAGTTGTGTGGGGCCGATCTCAATCCGGTCGGCGTCGTTGGGGGTGCCGTCGCCAAGGGTGCTTCCGCGTGTGGGGTCGATTTTGCGGGTGTCGCGGTGGTGTTGGTTCATGATGGCCTCCCTTTGGTCCACGGTTGCGCGGATTTGGGGGGTATGGTTGCCGTTTTGCGACGTTTGGGGGCGTTTTTGGGTTAGGGCTGCGGGGTGTTATGCCGAAATCTGTGGCGGATCGGGCAGGTGAGCAGGCCGCTGAGGCCGTTGGTTTCCGAGGGGTATTGGCCGACGTCGAGGTAATAGAGCTGCAACGCGCCTTTGATGTTGGTGAGCTGGATTTCTGCTGCTTTGGATTTGGCACGTCCGAAGCTGCCCATGACGCGGGGGGCGACGAGGGCTGCGACCATGGCGATGATGGCGAGAGCGACCATGACTTCGAGGAGGGAGATGCCAGAGTCTTTGTAGCTTATGTCCAAATGCTCTAAGCCTTTCAGATTTGTTTTTTGCTGACACTCTTAATGCTAGTATGATGCGTCCTTCTTCAAATTTTGTAAGGCCTCACTTGCTTTCTGAACCTTCTACGTTCGGCCAAGATAGCTTAAATCTGAGCCCAGAAAACCCATTGCCATCATATATTTTTTTGAAATCTTCAGACACAAAAATGTATGGCATGTCTCGAGCGTTATGCAGTAAGCCAAAATAATGTATGTCTTCCGGTGGTGCGCTTTTCAGGATTATAGACTTGGGATTAATCAAGGTTCCTTTGGAGCTCAGTCGGTACGTTGAAGTTTCCATATTCATCAGATCCAAAAAAATAAGTGGCTTCAAAACCACGTAAGTTTGTTCACCAACATATGACTCGAAAATTTCGGATTGGGCTTTTAGGTTCATTGCGGATTCAAATGCATCAAACACATGCGGTGCGGCCGTCAATACCCCGTAGTCAAGGGGTATGAAGTCCGGTACATAACCACCGTCGTTGTCCCAATACAATCGCCTCAACTCTGGTTTGAACGGCCCATGTTTAGACTTCGATATCTCACTTTCAGTCAAGTAATGCGGTGACAATCCCCAAGAGGGTCTTGGCTCTTCTGCACATAGAGTATTCGCATCTTCGTCAAACTGGAAACTAGCACGAAAATATGTTTGATCTTTTGGCGGCACCGCTCTTATTCCTCAAGTTGTTCATCTGCCCAAGTGGTTGCTGTATCATTTCCATCATGTGTTCCTGCCTCTTTTGCTGCCGAGATGTCATCGTCAATATCGGCTTGTTCCGCCGCTATCTGTTCCAGTTCTTCCTCGATTTCCTGTTTCGTGTTCAGGCCGACCAATCTTGTGGCAACTGCCCGAGCGTACTTGTTTTTGTGTCTTCCTTTATGGTTTTGGAGAGCAACCCCAAATCTCGGATCATTTGGGTTTATTTGGTAGCCATCCAAAATATCTCTTACGGCTATGGCATCATCATTTTTATTGCCAATTTCTACAACATGATGCGCTTGACCTTTCCTTCCGCTTGCTGCCCTCACTTTTCTACCAAAGTTTCTATCTCTTACGTGATGACCCCAAGCATCCTTCACGGCGGTTCCGGATTTGTCCACCACGTTTCTTGTATTTGGATTGTATGTCCATCCTGCGGCTACTTCATCTTCACTCAGTGTGTAGCCAATTGAACTGTCGGCCAACTGAGTTGGTGTGACTATGGCAACGGCTGCAAGCACAGCCGCTCCTGCTGCTACCGCAACAGCCCTCGCTCCAGTTCGAGCGGTTGAAACAGCGACTGCAAGCGCCGCATCAATCTGCGCTTCAGTAAACTCAGTAAAGTTCCCACCCGGATCGCTCAAATTCACAGGATCATTGAAGCTGTAGCTATACCTATTCGTCCCTACCCTAGCCTTCGTCACCTCGAACCAATCTGGTTGGATGAACAGCCCCAGCTCTGGATCGTAATACCGCGCATTCAAATACTGCAGCCCAGCCCCTGCGTCATGTCGTTCTCCGATCCAGCCGATGGTTTCTTGGGCCTTCGATGACGCCAAGATCGTCTCGTTTTCTTCACCAAAGGGTTTGTAGGTCGAGCGTTCCTCGATGGCTTGGTTCTCATCCGCGATCATACGCACCGAGTTCAGGTGGTCGCGGAACAGGTAGCTGACTTCGGGCGTGCTGTTCGCATTGGCGAACTTGAGACGTACGTTTTCATGCGGATAGGCCAGCACGACCTCATTCACACCCGGCTCACGGATTTCCACACCGCCGACATAGAGCGTCGTGCTTTGTGGCTGCGTGCCGATCTGTTCCAGCTTCATCAGCCGCGTGCCATCTGCACCGTAGACATAGCCAGAGGTGTTCACCCCAAGCGTGACCGAGAGCGGGCGGTTTTCGCCACTCAACGGTCTTGTTCTTGCCGTTTAAGCCCACGGTCATGTTGCTTTCGATGCTTGAGAGTGTGAAGGATCGAGTATGAACATTCCTATCCTGCAAACCCGTCTCCCCGCCGATATGCGCACCGCGCGTCCTTTGCCGGGGATTCAGCCCCTGCTTGATGGTGATTGGCTGTGCGTTGATGAGGCTTATGCGGGGCAAATGGCGGAACGCTTGCGTTTGATTTCGGAGCGCTGTGATGCAGTGCATTGGTTGGATGAAAACGCTTTGCCTGCGGCGCAAGAGCTGTTGGAGGCTATCTTAAGGCAGCTTCCGGGGCTTGGATTTGAGGTTGATGGGGATCATGTCACCTGCCCTGATGGGCGTAAGGTGTGCGTGTCGCGCACCATGCCTTTGCTGACATTGGGCGCGTTGGTGCAGGAGGATTTTTGCCTGTTGCAGAAGAGAGGCAATGAGCATGTCTTAACGGGCGCGATCCTGTGTTTTCCGGCGTCTTGGCGGCTTGTGGAGAAGGTGGGGCGGCCCCTGACGGCCATTCACGATCCGGTGCCGGAGTATGATGGCAACTTGGCAGCGCGCGTGCAGCGGATGTTTGATGGGGTCAAGGTCGGTCGCCCGCTTTGGCGTTTTAACCAGCTTTGGTATGACGACCCGACCCTGCATCAGCCGCGATCTGTCGTGACCCCGCGCGAAATCCGCGACGGGCCGGGGGACGCGCAGTATTATCGGTCTGAACGACAGTGCATTTTCCGCCTGCCTGAAACACAGGCTGTGGTGTTTTCCATCCACACCTATGTTCTGGATAAAGCGGACGTAGCGTAAGGTGGGGTTAACCCCACCTTACATCGTTTCACCACGCATCCAGCACCATGTGGGGCTGTCCGTTTGATGTTTTTTGGGCCGTGTGCCCTTGGGGCCCAATTGTCGCACTGACTTGCTTTCGCAGACCCGTGAAGTGCTGGCTTTCCACCACATCCACGGCGTCGTCAAACACCACTGTCAGACGCCAAAAGCCGGTTGACGCCATTTGTGCGGCTTTCACAGTGCCTTGGAACGCGTGTCCCAGATAAAGCCCGGAAATGCGTTCACCAGGTGTGAAGCTGCGTTGCAAAGTATCCGGGGCTTGTGCGTGCAAAGTGTTCCAGTCCCGCGCACCCCATTGATGCGCAATCGCTTCCAGCGCCTGGGCGTGGGTTGTGGGTTTGCCTTGTGCTGTCAGATCGCTGCGCAGGCGTTTGGCTTGCGCTTTCAGTGTGGCCCGCGTTGGCAAGGCCATTGTACGTTTTTGTTCCATGTCGTTCTCCGATTTATGTCGCGCGGAGGTATCTTCGGGTGTTCGCATTGCCGATGTCCTTTGGCGACGTAAGGTCGGGAAGGATCATTTCACCCGTGCTTCACCATGGTTGCGAACGGCAGGGGCACAGGACCCTAGCCGCTCAGTTAGGCGCTGTTCCGCTTTTTTGCAAGCCTTGCAATCGAAGCCGTGTCCAAAGTGTCACGCCCGTCGGGAACATGTTTGTCCGTCACACGCAGACAGGGCACCGATCCAAAGTGCTCAGTGTAAAAAGCATCGGTGTATAAATTGCAGACGCTCAGAACTTGAGGCTCCAATCTCTATCGTCTTTCTAGGCATCACATTTCCATGTCCATGGTTTGCGCAATTTCGAGCGTACCGCCTGCGTCCAGATGTGGACAGGGTTTGGCCAGCGCAATGGCTGCATCCATGTCCGCCGCTTCGATCACAGTGTACCCTGCTGCAGGATCTGGTGCGCCGTCTTGTACTGAGCCGTCGGACTGGATCGTCTTTGACGGGCCAAAAGGGGCACCCGGCACGATCATCGCATCGCCTAACCCTGCGCTCCAGGCTTTCCATCTGGTCATGTGGTCTTGTCCATCCTGAGCCGAAGAGAATTGAGGGGAACCGTGATATATAAGCGCAAATTCTGGCATAGTGTCTTCCTTTTTGATGTTTGGTTTCTCTTTCATGCCAGCTCCCAAAATATGTTAAAGAACATTTTTTGGGATGTGTTAGTTTCCTTGGAATGCGAATTCTTGCGAGGTCATCATGCCCTACCGTCCAGCCCATAAAATCGCAGTGCGTGCCCGTATCGTGGAAGCGGCGCGTATGCTGTTTAACCGGCACGGGTTTTCCGAAGTGTCCATTGATCAGGTCATGGCAGAGGTCGGTTTGACGCGTGGCGGCTTTTACAATCATTTTCGCACAAAGGATGAGCTATATGCTGAAGCGGTTTCCAGCTTTTTGGAGGGGCGCGGCAAAACCTGGCGTGATGAGGCGGGCATCGGTGTTATCGATGCAGGCCCCGACACGGTTCGTGCCATGGTGCAAAGCTATTTGTCATCGGCACATTTGGGGGATTTGGAGGGGCAGTGTCCCATGATTGCACTGCCTTCCGATGTGGCGCGCGCGGGACCTGCTGTGCGTCAGTCTTACGAAACCTTGTTGCGGGCCATGGTGTTTTTGTTTGAACACAACAGCGCAGGAGACCGCCATACAGCGTTGGCTCTTTCAGCGCTGTGTGTGGGTGGCATGGTTTTATCCCGCAGTATCGACGACCCTGCTTTGGCTGAAGAAATCCGTAGTGCCGCCCTAGCATTAACAGAACAGCTGAATGGACTGGCACAATGAGGGGTAGGGGGCCAGCCCCCGTCCTGCGGACTCCCCCGAAGTACTTCATGCGAAAGGAAAGAGTGGTGCGGCGTTACCCGTCGATCCTTGCGCCCATGATTGCGATGGCTTTTTGGTAAACCGTCGCCGCGTTCCATTGCTTGATCACTTTGAAGTTGGGTTGTCCTTCTTGGTATCCCTTGCCGGGTTTCCAGCCTTTTTGCCGCAAAAAGTTCGCGGTCGAGGCCAGCGCGTCGGTTTGGTTGTAGAAATCCACACGCCCGTCACCATTGGCATCGACGCCATATTTTAACGCGTTGCCCGGCAGAAACTGGGTGTGCCCCAGTTCGCCGTGTTTCGCCCCCTTTGTGTTGGCAGTGATGGCCCCTTGGTCCACCAGTTTCAGCGCACCAATGGCGTGGGGTTTGAAAAAGTCCGAGCGCCGGCAGTCATAGGTGAGGGTGGTGATGGCCGAGACCACTGCGCTGTCGCCCATGAACCCGCCAAAGCCTGTTTCCATACCGTGGATCGCCAGAATGACACCTGCTGGCACACCGTATTGCCGTTCAAGGGCTGCGAAGAAATTCGCATTGCCCGCTTTACGTTTGCGCCCTTGAGACACGATCGTTGTCGCGCCACGCACTTTCATAAATTTGTCGAGCGAGTATTTGAACGACTTTTGATTGCGATCCGCTTTGATCGTGCCTGTGGCGTAGCGGGCCGAAGACAACGCTGCCAGACCACGCTTTTTGACGCCTGCCTTTTTGGCGTCACGCGCAAAGTCGGCTTTCCACGCATCAAAGCCTGCGCCTGTGTTGCCACATGTGGCGGCGAGGGCGCTTGTGGCCATCAGGGGTAGGGCGGCTACAACAAGGGCTGTGCGCAGAATGGACATGGGTACTCTCCTATACTCTTTTTTCAGGATACCGTTCTACGCGGCCACGTAAAGGTTATAGGATGAAATCATCCACCGTCATGGTGCTGACGTTGTTCATGTTCACGCGCATGTCGACGGTGCCGTTGCCGTCCACGTCCATCTCGAAACGCAAGCCTGTGGCGGTGGTTTGAAAGCGTACCTCGGCCCCGGTGCCGGAAAAGGCGCTGTCGCCCACAAACACAAAATCCTCGACCTCTGAGATGTCGATGCGGTCCAAGCCTTGTTCAAAGTCGCGGATACGGTCGACGTCTGTTGTGGTGGAATCTGTGGCTGACAGGTAGATAAACGTGTCGGCGCCTGCGTTCCCACGCATCACATCGCGCCCCGCCCCGCCGATGATCAGATCCTCGCCTGCGCCACCAAACAGCTTGTCGCCACCGCCGCCACCGATCAGCGTGTCGTTGCCTGCTTCACCGCGCAACAGGTCGTTGTCGTTGTTGCCATTCAACTGATCGTCGCCAATGCCTCCAAACAAGAAGTCACTTTCGTCGCCACCGCTTAGGATGTCATTGCCAGAACCTGCATAGAGGATGTCGGTGTCTTCGTTGCCATTGATCGTGTCATCACCGATGTTGCCGTAAAGCGTATCGTTACCGGCACCCCCTTCGATCAGGTCAGCCCCTGCGTTCCCGGTCATGATGTCAGCGCCTAGGCCCCCATTCATGTCGTCATTGCCCGACCCACCGGAAAGACTGTCATCACCGTCGTCGCCTGCGATGAAATCATCGCCTGAGCCGCCCAGAACAGTGTCGTTGTCTTCACCGCCGTTCAGGACATCGTCGCCTGCACCGCCCGCGATCAAGTCGTTGTCGTCACCGCCGTCGAGGCGATCATCTAAACTGGCCCCGATCAATGTGTCGTTGCCCAAATCCCCTGAAACAACACCTGCGACAAGTCCTGTGCCTGATGCTGTGTAGGTGTCATTGCCCGCCCGCATGTTCAAATCCTGAAGCGTGTTGCCTGCGTTGTCGAAGGTGTCGGCCACATTGCTCAGAAAGATATTGCCGGTGATCATGCCGCCGTTCGCGATGACGTTTGCACCGCTCTGCGAATACAGCAATCCGCTAAGTGTGCCGGCGTTATTGAAGCTGAAGGTGCCGCCGGAATTGATGACTGTTCCAAGCAAGGTGCCGGTGTTGTTGACCGTAAGATCACCAAGCCCGGATGCAATTGACGTGCCCTGACTGGTGCTGATGGTGCCCGAGTTGGAAATAAACACGTCGGAACTTGCATCGCCGCGCGCCGTGATGCCAGAAATAGCGCCGGAAATCTCGCCGGTGTTTATGATATGCCCGTCTTCCAGATTGACGCCAAAGCGCCCGTTGATGTCACCGCTGTTCTCAACCCGAAGATCAAGACCGCTTGCATAGATCCCAGCTTGCGGCTGCGGGTCTTGGCTGGTGCCTAAAATGCTGCCGGTGTTTGTGATTCGAACACTGTCTGCGTCCAGATAAATCCCGGATTGGCCCGAAACACTGCCGTGGTTGTTGACGATTGTGTAGTCCGAAGCGATTTCAATCGCGCGCCCGTTGTTGCCCGTTATGACGCTGCCTGTTGCCCCGATGGTCACTTGATGTCCGTTGTAGACACTGGTCACAGCGCCATTGATCGAAATGACTTCGGAGCTGCTGGTTGCCACAGCATCGCCCAAGATCGTGACATTGGTTGTTGTTGTCGCATTCACGTTGATCAGATCGCCTGCGCCAAATGTGTAATGCGTGATGCCTTGCAGCAAAATGTAGTCGTCAAAGTTGGCAAGCGTGACTGGTGTGGCGCTGTTGGAGTTGATGATTGTATCTGCCATGAGTGTTTTCCTTGTGCTTCGGATTTGTCGCTGTAAACGTCATTTTTTGTTAAAGAATGAAATCTTCTGTGGTGAGCACGCTGATGTTGTTCATCTTGACGCGCATGTCGGCGTTGCCGTCACCGTCACCGTCCACATCAACGTCAAAACGCAAGCCCGATCCGGTGGTCTGGAACCGCACTTCGGCGCCTGTGCCCGAGAACGCGGCACTGCCGATGAAATCAAAGGTCGCGATCGCGCTAAGGTCAATCAGGTCTTGGCCCGATTGAAAATCACGGATGCGGTCCACGGCGCTTGTGGTGCTGTCGAGCGCCTCTGTGATGATGAACACATCTTCGCCGCGGTTGCCGCGCATCACGTCCTTGCCCAAGCCTGCGGTGATTTCGTCGTCGCCTGCGCCGCCATTCAGCGTGTCGTTGCCTTCGCCCCCGATTAGCGTGTCATTGCCGATGCTCACCGACACTTCAAAATCCCATTCCCCAAGGCTGGATGAGCAGTCGATGCGAAAGGCGTTGGACCCTGCAAAACCGTCGCCGTTCATGATGAGGTCAAAATCATCAAGGGCCGTCACATCCACCAAACTGCGATCTGCCGCCAAAGTGACGTCTTCAAAGACGATCACCTCGTCGCCCGTGCCAACCAGCACATTCGGGCTGCCAATGCTGTTGATGATCTCGCCACCGATGCTTGTGTTGGCCTGGTCCGTGTTGATGACGCGAAGTGTCATTGGTCTAGCCCCCCCGGACGCGTGACGATGTTTGGCGTCAAATACTTGTTACTAATTTGTTGATTTAAGACGTTTGCATTGTTGGCTGGCGAGAAAAAGTCAGGGAATCCTGACCAAGCGATCAGAATTTCTATTTCGGGTTGTGGTCCGCGCCAAGAACCAAGGATTTGGCGCGGAATGAGGCCGCTTGTCCGGATGCCGACTACAGGATGAAATCATCCACCGTGATGGTGCTGACGTTGTTCATGTTTACGCGCATGTCGACCGTGCCGTTGCCATCCACATCCATCTCGAACCGCAATCCGCTGGATGTGGTTTGGAACCGCACCTCGGCCCCAGTGCCCGAAAATGCGTTGTCGCCGACGAACACAAAATCCTCGACCTCTGATAAGTCGATCCGGTCCAGTCCCGTTTCAAAATCGCGGATACGGTCGGCGGCGGCTGTCGTGCTGTCTGTCGCGCTGGTGTAGACAAAGGTGTCTGCACCTGCTTCGCCGCGCATCACATCACGGCCCGCGCCGCCAATGATCAGATCGTCGCCAGAGCCGCCAAACAAGCGGTCGCCACCACCGCCCCCCGAAAGGGTGTCGTCACCCGCATCGCCGCGCAATAGATCGTCGTTGTTGTTGCCATTCAGGCTGTCGTCGCCGATACCGCCAAACAGGAAATCATTGTCATCGCCCCCGCTGAGTGTGTCGCTGTCCGCGCCGCCGTAGATGATATCAATGCCTTCGTTGCCGGACAGGTCATCGCCCCCTGCATCACCGTAAATTGTGTCCTCGCCTACGCCGCCCATGATCAG
Source organism: Ascidiaceihabitans sp. (assembly GCF_039986515.1). Classification (NCBI taxonomy): domain Bacteria; kingdom Pseudomonadati; phylum Pseudomonadota; class Alphaproteobacteria; order Rhodobacterales; family Paracoccaceae; genus Ascidiaceihabitans; species Ascidiaceihabitans sp. The sequence continues at coordinate 1,073,692 of NZ_JBDWQO010000007.1, read as the reverse complement.
ATCGCTGCCGTCTGCGCCATAAATCAGGTCTGCGTCGTCGCCGCCGTCAATTTCATCCGCGCCTGTGCCGCCGATGATGGTGTCGTTGCCCATGTCGCCATTGATGACACCCGCGACCGTGCCGCCCCCTGCGTTGGAAAAGAAATCGTCGTTCTCGCCCAGCTCCACATCGCCCGTGATCAAACCGGTGTTGTTGACCACATCATCGCCGTTGCGGGTGTCCAGCATGCCCAGAATTTGACCTGAATTGGTAAATTCGCTTATCGCATTTGTGAAAAATGAGGTGAACACGTCGCCTGACAATGTGCCTGCGTTTACAATGTTTTCGGATGTGGTGGCTTCGCTGACAAGCGACAGAACATTGCCGCTGACGGTCCCGGTGTTGGTGAATTGCACATTCAGAACTTGCGAATTGAATGCGACTGCTGCCCCCAAATGGCTGCCCACACCTGTGGGGCTGTTGGCGGTGTTGATCGCGGTGCCGGTGTTGATGAAATCGGCAAACATGATGTTTTCAAACAGGAATGCAGGCCCTTGACCGGCGGTGACTGTGCCGCTGTTGGAGGCCTGCACCTCTGCGATGGATTGCATTTCGAACCCACGCCCCTGAAGCGCTTTGGCGGTGCCTGCGTTGTCGAAGCGGAATTCCGAACCATCCTGCAACAACGACAAGCCGGAAGACAAAACGCCAAAGAAGCCAAGATTGACGTTGCTGGTGATTGTGGCCTCGTCTCCGATGTTTAACGAAATTTCAAAATCATAGGTGCCAAGGTTGGATTGATAATCCATGCGAAAGGCGTTGGAGCCTGCAAAGCCGTCGCCGTTCATGACCATGTCAAAATCATCTAGGTTGGACACATCCACAAGGCTGCCATCGGCGGCCAGTGTCACATTGTCGAACACGACCACTTCATCGCCGCTGGCCACTGTGAAATTTGGGCTGCCGAGGTTGTTGACGATCTCGCCGCCGACGGATGTGTTAACTTGGCTGGTGCTGATAATGCGTAATGTCATGATGTGTTCTCCGGTTTTTTGGGGCGCGAGGGTGCGGAATATTGAATTTCGGATCTAATGCAGTGAGCCAGACGGCAGATGTCGGTTTGACGTCTTGACCTTTGTTATCGCCACACAAGACAGAGCCCGGGTTGGCGTCTGATTGCGTTTGATACCGACAATCGTGTCAGATGGCGCAGGCGGGGAGTGATGGAAAAAATGCGCTGGCCAGAACCTGTGAATGCAACCTTCCCCCCGAAAGGCCGCGCGGCGGTTTTGACATCGTTCAAGCGCTAGGCGTTGGACTATTGCTGGATAGGCTACGTACAGGGGGACGCATATCAACGGTTTTCTAAGAAAGGTCGGGTATACCCCACCTTTTGGCGGCAAAGTTCGCGCTATAGCTGTGCTAAAAAGGTGTTTTGGACATTGTCCCAAAAGAAAAGGCGCCCCGCAAAGGAGCGCCTTAGATGGTCTTTATCGAAGCGGGGCGACCCGCATCGCCTGCTTAGCAGGAGTAATACATCGCGAATTCCACCGGGTGTGGTGTGTGCTCGTAACGTTCAACTTCTTCCATTTTCAGGCCGATGTAGCCTTCTATCTGGTCAGCTGTGAACACGTCACCGGCCAACAAGAAGTCCATGTCTTTGCGCAATTCGTCCAGCGCTTCGCGCAAGGAACCGCACACTGTTGGGATTTCCGACAGCTCTTCGGCTGGCAAGTCGTACAAGTTCTTGTCCATGGCTTCGCCGGGATCGATCTTGTTTTGGATGCCGTCAAGGCCAGCCATCAGAAGTGCCGCGAAGCACAGGTATGGGTTGGCGGATGGATCAGGGAAACGGGCCTCAACGCGCTTGGCTTTCGGGCTTTCTGTCCATGGGATACGCACACAACCAGACCGGTTACGGGCAGAGTAAGCGCGCAGAACGGGGGCTTCAAAGCCCGGGATCAAACGTTTGTAGCTGTTTGTGCCGGGGTTGGTGAAGGCGTTCAGGGCTTTGGCGTGGTGCAGAATGCCGCCGATGAAATACAACGCTTCCTGAGACAGATCCGCGTATTTGTCGCCTGCAAACAACGGCTTGCCGTCTTTCCAGATCGACATGTTCACGTGCATGCCTGTGCCGTTGTCGCCTGCGATGGGCTTTGGCATGAAGGTCGCGGATTTGCCGTATGCGTGGGCCACGTTGTGGATCACGTATTTGTATTTTTGCAGCTCGTCGGCTTGTTTTGTCAGTGAATCGAAGATCAAGCCCAGCTCGTGCTGGCAAGACGCCACTTCGTGGTGGTGCTTGTCGACCTTCATGCCCAGACGTTTCATCGTGGACAGCATTTCAGAGCGCAGATCGTGAGATTCGTCGGTGGGGTTGACCGGGAAGTAACCGCCTTTGACGCCAGGGCGGTGGCCCATGTTGCCCATTTCGTATTCTGTGTCCGTGTTCCAGGACGCGTCTGTCGCATCAACCTCGTAGGACACTTTGTTGATGGAGTTGGAATAACGCACATCGTCGAACAGGAAGAATTCGGCTTCTGGACCCATGTAGGCGACGTCACCGATGCCTGTGGATTTCAGGTAAGCTTCGGCTTTTTCGGCTGTGCCGCGTGGGTCACGCTCATACGCTTCGCCTGTGTCAGGCTCAACAACAGAGCAGTGCACGCAGATGGTTTTTTCGGCATAGAACGGATCAACATAGGCGCTGTCCACATCGACGATCAGTTTCATGTCGGAGGCTTCGATGGATTTCCAGCCTTCGATGGAGGAGCCGTCAAACATGAAGCCTTCCTCAAGGAAATCTTCGTCCACTTGGTCAGAGCACAGCGTCACGTGCTGCAGTTTGCCGCGTGGGTCGGTGAAACGGATGTCGACGTATTCGGCGTCTTCATCTTTGATCATGTCGAGAACTTTGTTGCTCATGTCTAAGCGTCCTTTCAGTCTTAAAGTATAGATTTTTAGAGTGCGTCAGAACCGGTTTCGCCGGTGCGGATGCGGATTGTTTGTTCGATCGGGGAAACGAAGATTTTACCGTCCCCGATTTTTTCTGTTTTGGCAGCCGTTACGATGGCTTCGATTGCCGCATCTACCTGATCGTCGTCCAGAACGATTTCGACTTTGACCTTCGGCAAAAAGTCGACAACGTATTCTGCGCCGCGGTATAGTTCGGTGTGGCCCTTTTGACGGCCAAAGCCTTTGACTTCTACAACGCTTAGACCTTGTACGCCCACGTCTTGCAGCGCCTCTTTCACTTCGTCCAGTTTGAACGGTTTGATGATGGCTTCGATCTTTTTCATGGGGGCCTCCCTAGCCGGCTATTCGCATGTGTTGTTTTCAGGTTGTGTTTCGGGCGTCCATGGGATCGACTTCTTGGGGCGGGTTTGAGCCGCCATTCTTTCGGCTGGTGTCTGTATTTTGTGCAAGGTGATTAAAAAATAGACGAAATTGAATCGCGAGGATTAGGCTGATGACAGAACTTCTGACCGCATCACAAATGCGGGCTTTGGAACAGGCGGCAATTGCGTCGGGCGAGGTCACCGGTTTGGAGCTGATGGAACGTGCCGGGCAAGGTGTTGTTGAAGCGATTTTTGAAGAATGGCCCGCATTTGCGCCTGCGGCGGGCGTGGATTGGGGGCCAGCCCCCAAACCCCCGGGATATTTGAAGCAAGAAGAAGCGGGGGCTTGGCGCGCGGTGGTCTTGTGTGGGCCGGGCAACAATGGCGGTGATGGGTTTGTCGTGGCGCGTTTGTTGGCGGGTTTTGGCTGGGCAGTTGATGTGTTTTTCTATGGCGATGTTGAGAGGTTGCCCGCGGATGCGCGGGTGAATTATGAGCGGTGGTGTCAGGTCGCCGACTTTGGTGATGCTTTGCCGCTTTCTTTGTTGGATCGAAAGACATGTCAAAGGGCGGATATCGTTGTTGATGCGTTGTTTGGTATCGGGATGTCGCGTGTTTTGGACGCTGATGTGTATCGTGATCTGATGGACGCCTCTGATTTTGGCCTTTGTTTTCAAGGTAATTTGGTCGCAATCGATTTGCCCACTGGCGTGTGTGCCGACAGCGGGTTGGTTTTGGGGTGGGACCAATCTGTGATTGTGGAGCCGGATACGAACCGTATCGCTGGGGCATCGCTGTATTTCTTGTTTCGTGCTGATCTGACCGTCACCTTCCAAAGGCCAAAACTTGGACATGTTTTGGCGGAAGGGCCGGAGGTCTGCGGCAAGTTGGCTGTTAAGGACATTGGCTTGCGTAATTTTTCAAAACTGAAATATCCAAAGGGCAGACCGTCTTGCGCTATGGCGCGGGGAATTGAACGATCGGTTTTGCCCAAGCTGGCAAAGGCGGCGGGGCACAAGTTTTCGCATGGCTCTGCGCTGGTTCTGTCTGGCGGTTCTGGACGCACAGGCGCTGCCCGTTTGGCGGCGCGTGGGGCTTTGCGGATTGGGGCGGGGTTGGTCACTTTGGGTGTTCCGCCGGAGGCGCAGGCGGAGGTGGCGGGCCATGTAACGGCTTTGATGTTGAAGCATGTGGCCGATGCTGATGGGGTGGCGGAGGTTTTGCAGGATAAGCGGTTAAATGCGTTGTGTTTGGGGCCAGGGCTTGGGCTTGAACGGGCACGGGCCTTGGTGCCTGTGGCTTTGGCGGCGGGGCGGGCCAGTGTTTTGGATGCCGATGCATTGAGTACGTTTGCGGATGATCCAGGCGCATTGTTTGACATGGTACACAAGCGATGTGTTTTGACGCCGCATGGGGGCGAGTTTGCCCGGCTGTTTCCTGATCTTGCTGAAAAACTAAAGGCGCCTGCTGAAAAGGGTCCTGCTTATTCAAAAGTCGATGCGACGCGTGAAGCGGCTGCGCGTGCGGGCTGTGTGATTTTGTTCAAGGGGCCGGATACTGTGATCGCGGATCCGTCTGGTCACTGTAGCGTCCATGCCGCCGCCTATGATCGCGCGGCCCCATGGTTGGCCACGGCCGGCGCGGGGGACGTCTTGGCTGGGTTCATCACGGGGTTGTTGGCGCGTGGGTTCGCACCGATGCAGGCCGCAGAGACCGCCACATGGTTACATGTGGAATGCGCACGCAGCTTTGGCCCCGGCTTGATTGCCGAGGACCTGAGTGAGCAATTGCCCCATGTGTTTCGCGAGCTGGAAGTGTAAGCGGAGGCCTTACGCCGCTTTTGATTGCACAGCCTGCGCTAAAGGCACCGCCACTTCCAAACCATCCGCATAAATCACGTGCGGTTTGTCAAAGGTCAGCTGCACCAACAGCATAGGACGCAAGCCCAGATCGATGATGAATTCATCATCGATCAACTGCCCTGCCTCGACCACGGTGTGCAGTTTGCCAAACATGGATTGCGCCCGCCAGTCCCGCACCAATATGCGCTGGGCTGCAGGGAGGATCACATTGTGTTCGGGGCGTGTGTGTCCCAAAGATCCGGCTTTGATGGACACGGCTTGCGTCAGAACACGCAAAGACGATACGCCTTTCAGCGTCACCATACCTGCATCGCGTGTGACGACTTTGTCGCCGGGAGAAAGATATTCGACGGGAATTTCCCCGTCTGATGTAAACACGATGCTACCGGCCACCAAGCCTGTTTGCACCGCATGTGCGCGTACCCCTGAGCTTTGCCCAGTCTCGACGCGCCTGACCGTTTTCGGTTTCATTGGCGTCTCTTTTTTGTATCAACCTGCCTCTAGGTTAGACACAACATATCCCAATATATCTTTAATGTCGTCTTCTTTTTCCGCACCCTTGAGTGCATTTTCTTCTCGCATCCTGTGCGCGCCTTTGCTATTGCGCGTCAGCACGACGAATGTTCGTGCATGGATGCGGGTGTGGCGGAATTGGTAGACGCACCAGATTTAGGTTCTGGCGCCTTTGGCGTGGGGGTTCGAGTCCCTTCACCCGCACCATATATTATTTGCCTACCGACCTCGGCTACTTGAGGCAGTCTTGATTGGCCTACCGCCTTAGGCTACTTGAGGTTGTTTCGATTGGCCTACCGCCTTCGGCTACTTGAGGCCCTGATATGCAAAATACATCCCCTCTGCCGCGTGTTGAAAAAACGACTTTTGACGGTGTCACAGCTTGGATCAAGCGGCCCGAAGCCACGCGTTCCAACGGGTTTACTCTTCTGCACAGCCTGCTCAAGCCAGTGATGCCCCCAGCTTTGCATCCGACCGGGGCGTTGGGCGGTATGGATGCCATTCGACAAGAAGCGGGGCGTCTGGATGTCTTTGCACAAGCGGGTTTGCCGGCGCCACGTGTTTTGGAACTTCGCAGCGATTGTGTGATTTTGTCCGATACGGGCGCTCAATTGCGCGACACGCTTCACAGGCTGGCGGATGACACGCAGCGCCTGCATTTGATAGAGCGTGCCATGCGTGGCCTTGGGGCCGTGCACGCAGCCAAACTGTGCCATGGGCGTCCATTCCTGAAGGACATGACCATCGGGCCAGACGATCAGCTGTCGTTTCTGGATCTGGAAGAAAACCCCACCGCCCGAATGTCACTGCAAGATGCGCAGGCCCGTGATGTTTGGCTGTTGTTGCTGGCCAGTACCGAGTTTTACATTGGGTCGCCGCCCCAAACACCCTTGCAGGGGCTGACCGACCTTTTGGATGTGTATTTTGCGGAGTGCGGCCCCGGCCTGACGCCGCAGTTGCGCAATCTGGGACGCGCTTTGCGGCCTTATAGGCGGGTGATGTCGGTGTTGCGTCTGAAAGGTGTTAGCAAGGATGCAGCAGGGGCGTATTGGTCCATGCGTGTGCTTGAACAACTTTAAGGCGCTTTTTCGCCGTCGCGGCAGCGGGGGGATTAGGTAAGCCAGTAAACAAGCCGCTTCAACTGAAGTCCGCTCTACAATATGGCAGGACATGTCCCTATATGGCAGGGCAAACACCCATGGCCAAAATTTGGGCAAACACAAAGGCGAAGATTATGCAGGCAAAGATTGAACTTAAAACCGGCATCACGGCGCTAGAGGCCGCGGCCTTTGGGGTCATGGCTGTGGTGATTGCGGTGGGCTTTTATCTTGCGGCAACCAACGAAGATTTGTTTCGCAGCCTCTACATTGTTGAGGACGGGTTCTTGGAATACGCGACATCCTTCATGTTGTTTGCCACCGCCGTCTTATGCGCACTGCGGTTGGTCCGTGATCGTGCCTATCATACAAAGGCGTTTGCTTTGACCTATGTGCTGATTGTCGTCCTGATGATCTTTGGCGCCGGTGAGGAAATTTCCTGGGGCCAACGCATTTTCAACATCGAAAGCAGCGAATTCTTTTTGTCCAACAACCGCCAGTACGAGACGAATTTGCACAACATGGAAATCAACGGTGTAAACATCAACAAACTGATATTCAGCAAGGGGCTGGTTCTGTTCTTGATCCTGTTCTATCTGGTTTTGCCATGGGTATACCGCCGCAACGGCGCCGTGGCCCGGATGTTTGACAGATTGTATATTCCGGTGCCCAAGGTGCATTTCGGCTTTGCGATGTTGGCGGCAGGACTGATCATTGATCTGATCCCGTCGGGCAAAAAAGGCGAATTGAACGAGGTATGCCTGTCGATTTTCTTCTTTCTGACGTTGCTGACACCGCATAACAAACCCGTTGTCGTCCGTGATTGAAAAGATACGCAAACCAGTGCTTTGGCCCATGAGCTGGCGGGCGTGCGCTTTGGCCGTCAGCGTGGGGTTGGGCCTATTTCATGCCGCCACCGCACCGGCATTGAACTGGGCCTTTGATGTATCGCCACCTGTCATAAACACAGGGGATACGCCAAAGTTCGAGACGGTTTTTGAGTATACGTCGCCTGTGGGAACAGCCCATGCGCCTGCGATCCAGATGCAGCCGGACGGATTTGCGGTGTTCTGGTTTGACGGTCTGCGTGAATCCCACAATGAGGTGATTATAAAAACAGCGGAATTTACGCGCAATGATGCGGGGGGATGGGATGCCGCGCCCGCAAAAAAGCTGTTCAACAAAGAACAATTGTCGGCTGTCACGCATCCCCCACAGAAGATTTTGACATTGGGCAACACGATCCAACAAGGGACCAAAGGGGATACGTTTCTGGCCACGATTGTTTCGGTTGGCGGTTGGGCTGCGGCGTCTATCGCGCAGGTGCAGATGCAGGGCGACGACCCGGCGGTTGTGCGCAAGTTGTCCTTGTCACCGTTCTTGAACCGTTCGCATCTGGTGCGCGCACCGACCGTGCCATATGCCGACGGATCGGTGGCGATCCCGGCATATTTGGAACTTGGCAATGCGCTGGGCGATTTCGTGCGTGTAGATGACGCAGGATATGTGCGCGACAAGCGGCGCATGACGCATGGCCGTTTTGCCATCCAGCCGATGGTCGTGCCGTTTGATGCCGAAAACGCAGTGGCTTTGATGCGGAATTTCGACGATGACACCGACCGGCTTATCGCCACGTGGACTGCGGACGGCGGGCGGCACTGGTCTGCGCCGGAACTGCTGGATTTGCCAAATCCGAATGCCCCTGTCGCTGCGGTGTCTTTGGGGCCGCAAACGCTGGTTATGGCCTACAACGAGACACCCAGCATTCTACATCTGGCTATCTCCAGGGATCAGGGGCGCACGTGGGATATGGTGCATACGCTGGAACAGGGCGGTGGTGATGTGCGCTATCCTGCGATGGCGCTGTTGCCGGATGGCGATGTTTTGCTGACCTATTCCACAGGATCGAAGAAAAGCATCAAAGCGGTTGTTTTTAACGCCGCTTGGGTGGTGCGACCATGACCACATTGTACGAAACCATAGGTTTATACACAGTGGCGCTGTGGTTGCTGTTTCGCCTTTTGCGCATTGGTGTATCGGACATTTTGGCGCTGTGCGGCGCGGCCATCATCGTTGCAGTTGTGTCCTTGGTTGCATTGGACGTGCCTTTGATGCTGATGGCGATGTTTGCGCCGTTCGGGGCGGTTCTGCCTGCCTTGGCAATCCAGAACTTCACCACACAGTTTGGCGGGTACCGGTCTACCGATTACCACTTGGCCGAGGTGTTGGGCGCTTTGGCGGTGTATGTGCTGTATCTTTGCGCGGCTTTGGGGGTGTTTGCCTTTGATCCCTACCGCTTCGGATACCAACCTGTGATGGGCAGTGTCATCATCTTGGTGCTTTTGGCGTACAGCTTGTGGCGGGGGCATGTGTTTTTGGCTGTGGCGTTGATTGTGGGGCAGGCGGCATGGGCCTTTGACATCGGCAGCACCAACGCCTTCGATCACATGACCCATGTGATTTTGGTGCCTGTCTTGTGTGTGGTGGCCCTTCAAAAACTGTTTGGTTTGTGGCGCAGGTCTGGTGCCACGCAAATACGCTAAGAGACGTCTTCAAACACCTCAAGCGCTGCATTCAGCGCATTGATGGCGGCGGGCATTCCGCCGTACATCGCCATTTGCCATATGGTTTCCGCAATCTCTGTCTGGGTCAGACCGGCTTTTAACCCGCCTGCAATGTTGATCTTGAGCTGTGGGCGCGTTTGTGCGCCAAGTGCGGTAAGCGCTGCGATGGTTGCAATATAGCGGTCGCGCAGCGGCAGGCCGGGGCGGCTGTATTGTTGGCCATAGGCAAAATCGACGACAGTTTCAGCCATACCGGGCAAAAGGGCGTCGTAACGGGCCTTTAGCGTGGCTTCCATGCCGGGGTTCAGCGTCTCGGACAGGGTCTGACCGCGTTTGTACGTTGCATCCATTGTAGGCCCTTCGGGTTTCTGAATTTTCTTGCGAAGGTTCCAGTAATTGATGCTAGACTGGAAGAGTTGATTAAAAAGTACCAATTTTTGATGCCATGCCACGTCATCACGTATCAGGAGGCCCCATGCAGGCCGAAATTTTCGAAACCCTCAAATCCGTGCTGCGTGCCCGCCGGATGACCTATGCTGAGCTTGGCAAACAGTTGGGCACGTCAGAGCCCACGATTAAGCGTCTCTTTGCATCACGCGATTGCAAGATAAGCCGGCTGTCTGAAATTTGCGCAATCCTTGATTTAAGTCTTGATGACGTTGTGGCCCAAGCCAGCCGCTTCGAAATCACGCCGCGTAGCCTTGGTGACCGGATCGAGGCGCAACTGGCGGATGATCTTCCTGCGTTTCATCTGTATTTGCTGCTGACAGACGGGGTCGCGATTGACCGGATCATGGATCACTGTGGGCTGACACCTGACGACGTGTTCCGGATCGGGTACCGGCTGGAGCGGATGGAACTGGTTCGGGTCTTGCCGCACGGGCGACTTAAATTGGCGGACGAGGGGCCGGTGAAATTCCGTCGGGACGGCCCCCTGCACGGCGCACTGTTGAAGATCAATCTTGAATTTTTGCAGCGCGTTTTTGCACGTCCCGACAGCGATGACGCAGGGTTCATTACGCAATCGCGGCGGATATCGCAGGCCACTGCGCGGCACATGATGACGGAATTGCACCGACTGTCACGCCAGCTGTCAGATATGGCCCGTCAGGATCAATTGACTGTGCAAGGCCAAGATTTGCAAACCTACAAAATGACATTGGCATGGGCGCCTGTCGCTTTGGAGCATCTGGTGAAGGTGGACGCACCATCGAAACCGCCGGTCGAACACATCAGCCGAAGTGCAAATTAAGACCAAAGCGTTTCATAGGCATGTGGCATTGGACCCAGTGTCACGTTTGTGGGCCGCTTTTGGGAAATCGTTCCGATTGGGTTGATTTTTTCACACATATCGTCCCATTCGCATCTCTTTATTTTTTGTGCGGAAGGATTAACTGCCTGTTCGTGCGTGTCCGAAAGGGCGCCTGCCACAGAGGATAATGTTATGCTGCTGGAAAATTTACCGTTCGATCTGCCCGTTCAATCCGTTCATGTCATATTTGGTCTGGTGCTTGGCCTTGTGTTTGGCGTGGCAGCACAGATTTCGAAATTCTGCCTGCGTCGCGCTGTTGCTGGCGACACAGGGGCAGATGCATCGGCAGGGGCGGTCTGGATCATGGCGCTTGCAGCGGCAATTGGCGGTTTCGCAGTGGCGCAAAGCCTTGGGTGGGTCGCACTTGAGGACCACCGCTTGCTGTCGTCTAGTGTCCCGGTTCTGGCCATCATAGTTGGCGGGTTGGCCTTTGGGGCAGGCATGGTGCTGACGCGTGGATGCATGTCGCGTCTGACTGTCTTGTCGGCATCCGGCAATTTGCGTGCTTTTACGGTGATTTTGGTGTTTGCGATCGTGGCCCATGCCACGCTGAAGGGCGTGTTCGCACCGATGCGTGTGGCCTTGGGGGCGGTGCAGCAGGATTTTGGGATAGCGTCTTTGGCCCAAATTCCGGGGTTTGCGCCCGTGGTGGCTGTGCTGTTGGCCGTTGGGGCAATTGTATTGGGACGCCGTTCGGGGACATCGGCACGGGTTTTGGGCTTGGGCGCTGTGATCGGTGGCGTGGCTGTTGCGGGCTGGGCCGGCACGTCCGTTTGGCTTTTGGATGATTTTGATCCGTTGCCTGTGCAATCGGCGGCCTTCACGTTGCCTTGGGCTGACACGTTGTTTTGGACAATCGCGTCCTCGGCCATTCCGGCAGGTTTTGGCACCGGACTGATTGCCGGGGTATTTTTGGGCAGTTTTGCCAGCGCTGTTTTGCGTTCGGAATTCGCTTTGGAAAGCTTTGAAGCGCCTGCGCAGACTTTGCGCTACGGGGCGGGTGGTGCGTTGATGGGGGTGGGCGGCGTCTTGGCTGGCGGTTGCACGATCGGGGCTGGCCTGTCGGGCAGCGCCACATTAAGCGTTGCGGCTTTGCTGGCCCTTGGCGCCATCATCACCGGTGCGATTGTCACGCAAAGCCTGTTGCAGGCACGTGGGGCTGCAGTCCTGAGCCTAGTCCCAGTCACACCCGAAAATCAGGTTTTCGCGCATCAGTCGCTGCGCGAATGATCCACGCGCAACGGCGATCTGGTCCAGATACTCTGCCATGCGGGCGTTGTGATCACGGGCGATGCGCACCGCATCTTGGGCGCAAATGCTTTTAAAGCGCATTTCCTGACCCTTGCGATGCTGCGCCAGACGGTCGGTGTCACTTCCTATGACCGTTGCGATCTTTGGATACCCCCCCGTTGTTTGGTGGTCCGCAAACAAGACGGTTGGCACACCATCGCCCGCCACCTGAACCGAGCCGCGAACGATGGGTTCTGAGGGGATGGACAGGGCTGCTTTCAACGCAAGGGCAGGGCCGTTCAGGCGCATCCCCATACGGTCATAGGCGTCTGTGACTTTGAACGGCGCACGGGTGAAATGGCCCAAAGCCGTCACGTCAAAGTACTGGTCCTGAGGCCCCATGACAACGCGCATCGGTCCTGTGTCTACGCCCTGAATTTGCGGGATGTCCCCAAGGCGGTCATCGCGGATTTCCGACTGTTTCACCCCCAAAACCTGCCCCGTTGTCACCGCGCCACCGCCAAATCCGGACAAAGCATGTGTGGCGCTGCTGCCCAACCAGCTTTGCGCGTGCAACTGGCCTGCAAAAGCCACATAGGCCCAGCTGCCTGATGGCCCCGCACGCAGACTGAGCCGTTCGTCTTTCTTCACTGTCAGAATGACCCAAGACCGGTAGGTTTGGTCCGCGTGGTCCACGACAAAATCACCACCGGTGATGGAAAGTGTCACGGCCCCTTGGGTGCATGTCAACACCAGCCCACCCAACGATACCTCAAGTGCGCCAAGCCCCGGTGCATTGCCAAGGGCTGCATGGGCCGCGTGAAAGGCCAAACGGTCCATCGGTCCGGAATGGGGCACCCCAAAGCGCATGTGCCCAGGCCGTCCTGCGTCTTGCACAGTGACCAAAGGCCCCGCAAACGTCACGTTGAACTCGGTGTCAGACATGTGATGTGTCCTGTGTCACAGTGTGAAACGTCGCAAGATCGATACGTTCAAAGACAACTCGATCGCCGACATCAAACAAAAATGGCTTGTCCGGGTGTCCCGTCAAAACAGGGGTGGGCGAACGTCCGATACGCGACCATCCTGTTGGCATCGTAAGTGTCGTGATCAGGCATTGTCCGGCCGCAATAATAACGCTGCCGGCTGGCACATCGCGCAGGGCGGTGGGTTTGCGCGGTACCCGTATGCTGTCTGGCACGCCTGTCAAATAGGCATACCCCGGCGCAAACCCGTACATGGAGACATCGAAGTGACCAGACAGATGTGCATTGATGACGGCATCTGTGCTTTGCCCTGTGGCTTTTGCCACAGCCTCCAGGTCCGGTGCGCAGGGGCCGTCGTAACAGATGTGTACACGGTGTTGCGTGCCGCCATGAATGTCCGGAACCGGTTTGGACAAATATGTGCGCAGGCTGTTTTTCAAAATCGAATGATCTGTCACCAAGGGATCAAAGACCACCAACATATTGACCAACGCCGGTACCGTTTCAATAACACCGTCTAACGGGTTTTCAGCCAGCGAACGGTCCAGTGCAGCTATGGCGTTTCGGGGTTGCAGGTCTTGTGTTTGTGCAAAGGTGATCAGCAATGCGTGATCCGCGACAGGGGTAAATGAGGCATCCATGAAAACAGGTCCTTTGTGACAGGGCAGCCGTGGGGCAGCCGTGCGGCATCCGCGCCAAAGACATACGCAAATGCGGTGTGACGCGTGGTGGGTTACTGCAGCGCGTTGGGGAGAAACAAAGCGATGCCTGGGAAGGCGATCAGCAGGAAGGCCATGGCCAGCATGGTCAGGCAATAGGGCAGCGCCCCCAACATCACCTCGTTCAGGCTGCCCGATTTTCGCGCGCCCTGCACCACATAAAGGTTTAGACCAACAGGTGGGGTGATCAGCGCCATTTCAATAAGCACGATCATCAGGATGCCAAACCAGATCACATCATAGCCTTGGGCAATCACCAGCGGCACGATGATGGGAATGGTCACAACCATCAGCGACAGGGTTTCGATGAAAAAGCCCAAAACGATGTAAAGAACAACCACCACAAGGATGGTTTTCAGCGGCGTCAGCCCAAGGCCAGTCATAAAGGCTGTCAATTCGCGGCCCAGACCGGCAGAGGCCAGTGTGAAGTTCAAAAAGGATGCTCCGATGACGATCAGCATGATCATGGACGTGATCTTGACCGTGCCTGTCAGGCTTTGGGTCAGCATCGTCCACGACACCCCACCAAAGGCCAGCGCAATGACAAAGGCCCCTGCGACGCCAACAGCTGCGGCTTCTGTCGGGGTGGCCCAGCCTGCGTAGATGGACCCTACGATCAGGCCGAACAGGATCAGGATCGGGATCAGGTCAATCAAGGCCCGCAGCATCTTGGGGAAGGGAAATGTGCGGCGCACGCCCCCCAGATCGGGGCGGATCACGCAGATAAAGACGGTGACGGCCATGAACGCCAAAGCCAGCGCAAGCCCCGGGATCAGCCCTGCCAGAAACAACTGCGGAATAGAGGATTGCGTGAGGAAGCCGTAAACAATCAGATTGATCGACGGCGGGATCATGATCCCCAGCGTGCCCCCTGCTGCGATGGCACCGGAAAACAGCTTGGGGTCATAGCCCAGCTTTTCAGCCTGCGGCATGGCCACGGTTGCGACTGTTGCGGCGGTGGCCACCGAAGACCCCGAGGTGGCGGAAAACATCGTGGCGGTGGCTACGTTGGCGTGGACCAGCCCGCCCGGCAGCCAAGACACCCAACGATCAAGGGCGGCGTATGTGCGGGTGGCGACACCGCTGCGCACCAGAATCTCGCCCAGAAGCACAAAGAACGGGATGGCGATCAGGGTTGCGGAGTTGGACGAGGACCAGACCATATTGCCCAGCCCGCGTGTCAGCGGGAAACTGGAAAAGAACGTGTCGATGCCAAAGCCCAACAAGAACAAAACGATGCCAACGGGAATGGACAAGGCCAGCAGGCCCAAAAGGCCGATGGAAACATAGCCGATCATTGCAATGTCTCCACTTCGGCAAAGGCGCCCACAATGCTTTCGGTGTCGGCATAGCGGCGTTTGACGATGAGGCTTAGGGCGGCCAGCGTCGTCAGGGTCGAGACCACGGCGAACCACACCCAGCCTGCGAACCACGGCATCTGTACCCAAGCCAGCGGCGTTTCCAGCGGCGTGTTAGCGCGCGACCCGTTGGTCAGGGACCGTTCCAACACGGGCCAGGCTTTGATGGCGATGGTGATGACCACAGCCGACGTCACGATCATGGAAAACAGATCGAACATGGCCCGCGTAAAGCTGCCGCCGCGGCTGCGCATGAGATCGATGCGCACGTGGCCCAGCTCTAACAGGGTGTAGGCCATGCCCCAAGAGGTCGCGAGGGCCATGGCGTAGCCCGCGATTTCCTCGGTGCCGCCAAGGGACGTGCCGATCCGGCGCATGATGATGTCGGTCAGCACGAAGGCCGCACAGGCCAGCAGGCCAAAGCCCACCGCCAATGCCACCACGCGGTTCAGCTGCCGTAGCTTATGTATCATCGTCATTTCCATGATCTGCACACCCTCTGATTGTTGTGGCTTAGTTGATGGTCACGCCCACGGTTTTGCCCACGCTGTCGTTCCAGCGTTGCGCCCAATCGCCGCCTGCGCGTTCGGCCCAATCGGGCAGGACTTCGCTGGTTAGGATGTCACGGGCACGGGCAAAATCGGCGTCACTGACATCCACAAGCGTCATGGACCGCGCATCCCCCGACGGGCAGTCGCCGTTGCCGGTGAGGCAAGCGATGTCATTGACCAATGCGTCTTGGGCGCTGTCCCATGCCGGCGTCTCGAAGCCGCTTTCGATCTGGCCCATGATCAAGCTTTGGGTGTCTGCATCAAGGCTGTTCCATTTGTCCATGTTCATGGCCGTCACCACAGAATCCCAGCCCCCCAGTGGAATAGGCAACAGGTGCGTGGACACTTCCCACCACCCGGCGCTGTAGCCTGATCCGGCCCCTGTCACCGCGCAATCCACAACGCCGTTTTGCAATGCGCCCGGCACCTCGGAGAAGGACACGTTCACGCCTTCGGCTCCAAGGGCTTCCAGCAGCTTGGCTGTCATACGGCCTGACGCGCGGATTTTCAGCCCCTCGAGGTCGTCCAGATTTGCGATCTCGTGGTTGCAGAACACAACCTGCGGCGGGTAGGGGGCGATGGCCAGCACCTGCGCGTTGAAGCGGTCGCGGTAGATGTCGGACACCATCGGGCGGGCAGCGTCCACCATGGCACGCGCGTCATCTGCGCTAAGTGCCAAAAGCGGCACATCCAGCCCTTCCAATTCCGGCGCATCCGCCACGGCGTAATCTGCCACGGTCATCGCCACATCATAGACGCCCTGACCCAGAAGCGGGTAGATGTCGCCCAGACCAAGGCTCATCTGGTTGTGGGTGGTCAGTTCAACCGTCAGCGCACCGTTGGAGGCTGCGGGCAGGGTTTCCCCCCAGAACGGGGCTTCGTATTGTTTGTGTAAGGGCAGGCTGGACCAGCTGCCTACAACGGATAGGTTTTCGGCCATGGCAGGGGCGGCAAGGGCTGTGCTTGCGGCCAGAAAGGCAAAAGTTCTTTTCATTGTGGGGTCTCCTTGTTGGGGTATTTTGGTTTGTTTTTGGTTTGGGTTCAGTCGTGGTTCAGAATGGTGGTTTCGGCGTCTTCGGCCACGTCAGCGATCAGCATGTGGCCGGGGGAATGGGTGATGCACACAGGCAGGCCCGCATCCAAAAGTACATTTTGCGGGGTGACACCGCAGGCCCAGAACACCGGTATTTCGCCATCCTTGATGTCCACGGCGTCGCCCCAATCGGGCTGGCCAAGGTCTGTGATCCCAATGGCGTGCGGGTCGCCGATGGCGATCGGAGCGCCATGGGCTTGGGGGAACTTTGCGCTGATGTCGCGGGCTTGGTCGATTTGGGCCAAGGGAATGGGCCGCATGGTCACAACCATCTGCCCGCCAAAAGGGCCTGCGGGCGACAATGCGATAGAAGACCGGAACATCGGCACATTCTTGGCGTCCTCGATGTGGCGCACAGGGATGTTGTGCCGCAACAGCGCATTTTCAAAGGTGAAGGAACACCCCAAAGCCACCGTGACCAGATCGTCGGCCCAGACGTGGCTGATGTCTGTCACCTCATCGCTAAGTGTTCCGTCGCGGAACACGCGGTACTTGGGCACATCGGTGCGGATGTCGATGTCTGCGCCCAGCGTGGGCAACATCGGATTGCCCGTGTCGCCGACGCCGACCAAAGGGCAGGGTTTGGGATTGCGCTGGCAGAACCGCAAGAAGTCCAAGGCATAGCGTTCGGGCAGAATGGCAAGGTTGCATTGCAGCTTGCCCGCCGCCAGACCTGCTGTGTGGCCGGAATAAGCGCCAGTGCGAATGGCGGCCCGCACGTCATGGGCCGTGGCGGAAACCAGATCTGAATAAGACACGAGCGGCGATGACATGATGGCGATCCTTGTGATGCCTTTCAAACATCACATGAGGCCGAAGTTTCGTGCAAATTATCATTTTTGATATATTGCGATAACTATTTTGGATGGGTCGCATCCCAGCTCTGCGCAACGCTGCACGCGATTTTCGCACTGTTTTCAACAAGAAAGCTGCGAGGTTCCGACAGGTAAGACGCGGTGAAGGCCAAGGGCTGCGGCTGATAACCGGGATCAAATTCCACGATTTGCCCCGCCTCTAAAAGTGCGTTGGCCAAGGCGCGGGGGTATGGCCCCACAGCGATTCCCGCTGCAATCATCTTCAAACTGGCCGACAAAGACGCTGATGCATAAACCCGCAACTTTGGTCCCACCCGCCGCGACAGTTCCGACATCAATTCGCGGTAGGGGCGCGTTTTGCTTGAATAAGAAATCACCGGAATTTTGCTTAAATCCGTCTCGGGGTTAGAGGTGCTGCGATACCAATGCAGATCAAAAGGCGGCAGGCCCACGTTTTCGACTGAAAACTCCGACACCGGCCCCATCAAAAGTGCCAGATCAAGGCGGCGTTCCAAAAGGGCAGCCCGCAGGTTGATCGAGATGTCCACCGTCAGATCCACGTTGACCCTTGGATAGTGTTCGCTGAACGCTTTCAGGAAATCAGGCAGCCAGGCTTGGGCAATGGTCTCGGAGGCGCCCACGCGGAACAGCCCTTCTACTTCGGACGGGTTGGCCACGCGTTGTTTGATCTCTTCTTCCACAAACAGCATTTGTTCCGCGTAGGACAAAAGCAACGTGCCTTGCTTGGTCAACACTAATTCGCCGGGGCCGCGTTCAAACAGGGGCACGCGCAATTCTGCCTCAAGGTTGGAAATGCGTGTGGACACCGCAGGTTGCGACAGGTGCAAGCGTTCTGCCGCTTTGCGAAAGCCACCCAAGCGGGCGACCCATAGGAAAGTCCGGATTTGATCAAATGTCATGAGGTATCCATAGAATGGATCACATCACCTGCATATCCATAATGAAAACAAAACTAACCCGCGCGAAATGTCTTTTGCCGTTCCTTGATGCGTTCACTTGCGGCTTCTGTTGCGTCGTGGAAAGATCCAAACAGCTTGTCCCAAGATATTTCCAAAGACCCGTAGTTACATTCAAAATAGCGGCGATGCATTTGGTGGTGGAAGGTGCCAAAGTTCAGACGGTTTTGTCTTTGACCACTCGTTCCTCAAATCCGGTATGCGTTGTGGCTGTAGTCAGCGCATCACATTGCAGATGAAACAGGATATAGATGGGGTGTGCGGCCACAAGATAATGCACCAGCACAGACCCCAGAAAGAACACATGTTCCACAGGGTGCATCGACATCCCCTACCAAGGGCCCACATTGATGGTTCGATGTTTCGATGGCTTGGAACGGCCTTGTGACGTTGCGCCATAGGGCAAGGCTTGCGTTGTTTTCGGGCGGCCTCGGGGTAAGCTAAACGGCAACAAGGGGGGCACTGCAATGAACACTTTCGAGACGGATTATCTGGTTGTCGGGGCAGGGGCCACGGCCCTTAGCTTTGTCGATAGCCTATTGGATCAAACCGACGCGCATATCACCATCGTGGACAAGCGCGACACACCCGGCGGCCATTGGAACGATGCCTATCCCTTTGTGCGTTTGCACCAGCCGTCATCCTACTACGGCGTGGCTTCGACCCCCATGGGACAAGAGCGCATCGACACAGTGGGCTTGAATGCGGGTTTTGAGGAATTGGCGTCGGGCCCGGAAATCCTGTCGTACTTCCATGCCATCATGCGCGATCGCTTTTTGCCGTCTGGTCGGGTGCGCTTTTTGCCGCTGACGGAGTATCTGGAAGATGGTGCGCTGCGGCATGTTCTGACGGACGCACGCACGCAGATCACATACAAGCGTTTGGTCGATGCGCGGATTTGTGAAAACGGCATTCCGCTGACGCATGTGCGCAAGTTCGATGTGGAAGACGGGGTGGTCTGTATTCCGCCCAACGATGTGCCGCGCCGCGCCAAAGACCATCGACATTTCACAATCCTCGGGGCTGGAAAAACCGCGATGGATACGGCCGTTTGGTTGCTTGGTCATGGTGTGGATGCAGGACAAATCCGCTGGGTCATGCCGCGCGACCCTTGGGTGATCAACCGCGCATTTTCGCAACCCTCCGGCGCGTTCTACAAACACGTCATGGAAGGAACCGCGCAACAAATGGCCGCAGCCCGTGACGCAAAGACCATAGATGAATTGGCGCTGGGCATGGAAACTGCAGGGCTTTGGATGCGATTTGATCCCGATGTGATGCCGCAAATCATGCATGGGCCAACGTTGTCACAAGCAGAATTTGAATTGCTGCGCGGCATCAAGGATATCGTGCGCTTGGGTCATGTGACGGCAATCGAGCCGGGGAAAATGACATTGAAAGGTGGCGTTTTGGATGCACCGGACAGCCTGTATGTGGATTGCACTGCGCGGGCTTTGGGCCACACTAATACGTGGCCCATCTTTACCGAAGAACGGATTGGCTTGCAGATGATCCGGCTGTTCCAGCCAATGTTTTCAGCGGCCTTGCTTGCGAAAATCGAATCCTTGCCTTTGGATAACAAAGCCAAAAATGCGCTGGCGGCCCCGGTGCCCATGACCGACGACGTCAAAAGCTGGTTGAGGTCGCAAATTGCGACATCTATGAACCAGTTTGCCTGGGGGCAGGTGCCAGAACTCAAAGAATGGATCACCCAAAGCCGACTGGACGGGTTCGGGCGACCATCACGGGAAGTGGACCGCAATGACCCGCAGGTGAAAGCGCTTTATGATCAAGTGCGTGCTGTGGCGATGCCTGCCTTTGTAAACATGCAGAAACTGGTGGCATCGGGCTAAGACGGCCCGCTTGCGGACCTTCCACGCAAATGCGCCCTTGCAAGCGGCCTTGATGGCACATAGAAGGGCGCAAATTTTCTGCACGCGCCCTTCGGGGTGCCTTAATCCTATGGAGTACACATGCAGGTCACCGAGACGCTGAACGAAGGTCTGAAACGCGGCTATGCCATCACCGTCACTGCGGCTGAATTGGACGCCAAAGTGAACGAAAAGCTGGTTGAAGCGCAGCCAGAAGTCGAAATGAAGGGCTTTCGCAAAGGCAAAGTCCCTATGGCTTTGCTGAAAAAGCAATTCGGCGAACGCGTTTTGGGCGAAGCGATGCAAGAAGCTGTCGACGGCGCAATGAACGAGCACTTCGAATCCACAGGCGACCGCCCTGCGATGCAGCCTGACGTCAAAATGACCAACGAAGACTGGAAAGCCGGCGACGACGTCAACGTCGAAATGGCGTATGAAAAGCTGCCAGAAATTCCAGAAGTCGACATGTCCGGCATCAAGCTGGAGAAAATGGTTGTCAAAGCGGATGACGACGCGGTTGCAGAAGCGCTGGGCAACTTGGCCGAGACAGCACAAGATTTCAAAGCCCGCAAGAAAGGCTCCAAAGCCAAAGACGGCGACCAGGTCACGTTTGACTTCTTGGGCAAAGTTGACGGCGAAGCCTTTGAAGGTGGTGCGGCCGAAGATTACCCGCTGGTTTTGGGCTCAGGTTCTTTCATTCCGGGCTTCGAAGAGCAATTGGTTGGCGTGAAAGCGGAAGAAGAAAAAGACGTAACAGTCTCTTTCCCTGACGACTATCAAGCAGAGCACTTGGCCGGCAAAGAGGCCGTGTTCGAATGCAAAATCAAAGAGGTCAAAGAACCTGTTGCTGCCGAAGTGAACGATGAATTGGCCACGAAATTCGGTGCCGAAGATCTCGACGGCCTGAAAGCACAAATCTCCGAGCGTCTGGAAGCAGAATATACCGGTGCGGCCCGCGCTGTTATGAAACGCGGTCTTCTGGATCAGCTGGACGGTTTGGTTAGCTTCGAACTGCCCCCGTCATTGGTTGACGCCGAAGCGGGCCAGATTGCGCACCAGCTTTGGCATGAAGACAACCCTGAAGTCGAAGGTCATGATCACCCCGAGATCGAAACCACCGACGAGCACAAGAAACTGGCCGAACGTCGCGTCCGTCTGGGTTTGTTGTTGGCTGAACTGGGCCAGAAAGCCGAAGTCACAGTGACAGACGCTGAAATGACCCAAGCGATCATGGCGCAGGCGCGTCAGTATCCGGGTCAGGAACGTCAGTTCTTTGAATTCATTCAGCAAAACCAGCAGATGCAGCAGCAATTGCGCGCACCTTTGTTTGAAGACAAAGTTGTCGATCACATTGTTGAAAGCGCGACTGTGACCGAAAAAGAAGTGTCCAAAGAAGACCTTCAAAAAGCAGTGGAATCTCTTGAAGAAGAGTAAGCATCGCTGCGATATGATAGCAAAAGCCGCTCCTGTTTGGGGGCGGCTTTTTTCGTTCTGGAGGCCTAATGAAACTGGTAGATGTTTTATCCCGGATTGACGCTGTGCCGTTGCGCAATGGGCGTCGTGTCATTGCGATTGCGGGCGCACCGGCAAGCGGCAAGTCAACGCTGGCGGCGCAACTGGCCGCGCACCGGGAAGATGCGTTTGTTGTGCCGATGGATGGGTTTCATAAGGACAATGCAAATTTGCGGGCTGCTGGCCTTTTGGATCGCAAAGGAGCGCCGGAGACATTCGATGCGGAAGGGTTTGTGGCGTTTGCCAGGGGCCTGCGCAAGCCTTGTGACCTCCGGTATCCGACTTTTGACCGCGCGACAGACAGTGTGGTTATCAATGGTGGTGTTTTGCCTCGCGATGCACGGACAGTTTTAGTGGAAGGTAATTATCTTTTGCTAGATGCGTTGCCATGGTCCGATCTGTCGGATTTTTGGGACTTTACGCTTCTATTGGACGTTCCTATTGATGTATTGGCAACCCGTCTGGTTACGCGGTGGCGTAATTATGGATTTGATCCGGATGCGGCGCGAACGCGCGCAATGCAAAACGACATTCCGAACGCGCGTCTGGTCCGAAGCTCAAGTGTGCAGGCAAATCTTACTGTGGCAGGCACGGAATTTTAAGAAAATTCCGGACCGGATTATTTCAAATAATCCGGCCCGCTGCGGCGTATCAAGCTGCCAGTTCATCCGCCATTTCATGATTGCGGTCACGGTGGCCTGCTTCATCAGCACGAACCACCAAGATTACATCCCGCAACCGCGCATCGGGTTCTAGCTTCCAATACTCAATCGCCAACTCGGGTGCGGGAACGTTTTCGACGCGCCCCGCATCCAGTTCTTCCAAATATTGCGTGTAGCTGATGACGGCTTCTTCTTCGAGATAGGCGACAACGCGGTGCGCAACCCGCGGTGCAAAGAGGTACAGCAAGAAATACAGGTTGAAGAACACACCTTGGCCCAAAAGGATCAAAAGGCGTTCCATTTTGCTGGGTTCCGCGATTTTGATGAATGTCATCAAATGCATGCGCTCATTTTCTGCTTCGTCCAACAGCTCGCGGATCCAGCCCTGATCATCACGAATACGGCGGATCGCTTTCAGGTGCTGCAACATACCACCCACCATTCCCGGCACGGCTGCCACAGTTTCCAGAACAACCGCACGGTGCCCATACCGTTTCGCAAAAAAACGGTCTGCAAAGATGCGCATGGTCTTCACGACACGCAACGCAATGCGGTCGCGCAAATCTTTGGGTTCGGTGTGATGGACAAGCGCATCTTCGTCGCGGCTGATCTCTGGATCGTCCAGTTTCGGGTCTTGGGTTGGATTGGTATTTGTGGTGTCGAGCATTGTACCCTCCTATTTCAGTAAGGATTTATGCTGTGCTGCGGAATGGGCAAGATATTGCGTCAATTTGCCCATTCCGATTTGCCCATTCCGATTTGGCTGTGGATGTCGGCCTACAGCTGGATGCGGAACCGCGCAAAGCCGTCGGGCCCGTCCCCGGCAGGGGCCAGATCTACACCTTTAACTTCGTCAACGTACTGCAATGCATTTGGTCCGGTGTCGAACAAGACCGTTGCACCCTCCAAAGCTTTGAAACGCCAATTGGCATCTGCCTTTGGACTGATTGTGCCTTGTTCCACGATGTAGCGCACAATTACGTCGCGGTTGGTGTCGGGCCCTTCGAATATGATTGTGTCACCCAAAGCACCGGGGAACGCACCGCCGCCCGATGCCCGGTAATTGTTTGTCGCAATGACAAACCTTTGTTCGGGATCAATGGGTTGTCCGTCAAACATCAAGTTGATGATCCGGTTTGCATTTGCATCAACCAACACGCCTTTGGCATCAAATTTTGACGGTTGGGACAAGTCGATTTCATAGCTGACGCCGTCGATGACATCAAAATTGTAGGACGGGAAACTTGGGTTCAGCAAAATCTGCTCGGCTTTGCCGGGTTCCACCATATTGAACATCCCCGCAGAGCGTTCTAGCCAATCCTTGACCTGTGCCCCGGTGACCAGAACAGCGCGTGCCGTGTTGGGGTAGAGATACAAGTCAGACACGTTTTTGATAGCCACATCGCCCTTTGGCACATCTGTGTAGTATTCCGGCCCGCCGCGTCCACCCGCTTTGAAGGGAGCAGCCGCAGACAAAATAGGCAGATTTTCGTACTTCGTGCCTTTCAGCATCTCGCCAATGTACCAGGTCTGCGCAATCGACACGATTTGCACCGACGGGTCATCCGCGACCAATGCGAAATAACTGTGCAACGGCGCATCCGTTTTGCCAACGGCACGGCGCACATAGGCCAGTGTTGCATCGTGTTCCTCTTGCACGGCAGCCAGAACGCTGGCGTCGCTCTCGACCAAAGCTGTTATCGAACGGTCCTCGTTGCGTTTGGAAATGGGGCGGGCCTCGGACGCGGATCCGGCGATGCGCCACCTGCTGCCATCGCGTTCCAGCATAAGGTCGATCAACCCTAGGTGGCTGCCCCAGAACCCGCCCATGGTGGCCGGCTTGCCGTGAATGGTGCCTTTGTCGGCATCGACAGCCGCGTAGTCTTTGTACGTGGCGGAGGGGAACACGAGGTGGCTGTGCCCTGTCAGGATCGCGTCGATCCCGTCAACGGCAGCCAATGGAACCGATGCGTTTTCCATACCATCGCTTTCTTGTGCCGACCCGATCCCCGAATGCGACAGCGCGATGATAATATCAGCCCCCCGTTCCTTCATTTCCGGCACGTAGGCGCGGGCGGTTTGTAAAATGTCGCGGGTTTGCACGCGGCCTTCAAGATGGCGGCGATCCCAGTTCATGATTTGTGGTGGGACAAATCCGATAAGACCTATTTTCAACATATGGGTCTGCCCGGAACCGTCGGTGATCTGCTTATCCATCAACACATAGGGCTTGATCAATGTGGTGTCATTTGTCGGTGTGCTGCCCATTTCTTTGACCACATTGGCACTGACCACCGGAAAATCCGCGCCGGCTAAAGATTTCATCAAGAAATCAAGCCCGTAGTTGAATTCATGGTTGCCCAATGTCGATGCGTCAAAGCCGAGTGTGTTCATGGCTGTGATAACAGGATGTGTGTCTCCGTCTTTCATGCCACGCTCATAAGCGATGTAGTCGCCCATGGGATTACCCTGCAGAAAGTCTCCGTTGTCCAACAGAAGTGTGTTGGTGGCTTCTGCGCGTATGTCGTTGATGATTGACGCAGTGCGGGCCAAGCCGACAGTGTCGCGGGGCTTGTCGGCATAGTAGTCGTAGGGGAACACATGCACATGCAAATCCGTGGTCTCCATAAGACGCAAATGGGCCTGGTTGGATGCCGCATGCACCGAAAACGGATGTATGGCCAACACACTGGCAGAACTTGCGATGAAAGACCGGCGGGTTATTTGAAGAGGCATCGGACATCCTTTGGGTTGATTGAGGCAAGGCACAGCCAACGTACACCGCGTTTGTAACGCAGGCGTGTCGATTGCGCGTATAACGGGAAGGGTGCCAGCCCGATTGCCACGCCGTCAAGCGGGTTCTTGCGCATCGGTTGCTTGCAGCTTGGTGCGGTTTGGGTAAGCTGCAAGAAAAAGAGCAAAAGAAATGGATTGGGCAATGGGCATTACACGACGGAATTTCACCGCGGGCTTGGTTGGCTTCGGGCTTGTGGGTTGCACAACAGGTGGGGGCGGTGTGGCAGCACCCGCACGCGCCAGCGGGTTGCCAGCCGATTTGCGCCCAAGCTTCAACGCAGGCTATGACACTTGGGTCGCCAATTTCAAAAAACGCGCAAGTGGAAGCGGTATCTCGGATGCGACCCTGCGCGCGGGGTTTCGCGGGGCTGGATATCTGTCTGGCGTGGTGAAACGTGACCGCAACCAAGTGGAATTCAAGCGGACCCTGGAAGACTATCTTTCCATTGCGGCCTCTGATGAACGGGTTGCAAAAGGCCGCGCTGCATTTGCGCGGCACCGTGCGACGTTGAATGCATTGGAAAGCCAATACGGTGTAGACGCAGAGATTATTTGCGCCATCTGGGGGCTTGAAAGCTTCTTTGGAGAGCGGCGCGGGGACGTGCCTGTCATTTCCGCAACATCCACTTTGGCATACGATGGACGCCGCGGGGCTTTCTTTGAAAAGCAATTGGTGGCTGCGTTGAAGATTATCCAAAATGGCGACATCCCAGCGTCCAAGATGACAGGCAGCTGGGCCGGGGCGATGGGCCACACACAATTTATTCCCACATCTTATCAGGCCTTTGCGGTGGATTTCACAGGCGATGGGCGGCGCGACATCTGGTCCGAGGATCCAACAGACGCTTTGGCATCAACCGCTGCCTACTTAAAACGCAATGGCTGGACGCGTGGCACGCGATGGGGCGGAGAGCTGGGCAATGGTGCGCCTGCCGGATCGACGTTGCAGCCACAAAAGGGTGGGCCGAAGTTTTCCGTCACATCCAATTTCCGTGTCATCAAACGCTACAACAACTCGGACAGCTATGCGATCGGAGTGGGCCATTTGGCGGACAGGATCGGCGGGGCAGGGCCGCTAAAGGGCAAGTTCCCGCCAGATGCCAACGGATTGACCAAAGACGACCGCGTGGCCTTGCAGCGCAAGCTGACAGCAAAGGGCTTTGATACAGGCGGTGCTGACGGCGTTTTAGGGCCCAAAAGCAAAGCGGCCATCAGTGCCTATCAAAAGGCGCGTGGACTGCCGGTGACAGGAGAACCTTCTGTAGCTTTGTTGCGATCCCTTTAAAGCGTTTCAAGTTTAGCGGGAATCTTCTATGGCGCAATCTGCGCCTTCTCGCGAAGGGGGAAACGGTGAAAACGTGATTCAGGTTTAACGCGAAACGCTATCAGCGCCATCGCAGTGCGGCACGTTTAGAAATACTTTGCGATCAGTGCGTCGATGGTGCTATCGGCGCCTATGGTCATGAATTGCATATACTGCTCATAGATTTGCGCGACCCAAGTGTGGCTTTCTTCGCGTTCCTTTGTGCGGAACAGGGCAGGGATCATAGCGTTTGAGTGTTCGGAGACGTTATGGAGCACGCGTTTGAAGGGAAAAACTCTACGGAAAGGTCGCGATCCAGCCGCTTGGCTGCTGTTGTGACGATTTCGATGGCCATGCCGGGGCTGTCAGGGGAGTTTTTGAATACAAGCGGGGGGTAGTGCGCAGCAAAGGCCCGATCCTGTGCAGGGACAGTGATTTGCGCTTCTACCAGGGGCGCTACGGTCAGTAAACCAATGGTGAACAAAACCAAAGCCGCGCTGAACCGCGCTTTCGTATTCTGAAAAAAAACTGATTTCGCGCACTTTTGTTTCCTTGATGGCACGTGGTTTCATCACGCCAACGATGGAGATTGTTAACACAGTCTACTTTCAGGCCAATTTGTATTTTGTAGGATATGTGGCGCATAGAAGCTCAAAACAATATGTGCTGCGGCCTTTCGCGCCCCCCAACACACGGTGCCAAATGTAAAAAGACCGCAGCGTGAACTGCGGTCCTTTTAAGATCGTTGGCCTGCCCGAAGGCGTGGGCGTTTGGCTTAGCTTGCAGGTGCTTCTTCGGACCCTTCGTCGTCGCCCGCAGGGGCCACGCCAGCGGATTCCGCCAGATCATCGTCGTCTGCCGCAGCAGCGCCGATGTCTTCGAACAGTTCCTGAATTTCAAACTCTGCAGCGGCTTCTTCTTCAGCGGCCAGTTCCTGAATGGATTTGCCAGACGCTTGAAGTTCTGCTTCTTCGGTTGAACGTGCGACGTTCAATTCGATTGTTGCAGTGACTTCGGGGTGAAGAACAACGGACACGTCATGTACGCCCAGGTATTTGATCGGTGCGATCAGAACAACCTGTTTGCGGTGCACTGTGAAGCCTTCTTCGGTTGCAGCTTCAGCGGCGTCACGTGTTGTGACCGATCCGTAAAGTGCGCCCGCGTCGGAAGCAGAGCGAATCACGATGAACTGCTGCCCGTCGAGTTTGCCTGCCAATGCTTCGGCTTCTTGTTTGGTTTCGAGGTTCTGCGCTTCAAGCTGAACTTTGCGGGCCTCAAAGTCTGCGATGTTCTGCTTGGATGCAGACAAGGCTTTTTTCTGAGGCAGCAAATAGTTGCGTGCGTAGCCTGCTTTGACGTCGACGACGTCGCCCATTTGACCAAGCTTGGCCACACGTTCCAGAAGGATAACTTGCATGTCAGGTTCTCCTTATTTCACGGCATAGGGCAGCAGGGCGAGGAAGCGGGCGCGTTTGATGGCACGGGCCAGTTCACGCTGCTTTTTCGCAGATACTGCGGTGATACGGGAAGGCACGATCTTGCCACGCTCAGAGATGTAGCGTTGCAGAAGGCGAGTGTCTTTGTAGTCGATCGCTGGTGCGTTGTCGCCAGAGAACGGGCAGACTTTGCGGCGACGGAAAAATGGTTTTGCAGCCATGGGTTACGTCCTTTTCCTAAAGCGTGGGGATCAACGGCGTTCGCGGCGTTCGCCACGGTCGCTGCGCTCATCGCGTTTTTGCATTTGCACGGATGGCAGCTCTTTGTGAGCGTCCACTTTGATGGTCAGCACGCGCATCACATCGTCATGCAAGCGCATCAGGCGCTCCATTTCCTGCACGGCGGATGCCGGTGCATCGGACAGCAAAAAGGCGTAGTGCCCTTTGCGGTTTTTGTTGATTTTGTAGGCCATCGTTTTGACGCCCCAGTATTCGGATCCGGTCATGGACCCGCCGTTGTCGGACAATACTGTACCAAAATGTTCGATCAGGCCTTCGGCTTGTGTGTTGGACAAGTCCTGGCGTGCGATCATGACATGCTCATATAGCGGCATGTGTGCTCCACTTATATCAAGGCGCATTTCAAAGTCGGACCCTATTTTCCTTTGCGGGGCCAACACGAGAGGCTGCGCGGTTCAAGAAACGTTGCAAAGGAAGTGTGCCGTATACACTGTTTTTATTGTGGCGCAAGGCGGCGCGTGGCGGGGGAAGATCATTTTCGATCCGACCGCAATGGCCCTGCCTTTGCATTGCCCATGCTCTGCCCCATTCTTGTCGTTTTGTTAACCATAAATATGCCCTAACGGCAGAACGCCATTGGGAGAAAACAGATGACAGCCACAACAGATTTCATCACAGATACAGCCACCGCACCGGTTGCGGCGCCACAATCCGCGCCGGCACAAACCCTTGACGGCAGCCGCTTGATGGTACGCGGCAGCCAAAGCCTTTTGGGTGCTGCGTTGATGTTGTCTGCAGCGGGCCTTTGGATTGCACCGGGGTCTGATTGGTCGGCCGATTTGTTGTTGATCAAGCTGGTGATCTCTTTGGTGATCGGATTTAGCGGTCTGGCGTTGTTGCAGCAGGGCAAGACCCCGCGTGCCCCTGAAGTTGAAATTGATACGGTACGCCGCGAAGTACGCCTTGTGCGCCGCACTTTGCACGGCGACGAACTGGTGTCGCGCACCAAATTCGAAAACCTTAACCGCGCTGAAATGAATGGCGCCCATATGATTTTGTGGGGCGCGCAGGATGAAATGCTGGCGGAAGTTGCGATGACAGATCCAGGCGTTCGCCGATCTTTGGTGTCCGGCCTGTCAGCGGTAGGCAAGCTGTAAGGGCCTGAAACCGGTGCTCCAATTGTAGTAACACCTCAAGGCCGTGCTTTATGCGCGGCTTTGGCTGTTCATATCCGCGCACGACATGTTGATCGCTGCGGGATTGCCGTTTGCGTGATTTGCTACACATGTAACGGGCACACACTTTACTTTGGAGGTTCCCTTATGAAATCGCTTCTTCTTGCCGCTGCTCTTACAACTGCCGCAGGCGTCGCCGCCGCTGCCGACAAATACGTGCTGGACGCAAGTCACAGCCAAGTCATCTTCGATTACAATCACCTTGGTTTTTCGACAACTTACGGCATGTTTTCCGGTTTTGAGGGCGAAATCATGTTTGACGCCGACAATGCTGCCAATTCATCCGTCAACGTCGCGATGCCCGTCATGAGCATGTTCACCGGCTGGGAAAAGCGCGAAGGCCACTTCCTGTCCGCCGACTTTTTTGGCGCATCTGAAGGCGATATGATCACCTTCAATTCAACGGCTATCGAAATCACAGGCGAGAACACAGCGTTGATCACCGGTGATTTGACCATGAACGACGTCACAAAGTCTGTCGTTCTGGATGCCGTTTTGAACAAGACCGGCACACATCCAATGGCCAACAAAGACTGGGCCGGTTTCGACGCGACTGTGACGTTGACGCGGTCCGACTTTGGTTTGGGCGCTTTCGCACCTGCCGTCAGTGATGATGTGAACGTGCGCATTTCGATTGAAGCGATGAAGGCAGGCTAAATCGCCCGACCCATCCAATCTAAATAATAAGGCCGCCTGGGAAATTCAGGCGGCCTTTTTTGTGTCTGTCGCATTTCGGGTAGGGGCCGGTTGCAATGGCCAGCGATCCAATTGTCGCGCTGACGCGCGGCGAGATGTTTTTCAGATCGCCCTTTTCAGGACGATCTGGTGGCCCCTCCGGGGAGGAGGTTTATTTGGCAAGGTGAACGGGGGTCAGTTTTGCCGTGCTGTCAGTTCCACCTTAACCTTGACGTTGAACAACAAGCTGCTTTCGTCGGCCATGTTGTCCCCTATGCTGAAGTCCTGTCGGTTCAATTCGATTTGTCCGTTCACTGTTGCC
This sequence comes from Ascidiaceihabitans sp., assembly GCF_039986515.1. NCBI lineage: Bacteria > Pseudomonadati > Pseudomonadota > Alphaproteobacteria > Rhodobacterales > Paracoccaceae > Ascidiaceihabitans > Ascidiaceihabitans sp. The sequence goes on along the minus strand of NZ_JBDWQO010000007.1, from coordinate 1,043,245 downwards.
AAACCGTCGTCGATTGACAGGTTGAATGGCAATTCGATCGGCACCGTTTTGTCCCGTATTGTCAACGTGCCCGTTGCCAGATGTCCATCTACGATGCGTTCCAGGTTTGCTTGGAAAATCGCAGTCGGAAACGTCGTTGCATCAAAAAAGTCGGGTCCCATGGCCTGATCTGTTACAGATCCCAACGTTAGTGATGGAACAGCGATTGTCACCGTTGTGGTTCCTTTGGCGGTGGCAGGGTCGTAATCGATGTCTGCTGTCCAATCTGCAAAGCTCCCCTCAACCACATTGCCGAACTGCGTGATTTCAATTGCAACTGTGCCGGTTTCCACGGTCCAGTCGGATATGACCTCTTCCAGAGCCACTTGCGCAATTGCATCCCCGTGTTTGGCAAAGACACCGATGCTGGATCCGATGGCAATGGCGATCCCCCATGCCGCCAAAGCTGTGACAAAAGGCAGGCCGTGTTTGTGTGTGCCAGTTGCATTCGGGGTGTGTGTTGTCCCAAACCACATCCGTTTTAACGTCGCGTCCTTGTCCACAAAGTGGTGCTTTAAAGCCCCCGCGACATGCAAGATCAACGAGACCGCAAGCACCCTTTCAAACACGATATGCAGCCCTGCAAAGAGCGCCGCGGTGTCTTCGGATTTCGCAACCAATGGCAAGTTTTGCCCAAACGGCCACCAGATTGGCGCGAACCCCGTTGTAGACGCATGGTGTATCCATCCCGACAGCGGCACCAACAAAAGCGAGCCATAGAGCAGCCAATGCACGGTTTCCGCCAGCCAGCTTTCGGCTTTGCGGTCGGGATGCAATCCGGCGGGTTTGGTTTGTGTCACGGCCCAAGCGATCCGCGCCAAAGCCACAAAAAACACTGTGACCCCGAGTGTTTTATGCAAAGAAAAAAGCCATGCCTTTTGCGCAAGCTGCTCTGACGTTTCATATGGAAGTTTATTGGCAATAATGCCCAAGGGGATCAGCGTTAGGATCAGTAAAGCTGTCAGCCAGTGGAACGTTTTGGTGACACTTCCGTAGTGATGGGCTGAATTTGTCCGCGACATCTGGCGATCCTTTGTGTTGCTTGCATTGTGTAACACCTCAGATGTAGCTGTTATTCATCTAAACGTAAGTCGCATTTGTGCACAGGCTCTGAGCAGGGTTGCCCAGCGTGCCTCTTTGTGGCTACACCCCTTTCAACACCATGATGGGGATTTTTACATGACAACCGCATTTGTATTTCCGGGCCAAGGGGCGCAAACCATTGGCATGGGGAAGGATCTGGCAGAGGCCTATCCTGCGGCCAGAGCTGTCTTTCAGGAAGTTGACGATGCACTTGGTGAAAATCTGTCGCAGCTTATTTGGGACGGTGATCAGGACACGTTGACTTTGACCCAAAACGCGCAACCCGCTTTGATGGCAACGTCTTTGGCGGCCATGCGTGCGTTGGAGGCTGAAGGTGTGACTTTGGAACGGGCCGCTTTTGTTGCGGGCCATTCGCTGGGTGAGTATTCAGCGTTGGCTGCTGCAGGTGCGATTTCAGTGGCCGACACGGCGCGACTTTTGCGCACGCGCGGTCAAGCGATGCAGCAGGCCGTTCCGGTCGGTGTGGGCGCTATGGCCGCTTTGCTGGGGCTGGACTTTGAAGCAGCCACTGCCGTGGCATCGGAGGCCGCAGGCGATGAGGTGTGTCAGGCCGCCAACGACAATGATCCGGGGCAGGTGGTGATTTCTGGTCACAAGGCGGCTGTTGAACGCGCCATCGAGATTGCAAAGACCAAAGGGGCAAAGCGTGCAGTTCTGCTGCCAGTGTCTGCCCCGTTCCACTGCGCTTTGATGGAACCTGCGGCCCGTGTCATGGAAGCAGCCTTGGCCGAGGTCGCTGTGTCTGATCCAGCCGTGCCTTTGGTGGCGAACGTGCAAGCACAGGCTGTGACATCGGCAGATGCCATTCGCGGGCTGTTGGTGGAACAGGTCACAGGATCCGTGCGCTGGCGTGAAAGCGTCGCTTGGATGGGCGCACAAGGCGTTACAGAAATATGGGAAATCGGCGCAGGCAAAGCCTTGTCTGGCATGATCCGCCGCATCGACCGCAGTATTGCAACCCGCGCCATCGGCACAGCCGCTGATGTTGTTGCGGCCAAGGAGGTTTGAGAATGTTTGATCTAACAGGAAAAAATGCGCTTGTGACGGGCGCATCCGGTGGCATTGGCGCAGATATTGCGCGACAGCTGCATGGGGCGGGGGCCACCGTTGGACTGTCTGGCACGCGGGTAGAACCGCTGGAGACACTGGCGGTTGAGTTGGGCGAACGTGCCCATGTTTTGCCTTGCAACCTAAGCGATATGGCCGCAGTTGACGCGTTGCCCAAGCAAGCCGCAGAGGCCATGGGGTCGGTTGATATTTTGGTCAACAACGCCGGCATCACGCGCGATAACTTGTTTATGCGCATGTCTGACGACGAATGGTCCAGCGTTTTGGCTGTGAACCTGACCGCTACGATGAAGCTGTGCAAAGGTGTGATGCGTGGCATGATGAAAGCCCGCTGGGGCCGTATTGTGAACATTTCATCCATTGTGGGTGCCACCGGAAACCCCGGCCAAGCCAATTATGCGGCCTCTAAGGCGGGTATGGTCGGCATGACCAAGTCACTGGCATATGAGGTCGCAAGTCGGGGAATCACGGTAAATGCTGTGGCACCGGGCTTTATTGCGACAGCGATGACCGACAAGCTGACGGATGACCAGAAGGCCGGTATTCTTGGGCAAATCCCCGCCGGTCGCATGGGGGATCCCGCCGAAATTGCCAGTGCTGTCATGTACTTGGCCAGCCCCGAGGCAGGTTATATCACGGGTACGACCTTGCACGTGAACGGTGGCATGGCCATGTTGTAGGCCGTGACGCCAAATCATTTGCCATATGCGTGGACTATGCTATAGGCGGCGCAGAATTGACCTTGAGGCACAAGCCGAAGGGTCGGCCTTTCCAAGTGGATGGGCCTGAACCGTCCCACACTTGGGGCAAGAGGGTTCCCGAACTTGGGGCCAACACCTACAGGGTCACTTCCGACCCTTAAGATGAGGAATATTGAGATGAGCGACATCGCAGACCGCGTGAAAAAGATCGTTGTAGAGCACTTGGGCGTAGAAGAATCCAAAGTTGTTGAAGGCGCGTCCTTCATCGACGATCTGGGCGCAGACAGCCTGGACACAGTTGAGCTGGTTATGGCGTTCGAAGAAGAGTTCGGCATCGAAATCCCAGACGACGCAGCAGAAACAATCCAAAGCTTCGGCGACGCGGTTGGTTTCATCACGAAAGCGTCCTGATCCCAACCGGATCCGGCCCTGACATTCTAAACGGCGTCCCTTTTGTTGGGGCGCCGTTTTTTGTTTTGTACCGCTGTTTCGCGCTATTTTTTCGCGCGGTGGACAGACGTACTTAGGTGGACCTGCAAAAATGTATGACCCAAAAGGCAACGGCAAAGAAAAATCCATAGACGCGGTGCAGTTCACTGAACTGGAACCGCCAGAGCATCTGCGCGGCATCGTGCACCGTTTTTTGGAATTGAACACCGACGGCCTTTTGAATGAAGATTACCGGTTTCACGCGCTGCCCGATGCCTGCACCTACATTGTGTTTGACCAATTGGACAAGCGCGTCGCGGGCGTGTCCAAGCTGCGTGCAGAATCAGAAGAATTCAATCTGGGCCGCCAGTTCCATTTTGTGAACATTCGCTTTTTGCCCGGTGTCTGGCAGCCCAGTCTGGATCAAGTGGCCTATGGTATGGTCGAAGACGCCTACACCGGCGCCTTGCCTTTGCTTGAGGTGAACGAAGCCCTTACCGGGGGGGCGTTGCAGGCCCACATCCCCCACCTAAGCGCTTTGGTGGACGGCCTTGTCCGGGATGGCATCGTGAAGCGCAATCTGGTGACGGAAAAGATTTTTCAGCATCTGGATAATCTGCACAACGTGGCTGATATGGCAGACGCCGCAAACCTGTCGCCGCGACAACTGCAGCGCACACTCAAACGCACTACAGGCTTTTCACCGCATGATTTCCTGAAAGTGCTGCGGCTCCAGATGTCATTGAATGGCAATGACACGTGGTCTTATGCGGATCAGTCCCATTTCATCCATTCATTTCGCCGCGCCACCGGATACACACCCGGAAAATACGCAAAAAAATATGATGTCTGAAATCTACAATACGGGCAGGCAAGGGGCGCGTATCAAAGTCTCATAACGACAGATCAAGGAGACGGTTATGAGCAAAATGAACGCAGTTGGATGGTTCGATATTTACGTGAACGACCTGGAGCGTGCCACCGCATTTTATGAAGCTGTTCTGGACACCAAGCTGGAACAGATGGGCGACCCCACCGGCGAAAGCCAAATGATGAGCTTTCCCGCCGATATGGCCGCATACGGAGCTGGAGGCGCATTGACCAAAGCCCCACACGCCGAACCCGGTGTGGGCGGCACAATCGTGTACTTCTCGGTTGAAGATTGCGCCATCAACGAAGCCCGTGTTGTTGAGGCTGGTGGTGTTGTGGCCCGGTCCAAATTTTCCATCGGCGATTTTGGTTGGATTGTTCTGATCATGGACACCGAAGGCAACATGTTCGGTTTGAATTCGTTGACATAAGTTTGTTCACCAGTGAACCGGTAAAGAGTGCGGGCAGTCCATTTTTATGATTTGCATGTGCAAAAACATGCTGATCCCGCCCGTCTTGCCCAATGCCGTGTTGCATCATGCCTGCGTTCGGGTTTCAGTGATCCAAAAACAGGCAGATCATGATTTCACGCGCTATCCCGACCATAAATACATCCCGTCTTACCCTGCGTGCCCTTGGTCCGCAGGATTTTTCGCGGTTTGCCGAAATCTGGACTATGCAGGATGTTGTGCGCTACATCGGTGGAGCGTCACGCAGCAAAGCCGCATCTTGGGGCGCATTTTTGCGAAATGCAGGCCAATGGCAAATCACCGGTTTTGGTCAATGGGGCATTGAAGAACGCGGAACAAAGCGTTTGATCGGGCAGGTGGGGTTCTTTCACGGGTGCCGTGAATTGGGCGAAGATTTTGACGTGGGCCCAGAGGCAGGCTGGATTTTGACCCCTGATGTGCATGGCCAAGGATACGGAATGGAAGCCACAAGTGCGGCCCACGAATGGTTTGACCGTGTCATTACAGGTCCGTTGGTGTGCCAGTTGGCGCCTGAAAACCAAGCCTCGGCACAGCTTTCGGCCCATTTGGGCTATGCGCCGCTGCGTTTGACCACGTTTGAAGGTCATCCTTCGCAGTTGATGATCCGCCAGAAGCCTCCACAACCCAAATGAGCCCACTTGAACAGGAGGCCATCCACTTGATATGGGGGGGCATTGAATACGTGAGGGGCATAGGATGCGTAGAGTAGTTGTAACGGGCTTGGGCCTGGTCACACCGTTGGCGGATGGCGTCGAAGCAAGCTGGAGCCGCATTCTGGACGGCCAGTCCGGTGCAGGCCCGATTACCGGCTTTGACACGGAAGGCTTGGCCACAACATACGCCTGCGAAGTGCCTTTGGGCGACGGCAGCGACGGCACATTCAACGCCGACACGTACATGGCCCCCAAAGAACAGCGCAAAGTCGATACGTTCATCCGCTTTGGTCTGGCCGCGGCACAGCAGGCTGTCGAGGACGCAGGCTGGACCCCCGAAGACAATGAGAGCCGCGAGCGCACGGGCGTTTTGATCGGCTCTGGAATTGGTGGTTTGAATTCCATCGCCAACACCGCTGTCATGATGGAAGAAAAAGGCCCACGCCGTGTCAGCCCGTTCTTTGTACCGGGCGCTTTGATCAACCTGATTTCCGGTCAGGTGTCGATCAAATACGGCTTCAAGGGCCCCAACCATTCGGTTGTTACAGCCTGCTCCACAGGTGCGCATGCCATTGGTGATGCGTCCCGTCTGATCATGTTTGGTGATGCGGATGTCATGGTCGCCGGTGGTGCCGAAGCTGCAATTTGCAAAATCGGCATTGCGGGTTTCAACGCCTGCAAGGCCCTTAGCACCAAAGGCGCGGATGATCCCAAGACCGCATCACGTCCCTACGACGCCGATCGCGACGGCTTTGTCATGGGGGAAGGCGCAGGCATCGTTGTGCTGGAAGAATATGAGCACGCAAAAGCCCGTGGCGCGAAGATTTATGCCGAAGTTTTGGGCTATGGCCTGTCCGGTGACGCCTATCACATCACTGCCCCATCTGAGAATGGCGAAGGCGGTGAGCGGTCCATGCGTGCCGCGTTGCGCAATGCGGGTCTGGAACCCAAAGATGTCGATTACATCAACGCCCACGGCACGTCTACGATGGCGGATACCATCGAATTGGGTGCGGTTGAGCGTATGATGGGCGATCATGCGTCCAAGGTCACGATGTCATCTACCAAATCCGCTACAGGGCACCTTCTGGGTGCGGCTGGCGCGATTGAGGGTATTTTCTCGATCCTGGCCATTCGCGATCAGGTTTGCCCGCCAACCATCAACCTTGATAACCCCGCCGTTGAGACAAAGATCGATTTGGCGCCCAACAAGAAGGTTGAGCGCGAAGTCAAAGTGGCTTTGTCCAATTCCTTTGGCTTTGGTGGTACAAACGCTTCCGTATTGTTTGGGAAAGTTGACTGATGTGGCGACATATCGCGTCTAATGGCGTGACCTTTTTGATTGTGGCTTTGTTTATGCTTGGGGGGATCATCCTTTGGGGCAAGCAAAGCTATCAGGCGGCAGGCCCGCTGTCGGAGGCGATATGTGTGCAGGTGGACCGTGGGTCCAACATGCGCCGCGTCAGCAAAAACCTGGAAGAGCAGGGCGCTGTCAGCAGCGGCACATTGTTTCGTGTGGGCGCGGATTATTCCGACAAATCGTCCCAATTGAAAGCGGGCAGTTATCTGGTTGAACCGGGCGCTTCCATGCAAGAGATCGTGGATGTGGTCACACGCGGTGGTGCCAGCACCTGCGGCACGGAAATCGTGTACCGCATTGGCGTGAACCGCCTGAGCATTCAAGTCCGTGAGCTGGACCCATCCGACAACCGTTACGTTGAAAAAGTCCAGTTCAATCCCGCTGTGGACGAAATCCCTGCGCTGTACACGGAAACAAAAGCGGATTCCGACATCCGCTTTCGCATCGCGTTTGCGGAAGGTGTCACAAGCTGGCAGGTTGTTGATAGCCTCAAGGGAATGGATGTTCTGAAGGGTGAGGTGCCAGAGGTGCCCTCTGAGGGGGCTTTGGCCCCTGACAGCTACGAGGTGAAGCCCGGCGACAACCGTTTGGCGGTTTTGACCCGGATGGAGCAGGCCCAAAAGAAACGCATCGCGGATGCATGGGCTGCGCGTCAGGACGATGTACCTTTGAAAAACCCCGAAGAGCTGCTTGTCCTTGCGTCGATCATCGAAAAAGAAACCGGTGTCGCACGCGAACGCGGTCAGGTGGCAAGTGTCTTCGTCAACCGCCTGAACCAAGGCATGAAACTGCAAACGGACCCGACCGTGATTTATGGCATCACCAAAGGCGAAGGCGTTTTGGGCCGTGGTCTGCGCCGGTCCGAACTGCGTGCCGAAACCCCGTGGAACACCTATGTGATCCCCGCATTGCCGCCCACGCCTATCGCCAATCCGGGCCTTGCCAGCTTGATGGCTGCGGGCAATCCTGAAAACACCGACTACATATTCTTTGTGGCCGATGGGACCGGAGGCCATGCCTTTGCCGTCACCTTGGATGAGCACAACCGCAACGTCGCCAAGTGGCGTGTGATTGAGGCGGAGCGGGCAGCTGACAATTGATGGCGTGCTTGATGCGTTAAGCGGAAGTTAACTCAGCGTTCGCTTAACGCTTTGATATTGAACGCATTTACCTTGACTTTGCGAACGGTCAAATGTATAACTTGGTGCAAGCTAGAAGAAGTGGCTAAACGGCCGTCGGGGTGACCTGACTGCCGTTTTTTCGTTTCTCTCGTGGGGGTAAACTCTACGCATGAGAGGTGAATAACCAGACATGACCTTAATAACCCCTGACGTTGAAGTCGCGGAAATGCAGGAGCTTTTGACTTCTGTGACCGAGACTGTTCGCGCTTTACGGCGCGAGATTGAAGACCTGAACATACGGGTCAACGCAGGGGAGGAAGTGAACACGACCAAAATGAAGACCGCCGCGACCCAAATGACGGTTCAAATTGGCCTTTGTCAAAAGTTGGAGATGAATCTTGCCGAATGCAGACGCAGACAAGCTGGTATTGCCCCGGGAGCGGCATATGCCCTTGACCTCGACGCAGCACGTGCTGCGATCGGGTGCAAGCTTAATAAGCTCCGCCGATGCACAGGCACAGGCACACTTCCTTAATGAGTTGGATCAGGGAGAGCTTTTGGCTCTCCCTTTTCTATTCGATTTCTGGGCCATGCCCCACCAGTTGCCTCCGGAAGGAGATTGGCGGGCATGGGTCATCATGGGGGGGCGCGGTGCGGGCAAAACCCGTGCCGGGGCCGAATGGGTGCGTTCCAAAGTGGAAGGTGCGCTGCCCATGGACCCTGGCCCGTGTTCGCGTATCGCTTTGGTGGGGGAAACCATCGATCAGGTCCGCGAAGTTATGATTTTTGGCGACAGTGGCATATTGGCCTGTTCGCCTGAAGACCGTCGCCCCACGTGGGTGGCATCCCGCAAGCGGTTGGAATGGCCCAATGGTGCTGTGGCGTCTGTCCACACCGCGCATGATCCCGAAGGTTTGCGTGGTCCGCAATTTGACGGGGCTTGGGTGGACGAACTGGCAAAATGGCGCAAAGCCCAAGAGACTTGGGATCAATTGCAATTTGCCCTGCGCTTGGGGGATTTGCCACAGGTCTGTGTCACCACCACCCCTCGCAACGTGGGCGTTTTGAAAAAACTGCTAGAGGTCCCGTCCACCGTGGTCACCCACGCCCCCACCGAAGCGAACCGTGCCAATCTGGCGTCGTCCTTTCTGGAAGAGGTCCGCCGCCGGTACGATGGCACCCGTCTTGCCCGTCAGGAACTGGATGGTGTGTTGTTGGCGGACGCGGAGGGGGCCTTGTGGACCTCTGCCATGCTGGAGGTCGCGCAAGTTGCTCGCCCCCCTGAGCTGGACCGCATCGTTGTCGCGGTTGATCCGGCCACGACCAATGGCAAATCCTCAGATGAATGTGGCATTGTTGTTGTTGGCGCTGTCACCAAGGGGCCGCCGCAAGACTGGCGGGCGTATGTTCTGGCCGATTGTACTGTGCAGGGTATGACCCCTGTGGGTTGGGCAAAGGCCGCAATTCAAGCCATGGAGCGCTTTGGCGCGGATCGTCTGGTGGCCGAGGTCAACCAAGGTGGCCAAATGGTTGCAGAAGTGATCCGCCAAGTTGATGCTTTGGTGCCCTACAAAGGCGTTCATGCGTCACGCGGTAAGGTGGCCCGCGCAGAACCTGTCGCCGCCCTTTATGAACAGGGCCGTGTCCTGCACGTCACTGGCGATTTGGTGGCCCTCGAGGATCAGATGGTGCGTATGACCACATCCGGTTTCGAAGGGGATGGATCGCCGGACCGTGTTGATGCCCTTGTTTGGGCGTTACACGAGGTGATGATTGAGCCTGCCGCCAAGTGGCGTCAACCCGGCATGCGGGCGTTGTAGCCCTGTCTGGTGCCCCTGATGGGGCAAGGGTTTTCGAATTAATTTGCCCGCAACAGACCACCGTACGGTGCCTTAACGGGTTAGCCGTCAATTTTAGCTAAATTAGGCGCAACGGCGTCATGAACGAGATAGGAGCGACTGTCATGGTATTTGATTTCTTGCGACGCAAGGATGCATTCGGGGCTCAGGCCACCATGTCCGAGCAAACAGTGTCGGAGCAAAAGGCAAGTGCGACAGGCCCTGTTGTGGCCTATCAGACATCTGGTCGTGTGGCTTGGTCGCCGCGCGACACGGTGTCTTTGACCCGCACAGGATTTTCCGGCAATCCGGTGGGGTTTCGGTCGGTTAAGCTGATCGCTGAAGCTGCAGCTGCGTTGCCTTTGATCATGCAAGATCACGAGCGACGCTACGACATGCATCCCTTGCTGTCGTTGGTCACGCGCCCAAACCCCATGCAAGGCCGTGCCGAGCTTTTGGAGGCGTTGTATGGTCAGCTTTTGCTGTCCGGCAATGGCTATATCGAAGCGGTTGCCGGTGAAAGTGGCGCCCCATTAGAGCTGCATGTGCTGCGTTCTGACCGGATGTCGGTTGTGCCTGGCGCGGATGGTTGGCCTGTGGCCTATGAATACGCCGTGGGCGGCAGAAAACATCGCTTTGACGCTACGGGTGACGTGTCCCCGATTTGCCATATCAAAAGCTTTCATCCCCAAGACGATCATTATGGTTTCTCGCCCATGCAGGCAGCAGCCATGGCGTTGGATGTGCACAATTCGGCGTCTCGCTGGTCCAAAGCCTTGCTGGACAATGCGGCGCGCCCGTCTGGTGCCATTGTCTACAAGGGTGCCGAAGGCCAAGGCAGCTTAAGCACAGATCAATATGACCGGTTGGTCGGCGAGATGGAAAGCATGCACCAAGGTGCGCGTAACGCGGGCCGTCCCATGTTGTTGGAAGGTGGCCTTGACTGGAAACCAATGGGTTTTTCGCCCTCTGACATGGAATTTCAAAAAACCAAAGAAGCCGCAGCGCGCGAAATCGCCTTGGCCTTTGGGGTGCCGCCGATGTTGATCGGTATTCAGGGCGATGCGACCTACGCCAATTATCAGGAAGCCAATCGCGCGTTCTACCGTTTGACGGTGTTGCCGTTGGCCACGCGGGTGACGGCGGCTTTGGCAGAGTGGCTTGGTGCGCACACCGGTGAAACCGTCCAGCTGAAGCCGGATCTGGATCAGGTGTCTGCCTTGTCGGCAGAGCGCGATGCCCAATGGTCGCGTGTGTCTGGTGCAGCGTTTCTGACGCAGGCGGAAAAGCGCAGCATCCTGGGCTTGCCTGCTTTGCCATCGGAGGGTGCGGATGAGTGACCCGAAGCTATTTGAGCGCTTTGAGTGTGCGCCCGGTCTTCGGTTGCAAGCGCATGAGCGCGTGTCGGAACTGCATTACGCCAACATCAACCGTCGTCTCGATCGTCTCGAAGAGATGATGGAGCGCTTGGAAAAGCGCCTTTGGTTGACCGTGTACGGCGTTGTTGCTGTCATTCTGGCACAGGCGTTTCAATCTTTCTTGGTGGCCGCGCCCTAGGCGTTCCACAGCAGTTAACAAAAGGAGTGGCCCATGGATATGGACACTGGTTTGGAGCACAAGTTTGCCCGCTTTGGCGATGGCATTGAGGTGCAAGATGGTACGCTGATCGAGGGCTATGCCAGCCTGTTTGGCGAATGTGATCAAGGCGGTGATGTCGTAGGCAAAGGGGCGTATGCGCGTTCCCTGACCGACATCGCCGCCAAGGGGCGCAGCGTGAAAATGTTGTGGCAACACGATCCGGCCCAGCCCATCGGGGTTTGGGACGAGGTCCGCGAAGATACCAAGGGCCTTTGGGTCAAGGGTCGTCTTTTGGACACCACCCAAAAAGGCCGAGAGGCGGCGTCGTTGATCGCGGCGGGCGCCATCGACGGGCTGTCCATCGGCTATCGCACCGTCAAAGCGACCAAGAATGACAAAGGCCAACGGCTTTTGACCGAACTGGAACTTTGGGAGGTGTCATTGGTCACTTTCCCAATGTTGCCCAGTGCCCGTGTGGCTGCAAAATCAGAGGCTTTGGATGCCGATGATGCGGCAATGCGGGCAATGGCGGCGGCCTTTGAGGGCCTGCGCACAGAGCTGGCGCGCGACGCGGGATAACCCCGCACTGCGTCTTTCACTTTAACCATCAAGGAATGCTTCATGAGCAAGACCGAGATCAAGTCTCGGGCCGGGGAAGGTTTGTCTCCGGCCGAGGGTGCGATGCAAGCCGTCACTGGCTTTGTAAGCGACTTCAAAGGCTTCGCAGCCGACATTCAGACCAAATTTCAACAAACAGAAGAGCGACTGACCATGCTGGATCGTAAATCAAACTCTGCCATTCGTACGCCTTTGGCCGGCGCCACTGAAGCGGGTGCGCCCCATCAGAAAGCTTTCAACGCATATCTGCGTTCGGGTGATGATGATGGTCTGCGTGGCCTGGAAATCGAAGCCAAGGGCCTGTCCACGGCTGTGAACAGCGATGGCGGTTACCTCGTTGATCCGCAGACATCCGACACGGTGAAATCCACGCTGAACGCCACGGCGTCTATCCGTGCCATCGCATCGGTCGTCAATGTCGAAGCCACATCTTACGATGTATTGATCGACCATTCCGACGTCGATACAGGCTGGGCCACCGAAGCGGGCGGCGTATCTGAAGGTGCCACACCATCCATCGACCGCATTTCCATCCAGTTGCACGAGCTGTCTGCTTTGCCGAAAGCATCGCAGCGCCTTTTGGACGACTCTGCGTTTGACATCGAAGGCTGGCTGGCCGGTCGCATCGCCGATAAATTTGCCCGTGCCGAAGCCGCCGCCTTCATCAACGGCGACGGTATCGACAAGCCAAAGGGCTTTTTGGCGCATACATCCGTAGACAATGACGTTTGGGCCTGGGGCAACCTTGGGTATGTGCCAACAGGTGTGGACGGTGACGTCACACCCGAAGCGATTATCGATGTGGTCTATGCCTTGGGTGCAGAATACCGCGCGAACGGCACATTTGTGATGAACTCCAAAACCGCCGGTCTGGTGCGCAAACTGAAAGACAACGATGGTCGTTTCATGTGGTCTGATGGCTTGGCTGCTGGCCAACCTGCAACTTTGATGGGTTATCCTGTTGTGATCGCAGAAGACATGCCCGACGTGTCCACAGGCGCCGACGCCATTGCCTTTGGCGATTTCGCCGCCGGCTACACGGTCGCCGAACGCCCAGATCTGCGCATCCTGCGTGATCCCTTCAGCGCGAAACCGCATGTCCTGTTCTATGCCACAAAGCGTGTTGGCGGTGATGTCAGTGACTTTGCAGCCATCAAGCTGCTGAAATTCGCAACCGCGTAACCCGCGTGTTGTGAAAGGTGAGGGGCGTCAGGCCCTTCACCGTCCGGGTGCGCGCCGCGAAAGCTGGCGTTGTCTAGCTGCTCCCCTCCGTCCGAGCAACAACGGCTGGCGCGCGCCCGGGTCTGATCAGGGATTTGGACACCAATAGGGGCAGGAATTTTTCTGGAGACCTTCCATGATGTTGATTGAGGAAACCACGGTTGCCGATGCGGTTTTGCCAGTGGACGCGTTCAAAGCGCATTTACGTCAAGGCACCGGCTTTGGTGAGGATACTCTGCAAGACGAGGTGCTACGCAGTTTCTTGCGCGCCTCCATTGCAGCCGTCGAGGCCCGCACGGGCAAAGTGTTGTTGGAACGTGATTTCAGCTGGACCTTGACGATCTGGCGTGATGCCACTGCCCAAGTGTTGCCTGTGGCCCCGGTAAAGGCAATCACGAGTGTGGAGATGGTCGCCCGTGATGGCGCACGCACTGCCGTTGCCAACGATGCTTTCTGGTTGGAACAAGACCAGCAGCGTCCACGCGTCCGTGCAACGGGCACATGTTTGCCGCGCGTGCCGCACAACGGGTCTGTGGTTTTGACGTTCCTGGCGGGCTATGGCGCGGCCTGGGATGATGTGCCTGCAGATTTGCGTCAGGCCGTGTTGTTGTTGGCCTCGCACTATTATGAATTTCGCAATGAGACTTCTTTGTCTGACGGGTGCATGCCTTTTGGTGTGGCCAGCCTGATCGAACGTTACAAGGTCATGCGCATTTGGTCCGGGGGGACGGCATAATGTCCCCACGTTTGAACCGACGGCTTACTTTAGAAGCGCCGGACCACCTAAGTGATGGGGCGGGCGGCTTTAGTCAAAGCTGGACCGCAGTGGGTGTTCTATGGGCCGAAGTTGTGGCCCGTACCGGTCGCGAAGCCACGCAATCTGGCGCCCCCTTGTCCGAAGTCAGCTACAAGATCACCGTTCGCGCAGCGCCCGTTGGTCATATCCAGCGCCCTACGTCGCAACAGCGTTTCCGTGATGGAAACCGCATCTTTCGCATTCAGGCGGTGGCCGAAACAAACATGGGCGCGTGTTACCTGACGTGCTTTGCCAACGAAGAGGTGGTATCATGAGCTATGTTCTTGCCGCCCCTTTGCAGGCCGCTGTCTATCAAGCCCTAAGCGATGATGTCGATTTGGGTACGCTTGTTGGTTCGGCCATTTATGATGCGATCCCGTCGGGCACTTTGCCGTCGTTGTATGTCAGCCTTGGCCCGGAAACGGTTCAGGATGCATCTGACAAAACAGGCAACGGTGCAGTCCATCAGTTTACGGTGTCTGTTGTTACGGAAACCCCCGGTTTCACAGCGGCCAAACACGCCGCATCCGCAATCAGCGAAGTTCTGCATGATGCAGATCTGACCCTAAGTCGGGGCAGGTTGGTGTCGTTGATGTTTGAACGCGCAGTTGCTGGCCGCATCGATGGCGGATCGGGCCGCAAGATTGATCTGCGTTTTCGGGCGCGTGTCGAAGAATAACCCCTACATTATTGGAGAAAACCTATGGGTGCTCAAAACGGTAAGGACCTTCTGGTCAAAGTGGATATGACCTCTGACGGTCAGTTTGAAACCATCGCGGGGCTGCGGGCCACACGCGTCAGCTTTAACGCGGAAACGGTTGATGTGACGTCTTTGGAAAGCCAAGGCGGCTGGCGCGAGTTGTTGGCGGGGGCAGGTGTGCGATCCTGTTCGATTTCCGGATCCGGTGTCTTCAAAGACGAGGGCACAGACGAACGCGCCCGCCAATTGTTCTTTGACGGCGAAACGCCCGAATTCCAGGTCATCATTCCAGACTTTGGCATCGTCGAAGGGGCCTTTCAGGTCACCGCCATCGAATATTCCGGCAGCCACAACGGCGAAGCGACATACGAGTTGTCGATGGCCAGCGCAGGCGCCCTTGACTTCACTGCTATCTGATCCGCCATGACAAATCCTTGGAGAGGGGACGTGTCGCTGACCATTAATGGTGCGCCACACGTCATGCGGCTGACTTTGGGTGCTTTGGCATCCTTGGAAGCGGAATTGGATGAGCCATCGTTGTTGGCATTGGTCGAACGGTTTGAAAGTACACGCTTTTCGTCCCGTGATGTTCTGGCACTGATCGCTGCCGGTTTGGCTGGGGGTGGCTCAGGCTTGACCTTGGCTGATCTGGCAGAGGCCGAAATTGAAGGTGGCCCCATGGCCGCTGCCCGTGCCGGTGCCGAATTGTTGGCGCGTTCTTTTGTATTGCCAACGTCATGAGTGACCATGCGCAGCAAACAGAACCACCGCACGGGCTGGATTGGGCCGCTTTGCTGCGCGCGGGTGTTCAGGGGCTGGGACTGAAACCAGATGAGTTTTGGTCTCTGACCCCTGCCGAATTGCAGTTGATGCTGGGTGACAAGGGGGCGTCCGCGCCTTTGTTGAGCAGCGGTTTGGATGCGTTGATGGCAGCGTATCCAGATAGAAAAGAAGGAGCTTCGCAATGAGTGACATTAACGGATTTGAAAATCTTGAATCTCAGGCTGATGGATTGAATGACAGCCTTGGCACAACGTCTACGTTGGTGTCCGGGTTTTCTAGCGAATTGCATCGCATGCGTGGTGTTTTGGTTGAGACCGGACAAGATGTGCGCGTGTTGGAAAAGGGCTTATCATCTGGTTTGCGCAAAGCCTTTGATGGTGTGGTTTTTGACGGCGACAAACTGTCTGATGCTTTGCGCAATGTCGCGGATTCCATGATCAAAGCCACGTATAATGCGGCCATGAAGCCCATTGCCGGTCATTTTGGTGGGCTTTTGTCGCAAGGTGTCAGCGGTCTTTTGGGTAAGATTTTGCCCTTTGCCGATGGTGCGCCGTTTAGCCAGGGCCGCGTCATGCCTTTCGCCAATGGGGGCGTCGTCAGCAGCACCACCCCTTTTGGCATGCGTGGCGGCATGGGTGTCATGGGCGAAGCCGGACCAGAAGCGATCATGCCGTTGGCCCGAGGCCCGGATGGAAAGCTGGGTGTGCGCGGTGGCGGCGGTGGCGGTGCGTCTATCGTTATGAATATCACCACGCCCGATGTGCAGGGCTTTGCCAGATCGCAAAGCCAAATCGCCACGCAAATGAGCCGCGCCTTGGGCCGTGCCAACCGCAATCGTTAATCCGAGGGGAGCAAATCAATGTCATTTCACGAAGTCAGGTTTCCAGCATCACTTAGTTTTGGATCCGTAGGCGGTCCAGAGCGCCGCACAGAGATCGTCACATTGGCCAACGGCCATGAAGAACGCAATTCTCCTTGGGCCCACTCAAAGCGCCGCTACGACGCGGGCCTGGGCATGCGGTCGTTGGATGATGTTCAACTGTTGATCGCCTTCTTCGAGGCGCGCATGGGGCAGATGTACGGCTTTCGCTGGAAAGACTGGTCTGACTACAAGTCGGGTTTAAGCGGTGCCGAGGTTCAATATGATGATCAGGAAATCGCTTTCGGTGATGGTGTGACAGTCGATTTCTCCTTGGTCAAAGTGTACCGTTCTGGCTTGCACACTTATGCCCGTCCTATTTCCAAACCTGTCGCGGGCACGGTCCGAATTGGTGTCGCGCAAGATGAGATGACCAACACAATCGACTATGTTGTCGATGAAACATCAGGCTTGGTGACGTTCGCCCATCCCCCTGAGCCAGAACACCCGATCACAGCGGGCTTCGAGTTTGACGTTCCTGTGCGTTTTGACACCGATCACATCCACACCAACATGGCCAGTTTCCAAGCAGGTGACGTGCCGGATGTTCCTATTGTCGAGGTACGTGTCTGATGTCGGATCGAAGAGAAGCATTTTTGGCGCATGTCGGTACAGGTTTAACAACCCTGTGCCGGTGTTGGCGTATCACGCGGACAGATGGTGTGAAGTATGGATTCACGGATCACGATCAAAACTTGCGGTTTGGGGGTGTCGATTTCCGCGCCGAAACAGGTCTTAGCGCAAGCGCTCTGGCCACAAGCACGGGTTTGTCCGTAGACAACACAGAAGCTCTTGGTGCGCTGACGGACGCCGCTGTCCGTGAAGACGACATTGAGGCTGGTCGCTTTGATGGCGCAGAAGTGCGATCATGGTTGGTCAATTGGGCCGATGTTGATCAGCGCTGGATGCAATTTCGTGGGACTATTGGCGAAATGCGTCGCGCAGGTGGTGCCTTTCAAGCCGAGTTGCGAGGCTTGACTGAAGCGCTTAACCGCCCGTTGGGTCGTGTGTATCAAAAGCCCTGCACCGCAGTTCTTGGTGATGGAACATGTCGCTTTGATCTATCCCAGTCAGGCTTTTTCACTGACAAGACTGTCTCTGACATTGAGGGCAATCGCATATTTCGCTGGGTTGATTTTGGCACATTTAATGATGCTTGGTTTCAGCGTGGCCGTTTGAATGTTCAAAGCGGTGCCGCTGTGGGACTATGGGGGGCTATCAAACATGATCGCTTGCAGGACGGCATCCGCGAGATCGAGCTTTGGCAGCCTATTCGCGCACCGATCCTACCAACCGATGAGGTCCGGCTGCTTGCTGGATGCGACAAGCTGCTGAGCACATGTTCGGAAAAGTTCTCAAATATTGTCAATTTTCAGGGGTTCCCCGATCTCCCAGGTGAAGACTGGCTGCTTAGCCAGCCCAAGTCGAGCAACCCCAACACCGGAGGCAGCCGCAGATGAGTGGACATGGAAAAGTCGTCATAGCTGTGGCGCGTCAGTGGATTGGTACGCCATATGTTCACCAAGCATCATCAAAAGGCGCTGGCACGGATTGTTTGGGCCTTTTGCGCGGTGTTTGGCGGGATATTTTGGGCAGTGAACCCGAAAAAGCCCCCGCCTATTCGATGGATTGGTCTGAGCCACAAGGCGAAGAGCGTTTATGGGATGCGGCCATGCGCCATTTTTTGAAAAAGCCTTTGGATACTGAAGCATCAGGTGATGTTTTGCTGTTCCGAATGCGCTCTGGTGGTGTCGCCAAACATCTTGGCATTGCGGCTAATGTCGGAGTGAGTGGCAGCTTTGTCCATGCCTATTCCGGGCATGGTGTCGTGGAAAGCCCGCTCAGCGCCCCGTGGCGTCGACGCATTGTGGCACGGTTCCAATTCCCTAAGGAGATCAACTGATGGCAACGGTACTTCTATCTGCAGGCGGGGCTGCTGTCGGCAGCTCCATTGGTGGCACATTTGCCGGTTTGTCTTCGGCCGTCATCGGGCGCGCAGTTGGTGCGACTTTCGGGCGTGTTTTGGATCAAAAGCTGATGGGGTCGGGATCAGACGCTGTCGAAACCGGGCGTGTCGACCGATTTCGCCTGACCAATGCCGGCGAGGGCGATCCAATTGCGCAAGTTTACGGTCGCATGCGTCTTGGTGGGCATATAATTTGGGCCTCTGACTTTAGCGAAGCAACGACGGTTACCGGTGGCGGTAAAGGTGCGCCGTCACAACCTAAAACCACGGAATACAGCTATACAGTTAGCCTTGCAGTTGCTGTATGTGAGGGCGAAATCTCAGGGGTTGGTCGCGTTTGGGCGGATGGCGAAGAAGTGTCCCCAGACAGCTTGAACATGCGCGTCTACCCAGGCAGCCAAGATCAATTGCCAGATCCGGCGATTGAAGCCGTGGAAGGTGCGGGAAGTGTTCCTGCGTACCGCGGTACCGCGTACGTCGTGCTTGAAGATTTGGCTTTACAGCGTTTCGGGAACCGCGTTCCACATTTTTCCTTTGAAGTGCTTCGCCCCGAACAATCCAATGAAAACGGGGCCGAGTATGAAATGACACGCGGCATTCAAGCTGTTGCGATGATACCGGGCACAGGAGAATATGCATTGGCTACAACGCCGGTATATTTTTCAGATGGCGCAGGTACGCAATCTGGTGCCAATGTGAATTCACCGTCTGGCAAGGCGGATTTTGCACAATCGTTAGAAACCTTGTCTGCTGAATTGCCTGCGTGTCGTGCGGCATCTCTTGTTGTGTCTTGGTTTGGAGACGATTTGCGCGCGGGCCACTGCAGCTTGAAGCCCAAAGTCGAACACAAACTGGCCGATGGCCAAAAGATGCCATGGTCCGTGTCTGGATTGACCCGGAGCACCGCCGAAGAGGTGAGCCTTCTGGACGGGCGTCCGGTTTATGGTGGAACTCCAACGGATCAATCCGTTATCGAAGCCATTGAAGCAATGAATGCTGCAGGCACGGCCGTTATGTTTTACCCTTTCATTCTGATGGAGCAATTGGATGGCAACGTCTTGCCGGATCCATACAGTGATGCTGTTTCACAACCCGCACTGCCATGGCGTGGTCGCATTACAACTGATAAAGCGCCGGGGCTGGTTGGCACCACCGACAAAACGATAGCGGCCCGAGCCGAGGTCGATGCGTTTTTTGGCACAGTACGCCCGGGTGATTTCGCGATTTCAGGTAAGCAGGTGACGTATTCGGGCCCTCAAGAATGGACCATGTCGCGGTTCATTTTGCACTATGCAGCTTTGTGTGTTGCCGCAGGTGGCGTAGACGCCTTTTGCATCGGATCCGAGCTGCGCGGGTTGACGCAAATTCGCGCTGAAGCACACAGTTTCCCCGCCGTAGAGCGCCTGCGTGCTCTTGCCGCTGACGTACGTGCAATTCTTGGGCCAGATACCAAAATTTCTTATGCTGCGGATTGGTCTGAATACTTTGGCTATCAGCCAGTGGATGGCGCAGGCGACCGTTACTTCCATCTTGATCCGCTTTGGATGGATGAAAATGTGGATTTCATTGGAATTGACAACTACATGCCTTTGTCGGATTGGCGCGACGGTGTCGATCACGCAGATGCGGATTGGGGTGCGATTTATGATCTTGAGTACCTGAAATCCAACATCGAAGGAGGTGAAGGATTTGATTGGTATTACCACTCGGTAGACGCGCAAAATGCGCAAATCCGCACTGCAATAACCGATGAAGCCGAAGGTGAACCATGGGTTTGGCGTTACAAGGACATTCGTAGCTTTTGGTCCTTGGTACACTATGATCGAGTGGACGGGACGCGCGCCACGCAACCCAATTTGTGGGAACCCGGCGCAAAGCCGATCTGGTTCACAGAAATGGGGTGCGCTGCAATTGACAAAGGCACCAATGAGCCAAACAAATTTCTTGATGCCAAGTCTTCCGAAAGCGATTTGCCCAAATATTCAACGGGTGCGCGGGATGATTTGATCCAAAAGCAATATCTGCGGGCGATGACAGAGTATTGGCAAGATCCCGTCAACAACCCGGAAGCAGAGCTTTATGAAGGGCGTATGATCGACACAAGCCGATCATTCGTCTGGGCCTGGGACACGCGTCCGTTTCCGTTCTTTCCCAACAATACAGGCCTTTGGAGCGATGGTGAAAACTATTCGCGCGGCCACTGGATAAATGGACGTACAGCTTCACGATCCTTGGCATCAGTTGTATCCGAAATCTGTGAAAATGCAGGGGTCGCCGCATACGATACACACGACCTTCATGGTTATGTGCGTGGTTATCTGGTGGGTGATGTGTCTGATGCGCGGAGTGTCTTGCAGCCTTTGATGCTACGGTACGGGTTTGATGCAGTTGAGCGAGACGGTGGATTGTCATTTAAAATGCGCAGCGGCTTGAATGCGACTGATTTGGACTTGGATCGTTTGGCGCTAAGTGCAGATTTGCAAAGTTCGTTAGAACAGACCCGGGAAGCGGAAGCTGAAATGACAGGCCGGGTTCGTCTGAAGTTTGTGCAGTCTGACGGGAATTTCGACAACGTGGCAGAAGAGGCGGTTTTGTCTGATGAAGCAACGCATGCTGTTTCTTCAAGCGAATTTCCAATGTCCATGACACGTCTAGAAGGACGGCAAGTATCGGAAAGATGGTTAACGGAAGCACGTCTTGCACGTGATACTGTAAGATTGGCCTTACCTGCTTCGATGGCAGCTCTTGGTGCAGGAGACATCATCCGGTTGCCAGATGATCAAACCGAAGGCGAAGCCCTGTTTCGGATTGACCGCGTTGAGCACGGCGCGTCCCAACTTATGGAAGCTGTTCGTGTCGAGCCATCGGTCTATAAGCCATCTTCAATTGAAGAACAAATGCCACGGGTTGAAGAGTTTGTAGCACCCGTTCCAGTCACACCCTTTTTCCTGGATCTGCCGTTGCTTTCAGGCGACGAAGTACCACATGCACCTCATGTTGCAGTGACTGGTAAAATCTGGCCGGGCGAAATTGCGATTTATCAATCTTCGGACGAAGAGAATTTCAGTTTGAATTCGGTTCTCGGGCAACGGTCAATTATTGGAGTGACGCAATCCGATTTGAATACAGCGCCTTCGGGAATTTTGGATCACAGCTCTGATTTGACGGTAAAACTTACCACCGGCACCTTGTCGTCCATCACCCAAAATGCGCTTTTGGTTGGCGGAAACCTGGCCGCCATTGGCGATGGTTCGACCGGGCAGTGGGAGATCATCCAGTTCCGAGATGCAAGCCTCGTTACGCAAGACACTTATACGCTCACAAACTTGTTGCGCGGGCAGGCCGGCAGTGATGCTATTGTGTCCGCCCCTTGGCCTGCTGGGTCTTGGTTCGTGCTTTTAAACGGGGCTGTCAGTCAGATAGAATATGCAAGTAATTTGCGTGGCATCGATCAGAACTTTTTGATTGGACCGGCCAATACAACGTATGATCACCCATCGTTTCTGAAAAGACAGTATGCGTTTGAGGGGAACGGTTTGCGGCCTTTGTCCCCTGTGCATTTGAAGGTTGAAGATAAGACATCAACCCATGAAGTCTCGTGGATCAGGCGTTCGCGTATTGAAGGTGATGATTGGGGCGCAGGGGATATTCCGATTGGGGAAGAAAGCGAAAGCTATATTTTGCGAGTTAAGAGTGGATCCTCAGTGCTTCGTGAAGAACTGCTGACCCAAACCCAGTGGAATTACCCCGAATCAATTCGCTCGTCAGACGGTGTGTTTGGGATCTACACGATTGAAGTCGCTCAAGTTTCTGCCCGCTACGGTGTCGGGTTGTTTCGCCAAATTCAGGTCGCAGCATAATGCGACCTGTTTTGATCAGTGACTTGGTTCACGCAGCGCGAGTTCTCTTGCAGGTGCAAAAAACTTCGCGAGTGGGCTTCACAGAGCGCTTGATCCGCGAAGCGGATTGGGCGGATAGATTTCGAAAACACCTTGGTCGAATACACCCCGAATGGGGTGATGGAACTTTGTCCTCGGCGGCCGCCCGGTATCCCAAAGCAGCGGAACCAAATATCGACAATTTGGAGTTTTCCAAGTGTTTATCGACGGTTTTGTGCGTCTTGAGACAGAGAAGGCGTGCAAATTAACGGCCTTTGTCCTTTCATCGGTTTCCCGAATGTGGATCATCACAGCTTTGCGTTTGGCGTTTCGTGCTTACATTGGTATTCTGTACCAAAGAAAGCGAGGCTTATCATGGCTGATCTCCGCACGAATATCGCGACGTTGGACCCGGTTTGGGAACAAATAACGGACGAAGCACGTCAGGCTGTTACGGACGAACCGCTTATCGGCGGTTTTGTTCACGCCTGTATTTTGCATCATAAATCTATCGAGAAGGCATTGTCCTATCGCATTGCAGCCAAGCTAGCGTCTAACGAGATGTCGATGGTTGTGGTCCGCGAGATCGTGGAAGAAGCCTACGTTGCCAACTCCGAACTGGTTGCCGCGTCGCGGGCCGATCTGGTGGCCATCTACGAACGTGATCCAGCGTGCCATCGTTTGTTGCAGCCTATTTTGTATTTCAAAGGCTATCAAGCGATACAAGCCTATCGGGTTGGTCATTATCTTTGGGATCAAGGACACAGAGACCTCGCGTATTTCTTCCAGATGCGGGTATCCGAAATTTTTGGTGTCGATATTCACCCTGCCGCCAAATTGGGCCGTGGTATCATGATAGATCACGCCCACTCGATCGTAATTGGCGAAACAGCAGTGGTAGGTGACAACGTCTCAATGTTGCATTCGGTGACGTTGGGGGGCACCGGTAAGGAAGAAGAAGATCGTCATCCGAAAATTGGTGACGGGGTTCTGATTGGCGCCGGAGCCAAAGTGCTGGGCAACATCAAGGTTGGAAATTGTAGCCGGATTGCAGCGGGATCTGTGGTATTGGCTGAAGTTCCAGCATGTAAGACCGTTGCTGGCATCCCTGCAAAAATTGTAGGGGAGGCGGGCTGCGATCAACCCTCTATTTCGATGAACCATATGTTGGGCAAAGATAGCAGCGCGTAAAACTCTCATTTTCCAAATAAAAAGGCCGCAGGGGAAATCCCCTGCGGCCTTTTTTCATGTTGGAATTTGCGTTTTATGCAAGCATTGCAACTGGATTTTCAAGGTTTTCGACAATTGCATTCAGTAACTCTGCACCCAACGCACCGTCGATTACACGGTGATCGACCGAAAGCGTTACGGACATGACTGTCGCAACTGCCAAATCACCATCCGGGCCTACAACGGGTTGTTTTTTGCCAGCGCCGACAGCCAAAATCGCACCATGGGGGGGGTTGATCACCGCGTCGAAATTATCGATGCCGAACATACCCAAATTAGAGATTGCGAAGCTGCCCCCCTGATATTCGTGTGGGGCCAGTTTGCGATCGCGGGCCCGGCCTGCCAAATCTTTCATTTGTGCTGAAAGTGCTGAAAGTGATTTCGTTTCAGCGTCTTGCAAAACAGGCGTAAACAAGCCGCCCTCTATTGCGACAGCAACAGCCACATCAGATGGTTTCAGTTTCAAGACTTTGTCACCTGCCCAAACTGCATTTGCATCTGGAACGCTTTGCAAGGCCAATGCACAGGCTTTTATGATGAAGTCGTTGACAGACAGCTTCACGTTACGCGCTTCAAGCTGCTTATTCAGGGTGCCACGGAACTCCAAGAGCGCATCCAATTTGATGTCACGACGCAAATAGAAATGCGGCACGGTTTGTTTGGCTTCCGTCAAACGCGCGGCAATGGTTTTGCGCATCCCATTTAGCGCAATCTCTTCGTATTCGCGACCTTCATACATCTTGGCAATAACGTCAGATGATGGACCAGAAGCAACCGCAGCAACGGCGGGTGCCGCTGCAGCAGCAGATACAGTCTTAGCCGGGGCCGCAGCACCCGGTTGTGCCGCTTCCACATCGGCTTTGACGATACGGCCGTGTGGACCGGATCCAGTCAAAGCAGCCAGATCAATACCTTTGGAGGCCGCAATGCGACGGGCCAAGGGGGATGCAAAAATACGTGACCCATCAGCGGCCGCTGGCGCTGCCGGGGCGGGCGTGGCAGTTTCAGCAACAGGTGCAGAAGGCGCGGCTTCCGTAGCCTTAGGTGCCGCCGCTGGTGCAGAAGACGCGGCCCCGATATCATCGGCACTTTCACCATCTTCCAAAAGCACGGCGATCGCGGTGTTTACTTTGACCCCTTCAGAACCTTCCGCGACCAAAATCTTGCCAATGACGCCTTCATCAACAGCTTCGAATTCCATCGTGGCTTTGTCGGTCTCGATTTCGGCCAGCAAATCGCCAGAGGACACGGTGTCGCCTTCTTTAACCAACCATTTGGCCAATGTGCCTTCTTCCATGGTAGGCGAGAGAGCGGGCATGAGAATTTCAATGGGCATGACGGCTTCTCCTTATTTGTATGTGACTTGCTTGACGGCTGCGATGACCTCTTCGGTGGTGATCAGCGCGTGTTTCTCAAGGTTGGCGGCATAGGGCATCGGAACATCCTTGCCGGTGCAGTTGATGACAGGGGCGTCCAGGTAATCAAAAGCTTCCTGCATAATGACAGAGCTGATGTAGCTGCCAACAGACCCTTGGGGCCAACCTTCTTCAACAGTCACGCAACGATTTGTTTTCATGACAGATTTGATGATGGCTGGCGTGTCCATTGGACGCAACGTGCGCAAGTCGATAACTTCTGCTGATATACCTTCTTCGGCCAGTTTGTCTGCAGCTTCCAATGCATACTGCATGCCAATACCAAAGCTGACGATGGTCACATCATCGCCCTCGCGCCAGATGCGCGCCTTTCCAAAGGGAACCGTATAGTCCTCGATTTCGGGCACATCAAAGCTGCGGCCATAAAGAATTTCGTTCTCAAGGAAGATCACAGGGTTGTTGTCGCGGATGGCGGTTTTCATCAGACCTTTGGCATCCGAGGCAGAATAAGGCATGGCCACTTTCAAACCGGGGACCTGCATGTACCACGCGGCATAGTCCTGAGAGTGCTGGGCACCCACACGGGCCGCAGCACCGTTGGGGCCACGGAAGACCATGGGCGCACCCATCTGACCGCCGGACATATAGAGCGTCTTGGCGGCAGAGTTGATGATGTGGTCAATCGCCTGCATGGCAAAGTTGAACGTCATGAATTCAACAATCGGACGCAATCCTCCGAAAGCGGCACCAGTGGCGATGCCCGCAAATCCGTGTTCGGTGATTGGCGTGTCGATCACACGCTTGGACCCGAATTCATCCAGCATACCTTGGGATATTTTATACGCACCTTGGTATTCGGCGACTTCTTCACCCATCAAAAACACGTTCTCATCGCTGCGCATTTCTTCGGACATTCCGTCGCGCAAAGCTTCACGGACGGTTTGCTGCTTTAGTGTTGTGCCCTCGGGCCAGTCGGGCGAGGTGTCGACAACGGGGGCTGCGGGCGCATCAGAGACGGCCGCAGGGGTTGGCGCAGGTGCTGCGTCAGGTTCTGGGGCAGGGGTTGCAGCCACATCGCCGACCTCTTCACCCTCTTCGACCAGAATGGCGATGGCAGTGTTCACTTTCACGCCTTCTGTACCTTCTTCGATCAGGATCTTGCCAATGACGCCTTCATCGACGGCTTCAAATTCCATCGTGGCTTTGTCGGTTTCGATTTCAGCCATGATGTCACCGGATTTGACGGTGTCGCCTTCTTTGACGAGCCATTTGGCCAATGTGCCTTCTTCCATGGTGGGGGAGAGGGCGGGCATAAGAATTTCGGTAGCCATGTCAGTCTCTCCTTCAGGCGTAGATGTCTGTCCAAAGCTCGTCCAAGGCGGGCTCTGGGGATGTTTTGGCGAATTCGGCGGACTCATTAACGACGGCCTTGATCTCTTTGTCGATGGCCTTCAGGTCGTCCTCGGTGGCGTGTTTGCCAGTCAGCAGCAATTCGCGCACCTGTTCGATGGGGTCACGTTCGTCGCGCATTTTCTGGACCTCTTCGCGGGTCCGGTACTTGGCGGGGTCCGACATGGAATGGCCACGGTAGCGATAGGTTTTGATCTCCAGAATGTAGGGGCCTTTGCCCGAACGGCAGTGCTTGACCGCTTCTTCGCCCGCGGCTTTAACGGCTAAAACATCCATACCGTCAACGGCTTGGCCCGGGATACCAAAGCTTTTCCCACGTTCGTATATTTCCGCGCTAGAGGTTGAGCGTTGCTGCGATGTGCCCATGGCGTATTGGTTGTTCTCGATGACAAAGATGCAAGGTAGATCCCACAGCGCCGCCATATTGAAAGTCTCGTAGACTTGGCCCTGGTTGGCGGCACCGTCCCCGAAATAGGTAAAGGTGACGCGTCCATTGTCCTGATACTTGTCGGCAAAGGCCAATCCGGCGCCCAATGGAACCTGTGCAGCAACGATGCCGTGGCCGCCATAAAAATGTTTCTCTTTTGAGAACATGTGCATGGAGCCGCCTTTGCCTTTGGAATAACCGCCTTCGCGGCCCGTCAGCTCGGCCATGACGCCGTTGGGGTCCATACCGCAGGCCAACATGTGACCGTGGTCACGATAAGACGTGATGCGCTTGTCGCCATCCTCTGCTGCGGCTTCCAGGCCAACAACAACTGCTTCTTGACCAATATAAAGGTGACAAAACCCGCCGATCAGACCCATGCCGTACAGTTGGCCTGCTTTTTCTTCAAAGCGTCGGATCAATAGCATGTCTTTGTAATATGCTTTCAATTCCTCGGCAGAAACATTCGGTTTCTTTGTGGTTTTGCGCGCAGCCATGCGGCCCCCTCCAATCAAAAGTAGTTTAGTGTTAAACTATCTTTTACAGGAAACGTGCCAGCATTGCGAGTGACAATATGAAGCAAAGGAAACTGATGCGGATAAAGCAAAGCTTACCCATGTGAATTCAGTACTTTAATTGGTTAAAATTAGCGAATGACGATTTCGTCTGCCCGCAGCATGCCTAGAACTTTTCGGGTCTGTTCGTCCAGCAAGTCCAAATCCAGATAGTCATCCGACAGACGCTTGGTCTGGTTTTCCATGACTGTCACCTCAGCCTGCACCATGGCAAGCTGCTGTGCCAGATCCGCGCCTTCTGCTTCAATTTCGACGCGCGCAAATAGGCCAAAGTCGCCCTGCACGGCGGCAAAGGTGAAATACACTGCCAGCGCAAAGGCGACAGCGAAAAAGAAAAATGTACCCAAAGCGGGGCGGGATGTGCGGTTCATTGTGTCTGCCTCAGACCACCTCTTTGCGGGTGGGTGAACACAGTATGCCATAGGTGATTCGCTAAGTGAATCCCTTAAAACCACGCAGCTACCCTTTTCCGATCAGGTAATGGGCCAGACGCGACACGACAAAGCGCGGGGCGATCCGGGGCATGAAACCAAAAACCTTGTTCATCAGACCCGGCACAACGATGCGTTTGCCGATCCGGCTTTCAAGCCAACCCAGTTCGGCCACGTCAAAGGCTTTCGCGATCATGCCAGTTTTCAACATGCGCACACCGTCCATTTTGGCGTTGTCGAAGAATTCGGTTTGCGTCGCACCGGGGCACAAGGCGGTCACGGTCACTGAGCTGTTGCGCAATTCTTCTGCGACCGCTTCGGACAGGGACAGTACATAGGCTTTTGATGCAGAATAAACCGCCATATTCGGCCCCGGCATGAAGCCCGCCAAAGACGCCACGTTCAAAATGCGACCGCCACCTGCAGCTTCCATATGCGGAATGGCGGCTTTCATGAGGTAGGTCAGCGCGGTCATATTCACCTGCATGGAGGCCAGTTCACGTGCCCAATCACCGCCATCGCCGAAGGTGCCATTTCGCCCAAGGCCTGCGTTGTTCACCAACACGTCAATGTGGCGGTCGGCGCTTGCGTCTTCCCACAAGGCTTGCACCGCATCCAGATCAGACAGGTCGGCTGGCAGAACAACGACG
The DNA here is from genome assembly GCF_039986515.1 of Ascidiaceihabitans sp. Lineage (NCBI taxonomy): Bacteria > Pseudomonadati > Pseudomonadota > Alphaproteobacteria > Rhodobacterales > Paracoccaceae > Ascidiaceihabitans > Ascidiaceihabitans sp. The sequence goes on along the minus strand of NZ_JBDWQO010000007.1, from coordinate 1,015,013 downwards.
TCTCCACCAAAACGGCGTAAGTCTTCGGCCACCGCAGTCAGCTTGTCTTCGGAGCGGGCGGTCAGGATAAGATTGCGACCGGCCTTTGCAGCGATATGGGCAAATTCGACGCCCAGCCCTGACGATGCGCCTGTGATAAGTGTCCAAGGTGTCATGTCGGCCCCCTGTGTTCGGTTTAACGGATCGTACGGGTGTGAGGATAGGAAACGGATAGTGGTTCTTCAATCCTGACGCCTGCGTGGATCATGCGGTTAAGGCGGCGACACCGGGCAATTCCTTGCCTTCCATCCATTCCAAAAATGCACCACCGGCCGTCGAGATATAAGTGAATTGATCGGCTGCCTCGGCCAAATTCAGCGCGGCCACAGTGTCACCACCACCTGCCACAGTGATCAAGGCGCCGCTTTGTGTCAATTCGGCCGCGGCCTTGGCGGCTTTCATTGTGGCAATGTCGAAGGGCGCAATTTCAAAAGCGCCCAAAGGTCCGTTCCAGATCAATGTCTTGAGATTCTCAAAGGCAGTAAGAATGTCTGTGACGGATGCGTCGCCCGCATCCAGAACCATCTGGTCCGCGCCCAATTTTGTATCTGCATTCAAAGGGATAAGATCATAGGCGGCACCTGCTTTGAATTCCCGCGACACACGGCCGTCGACGGGTAAAATCACCCTGCACCCTGTGGCTTTGGCATTGTCCAAAATCTCGCGTGCCGTGTCTAGTAGATCATCCTCACGCAATGAACTGCCCATGTCCGCCCCAAGGGCCGCCAAAAAGGTGTTGGCCATGCCGCCACCGATGATCAGCACATCCAGTTTGGTGACGAGGTTGGTCAGCAGATCGATCTTTGTTGATACCTTCGCGCCACCCACGACTGCGCCGACAGGGCGTTCCGGTGCTGACAAGGCCGCCTCAAGTGCGGTCAATTCCGCCTGCATCAAGCGGCCCGCACATGATGGCAATAGTTTAGCCAAACCTTCAGTGCTGGCGTGGGCGCGGTGGGCAGCAGAAAAGGCATCGTTGCAATAGACGTCACCCAAACGGGCCAGACGGGCTGCAAAGTCTGGGTCGTTTGCTTCTTCACCCGGGTAAAAGCGGATATTTTCCAAAAGCAGAATATCCGCATCTTCGGCTTCCGCTGTTCGGGCTTCGGCGCCTTCGAGGGTTTCAGCCAACACGACCTTGCGCCCGAACGCGTCTTCAAGGGCGGGCAGACAGACGCGCAGGCTTAAATCTAACGCAACCTTGCCTTTGGGGCGTCCAAAGTGGGCGATCAAAACCGGGCGTCCACCTTTTGCAAGAATGTCTGCGACGGTGGGGGCGATGCGTTCAATGCGCGTGGCGTCGGTGACGTGACCTGCTTCAACGGGCACATTGATGTCGACACGGACCAAAACGCGTTTGCTGTGCAAATCCATGTCGTCCAACGTCTTCCAAGCTTTGGGTGAGGCCATGTCGCGTTCCTTCTGGTTTTGTCGCAATCGCGCTTTGTTTTGCTGGAATCCCTTGCAAGGTCAATGGAGATTACGGGTGCGACTTGGCTTTCATCGCGCCACAGCTTAGGTATCGGACAAGTATAATGACAGGAGAGCCCCATGGCCGACATCAAAGACCCCGAAAACACGATCCTCATGGAACTTAAAGATGGTACAGTGACCATCGAACTGATGCCAAAAGTGGCACCGAAACACGTAGAACGCATGAAGACTTTGGTGCGTGCCGGCGCTTATGACAACGTGTGCTTCCACCGCGTGATCGATGGCTTTATGGCGCAAACCGGCGATGTGGCCAACGGCAACATGGAACAGGATTTCAACATCCGTATGGCTGGCACAGGCGGATCTGACCATCCTGATCTTCCAGCGGAATTCTCAAAACTGCCGCATTGCCGTGGATCAATTGGTGCTGCGCGTTCGGCGAACCCAGACAGCGCCAACAGCCAGTTTTTCATCAACTTTTCGGACAATGATTTCCTGAACGGACAATACACTGTTTACGGGCAGGTTACTTCCGGCATGGACATCGTCGATGCGATCACACGTGGTGAACCGCCTGTGTCACCGGACCGCATGATTTCGATGAAAGTCGCTGCAGATGCGTAAGCTTGCATGCCTTTTGGCGGTTCTGGGGGCGCCTGCGTTTGCGGGCGGCCTTCAGGTCGAAGTTGCGGGCGAAGGGGCCAATGGCACCTTTACTATCGATTTGTTTGAAGATGTCGCACCCAACCACGCGGCACGGTTGAAACAGTTGGCGGCGGAAGGGGCGTATGACAATGTTGTGTTCCACCGCGTGATTGACGGTTTCATGGCGCAGACAGGTGATGTCGAATTTGGCAAAGTCGGTGCCGATATGCGCCGTGCTGGCACGGGCGGCTCACAAATGGATGACCTGAACCAAGAGTTCTCGGACATTCCCTACGACAGCGCCGGTATCGTGGGTATCGCACGCAGTCAGGATGTGAACAGCGCCAACAGCCAGTTTTTCATCATGTTCGGCGCCTATCCGTCCTTGAACGGGCAATACACCGTGGTCGGCAAAGTGACCGAAGGGCAGGACGTTGTTGATGCCATCAAACGTGGCAAAGGCCGCAACGGTGCTGTGATTGGCGCGCCTGACTATATGAAAAAAGTAACTGTGATCGATTGATCAAATCTGGGCGCGGAGAATTTCAAATTCTCCGCTCCGTTTTCTTTCAAAGAAAACGGCGTCAGAGGTTCCCCCTGACGCCGCATCCCGACAGATATTGTATGTGTTTAACCCTGCGGGGGCTTAGGCGCCACAGGCTTGGAACCGGAATTCAGCGGATCGTCCTGACGCTGCACCGAACCTTCGAAATGTGCACCGGATTCGATCGCAATGGTCTTGTGGATGATGTCACCCTCGACGCGCGCCGTAGATGTCAGGCGCACTTTCAAACCGCGCACACGGCCCACAATGCGACCGTTGATGACAACGTCGTCCGCAATCACTTCGCCTTTGATGGTTGCGGTTTCGCCAATGGTCAGCAGGTGCGCACGAATGTCGCCTTCCACGGTGCCTTCAACTTGAATGTCACCGGTGGTTTTCATGTTGCCTGTGATGTGCAGGTCCGTGGACAACACAGAGGCAGGGGGCTTGGCTTTGGGCGCGCTTGCCTTGAATTCACTTGGCTTCGGGGCAGGGGCCGCCGATTGTGCAGGTGCCGCTGGTGCCGCAGGCTTTGCCGCGTCATCTTTAGGGCCGGGTTCGTTGATTTTGCTCTTAGAAAACATCGTTTGCTGCCTTGATATAGATCATTGGGTTAACTGCGCGTCCACCGACACGCACTTCATAGTGCAGGTGAACGCCGGTAACCCGTCCGGAGGCTCCCATATCACCAATGCGTTGCCCGCGCGAGACCCTTTGTCCAACTTTCACACGAAGTTTAGACAAGTGCGCGTAGCGGGTTTCAATGCCAAATTCATGTTGAATTTTGACCAACCTACCGTATCCTGAGGACCAACCGGCGTGAACCACAACACCGTCCGCTGTTGCATACAAAGGCGTGCCCAAACCGGCGGCAAAATCGACGCCTTTGTGCATCCGGCGGCCACCCGTTTTTGGATCGCGGCGCGGGCCAAATTGCGATGTGAAGCGGAATGCCGTTTTCACGGGGTTCGCAAATGGCGCTTTTTCTGCGGCAATACGGTAAAGGTTCAAACGGTCCATTTCGGACAGGATTCGATTGGCGCGCAGCGTGTCTGCGGATGCTTCTTCACCGCGTGTCGAAAAGGACAACGGCGTCAAAGGACCACCCTGACCGGAATACCCACGGCGGATCTGGTTGATGATCTGTTCGGTTGGCATGCCAGCGGCGCGGAACATTTTGTCCAAGGGCGCCACAGAGACAGTCATCGCTTCTTCAAGCTGCCGGAAAATCTGATCGTTTTGGTCTTTCATGACCGCGATTTGCTTCTGCATCTGATCGGCTGCCAACAAGGCGTCCTGCGCATCGCGTTCGATCTGGTCACGTTCGGCGGCTGTTGCGGCGAGGGCTTCGGCCACAAAACCCATTGGTGCGCCGCCACCGGCGCTGGCCAGGGCTGTACCGGATCCGCCTGATTGCACTTGTTCTTCAAGCTCTGCCAATTTGGTGCGTGCGGCTTCGCGGTCTTTCATCGTGCCGCGCAGCGTGGCCTGGATCACTTCGATGCCCGTTTCCAATTCACGGCGGTGCGTCTCAGAGTTCAACAGCTCGGACTGCATGACTGAAATTTGCGCCAGCGCGGCGTTGAACCGTTCCTGCGCGGCCAAAGCTTCTTCGGCGCGGCTGTCACGTTGTGACGACAGTTCATGAAGGCGGGCTTGATAGTTCTTTTGGTCGCGCTTGGCTTGTTCGCGGAAGTTTCCAGCGCCAATGCTGTCCATCAAGATGATCGCAGTTGCCACGATGGCCCATGCCACCAACATCGCAGAACCTGCGAATGCCAGCAGTTGGGTGCCGGGGCGTAATCGAATAAATCGTGTGTCCGTGTCTGATTTCAAAAACACGCGGCGTTCCGGAAAATATTTTTCCAGAATTGAATTAATTTTTGTACCGAGACCATTTCGCACGAAATCTGCCCTCTTCTCATCCCATCGTGGCGCTTCGGTCCCCACACCGCACCTTGTCAGGCCCGTGGATAGAGGTCTGGCGGCCTTGCGGCAACCCTTAGGGCATGTGGATCAGCACAACTGCGTCCAATTGTGTCAAATTGGCAAAAAACCGCCGACTTAAAAGGACTTGGCAGACTACTTTAACGTGCGTGTTCTTGCTAAGATACAGCGAGTGGCCAGTAGAAGTCGGGGGGGATGCCTGCGTCTGCACGTTTTTCTTCATTGAACGGAGGCTTCAAAGCGCCATGGAAATAACGCTGCACCAGATCGTGAAAAGCGTCTTTCGGGTCCATTTCATGGCGCCCGCACAGGAAGTGAAACCATTTTGATCCATAGGCCACATGGGCCACTTCTTCGGCGTAAATGGTTTCCAATGCGGCAACCGCGCTGGCGGCTTTGGCTTGTTTGAATATCTTGATCATGCCCGGTGTGACATCAAGCCCGCGCGCTTCCAGAACCATGGGAACAACGGCCAGTCTGCCCATGAAATCTTCGGCGGTGTCTTCTGCGGCACGCCACATGCCTGCATGGGCCGGAAGGGCACCGTAGTGACTGCCGAGTTCTTCAAGACAGTCAGCCATCAGGTTGAAATGTTTGGATTCTTCGTCGGCGGCCTTCACCCAATCGTCATAAAAACCAATTGGCATTTTCACATGGCAAAAGCGTGCAATTATGTCCCAATGCAGATCAACAGCGTTCAATTCGATGTGGGCGACGGCATGTAGCAAAGCGATACGGCCCGCTTCGGAACCCGGTTTGCGATGGGGCACGTCGCGTGGGCTTAAGAGGTCCGGTTTATCCGGGCGCGAGGGTTGCATGGGCGGGGCCGCCTGACCGATGTCTGGCGTGTCCCCGTTGGCACGCGCTGCTTGCCAAGCGGCGGCATGTTGGCGCGACAAAGCAGTTTTTTCACGACCACCCGCGCAGGTAAGAACCTGCACGGCCATTTCAGCCAGTGGGATCATAGGGCTTGCACCGCTTCGAGAACGGCTTCGGCGTGGCCGGGAACCTTCACTTTGGGCCAAATCTGCGCCACGTTGCCTGCCGCATCAATCAGCACTGTGGTGCGCTCAATCCCGAAATAGGTTTTGCCATACATGTTTTTCTCTTTCCATACGCCGTAATCTTCGCAGACCGTGGTATGTTCGTCGGACAAAAGAGGGACAGTCAGATTGTGTTTAGCGGAAAATTTACCGTGTTTGGCGACAGTATCTTTAGACACGCCATAAACGATGGCGCCCGCATCGGCGAAAGCCTGCAAGTGTTCGGAAAATGCGATAGATTCCTTGGTGCACCCCGGCGTATCATCGCGAGGATAGAAATAAAGGACGACTTTCTGTCCACGCAGGGCAGACAAGGTCACATCGGCGCCCTCGTGTTGGGGCATCGTAAAATCAGGGGCTGGGGCGGAAATCTCAAGCATGCTGGGCCTTATCGGTTGGATCGACTTGTATAAAAGTCACTGAGGGATCACATAATAGGTCGAGGCGAACAAGAATAAAGACATGAGCACAAAAACCGACACGCCAGTCGCGCCCCAAAAGGCCGCGCCAAAGCGCCGTTTGCGCCGGTTTGGCGCGTGGATCTTCAGCGTTCTTTTTGTGCTGTCTTTGGCCGCATTTGTCGGAATAGTCGCGATGACGGGGCGCACGGTGACGGTGCCCGATTGGTTGCATGACCGCATCGAAGAACGTGCAAGCACGGCGTTTCCGGGCGGAAGCGTTGTCTTTGGTGAAGCGCAATTTGTGGTGAACAACGGTTGGCGTCCGCGTGTGCGGGTGGAAGACTTGCAGGTCAAAAACAATCAGGGCATCCAGATCGTTGCGTTCTCTCAGGCGGAAGCCAGCCTTGCAATGCGCCCTTTGTTGCGTGGCGAAATCATTCCCAAGTCGATCAATCTGACAGGCGTGTTTGCGACTTTGTTACGGGATGCCGATGGGTCGGTGTCGTTGCGTGGCGGTGACGGTCTGGCACAGGCCCCGGCGCAAACTGCCGCGACCTTGCCAGAACTGATCGAAGGGCTGGACCGTGTGCTGCAACTGCCGGGGCTGTCTGCTTTGGTCAATGCAGAGCTGCAAGCGCTGACGCTGCGCTACGAAGACGTGCGCATTGGAGAAGTCTGGGTGGTGGATGGCGGCCGTTTGCGTCTGTTGCGCGACGGCTCTGATCTTGCGCTGGCGGCGGATTTGGCCTTGCTGAGTGGCGGGGCAGGTGTTGCAACCCTTTCCGCGAACTATGCATCAAAGATCGGCGAAACCAAGGCCGAGTTTGGTGTGAATATTTCCGACGTACAAGCCGATGATATTGCGACGCAAAGCCCCGCTTTGGCGTGGCTTGAGGTTCTGCGTGCACCGATTTCGGGGGCTTTGCGCAGCGGCGTGAACACGTCCGGGGGGTTGGCCCCGCTAAGTGCGACACTGCAAATCGGCGCCGGGGTGCTGCAACCGACCGAAGAAACCAAACCCATCCCTTTTGACAGTGCGCGCAGCTACTTTACCTACGATCCTAGCCAGCAAGTCATTGATTTTGCAGAACTGTCTGTAAAAAGCAAATGGGTCTCTGGTCGGATGGAGGGCCAGGCGTTTCTAGGCGGGATGGAGGCCGGCGCGTTAGAGGACCTGATCGGGCAGTTCCGCTTTAGCGACCTGCAGTTTAATCCCGCCGATTTGTATGATCAGGCGATCGCGTTTGATGCGGCGGACATGGATTTCCGTCTGACGCTTAATCCGTTCAAGGTCAGCTTGGGGCAGATGCAAGTGCGCGACGCAGATCAGTCGCTGATCCTGAAAGGCGACCTTGCTGCGGAGGCAAAGGGCTGGCGCTACGGTGTGGATGCGCGAATGGACGCCATCGCCTTGGATCGTTTGCTGGCGCTTTGGCCGGAACGTCTGGTGCCTCCGACGCGCAACTGGATCGCACAGAACATCATCAAAGGGAACTTGCGTGCTCTGGACGCATCGTTGCGCGGCGCCCCGAATCAAGCACCTGATGTATATGCAAGTTTCGACTTTTTCGACGCGACCGTGCGCTACACCAAAACGCTGCCTCCTGTCGAAGGGGCGCAGGGCCAAGCCAGCTTTTTGGACAATCGCTTTGTGGCTGCGGTGGAAGTGGGGCATGTTGTGGCGCCGCAGGGGGGGCGGATCAACGTTGCGGGCTCCGCGTTTATTATCCCCGATGTCACCATTAAAGGTGGGCCGCCGTCTGTTGCACGGCTGCGCACGTCCGGTACGATCACATCGGCGCTGGCCATGCTGAACGCGCCGCCTTTGAATGTGATGACCAAGGCAGGGTTTCCAGAGACTCTTGCAGATGGTCAGGCCGAACTGGAAGGCACATTATCCATCCCTTTGAAAACAGGGCTGACCACCCAAGAGATCGGCTATGACGTTGTGGGTGTTTTGCGGGGTGTGAAAACGGACCAGCTTGTGCCCGGAAAGACTATGGCTGCCGACACACTACAAGTTGTGGCTTCGTCGTCCGGGGTCGAGATCAGCGGTCAGGGCAGGCTTGGCGCTGTGCCGTTTGATGCGGTTTGGGCGCAGCCGCTGGGTGCAGAGGCGGCTTCTGGCAGCACAGTGCGTGGCACAGTCGAATTGTCTGAGCGCACCATCGATGAATTCAACATTGGCTTGCCTGCGGGCACAGTGTCGGGGCGGGGTATCGGTGAGATCGCGCTTGATCTGGTGCCCAATACCGCCCCAAGTCTGCGGCTAACGTCCAATTTGCGCGGCCTGAAAATGGGGTTTGCCCCGCTCGGGTGGTCCAAACCGGCGCAAACAGCCGGAAAAATGGATATCGTCGCAACCTTGGGCGATCAAGTGCGTGTGAACAAACTGGCGATAGATGCGCCGGGGTTGTCTGCCGCTGGTAACGTGACTTTAACAAATGGCGGGCTTGATCGCGCCAGCTTTTCGCGGGTACGTGCAGGCACATGGCTGGATGCGCCCATCACACTTGTCGGACAGGGTGGAAATGCCCCGCCACGCATTGAGGCGCGCGGTGGCACACTTGATCTGCGCACAGCCGATTTTAGCGGATCGGGTGCGGGTGCGGGCGGGCGCAGTGGCCCTATGACAGTCAGCTTTGATCGCTTGCAGATCACCGATAGCATCGCGCTGACGGATATGCGCGGATCCTTTAAAACCCAAGGCGGTTTGGACGGAAAATTCAGCGGCCGCGTGAACGGTGGTGCAACCGTCACAGGCCGCATTTTGCCACAAAACGGGCGCAGCGCGGTTCGGATCACGGGCATTGACGCGGGCGCGGTGTTTGCATCTGCAGGGCTTTTGAAACAGGCGCGCGGCGGGGACCTGTCACTGACTTTGTTGCCAGTGGGGCGTGACGGTGCGTTTGATGGCAAATTGACTGTGACAAGCACTCGCATCAAAGACGCGCCTGCCATCGCGGCCTTGTTGAACGCACTGAGCATTGTGGGCCTGCTGGAACAGATGGGAGGATCGGGCATTCACTTTCAGGAAATCGAAGCTGATTTCCGCCTGACGCCATCAACAATGACACTGACGCAGGCCAGCGCCGTGGGCCCGTCAATGGGGATTTCGATGGACGGAGTATATGCGGTGGATTCAGGGCGTTTGGACATGCGCGGTGTTGTCTCGCCAATCTATCTTGTGAACGGGATCGGCAGTTTGTTCACGCGCAAAGGTGAAGGATTGATCGGGTTCAATTATAATCTGTCCGGGCAAGCCAAGAGTCCGCGGGTTCAAGTGAACCCTTTGTCGGCTCTGACACCCGGAATGTTTCGTAATATCTTCCGTGCGCCTCCGCCAAAGGTGCCGGAATTGGAAGGGGGCGGTGCACCCACACCCAAAGCGCTTTTGCCAGACGGGGGCGCGGTGAAAGAAAAACCAAAACGGCAACCGAACTTGGTTGAGGATCGGTAACCAAGTGCCTAAATGGCGCTTATGAAACTGAGTGATTTCGATTTTGACCTGCCCGATGCATTGATTGCGACCCGCCCTGCGGTGCCGCGCACTTCCGCGCGTCTGCTGGTGGCGCAGGCCGATCAGATCACCGACAGCACAGTCAGTGATTTGACATCGTGGTTGCGACCCGGCGATCGGCTGGTTTTGAACAACACGCGGGTTATTCCGGCGCGGTTGTCTGGCACGCGGGCGCGACAATCGGCACAAGGAGCCACCGAGGCCCGTATCGAAGTCACCTTGCTGGAACCGCGTCCCGATGGGGCATGGTCGGCGTTGTTGAAGCCCTTGAAAAAGGTCAAAATTGGCGAAACAATCCGGTTTTCCGATGTTTTGACTGCGGTTTTTGAAGGCACCGAAGACGGGCAGGGACATCTGCGGTTCAATTTGCTTGGGGATGATTTCGACACGGCCCTTTCACAGGCTGGCGCCATGCCACTGCCGCCCTATATTGCGGCCAAACGACCAGCAGATGCACAAGATCACACCGACTACCAAACTGTTTTTGCAAAACATTCCGGTGCAGTGGCAGCACCAACCGCGTCGCTGCATTTTGACGATGCATTGCTGCAAAAGCTGCGCGATATGGGCGTGACCTTCAGCTACGTGACGTTGCATGTGGGGGCGGGCACATTTTTGCCGGTGAAAGTCGACGATATACTGACCCATAAAATGCACGCGGAATGGGGATGTGTTGAGGCTGCGGCAGTGCATGAGATCGAAGCCACCAAAGCGGCAGGCGGGCGGGTGATCCCTGTCGGGACGACGGCGTTGCGACTGATCGAAACGGCGGCGCAAAGCGGCCGTCTACGCGCCTTTGAGGGCAACACCGACATCTTCATTTATCCAGGCTTCACCTTTCGTGTGGCCGACGGGTTGATGACCAACTTCCATCTGCCAAAATCGACACTGATGATGCTTGTATCTGCCTTGATGGGGCAGGATGCGATACGAAATATTTACGCGCATGCCATATCGGACGGATATCGCTTTTTCTCGTATGGGGATTCGTCTTTGCTGTTTCCCAAACCGCCCACAGATTGATCTTTTTGCGTCTTTTCGCATCCGACAATTATTTTAAATCAAATACGACCTCGCCCGCGTCGCAGACAGTGCTGACAGGGCGCTTCGCTTCGTGTCACAGCGGGGCAACATCAATCGGAGATTGTCATGGTTCAAGTTCTTTCCAGCGCGTGGGCGTTGCTGTTTGGCATTGGTTTGCTGATGATCGGCAACGGTATGCAAGGCACATTATTGGGCATTCGGGGTGAAATAGAAGGCTTTGATACGCTTCAGATGTCTATTGTGATGTCTGCGTATTTTATGGGGTTTCTGGGCGGATCGCGCATGGCCACAGGTATGATCCGCCGTGTGGGTCACGTACGGGTTTTTGCGGCTTTGGCGTCGTTGATTTCGGCTGTGATGATCTTGTATCCGACCTACACAGAAGTTTGGGTTTGGACTTTGGGCCGGGTCTTGATCGGATTTTGCTTTTCGGCGGTGTATGTGACGGCGGAAAGCTGGTTGAACGATGCGGCCAGCAACGAAAACCGCGGACAGGCTTTGTCGCTTTATATGATTGTGCAAACAGCCGGGATCGTTCTGGCACAGGTCTTGATGGTAACAGCGGACCCGTCGGGCTATGTTCTGTTTGTCATTCCGTCGATTTTGGTCAGCATCGCCGTGACGCCGATTTTGCTGTCGATCAGTCCGACACCCGCGTTTGACACGACAAAACCCATGAGCTTGCGTGAGTTGGCCAAAGTATCGCCATTGGGATTTGTGGGGATGTTTCTGCTGGGCGGCATCTTTGCAGCGCAATTCGGGATGTCTTCGGTCTATGGCGCCGAAGCGGGTCTGAGCGTGGCGCAGATTTCGACCTTTGTTGCGACGTTCTTTATCGGCGCGATGATCCTGCAATACCCCATCGGGTGGATGTCAGATCGGGTGGACCGGCGGGTCTTGGTTCTGTTTGTGGCGATTGGTGGCCTGTTTGGCGCTATTGTCGGTATGATCTATGGCGAAGATTTCAACATGCTGCTGGTGTCCGCCTTTTTGATGGGCGGAATGTCCAACCCACTTTATTCGTTGCTTTTGGCACACACAAACGACTTCCTGGATCACGACGACATGGCCGCAGCGTCAGGGGGACTGGTTTTTGTGAACGGGCTGGGGGCAATTTTTGGTCCCATTATCACGGGCTGGATGATGCGTGAAATGGGGCCGTCGGGGTTCTTTTTGTTCACAGCGATCTTGTTCGTGGCCTTGGTGATCTACACAGGGTATCGCACAACGCAGCGCCCCACAGTTCCTGTCGAAGAAACAAGCAGTTACGTTCCTATGGCCCAAACTGCCATGACGGCTGTTGCGGTTGAAATTGCGCAGGAATACGCCATTGAAACGGAACTTGAGGAAGAAAACGACCAAACCGCATCATAATGTGACGGAGATGTCGCAAATCGTGAGTCGCCTCCCTATCTCAACGGGGTAACATAGATGAAACTGCGCTGTGGAAACGGGAGTAAAACCATGGTTGGTCCTGAGGACGTGTTAAAGTTTTGGTTGGATGATTTGCAACCAAAGGACTGGTACAAAGACGACGAGATGTTGGATCAACAGATCCGCGACACGTTTCTGACCACATGGGAAGGGGCATCTGAAGGGCGATTTTCGCTGTGGCTGACCTATCCCAGCGGCGTATTGGCCTACATTTTGCTAACGGATCAGTTGTCACGCAACATGTTCCGTGGCACAGGCCGCGCGTTTTCCAGTGACAGGCTTGCGTTGGCTGCTGCGAAATCTGCAATCGCCAAGGGCTGGGACATGAAAATCGACGAACCCGCCCGGCAATTTTTCTATTTGCCTTTGATGCATTCCGAAAACCTGTGTGATCAGGACCGCTGCGTGCGTTTGATCTGTGAACGCATGCCGATCGGACGCGAGGACAATTTGATCCATGCGCGTGCGCACCGGGATGTCATCCGCCAGTTTGGTCGCTTCCCTTACAGGAACGCCGCTCTTGGGCGCAGTTCCACGTCGCAGGAAGATGCCTATTTGGCCAGTGGCGGGTACGGCTGCACCCTGCGTCAGCTACAGTCGGCCAAAGCGGCTTAAACCGATACCTGTCCGTTTGGACAAAGACAGTAGGCGCGAAACATGATGCATCCTGCGGCGTTTATGTCGCGGGACTTTGGATTGTGTGTTTTCAAAAATTAGTTTAATGGTAAACTACTTTTTGAGATACCTGCAAGCTGAGGGCAATATTATGGCGACTTCTTATGATCTTATCGTGATTGGCGCAGGACCGGGCGGCTATGTCGCTGCGATCCGCGGTGCGCAGCTGGGTATGAAAGTCGCCATTGTGGAACGCGAGCATTTGGGCGGCATTTGTCTGAACTGGGGCTGCATCCCGACCAAAGCGATGTTGCGATCGTCAGAAGTGTTCCACTTGATGCACCGCGCCAAGGAATTTGGCCTGAAGGCGGACGGCATCGGATACGACCTTGATGCCGTGGTGAAAAGATCGCGCAAAGTGGCAGGGCAGTTGTCGGGTGGCATCGGGCACCTGATGAAAAAGAATAAAGTTACCGTTTACATGGGCGCGGCCTCGTTACCTGCCAAAGGTAAAGTCAGCGTGAAAACCGACAAAGGTTCGGAAGACCTGACTGCGAAGAACATCGTGCTGGCGACAGGTGCGCGCGCCCGCGAACTGCCAGGACTAGAGGCAGACGGTGATCTGGTCTGGACCTACAAACACGCACTTACGCCAAAGCGTATGCCGAAGAAACTTTTGGTGATTGGGTCCGGTGCCATCGGTATCGAATTTGCCAGCTTCTACAACACGCTGGGTGCAGACACGACAGTCGTCGAAGTGATGGACCGCGTGTTGCCGGTCGAGGACGCGGAAATTTCGGCCTTTGCCAAAAAATCCTTCGAAAAGCAGGGCATGAACATCATGCAAAAAGCCATGGTCAAACAGCTTGACCGTGGCAAAGGTAAGGTGACGGCCCATATCGAAAAAGATGGCAAGATTGAAAAGATTGACTTCGATACTGTCATTTCAGCTGTCGGAATTGTTGGAAATGTAGAAGGTTTGGGTCTCGAAGAACTGGGCGTAAAACTGGATCGCACCCATGTTGTGACGGATGAATTCTGCCGAACCGGCATCGACGGGCTTTACGCCATTGGTGACATCGCAGGCGCACCTTGGCTGGCACACAAAGCAAGCCATGAAGGTGTGATGGTGGCGGACCTGATCGCAGGAAAACATGCGCATCCCGTGAAGCCCGAAACCATCGCCGGATGCACATACTGCCATCCTCAGGTGGCATCGGTGGGGTACACCGAAGCCAAGGCAAAAGAACTTGGGTATGACATCAAAGTTGGCCGTTTTCCGTTCATCGGCAACGGCAAGGCCATCGCATTGGGGGAACCTGAAGGCTTGGTCAAGACGATCTTTGATGCGAAAACAGGCGAACTGTTGGGCGCGCATATGATCGGGGCCGAAGTGACGGAACTGATCCAAGGCTATGTCGTAGGACGCCAACTTGAGACTACGGAAGAAGACTTGATGAACACGGTCTTCCCCCATCCGACCCTTTCTGAAATGATGCACGAAAGTGTCTTGGACGCCTACGACCGTGTGATCCATATGTGATCCGCGACGGGGCGTCCGCAATCTGAAGGTCGCCCCATGCCCAGCTTGAACCGTGTCGTAATGCAGCGCAACAGCCGCCGTATGATCAATGGGCTGGAGCCTAACTTGCTGGACGTGGCTGAAGTGTCTGGCAAATGGGGTGAAATGTTCACCTTCAAATCCTACAAGCAGTACCGTTACCCCGAATACGATGTCTGCGCAGGGCCCTACGAGGATGCGCAAGGCAAGCCTTTGAAGTTTGATTTGATCTTGGCCAACCAAGTTTGGGAACACCTTGACCGTCCCTATGCCGCGACACGCAACGTACTGAAAATGCTGCGCAAAGGTGGGTATTTCTGGGTGGCTGTGCCTTTTTATATCCCGTTTCATGCAGCCCCGATGGACAATTCGCGCTGGTCTGCACGCGGCCTGAAAAACCTGTTGATTGAAGCGGGTTTTGATGAAGATGCCATCGTGGCTAAGCAATGGGGCAACCGCAACGCGGCGCGGCGTAACATGGAAGATCTCTGGCCGCCCGCGTATCGCAAAGACGTAGACAGTCTTGAAAACGATCCCGAAATGCCGATTTGCGCCTGGGCGTTGGCCCAAAAAACATGACCACATCTTTTGGGCGTGTGTTTTTGTTGTGGGGCGCGGGGTTGGGGGCTGCAGCGCAATACGCCAAGGTCAGCGTGATTTTTGACCAATTGCCGGATCTCTACCCTGACGCTGGCGCGTGGTTGGGGTGGGCTGTGTCCCTTGTTGGTTTGGTCGGGATCATCTTTGGCGTTGCAGCCGGGTTTTTGGTGGCACGTCTGCGCTACAAACGCGCGTTGATCTGGGCGCTTTGGTTGGGGGCAGGGATCTCTGCGCTGCAGGGCCTTGGCTTGCCGCTTTGGGGATTTTTGACGCTGCGTGCCATAGAGGGGCTGTCCCATTTGGGCCTTGTTGTGGCAGCACCCACATTGATCGCGCAGCTGTCCGCGCCGCAGCATCGCGGATTTACGTTAACCTTGTGGGGGACGTTCTTTGGTGTCGCATTTGCTGTGCTGACGTGGGGCGGTTTGCCCATGGTTGCAGCCTACGGGGTTACAAGCCTGTTTTGGGCGCATGGCTTGTATATGGCTGTTTTAGCCGTGATTTTGACGTTCTCACTACAATTTTTGCCTGAAAACACCCCAATCACGCGGTTTTCGCTGCGCCAACTCATAAAAGATCACGTCGCTATTTACCGGTCACCCCGTGTTGCGGCTGCGGGGATGGGCTGGTTGTTTTACACCTTTTGTTTTGTATCGGTGTTAACCGTGATGCCGCCGTTTCTGGCCCCCGAATACCGGGCGATTGTTATGGGGGCGATGCCGCTGGCGTCTATCGTCAGTTCAATGACTTTGGGCGTGTATCTGTTGCGCTCAATGTCTGCGGTCGACGTGGTTGTCCTGGGTTTTGGCAGCAGCTTGGCGGTGATGGGCTGGCTTTGGGTGTCTCCGGGCCATGCGTGGGCGTGTCTGGCGTTAGCCGCTACGCTGGGGCTCATTCAGGGCGCAAGCTTTGCGGCTGTACCGCAGCTAAACGATAGTGCCGCGACACAGGCGCAGGCTAACGGTGCTATGGCGCAGATGGGCAATCTGGGAAACGCATTGGGCACACCGGTCATCGTGGCGGGCTTGTTGTGGTTGGGATATGCCGCTTTGCCAATTTTTGTCGGCACCGCGTTGGCCTTGGGACTTTGTACACATTTGGTGCTGGCGCGGTTACGCAACACTTAATGTTCCGCCTATGTTCTCTTTTTTTCATTGGAGAATCCCGCGCAGCCCACTATGTGTGACGTAACACCTCGGGGGCATATCATGGCTGAGTTAAAGAACATCGAAGTTCGCGGCGCGCGTGAACACAATCTGAAATCAATCGATGTGGATATCCCGCGCGATAAGCTGGTTGTGATCACCGGGCTTTCGGGGTCTGGTAAATCATCATTGGCGTTTGATACCATCTACGCGGAAGGGCAGCGGCGTTATGTCGAAAGCCTAAGCGCTTATGCCCGCCAATTCCTTGATATGATGCAGAAACCTGACGTCGATCACATCGCTGGTTTGTCGCCAGCCATTTCGATCGAACAGAAAACGACATCAAAAAATCCGCGATCCACTGTGGGCACGGTGACAGAAATTTACGACTACATGCGCTTGCTGTTTGCGCGTGTCGGTACGCCGTATTCCCCGGCTACGGGCAAGCCCATCGAAGCACAACAGGTGCAAGACATGGTGGACCGAGTGATGACGATGGAAGAGGGCACACGCGCCTATCTGCTGGCGCCGATCATCCGCGACCGTAAAGGCGAATACCGCAAGGAATTTATCGAACTGCGCAAACAAGGCTTTCAACGTGTGAAAGTGGACGGCGCATTTTATGAATTGGATGAGCCGCCAACGCTGGACAAGAAATTCCGCCACGACATCGACGTGGTTGTAGACCGTATCGTTGTGCGCGAGGGGCTTGAGACGCGTTTGGCGGATAGCCTGCGCACAGCGCTTGATCTGGCGGATGGCATTGCGATCCTCGAGACCGCCCCGACCGAAGGCGATCCCGACCGCACCACCTTTTCCGAGAAATTTGCCTGCCCTGTCAGCGGTTTCACGATCCCCGAAATCGAACCGCGCCTGTTTTCGTTCAACGCGCCCTTCGGGGCGTGTCCCGATTGTGACGGCTTGGGGATGGAGTTGTTTTTCGACGAACGCCTTGTTGTGCCGGACCAAAATCTGAAGGTGTATGATGGTGCTTTGGCCCCATGGCGCAAAGGCAAAAGCCCGTATTTCTTGCAGACCATTGAAGCGATCGCAAAGTACTATGAATTTGATGCCAAAAGTAAATGGAAAGACCTGCCTGCCCATGTGAAGCAGGTGTTTTTGCACGGCTCAGGCGATGAAGAAATCCCGTTCCGCTACGACGAAGGGGGGCGCGTCTATCAGGTGACCCGCGTCTTCGAAGGGGTGATCCCCAACATGGAACGCCGCTACCGCGAAACCGACAGCAACTGGATCCGCGAAGAATTTGAACGCTATCAAAACAACCGCTCTTGCGGCACATGTGAAGGTTACCGCCTGCGTGCAGAAGCATTGGCTGTGAAGATCGGTCCGCAAGATGCTTTGATGCATGCGGGGCAAGTTGTGAACATGTCGATCCGCGAAGCATATGAGTGGTGCGAAAGCGTTCCGCATTCCCTAAGCGTGCAGAAAAACGAAATCGCAAAGGCTATTCTTAAAGAAATTCGTGAGCGTCTCGGATTTCTAAATAATGTGGGATTAGAATATCTTACGTTATCACGTTCAAGCGGCACCTTAAGTGGCGGCGAAAGCCAACGTATCCGCCTTGCCAGTCAAATCGGCTCTGGCCTGACTGGGGTTTTATACGTGCTCGATGAACCTTCTATCGGGTTGCACCAACGCGACAACGACCGCTTGCTGGGTACGTTGAAGAACCTGCGTGATCAGGGCAATACGGTGATTGTGGTCGAACATGACGAGGAAGCCATCCGCGAAGCCGACTATGTTTTTGACATCGGTCCGGGCGCCGGGGTGCATGGCGGTGAAGTCGTCGCGCACGGCACGCCCAAAAAGATTGCAGCCAACAAGAAGTCGATCACCGGCCAATATCTGACGGGTGTGCGCGAAATCCCTGTTCCGGCGGAACGGCGCAAGGGCAAGAAAAAGTCGGTCAAAGTCGTCAAAGCATCAGGCAACAACCTGCAAGACATCACGGTCGAGTTTCCGCTGGGCCAGTTTGTCTGTGTCACGGGCGTGTCCGGGGGCGGTAAGTCGACTTTGACCATCGAAACCTTGTTCAAGACAGCATCGATGCAATTGAACGGCGCACGACAAACGCCAGCGCCCTGTGAGACCATCAAAGGGCTGGAACTGCTCGATAAGGTGATCGACATTGACCAACGCCCCATCGGACGTACGCCACGATCAAACCCCGCCACCTACACCGGCGCCTTTACGCCAATCCGTGATTGGTTTGCTGGACTGCCGGAATCCAAGGCGCGTGGTTATAAACCGGGTCGTTTTTCATTCAATGTGAAAGGTGGTCGGTGCGAAGCGTGCCAAGGCGACGGTGTCATCAAAATCGAAATGCACTTTTTGCCGGATGTTTATGTGGAATGTGAAACCTGCAAAGGGGCACGGTACAATCGCGAAACGCTCGAGATTAAATTCAAAGGCAAATCCATTGCAGATGTGCTGGATATGACAGTGGAAGATGCCCAAACGTTCTTTACGGCGGTGCCCAGCATTCGTGAAAAGATGGACGCCCTGATGCGGGTGGGGTTGGGCTACATCAAAGTCGGACAGCAGGCGACGACCCTATCGGGCGGTGAAGCACAACGGGTGAAGTTGTCGAAAGAATTGGCAAAACGCTCGACCGGGCGCACGTTGTACATTCTGGACGAACCAACAACCGGCTTGCACTTTGAAGATGTGCGCAAGTTGCTTGAGGTGCTGCATGAGTTGGTGGATCAGGGCAATTCTGTCATTGTGATTGAACACAATCTGGACGTTGTTAAAACCGCCGACCATATCATCGACATCGGTCCGGAAGGCGGCGATGGCGGTGGAACGGTCGTGGCTGTTGGCACACCAGAACACGTGGCAAGTGTCGCGGAAAGCCACACTGGGTATTACCTGAAAGATATGTTGAACCCGAAACGCGTCGCCGCCGAATAGTGGTGTCGCGGCAGGCAGGATGCGCAGGGCTGGAATGCTACTCTGCGCATTTACTGAAAGCCCGAGCGATTTTATACAGTTTGTCGCATGGTTTAAGTTTCCTGACTTCCTATCTGTTCATGTACAGACAAGGAGCACACGAGATGACTGCGTTCGTTGATATTCCCAAAGGCACGGTTTCCGGCTTTCTGAAGCGGTTCGTGTTTGGCATTCCCATCCTCGGGCGCATGCTGCATGAGGTCGCCTATGGCGACAAAGACAACATCTATTACTTCTTGTTTACCGTCTTTACTTTATGGCTGCTTGCGGTTTTGACTTGGGGCTACGCCGCGTTCATCATTCCTGTGCTTATGGCAGTGCCTTCGATGTTTGTGGTGCTGATCCTGATCACCGTCGGTAAATAGATCAGGCGGCCAGCCTGAGCTGTGCCGCGGGCGCGATTGCTTGCGGCATCATTTGGCGTAGACCGCGAGATTCACGTGATGTGATCATGGGTCTGGCCGATGAACCATAACTTAAGAAATTCGTCTCAAGTTCTGGAAATAAATTGTAAATTTCATTTTTTGTTCCGCAGTCAAAGCCTTTCATGGTCATGGGGCCAGGCAGGTAACTTTCACAGGCGACACCGTTTGCTTCGATGATCTGGTGATGGGCAAACAGCATGTGGTGGTAACAGACCTGATCCATATCACGCACGATCTGGACCGTGCAGTCGTTGACCAGATCTTTGGCTTTGACCAATACTTCATCCTCACCAAACAGCAATTCTGCCCAGCAGCCTTCGATCAATATGCGGTGTTGTGGCGACAACAGCAGCGGGCTGTCGGCCCCGAAAGAGCCAGCGGCAAAACGGATGGGGCGGAAGGTCCCGGTGGCTTGCACACGGCGTTGGCCTATCCAGAGCACCGGTTGCAAACCGTCGTCACGGGTCATAACGCGCGTACCCGCTGTGATGTCTTCGATCCGTTGCGGTCCGAATTCTGTCGTGATCCACGTACCAGACACAAAGCAGGGCACTTGTTCGATTTCGACCAGACCGCTGTCCGTGTTTCCGTTGGAATCCTCGATTGTGTAGTTGAAGTAGACGGTTTCCGCATCGCTGTCGCCGACCACAGTAAAGGTGCCATCCGCATTCAGCGTGATCTGCTGGCCTGTGGCAAGGGTCACGGTGTCGCCTGCAACCACAGCCGTGCCGTTGATATGCGTGATTGACAACGTGCCAGCTGTGGAGCTGTCGTTTGCCAGCACGTCCACAATTTTTGTGTCGTTGTTGCCCAAGGAAACGGAATCGTCGTCTGCGACGATCGTCGATTGGACCGAACCGCCAGCGATCAGAAGGTTGGTGTCGAACTGGTTGTCCGCCACATCCGCGACGCCGATTTTCAGCGTGTTGGGCACGCCGGGGTTTACGGGCGCCACAAAGGTCAATGTAACGGTAAATCCGTCCATTTCCGTGTTGAACTGGTCACCTGTGTTGTCGTTGTACAGGTTCTGGGTGGTGCCGCCATTGATGTTGCCAACAGAGGCCGCGCCGCTGCCGATGCTGACAGTGGCTTCAACGCCATTGACCCAAACGCCGACAACATCGTTGAACTGGGAATTTGCATATTCCGGGTATTCTTCGGAGCTTAACACAAAATCGATGGTGATTGTGTCGCCATCCGGGGTGAAGTTCACCTCTAGAAATGACGCGTCAAACGTATTCGTTGGAGCAATGGAGTTGAAATCCGCGTCATTGTCCACGCCAGCTGTGTTCGTTGACGTGCCTGTGTTCTGGTTTGTGTTTGTGGTGCCGTCAGAGTTTGTAAAATCGGCAACATTCCCGGTTGACAGGATCACACCGGTGTCGCCGGGGGTCGCTTCGGCCGATACAGCATCCCCGTTTGAATAGGTGCCAGAGGAATTGGGATCGCCTGTGTAGGTCGCGGAGTTGACTGTCACTCCGTTTCCGAAAATTTCTGTCGCCATGTCATCCGCTGTCGCGGAGGCGTTAATCGGGAGCTCTGTTGCTGTAGGCATCGTTATCTCGTCATTTTGAGCGCAATGCTGGATGCGCCAAGTCCAAGATATGAAGGATGAATTAGACCGGATTGGGCGACAAATGGGGTAATTTTTGGAAAATTGTCTAGGTATTGGAATTAATCGTGTAAAACCACGGCGGCGTGATCCAAGCGCTAAAACAAAAGGTCTGCCAGCATGTTTTTGCAGGCAGACCTTGATAGATATTCAGAGGTTTATTCAGTGGCGCCACGGGTTTGCCCTATTTGCGCACCCTGTCCATTGTCATTTGTAGCTGGCAGAGACACCGCGGCCCGCACCAAATAGGTTAGTCGCGACCGCGTCCTTCAAACCGTGGCAACATCGCACTGAAATCGCGCCCCATGCCGTCTTCCTCTTCGACGAACCGCTTGTACAGCGCCAAAGCCAATGCGCCCATAGGCGTGTCTGCATCCGCAGCTTCGGCAGCCTGTTGGCTTAATCCGAGGTCCTTCAACATCAATTCGGCAGCAAATCCGGGGGTGTAGCCATTGTCAGACGGGCTTTGTGGGCCAACACCAGGGGCAGGGCAATAGGCGTTCATAGACCATGAATACCCCGAAGACGTCGACACAACATCAAACATCTTTTGCCGTTCCAGCCCCAGCTTGTCCGCCAGTGCAAAAGCTTCACAGGTGGCGATCATCGTCGCCCCCAAAATCATGTTGTTGCAAATTTTGGCGGCTTGCCCTGCGCCAGCTTCGCCGCAATGCACGGCCTTCTGGCCCATGATGTCAAACAGCGGTGTGACCTTCAAAAAGCCCGCTTCAGTGCCGCCCGCCATAAACGTCAACGTGCCGCCAGACGCGCCGCCGATGCCACCAGACACCGGCGCGTCCACAGCCATCAAGCCCGCGTCCTGCGCCTGTTTGGCCACGGTGCGGGCACTGTCCACATCCACAGTCGAGCAATCCAGCAAAACAGCACCGGATTTCATGGCTGGCACCAGTTCATCCGCAACACTGCGCAAGATCGCGCCGTTTGGCAGCATGGTGATCACCACATCAGCGTCCGACGCGGCTTGCGCCGCTGTGCTTGCAACGCCGACACCGGGCGCAGAGGTGCCTGCGGGATCGAATCCGGCAACTTCAAAGCCAGCGCTTGCCAGGTTGGTCGCCATAGGTGCACCCATGTTGCCAAGTCCGATAAATCCGATTTTCATTTGCTTTTCCTCTTTCAGTTTCAGGGCCTGTGCTCCTAAGGGTTGCAACATTTTGGACACGGCCATCGGCGGCACAACGCCGTCTGCGAATTGCCATTTGGGTTGGCGATCCTTGTCGATAATCGCCGCACGTATGCCTTCCAGAAAGTCGCCGTGTTCCATGGCGCGGGCCGTAAAGCGGTATTCAAGATCCAGCGCTTTGCCCATTGTCAAAGAGGGGCCACGCAAACGCGACAGAATTTCGATACCGCAGGCCATGGACAGCGGGCTGTTGCGCTTCATCTGTTTCAGGGTGGCTTGGGCAAAATCGCTGGTGTCACTTTCCAAGGTGATCCAGATATCCCCAAGTGAGGCGCCGTGAAAGTGGCGGTTGATCGCGTCCTGATTGTTCTCGATCGGGCCAGAGGCCGGTACGTCTTGCGCTTTGATGTGGTCCACATCACCTGTCAGTTCAAGCGTTTTGATGGTGCTGTCCCAGGCCGCTTCGGGTAGGTAAATATCTGCAAACCCTGCAAAAATCGCATCCGCCGCATTCATGCGCGCCGCCGTACAGCCCAGATATTCGCCCAATCGTCCGGGGGCCAAGGCCAGCATCAATGATCCCCCCACATCCGGCACCAAACCGATGCCAACTTCGGGCATTGCGATCTGGGAGGTGTCGCCCACGATGCGGTGTGACCCATGACAGCCAATGCCAACGCCGCCCCCCATGGTAAAACCTTGCAGGAAGCTGATGACGGGTTTGGGATACTCAAAAATCTTGTTGTTCAGGCGGTATTCATCGGCCCAGAACTTTTGGCCATAGGCAAAATCACCCGCACGGCCCGTGGCATATAAATCCGCAATATCTCCGCCCGAACAAAACGCGCGCTCACCCATCGCGTCGATGACCACAAGCGCCACCGCCGGATCATCACGCCAGTCGTCTAAGGCTGCTTCAATGGCCAAGCACATGTCATAGGTCATGGCATTGAGCGCATCCGGGCGTTGCAACGTAATACGCCCCGCGCGGCCTGTGATGCGGATTGAGATGTCAGTCATGTGTCAGCTCTTTCATGTGGCCTTCAAGCCAGGATTTCTTTTGAATCGCTCGATCTGTGCGTCCAACGCGCAATTGCCCACACAGCCTAATCCAGACAATCGCCCACCAAACCCATGCCACCACAACACAGAAGTTGAGCACAGACATCCCGTAGTGCATCACCTCCGTCATCGCGTCTGGACCCAAAGCGGCCAACCAACTCAACACAGCCTGCAAGCTGACGAAGGCGATAAGTGTCGCACAGAACCATGGGATCCAGAGAAACAGAAAGGTAAAAATAGCAAAAGAAGGCAACATTATCGCCTTTTCAACGCTACTCAATTCGTGTCTTCGAAAGACTATACGGATAAGGTTGAAGGGGTTGACCATTTATCTATTCTTCAACATCTCACGCGCCACGATCACGCGCATGATCTCGTTTGTGCCTTCCAAGATCTGGTGCACACGCAAATCGCGGACAAGTTTCTCGATACCGTAGTCCGCGAGGTATCCGTAGCCGCCGTGCAATTGCAGACATTGGTCGACGATCTTCGATCCGGCTTCGGTCACGAATTTCTTTGCCATCGCGCAGTATTTCGTAGCATCCGGTGCGCCTTGATCCAGCTTCCATGCCGCTTGCCGCAGCAACACGCGGGCGGCGCTCAGTTCGATTTCCATGTCAGCAAGGCGCCATTGCAGCCCTTGGAACTGGTCGATGGATTTGCCAAAGGCTTTGCGTTCGCCCATGTAGTCCATCGTGGCGTTCAGCGCGGTCTGTGCAGCCCCCAAGGAACAGGCGGCGATGTTCAGGCGGCCGCCGTCCAGACCCATCATGGCGTATTTAAAGCCGTTGCCTTCTTCACCCACAAGGTTTTCAGACGCCACTTTGCAATCGTCAAACTGCACTTGCGCTGTGGGTTGGGATCGCCAGCCCATCTTGTCTTCCAGTGCACCAAACGACAGCCCCTCGGCGCCATCTTCAACGTACAATGTGGACACGCCGGATGGTCCGTCGTCACCGGTGCGCACCATGCAAACATAGGCATCCGAATAGCCGCCACCCGAAATAAAGGCCTTGGTGCCGTTGACGGTGTACCCTTCGTTGGTGCGTGTTGCGCGGGTTTTTAAGGCTGCGGCATCCGACCCCGATCCGGGTTCGGTCAAGCAATAGCTTAGGACAGTGTTCATGGTCAGCACATCCGGCATCACCCGTGCTTTCATGTCGTCGGACGCAAAAGTGTCGAGCATTTTGGCGCACATGTTGTGGATCGACAAAAAGGCCGCAACAGACGGGCAGGCCATCGACAGGGCCTCAAACACCAATGTGGCATCCAGGCGCGACAGACCAGAACCGCCACCTTCCTCGGAGACATATAGCCCCGCAAACCCCAATTCACCCAGCTGTGGCCACAGGGTTTTGGGGATGGTTTCATCCGCTTCCCATTGGCGTGCATTGGGCGCAATGGCGTCTTGGCCAAAGGCGTAGGCCATGTCGAAAATAGCTGTTTGTTCTTCTGTCAGTGCGAAATCCATGCGGCGGCTCCCTGGTTCGAATTGAACATGTGTTAAATTCTAAGGTTTTCACAAATGTTGCAAGGAGAAAGGCAAGGCGGTTAAGCTTTCGGCATTGATTAATGATTTTGGGAGCAAACGTATGCCAGATAAAAAGATTGGCGTGGTTGTCGTACATGGCATTGGCAGTCAGGGGGACAAGCGGCCCGATACGTCAGGCGAAATAACCTTTTCCAGAGAAATGCACAAACGCGTGATGAAAGGGCTCGGCCCCCAAACGGCGGATGTGGCATGGCGAGAGGTGTTTTGGTCCGATGTGTTGCAAGGGCGGCAAGATGCGTATTTGAAAAAGATCAAACGCAAAACAGGCTGGGACACTGTTCGCAAATTTGTCATGAGCAACCTGTCCGATGCGGCCAGCTACCAATTGACGCCAGACGGGTTGGACCGCACCTATCAGGACATCCATCAACGGGTCGAAGACACGATCCGTGACATGGAAGCCGACATAGGCCCCGACGGCCAGATCGTTATTCTGGCCCATTCGTTGGGTGGGCATATCATGTCCAACTATATCTACGACCAGCAAGCGCATATGCGGCGCAATGACGGGCAGGGGATGCACGGCTCTGCCTTGCAAAACATGACGACGGTGTCCGGCTTGATCACCTTTGGCTGCAACATTCCGGTGTTTGTGTTCTCTTATCCCGAAGAAGACGTCACACCAATTGATTTTCCGGGCACTGCGCTGCCGGATGCCAAACGCTTCAAAACGTGGTGGTACAATTTCTACGACAAGCAAGACATTCTGGGCTATCCGATGGCGGACACGTCACCGGCCTACGGGGATCTGAGCAAGGCCAAGAAATTGCGTGATGTTTCGATCAACGCAGGCAGCACATTCAGCGCCTGGAACCCGCTATCGCACAACGCTTATTGGCGCGACAGCGATGTCATCGATCCAATTGTTCGCTTTATTCAGAACATGTTACGTTAGGGGGCATTATGAAAAAACTGACACTTACATTAACAGCATTCGGCCTGATGGCCACCCAAGCCAGCGCGGAATTCAAGGGCAATATCTACGCAGGGTGGGTGCAATACACCGGCGACGGTACCGCGCAGGCACGGGTGGTCATCGACACCGATCCCGCCAATCCTGCGGGCACAAAATGCCCCGATATCCGGCATGGCAACACCAAAACACCCATGACGTTGCGCAGCGGCTTTGCGCCTTTGGGCTTTGAAGGGGTCCGCGTTTGCGTGGCTCCTGTAGACAGCACGATGGTGGGGATGTTTGTGCCCCCCGCCTTGCGTTTGCCGACCCCGTCAACGGATCCGCAAAAGATTGCTGTTCTAGGCGATACGGGGTGCCGCGTGGCTTATGGCATTGTGCAAAATTGCACTGGCGACGGGCAGGGCAAGGCATGGGACTATGAGGCGGTGGCTGATCGCGCGGCGCAGGATGCCCCCGATTTGTTCATTCATGTAGGCGATATGCACTACCGTGAAACAGGCACATGCGATGAAGGCTGCCACCAGTCCAACATCGGATATTCATGGGCCAGCTGGAAGGCGGATTTCTTTGACCCCTCAGCCACTGTGTTCCAGACAGCCCCCTTGATCCCTGTGCGTGGCAACCACGAGGACTGTACGCGGGCTTGGAAAGGCTGGTTCTATCTGCTTGATCCCAATCCGATCGAAACCACCAGTTGGCCCGCATCCTGCCCCGGCAAAAACGGAGCCCCTTTGGATGGCGGCGGCAACGATTGGAGTTACACATTGCCGTACCCTGTCCCATTTGACAGTTTCCAGGTGATCGTGATGGACACCGCCCGCATCGACAATGACTACGGATCGCGCCCCGATCAAGGGGCTGTGGATCAGTACAAAGTTGAGTTTTCGAGCATTGAACTGATTGCAGAGCAGGCCGCTGTGCCCTCATGGTTGGTGACGCACCGGCCGTTTTGGGCGATTGCCAGCTACGGGTCAGAGGCTGCGCCCAAAGCCTCACCCACAGATCAGACGTTGCAAGTGGCATTGGCGCAATCTGTACAAAAGGCGCTGCCATCCCAAATCAAACTGACCATGGCAGGCCATATCCATCTGGCGCAACAGCTTAGCTTTTCAGATGGTCGACCATCGCAATTTGTCTTCGGTAACTCCGGCACCAAACGCGATCCTGAATTGGGCACAGGTGGTGTGCTGCACAGCAACGCAAAGCGGGCTTTGGGACGCCTTGGGGCCAATACCAATGATTTTTTCTGGTCCTATCATTTCAGCTACGGGTTGATCACGCCGGGCGGTGGTGTGTGGGATGTGTCATTTCATGATGCAGCGGGCCAGAAGATGCACAGCACCAGCGTCGCGCAATAGAAAAAACCGCCGCCCGGATGAACGAGCGGCGGTTTCTATTTGTAAAAGGTGGGGGCCAGCCCCCACACCCCCGGGATATTTTTAGCGAAAAGAAACGGGGGCGGGGAGGGGTTCCATAACGGGGGTTATTCCATAACAGGGATAGAGAACTCTCCGCCTTCTTTGATTCCCGATGGCCAACGCGCTGTCACAGTCTTGGTGCGTGTGTAGAATTTGAACGCATCCGGTCCGTGCTGGTTCAAATCACCAAAGACGGATTTTTTCCAACCGCCAAAGGTGTGATACGCCAGCGGCACAGGGATTGGCACGTTGATGCCGACCATGCCCACATTGATCCGGTTCGCAAAATCACGCGCCGCATCGCCGTCGCGTGTGAAGATCGCCGTGCCGTTGCCGTATTCGTGGTCCATCGCCAAGCCGATGGCTTCTTCGTAGCTTTGTGCACGCACACATGTCAGCACAGGCCCGAAGATTTCGTGCTTGTAGATGTCCATGTCTTTGGTGGCTTTGTCGAACAAATGCGGCCCCACAAAGAAGCCATCCTCGTAACCCTGCAATTTGAAGTCGCGACCGTCGACCACCAGTTCGGCGCCTTGATCCACGCCCGTTTGCACAAGGCGTTCGATGTTGGCTTTGGCCGCTGCCGTGACAACCGGGCCGTAGTCCACGTCGTTGCCGGATGTGTATGGGCCGACCTTGAGGCTTTCGATGCGCGGTACCAGCTTTTCGATCAAGCGATCTGCCGTTTCATCGCCCACAGGAACCGCTACGGAAATCGCCATGCAGCGTTCGCCCGCGGCACCGTAGCCCGCACCAATCAACGCGTCAGCGGCCTGATCCATGTCGGCATCCGGCATGATGATCATGTGGTTCTTGGCACCACCAAAGCACTGTACGCGCTTGCCGTTGGCGCAGCCCGTTGCGTAGATATATTCCGCAATCGGGGTGGAGCCCACAAAGCCAACGGACTGGATCACATCGTGGTGCAGGATCGCGTCAACCGCTTCCTTGTCGCCGTTCACCACTTGCAGGATGCCTTTGGGCAGACCCGCTTCCTCCATCAGTTCGGCCAACATCAAAGGCACGGATGGATCACGTTCGGATGGCTTCAGGATAAACGCGTTGCCACAGGCAATCGCAGGGGCAAACATCCACATCGGGATCATGGCCGGGAAGTTGAACGGCGTGATGCCGGCCGTGACGCCAAGCGCCTGGCGCATGGAATACATATCAATGCCGGGGCCTGCTGAATCCGTGTAGTCGCCTTTCAGCAACTCAGGTGCGCCGATGCAATATTCGACCACTTCCAAACCGCGTTGCACGTCGCCTGCGGCGTCCGGCAGGGTTTTGCCGTGTTCGCGCGACAAGGCCTCGGCCAGTTTGTCCATGTTGTCATTGAGCAAGCCCACAAACTTCATCATGACGCGGGCACGACGTTGTGGGTTGGTTGCTGCCCAAGCAGGCTGTGCTGCCTGCGCATGTTTCACGGCCTCGTCCATTTCAGCCGAAGATGCCAGCGGACATTTTGCCTGCACTTCGCCTGTGGCGGGGTTCATGACGTCGGCAAAGCGGCCTGACGTGCCTTTGACGTGGGCGCCGTTGATGTAGTGGGTCAGCTCTTGCATGGAATTCTCCCTAAGGTGTGTTTGGGCGCATCCTAGTCTTGCAAAAACGCCAGCAACAGAGGAAAGATGGCAAAATCGCTTTGCAAAAATGTCAGGACGTTGGGATGCACGCCAATTGGGACGATGTCCGTTTATTTTTAAGTGTTGCACGCGAAGGGGGGCTGTCGGCGGCGGGCAAAATACTGCGGCTTGATCCTGCAACTTTGGGGCGGCGGATGACACGCCTGGAAGACACTACCGGCACGGCGTTGTTTGTAAAGTCGCCGCAGGGATATGCGCTGACGGAGGCAGGAACGCAGCTTTTGGCCCGTGCTGAAGCTGCTGAGACCGCGATGCGCGCGGCAACGGCCAGTTTTCCAACCGCCAGTGAAAGTCTGACGGGCCAAATCCGTATCGGTGCGCCGGATGGTTGTGCGAACTATGTTTTACCGCAAGTCTGTGCGCGGCTCAGTGCGCGTCATCCGGATCTTGATATTCAGATTGTTGCATTGCCGCGTGTTTTCAATCTGTCGCGGCGTGAAGCGGATTTGGCGATTGGGGTCAGTGCGCCAACAGCGGGGCGCCTGACTGTGCAAAAGATCACAGACTACAAACTGCATCTGGCGGCTGCCGAGGACTATTTGCAGGCAAGTGCCACGATCCGGATGCCTCAAGATCTGAAATCTCATAAGATTGTGGGGTACATCCCCGACATGATATTTGACCGCGAACTGGACTATCTGGCCCACATTGGTGTGGCGCGGGTGCCCTTGGCGTCCAATTCTGTGTCTGTGCAACTGAACCTGCTGCGCCATGGTGGCGGGGTTGGCGTGGTGCATGATTTTGCCCTGCCAGCGGCCCCTAATTTGGTGCGTATCCTCACCGACAAAATCAGCCTGACACGCGCGTTTTATATGATCCGCCACGAAGCAGACCGAAAGAATACAAAACTGACACAACTGGCTGATGATCTAAGCGCTGGGTTGCGCCAAGAGGTGGCGCATCTGGAAGCAACCTTGACTTGAGAAGGCTTTGCGCCGACGCTGGACTTCTACATTACAAATGACAGGAGGCCGTCTCATGCTGGTACAGCAGATTCTCAAATCCAAATCCGACGACGCGGTGGTGACCGTGGCGCCCGGCACACTTGTGGCCGATGCCGCAAAAGTACTGGCAGAGCGGCGCATCGGGACGGTTGTGGTGTCCAAGGACGGGCAAAGCATGGCGGGCATTTTGTCCGAGCGCGACATTGTACGCGAGATCGGCAAGCGGGGGGCCTCTTGCCTGAGCGACAAAGTTGACAGCTATATGACCACAAAGCTGATCACCTGCGGGCGCAATGAAAGTGCGGACAAGGTGCTTGAAATGATGACCGAAGGGCGGTTTCGCCACATGCCAGTGGTCGAAGATGGCGCGTTGGTTGGTCTGATCACAATCGGCGATGTGGTCAAAGCGCGGCTGACAGAATTGGCCATGGAAAAGGACGCGCTGCAGGGAATGATTATGGGGCACTGATCCCAATTGCCAAGTTTGCGTTAACACCTGCTTGCATTCCCCGGCGCGACCCTGTTTCTTGCACGCAACACTATTGCTGAAACGGAGCATCCTTATGCGCGTTGGACTATATCCGGGAACCTTTGATCCCATCACTTTGGGTCATATCGACATCATCCGGCGGGCCAGTGCGCTTGTGGACAAGCTGGTGATTGGTGTTGCGATCAATCGCGACAAGGGTCCGCTGTTTGGTCTGGAAGAGCGTGTGGCGATGATCGAAGCGGAATGCGCCAAACTGTCCGAACAAACCGGCACCCAGATTGTGGCCCACCCGTTTGAGAACCTGTTGATTGATTGTGCCCGCGACGTGGGCGCACAAATGATCATACGCGGTCTGCGCGCAGTGGCCGATTTTGAGTACGAATATCAAATGGTTGGCATGAACCGCGTTCTAGACGACAGCATCGAGACTGTGTTTTTGATGGCCGAAGCCAAACATCAAGCCATCGCGTCAAAGTTGGTCAAAGAAATCGCGCGGCTTGGCGGGGATGTGACAAAGTTTGTCCCGCCTTTGGTGAATCAAGAGCTGACAAAGCGTTTGGGATAAAAGCCGGGACAAAGCCCCGTTAACGGGGCCGGGACGCTTTGACTTCTTTTCGCCAAAAATATCCCGGGGGAGGCCGAAGGCCGGGGGCAGCGCCCCTAAGCTCAAATTTCTCCCTAGACCCCCCCGTTCGATTAGGACAAAGCCAGACGCTCCGCCATATCGATCATGCGGTTGGAAAAACCCCATTCATTGTCGTACCACGCCAGCACGCGGATCATGGTTTTGTCCTGTACGTGGGTTTGATCCAGCGCCACCGTCGCGCTCATCGGGTCGTGGTTCAGATCAACAGATACCATCGGTGTAGATGTGACGGCCATAATCCGCGCCATAGGACCATGTGCGGCTTGGCTAAACAATGCGTTGACGGCGCAGGTGGATGTTTCGCGTTGCACTTCAACCGTCAGGTCGATGCAGGACACATTGGGCACAGGCACACGGATGGATGTGCCAAACAGGCGACCTTTCAAGTGGGGCAGAACCGCTTCCACGGCTTCGGCCGCACCGGTGGTGGTGGGGATCATCGACAAGCTTGCCGCGCGCGCACGGTTCAGCGTTTTGCCATAGGCGTCATGCACAGGCTGCACACCGGTGTAGCAGTGCACGGTGGTCATGGTGCCACGCACAATGCCGTAGGCTTCGTGCAAAAGATGGGCCACGGGTGCCAGGCAATTGGTTGTGCAAGACCCGTTGGAGATAATGGTGTCATCTGCCGTGATCGCAGCGTCATTCACGCCCATGACAACAGTTTTGATGTCATTGATCTTGGCGGGTGCCGATACTAGCACCTTGCCCGCGCCGTTCTTCAAGTGCAGCCCTGCCAAAGCGGCGGTGCGAAAATGGCCAGTACATTCCAAAGCGATGTCAACATCTTGCCAAGGCAACGCATCTGGCGACGCCACGTGTGTGACACGAATTGGGCCTGTCCCCACATCCAACACCCCGTCACCCGTTGTGATAGGGCGGCGCAGGCGGCCATGAACGGAATCGAATTCAAGCAGATGTGCCATGTTTTCAAGATCAGCCAGATCATTGATAGCCACGACCCGCATATCATCGCGTCCGCTTTCCAGTATCGCCCGCAAGATGCTGCGGCCGATACGTCCAAATCCGTTGATGCCCAATGTGATCGTCATGACATGCCTCCGGTCAAGTGTTGGGGGCATGTCACACAAGGTCAGGGGGGTGGTCAAAGAGAGTTTTGTACCCACACAAAAAGCCCACAATCCAAATACAAGGCCCGAGATGTACTGACGCACTGCCTAGGTCCGTGGCTTTGCCGTATTTCCAGATCGCGGTTTCAATGAATCATTTGACATGTTTACTGTCATTATGACATGTAAACTGTCATGATGAACCAAGATGATCTTTATCAACTTATATGGATGTCGCGCCCGTTGATGCAGGCGGCGGAAACCGTTGTCGAACAGGGTCTGGAAGATACCGGACTGACAGTCAGAACGCGGGCCGTCCTTGAAATCCTACTTGCGCAGGATGCGGCAACGGTGCCGGACATTGCCCAAAAGCTTGAGATAAAAAGGCAGTATGTTCAGGTTATGGTCAATGAAACCCTTGCGGATGGTTTGACACGCAAACGCGAGAACCCGCGCCACAAACGATCAACGATCATCGCTTTAACAGACAAAGGGCGGGTGTTGATCCAAGACGTGGTGCACCGTGAAAAACGGCTTGTCGCGTCATTGGGCCACGACCTGAACAGCGCAGACGTCAAAATCGCCCTTGGCTTGATAAACACATTAATTGATCGTTTGAAATCAGGGATTTGAAGGAAGCTCTTATGTTTTGGATTTTGCCTTGCCTGGTCATTTTGGGTGCCGTTCTATGGATTATCGATGGCATCCGGAAAATAGGGGCCGTCAGCACCGGCGCCCCCATTTCGGGGCGCGCGAAACAAGCACTGGTGCTGATTGATCTGCAAGGGGTCTTTTGGACCTCGGGCGTCTTTGATGAAACAGCAAAGGAAACCGCCCGTATAAGGATTTTGGCCGAAATAGACACAGCCAGATCAAAGGGGCAGGCTGTCATTGCAGTCCGGCAAGAATGGTCCATTCCTGCAACCAAAGTTGTGGCAAAACTGTTGATGAAAGGCCAAGCCATCGCGGGAACGCAGGGCGCAGAAATAGCGGCATCTTTCGCGGATCTTGCCGATATCACCTTGGTCAAACGTGTTCAAGACGCGTTTGAAACCAATGAGTTGGACAAGATCCTTGCACGATTGGACGTGGGCCACTTGCGCATCGTCGGGCTGGACTTAAACTATTGCGTGGCCAAAACGGCTTTTGCGGCACGGCACCGTGGATACGAGGTTGTCGTTGTTCGCGACGGTGTGTTGTCAGCTGATGCAAAACTGGCGGAAAAGACGCTTTTACAGCTTGCGGATCAGCAGGTGGTGTTGGACTGATCACTCATAGTGACGCGGTGTCATCGGATCAAAGCGCCGGGATTCATGATGGATTTGGGGTCAAGTGCTGCTTTGATGCGTTTCAACGTGTCGTATCGCGCGGCGCTGGCATAGGTTTCCAGATCGTTTGTTTTTAAGCGCCCGATCCCGTGTTCGGCGCTGATTGATCCGTTGTGTTTTTGTGTCACGTCATTGATTGCCAATCGAACAGCGTCGATAATGCCGGGGTTTGCGGACACGAACTCAGTCTTGCTGACACCGGTGGGGGGAAGGACGTTGTGATGTATATTGCCGTCGCCCAAATGGCCGTAGCTGTTGATTTGAACGTCTGGGTGGATGTCAAAGATCGCCTGAAGTGTATCCTTAACAAAGTCATCGATATGGCTGAGCGGTACAGATGTGTCGCTGTTGCAAAATGCGCCTGCCATGCGGTTTGCGGCCGGAGTGTTTTCGCGCAAAGCCCAAAGGCTGTCCCGTTGGGATTGGGACTGCGCCACGACTGCATCAGTTAGAAGGTGCTTGTCAAAACATGCCCCAAGCGCTGCATGCATCCGGTCACCAAGGCCCAAAGCCCCAGAGGCTTCCAACAAAATGGCCCAATCGGGCGTTTGCGCAAAAGGGGGGCGCAAGCCCGGAAACTTGGAAACCACCAGCGTCAGGCCAAGCCCGCGCATCAACTCGACTGCGCTGATACTGTCGCCAAGATGCCGCTTCATCTCTTGGAACACAGCCAGCCCGTTTGCAGGTGATCCGATGGCAAGACATGCGGTGCTTGTTTCGGGATCTTGCGGTTTCAGCTTCAGGGTCGCCGCAGTGATGATGCCCAGCGTCCCTTCGCTGCCGATCAACAGGTGACGCAGGTCATATCCGGTGTTGTTCTTATGCAGTGGGCTAAGTTCATCCAGAACCGTGCCATCGGGCAAAACGGCTTCGACCCCAAGGCATAGATCCCGCGCGTTGCCGTATCGCAAAACCTGAATACCGCCTGCATTGGTTGCCAGATTACCGCCGATGCAGCAGCTTCCCTTCGACGCCATGTTCAAGGGAAACATCATGTCGTGATCTTGGGCTGCAGCGTGTACGTTTTCCAAAATGCAGCCTGCTTCCACAACGATCACGCTGTCATCTACACTAAGGTGTCGCACCTTGTTCATCCGTTCCAGCGACACGACGATGGCGTTGTCACTGTCAATGGAAAGCTGCCCGGCCACAACACCGGTGCCGCCGCTGTAGGGGACAATGCCGATGCTGTTTGCAGCGCACAGGCGCACGATTTCTGCAACTTGTGTGGTGGATGCAGGAAGGGCAATCAGGCTGGCCTGTCCGCGAAAACGGCCACGCGGGTCTTCGAAATAGCGTGATGCGTCTTGCGGGGCTTTCCATCCGGCAGGGCCGAGGACGCGTTTGATTGCTTCCAGTGTTTTGGGGGCCGGTTCGCTGAATTGGGCTTTGCGCATCGGCGGGGCCTCCTAAGCTCCTGTGATCGCATCACTGTTTCGCGGGACGGCTGCTTTGGCAATTCAATCTTTGTGAATCCGATCGGCAGGCAAGGACCAACGAAGTGCTTTTACCGCCAGAACGCGATCCATTCGATCAGCTCGAACATCTTTTTGCCAAGGAAAATCACATGATCGGACCCGTAGACCATGATGTCCACAGTGATGATTGTGATCAAAAACAGGCCGAGAAATATGGCGATTGAGTTGGTCATAAGAGCCTGCAAATGAAAATGGGCAAGACTGATATGACAGCCTCGCCCAATTGTCGCAACCCTTTGGGGGCAAGGTGACCCCTTCGGTGTAAGACGTGCGGGTTAGTCCAAACGGCCCATCGCAACAGCCACATCGGCCATACGCACGGAAAATGCCCATTCATTGTCGTACCACGCCAGCACACGTACTGTGCGACCGCCAACGACTTTGGTTTGGTCGGGGGCAAAGATGCTGGAATGTTCGGTGTGATTGAAGTCGATTGAGACTTTTTGTTCATCATCATAGGCCAATACGCGGCCCATGGGGCCAGCGGCCGCTTTTGCGACGGCGGCGTTGACTTCGGCCACAGTGACATCGCGTTTTGCTTCAAACGTCAGATCCACCGCAGAGACATTTGGGGTGGGCACACGCATGGCCGTGCCATCAAGGCGGCCTTTCATGTTTGGCAACACCTCGCCCAAAGCTTTTGCAGCGCCAGTTGATGTGGGGATCATCGCCATGGCGGCGGCGCGGGCGCGGTACAGATCGTTGTGGCGGCGGTCCAGCGTGGGTTGGTCGCCGGTGTAGCTGTGGATGGTGGTCATGATGCCGCGTTCGATGCCGATGCTTTCATCCAGAACCTTCGCCAAGGGGGCGAGACAGTTGGTGGTGCACGACCCGTTGGAAATCATGGTGTCATTGGCGGCCAGCAAGTCGTCGTTTACACCAAACACGATGGTTTTATCGACGTTTTTACCGGGGGCCGAAAGCAACACGCGCTTTGCGCCACGTTCGATGTGCTTCTTGGCTTTTTCGCCGTCGTTGAAATTGCCTGTGCATTCCAGCACGACATCACAACCGGACCAGTCCAGTTCATCCATGTTGTAGGTGGAAAACATCTGCATCGGGCCACGACCCAAATCCAATGTGCCATTGCCGACGGTCACTTCACCGGGGAAGCGGCCGTGGATGGAATCGTATTTGATCAGGTGGGCGGCTGTTTCCAAAGGTCCGGTTGCGT
This sequence comes from Ascidiaceihabitans sp., assembly GCF_039986515.1. Taxonomy (NCBI): domain Bacteria; kingdom Pseudomonadati; phylum Pseudomonadota; class Alphaproteobacteria; order Rhodobacterales; family Paracoccaceae; genus Ascidiaceihabitans; species Ascidiaceihabitans sp. Next base: position 979,163 of record NZ_JBDWQO010000007.1, on the reverse strand, counting down.
TTACCTTGATGACATCAATGTCGTTGCGCAATGATTGCGCGATATGGGACAAGGTGCAGCGTCCGATGCGGCCAAATCCGTTGATACCTACTTTGATTGTCATAATCCGGTTCCTTCGTTTACGCCCCATGCGTTGGGGGTTGCTTAGACCCATGGACAGCATCGGAAAAGGGGGAAAGAAGCGGTTTTTCAGTCTGTTAGCGATAAACCTTGCCAAAGGGTTAACGGTGGCGCTAACAGCCGACTTTGTTTTCACGACGGCGTGAACTATCTATACCGCTAACACAATTTAAGAGGGTCGACATGAGCGGATTGATTGCATTGTTTGATGATGTGGCGGCCATTGCCAAAGTGGCAGCAACCTCTGTTGATGATGTCATTGCACAAGCTGCCAAGGCAGGCACCAAAGCGGCTGGCGCTGTCATCGATGACGCCGCGGTGACGCCGAAATATGTTCAGGGTTTTGAGGCCAGCCGCGAATTGCCGATCATCTGGCGCATCGCCAAAGGGTCCATTCGCAACAAGCTTGTCTTTTTGCTGCCCGCTGGTTTGGCGCTGTCGGCATTTGCACCTTGGGCGATCAATCCTTTGTTGATGCTGGGCGGGGCGTATCTTTGCTTTGAAGGCGCCGAAAAAATCGCCCATGCCATAGGCCTTAGTCACGGACACGAAGACTACGCCCACAAAGAAGAGGTGATCGAAGACCCCGCCAAACTGGAAGAACAAAAGGCGCAAGGGGCGATCAAAACCGATTTTATTCTGTCTGCAGAAATCATGACCATTGCTTTGGCCGCCATTCCCGAAAGCTCTTTCTGGATGGAAGCCGCAACGCTGGCCGCTGTGGCCGTCATGATCACTGTCGCGGTTTACGGGGCCGTGGCGTTGATTGTGAAAATGGACGACGTGGGCCTGGCCATGTCTGCCAGAGCTCGGCTTGGGGCCACACGGGCCTTGGGACGCGGTATCGTCAAAGCGATGCCAAAGGTGCTGTATGCGCTGACGGTGATAGGCACGGCGGCCATGCTTTGGGTCGGGGGATCCATCATTGTGCACGGGCTGGAAGGCTTCGGCTTTGGCGGGTTGGGTCACACCATCCACGATCTGGCCTATGCCGTGGGCCACGCAGTGCCGCAGGCTTGGCAAGGCATCACCGAATGGTTCGCCAAAGCCGCCATGGACGGGGTGTTGGGATTGGGACTTGGGCTGGCGCTTATTCCTGTGGGGGAAAAGGTGGTGACGCCGCTGTGGCGCAAAGTGTTTGTCAGGTAGGGGCGTTACTACAGTGCTGAACCTATTCAGTCAGCAGCGCCGGAAACCTTTGGTAAAGAAATCAAGCAAGCCTGTGTCGATACACCAGCATGTGCATAGACCGCCTGCGCAAGTTTAATGGCGCCTGCGTCCTCTGATACGAAGAAATGACATCTCGCCGCTTCTTCAATGTGACAACAGTCTCGAAATTGCGCCAGAAAGTGCTTTTTGCGTTTCTCCAGTTTACCACTTTTCACCTTTCGGTTGCGTCCGACACCTTGGGAGAAAAGTAGAATGCAAAGCCCAGCGAGTGTACCGGCTTCTTGATACGCACCTTCTTGCCAGTTTGATTTTGGAAACATATCGCTAACGATGTGTTGGCTCTTTTTGTCTATATAACTCAATACGCGCTCAACCAAATCAGCATTCGGTGTGCCGTCAAGCTCACTGTAGCGCTGGTTCCATTCAGCGTCGGTTTCAAGTTGCGCCTGTTTGGCTTCATAGCGCAACCTGTTCAAATCGATTGACTGCAAATTATCCGATAGCTGCTGCAGGATTGGCTGCGTGTCCAACAGTCCTAAAGGTTCACGCTTTAGCGCGTCAACCCAGAGGTCAATTTCGTTCTGCATGTCATTTTTCAGGTCCGACGCGTCAAGCGCACCAAGCCACCCAAAAGCATATTGAGACAGCAGTAAATTGTCGTTCGATAATTGAATGCTCTTGGCAGCAAAATCATCCTCACCACGTAACAGCCCTTCTGCAGCGTTTGGTCTTAAAAGCAATTGATGATTAAAAGTGACCTCCGGAACGATGTATAAGCCGCCGATGGCATTCAAAACCTGTATGAATTGCTCTGATTGATGGAAGGCACGGCACTCTTCAATATGAATCCGCGAATAAACAAGGTGTCCACCTTTCGACTTAAGACTATCCAACATGACCATGATGGCGTCTCTGTGCGGCTCACCTTCGCGAAGATGGCTGAGAATGTTTTGATCATGGTAGACGCTAAACCGCCGACTTTCTTCCATATCCGAAAACTAAGGACATTTTGTCGAAAGGCCAACCACGGAAAGTGTTTGGCCTGTTCCAACATTGGAAGCGGCTTGTAACCGGACCTAACGCCAAATCCAAAGGATACCGATCAATTGGCAACGCATGGGGATATATCACGCAAGCGGGGCGGATGGTTTCGACACCAATCCGCCCCGTCATAGATCATTTTACCCTCTGTTAAATGGGGCAGGCAGCTTTTACAGCAGCGCCTTGGCTTTTTCGGCCACGTTTTGCGCTGTAATTCCGAACTTCTCGTACAATGTGCCCGCAGGCGCAGAGGCTCCGAAGCTGTCCATGCCGACAAAATCCGCTTTGTTGGACTTGCCGCGTTCGCCCAGCAACCACTGGTCCCATCCTTGACGCACAGCAGCTTCCACGCCCACACGCACTGGCCCACCGGGCAGAACGCGCTTGCGGTACGCTTCGTCTTGCTGCGCGAACAACTCCATGCAAGGCATTGAAACCACACGGGTGCCGATGCCCTCGGCTTGCAGAATGTCCCGCGCAGCCAGCGCAATTTCCACTTCAGAGCCTGACGCCATCAAAATCACCTGACGTTTGCCTTCGGCGTCTGCCAGAACATACGCGCCTTGCGCAGAAAGGTTCTTGGTTTTGTGTTCGGTCCGGACTGTTGGCAGACCTTGACGTGTCAGCGACAAAACGGACGGGGTTTGCTTGCTTGTTAGGGCAATTTCCCACGCCTCTGCCGTCTCGATGGTGTCAGCCGGGCGGAAAACATAGGTGTTGGGCGTCGCGCGCGAAATGGCCAGATGCTCAACAGGCTGGTGGGTCGGGCCATCTTCGCCGAGGCCAATAGAATCGTGTGTCATCACAAATACTGTTGGGATTTTCATCAAGGCTGCCAACCGCATTGATGGACGGGCGTAATCGGTAAAGCACATGAATGTGCCGCCGTAGGGGCGCACGCCGCCATGCAATGCCATACCGTTCATCGCCGCTGACATGCCGTGCTCGCGGATGCCCCAATACACGTAACGGCCCGCGCGGTTGTCCAGATCGAAGACGCCCAGATCGGCTGTTTTGGTGTTGTTAGAGCCCGTCAAATCAGCAGAGCCACCCACCGTTTCGGGCAGGATCGGGTTCAACACTTCCAAAACCTTCTCGGAAGAGGCGCGTGTCGCCAGTTTAGGCGCTGTTTCGGACATCTGCTTTTTGAAAGCTTTGACCGTGGCCGACAGTTTCTTGGGGGCGTCCAAAGCATAGGCGCGGTTAAACTGGTCTTGCTTGGAATTGGGCAATGTCGCAAATCGCGCTTCCCATGCGGCACGCTCTTCTGCGCCACGTGATCCAATGGCTTCCCATGCGGATTTGACGTCTGCGGGGACTTCGAAGGGGCCAGTTGTCCAACCATAGGCTTCTTTGGCGGCCTGCATTTGTGCAGGATCGGTGAGCGCGCCGTGACCTTTGGAGGTGTCTTGTGCCGCGTGTCCCAAGGCAATGTGCGTCTTGCAAGCGATCATTGTGGGCTTGTTGCCCTTTTTGGCTTGGGTCAGGGCCGCATCGATCGCTTCGGGATCGTGACCGTCAATTTCAAGAACCGTCCAGCCGGCCGATTTGAATCGGGAAACCTGATCGGTGCGGTCCGACAGCTCGACTGTGCCGTCGATGGTGATGTTGTTGTTGTCCCACATCACAATCAGTTTGGACAAGGCATGGCGACCCGCCAGTGTGATGGCTTCTTGGCTGACGCCTTCCATCAAACACCCGTCACCTGCAATGACGTAGGTATAGTGGTCTACGGCTTTCTTGCCGTAAGTGGCGCGCTGGATCTCCTCGGCCATTGCAAAGCCCACGGAATTTGCGATGCCCTGACCCAAAGGCCCGGTGGTGGTCTCGATGCCTGTGGCGTGGCCGTATTCGGGATGGCCCGCTGTGATCGCGCCCCATTGGCGAAAATTCTTGACCTGTTCCAGCGTCATGTCGGCATAACCCGTCAAATGCAGCAGGGAATACAGCAACATAGACCCGTGGCCCGCGCTTAGAATAAAGCGGTCGCGGTCCGGCCAGTTCGGGGCAGAGGCATCGAACTTGAGGTGTTTTTCAAACAAAACAGTGGCCACATCGGCCATCCCGATGGGCATGCCGGAGTGGCCTGAATTGGCGGCGGCCACGGCGTCCAAAGTCAGGGCGCGGATGGCGGTCGCTTTGGACCAATGATCGGGGTGTGCGGTGCGCAGGGCGGTAAGATCCACGGGGAACGTATCCTTTAGCTGAAAGAGCGGTTGGGGCGGTGCATATCAGGCAAGGCGCAAAGATCAAGCAAACATCAAGAAAACAACGGCATCCTCACGCAGTGGCACTTCAACGCCGTGCTACAAGTGCTTGATCACAAAGGGGGGGTATTTTTTGTGTCCATTGGTTAAACTTGATGCAACACGCAGGCCAAGCGATTCGTATGTGAATTCGAATTGAAGGTCGCAAGCGTTCAAGGCCGGTTCACAGGCTGGCACAGTTGTGACGATGAAAGAGGGCACGCATGAGCGACATCGAGGAGCTTCAACGCAGGATCACCGCAGCCATGGACCGCGTGGCGGTCGGGCTGGACGGGTTGGGAACGGATACTGGTGCGGATACAACAGAGCTTGAACAGGCGCTGGAAGATGAGAAAACAGTAAACGCGCAACTTAGCGAACGGATACGTGCCCTCACGCAGCGTCAGGATGCTGACCTTGCAGCGGCCAAGGCACAAGCAGATATCGTGACAGGGCGATTGACTGAAATGGATACAGAACTGCAGCGATTGCGAAATGCGAACAACGCCTTACGGCAATCAAACGAAGATCTGCGTCAAGCCAACGAAGCGGGCGTCGGCGATGCGCATCTGATCAACAAGGCGATGATGGCGGAACTGGAAGGGCTGCGGGCAACACGCGCGGCAGATGTGTCGGAAATGAACACGATCATCGACACGCTGACACCACTGATCCAGACAGAAAACCAAACACCTTCCGAGCCCCAAACACCTTCCGAGGAGGACGCCTGATGCCCGAAGTCACAATCACCATAGGGGGGCGCGAATTTGGTGTGGCCTGCCAGGAAGGCGAAGAACATTACCTGCACACAGCTGCAAAGATGCTCGACGACGAAGCACAGGTGCTGTCGGACCAGGTCGGGCGGATGCCCGAAGCGCGGATGTTGCTTATGGCGGGACTGATGTTGGCAGACAAAACAGCGAGTTTTGAAGACCGGGTGAAAGAGGTCGAGGCAAAGCTCGAAGAAAAAGAAGCGGAAATTGAGGGGCTGCGCAATGTGGCGGCACCCGAACCGGAACGGATTGAAGTGCCGGTTATACCGGATTCGGTGACGGATACTTTGGCAGAACTTGCAGCACGGGCCGAATCTTTGGCGGCAGAAGTCGAAGAAAAGGCCGCGACTTGAAACCCGGTCTGGGCTGGTCATCCCTTCCTTTCGCAAAACAATACTTTGGGGGAAGGGGCGCATGCCCCGGGGGCAAAGCCCCTGTTTGGGCCGGTACAAAGATCGACCAAAAAGTAAAGCGGTAAGGTGCACCTTGGTGCACCCCACCAAAACCAGTCGTCAGCCGTTGGCTTCGCGAATTTTATCTGCGGCGTCTTTGTCGAATGTTACGCCATTCTCTGTGAACAATGTGTCCAGCTCACCGGACAAGGTCATTTCTGTGATGATGTCACATCCACCTACAAACTCGCCTTTGACGTATAGTTGCGGCACAGTGGGCCAATCGGAAAAATCCTTGATGCCCTGGCGCAACGCCTCATCGGCCAACACATTCACATCGGCGAAATCGACGCCCATGTAATTCAAAACACCGGCCACGCGCGAAGAGAACCCGCATTGCGGCATCTCTTTGGTGCCTTTCATGTAAAGCACAACTGGGTTCTCGCCGATTTGGCTTTGGATCTGCGCAGCTACGTCTGTCATTTTCATCACTTTCTATGTCAGGTGGCCCGTTTCGGGCCCGATTTAGCGGTTTTAAGGGGTTATTCCGGAACTTTTGTGGTCAGGGCCAAAGCATGCAATTCGCCATGCGCACCGTCCATTTTGCCTTTCAGGGCGGCGTAAACAGCACGTTGTTGCTGAACACGGTTCTTCCCCTTGAAAGAGGCGTCTATCACTTCGGCCGCATAGTGATTGCCGTCGCCAGCAAGGTCGGTGATGGTGATTTCTGCATCGGGAAAGCTCTCACGGATCAAAGCTTCGATGTCTTGGGCTTGCATAGGCATGTGTGTGGTCCTGCGTATCGGTTCGGGTCAGAAATAGGCAGGTGTTGCATGATGTGCAAGCGCGGGTGATCCAAAGGTGCAGTCAAAGCCTGCACGCTATTGTGGAATGGCGCTTTAGTCGTAGGTTGCGGCTCTGGTAATTGGCGACATTCTTTGGTGTGATGCTCCAAAGGGGATTTGCAGATGAACACAACTGACACCGCACCGGAGCAAGCGCTGGAATGGCACCGCGCAGGCAAGGGCGCTGCATTGGCCACTGTTGTCGAAACATGGGGCAGTGCGCCACGCCGCGTTGGTGCCCAGTTGGTTGTGTCGGGCGAGGGCGACATGCAGGGGTCGGTGTCGGGGGGCTGCGTTGAAGGCGCTGTGGTTCTTGAGGCCATGGATGCTTTGGAAACAGGGCACCCTGTGATGCTGGAATACGGCGTCAGCGATGGCGACGCCTTTGCAGTCGGGCTGGCATGCGGGGGAACGATCCGTGTGTATGTCGAGCCTGTCGGCAGCGCCATGGCTGAGGATATTCTGGACAATCTGGTTGCGGCACGTGCTGCCCGAACACCCATTGCCTACGAAGTGAATGTCAAAACCGGTCAGCGCCGCCTTACCAGCAACGGCCATACACAGCGCTTCGCCCGCGACCGGTCCGGCTTTGAAGACGATGCGCAAACATTTGTGGCCATCCATAACCCGCGTTTGCGTCTGGCCGTGGTGGGCGCTGTGCATATTGCCCAAGCGCTTGTGCCGATGGCGCGGATCGCGGGCTACGACCCTTTCGTCATTGACCCACGCGAAGCCTTCGGATCGCACGCGCGTTTTCCCGGTGAAACTTTGATTTCTGAATGGCCAGACGCCGCCGTGCAACAGGTTGGCCTCGACACACGCACAGCGCTGATCTTGCTGACCCATGATCCCAAACTGGACGACCCGGCGCTGCATCTGGCGCTGCGGTCGGGGTGTTTCTACATCGGGGCTTTGGGATCAACCCGCACCCATGCCAAAAGGGTAGAGCGTTTGCAGGAGGCCGGATTTGAAGCCGACGCCATCGCCCGTATTCACGGCCCCATCGGTCTGGATATCGGCGCAAGCAGCCCACAGGAAATTGCTGTTTCGATCTTGTCAGAGATGACGCAAGTGTTGCGGAAGGGCGCATGAAGTTCGGACCTGTCGCAACGGCTGAAGCAATGGGTGCGATCCTTGCGCACAGCATGGAGGCGGCGGAACGACCCTATGAAATGCAAATGACGTATCGCGTGCCAAAAGGCACGGTTTTAACGGCAGAGCATATCGCGGATTTCGCCCAAGAGGGTCACGACAGCCTTGTGGTGGCCCGGTTGGAAACCGGCGATGTGGAAGAAAATGATGCGGCCACTCAGCTGGGGGCTGCAGTGGCACAAGACCCGGCAGAGCTGGGCCTGAGAATGTCGGCCGCCGGCGCTGGGCGTGTGAACCTTTACGCACTACATGCAGGCATCGTGCAGATTGACCGCTTGGCGATTGCCGCGTTCAACACGGTCAACCCGATGATCACAATCGCGACGGTGCCACAGTATCACCGCGTGGATGCCGACGGGATGATTGCGACGATCAAGGTGATTTCCTACGCGGTCCCGGATCGTGACGTCATCCGTGCCAGCGCGGCCCTTGCCGATGCTTTGCGTGTTTTGCCTGCGCAATTTGCATCTGCCACTTTGATCGAAACGCGCGTTGGACGGGATGATCCGTCGGACAAAGGACGCAATGCGTTGTTGGGACGCTTGCAGCGCTTTGGCATGATGCTGACGGACCGTGTGATTGTGCCCCACAAAACAGGCGATATCGCACAGGCGATTTCCCAAGCCACCGGAGACTTTGTGTTTCTGCTGACGGCATCCGCGACATCAGACACGCATGATGTGGGGCCCGAAGCGCTGCGTCAGGCAGGGGGGCGTGTGACGTCTTATGGAATGCCTGTCGATCCGGGCAACTTGTTGTTCTTTGGGACATGCGGGGCAAAGCCCGTTATTGGCCTGCCGGGGTGTGCGCGCTCACCTGCGCTGAACGGTGCGGACTGGGTGATGGAACGTCTCATATGCGGCGTCGAATTGCGTCCTGAAGATATCGCAGCAATGGGCGTGGGTGGTTTGTTGAAAGAAATTCCAACGCGCCCCCGTCCAAGGGCGTCTACACCTTAGTCGTAGTGACACGGATTTGCGCACTTTTTAGGTTCTCATGCTTCAAATCGTGTGCTTAAGTCGGGGCAAGTAAAAATATATCAAGGGAGGAAGACCATGACACAAGTCTCAATGACGGTGAATGGCAAGGCCGCAAAAGGAACGGTTGAAGGGCGCACTTTGTTGTCGTCCTTTTTGCGTGACGAGCTGAATTTGACAGGCACACACGTGGGCTGTGACACCAGCCAATGTGGTGCGTGTGTGGTGCATGTGAACGGCGTGGCTGTGAAATCTTGCACGATGCTGGCCGCGGAGGCCGACGGCGCAGAGGTTGCCACAATCGAAGGCCAAGCGGCCCCAGATGGCACATTAAGTGCTGTGCAACAGGCGTTTCAGGATCACCACGGCCTGCAATGCGGTTTCTGCACACCGGGTATGGTCATGACAGCGGTGAAGCTGCTGGAAGAAAACCCCAAACCGTCCGAGCATGAGGTGCGTGTGCATCTGGAAGGCAACATCTGCCGCTGCACAGGCTACCACAACATCGTCAAGGCGATCATGGCCGCGTCCGGTCAGGACGTTGGTGCGATTGCTGCTGAATAGGTCTCGTTTGGGCGGTGCTTAGCCCCCTCTGACGGCGCGTGGTCAGCTCTGGGAGGAGAAGGGGCCACGCTGCCGAGACCGGACACAAGAGATAATGATAGGGCCGTCAACGCCCATCGACACAAGCCAAAGATGCAATGCACCTGCGGCGACATGGAGGAATATCAATATGCCTAAAGACAATGGAATTGGCGCCAGCCCGAAGCGGCGCGAGGACATCCGGTTTTTGACCGGAACCGGCAACTATACAGATGACATGAATATCCGTGGTCAAGCACATGTGTATTTCCTGCGCTCTGATGTGGCGCACGGCACGATCACCAAGCTGGACACCACAGCCGCCGCCGCAATGGACGGCGTTGTGCAGATTTTCACGGGTGCTGATTTTGAAGCGGTGGGATCCATCCCCTGCGGTTGGCAGATCACGGATTTGCACGGTGAGCCGATGCAAGAACCCCGTCATCCGGTTTTGGCAGAAGGCAAAGTGCGCCACGTGGGCGAACCGATTGCTGCGATTGTTGCCGAGACGCTGGGCCAAGCCCGTGATGCGGCGGAAGCCATCGAATTGGACATCGCGGAATTGCCTGCTGTTGTCGATATGAAGGCCGCCGCCGCTGCTGGTGCCACCAAGGTGCACGACGATCTGACGTCGAACCTATGCTACGAATGGGGCTTCGTTGAAGAAAACCGCGCCGCTGTCGATGAGGCCATCAAGAATGCGGCCCACGTCACAACGCTGGAACTGGTCAACAACCGTCTGGTTGCTAACCCCATGGAACCCCGCGTGGCCATTGGCGACTATGCGCGGTCCGACGATCAGCACACGCTGTATACAACATCCCAGAACCCCCATGTTATTCGCCTGTTGATGGGCGCATTTGTTCTGGGCATTCCAGAGCACAAGCTGCGTGTGGTTGCCCCGGATGTGGGCGGCGGATTTGGCACAAAGATTTTCCACTATCAGGAAGAAGCCTTCTGCACATTTGCCGCCAAAGCCTGCAACCGTCCGGTGAAATGGACATCGTCGCGTTCCGAGGCGTTTATTTCGGACGCGCAAGGCCGTGACCACGTCACCAAAGTCGAATTGGCGCTGGATGCAGACAACAACTTTACCGCGTTGCGCTGCGACACCTACGCCAACATGGGCGCGTATCTGTCGACCTTTGCATCGTCGGTGCCCACATGGCTGCACGGTACGTTGTTGGCGGGTAACTACAAAACACCGCTGATCTACACCAACGTCAAAGCGATGTTCACCAACACGGTTCCAGTGGACGCTTACCGCGGGGCAGGCCGCCCCGAGGCGACGTTCCAGGTGGAGCGTGTGATCGACAAAGCCGCCCGTGAATTGGGCGTTGATCCGGTTGCTTTGCGCCGCCAGAACTATGTCACCGAATTCCCCTATGCGACCCCAGTGGCCGTGGAATATGACACAGGCGACTACAATGCGACCATGGATAAGCTGGAAGAAATCGGTGATTTCTCGGGCTTTGAGGCCCGCCGCAAAGCGTCAGAGGCCAAAGGCAAATGGCGTGGGCTTGGCATCAACAGCTACATCGAGGCTTGTGGCATTGCGCCGTCGAACCTTGTGGGTCAATTGGGTGCGCGTGCCGGCCTTTACGATGCAGCGACTGTGCGCGTGAACGCGACGGGCTCTATTTCCGTCATGGTGGGTGCACACAGCCACGGGCAGGGGCACGAGACGTCCTTCCCGCAGGTGGTCGCCGAAATGATCGGTATTCCTGAAGATCAGATCGACATCGTGCATGGCGACACGTCCAAAATCCCGTTCGGTATGGGCACCTATGGATCGCGGTCTTTGGCGGTCTGTGGTTCTGCCATGGTGCGTGCAACTGAGAAAATCATTGCCAAAGCCACCAAGATTGCTGCGCATTTGATGGAAGCGTCTGACGCGGATGTGGAACTGAAAGACGGTGTGTTCAGCGTTGCTGGCACGGATAAATCCGTGGCTTGGGGCGATGTGACATTGTCGGCTTATGTGCCGCACAACTTCCCACTGGAAGATATTGAACCGGGTCTGGAAGAAACAGCGTTTTATGATCCGGCCAACTTCACATACCCTGCGGGCGCCTATGCCTGTGAGGTCGAAGTCGATCCAGAAACTGGCAAAGTCACCATCGAGAAATTCTCGGCGGCGGATGATTTCGGCAATGTGATCAACCCGATGATTGTATCTGGTCAGGTGCATGGTGGGATCGCCCAAGGTGTGGGCCAAGCGTTGTTGGAAAACTGTTCCTATGATGAAAACGGCCAGCTTCTGAGCGCGTCTTACATGGACTATGCCATGCCGCGTGCCGATGATTTGCCGTTCTATTCGGTGGACCATTCCTGCCAGACGCCGTGCACACACAACCCGTTGGGTGTGAAAGGCTGCGGCGAAGCGGGCGCGATTGGGTCGCCCCCATCCGTTGTGAATGCTGTCATTGATGCGCTTGCATCAGGTGGAAAGAATGTCGGTCATATCGATATGCCTTTGACGCCTGACAAAGTGTGGGCCGCAATCAACAATGCATGAATGAACGGTCGGACCGGGGGCCAGCCCCCGGACCCCCGAGGTTTATTTGGCGAGATGAATACGGGATCCGGTTCATCTTGCCAGTGAAAGGACAAGAGAATGTACAACTTTGAATTTGAAAAGCCGGGTACGATCGCGGATGCGGTTGCGGCGTTGGGTGGCGACGACGCGCAGGCGTTGGGTGGTGGTCAAACCCTGATCCCCACAATGAAGCAGCGTTTGGCGTCGCCTACAACTTTGGTCAGCTTGAGCGGCATCTCCGAGATGCAGGGCATCTGCACCGGTGACGATGGTGCCTTGTGCATTGGTGGGGCGACAACCCATGGTGCGGTGGCCTCTGGTGCAGGCGCTTATCCTGCGTTGGCCGATCTGGCCAGCCATATCGGCGATCCCGCGGTCCGCAATCGTGGCACTATTGGTGGTTCATTGGCCAACAACGATCCCTCCGCTTGCTATCCCTGTGCGGCGCTGGCATCTGGCGCTACAATCGTCACCAACACGCGCGAGATCGCGGCCGATGATTATTTTCAAGGCATGTTCGACACAGCCCTGAATGATGGCGAGATCATCACAGAAGTGCGTCTTCCGGTTCCGGAAAAGGCAAACTATCAAAAGTTTGTCCAACCTGCGTCCCGTTTTGCCTTGGTGGGTGTCATGGTCGCAAAATACGCGGACGGTGTGCGTGTGGCGATTACGGGTGCTTCTGAAGAAGGTGTCTTCCGCTGGACAGAGGCGGAAGCGGCTTTGTCTGCCGATTTCTCGGCGTCTGCTTTGGAAGGTCTTAGCCTTTCGGGTGACGGCATGATCAGCGATTTGCATGGGTCTGGCGACTACCGTGCGCATCTATGCGCTGTCATGGCAAAGCGGGCGGTTGCGGCTGCTGCGTGACGCTTTCGTTTGGAGTTTTACGAAAGGGCTGCTGTTTGGCGGCCCTTTTGTGTTTTGGCCAGACCGCTGTGGCGGATGACGCGAACGTGGAAACGCACGCCGTTGTTGCCTGTATTCTTGCAGCAGAGGTTGAGGAGCCAAGCCTGCGTGGCGGATTACGCGATGCATGCCTGCTGCAAGCAGGGGATTTGTGCAAAACCGGGGTCGTTGGCACAGTCGCGGTTTGCTACAGTACAACTGCGTTAAGTCTGTCAGATTACGTTGACCGGATTGTGCCACTTTTGCCGGACACCATCGCGTCGCGTGAAGGGCAGGGATTGTCATACCCCCGCGTGCTGAGATCGCTTCGGAAGGACGCAAGCACGCCCCAAGGATGCATGGTGCCGTCTATAGCGACCGTATCTGTTGACGTGCGTCGGGGGCTTTGTGATGTGCAGCGCAGTTATGGGCGGCTGAAACTGGCACTGGATGCTGCAAGGTTGGCGCAGATTGAATTGCCATGAAATTTGAGGAACTTGGCCGCGTTTTGCGCAAAGGCTCGCCGTTGTGAAAAAGAAAAAGCCGCAACGATGTGCGGCTTTGTTCGGTGGTGTGTCAGAACGAGCTTACCCTTTTTGTGGCAGTGGCCCGATTAGCATGACCATTTGGCGGCCTTCCATTTTGGGGAAGTTTTCCACTTTGCCTGCTTCTTTGGTGTCTTCTGCAACCCGTTCCAGCAATTCGCGACCCAGGTTCTGGTGCGCCATCTCGCGGCCACGGAAGCGCAGGGTGATTTTCACCTTGTCGCCGTTTTCAAGAAACTTGAACACATTGCGCATTTTCACTTCGTAATCATTGGTGTCCGTGTTTGGACGGAACTTCACCTCTTTGATCTCGATGATCTTTTGTTTCTTGCGGGCCTCGGCTTCGCGTTTTTGTGTCTCATATTTGAATTTGCCAAAATCCATGATCTTGCACACAGGTGGATTGGCATTGGGCGAAATTTCGACCAGATCAAGCCCTGCCTCGTCTGCCATAACCATGGCGCGGGCGGGCGTTACGACACCTACGTTTTCCCCATCAGCGCCAATCAGGCGGATTTCGTTGGAGCGGATTTTGTCGTTGATGCGCGGGCCGGTGTCACGTTGTGGCGGCGCGTTATGAGGTCTGCGAGCGATGGTGGTCTTCCTTCGGTGGTTTTGATGCGTGTGATTGATATTGAGGCCGCAAGGTAAACCTGCCGCGACCGGTCTGCAAGCCGCAATATAAGCTGTCTTGCGCCGAAAGTGGCTATTTTCCCCCTTGAACCTTTCCATCTAAGAGCGCATCTGACACCCACAATTGTGAACGACATAGCCACCATCAGGTGCGTATGCTGTGTCGAGACTGTCTGAGGGGACTTGAGTTATGAAAAATCTGTTGTGGATCGTTGTGGCTGCTGCTGTCGCAGGTGGGGCATATTTGCTCTATTCCGGCCAAACACCAACCGAAGCGTTGAACGAAGCGGCCGAGGCTGTGAATGCCCCTGAGGCGCTTGAAAGTGCATCCGACGTTGTTGGCGATGCAGTTGAGGCAACCGAGGGCGCTGTTGAAGGTGCTGTCGATGCAGCCACTGAAGCTGCGGACGCTGTGGCAGATGCTGCAACCGATGCAGCCGAAGGTGCGGCCGATGCAGTGGACACAGCCGTTGACGCTGCAACGGATACAGCGGCTGCAGCAGCAGAAACTGCCGGTGACGCCGTTGATGCAGCCACGGATGCTGCAAGCGACGCAGTCGACGCGGTTACTGAAACAGCATCCGACGCTGTGGATACAGCAACTGAAGCCGCATCCGATGCGGTTGATGCGGTCACAGATACAGCATCCGATGCTGCAGACGCGGCAACAGAAACAGCCACAGATGCGGTAGAGGCGACAACTGATGCAGTTGCAGATACGGTAGACGCTGTGACGGAAACTGCCGCCGATGCCACAGAAACAGCAACAGAAGCTGCAAGTGACGCCGCAGAAGCTGCAACAGAGAAGGCCTCTGAGGCTGCTGACGCCACTGCCGACGCGGTTCAGTCGACAACGGAAGCTGCCACAGACACGGTCTCTGAAGCGGCAGACGCAACAGCTGATGCTGCAACAGACGCCACCGAAACTGCTACAGATGCCGCGGAAGCAACAGCGGACGCTGCCACGGAGACAGCCTCTGAGGCCGCCGACGCAACAACAGAAGCCGTAGACGCAACAGCGGATGCTGCGGCAGACACTGCCACGGAAGCGGCTGAAGCGACAACCGAAGCCACCGATGCAACAACCGAAGCTGCTGAAGCAACAACCGAAGCTGCTGAAGCGACAACCGAAGCCGCAACAGACGCAACAACGGAAGCCGTAGATGCGACAACTGAAGCTGCTACTGAAGCAACCTCTGGAGGAATAGCAGATTTGCTGACAACTGAAGGCTTCGACTACGACAAAGTTGTTGAAATGGTTGAAGGTTCCGAGATGGGCGCATTCCAGAAAACAGCTTTGAAAACGTCTTTGGAAAAAGCGCGTGACAACCCTGAAGTGCTGGAAACTGTACTGGGCAAAATCAAAGAAGCTATGGGCCTCTAAGCCTTAAGCACCTTACAAAAGTTGATGAAATCGCGTTCCCGAGGGGGCGCGATTTTTTTGTTGTGATCGGCGTATGGGTTCATGCAAACTAGTGCCCAAAGGGGTAGTTTATGGCGAAGTGGGTATTGCGACGACTGTCAGGGTATTGCGGCGCCATGATGATGGGGCGTGATCTGAATGACATGACGCCAAGTGACTTCGACTTTGTAAAGCAAGCGTTGTTTGAACATGGTGTTGTTGTTTTGCCGGATCAGCATCTGTCGCAAGACGCCCATATCGCGGTTGCCGAGGCCTTTGGACCGATAGAGGTCAATCGGTTTTTCACCCCTGTAGACGACCACCCGATGATCGCAGAAGTCCGTACCACGTCGGTTCAGACTGCGGTGATCGGTGGCACGTGGCATACCGATCATTCCTATGATGCCGCCCCTGCAATGTGTTCCATTCTATCAGCGCAAAAATTACCGCCCTATGGCGGGGATACGCATTTTGCGTCCATGACTGCGGCCTATCACGGGTTGTCGCCCGGATTGGGGCAACTTCTAGGGGGCTTGAAGGCGTGGCACTCCGACAGCAGCTTTGCAGACAGTCAATTGGGTTTAAACGAAAGTCCGGATGCATTCCGCTATCCGGTGTTACATCCTGTGGTCGTACGGCATCCACAAACCGGTGCGCCGTGTTTGTATGTGAATGGTGATTTCACCACCCACTTTGAGGGTTGGAGCCGCGAGGAAAGTGCGCCTTTGTTGGCGTATCTTTATACACATGCAACCCAACCGATTTTCACCTGTCGGGTGCAGTGGCGTCCGGGCATGGTTGCGATTTGGGACAACCGCTTGGTGCAGCATTATGCAACGGCTGACTATGCGGGGCACGACCGTTTGATGCACCGGATCACCGTTCAGGGTGTGCCATTGTCAGGTTTGTAGGCACCCAGATTTTTTGAAAAAATCTGGGCCGGAAAAATTCGATTTTTCCGTGCGCCTCACCCGACGAACGCTTTTTCCACAACATAATGTTTGGGATCTGAATTCGCGCCTTCTTCCAGCCCGAACCCTTCCATGATCTCTTTGATATCGGTGTTCAGTCCCATTGATCCACACACCATTGCACGGTCTGTGTCCGCCGAAATACCGTCGATGCCGAGGTCTTTGAACACGGTCCCATCTTGCAACAGCGTCGTGATCCGCCCCATCTTCGGGCTTTGTTCGCGCGTGGTTGTTGGGTAATAGCGGATTTTCGCAAGGTTCTCGGCGCCGATCAATTCCTGCATCAGCTCATCCGATTGCAAATCTTCGATCAGTTTGCGGCTGTATTCCAGCTCAGCCACATCGCGGCAGGTGTGGGTGATGATAACCTCATCGTAGTCTTCATAGGTTTGCGGTTCACGCAGCAGCGATGCGAAAGGCGCAAAGCCGGTGCCGGTTGAAAAGAACCAGATCCGTTTGCCAGGCAACAATGCGTCATGCACCAAAGTGCCCACGGGTTTTGGGCGCAGGATGATTTCATCGCCGACTTTAATATGTTGCAATTTGGAGGTCAGTGGACCGTCCTGCACTTTGATGGAATAAAACTCCAATTCCTCGTCCCATGCAGGCGACGCGATGGAATAGGCGCGCAGCAGCGGTTTTTGCTTGCCTGTTTCGGGGTGCGGATCCCCCATCAAGCCGATCATCACAAATTCACCCGACCGAAAGCGCAGCGATGCAGGCCGCGTGACGCGGAAGGAAAACAGACGGTCCGTCCAGTGTTTCACTTCAGTGACGGTCTGGGCATCGGGAAGGGTCGGGGCCTTTGCGGCGGTCGCTGTGTTCACTGGTGTTTGCTCGGTCATGTCTATGTCAACGCAGATTTACACCTGCGCCTCCTTGGTAGCTAGAAAAATGTGGAACGGAAAGGGGACGTTTAGCCGCGCAAGCGGGCCTGATAATCGTTCGCCGTCCAATCGCTGCGGAACTGCCATTGGGATTGCGGTTGCCGGGCGGCGAGGTCCTGTGTGATCTCAACCTCGTCAAAGCCCACGCGCCGCGCCATTGCGTATTGGTCTGCAATGACGTG
Organism: Ascidiaceihabitans sp.; assembly: GCF_039986515.1. NCBI lineage: Bacteria > Pseudomonadati > Pseudomonadota > Alphaproteobacteria > Rhodobacterales > Paracoccaceae > Ascidiaceihabitans > Ascidiaceihabitans sp. Next base: position 961,821 of record NZ_JBDWQO010000007.1, on the reverse strand, counting down.
GCCCCGCGCGCGCAAGCGTCCGGTGTAGCCTTTCAGCCGCAGCATCCGCGCGATGGTAAAGCCGCGCCCGTCTGCAAAACTGGGAAAGTCCACACGCACCATTTCCAGGCTTGGAGTGATCTGGATGTCATCGGGGTTGATGTCGGATGGCACATCAAGCGCAACCACATCATTGGCCGTATCGCCAAATGCCGTGTAGCCCCGCGTCCAGGTTTCGGGGGCAAAACCTTCGTCTGTCACGATGATCGTCATTGTATATCTCCTGAGTGCGGCACGTTGTCTACCGCAGGGGTCCGCACCATTTTTCCGTCTACAAAATGAATGCCACATTCTTCTTTTTCCGTTTCGCGCCAACGTCCTGCGCGAGGGTCTTCGCCTTCGGCGACAGGGGTTGTGCAAGGTGCACATCCGATAGAGGGGTAGCCTTTGGCCACAAGCGGGTGGCGCGGCAGTTGCGTCGCTTTCATGTAGCGGATGGTGTCTTGCGCCGACCATAAGGCCAGCGGGTTGACCTTGAGGCGGGTTGTGCCTGTTTCGACCTCAAACATATGCAGCCGTTGGCGTGTGCCTGATTGATGCCGTTTGCGGCCGGTGATCCAACCGCCATACTGTGCCAGCGCCTTTTGCAGGGGGGCCGTTTTGCGCAAAGTGCAGCAGGCGTTGGTGTCGCTTTTGTGCAATGTGCCATTCGGGTCGAGGATTTTTGAATCTTCTGCCCTAATGACATGCAGGTTTGTCAGGCCCAATAATTCAGCCACGCGCTTTTGATGCTCAAGTGTTTCGTCAAACAACATTTCAGTGTCCACGAACAGCACCGGTACGTCGGGTTTGACCTTGGCGGCCAATTGCAACAGCACAACTGAATCCGCGCCAAAGCTGGACACCAATGCGATGTCTGGGACCTCACGAAAGGCGGCATCCAGCACTTCTGCGGCGCCTGCGTGGGCGTAGCGTGCATTCAGCTGCGCCGCACGTCCTGCGCTGATTGCGCGGCCGGAGCCTCCGGCGGAGGTTTTTTTGGCGAGATGAAGCCGGGGATCAGGCTGCATTGGCGGCCTGCGCTTCCGGGTAAAGGGCCGCCTTGAAGGGGGCCATGCCGAGGCGGCGGTAGGTTGCGATGAACTCTTCGCCTTCAAGGCGGATGTTAAGGTATGCGTCCACGATCCGCTCAATGGCGGGGATCAAGTCCTCGGCTGCAAAGCCTGGCCCCGCGCGGTCGCCTACTTTTGCGGTTTCGGTGTGGTCGCCGCCCAGAGTGATCTGGTAATTTTCCACGCCTGCGCGATCAAGCCCCAAGATGCCGATGTGTCCCACATGATGGTGCCCACAGGCGTTGATGCAGCCGGAAATTTTGATTTTCAGGTTGCCGATTTCATGTTCGAGTTTGAGTTCGTCAAAGCGCGTTGCGATTTCCTGAGCGATCGGGATTGAGCGGGCAGTGGCCAGCGCGCAATAATCCATGCCGGGGCAGGCGATGATGTCGCTGATCAGCCCGATATTGGCTGTTGCGAGGTCTTGCGCCCTCAGCGCCGCGTGGATGCTGGGCAGGTCGGATTTATGCACATGCGGCAGGATCACGTTTTGCTCGTGACTGATGCGCAATTCATCGTGCCCGAAGCGTTTGGCAAGATCCGCCATCAGACGCATTTGTATGGCAGAGGCGTCGCCCGGTGTGGCGCCGTGTTTTTTCAGGCTGATTGACACGATGGAATAGCCATCCGCCTTATGCGCCGTGATGTTCGTGTCGGCCCATGCGCGGAACAACGGATCGCGGTGGTAGGCGTCTTTGAACGTTGCTTCGGATTTTTGCACAAATTCCGGTGCCGCGAATTGCGATTTGTATTCGGCCAGCTTTTGCTGGTCGATGCCAGAAAACGTACCCTTAAGGACCGCGAAACGCTCCTCGACCAAGCGGCGGATTTCGTCGATGCCGTGTTCATGCACGGTGATCTTGATCCGCGCTTTATACTTATTGTCCCGCCGCCCAATCTGGTTCCAGACGGAAACGATCGCCTCCAAGTAGGGCAACAAGTCTTCTTGTGGCAGGAAGTCGGTGATGACTTTGCCAATCATGGGCGTGCGGCCCAAACCGCCGCCTACAAGCACTTCGAAACCTGCCAGCCCGTCTTTTTCGACCATACGCAGCCCGATGTCATGGGCGCGGGTCACGGCGCGATCATTGGGCGATCCTGTGATCGCGATCTTGAACTTGCGCGGCATGAATTGGAATTCGGGGTGGTCTGTCGACCATTGGCGGATCAGCTCGGCCACGGGGCGGGGATCGGCGATCTCATCCGCTGCCGCCCCTGCAAAATGGTCTGCTGTTACGTTGCGGATCGTGTTGCCAGAGGTTTGGATGGCATGCATCCCGACCTTGCCAAGCGCGTCCAGCATGTCTGGCACGTCTTTCAGTTCGGGCCAGTTGTACTGGATGTTTTGACGGGTCGTGAAGTGGCCGTAGCCCTTGTCCCATTTTTCGGAAATATCCGCGAGTACACGCATTTGGGCGGAATTCAGCGTGCCATAGGGAATGGCCACGCGCAGCATGTAGGCGTGCAGTTGCAGATAAAGGCCGTTCATCAAACGCAGGGGTTTGAATTCATCTTCGGTCAGGGAGCCATCAAGGCGGCGTTCGACCTGAGCGCGGAACTGGGCGTTGCGGGATGCGATGAAATCGGTGTCGAATTCGGAATACTGATACATCTTATGCGACCTCTTGTTTGCCATGGTTGTAGTTGGAAGGCCCTTTGGCCCGGAACGCTTCGCGGAAGTGGGTGGTTGTGGGGACGCCATCGACGACCTCTGTGTCTGCCAGATAGACGCCCACAACGCTGTTCACCTGTTGGCTGCCTTCGATCAGGCGCAGGTCTGCGTGGGCCTCATCCGTCAGGACTTCGGCGTCTTTCAGATCACGCGACCAGCCGTTGAGCGTTTGATAGATCACGTCGCCTTTGAGAAGATCATTGGCGGTGACGATTTTGGGTGTGAACGCTTTAGGCATTATGCAAATTCCCGTGTGATAAGTGTAGCGGCGGCTTCTGAAGCGGCACGAGGCGCGAGGCCATAGAATGTGAGGGCGGGTCCGGACATTTCGGCCTCTGCCAGATCGGCAGGCAGATGTGCCAGCGTCGTGGACAGCACGCGTTGATCGGGGCGCGAGGCGTTTTCGATCACGGTGACGGGCGTATTTTGATCTGCGCCATGCATGATCAGGCGTCCTTGCACGAAGCGGGCGGATTTCTTGCCCATGTAGATGGCGGCGACCTGATCGGGTTTGGCCAAAGCCGCCCAATCGTGATCTGCGAACCCTTGCATGTCGTGCCCTGTCAAGAAGCGGACCGACGCATTGCGGCCACGGCGTGTCAGGCTTTGACCGATGCTGGCCACCGCAGCAGAGGCCGCAGTGATACCTGGCACAATGTGCCACCCGATGTCTGCTGCGGTCACTGCATCTATTTCTTCATCCAACCGTCCAAAGACGGTGCTATCGCCGGATTTCAAACGCACGACTTGTGCGCCGGACACCCCGTGTTCCACAAGTAAATCGTTGATGACCTCTTGGGGGGTGGAGGGGCCAAAGCCTTCTTTGCCCACATCCAGCATGATCGCTTCGCGGCGGGCCAGTTCAAGGATTTCGGGGCTAATGAGGCGGTCGTAAATGACCACGTCGGCCTCGTCCAAGGCTTTGCGGGCTTTCAGCGTCAACAATTCGGGATCACCGGGGCCTGCGCCAACAAAGGCGATATGGCCCTCGCGGGCTTTGCGGTTCAGGTGGTCGTCCAGAAGGGCGTCCAACGCGGGTTGCACGGCTTCGACGCCGTCTGTCATCGCAGCGGGGCCTGCGTTGAAGTAGTAGTCGCGCCAGAAATCACGACGTGCGCGGCCAAAGGGCAGTCTGTAGGACATCTTGCGGAAGGTCTTGCCGATACGCGCCAGTGTGCCAAGCGTGCTGGGCAGCTTTTCTTCCAGGTCCGCCTTGATGGCGCGGGCCAGAACAGGTGCCGCCCCTTCGGTGCCGATGGCGATGGTCACAGGATCACGGTCCACGATGGCGGGGGTGATGAATTGGCTGTCTTCAAGGTTGTCCACGACGTTGACCAATGCGCCGTCGTTGTGGGCGATGGCGGCGGTGCGTTTGTCTTCAACCGCGTCTTCGTCCGCTGCATAGAACAGGGCAGCACACATCGCGTCGCCGGGCTCCATCGCGCGGGGGATCAGGGTTAGTTTGCCCTCGGTGGCCCATGTTTTGATCTCGGGGGCGGCGTCGGGGCTGAACACATTGATATGGGCTGTCGTTTTCAAAAGTAGACGCAGCTTTGCAAGGGCAGCATCCCCACCGCCAGATAACACGATGCGCCGACCTGATGTGGCCAGAAAGATAGGAAAATGATCCATGTGCAGCACCTGTGTTGGTTGTTTGACTTGACCCTCAATATAGGAAATATTCCCGATAAGTTGCTAGTGCGCAGCTTAGATAAGGACGTTTGTTCTAGGTCACCACCGGAATAGAACGCCTGTACTGTGATTTGAGGATGAAGCGAATGAGCGTTCGGATAGACGATGTAGACAGGAAAATCCTTGGGGCTTTGCAGCGCGACGCAAGCCAGTCTTTGGATGAAATTGCAAAGGAAGTTGGCAGTTCCAAGACCCCTGTGTGGAATCGTATCCGCAAGCTGAAAGAGGCCGGTGTGATCGGCCAACAGACGGTTTTTCTGGATGCAGAGGCCTTGGGCTTTGAGGCGTGTTTCTTTGTTTTGATCCGCACATCCGAGCATGAAGCGGATTGGCAGGCAAAATTCCTAAAAGCACTGCGCGACCGCGCCGAGGTGCAAGAAGCGCACCGTTTGGCGGGCGACATCGACTACATTCTGAAAGTGCGCGTGAAAAACGCCCGCGCCTACGACGCATTCTATCAGGCTTTGATCGGTGAAGTGCGCGTGCACAACGTCACGGCGCTGTTGTCTATGGAAGAAATCAAATCCACGACCATGTTGCCGCTTTAAGGGGTGACTATCAACGCCTTGAGCTGGTGAAAATGGTAGGTGTTGGCAAATTCGGGCGTCGCCGCCAAGGCAAGGTCGGGGTGTGCATCAAACAACATCGGCAGGGCGACATGCATTTCCAGCCTTGCCAGTGGAGCCCCGACGCAAAAGTGCACGCCCCCCCCAAACGCCAGATGGGCAGGTGTTTTGCGGATCGGGTCAAACGTGTCGGGGGCGTTCAAAAGGGCGGGGTCACGGCCTGCGGCACCCAGCATCAGCGCAACCTGCTGACCCGCCTTCAAAATATGCCCGCCTAGACTGATGTCTTCGTACGCAAAACGCGTGAACATGTGCAGGGGCGGGTCGAAACGCAACAGCTCTTCTGTGGTGTTGGCGATTGCATCCGGGGCCAAGGCAGCCCTGTCGGTGTTGTGTTCCAACAGCGTTTTTAAAGCCAAGCCCAAACTGTGCACTGTTGCTTCGTGTCCGGCGTTCAAAAGCAAAACGCAGGTGCCGATCAATTCATCTGTGTTCAGCTTTTCGCCGTCTTCTTCCGCTGCAATCAATCGGGTGATCAGATCATCGGCAGGGTGATTGCGTTTCACTTTGATATAGTCGCGCAAATAGCTATTGAATTCGGCAGCGGCGGTGTTTGCTGCGTGTTCCGTATCAACCGTGCGGCTGGCTTGATACATGGCAACCATCGCACTCGACCAGCGCAACAGATCAGGGGCGTGGGCTTCGGGCACGCCCAACAGACGGGCGATGACGCGCACAGGCACTTGGCTGCAGTAGGCCGGCAAAAGGTCGAATGCGCCGCGCGGAAACGCTGCAATCAGGTCGGTGCAAATGTTGCGAATATCGGGGGCCAGGTTTGCCACGCGCTTTGAGGTAAAGGCGCGCAAAACCAGTGACCGCAAACGCTTGTGACGGTTGCCTTCCATATCCAGCATTGAATGTTCTTCAATCGCATCAAAGGCTTGCAAATGGTCTTGGGATGGGGCGCTTTGATCCAAAGGTCTGGCGCGTCCCAACCGTTTGTCACGCAACAGGGCGTGGACTGTTGCATGGTCGAAGGCCGCCAGCATGTTGTAGTCTTGCCAAAAGTGCACAGGCCCAAGGGCACGGGTTCTGGCGTAAAACGGATATGGGTTTTGCACAAAATCAGGGTCTAGCGGGGATTGAACAAGCAAGGTCATGTCCTATCCATGGCGTGTTGCGCACTGGATGACTATGGTCTTTTTTGGGCTTTCGCGGGCTTTGTGTGCAAAACAACCCATTTGGTCAAGAAGGACGACGGATGACTTAACGCGATGTGTCGAATGCGAGGCGTGCGGCCAACGCAGCAAAAACAGTGCCCAGTGCATACTGAGACCATTTCGCAAGCATGCCGTTTTGCGAAAGACTATGACTGACCCGGCTTGCCGCAAGGATCACCGTGCCGTTGACGAAAAAACCAATGCCGTTCAGAACCGTGGCCAGCACCATAATCTGCACAGCGATGGATCCGGACTGAGGTGTCACAAACTGCGGAAACAGAGCCAACACAAAAATAGCCATTTTGGGGTTCAGTAAGTTTGTCAGAAATCCTTGCTGGAACATAAGGGTGGCTGTTTGGTTGGCCCGTTTTTTAGTTGTTTTCGGGTTGGTCGGCGTGTTTGCGGTAAAGGCGCCCCATGCAAGATACAACAAATATGCAGCGCCGATGTAGCGCACGATGTCGTAGGCGATGGGAACTGCCAAAAACAGCTGGGACAGGCCCAACGCCGCGGCCAAAGCGTGAAAATAAGTGCCCGCAGCGATCCCGGCCCATGTGGCGAGCCCAGCGACACGGCCCTGCGCGGCACTGCGTGACGCAATCAGCAGCATGTCGGGCCCCGGTGTCATCGTCAAAGCAAGCGCTGCGGTTGCAAAAAGCAGTAAGGTAGAAAGCTCTGGCATCGGTGATGTCCCAAATGATCGTTCAGTAAAATTCTATGCTGCCATAGCGCATTGGGCAACGATGGTTTGTGCATTTTGCACGGTGTCTTTGCCGCCCGTGCCGCTTGTAGGCTGGCCTTTGCACATGGCTTTGTTAGGATGTGGCAATGGGGCAGGGGATTTTTCAAAGACTGGTGATTGCGTTCGGCTTTGGCGTGGTGGTTCTGGCCATCTCGACGGGGGTGTGGCGCTACGGGTACGTTCAGGCCTTGGGGCAGCTGTCGCGTCAGGGGTCTGTGGATCTCGCTTTGGCGGCGGATCGGCTTACGGGGCAATTGCAGCGGTACCGCGAATTGGCAGTTCTGACGGCAGACCGCCCTGTCGCCGCCCAAATTGCAGGTGGCATCGTCGACACCGTGACGCGGAGGCGGTTGCTGGAAATTGTCGATAAAACCGGCGCTTTGGATGTGATGGTTGTGGACACGGATGGCTTTGTGTTGGCATCGGCACGCGGTGTGGACAGTCTGGATCTCAGCGCGCAGCCTTTTGTGCGCCGGGCTATGCAAGGGGCGTTGGGACGTGCGCATGGGCTGCGTGCCCCATTTGATCGCAGGGCTTACTATTACGCGGCCCCTATCTTTTCGGGGGCGGGCACTGTGCAGGGCGCTGTGGTGGTGGCGGCAGACATAGCGGCCATCGAATGGGATTGGGTCGGGTCCAACCCGCCTGTGTTTTTCACCGACGATACAGGCGAAGTCTTCATTTCAAACCGCTCTGAACTGGTGTTTTGGCAACGCCGCGAAGATCAACCGGGATTGCGACCGGCATCGGGCATTGCCCCTGCCTTTAACAGTTACCTGTTGGGGCCGCATGAGGTCTGGCAATTGGGGTGGGGCCCGTATTTGCCTGCCAATGCATTGCATATCACGCGCGATTTGCCAGTGATTGGCATGACGGGCGAAGTGTTGATGGATGTGTCGCCCGCGCGCCGCCTTGCGATGTTGCAGGCGGCGGCGGTTGCGGCCTTGTGTTTGGCCTTTGGGGCCGTGTTGTTTGTGGCGACCGAACGCAGACGCACATTGGCGCAGGCCAATGCGTTATTGGAAGCCCGCGTGGCCGAACGCACCACAGAACTGGAACGCAGCAACGCCCAGCTGCGTTTTGAGGCAACAGAGCGGGAAGAAGCGCAAGCCGCGCTGGCGCAGGCGCAATCTGATCTGGTGCAAGCAGGCAAGCTAAGCGCTTTGGGGCAGATGAGCGCAGGCATCAGCCACGAATTGAACCAGCCTTTGATGGCAATCCGGTCATTTGCGGAAAATGGCGTCGAATTTATGGCCCGTGACAAACCGGAACGGGCCGCGGAAAACTTGACCCGTATTTCGGAACTGGCGCGGCGCATGGGGCGCATTATCAAAAATTTACGGGCCTTTGCGCGGCAGGAAAGCGAAAGCCTTGTGCGGGTGGACGTGGGCGCAGTGTTGGTGTCGGCGCTTGAGCTGACGGAGGCGCGACTGCGCGCCTGCGGTGTTGTGTTGCAGGTGAACCGCCCTGACAATCCTGTCTATGTGCGTGGCGGCGAAGTCCGTTTGGGGCAGGTGTTTGTAAACCTGATCAGCAATGCGGCCGACGCGATGCAAGACAGTGCTGAAAAGCAGCTCACGATACATATCGTCCAAGGCAAAGCGCCAGCCGATGGCGGGAATCCGGACGGGCTCGGTGCTGTGACAGTGACCTTCGAAGACACCGGCCCGGGCATTTCAGTGCCTGACAAAGTGTTCGACCCGTTCTATTCGACCAAAGAAGTCGGCGCGTCCGAAGGCATGGGGTTGGGTCTGTCGATTTCTTACGGCATCGTGCAAAGTTTTGGCGGCGAAATTCGTGGCACCAACACAGACAAAGGCGCTGTGTTCATGGTGCATCTGGATCACTGGCAAGAGGATGGCAAGATAACATGACACGATCTGTTCTTGTGGTGGATGATGATGCAGCCGTGCGGGACGCGGTGTCGCAAACGCTGGAACTGGCCGATCTTGATCCAATGCCTGTGGGGTCTTTTGTTGCGGCCAAAGACCACATCAACAGGGGCTTTGACGGGGTCATCTTGTCCGACATCCGCATGCCGGGGCGCGACGGGTTTCATCTTTTGGATTATGCCCATGCCCAAGACCCCGATCTGCCTGTGATCTTGCTGACAGGGGAAGGGGATATTCCGATGGCGGTGCAGGCCATGGGTCAGGGCGCTTTTGATTTTTTGGAAAAACCCTGCGCCCCCAGTGACTTGTTGGCTGTTCTTGAGCGGGCTTTAAAGACACGCGCATTGGTTTTGGAAAACCGTCGTCTGACGGAATTGGTGGAAACAGGTGATCCTGCGGCGCGCATGTTGTTTGGGTCTTCTGATCTGGCAGAAGCGATGCGCACGCGGGTGCGCCGGTTTGCACAATTGGATGCTGATGTGCTTGTGACCGGCGCGACCGGCACCGGTATTTCCAAAGTGGCTGAAGTGATCCATCTGTCATCCACACGGTCCAAAGCGCCATTTGTGAAACAGGCTGCGGCAGATTTGACCGTGCTGCATCTGGAAGCGGCGCTGCAAGACGCACAAGGCGGCAGCTTGTTTCTGGATGAAATCGCCCTGTTGCCTGCCAACACGCAATTGTTTCTGGCAGAAGTGCTGGAAGGTGGCGCGACAGCGCGTCTGCTGGCGGGCAGCACGCGTGATCTGGACGATGTTGTGGCCCAAGGCCGCTTGAATGCAGACCTTTATTACCGCGTCAACACCATGACTGTGCGCATCCCTTCATTGGCAGAGCGCCCCGAAGACATTCCCGTCCTATTTCGCCATTACGTTGCCCAAGCCAGCGAACAGGCAGGCTTGCAAGCGCCGGATATTAACCCGGATTTTGAAGCCACATTGATGGCGCAAAACTGGCCCGGCAATGCGCGATCGTTGATGAGTGCGGCGATGCGGTTTGTCTTGGGCATGCCGGAAGACGTCACGGAAGCCACTGATCTGGGACTAAGCGAACAGATGGCGCGGGTAGAGCGGTCATTGCTGATTGCTGCCTTGGGGCGGCACAACGGGATGGCGGCCCGTGCGGCTGAAGGGTTAAAGCTGCCGCGGAAAACCTTTTACGACAAATTGAAACGATACGGGATTCGCGCCGAAGACTACCGGCGCTAACATCTGTGCGGATTTCCGCACAGATGGTTCAGGTGCTGTGCGAAAATCCGCACGCTTTGGGTTTGTGTGCGTGAGTTTTACTTTTAAAAAGCTGCGTTAGTAACTGTTTTCATTGTAATTAATCCAAGTTTGTTTTTAGTGCCTCCGCGTCCATGCATCGGAGGTGTGGATGTGGTTCACTTGCTGCAAGCCGCCCAAAAGGTGGCGCTACATCTATGTTTCTGGGAGGAAACCACATGAAATTCGTATCTGCTGTGGCTGCGGCCGCGCTTAGCTTTACAGTCTCCGCTGGTGCCGTTGCGGCGGCTTGTGATGACGGCGAAATCGTCATCAAATTCAGCCACGTGACCAACACCGACAAACACCCCAAAGGCATCGCCGCCTCGCTGCTGGAACAGCGCGTCAATGACGAGATGAACGGCACGGCCTGCATGGAAGTGTTCCCGAATTCGACACTGTACAACGACAACCAGGTGCTGGAAGCGATGCTGCAAGGCGACGTTCAACTGGCGGCCCCATCGCTGTCCAAGTTCGAGCAGTTCACCAAGCAATTCCGCATCTTTGATCTGCCCTTCATGTTCAACGACATCGCGGCTGTTGACGCGTTCCAAAGCTCTGAAACGGGTCAGGCTATGAAAGAAAGCATGACGCGCCGTGGCCTTTTGGGCCTCGCGTTCTGGCACAACGGCATGAAGCAAATGTCGGCCAACGTGCCTTTGGAATCCCCATCTGATGCCGATGGCCTCAAGTTCCGCGTTCAAAACTCTGACGTTTTGAAAGCGCAAATGGCGGCTTTGGGTGGCTCTCCGCAACCAATGGCGTTTTCCGAAGTGTACGGCGCGTTGCAAACCGGTGTTGTCGATGGTCAGGAAAACACCTGGTCCAACATCTACGGCAAAAAGTTCTTTGAAGTCCAAGACGGCGTGACCGAAACCAACCACGGCATCATCGACTATCTGTTGGTGACCAATGTGGATTGGTGGGAAGGTCTGGACGAAGGTGTGCGCACCCAGCTTGGCACGATCATCGAAGAAGTCACTTCGGCGCGTAACGCGGAATCCACAGCTGTGAACGCATCCAACAAGCAAGCCATTCTGGACGCGGGCGGTGTTGTGCGTGAACTGACTGCAGAGCAGCGCGAAGAATGGGTGAGCGTTATGAAACCCGTTTGGGAACAGTTCAAAGGCGATGTTGGCCAAGAAAACATCGACGCGGCCCAAGCGATCAACGCCGCAACAAACTAAGCTCAAGAACCCCGCGCTGGCTGGTCTGGCGCGGGGTTTATTCTGTTTGAAACAGGGGGGAAGGACGATGGCGTCCAATTACAACAAAGCCGAATTGACAGGCGTGGGGCGCTGGGTCAACGAGTTCGAAGAAACGGCGATTGCACTGATTTTGGGCGCGATGCTGGTGATCACCTTTATTAATGTGGTGCTGCGCTTTGCATTTAATTCTGGCTTGATCTGGGGTTTGGATGCAGTGGCGAACCTGTTTGCATGGCTGGTGATTTTTGGTGCGAGTTATGCGATCAAAACCACGTCGCACTTGGGTGTCGATGCGGTCACCAACCTGTTTTCCCCGCCCATCCGCCGCGTGCTGGCGTTGATTGCGGGCGCGTTGTGCATTCTGTTTGCGGTGCTTTTGATGAAAGGCGCCTGGGATGCTTGGGCCAACTTTGCCAACCTGCCGCAAACCACAGGCCGTTGGTTTCCGACGGGATTTGAGGAGATGCGTCGATCGTCCTTTCGTGGCTATCTGACAGATAATGGCATTCCCATGGTGGAATGGCTGCGCTGGTTAGAACCTTTGATCAACTACGATGAATCTTACGAAAAATTCCCGATGGTCGTTTTGCGCTTCATTCTGCCTTTTGGCGTGGCGCTGATTTTATTTCGCTTCATTCAGGCCTTTGTGCGTGTGTGGACAGGTGTGTCCACCAGCCTGATCGTCAGCCATGAAGCCGAAGACGACGTCGAAAACGTGCGTCATGTGAACGCAGGAGACTGAACCTATGGACGTTGTACTTCTTTTCTCGATGGTCATCGGGCTGATGCTGATCGGGGTGCCGATTGCGGTGTCTTTGGGCCTGTCTTCGACGTTGTTTTTGCTGATCTATTCCGATGCTTCGCTGGCCTCTGTCGCCAATTCGATGTTTGATGCGATGCGCGAACACTACACGCTTCTGGCCATTCCGTTCTTTATTCTGGCCTCGACCTTCATGTCGACGGGCGGCGTGGCGAAACGCATTATCCGCTTTTCCATTGCCTGCGTGGGGCATTTGCCCGGCGGTTTGGCGATTGCGGGTGTCTTTGCTTGTATGCTCTTTGCTGCATTGTCTGGATCGTCCCCGGCCACCGTGGTTGCCATCGGCACGATCGTGATCGCTGGTATGCGCCAAGTCGGCTACACCAAAGATTTTGCCGCTGGCGTCATTGCCAATGCGGGCACCTTGGGCATCCTGATCCCGCCCTCTATCGTTATGGTGGTTTATGCCTCTGCGGTGGATGTGTCCGTGGGGCGCATGTTCCTTGCCGGTGTCATTCCGGGGCTTATGGCGGGTTTCATGTTGATGACGGCTATTTATGTGGTCGCCAAGCTGCGCGATCTGCCCAAAGGCGACTGGTTGGGGTGGGGTGAAATCCGTGCCTCTGGCCTTGATGCGTCTTGGGGCCTGTTTCTGATTGTCATCATTCTGGGTGGCATCTACGGCGGTATCTTCACGCCCACTGAAGCGGCGGCAGTGGCTGCGGTCTATGCTTTTTTGATTTCGGTCTTTGTGTACCGTGACATGGGGCCGTTGCGCACCAAGGATGAAGACGTGCGCAATTTGACTTTGATCGAAAAGCCCGTTGCCCTGGTCACGGTGTTTTTCCACCGTGACACGCGCGACGCGTTGTTTGAGGCGGGTAAGCTGACGGTCACGTTATTGTTCATCATTGCCTGTGCCTTGATCCTCAAGCACGTACTGACCGAGGAACAGATCCCGCAAGCCATCGCCGCATCCATGCTTGAGGCCGGTTTGGGGCCTGTGGTATTCCTGATCATCGTGAACGTGATCTTGCTGATCGGTGGCCAGTTTATGGAACCATCAGGGCTGTTGGTGATCGTAGCGCCCCTGGTCTTTCCCATCGCGATCGAGCTGGGCATTGATCCCATTCATCTGGGCATCATCATGGTTGTGAACATGGAAATCGGTATGATCACCCCGCCTGTTGGTCTGAACCTGTTTGTCACCTCGGGTGTGGCGGGCATGCCGATGATGCGTGTGGTGAAGGCGGCCATGCCCTTCACGGCTGTGTTGTTCGTGTTCTTGATTATGGTCACCTATATTCCGGCGATTTCGACGTGGTTGCCCAACATGATGATGGGCCCTGAAATCATCACCAAATAGGGCAGGCTGCGCCTGCGCGTGATGTTTTGCCGCCCCCTTTTCGGGGGCGGCGCATTGCGAGGCGCTGCCTCGCGCTCCGAAGTATTTCGGGCGAAAGGAAGACTAGGCTCAGGACCCATCAAACCAGCGCCACAGGATTAATGGGTCCTGAGCCTAGGCGGTGTTCAGGGCGTCGATGATTGGGCTGAAGTCTGACGCCTGCAGGCTTGCGCCACCCACCAATGCCCCATCGACGTTGTCCGCTTTGAAGATTTCAGCGGCGTTTGAGGCTTTGACCGACCCGCCATAAAGCAAAGAGATCTGGTTGCCTGTTTCTGTTCCAAAGCGGGCGCATAGTTCGCCGCGCATAAAATCATGGACTTGAATAATCTGGTCAAGCGTGGGGACCTTTCCCGTCCCGATCGCCCAGATAGGTTCATAAGCGATCACCACTGTGTCCGCCGTTGCCCCGTTCGGAACTGACCCTGCCAATTGACCTCCGATGATGTCCAGAGTGTTGTCGGCTTCGCGGTCTTCGAGGCTTTCGCCCAAACATACAATCGCTGTCAGTCCGGCGTCTCGCGCTGCTTCAGCTTTGTTGCGTACATCGCGGTTTCGTTCTGCGTAGGCTTCGCGCCGTTCCGAATGCCCGACGATGACGTAAGACGCGCCCGTGTCGGCAATCATGTGGGCTGCGACATCGCCTGTAAATGCGCCGCTTTGATCTGTGTGGCAGTCTTGCGCCCCAATGTTTATGACGCTGTCTTGTGTTAGGTCTGCTGCACGAAATAACAGGGGGGCAGGGGGGCATATCACGATCGCGCAGTCACAGGTGCTGTGTGATTTGGTCAGTGTTTCCAATTCACTAAGGGAGGCACTGGTGCCATTCATCTTCCAATTGCCTGCTGCGATTTTTTTGGCCATGTGTTTGGGTCCTGCATTTGCGTGATGCTGCGCCTGATAGCATTTGCGCGGCATCGCAGCAATGTCGGGGTTTTCCTTTGTGCTTCGGCGCGTTAGTCAGCGGGTGTCAGAAAAAGGATGCGTTCCATGATCCCAAGACTTGATGCACAGCTTATCCGCTCAGGAGACCTTGCAACACTGGCCGCTTTAGGCGAAGCGGCAAGGGGGGTCGGTTTTGCGACCGTTTATAACACCGCCCTGACGCCGTCCCGTGTTGAAGATGTCATTGAAATGTACCGGGCCTTCTTCCATTTGCCTGAAAGCGCCAAACGTGAAATCGATATGGCACGAACCGGTGCCAATCGTGGTTGGGGTGCGCCTGGATCAGAACAAGTCGATCCGGATGCAAACCCGGACTACAAACAGTTTTTCGACAGCGGATTTGAGCTGTCCAAGGGCGATCCTTTGGCTGAACTTTCCGTTTATGCGCCCAATCAATGGCCAAAAGTTCCAGCCGGCTTCCGCGAAATGGTTCAGGCCTATTATGATGACGCCCGCGATGTGGCGATGGATGTTTTGCGCGGAATAGCTGCGGCCACCGACATGCCTCGCGATTACTTTGACGCGGCCTTCGCCAAACCTATGGTTTTGTTGCGTGGCAACTACTATCCGGAACGCCCCGTGTGGGCGACGGCCAAGGATTTCGGGATTGCTACACATACCGATTACGGCTGTTTGACTTTGCTGGCCACCGATGGATCACCGGGACTGGAAGTGCGCAAGCGAGGAGGCGGATGGATCGCTGTCGAAGCGCCTCCGGGTGAATTTGTTATCAACTTTGGTGAAATGATGGAATTCTGGACCGCCGGAGACGTAAAAGCCACGCCGCACCGCGTGGTGGGGGGCATGCACGAGCGTATTTCAGTGCCATTGTTCTTTAACCCGACCCATGACACTAATGTGGCCCCTCCGGGGTCAGATCAAGTTATCTCGGCGGGGGACCATCTGGCAAAACGGTTTGAGGAAACTTATGTGCATCTGCAAAAGCAGTAGGCCTGATCACAGTGCTGCAAGGACGCGCTGTGCCCATGCGCTGGCCTTTTCGGGATCATCCAGCAAATGTTCAGGCATCGTCCAGTAGGGCATAGAGCTGGCCGCGCCGCCTTTGCGTGTGTAGGTCCAGCGTTCCCACCCTTCTGCGTCGAAGGCTTTGACCATGTCACCCGCACCTTTGAGCCGCAATTGGCCCTCCGACATCACCAGCGCGAAGATGACGCCATCTGCATAAATCCCAAGCCCGCCGAACATTTTGCGTGTGGTTAAAAGCCCGACACCTTCAAACAGATCATGAACGAAAGCGATCTGTTCGTCGGACACGGCCATCTTACATGCCTTCGAATTTGATACTTTCGCCACATCCACAGGCTTCGGTCACGTTGGGGTTTTTGAACTTGAACCCGGATTCCAAAAGGCTGGTTTCATAATCAATTTCAGTGCCGAACAAGAACATTTGTGCCATGGGCGCAATCAAGACGCGGGCCCCGTCCTGTTCAACCACTTCGTCATTGGGGTCTTTGTCGTCGACATAGTCCATTGTGTATTCCATGCCCGCGCAACCGCCTTTTTTGACGCCGATACGCAGGCCCGCGTGGCCGCCGGTTTCCATCAGTTTGGAAATCTGGGCCGCCGCTTTTGATGTGATGGACACGGCTTGTTTTCCGGGGATCGAGAACATTTTTCTGCTCCTGTAGGGGGCACGCCTTGCCTGCGTGGATCTGTGGAATTGCTTACATGAACCCTAATTCAAGGCGGGCTTCGTCAGACATCATGTCCATGCCCCAAGGAGGTTCCCAGACCAAAGACACATCAACGTGTTTGACACCTGGCAATGGCTCTACGGCGTCTGCAACCCAGCCGGGCATTTCGCCTGCGACAGGGCATCCGGGCGCCGTCAATGACATGGTGATTTTCACCGCATTCTCGGCGTCGATATCGATGGTGTAGATCAGACCCAATTCGTAGATGTTTACCGGAATTTCCGGATCATAAACCGAACGGCAACCCTCTACGACGGCCTCGTACAGCGGGTGGTCGGTAGAAGAGGGCGCAATCAATGGCGCACCTTCAAGCATCTCGTTGTTCTGGTCCATCACGGGTCTCTTTTCACGTTTCCTGAGTGATTATATAGGGATTGCGTGCGCTTGCGTCCAGAGGGGCAATCGATGCTTTGGGAAGTTGCTTGTTTGTAGCGTGACAGGGATTTTTGCAGTGAATGACAGAGATATTTGCAGCAAACTACTTTTGAAGTGTTTAATAAGATTAACGCCGACCGAGGTTTAAAAAAGCAGTGTTTAAGGGTTATGTATCACTTCCCTTTGGATTGCTGTTATCCGCAATATCGATAGTCAAGCCAAAGTCTGGATCTGTAGGAAACATTTCTTTCAGAGCAGACGAACTGGGGACGCGCTCTTCGATGATCCTCTCACTATCTGCTTTTGAAATTTCAATTCTTAGCTCACGGACGCTTTGAAAGGTCACCCAAACAAGTCGAAGCCTGTCGGTGGCAACCAATGCGCAAGCAAACACTATGCCTTGAACGAAGCGGTCTGGGGCGTCATTGGCGTAAACATCCAGCCAAGGTATCCCGAAGGGGTTGCTGAAAGTGGGCAGGCCAGATTCATGCACAAGTATAGCCCCACTTCCAACGAGTAGCATGGCTAAAACGCTAAACAGCTTGCCAATGAGCGAAGATGTTTTTGCATCCAGCTCATCCAACTTCGCTGGTGTAAATGTCGCAGAAATTGTGTTCCCGACCAAGAGAGAGATGGCAGGTAGAATACCTGTGGACATTAATCCAAACAAAGTAATCAACATCTGAGGAACATCGCCGCCCAAAAATGTTGGATTGAACCAGAAGCCTATACAGAAAGTTATGAGCGCCAATACCCACATTTATTTGTTAAAGTCACAATCTATATGGCCCAACTGCGCCCACTTTTTCATTACCTTCACGATGGCTTGCATGGCTGCATCTGGGTTCAGCATGTCGCTGGTGCACTCAATAGATCTTGGTTCTGAGAGCTTCATGTGTCCACCTTTTTCAGAGCCATTGCCCACCAAGCCGATAGAGCTGTTGTCAAGATTGCGAACGGCTTCTTCAATAGCTTTGCGGTTGATCGCGGCCCTAGACTTGCCGTGTTTGAACAGTACATTAAAAGCTCCCTCAATCCAACCTCCTTCAGGAACGCTTTCGCTGAGAGCACCTATTTCCTCGTGGTTCCAACCGAGTAGTTCGAGAACCTCAAAAACAGTGGCTCCGTTACCCTTGGCTTCTGCGAGAGAGCGTTGCTTTGTTCTGTTAGAAGCCGATTGGGCAGCGGATCTCTTTGGTAAAAGTTTCATTGAACGTATCTCAGGAAGTTTGCCTTGAATTTTTGCAGGCAAAAGGATCGCTTCGCCTGGTTCCAACTCTTCCGCATCCTGCAGCATTGACGTCAAAAAGCGTTCCAATGATCGTCCGCGGGCTTTCTGCCCTTCAATTAGCCCTACGTGGTTGCCAGCGATGGCAAAGTAGAGAATTCCATCGACAATGCTGTTTTCCTTCCCGACGGAAAAGTTTGCAAGCTTTAGAGACGGAATGTCTTGGTCGACAGTTCCGTTAATACCGGGAATTTCGACACCTTTTTTTACGTGTATAATTTGTCCACAAAAAACGGGTCCATCCCATGTGGCTTCGTTTGACATCTGGTTAAGAACAAAAAAACTTCCGTCTTGATCAAGATCTTTTTTTCGCAAACGCACAGAAGTAGACAACGCTGGATCGTCAGCACCAGATGATCTACGCAAAATGTCTACAAGTACGTCTTGAAGATCAAACCCTGTGAATAGATCTTCTGTTTTTACGTATCGATACTGAATAGAAGCCGTCTTTTTAGACACTTTTGCCAACTGTTTACCCTCAAAATTTCTTTCAAGGAAGCCTGCATTGATTCTACCGGTGACTACAACCTTGGTCGTTGCGCTGGGGTTTGACACAGCCTTTGTTTAGCTGACCGTTAGTCCAGAAACCAACGTTCAGCATCCGCAGCGTGCAAGTGGCGGCCGTTGCACAGGTTGGACCGGCTGCATAGTCTCCGTTTCCAACCTTACAACTGATCATGACCTTGGTTTTAAAGTGCAGCCCTCAAGTTCAGCTCGCAAAGCGCAATACGCATGCGCTGCAGCCAGTGAGACCACTCCATTACCGGCCGCACCGGATCGGTCCAGCCCGAAGGCCAGCCCATCATCCAGTCCGTGAATGCAGGGTTTAAGTTCAGGGGATCGCTCGAGTGCTTTTCCCCACTCAACAAAATCACTCTGAACCTGTGGGAAGATTGGAAGCGCTGGGGTGTCCAGCCCGCGGCTGTCATTAGATCCCACATCAGTGTCCAGGCGCTGCCTGCATTCTTGATCCCGGTTTGGGTGCCGATCTGGTTCAGATCCGTCTTGAATTGTATCCCGTTCGCCGTGCCCACAATGCAAGCTCTGTTGCCCGATCCCTTGAATGTCGGAGTGGGCCAGAATGAAGAGCCTTTCGCGGGTAGGGCCGTCCATGTTGGTACAGTAGGATCGACCGCCAGAACATGCTGTGATCGATCTAATGGCCGCAGAGAGCCCATTGTAGCTAATGCTGCGACATGGACGAATGGCAGCCTTGAAGATGCGATCGAAAAACCAGTCAATATGGCCAGGCCAAGCTTTGGAAGCTCATGTATTAACTGCCTAGAAAGGAGCGGTCGATTATATGAGTAGGAACATGCGCGATCTATAGAGGGGGCCTCTAAGGCGGCCGCGCTGAAAGGTAGAGATGATCCGGAATTTAAGAATCGCAATCAAACTCCCTGCTGCAATTGTCGTGCTATGCAGTATCGCAGTGGGTATGATGGCTTACATGGCGGTTGGATCAGCTCATCAAATCTTGGAGAACCAGGCGCAGACCAGATTGACAAGTATCGCAAACGCTAAAAGGCTATCTCTGAAGTCATCACTCGATGCGCTTCGAACAAGTGTTGTCTCGCAATCAAACTCACCTGTATTTCGTGGAGCCCTTACAGCTTTTGTCGGAGCGTTTGAAGCCATCCCAGGAGACAAATTCGACCATTTGCGCCAGCGATTTGTGATCGACAACGAACACCCAAAAGGGGAAAAGCACTTTTTGGACTTTGCTGAGGGCCGTGATGGTTACAACCGCGCCCATCGCAAGTTTCACCCATATTTGAGATCGCTGGTTGAGAAGAACGGCTATGCTGATCTTTATTTGGTCGACGAATATGGAAACGTTCTTTTTAGTGTGATGAAACACGAAGATTACGCAATCCGCATCTCAGATGAAGGCATCGCGGAAACTGGACTTACGCGCATCTTCGCAGACTTGATTAACGGTGGAAACGCCTCGCCCTTTGTTTTTGAAGACTTTTCGGAATACGAACTGGCACAATCGACCTCGTCGGCCTTTATGGGGACCCCGATACAGGCCTCAAACGGCGCAATCCTGGGCGTCCTTATTGTTAGGTTTGAAAAGGAAGCAATCAGGGTGACTGACGACTCCTTGGCCGGTCTCGGTGAAACTGGCGTCGTCTATGCCATCGGCGACAACAGAGCCTTGCGCGCGTTGAGTGGAAATGCCAGCGAGCAGGCGTTCATAATTGATGAAAACGCCGTAGGGCCTGTCGCATCAGCATTGTCTGGGGCATCGGGCGTCGTAGAGACTACAACATTTTCCGGGACTCCGGCCTTAGCAGCCTACTTACCCATGCAGTTCGCCGGTACATCTTGGGCCGTCGTTGCTGAGCAGGAAAACAGGGAGCTTTTTGCTGACATATCAACACTACTGAAGTCTACTGTCACAAATGGCGCAATACTGATGTTGTTTTCTGCGGTGATTGGGATTCTTTTTGCCAAGAGTATCACACGCCCTCTGCTGTCCGTACGAGACGTAATGTTAAATGTCGCGAGAGGCGAATTGTCCAGTGACGTGCCGGAGACAGATCGTCTTGATGAAATCGGTGATCTGTCTCGAGCTCTGGACACCATGCGCAGTGACCTACAATCTGCCGATGCCGAGTTGATTGCCCGCAACAAAGAGCAGGAAACCGCCAGTAAAGAGATGGCGGAGATGGCGGCAGACCGAGAGAAAGCTGCACTGCGTGAGGTTGAAATAGCAAAAGAAAAAGAAGCCTCAGATCGCGAGACGGCGCAGGCGCGAGAGGCAATGATGATCGATCTTGGGAAATCCTTTGGCACGGTTGTCGAAGCGGCCATCGGTGGCGAGTTTTCGAATCGTGTAGAGGCGAAGTTCTCCGATCAAATCCTCAACCAGCTTGCAGAAAACATCAACCAATTGCTGGGTGCTGTGGATCAGGGCCTGTCCGAGACTGGGCAAGTGCTAGAGCGTGTCGCTGATGGGGATCTGACTAAGGGTATGGAGGGCGACTTCCGCGGTGCATTTGGGCACCTGCAGGGCAATGTCAATAATATGATAGACGGGCTTAAGTCTCTCATCATTGAGATCTCGGGGAGCGGCAGCACACTTGCGGAATCGTCGGCTGAATTGCGTGATACCTCAGGTGTTTTGTCAAACCGGGCGGAACAAAATGCGGCATCCCTTGAGGAGGCGTCAGCAGCTCTTGAAGAGCTTTCTGCAAGCATCAAGCAGGTTGGCGGGAATGTAGCGGATGTGAGTAAGGACGCACAGGCTGCTCGGGATACGGCGCAATCAAGTGAGAAGGTTGCAGCTGATGCCGCAGCGTCAATGGATAGGATTGCTGCTGCCTCCAAAGAGATCGCAGGTGTTGTGACCGTAATCAATGACATTGCATTCCAGATCAATCTGCTTGCGTTGAACGCTGGCGTGGAAGCCGCGCGCGCGGGGGAGGCTGGCCGTGGTTTTGCCGTTGTTGCTTCTGAGGTTAGACAGCTTTCGCAAAGAGCTGCAGAGGCGTCAAACGAGATCTCAACGGTCATCACAAAGAGCGACACAGCCGTGTATGAGGGTGTTGAAAACGTGTCTCGCGCGCAGTCTTCGTTAGAGGAGATTACAGTCAGCGTGGTGAGCATTTCAGCTGAGGTTAATGAGATATCTAACACAATAGCCGAACAGGTTGGTGGCGTTGGTGAAATCACAGCTGCCATCAGCCAGATTGACCAAAGCACACAAAAACAAGCCGCTTCATTTGAAGAAGTCACTGCTGCAAGTGGCCTGTTGGCGAACGAAGCTGATGGTTTGAAGCTGTCGACGGCCCGGTTTCGTACGGGCGAAGAAGCCAATGTTCTTGAAATGAAACGTCCGGCACCGACTAAGGCGATGCCTAAAGAAAGGCCCAAGATCGTAGCGACTGGTGGCGGTAGCGTGACCAATGAAGGGTGGGAAGAATTCTGATCACATCTGTTGCTCTGGAAAAGGCTTCCTGAGCATGTGTCCTCTTCAGTTTTCGCACCGAAAGGCTACTCAATCTCTCTTTGGTCTTGTCCCGCTTACGTTCGGGTCTCTCAACTCATTTATGCAGCCTTTGGCGATATGATTACAACAACATCAGACCGCACTCATCATTAGAGAACCAAACACCCGCTGAAGCGCGTCGTAGGCTTGAGCAATTTGAGGGCCCCGCGCACGCCGCGCTTGCCCAAACCGACGACCAGAACTATGAAAACCAGACCCGCAAAGTCTCGTTATGAATGAGGGAGCCTCCGGGGGCAGGTCAGGTGCTCAACATTGTGTTTTTGCCACCATTCCTAAATTCACGCCCACTCGCTGAAAATGTTTAATTCGGTTCCAACAGCTTTTGACGCCACCACACTTATGCAGTACACTCATAGGTAGTTTTCGACTGGCCATCAGTCCTGCATTTCCATACTAGCACACCGAGGCTTTGGCGATTTAAATACGCATTTGAATTAGGGGGTGCATTCGTGCTTTCGAAGTGGGCTTGGGTAGCGGCTTTGTGTGTATGCACGCTGCCAAACAATGTGTTGTCAGATTCTAACGCCCCCACATCAGACCCTGCAGACATCCCATACAGCAGGCTTCCGGAGGATTTTTGCGACCATCTATTTGACCTGAAAGAGAATGTATGGGGCAGCAAGGCGCCAGTGAACCAATTCCTGCGGATGGAGATGGAAGGCAAGACGCTGCCGATCAAGCTGCCGCGCAACTATCTGGAAGAGCGATGGGATTTCAACGAAGGCTATACGGTGCCAAGCCACGGATTTCGCGTGGACATGGACAGCTTTGCGCCGATTTATAGCAGGGACTTGCGTGCGTTTTGGGATACGCGAGGGCAACGTCATTTGAGTATTGTGGTCGCTGATACGACAGATTTACCCCAAATACTAAAGTCCTTAACCCGCATCCGATTTCCAAAACCAGAACTGCATGGCGGGCTAACCCGAAACTACATTGCAAATTTGGATCTTGTCCGAACTGAACCAGCACGTCCTGTCGTGATGCACTCGATAATGTACTCAGGCTATGACGCGTCAAACACACTAACGGACGTGTTCCGGTGTACCAGAGAGGGTTATGGCGTCAATCAAACATGCTCTCACTATTTTCGAGCGCATGCCGTTGACGTGAACACACGCTTTAACGGTTCGCACCTATCCGAATGGAAAACAATCAAAGCCAATGTCACCCAATTCTTGGGTTGCATGCTGAGTAACGAGGAAGAGTAAGAATGAGCCTGTCCAGTACCCAACTGTCCATTTTGGCGTCACATGCCGAAGTTGGTGATCGCGTTGCATATTACGAAACCTGACATGCGCCGAAAACTGACCACATACAGCTCGTTCGCTTGCAAAACGGCGTTACCTACAAGGACCGTAAACTCTTGCATTGGTCAGACAATGGACACGCAAGCATCACAGTGTATTTCACGATGCTTATGGCTGGTCTTTGGCACGATGATGAACCGGTCGTCTGGAATTTTTCGAAAGAGGTGTATTCTAGGCCAGCTACCGACGCGGAATTATCGGATCTACAAGTAGGTCAGGGTTCTCGATAAACCTTCGAATGTTTCGCAAAAAATGCGGTTTAGATAGTCCGGAAAGATACTCTTGCCCGGACCGACCGTGGGGCGGAGATAACCAATTTTGGACGGCGGGGAAGCTGGTCGAAGTAAACCCGTGTTGTAGAACTTTGCCGTTCAAAGCGTCTGTTTGACGATGCAACGCGATGATCCAGTCGGCACTGTGCCACCAACGCGCGTAGGCCAGGCAAAATGCGTACTGACAAAAGCATTGAGTCTTCGCAAAATCGCCTCTGTGTTCTTTGGCAAAGAACACATCCCCCATGTAGATCAGCCCGTCCTTAATGGCTGCCGCGTCTTCATCCAAATTCGACATAACCTTGGTGTTGCTGTCCCGAGGGAAATGTCGAGAGTGCATCTGAGCCAAGTGCATCCCGACATCATTGTCACCAATATTGTCAAACCGTGCCCCAAGGGTGCCGACAATTTCTGAGCCTTTGCGCATGATCAGCCAGAAGCTGTTGTTTGAGTTGAAGTCATTTTTTGCCGGTGAAAGAATAGATTGGATAGGGTTGCGGCTTGGAAGGCCTTCGATCTGATCAGCTAGATCGAGATCGATGGTACAATCTTCCAGATCGTATCCTTTCGCGGACATGTATTCCAGACACATCGCAGCCATTGTAAAAACAGACGTTGAAGGCACTCTGGGTTCTCCTCGGCTGCCGTTTCATTGGTTGTCCTATTTTTTAGATGATGTGTGCAAGGTTCCTATTGGCAGCGGTGGCACTGTGGCTGAGAATTGGATGTATGACGTACTTCTGCATAGTGTTGAGTTGTTTGGGGAGCGGTCATTCGCTGCGTTGTGCGCCGAGGTCCGGTACGCGGCAAAGGGATACTTCGCAGCAATCGCTCGAACGGCTGCTTTGTAAAAAAAAAGGCGACACAATGTGCCGCCCTTTCTATTAGCTTATTGCTGCGAAACTTACAGGTCTTCGACTGCTGTGCTACGAATGTTCGTCCACTGGTCTTCGGCTTTCGAGATGGTGCCATCGCGGTCTTTGTTGAATTCATCAAAGATGGCACGGTTCAAGAAGACATAGAGGGAACCATCGATAACAGCGTGATACTCAGGGTCGCCGTCGAACTTCTTCCCAACCGACACACCGAATGTGCAGAAGCCGCCGTTCTGGGGCAGGTATGCAGCGGGATCTGCTTCGAAAGTCTTCATGTTTTCTTCAGTGGAGAAGTAGTATGCAACATCATCGAACACGGCCGTATAAGCCGCCGTGCCCTCAACGGGGTTTGCAGTTGCGATAAACTCAACCGGGTCCACTCCGTGCAGGCCCAGAGGTGCACCGGCTGCGGTGATGCCGCGTGAAACGTTGTGTTCGTCTGCTGCCATTGCGGCCGTGCTGCTGAGAGCAAGACCGGTCAAAAGAGCAGAGGTGATTGCGAGTTTCTTGAACATTTGAAGATCCTTTTTCTGACTATGAGCACCCGACTGCCGAGTGCCCATTTCGTGCTGATTGAGATATCAAGTTTGAACTTTTTGACAATAGATCTGGCTTTGCTATGAACTAATCGTATGAATTTTAGAACTATCTGACAATTTCGGGGGAAATGAGAAGGTCATATAGTCTTCATTCCCCTACTTGGAAAAAAACGAGGGTGCCTTCAAACGGGAAAAGGGCCGCACATGTTGTGCGGCCCCCCCCAACTTAAACTTGAGGCTTAAGCGCTCAATGCTTCGTCTTCCGGCTGATGGAGGCCAACAACCATGAGGACGGTGGCGCCAAGCAGCGCGTAGTACCAGAAGTCGAGGCCCGTGAAGCCGAGCGCAAAAGGTGCTATGACAAAGACGGCACCGACTAACCCATCAACGGCCAAGTGGATGCTGTAAGGCAGGACACGGATAAGGCCGAGATGGTGATCGGTTAGAACCGTCAGGCCGAAGGCCGCAACGCCGGTGACCACTGAAAGCCAAAACGCCAGAGGGTTGTCAGCGCCAAGGCCGAACAGGAATGGCATGGCGATAAGGCCAATGGCGACGGGATAATCAAGGTAAGCGTGTATCGTTTTGGTAACAAAGCGCATGGTATTTTTCCTCAGAGTTTGAGCTGCGACGCAGCATTGATGAGGTCAAATTAGGCGCTGGGTTCGGATGCATCCATGTCCGGAAGTCTGCAAAAATTCGCAGATCGTTCAATCTTATGTACGAACGAGGTTTTGAGACTTGCGGAATTCGGCTGGTGTCATCCCAGTCTCTTTTTTGAAGACACGTGTGAAGGACGAGTCGGAAGAGTACCCTGCATTTTCAGCCGCTTCAGAAAGCGATGCGCCCGGTTCCTGTAGTACGCGCTTCGCAAGCTCCATCCGCCAACGCGTAACATACTCTAAGGGCGTTATATTCATCGTCTTGTGGAACTGAACGGCAAAGCTAGTCCGCGACATGCCGGCGGCTTGGGCGAGGGTTTCCACCGTCCAACCCTCTGTCGGTGTCTTGTGAAAAGCATCAAGGGCGCGGCTGAGGTTCTTGTCAGAGAATGCGCCCAACCCCCATTCCGTTGCCTCATCGCCGTCGATAAAGCTGCGGATGGCTTGCGCGAAGATCGCTTCTGACATCTTCAATGCAATTAGGTCGCCACCCAACTTTGCTCCACCGGCTTCCTCCCCGATCATGCGGAGCGTGGCTTCCATCCAGCGCCCGGCACTTTCACCATAATTCTTGAGGTGAATGTACGGTGGCAAACGGTCCAGTAGGACATGACGCGAGCTCGGATCGAAAGAGAAGTGCCCACAGACCAGCTGCGTCTCGCTCTGCATCTCTTCCCCGCCATAAACGAGAACGCCTGAGCCATCATAACCAGACTTTTCCAGCACCGCGTCAAGCGGCAGGATTGTCTTCTCCGGCTCATGTCCACAATAGAGTGAGTGTGGCGCACCATGCGGAATGATCACAAGATCGCCCTGGGCGAGGTCAACGATATCGTCTGTACCATCCACACACACTAAGCAGGCGCCGCGATGTGCAAAGTGAAAACGAGCGACGTTCTCGTAGCTCGGAACGGCAACACCCCAAGGCTTTGAGAACGATGTGCGGAAGTACAGCGTTCCCTGCATCGAAAGGTTCGTCAGGATATGGCTAAGAAGATCAAGCATGGGAAATACCTACTCTTACTGACGGGAATGTACAGAGGGTTGAACGATCTGCACAGGATTTCGAATGTTTGGCCACTCTTGGGCTCGAGGGCGCAGAGGTATCCAAACATGCCGATAGCCTAGGGAGAAAGCTCAAATGAGGAAATCGATTGCCTCAGTTATTGCCGCGATTGCCCTGTTTGGATCGCAAGCAATTGCACAAGACGTCGCTGACATGAGCAACTTGGAATACGCGCACATTGCATACACAGCCGACAACATCGACATCCGTTATTGGCGAACCCTCGTGCAGCCGCAGCATGACTTATGCTGCGTTTGCGCTGTTTTTTCATGTGGCATTGCGGCATTAGAAGCCGTCATTCATTTGACTTTCAGCAGACCATTGACGGTTACGCCCATAGCGTTGTCCGGACTAAATCGAACATCTCAATCAAAATGGCGGCAATCTAAGACGTCGTCTTTGTCAGCCATTCTTTGCCTTTCAGCATGGCATTCCAATAGACCCAAGGCAGCACCGATTTCTTCAGAAACCATGCGGCGCGCCTTGGCTTTGTGCTGTCCCAAGGAAAGCTGGGCATCAGTTTTCCACCGTAGCCGAATTCTGCCAGAATGATCTTGCCGTGCTCTACCGTCAGCGGGCATGAGCCGTAGCCGTCATAGGCCTGTGGCATTGTGGCACTCTTCATTAGTGCGATCAGGTTGTCAGCAACGATAGGCGCTTGTTTGCGCGCGGCTGCGGCGGTTTTAGCATTGGGGGTAGAGGTCACGTCACCAAGGCCAAAGACATTCGACGCGATGGTGCTTTGCAGCGTCGCTTGATCGACGGCCAACCATCCGCCCTCATTTGCCAAGGGGCTGTTCTTGATAAAGTCAGGTGCACATTGGGGCGGACAAACATGCAGCATATCAAATTTGCGCTCGACCAGCTGCGGCTCTTCACCTTCTTTGGTCACTTTAAAGGTCGCTGTCTGATTGGGCCCGTCGACCTTTACCAGATTGTGCCCGAAGTCGAGATTGATGCCATAGCTGTCTACGTATTTCATCAGCGGAGGCACATAATCCGCACAGCCAAACAGGACTGGCCCCGCATTGCAGAATGACACATTGATGTCTTTGATTTTGCCGGCCTGAGACCACGTGCAGCACGATAAATACATCGCTTTTTGGGGCGCGCCTGCGCATTTGATCGGCATGGGTGGTTGGGTGAAAATCGCCTCTTTCCCGCGCATTTTCTGAACCAGATCCCATGTGTAAGGTGCAAGATCATAACGGTAGTTCGAGGTCACGCCGTTCTTGCCAAGCGCATCCTCGAGCCCCTCAATCGCGGACCAATCAAGCTTAAGCCCTGCAGCTACCACGAGATATTCATAGCTGAGCATTTTGCCGTCTTCGAGGGTGACCGAGTTTTCATCTGGCTGGAATGACGCCACAGCCCCTGTAATATGTGTGACAAATGAAGGCATTACACTGGCGGTGGATCGTGCCGTTTCTTCCTTTTTGAAGATACCCGCACCAACCATGGTCCAGCCGGGCTGGTAGTAATGGGTCTGTGAGGGTTCTATGATCGCAATCCGCAACGACGCGTCACGCTTGTGTAGGCTGGCTGCGGTCGCAATTCCCGCAGCTCCGCCGCCGACGATAAGAATTTGATGATCTGCCATGATGATGCGGGCCTCCCAACCCTTGTGCTGATGCGCCTTACAGTTTGTTGATTGGCACCTTCAAATAAATGTCCCCATCCGTATCAGGCGCGGGCATTTTTCCAGCATTCATATTCACCTGTATGGACGGAATGATAAGTTTTGGCATTGCCAATTGCGTGTCCCGCTTGGTGCGAAAATCAACAAACTCTGCTTCGGATTTACCACCACCGACATGAACATTTTTGGCCTTTTGCTCTGCGACTGTCGTTTGCCAACAAAACGTATCGCGGGTTTTGGTTTTATAGTCGTGGCACAGGAACAAGCGCGTTTCATCAGGCAATGCCAATATACGTTGGATCGAGGCATAAAGATAGGTTGCAGACCCGCCCGGAAAATCAGCACGCGCGGTGCCAAAATCGGGCATGAATAATGTGTCACCGATAAAGGCGGCATCGCCGATGACGTAGGTCACGCAGGCAGGCGTGTGCCCCGGAGTGTGCATGACCACGACGTCCAGATTTCCGATAGCAAAGACATCACCGTCCTCGAACAGACGATCAAACTGACTGCCGTCCATCTCGAACGCGGTGCCCGCATTAAAGATTTTACCAAAGACCTTTTGCACTGCCGCGATATTGGCGCCAATCGCGATTTTGCCCCCAAGTTTTTCTGCCAGATAGGGCGCGGCCGACAGATGGTCGGCGTGGACGTGGGTTTCGAGTATCCACGCCACCTGCCAGCCATTCCGCGTCACCACATCAATCAGCATGTCGGCATGTGTCGTATGGGTCCGACCTGCCGCGGCGTCGAAATCCAGAATGGAATCGATAATCGCCACGGCGTTTGAGGCAGGGTCCTTCACGATATGACATGCCGCATTCGTGGCCTCATCAAAGAACGTGTGAACCTCTGGGACGGACTGCCGCATTGTCTAAAACTCTACGACAGCACGGATGGATTTGCCTTCGTGCATCAAATCAAACCCGTGATTGATGTCCTCAAGCTTCAGTTTATGGGTGATCATCGGGTCGATTTCGATCTTGCCGTCCATGTACCAATCCACGATTTTGGGCACATCTGTGCGCCCGCTTGCGCCACCAAATGCTGTGCCGCGCCAGCTGCGCCCCGTGACCAATTGGAATGGTCTTGTGCTGATCTCGGCTCCAGCGGGCGCGACACCAATGATGATGCTTTCACCCCAGCCCTTGTGTGCGCATTCCAGCGCCGTGCGCATCACGCCAACGTTGCCCGTCGCATCAAACGTGTAGTCCGCGCCGCCACCCGTAAGCTCGACCAGATGGGCCACCAGATCCCCGTCCACTTTTGACGGATTAACAAAATCGGTCATGCCAAACCGCGTCGCCATCTCGACTTTGCCGTCGTTCAGATCAACGCCAACGATCTGGTCTGCCCCCGCAAGGCGCAGCCCTTGGATCACATTGAGGCCAATCCCACCAAGACCAAAAACCACGCCAGTCGATCCGATTTCGACCTTGGCAGTATTAATAACGGCCCCGATACCAGTCGTCACACCGCAGCCGATATAGCAAATCTTATCGAACGGCGCGTCCTTGCGCACCTTAGCCAGCGCGATTTCGGGCACTACGGTGTGGTTGGCGAAGGTGGAACACCCCATATAGTGGTGGATCGGGGTTCCATCGAGCATTTTGAACCGCGTTGATCCATCGGGCAAAAGCCCTGCGCCTTGGGTGGCACGGATCTTTTGACATAGGTTCGTCTTGGGGTTCAGGCAGTATTCGCATTCGCGACATTCGGGTGTGTAAAGCGGGATCACGTGATCGCCGACCTCAAGGCTCGTTACGCCTTCGCCGACTTCGATCACCACACCCGCGCCCTCATGGCCTAAGATTGCGGGAAAGATACCTTCGGGGTCATCTCCAGATCGGGTGAATTCGTCGGTGTGGCACAGGCCTGTGGCCTTGATTTCAACCAAGACCTCTCCGGCGCGAGGGGCGTCCAATTCGACGTCCATAACGACCAATGGTTTTCCAGCCTCAAGGGCGACGGCGGCACGTGTTCGCATTTTTGCTCCCAAAAAATTACTTGATCTTTCATTCGATTCATTCTCATCTTGTGAGAAGTTGTCTCGCAATACAAGAGCGCACATTTAAAATGCATCTCGAACGCCTTATCAGTTTGCTCGAAATTATTGCGGTAATCGGTCGTCCTGTTTCTGCGACAGAAGTTCAAACAGCCAGCGGAATACCGAAGCCGACATGTTACCGGCTGATGCAAACTTTGCATGAACAAGGGTTGATCGAAGACCCAAATGATGACGGACGTTACGTGATCGGCGACAAGCTGATCCGGATCGCGCTTTTGGGTAAGTCGGATGTCGATGTAAGACGTGTAGCCGCTCCATTGTTGAAGGGCGCGGCCACGACGTTCAATGAGACAGTCTTTCTTGCACGGTTCCGTGACAGCAAGGTTGAAATCATCCACGTCGAAACGCCAGAAGACCCCGCCCGTGCCTTTATTCATCCGGGGATTGGCGAACGTCCTTTACATGCTTGTTCATGCTCCAAGGCCATCGCCGCCTTTGCAGAAACCGAATTTCAGGACACGATCATGAAAGGCGGTTTGCAAGCATATACGGATCACACAAAAACCACGCGGGACGATCTTTTGGTGGAATTTGACCTGATCCGCCGCCAAGGGTTTGCGGACTGCGACCAAGAAATTGATATCGGCATATCTAGCGTCGCAGCCCCTGTAACCATCGGAAACATCGGGGCCACTTTCAGCGTCGGCGCTGTTGGTCCGGTCCGGCGGTTCGGGACGGAATACAGACACAATATCGGGCACCAGCTGACCCAGCTTGCAACAAAGATCAGCGGTGCCATCCAACTATGCAACGTGGGCGAGGTTTGAGGAGACCAAGGCCACGTTTGTTTCGAACCCCATGGAGGTGGGGATAATCTTAGGGAGGAATACAAATGAATAAACCGATGAAACCGGATCCAACATTTCACGCGTCGGCGAAACTTGCGATGGAAGCGCCACCAGAAAATTTTGCATTTACGGTGATGCTTGGCAAAGACAAGGACCAGCATGACGGGTTGGCAGTTATCGATCTGCGAAGTGGCTCCGATACTTACGGCGAGATCGTCCACACTGTGATGACCGAAACCACGGGCGACGAATTCCACCACTTTGGCTGGAACGCCTGTTCGTCCTCATTGTCGCCTTTGTCGGGGCATGCGTTTGTAGAACGCAGGTACCTTATTGTGCCCGGAATCCGGTCTTCACGCATCTTTATCTTTGACGTCAAAGATCCGCTGAAGGCACACATCCACAAGATCATCGAACCCGAAGAGTTGTTTGAAAAAACAGGTTACTCGCGCCCTCACACAATCCACTGCGGGCCTGAGGGCATCTACGTGTCGACCCTCGGTGGCGGCGGTGAGGACGGGACAGACGGCCCTCCTGGTATTTTCATCATGGATTGCGAGACGTTTGAGATCATCGGCCGCTACGAGATGGACCGTGGTGCGCAGGACAAGCACTATGACTTCTGGTGGAACCTGCCGCAGGACTACATGGTCAGCTCCGAATGGGGGCTGCCGCCGCAATATGAAAATGGCGTCGTCGCAGAGGACCTGTTGTCCAACAAATACGGCCACTCAATCCACTTCTGGGACCTGCGCGCACGTAAGAACATCCAGACGATGGACTTTGGCGAAAACTATCAAATGGCGCTCGAAATTCGACCCGCCCACGATCCCACCAAATCCTATGGATTCTGTGGTGTTGTCGTCGATACAACCAATCTGCAGGGCGCAATCTTCACATGGTGGCGTGATGACGACGGTGTGTGGCAGTCCAAAAAGACCATCACCATTGATCCACGCCCAGAAGACCCCGAAAACCTGCCTGAGTTGCTGAAAGGCTTTGGTGCTGTGCCACCATTGGTCACTGACATCGATCTCAGCCTCGATGACAAGTACCTCTATGTGGCCTGCTGGGGGCTGGGTGAGATGCATCAATACGATGTATCCGATCCGATGAACCCTGTATTGAACGGCAAGGTCGAGCTTGGCGGTATCGCCACAGAACACAAGCACCCCAATGGCAAAGATGTTATCTATGGCCCGCAGATGGTCGAGATCAGCCGTGACGGGAAACGCGTGTACTGGACGAACTCGCTTTACTCATCTTGGGACAACCAGTTCTACCCGCATCAAGAAGGTGGACAGATGGTGATGGCAAATGTTGGGGAGGACGGAAGCTTTGCGCTGGATAAAGACTTCTACATCGACTTCCCCGAGAACATGCGCGCCCACCAGATCCGGCTTGAAGGCGGGGACTGTTCAACAGACAGCTTCTGCTATCCGTCGGTATAACTGATGGAAGATATGACATTGACGGCCCTTTGGTGGGCCGTCATTTTTTCGGGCGTCTACCACGGCGTGAACCCGGGTATGGGATGGCCTTTGGCTGTTTCATCAGCCTTATTTGAGCGTAAAAAATCGGCAATGGTTAAGGCGCTCGCGATGCTGGCGACAGGCCACTTCCTCGCGATGATTGTCATTTTGCTCCCGTTCTCGATGATGGTTTTTCTTATCAACAACGAGCATGAAATCCGGATCGGCGCAGGCGTGCTTGTGATCGTTATGGGTATTTATCTTCTGATTAATCGTCGGCACCCGAAAATTCTGGCCCGTGTTCATCCCGCCAAACTAGGACTTTGGTCGTTTCTTGCCGCCACTGCGCATGGTGCGGGATTGATGCTTGTGCCGATCTACCTTGGTATTTGCGGGCTTTTGGTGCCGGGCGAGAGCGTGACCGGGACGGGCCATGCAGCTGCTCAAGCGCTCATGGGCAATAATGTGGTGACTGCCTTTCTAGTAGCCGCAACGCATACCTTTGCCATGACTTTCGCGGGTGCTGCGATTGCGATCTTTGTTTATTCTTGGTTCGGTTTGAAATTCATTTCAAAAAGTTGGTTCAACCTAGATTTGGTTTGGGCGCTGAGCCTTATCATCGTCGGTGCGTTTGGCATATTTTCTGCCTTTGGGGTCCATCATTGAAGTCAGATGTACGACTTTCGGGGCATCCAAGTTGAGATTAAGAAGATCATAAGTTTAGGATCTCGTTTCCAAGCAAGATCAACCTAAGTGAATAGCTGCTTCAGGGAAAACCGTTGCATTACAGAATATGCTTTGCTGCACATGCGAGGAAATGCTGCGCCAGCAAAAATCGCCACCGAAAAAGGCGGCTTCGTCCCGCAAAGTTGTCATACAGCACGCCAAGATGCTGCGCTCACGGGTCAATGTCCGCTATGCGGACTGCGACCGCAGCATCGCGATCAGGTGCTGGATGTCCGCAATGGGCCGTTTAATCAGGTCCTTGGGCAGCGCCACGATAGCAAAGGCAATCCCCATGACTTCTGGTCGCATTGGGTCTTGCGAAATCATGATCAGCAGGCGGCGGCTTTCCACCGCGGATCTTGCCCGCCGTTACGACGCGGTCTTCCACATCCGGAAACGAGCTCTGAAAAGATGTGCAACAATGGCCATCCATATTTTTTGCTGATGTTTTGGAACACGGATAGCTGTCATTGGAAAAAAGCAGCATCAGTGGAAGAGGGGCTTTTGCTGCCGTTCTCTGGAAAAGTTTAAAAGGTCTGCTTAGGGCCGCTGGTGAAGTTTCAGAGTTAGCTTTAGCTATTTTTTCAAGATTGGAGGGACAGACAAAGACGGTGCATTCTGAGAGTATTGCACGGCATCTTCGCCCAATTTGGTCAGCCTGTAGCCTTCTTCGGTGCTATATAGAAGCTGAAGTTGTTCAAGCGTTAAGGCCTCCAACCCGATACACCCCTTTGCTTCGTCACAAGACTTGTGACAGCGCAATCTAGCAGCTTCATTCGAATGCAGGATTTGTGCGACCTCGCGTGGAAGACCCATGTTTCTTCTCCTTGAGGCAAACTAGGAAATTGGCGCTGTTAAAAATCGGGGAAACTCATTTGTCGGTTCCCCTTCGGAAGCTCTGACAAATTTACGCGATGCGCGAACAGCAGGTGTGACTGGCCGCATCAGCGGCATCGCATCAGGTAAAAGACGCCAAGGGCTATGTTTGTAAGGTCCAGAAAGGCGCCAAGGCCATTTCGGATGCGGCCAAAGCGGCCAAAAGCTACAAGACGAAGGTGCAACCTTAAGCGAGCTGCAAAGCGCGGTTGCGACATTGACCTGGATGAGCAAGGTCTCTGCCGGTCTTGGCGCATTGTCCGTTGGCTTGATCTGGATGCGCCAAACAGGATTGGCGATATGACCTACACCCGCCAAGGGACCATCACATTCAATGGTGTGTGTACTGTGTTGGTGCGTCCCGATGCTATTCTGACGCATGATAAATGGGCGTCCGCGAAAGAGGCGTTGAAAAAAATGCGCGGGATGACGGGCGATGACGATCCAATTGATTTGCCCGGCCTTGGGTCTGATACGCTGCATCCCGGAAACCCGGGGCCGTTTTAGGGCATCTGCCGATTGGCTTGCCCGTTTGCATGTCTTTGCGGTGTTGCCGTATGGCGCATGGCACTTGTTCCCAGATTTGATTATGGCAGGTACTGATCAGCGGAACTGACTTCGAAAGCGGCGCAAAAATGCTAACAAACCTTGATTTGATAGATCTTACTGAATTTCGCCGTGCGCTTCACCGCCATCCTGAATTGTCCGGGGAAGAAGTAGAAACCGCCCGCAAAATAGCAGATGCACTAAAACCACTATCACCAACACGCATTTTGACTGGATTGGGTGGTCACGGCGTGGCGGCCGTTTTTGACAGCGGAATAGACGGTCCAACAGTCCTTTTTCGTGCCGAGCTTGACGCGCTCCCTATTGAAGAACGCAACGACATCGCGTGGTCGTCGCTGATCCGCGGAAAGAGTCACGTTTGCGGCCATGACGGGCACATGACGATGCTGCTTGCATTGGGGCGCATGATTTCCCGCCAACCTGTGGCGCATGGGCGTGTCGTGCTTATGTTCCAGCCGGCAGAAGAAGACGGAAGCGGCGCGAAAGCTGTTGTCGCCGATCCTGCCTATCAAGACATTCAAGCAGATTGGGCGTTTGCCATTCACATCGAACCCGGACGGCCGTTCGGGTACGTCTCTACCTGTCCCGGACTGGTGAATTGCGCGTCATTGGGACTTAAGATCAAACTTGGCGGCAAAACCGCACATGCAGCCGACCCCGAAGACGGGATTTCCCCGGCCCATGCGGTTGCCGGATTGATCCTTGCGCTGGATGCTTTGGGGCAGGGGGGATCGCTTGATGATGATTTCCGTTTGGTGACGGTGACACATGTTCAGATTGGCGAACCAACATTTGGCGTTGCGCCGGGTGCCGCCGAGGTGTTTGCCACCCTGCGGACAGCAGGTGACGAAGGCATGGAACATCTTGAGACCGAGGCCCGCACCCTTGCCATCACGGCAGCAAAGAAATTCGGGCTAAGTGTTGATTTTGAGGTTTGCGATAACTTTGCGGCATCCATCAATGATCCAGATGCCTATGTCGTAGCAACACAAGCCATGGACGCAATCAATGTCCCTTACGGTGATGCGGGTGTTCCTATGCGTGCGTCAGAGGACTTTGGCGTATTCGGGTGGGGGGCCAAGGCTGCGATGTTATGTTTGGGGCCGGGTGAAGATTATGCGGCACTGCACAATCCGGACTATGATTTTCCCGATGATCTGATCCCGATTGGAAGCGCCATCTTTGAACGCATCACACGCGATTTGTTGGGATCAGCTTAGCACTGCCATTCCCGACGCAGGCGCAAAGGCAGGGATTGGCGTCGCGTGAGGCGCCCTGGCAAAACTCAGTCGGATACCTTCTTTACGAATATGGACTTTAGCCCCATCTGGCCAACGCCCGGAACTTTGCAGTCAATATCGTGATCCCCGTCGACAAGGCGAATACCACGAACTTTGGTCCCCACTTTGACGGTCAAAGAAGATCCCTTAACTTTCAGATCCTTGATCACAGTGACCGTATCACCGTCATGCAAAACGTTGCCGACACTGTCGCGGACCACTGCCACGTCATCCGATGGCAATCCCTGTTCCCATTCATGCCCACACTCTGGACAGTTAAGCAAAGCATCGACTTGATAAGTGAAGGTTGAGGCGCATTCTGTGCAAGGGGGCAATGTATCGGTCATAGGATTGCTATAGCGCCACAATTTGAGGCTATCCATACCCTGTGAAAAGAAACCGCCCAAACCGGATCTAGACATGGACACGTCACACCGCGTTGCGTCTACCTTTCAGCCCATGCAGGTGACCGTCCGGTATGCTCAATAAGGACGTCCATAAAAACGCGGACTTTAGCAGACACAACATTGCTTTGGGGATAGACCAACCAGCGCGAATTCACAGAAAGCCCTGCACTATCCAAGGTCGCGCATTTTTGCGTCATTCCGTCATTCAGGATCAACCGGTGCGCTGCTTGTTTTGGATCGAACGCGGCCTGTGCGCCATCTTGCGATATCAGGCGACGGGGTTCCAGATCGCGGAAGGCGATCACGCGATGGGACTTCAGATCGTCCGGATCACTTGGTGCGTCCTATTGCGTGACATAAGCTGGCGATGCGCAAAAGACGCGTGTGTCGTCTGCCAATTTTCGGGCCGTTAGGCTGCTATTTTCAAGAACTGCATTGCGCAAGGCAAGGTCATAGCTGCCCTTGATCAGATCGAATTGCGCGTCCGACAGGTGCCATGCCCAGCGTCCGTCCTGCTGCGCTGATGTTCAGGGTTTCACTGGCGAGAACAAAAAGGCGGAGGCTATGTATGTCGATTTTATACTTTTTCAGAACAATGAAATCATATCTTGCTGGTTTTTATATTCCTTAAGGGGGGTGTCTACAAATCCAAGAGACAGAAAGGACCATCCGATGAGACAGGCAGCCACGGTCAACTACCATGTTCACAAACCCCACCGTCAGGCGCAGCTTCTGGACTTTCAGGCCATCTGCAACGCATCTCGAAAGTTCCGCAGGCGACAATTGCCAAGTTTGAAGGGTTTGCACGCGGCGGTGGTCACGAATTGGCGCGTCGCGCATGGCACGCCAAACCGGTCTGGGGCGTGCTTTGGAAATCATCCTAAGCGCACGCGATTTTGACGCGGACGAAGCCGAAGCGATGGGCACCATCAACAAAGCGCTCGTGGCAGATGAAATCGATGCCTATAAAACCAGTTCTTCGACCCCGAAAAGCTGCAGACGCTGCGGGCCTACCTTGACGCGGCGACATAGGAGGACATTCCGCTGCGGCCGCCTTACGGGATATCTTTGAACAGGGGCGGTGCGATGCTTAACACCCGGTCCGAAGGCTATCTGGCCGCGCCCAGTTTCCAGAATTTCTACACAGGCTTGATGGACCGCTACAGGCGCACATCGATGCGTCATCAGTCACGCTGAACATCAACCTTAACCTTTATTGCGAGAACGGTCAGATCCCACCACGAAACGCGGTACCAAAAGCTGTCAGTGCGGTAAAAAGATGGGTGTTGCCAACCGCAAAAAGTGACGGGTTCGCGCCGTTCTGAGCCGCGCGCATACCCATCATCGCCTCTTTTCGGGCAGTCCTGAAAAGAGGCTGCCCAAACGGCTATGAACGGGGTCAAAGTCATCGCACATGTCATTTGTGTCCAGACCTGACAATCATGATGCGGCCATTCCTGTGATTTATACGAACATCCCCAATGTCCGGAAGGTGCCAGTGCGCTGTCGGCTTGATTTTGCCGTTACGTATCGACCGGAAGTGCCCCGGACACTTTCATTTGCCGTAAGATAAAATTGGTGGTGGTCGTGCGCACGACACCAAGTCGCAAAAGGCGGGACATGATGAAGTGTTCCAAAGCTTCCGGATCCGTTGCAGCAACTTTGAGGATATAGTCAAAGTCGCCTGTGATGGACGCACATTCAAGCAC
Source organism: Ascidiaceihabitans sp. (assembly GCF_039986515.1). Classification (NCBI taxonomy): domain Bacteria; kingdom Pseudomonadati; phylum Pseudomonadota; class Alphaproteobacteria; order Rhodobacterales; family Paracoccaceae; genus Ascidiaceihabitans; species Ascidiaceihabitans sp. The sequence continues at coordinate 923,711 of NZ_JBDWQO010000007.1, read as the reverse complement.
TTGGTCGTTGGTTTCAACAAAGGCATGAAATTTATCTATCGACACAGCATCATGATTGATCAAAGACACCTGAACATGGGCCAATGCGTTCAAACCCAGCTTTTTGCCGTCCACGATTGCGGCGTAGCGGGTAATGAAACCTTCATCCTCCAGTCGCTTGACACGTCGCCAGCACGGGGAGGGAGACAAACCAACGGCATCCGACAGCGCCTGACTGCTGGCACGCCCGTCGCGCTGCAAAACCTTCAGGATTAGTTTTTCGAACGGATCAAGAATAAAGTCACCTCATATTGGCCATTTTTAGAAATAATTGGTCCAGCAATTACACATTAGTCAATGTATGCGACCGATTTCCCCCAAATCCAAGTGATAAACTTGTTTCAACTTCGCAGAAAGGGACACTTTATGAGCCGCAAAAACTATGTCTACCAATCCGTTGCCCGCGCGATCCACGATCACGGGGTGACAACACTGTTCGGGCTTATGGGGGATGCAAACCTGTTTATGGTAGACAGTTTCGTTCGGGACTGTGGTGGGCATTTTGTGCCAGCGGTTCACGAAGGAAGCACCGTTTTGATGGCGTCTGCTTTTGCACGAGTGTCCGGGGATGTTGGCGTGGCAACCGTCACCCATGGGCCTGCCTTGTCAAATTGCATGACCGCCCTGACCGAAGCCGTGCGAGGCCATGCAGCGATTGTCATTTTGGCGGGCGATACGCCTGCGGACAATCCACGCCATTTGCAAAGCATTGATCAACGCGAGATTGTGATGGCCACAGGCGCGGGATTTGAACAGCTTCGTACCCCTGGCACAACGGCGCAGGACGTTGCGCGCGCATTCTACCGTGCGCAGGTCGAACGCCGCCCCATCGTGCTTAACATGCCTGCAGATTTCATGTGGCAGGAAGCGGATTATGACAAACAGGTCCTGAATGTCTTTGCAGCTCCGGGTGATGTTGCGCAAAGCGAATTGCTGGACAACGCCATTGGTATGATCGCATCTGCAAGACGGCCCTTGGTTCTGGCGGGTGGCGGCGCACTTGCTGCGCGCGAGCAACTGACCGCGCTAGCGGACCGATTGGAAGCACCGCTTGCGACGACCCTGCAAGCCAAGGGTTTGTTCAATGATCACCCCTATAACATTGACATATTTGGAACCTTATCGACGCCGGCAGCCTATGACCTGACCCAGCAATCTGATTGTATACTTTGCTTTGGAACAGCATTGCATGATTTTACAACGGATCGCGGCAAACTGATGGCAGGCAAACGCATCATCCAGATAGATGTGCAGCCGTCCGCAATCGGAGGTGGTTTGCATCCGGACATCGCATTGGTGGCTGATGCTGGGCTGACCGCCGATAAAATCATGTATTGGCTTGATGAAGCCGAGATTGCGGCAAGCGGTTTTACCGCAGAGCTTGAGCCTTGGACACTCGCCACACATGAGACCGGACCGCACACCGCGACTGAGGGTGTTATCAACTATGTGCAGGCATTGACGCAGTTGGAAGACGCCTTGCCAAAAAACAAAATTCTGGTCACCGACGGGGGGCGTTTCATGACGGAAGTGTGGTGCCGTGTGTCCGTGCCGGACCCGCAAAGCTTTGTCAGCACAGTCAACTTTGGTGCCATCGGATTGGGGCTGCAGGCCGCCGTCGGCGCCGGGGTTGCAGCGCCGAATCGCCCCATTGTTCTTTTTAGCGGCGATGGTGGGTTCATGATGGGCGGCATCAACGAATTCAACACGGCGGTTCGGCTTGGTCTTGATCTGATCGTGATCATTGCAAACGATTCAGCCTATGGGGCCGAGCATATCCAGTTTGTTGATCGCAAAATGGACCCCAGCCTAACACAATTCCAGTGGCCTTCGTTTGCGCAGGTTGCGAGATCTCTTGGTGGCGAAGGGATTGAAGTGACATCAAAAGAACAGCTTGAAGGCGCGTTAGAGGCAGTCGCTGATCGCAACAAGCCCATTTTGATCGATTTACGATTGGACCCCAGCGACGTGCCCCGCATGCGCATTTGAACCGGTTAAAAGGGGAAAAGCCCCGATCAGGTCATGACCGTTGTCGGCTTGAGTGTGCCGCTGCCGCGCAAGTCTGGAAAGCCGAGACAATGCCGCGTGCACCGGTCTGGACAATGTCCGATATCGCAATCGCATCCGAAGGGCCGAGCCAGCGCCATGTCTTTTTCATTGCGCAATGCCTTTGCCTTGGGGCGGCACAGACACCAGCGCGCCTTTGTGCTGAACAACCTGTCGCGCCAACTGACAGCCCCGTTCGATGCCGGTCGCAATATCGCGTCCCATTAGGATTTCAGCAAAAACGCCTGCGTTGAAACTGTCTCCTGCTGCGGTTGTGTCGATGACATCTGTTACCGGATCAACCGTCACGGTGCCGCGCTGGTTTGGCGTTTGGAACACCACCGACTGATCGCTGTTTTTCACCACAATCTGGCGCACGCCAACCCTTGCATAACGCTCAATTGTGTCTTGCGCGTTGTGATCCCCAAACCACACGGCTTCATCATCATATGACGGCATCACAAGGTCACAGCAGGCTGCCGCCTGCATGGTCGTTGATGTCATCTGCTGTGTGTTGGTCCACAGACGCGGCCTGAGGTTTGTATCAAATGCAACCTCTTTACCGTGTCGTCTGGCCTGCCGCAGCGCCTGAAACAGATTTTCCCGCGACGGCTGATCAAGGATGGCCAGTGTTATGCCAGAATAATAAATGAAATCCGCCTCTGCCATCGCCGTTTCAAGGGCTGCAACATCGACGGCCAGCTGTCTTGCTGCCGAACTATCGCGCCAATATGAAAAGCTTCTTTCACCATTGTTGAGGTGGATCAGATACAGTCCAACCGTCTTGTCGGGGATCACTTGGACAGCCGTGGAATTTATCCCGCTTGCGTCGATAAACGACCGCATATCCTGTGAAATTCTGTCGTCCCCAACCGCCGTAAAATAGCTGATGTCCAGATCAGGCGCGATTTGGGCCAGATACCAAGCCGTGTTGAAGGTGTCTCCGGCAAAGCCAAGCGTGAAATCGCGCGGCTGACCCGCTGGCGCCAGCTCTGCCATACATTCGCCAATTGCGAGAACACGTTTCATGATTACAAGAAGTCATCGCGGCGCGGGGTAAAACTGTCGACAAGCGTCCCCGGGATCAGGCAGACGCAGCCATGGGTTTGACCAGAAGGGACGACAAAACTGTCGCCGGGGCCGAATTCCTGATCTGTATCGCCGAGTGTGAACCGGAACCGGCCGCTTTCCACATAGGTTGACTGCACATGTGGGTGATCGTGCAATGCACCTATCGCACCAGATGCTTCAAACCGAAAGGCAACAACCATAAGGTCAGGGTGGTCTGACAGCACCTGACGCGTGACATGGGCACCGGTGGAGACAATTGGAAAATGGGACACTGTGTGACTCCTGACTTTACGAAAATAGCATGCCGCCATTCAGATCAACATTGGTGCCTGTGACAAAGGCACTGTCATCGCAGGCAAGGAACAAAACGAGGTTGGCCGCGTCATCTACATGGCCCTGACGTTTCAATGGTGCATTTGCTTCAAAGCCACGGCGACCCGCATCGGGTGTGTGGATGTTGTGAAAGTCAGTGTCGATCATGCCTGGGCACAAGGCGTTGACGCGGATATCCGGACCAAGTTCTTTGGCCAATCCACGGGTCATCGTCATCACAGCACCCTTGGCTGTGGCATATGCAACAGCCCCCGGTCCACCGCCGTCCCGACCGGCCTGGCTGGCCAGATTGACGATTGCGCCAGATTTCATCACAGCCAAACAGGCCTGTGTCATAAGAAACGTGCTGGTCACGTTCAGGCTCATGACGGCGTTCCAATGTTCAACGGGCATCTCGGCAATGGTCTTCCGGGCGATCAAACCGCCAGCATTGTTTACAAGAACGTCGACGCTGCCAAATGCTTCGACCGTCTTGGCAACAAGGGCTGTTACATCGGCTTCCTTGTTTAGATCGCCCTGCATGGCGAAGGCATTGCCCCCAGCTGCTTTGATGGCAGCAACGGTGGCATCGGCGCCTTCGGAGCTAGAGAAATAATTGATTGCAACATTGGCCCCTTCAGAGGCCAGTTTGGTTGCAATTGCTGCGCCGATGTCGCGGCCTGCTCCGGTAACGATGGCGGTTTTGCCTGCAAGTTTCATAGTGATCCTTCCTTTAGCGAGAGAGCGCCCCCGCCTTTGATTGTTTATGTGTGGACTGCCGCCGCGTACGTAAGACATGCGGAGGCGGCAGTTGTTATCGGAATGCCCCCGGCATGATCGTTTTCGGAAGCCAGAGAATGATTTCGGGGAATGCAGCCAGCAAGATTAAGATGATCAACATCGGCGCAAGAATGAACACAACCTCGCGCAGGACCTGCACCACATTCAGCCCTCCGATTGCTGCGGAGATAAGCAAACACAATCCGTAGGGCGGGGTAACCAGCCCGAACGCAAGCGAGACAATGCCAATGATGGCGAACGCGATCGGGTCAATGCCCCCGGCCTGTGCCACGGGCATCAGGACCGTGCCAAGGATGATGATTGTCGGGATCGCATCAATGAACAGACCAAAGACCAAGAACAAAGCCGCGATTAACAAAGCCGTGCCAAAGGGTCCGAATTCCCATGCGGTCAGTACGCTGACGATCAGGCGTGGTGCGTTATAGAAGGACAACAACCACCCGAACGCCGACGCCGTGCCAATTGCAAAAAGCGAAATCGCAGCAAAGCGTGCCGTGTCATACAAAATGCCACCGAGGTCTTTGGGGGTGACTGTTTTGTATACAAACATGCCCAAGATCAGTGCGTAGCCTGCGGCGATGATGGCGCTTTCTGTGGGCGTTACAAGGCCACCAACGATCCCGCCAATCACAAAGACGGGCGTTAGCAGGGCCAAAGCAGCCCCCTTCAAAGCGGCCCAGAATTCGGCCCAGTTGGGCGAGGCTGTGACCGGATAATTGCGGGCCTTTGCAAAGCCGTAGACCGTCGCCATCAAGGCCAGTCCGATCATCAGACCCGGGATTGCACCGCCCAGAAACAACGCCCCGACAGATACCTGCATGACGCCGCCCCAGACGATCATCAGGATCGACGGCGGAATGATCACCCCCATCACCGAAGAACACGCCGTAATTGCCACGGCAAAGCGGGTATCGTAGCCCTCTTTCTGCATCGCGGGGATCAGGATTTTGCCTATGCCTGCCGCATCCGCCGTGGAAGACCCGGAAATGCCGGCAAACAACATGGATACCGCGACGTTCACATGACCCAGCCCACCGGGCATCCAGCCCGTCAAGACGCGGGCAAGCTCGATCAGGCGGTCGGTGACTCTGCCTGAATTCATCAGGTTCGCCGCCAATAAAAAGAACGGAACAGCAAGCAGGATGAACGAATTGTAAGACTGGAACATTCGGTCCAGAACTATAAATGGTGTCAGGCGCAGCTCAAGCAGCACAACGGGAATTGTCGACAGCCCCAACGCAAAAGCCACAGGGATGCGGATAAAGATCAAAGCCAAAAATCCAGCAATCAGAATGGCCGCCGCGGTTCCTGTATCAAGTATCATGACGGGGTCCCTTCGCGGCTGCGAAATGCTGTGAAGGCTTCGACCAAACGGTAACCGGACAACAAAAGCCAAAGTCCGCCTGCGATTGGCACAGAAATATGTGTGATCATCAGATTTGCGCGCATCATGACCGACCGTTGTTTGCCGCCAAATTCAGCATATTCAATGCCGTAGAACAGGAACAAAGCCCCAAAAACCATGATCGCAACGTGGACGACACCGTCTTGTACCAATCGCGCGAAAGGTCCCTTGGCATCACGTGTGATGCGGACGTCAAAATGAGTACCATCCCAGACGGCGACGACAGAACCGATCATGACGATCCAGATAAACAAGAAGGTTGCCAGTTCTTCGGTCCAAAGAAATGTCGGGATCAATCCCGTATAGCGAGAGATAACCTGCATCGCGACGGGAACGGCAAGTGCGCCCATCAAAACGCCAAGCAGAATTCGAAGCCCTTTGCAGAACTTATCAAGATATCGTCCAAACATGATCTGCCCTAATTCGCAGTGGGACGCGGCAGGCCGCATCCAAAGTTTGCGCCAACGGGCGGAGGAAAAACCGTCCTCCGCCCGGTAACCGGGAGATCACATACCGCGAACGTTTTCGAGAAGCTCTGTCGCACCAAGCTGAGCCGCGTAGGCGTCCTGAACCGGTCCTACCAATTCAAGCATTTGATCACGGCCTTCGAATTGGTGGATCACAACCTGACCGGCTGCTTCCATTTCTTTCAGGATTTCACCGTCTGCACCGGATTCCAATGCACGACCAAACGCCCCTGCTTCGGCACCAGCCGCTTTGATGGCGGCCTGAAGGTCAGCGTCCAGCGCATCAAAAACTTTCGCAGAAAACACAATTGGGCGCACTGTAATGGTGTGCTGTGTCAGCGAAATATGCGGCGCAACTTCGTAGAACTTCAGGTTCTGGATCGACGCCGCTTCGTTTTCAAAGCCTGCAATCACGCCCGTCTGGATTGCATTGTAGACTTCGTTGTACGCAATCGCTGCCGGCGCAGCCCCCACAGCATCAAAGGTTTGTGCCTGAATAGGCGCACCCATGACGCGCATACGGTGATCGGCAAGTTCTTCCATGCTGGTGATTGGCTCGGCTGAGACCAGGTTGCGGACGCCTCCACCGTGGTAGCCGACGATCACAATGCCCGCCGCTTCACGCAGATCCGCTTCGAGGGGGGCAAAGGCATCCGAAGACAAGACAGCATTCCAATGATCCAAATCGCGGAACAGGAACGGCATGTCCATCAAGGGGATAGAGTCAGAGAAGACGGCCATGTTTGAAGGCGCGAGGATCGTGTAATCCACAGCGACACCCTGATTGAGGTAGGTCACATAATCGGATTCAACCCCCAATTCGCCATTCAAGCGCAGGTCAAATGACACATCGCCATCATAGTTTTCTGCAACAAGGCGTTCGAATTCACGCATTGTTTTTGTGAACGCATGGTCTTCGTCAAACATGCTGGCGCCGCGCAAAACGGTTTCAGCGCTCACTGCCGTAACAGAGCCAAGTAAGGCTGCCGAAACGGCCATGGTTTTTAGTGAGAAGTTGAACATTCTATCCTCCCAGATCAGGTTCAAAACTTTTTGACCCGCCTTTTGTGGCCGGCAATCTGTGCGAGGGCGGTTTGGAACGGCAAGCCAGATCTGCAACAAATCCCCGTGCGGGCAATCGTCGCTTTCCTCCCTGACAAGCGCGGCACCTCGTCCTTCGCTCATGGGGGCAATCAAAACTCCATCTGGGATACTAGTCAACATATAAATTTCACCACACAGTAAAACTTGGAATATTTCTTATAAAAATATGGGATATTGTGACTTCTAGTATCCCAAATTTACCCTATGATTCCAAATAAGTTTCTGCGACACTGCATCGAAATTGAGGTTAGAAACGACTATGGTAGCATTGGCAGCCCCCGAACGAATAACCAGCAGTGACGTGGTTTTTGAGGAGCTTTTTGACAGAATCGTTCGACTGGAATTGCTTCCTGGAACTAAAATATCGGAAACGGATGTCGCGAAGTCTTTTGGCTATTCACGCCAACCTGTCCGCGAAGCATTTACCCGACTTGCGCACCTCAATCTTCTCTTGGTGCGGCCGCAACGCGCGACCGTTGTTCGCCCGTTCTCGCGTCAACTGATTGCAAATGCCCGTTTTGTGCGTGCCGCAGTAGAACTCGAAGTTGTCCGCGCCGCATCACTGGACCGGGACCGATCCATTGATGCCGCTTTGAACGCCAACCTTCGTGAACAGGCGGATGCAATTTCAAAAAGTGATGTCGGCTTGTTCCATGATCTTGATTATCAATTCCACAAGCTTCTTTGCGCCTCGGGGAAACAGGCATTCGCGTTTGAGATCATCGCCGAGAACAAGGCGCAGGTTGATCGTTTGTGCATGTTGGCCTTGACCAGCAAAGAAGCGATGGAAGTTCTTTATGAAGATCATCAGAAGCTGTTGGCTGCGTTGTTCAGCGGCGATGCAGCAACAGCTGATACAGTGCTGCGCACACATCTTGACCGTCTGACCCCCACAGTCGAAGCGATTTACACAACCCACAACGCATATTTTGATGAATAGACCCGTTTGGCGCGGGTGCGGATCAGCGTTTCAATCCGTTGCTTTCCCGTCCACCCCTGTGCAGGGCGATAGGCCGCGTTTGTAAAGGGACTGGAGAAAATCCTGCCACAGGTGCAATTTCCAGCAGTGGTTCAATACACACTAAGCCTGAAACACGGGGCAGAGCGTCTGCCAAAGATCTTTCCGGGCGCGTGAATGATTGGACGGCTTGGCTGTCAAAGAACTGATCCAACACAGGCGGGACAAACCGATGCTGTCGGGCAAATAGCACAGCAATTGGAACCGCGTGGTGCTTTCGAAAACCAGAACACGCCAATGAACCAAAACAAAAAGCCACCAAATCGTCGGACTTAGCGGCTTATCTTAGCTTCGCTGGTAGGGATCGAACCTACGCCAAATTGATGAACGGGGCTTTCGCTTTTCCACTTCGATGCCGCTTTCCTTGCGGTCGGGGGATGAGGCCAAGGATCGGTGCTGTCTTCGGATCTTATTCTTGCCCCTTGGGACTGCCATTGATTGACGGCGAGGTGGTGGTGGTAGCTACCCGATCCGAACCACTTTGCTGACAGCCGTTGGAAAGTTTACACCATTCCGATTTCGGTGCAGATGAACTTCGCGGCTGCAACAACATCTCCCACACGCAGGTGAACGTGACCTATCACTGTGCCTTGTGGTGCACCGTTCCATCGGGCGGCGTGTTGTGTGAGCGCTTTGAGGTTAAACGGCCGTGTGGTCATCAAGATTTCGTCACGGTTTTTTCTCTATGAAATGGCGATAATCTGGAAAATGTATCGCGCATTCAGAGATAATGAATGGATCGGCTAGATGGGATGCAGCGCTTCGTCGCGGTTGTGGAAACGGGTTCCTTTGCAGCTGCTGGTCAGCGGTTGAACATTTCGAACAAGCTTGTCAGCAAACGGGTTGCGCAGTTGGAGAACCATCTTGGTATGACCTTACTGCACCGCACCACGCGGTCCATGTCCCTAACCCATGAGGGTGAGCGATACTTGGAAGGGGCACGGCGCGTTCTTTTGGAATTGGAACAATTGGACTCCGAATTTGAAGGTTCTGACGGGTTAAGTGGCATTGTGCGCGTTGCCGCACCGCTTACTTATGGAGACACCGCAGTTGCGTCGGCCGCGGACAAGTTTGTCAAAGAACATCCGAATGTGACGGTCGAGCTTGACCTGTCAGATCATCAGGCTGACCTTGCAAAAGGTGGGTTTGATACTGCTATCCGGATTGGCGACCTGAGCGATTCAAGTCTGATCGTCCGCAAACTAGGCGAGACGCACATGAAAGTGGTCGCAGCGCCATCTTACATCGCGCGACATGGCAAACCCGAGCACCTCATTCACCTTGGCGAACATATCTGCATTAGAGATTCCAACAATCCGGGCCCAAACCGTTGGCCGTTTCAGATCGACGGTCAGCAGATGCTGGTGCCTGTAACAGGTCCGTTTCTGGCCAACAGCCCGCCAGCCTGTCTTGTTCCGACACTGACAGGTTCAGAGATATTCATTTGCCCAGACATATTTTTGGGTGACAACTTGGAAACGGGGCATTTGGTTGAGCTTTTACTGGTTGTCAGTCTCGCAGATTGCCAATTCACGCGGTGCAACTGCCGTTTGCATTCCGTAAGCCACGTGTGAAGGCATTTGTTGAATTTATGAAACGGGAAATCGGATCATAGTGTGCAAGGACAGCCGCTTGCATTTTCCGGGGCTGTGGCCATTTCTTGCCCCGTACAACTTCACAGTTATGTGACCGGAAGCCTGAAAAATACTCTTGCTGAAAATATCTACCTACTAGTAGGTTTAGGCATCAACAACTGGAGATACTAACATGAAAATATTTGACACAGAGGGTTTTCCGAACCCGGCCCGCGTGCGCATCGCGCTTGCGGAAAAAGGCGCGACGGACAAGGTCGACTTTATCGCGGTAGACGTAATGGGCGGCGAACACCGCACCGATGCGTTCAAAGCAATGAACCCGGATGCAGCGGTTCCTTGCCTGGAATTGGCGGACGGGACCCACATTTCGCAGTGCAATGCGATCACAGAATACATCGATGGCCATTTTGAGGGCCCATCGCTGACGGGAACAACGCCAAAGCAGCGGGCGCAAATTTCGATGATGAACCTGCGTGCCGAAAATGGTCTTTTGAATGCCGTTGGAACCTATTTCCACCACGCTACGCCTGGTCTTGGGCCCGATTTGGAAACGGATCAATGCGCAGTGTGGGGCAACAGGCAAAAAGAAACCGCAACACAGACAATGACATATCTTGATGAAGTTCTGGCAGATAACGACTATCTTGCCGGAACGGAATTTTCGGTTGCGGATATAACGGCTTTTGCGGGTCTCGCTTTTGCAGACTTTGCCAAAGTGGAGATCCCGGAAAATCTGTCGCATCTGACGGCGTGGCGGGCAAAAGTGGCCTCTCGGCCTAGCATCGCCGGTTAAAAAGCCGTTCTACTTAAGTTGAAAAGGACAATATCATGGAACTGAATGCAGATTTTAAGACGCGGGTCGTGGTTCACTCTGATCAGCTTGAGTGGAACGCGTCACCCATGCCGGGTGTGGATCGGCGTATGCTGGACCGCATCGGCGGAGAGGTGGCACGGGCCACGACAATCGTGCGCTATGCACCTCAAAGCAAATTTTCCGAGCACACACACACAGGCGGTGAAGAATTCATCGTGCTGGACGGGGTGTTCCAAGATGAACATGGCGACTTTCCCGCGGGCACTTACGTGCGCAACCCACCGACGACCGCGCATACACCGGGATCGGCGCTGGGGTGCACGATATTTGTGAAATTGTGGCAGTTCGATATGGACGACCGCAACCAGTTTCGCAAAGCTATGGCAGATGAATTGGCAGCACCTGTCGACGGTGTCGCCACAGCTGAACTGCACCGTGATGCGCGTGAAACGGTGACCTACAGCCAGTTGGACGGGGGGGCGACACTTGAAAATTCGGACGTGGGCGGCATCGAAGTTCTGGTGATTGCAGGCACCGTGTCCGAGGGTGGCGATACGCTGGGCAAAGGGGCTTGGCTACGTTTGCCAGAAGGGGCACCTTTGACAGCGACGGCCGGCTCTGATGGCGCAAAGCTATGGATGAAAACTGGCCATCTGCCACATGCGAAACCGCCGGCTGTCTGATGGGGACGCATAAACCTTTGGTTCTTGTGGCGGGGGCAGGGGCTGGTCTTGGCCAGTCCCTTTTGGCGCGGTTTGAACAGAGCGGGTTTACGCCCGTGGGTCTGGGACGGTCACGCCCTGTCAAGCCTGTCGGTGATTTTCAAACATTGGATTTGACCGATGAGGCAGCTGTTCCGGCGGTGATCTCGGAACTCATCGCGAAATACGGACCGCCAAAAGTTGTTGTGCACAACACTGCGGAACTGGTCATCGCGCCTTTCGCGCAAACATCACTTGCGGACTATCGCCGCACATGGGCGTCGATGGTGCAGTCTGCTGTATTGGTCGCAGAGGCCACGGTGCAGCCGATGGTGGATGCAGGTGGTGGGACATTCATTGTGTCAGGGGCCACGGCGTCTTTGCGCGGGGGGGCGAAGTTTTCGGCGTTTGCCAGTGCCAAGTTTGCGTTGCGCGGCCTGACGCAGTCCCTTGCGCGTGAATTTCAGCCTGCAGGGGTACACGTCTGCCACGCCATTCTGGATGGGATCATCGACACAGCGCGATCGCGCGATTTGCACAGCCTTGATCCTGCCAAAATGATGAAACCCGAAGATATTGCCGAAGCCTATTGGCAGCTGGCCCATCAACCAAAGTCGACATGGACACACGAACTTGATCTGCGTCCGGCGTCCGAAGGGTTCTAACGTATGAAGACATTGATCGTGGGCGGGGGGCTGTCTGGTCTGGCACTTGCCCATGGACTTGAGGCCCAAGGCGCTGATTATCTGGTGGTTGAGGCGCGGTCACGGTTCGGCGGCCGAATTCTGACGCACCGTGATGCGGGCGGATACTTTGACATGGGCCCTGCGTGGTTCTGGCCCGGTCAGCCGCGTATTGCAGCCATGATCGCGCGATTGAATCTGCAAAAATTCGACCAGTTCGCCGACGGTGTGCTGACCTTTGAAAACGAACATGGTCAGGTCCAGCGCGGTCAGGGGCTTTCATCCATGGAAGGGTCGTGGCGGCTTGCCGGGGGATTGGGCGCGTTGACAGACGCACTGGCCAACGGCCTTCCCGAAGGTCGAAAACGGCGAAATGCGGTGGTGACGCGGCTGGAACATCTGGAGGGCCACTGCATCGCCACGCTGTCCAACACTAAGACAATCCGCGCCGACCGCGTTGTGCTTGCGTTGCCGCCACGCGTTGCCGCACAGATTGAATTTTTGCCTGCTTTGCCTGTTGGTGCAATCCAAACCATGCAGGGTGTGGCCACGTGGATGGCGGGGCAGGCCAAGGCTGTTGCCGTTTACGACCGGCCATTCTGGCGCGATGAAGGGTTATCGGGCGACGCCATGAGCCGCAAAGGACCTATGGTCGAAATCCACGACGCGTCGCCTGCAACGGGTGGACCTTATGCGTTGTTTGGATTTATCGGCGTTCCACCCAATGGCCGTGCAGATGAACACATACTGCGGCAGCACCTGCTGGCACAATTGGTCAGATTGTTTGGACCACAAGCGGCAGAGCCCCGCCAGCTTTACGTGAAAGACTGGGCTTTTGACCCCTTCACCGCGACCGAGGCAGACAAAGCCCCGCTTTATGCGCATCCCACATACGGGTTGGCCGAGGCTATGACAAATCTTTGGGACGGCAAATTGCACTTCGCCGGGACCGAAGTTGCACCGGTTTTTGGCGGCTATATCGAAGGTGCTTTGGAAGCTGCGGAAAATGTTCTAAGTACACTGAACTTGTAAAATCGGACTTAGAACATGGCCAAAGACACAAAAACCAATCTTTTGGATTCGGCAGAGCAGGCTGCGCGAACGCGTGGTTTTGACGGATTCAGCTATGCGGATCTGGCGGCAGATGTCGGGATCACAAAGGCCAGTATCCATCACCATTTCTCAAACAAGGCGACATTGGCTGTGGCTTTGATGCAGCGATATTATTTGGATTTGGAAAGGGCCTGCGCCGAGATTGATCAAGAACAGACAACCGGTGCGGCGCGTCTTGAAGCGCTGGTTTTGCGGTATCGTGGTGCGCTTGATGACGGGCAAAGCCTATGTCTTTGCGTGTCTTTTTCCACAAGCATCCAAAGCCTGTCCGCCGAGACGATAGCGGAAATGAACCGCTTTAGATCGATGATGATTGATTGGCTGGCCAAGACATTTGCGCAAGGCAAGGACGACGGAACCATAAAAGATGTTGTGGATCCAATGGCCGAAGCGGCCGCCACCCTTCCTTTGTTAGAGGGCGCACAACTTGCGGCTCGCGTGGCGCAAAATACTGAGCGCTTCGACGCTGCAATGCATGTGTTGTCTGCACGTTTGCGCGCTTAGGTTGGAATACGGCTTTGTCCGTGCACCGACCCCCAAGGCGTTTTGGCCGGCTTGAACGACAAAAGATCATCTTGCAGCCTTTTCACGTAAATCTATATCAAGCTTTCTGCCATATCCGCATCTTCCATCACAGCAAGGCGGGTCAACGAACCTGTCAGATGCGCATTTAGAAACAGAACCACCATAAGACGCTTATGGTCGTGCTGTGAAACAAAGGGTTTCATGCGCTCAAACATCATCGCCCCGTTTGTGCGGCTGTCTTTCTGGTCCAAGGCTTGTAGTTTTTTGTCGCCCTGCGTTGAACCCAGAATATCGCGCATCACGGGTTCGTCTTTCAAAAATTGAGAGTAGCCGCGCACCATCTGATCAACGCGCCCGGATGCGTCATCAAGGCTTTGGATGCCTTCCATTTGCGCCTGCAACGCCATGTGCATGCTGCTGCATGATATCCGTGACCAGTGTGTGTATGACTGCGCTTTTGTTGGGAAAAAACTGGTAGACTGTTCCGATTGGAACACCGGCGCGTTGTACGCATCCGCCTATTTCATCTCATCCAAGATCCACTCATATTTTTCGGACTTTCCGATGCCGGATTACTATCCGAACTACCCGTCAAACCGTCAGATTTTTGATTATATGAAGAATTTTGCCAGACATTATAATTTGTACGATCACATCACTTTCAACACCGAAGTCACGCAGACCACGTTTGCAAATGACGTGTGGGATGTGACGCTGGCGCACCGCGAGACACGGCAGTATCGCTGGATGGTTTGTGTTTCAGGCACGACATGGCACCCCAAAATGCCTGCATGGGCATCACAAACAGATGCGTTTGATGGTGAAGTGCGCCACGCAAACAGCTTCCGACACATGGATGAATTCCGTGGCAAAAGGGTCTGGTTGTCGGTGCGGGTAATTCCGGTTGTGACATTGCGTGTGACGCGGCTGTGGCGGGCGATGCGGCCTTCATCAATGTGCGGCGCGGCTACCATTTTGTACCCAAACATATTATGGGCAAGCCTGCGGATGTTTTTGGCGACGAAGGCCCCCATGCTGCATCGCGCGGCCGCTGCCCGCGCGATGCAGCAGCGGCGTTCGGGTTATATCTTTTCTATCATGTCGATGGCGGCGATGGGCCATATGAAAGACAGCGCAGCGTATTCAGCGTCCAAATTGGGGCAGAAGAAAAAGCAGGCATTTTTGCAAAGGTTTCAAACCAAGTAAGGGAATGACGTGCCGAAAGATGACCCCTGTGCGCCGTTACACACACAGGGGCAGGATTGCAGTGATCGGTGACGTATAGCCAGATCAGAACTGCAACAAGTGTTGGCTTAATGGGGTCTGACCCTAGCCAAACACCCCGTCTTCCACAGTCACAGTGTTGATGATGTTTCCGCTCGCGTCATAGGTGTAGGTTTTGGAATAGTAGTCTTTTGTTTCTGACCCGTCGGTAAAGACCCGTGTTTGCAAGATGCCGCCCGTGGCGTAGGTTGAGCTGGTAATGTCGCCGCTGTCTTTCACCTGATGTACCGATGCAAGATCGCCCGCTTCATCGTAAACGCGTTCCAATGTGTCCCAGCTTTTGGTGTTTGCACCGTCATCCATGAATATCCGGCGCAAAGAGCCGTCCTCATAGTATTCGCGCGTTCTGTCAAAGCCGTTGTCAAAGACGAAATGGTCCCCGACAAATGTGCCTTCTGCGTTGAATGTCTTTTCACGCAAGTCCCAGGACCGGGTGTTTGATCCATCCGAAAGCCCAACAGTACGTGCACCGGATTCCGCATCGTATTGGGTAATTTTGGCATCGCCCGTGTCGTAGGTTATGGTTCTTTGCGTTGCACTACCGCCTTCGTATTCAGTGACGATGCTTTCCCAGATTTGCCCGAGCCCATCGTCGGATTCGTCAAAGAAGGACACTTGGTCCACGATGCCCGCGCCATCATATTGCGTGCGCACCAGACGGTCGTCGTTAAACAGGATAACGTCTGCTGCAAGGTCACCTTCCGCGTTATATTCCTTGGCACGGGCTGCCACATTGGCGGATGGGTTTGTTGTGTATGTTGCCTCGACTGTGCCGCCGTTGTCCAAGGCCCGAAACAACGTCAATGGTGCTCCGCTGGCGTTTGTGACAATGGTCTGAAGGATGTAATCTTCTTCGTTCTCATAGTCGTAGGTTGTTGTGGTGGTGGCCCCCGTCTGGAACAGCGTTGTTGCGCTGTGCGCTTGCCCGTCGGTGCCATAGACATAGGTGGTGTTTGCCAACCCGTTGATAAAATCCTCGCCCAAAGCGAATTCCATAACCACCGAAGTGCCTTCAGTGGACGTCACCTGAAACAACACTTCGAGGAATTCGTTAAGGTACTCTGTCACGGCGGGGTCGTTCGCATTTGGTCGCGACGACACATATGCGATGTCACCACTGCCCGTGATGTTGTGGATCAGCTCTGCCTCATAGGTTTCGCCTTGGGCGGACACGCTGTAGGTAACGGTGTCTTGCAATCCAAGATCGAGGTTGAAAAACGAATGTCCCTCAACCCATGCAAAAGGGGTGAACATATACGTTCCATCACCAGAGATGGTGTAGGTCCCAAACGTGCTGTTTACGGATGTCGGACCTTCGCCCGCGATCACGATCCCATTGACGCTTAGACTGTCATAGCCGTTGTCGAACGTGTCATTTAAAAACACATTGCCCGCAGAGGTTTCGGTTTCTGTCACATCGACAATGTCATTGACGGCTGAATTGGGATTGGCGGGCATAAAGTGTTCCTCAAATTTGATGGGGTCACTTTTGGGATCACAGGTGCGGCGTGTAAACCCTTTGTGCTCTGATGTGCACAAACTTCCCCTTTAGGTAGGTGCCAGTGCATAAAACAGATGATACTTCGCCCCCGGATCCGAGGTGGGCCGCATTTAAATCCGCTTGGATATGGGCCGAAAGTGCGGCACATGGGGGATATGACAGATACCCAAACACCGTTTTCGTTTTCCTTGAACGCCACTGACGGCAAAGCCCGCACTGGCGTGATCCAAACCCCGCGTGGTGACATTCGGACACCTGCGTTCATGCCTGTGGGCACCGCGGCCACCGTTAAGGCGATGATGCCCGAAAGTGTCCGTGCCACGGGGGCGGATATACTGCTGGGCAACACCTACCATCTGATGCTGCGCCCCACGGCGGAACGCATCGCCAAACTGGGCGGGTTGCACAAGTTCATGAACTGGGACCGCCCGATCCTGACGGATTCAGGTGGCTTTCAGGTGATGTCACTGGCCGGCCTGCGCAAGCTGACCGAAAAAGGCGTCACGTTCAAATCCCACATCGATGGGTCGAAACACGAAATCACGCCAGAGCGCTCGATGGAGATCCAGGAACTGCTCGGCTCTGATATTGTGATGTGTTTCGACGAATGTCCCGCACTGCCAGCGGATCGCACACGCATTGGTAAGAGTATGGAATTGTCGATGCGCTGGGCGGCACGGTCCAAGGCAGCCTTTGGCGACCGCCCGGGGCATGCGCTGTTTGGCATTCAGCAAGGCGGTTTGGAACAGGATTTGCGCGGGCAAAGCGCCGAAGCCCTGCGCGAGATCGGCTTTGATGGGTATGCCGTGGGCGGTCTGGCTGTGGGCGAGGGGCAGGCGGCGATGTTTGATTGTCTGGACTATGCGCCGGATCAGCTGCCCGTGGACAAGCCGCGTTACCTGATGGGCGTGGGCAAACCTGATGACATCGTGGGGGCCGTGGCGCGGGGCATCGACATGATGGATTGCGTGCTGCCGTCGCGCTCGGGGCGCACGGGGCAGGCGTTTACGCGCAAGGGCGTGGTGAACATCAAGAACGCGCGCCACGCCGACGATCCGCGCCCGCTTGATGAGGGCTGCGCCTGTCCTGCCTGTTCCAACTATTCCCGCGCCTATCTGCATCATGTGTTCCGCAGCCACGAGATGATTTCGGGGATGTTGCTGACATGGCACAACCTGCGCTATTTTCAGGACATTATGGACGGTATGCGCGGCGCGATTGCGGCTGGCACGTTTGAGGCGTGGCAGAAAGACTTCCACGAGGGCCGTGCGCAAGGGGATATCGAACCGTTGTAAAAGGGGGCCGTTGGTATGGCTGAGTTACATGATGCGAGTAAGCCTGCGGGGCATTTGATCAAGGTGCGCGAGGATGGATCGGCGCTGCGCAATGACGGGGGGGAGTTGACGCCAGCGGCGCAGAACCCGTGGTATGTGCTGGCGACGGTGTATGTGGAATACGATGATCTGTAGGATGCGAATCTCGTGGCAAAAAACCGGCGCATTTGGAATGGCTGGGCTTGTCAGGGCCATGAGCGGCGACAAGATATGCGTTAAATCCAACATGATGCTGCGAGGCGGAGAAGGTCCGGTTTGAGCCCAGAGTGTAGAATGCTGCATCTTGCACGAACGGCTGCTATCGAGAAATCGTTGAGAATCCGGTGCTGTCGTACGAGTTCTGGCCGGGCCGCAATCATTCCAAATTTGCCTGCAATTTCTTCAATTCAGTCGGTTAGTAAATTCGAAACCGATTTCACCGTAAGGTGTCGCATGCTTGGAACCTTAGGGACGAGCGTGGTGCTCGACGTATCGGGTGGTTTTTCGTCGGAGTTCGTTTTATGGCTATTGGGTATTTGGTTTCTCTGGGCAACAGTATCCTGGATGCAGGTGATGCGATTTCAGGCAGCCAGTCGACTTTCACTACAAGCGACACAATCGGCACCGGCAGCTGGACTTGGAGCGGCATCTGGGACGGCGACGGTCAAAACTATAACAACGTTACCGATTCAGGCACTTATCAATACGCCACAGATGGCAATGTCTATTTTGTTCCCGACAACTGGTATACAGCTAGTGGCACAGCCAGCGCGGCCGCCACTCCTAGCAATATAACCTCAGGCACTTCGGGTGATGATACCATCACCGGCACGTCAGGCGATGAGGTC
This sequence comes from Ascidiaceihabitans sp., assembly GCF_039986515.1. Classification (NCBI taxonomy): domain Bacteria; kingdom Pseudomonadati; phylum Pseudomonadota; class Alphaproteobacteria; order Rhodobacterales; family Paracoccaceae; genus Ascidiaceihabitans; species Ascidiaceihabitans sp. The sequence goes on along the minus strand of NZ_JBDWQO010000007.1, from coordinate 905,071 downwards.
ATTTATGGCGGTGATGGCAACGACTATTTGACCGGCCGTGCCGGCGACGATTTGATTTTTGGCGGCGAGGGCAATGACAACTACGACACCGATACCGGCGACGATACGTTTTACGGTGAAGGTGGCGACGATTGGGTCGCTGTTTACTACAACATGGATGGCGAAACGCTTTTCGGTGGTGAAACCGATGAGACTTTCGGCGACCTGCTTGAGGTTTATGGTGATTTCGCCGGTGTCGACGCATCGATAACCCTCACCGGGGATGGCGACGGCACGGTTACTTTCGGTGGCGAAACCGCAAATTTTTCGGAGTTCGAGCGGTTCTATCTGCATTCCGGTGATGACACCTTTGATGGAACGGCGGCGACATCCGATCTGTCTGTGACGACAAGCACTGGCGATAACCTTATTGTCGGTGGGGCAGGTGACGATGTACTTTCCGGGGGCAGTGGCGAAGACACGATTGAAGGCGGGGCGGGTTCGGATAGCATTAATTTGGGCGGCGACAGTGATCGCGATACTGTTGTCACGACCAATTTTTCTGGATCAGATGTAATCTACAACTTCGACCTAACCGATAGCGGCGATGGCACCACGATTGACCAGCTCGACGTCTCGGGCCTGATTGACGGCGCCGGCGATCCAGTCAATGCGTGGGATGTCGTGGTGACCGACACCAACGGCGATGGCACAGGTGATGCGATCCTGACATTCCCCAACGGGGAAAGCATCACCCTGCAAGGGGTTTTGGCCTCTCAGGTTGATAGCGCACCTGAGCTGAACGCGATGGGTATTCCCTGTTTCACAGCGGGCACGCAAATTGCGACGCCGATGGGTGATATTGCGGTTGAAGACCTGAGTGTGGGTGATTTGGTCGCGACTGTCGAATACGGTCCGAGGCCCGTGCGCTGGATCACAAATTCAGATCTGGGTGATCCGTCAGGGCCACTGTCAGATAATGTCATGCCGGTACGGATCAAACCGGGCACCATGGGCAACTCGCGACCTTTGGTTGTGTCGCCACAGCACTGCATCTTAATGACAGACGCTCAAACGGGTGAGAATATCTATGTCAAGGCAAAACACCTAGCCGAAGAAACATGTATGGCCTCTTTTGCACGGGGTCTGAAGCGTGTGACATATGTTCATGTTCTGTTGGGTCAGCACGCAACACTGTTTTCAAACGATATCCCAAGTGAGAGCTTTTACCCAGGTCCAATGGCAATAAAAATGTTATCAATACTGAAACGCGCGAAGCTTTATTCGTTGGTACCCGACTTGACTCGCAAGCCCGTCAAGGAGGCATACGGTCCGCGCGCCGCGCTGATCCTGACCCGCAAGGAGGTGCGCACGAGGGCAGCCAGTAGAAAATTGGCGAAATATTCAGCCAATTTCAGGGCGGCTTGACTATGGCAGAGCGGTTGTAGCGATGTCTTGATACGTGGCTGAACTCAACAGTCGGCCTTTTGAAATCGTCGAGCTAAAATTTCTATCGCTTCGTCTGTCAGGATAACGCCTAAGCCGACGTCCGACATGAACGTAGCGACAGGTTTCTCAAGAGGCCGAAATCTGGGAACCCAATTGCCCATCTAAGTTATGCTTGTGTCGTAAGCGGTCATTGAACGAAGACTCTCGAAAGTCAGCTTTGTCCGCATAGCTGTCATCCAGACAGCAGCAAGTGCTTCAATGTGCACGAACGTTAGCTTTCCACTCCTTGGCTTTACCCGCAAGATGCATCCGCATTTCTTTAAATGCACCCCCGCATGGCTCGACACGCTGTCCGGCATGCAATCCATCTTCGGAGTGATATTGCTGTTCTTAGTCGGCTTTGCCCTGCGCAACCGCTTTCGCATCAAATAGGGGTTACCGCCTGCGCACTCGCTCTATCAGCTTCACGGCCCAAGGGCGCAGTTTGATCTTCACCTCGTAACGGCCTGTGGCGGTCGGGGGCTTGGGGCGGGCGATGGCGTGGGCTTGGGGGGTGTCTGTCTCGCCCATCACTTGCGCGCCCACGTCTAAAGTAGCCTGAAGGCGGGACAGCGGGATATGGTCCAGCGCGGTCCAGTCCTCGGCCTTTAGCGCTGCATGGGCGGCGTCCAGATCAGGGTTGTAGCCTCGCGCGGTTGCAAACTCCGCAGAGCTTTCGGCGTAGCGTGCCAACAGCGCTTGGCGCCGGGCAGGGGGCAGCAGGCTTTGGTCGCGCGTGCTGCTGTCATTGGGGGTTGCAAAGAACGCCCCCATCAAACGGGCACGCTTTTTGGCGCTGGGCTGCACCATGTTGATCATTTGCATCAAAGCCACGTCCTCGCGGTGCGCAGAGGCATAACGGGGGGCCGCTACGCGCCCCAGATCGGTGGGCAGGCCGCCCAATGCGCAAAACCCTGACCACAATGCGTCCTCGGCGCGCAACGCGTCGAAGTCTGCCAACAGCACGGGCTGTCCGGTGATGTTTTCAAAGGGGCGGAACATTGCGTCCAGATCCGTCAGGTGGCCGGTGTGGTCTACAAGCACCTCGTCGATGGACCGCGCACCCGATGGATGCGCAGATGTGACCCATTCGCGGTAGAATGCTTCGACATATGTATCAGGGCGGCGCACAAAGGCGATCACATCCACAGATGCGTAACCGCCAAGACGCGCCATCAATGCGGCAATCATCTCTTCGCGGTTGGCTTGTGTAGGAAACCCCATGTTCTCGGCCGATATTAAAACCGTACGGGCGGGTGACAGCGCGATTTCTTGATGCAGCGCAGTCCACACCGCGTCGTCATCGCTGCGCAAGGCCCGCAGCAGACCTTGATGGCCGGACATGGCGCCTGGGCGCCCGTCGATGCCCTTGTCACCATCAAACCCGGTCTGCGGCACCAAAACACCTTTGCGCAGCAATGCGGTGCGGTGGTGGTACAGGTGGTGTTGCACAAAGGTGGTGCCGGTTTTGTGAAGCCCGATGTGTAGCACAAGTCGTTTGGCTTTGTGGGATACGGCCTTGGGAACCTGCGCAATGGGGGCACGGGCCTGCATGATGTCATGGGCCTGCGTAAACTGGCCTTCGCGCCACAGCTTGTGCAGTTCAAAAAAGTCCGCGCGTGTGATTTTGCCCTTCTTGGTGCGCATCCCGACACGCGACGTGGCCGCCACCATAGGGTCGGAAAAGATTTGATGCCCGAAACTTGCGTCCCCCAAAAGTGTCTGGATGCGTTGCCCCATATCATCATATGCGGGGTCTTTGGCGGCAAGGCGGGGCAGAATATCCATGTCCCAGATCAGCCGTGACACACAATTGAACAGCTCGCGTTTTTCGTAGCGCTGGGGCAGGGCGTGCGCTTTGGTCTCGGCCTTTATGTGACTTAGGCACTTTTCCAGCAATTGCACTTGCAACAGGTGGGTGTCGGGGGTCGTGACCGTGCTGGAAATGGAATTGGCCCGCTGGCGCCACACCCGGACCGGAGCGCCCAAAAACGCAACCTTTTGTGCTTGGGTAATGGTGTTCAGAACGAACAGGCGGTCTTCGAACTTGCGCTGGGCCACATCGAACCACAGGTCGTTTCTGGCAAGGAAATCCGCACGGTACAGGCTGGACCAGCTGGAAACGATAAATTGGGCTTCATCCGCAGCCATGCGGCCTGACACCACACGCTGGCGCATATGCAGCTTTTCATCACGCATCAACGGCACGCCGTGGGCCGATCCCGTGCGCCCCATATAGCATCCTGCGTGCGTGATGTCGGCTTCTGTTTCGCGTGCGTAGGTTGCGTGTCGGTTCAGGCCACCCACCGTGTAATAGTCATCGGCGTCCAAAAATCCGATCAAGTCGCCATTGGCGGCGTCTATTCCGGTGTTGCGTGCCGCAGACAGGCCTTTGTTTTCGATATGGTGGATGACCCGTGCATCAAACCCGTCAGTTAAATCGGACAGGTCTTCGGGGGTGAAATTTTCGGGGTTATCGTTAACGACGATCAACTCAAGCTGTGCGATGCCTTGGTTGCGTATGGACCGCAATGCAGTGCGCAAAAATGGGGTTTCATCGAAAAAAGTGACAACAATGGACAAAAGGCCTGACGTCGGCGCACCAGAAAGCATCGACAACGCCCCCCGTCAGAGGCTGGATTGGTCGTTGTCATCGTCGCCGTCTAAAGTAACGGCAAAGAGTGCAGCAATTAAGGCAGCCAAGATGGCAGCAGTAGGCATTTCGACACCTCCCCAGGTAAGTCACAATCAGTTTACCTCAGGTGAACGGGCACTGAAACCGATTCTGCAAATTTGTTTAAAATAAGGCGCAAATGTTGAGGTGTTCTAACCAATTCCTTTTCAGGCTTCCGATTGTTTCACGAATTGACGTTAATCATTTGCTGGATAGGCTTGGAAACACCACGGGGCAGGGCAAAATGCGTCTTTTTATTGCCGCATGGGTTTGTCCTTGCACAGGACGCACCGGATGTTTTGGACGGGGCATAATTCTACTGACATTTTTCTACATGCCATTGCACCTGCAGGCTACTCAGGTCATTCTTACCCTTGAAATAGGCAGGCCTGTGCAACACATACACATGTCTAAGATGGACGTTGCCAATTCGTTGCCTCCAAGAGGGACGTGAGCCGCGTTGCCAAATAAAGGAAAGAGCATGCAAGAGCCCCTTAACGCTTCCTACCCCGTGCTTCCGTTGCGCGATATTGTTGTGTTTCCACATATGATCGTGCCGCTGTTTGTCGGGCGCGACAAATCTGTGCGCGCATTGGAAGAAGTCATGTCTGACGACAAACAGATTTTGCTGTCCAGCCAGATCGACCCGTCCGAAGACGATCCCGAAGCCGGCGGCATCTACAAAGCCGGTGTGCTGGCGAACGTCTTGCAGCTGTTGAAATTGCCCGATGGCACCGTGAAGGTGTTGGTCGAAGGCCAAGCGCGTGTGCGCATCACAGAGTATCTCGAAAACGACAGTTTTTTCGAAGCGCGGGCAGAGTATTTGACCGAAATGCCCGGGGATGTCGCAACAACAGAGGCGCTTTTGCGCACAGTTGGCGATGAATTCGAACGCTACGCCAAAGTCAAAAAGAACATCCCCGAAGAAGCGTTGACCGCCGTGGGTGAAACGCAAGAGCCTGCCAAACTGGCGGATCTTGTTGCGGGCCACCTCGGCATTGAAGTCGAACAAAAGCAAGACCTGCTTGAAACGCTCAGCGTGTCCGAGCGCCTTGAGAAGGTGTACGGTTTAATGCAGGGCGAGATGTCCGTGCTTCAGGTCGAAAAGAAGATCAAAACACGCGTCAAAACCCAGATGGAAAAGACGCAACGCGAATATTATCTGAATGAGCAAATGAAAGCCATCCAGACAGAGCTTGGCGATGGCGAAGAAGGCAAAAACGAAATTGTCGAGCTTGAAGAAAAAATTGAAGCTACAAAGCTGAGCAAGGAAGCCCGCGAAAAGGTGGATGCGGAGCTGAAAAAGCTCAAAAACATGTCCCCCATGAGCGCGGAAGCGACAGTTGTGCGCAATTACATGGACTGGATTCTGGGCGTGCCATGGGGCGTGAAATCGCGGGTCAAAAAAGACCTGAACCGCGCACAGAAAATTCTGGATGATGATCACTACGGTCTTGAGAAAGTCAAAGAACGTATTGTCGAATACCTTGCTGTACAGCAACGGTCCTCCAAATTGCGTGGCCCGATCCTATGTCTGGTGGGCCCCCCTGGTGTTGGTAAGACATCGCTTGGTAAGTCTGTGGCCAAAGCGACGGGGCGTGAATTTATTCGCATCTCTTTGGGTGGCGTGCGCGACGAAAGTGAAATTCGCGGTCACCGTCGGACTTACATCGGGTCCATGCCAGGCAAGATTATTCAGGCACTGAAAAAGGCCAAAACCACCAACCCGCTGATTTTGTTGGATGAAATCGACAAGATGGGGCAGGATTTCCGTGGTGATCCGGCGTCTGCAATGCTTGAAGTTCTTGATCCGGAACAAAACTCGACTTTTGTCGACCATTATCTGGAAGTCGAATACGATCTGTCCAACGTCATGTTTCTGACCACCTCCAACAGCTATAACATGCCCGGACCATTGTTGGACCGTATGGAAATCATTCCGTTGGCAGGTTACACCGAAGACGAAAAACGTGAGATCGCAAAACAGCATTTGATCGCAAAACAGGTCAAAAATCACGGCCTGAAAAAAGGCGAATTCGAGCTGACGGACGGTGGCCTGAATTCGATTATCCGCTACTACACGCGTGAAGCGGGTGTTCGGAACCTTGAACGTGAAATTGGCAAAACTGCGCGTAAGTCATTGACAAAGATTGTCAAAAAGGAAGCGGAGTCTGTGTCTGTAACAGACGAGAACCTTGAAGACTTTCTTGGTGTGCGTAAACACCGCTTTGGTCTGGCGGAAAAAGATGATCAAGTTGGTGTTGTAACGGGACTGGCTTGGACGTCTGTGGGCGGCGATTTGCTGCACATCGAGGCGCTGAAGCTTCCTGGCAAGGGGCGCATGAAAACGACGGGCAAGCTGGGTGATGTGATGAAGGAATCCATCGACGCGGCATCGTCTTACGTGCGGTCCATCAGCCCTCGTATCGGTGTGAAGCCCACCGTGTTTGACAAGATCGATATTCACGTTCACGTACCCGATGGGGCGACCCCAAAAGACGGGCCATCGGCTGGTTTGGCTATGGTGACGTCGATCGTTTCGGTTCTTACGGGAATCCCGGTGCGCAAAGACATTGCGATGACAGGTGAAGTGTCCCTTCGCGGAAACGCGATGCCAATTGGTGGTTTGAAGGAAAAACTGCTGGCGGCTTTGCGTGGCGGGATCAAAACCGTTCTCATTCCGGAAGAAAACGAAAAGGATATGGCCGATATTCCTGATAACGTAAAAGAGGGTCTTAAGATCATTCCTGTGTCCCATGTTTCCGAAGTTTTGAAACATGCGTTGGTGGCGACGCCGGAGGAGATCGAGTGGGATCAGGAAGCGGAAGATGCGGCAGCTGCAGCAGCCGCTGCGACGACGTCAAGCGGAACCGCTGGCGCGACCGCGCATTGATCACAAACGTTCGTTAACATTTTTCGGGCGGTCCAGTTTTCTGGGCCGCCCGTTTTTTTATAAGAACGGGCAGCACTAACCCTGCCATATGGAACTTAGTTTATGCACTTAAGCCATAGAGTAACAAAGCTCTGACAACTGTCGCTGTGGTGAAAATAGCCCGAAATATGATAAATTGACTTCAAACGCTAGATATTCACGCCCCAATTGCATAGACTGTCTCCGAATTGGCAACAAAAACAAAAGCGTGTTGATTGACGATCCGCACAAGAAAGGCCCAAATGACGAGCACAGCAAAAGCGTCTGTTAAAAAAACAACCTCCGCAAAACCAGCGGCCAAAAAACCGACAAAAGCGGCTTCCAGCAAAACCGCATCTGCGTCTGCAAAGACCAAGTCCGCGACGCCTGCGAAGACCTCCGTTGACAAGACTGCGGTGGTTACGGCTTCTGGACCAACGGCTGCACCTGTTGTCGTCGAATCCTTACAAACCGTTGTGAGTGGCCCGGTTATGCGCAAACGTGAACTGATTGATCTGGTGGTCGAAAAATCCGGAATTAAAAAGAAAGACGCCAAACCCGTTGTCGAAGCGATGTTGGCCGTATTGGGCGAGGCTGTCAGTGATGGCCGCGAACTGAATTTGGAGCCCTTTGGCAAAGTGAAAGTGCGTCGCGCCAAGGAAATGCCCAACGCGCGCGTGATGGTGACCAAAATTCGTCAATCCATCAACACAGTGCCAGAAGCTGCAGAATAGCAAACTGGTTTAGGCGCGATTTTTTGCGCCGCGCACACTCTTGCACGTGTGTATTCTTTTGACTAAACGCGAACCGACCGGAACGGTCGGGTGATTAGCTCAGTGGTAGAGCGCTTCGTTCACATCGAAGATGTCAGGAGTTCAAATCTCTTATCACCCACCATTTTTCCATTTTGGATTCTGCCATGAACTTCCCTGAACTATATGTCCTGCGCCACGGTGAAACCGAATGGAATGCGCAAAACCGGATGCAGGGAACGCTGAATTCTCCTTTGACCGATTTGGGTGTTGAACAAGCACGCCGACAGGGACAGATATTTCAAGGCATTGATCTGAAAGGTTTTTCGATCTTAAGTAGTCCACAAGGCCGTGCGTTTCAAACTGCGGCTTTGGCCTTGGCTGGACGGGTCGATCATATTCATACTGACAAGCGGCTTATGGAAATCGGTGTCGGGGAATGGGCTGGACGCATCCGGTCGGAACTGGCGCCGCCTGATCAATTTGAAGACACGCCCGATGGCGCACTGGAGCTTTACGAACTTGCGCCAGGCGGTGAGGGATTCGCAGCATTGGAACAGCGTTGCAAGGCCTTGCTGTCGGACCTGTCGGGGCCGACTGTGATGGTCACACATGGTATAACATCGCGTGTTTTGCGGGCGACAGTATTGGGATTGGGCCTTGCTGGCATGGCGCAAATGCCTGGCGGACAAGGCGTTGTCTATCATTTGAAAGATGGTGTGCAAAAACGTTTATCTTGAGGCTTGCGTCTGCCAAAATCTTTGGCTAAACACCGCCTTACCGGGTCGTTAGCTCAGTTGGTAGAGCGCTTCGTTTACACCGAAGATGTCGGGAGTTCGAGCCTCTCACGACCCACCATTTACCCACATGAAAATATACCTTCACGCGCCTATTGTGGGCGATTTCGGTCTCGTAGTTCGTAGAACCGCGCAATTAGGCTGCTGAATTCATCCGCTAACGTCCTTTGATGCGGACCTTAAATGCACGTTTTGCGCCTTTTGGCGGTGCCGGGAAAGGTGCCGCGCGGCGAACAAGTGCAACTGCGTCTCTGTCTAGCTGCGGTGATCCCGAGCTTTGTGCAATCGTTGCGCGGTTTACCGCGCCAGAATCGACAATTGAAAATGAAACAATCGCAGTCCCCTTTGTTGCGGCACGCGGGCGCTTTTGTCGTGCGAGCCGTCGCATCACAAGACCGGGATAATTTGAAACAGCTGCATTTGCGGCTTTGGTATTTGCTGTTGCCTGACGGGGTGCAGCAACGGCGGCCTTCGCTTTGGCCTGACCTTGCGTGACGCCGGCACGGGCATTTCTATCTGCGTTGCCGCGTTGAGGCTTCGGTGTGTCTTGAACTGATTGTGTTGGTTTCTTTTGAGGTGCGTGGGCCTTTGCAACGTCCAAAGACTTTGGCCGCACCGCTGGTCGGCGTGACACTCGTGGAGTTGTCTCTGTGATCTGTGGCAAAGCTTTTTGGATCGGTTTTTCAAGGGCAGGCGGGGTTTGCGCTGTCACGATTACTGGTACCGTAACTGGCACTGAAACGGCTTGAGGGCTCACAGCAATTGTTTCGACCTGCTGGACCGGTTTCAGAACGCTTGCTTTTGGTGAAACCATGGCTGCAACCGACAACTGAACGCTTTCTGTGGCCGTCGTTTGGGTTGTTTCCAGTGCATCGGTCGACGTGGCTGGTGTGTCTCTTGATTGAACCGTGCGGGAAATGTCTTGGGTGTGGATTTGGGGCGCTTGCGCGGTCATAGTCCCAACGGACATGTCTTGAAAACTGTTGCCAAGTTGCGTGACGCTGGTCGCAGCACCGCCTGCAAGCGCGGGCTGCGTTGCAGATGAATTTATGCTTAGAACCGATGCGTGGGCGACTGCGGACGCAAATAGCAAAGCCGCTGCGACGAATTTGGAACGACGAATTTTGGAACGACGGATTTCGGAACGACGGATCATTGTCGTGCTTTCTCTGACAGGATCACGACGCGTTGTGCGCCTGCCGCGCGCAACTGGCGTGCGATCGTGATCATACGTAACGCAGGTGTGTTTTGATCCGGCATGATCCGTGCCGTTCCCATCGGGCTTTGCGTGGCTGCAAGAAAACCACTGACATCAGTTGGCTTTCCAAGATGCATCAAGCGCCCATCTTCCATGATGACAAGCGCGTGGCTAGGTTCGGCCCCTTCAAGATCTTGCGTTTTCACCAACGTTACGTTCGAATTTTTCGGGGCTGAAAGCGTGCCCGCGACCATGAAGAAAATCAGCATCAAAAAGACGATGTTGATCAAGGCGATTGTGGGTTCGCGTTCTTTTCGGATGCTTGGACGGTGTATCATGACGCCCCCATGACACTGACCGGAAGGTTCGGAATACCGCGCACCGACACCAAGACATCGGCCAATTGTTGCGCAGACACGCTGTCATCGACATTCACCAGCAACACGATCGGGTCGACCAGATGCAGTGTTTTGACGGCCGTATTCAAATCCGACGGCATAATGGTGCGCCCGTTCAAAGACAGTGTGTTTGCGTTGACCCGCAGAAAGGCGAGGTTGGTGTCTGCGTTCCGGTTTGCACTGCCACTGGCCGCTTGCAATTCGACCTCTGAGAAACGTGAAAATGTCGAGGACAGCATAAAGAACAGCAACAGCAAAAAGATCACGTCGATCAGCGACGTCATCGACAGCTTGCGTCGCCGTCTTTCGGCTTTAAGCGGCATGGGTCAGTGGCCTGTAGGTGTTTGGTGTGTGGATGGTATTTAGCGCCTGATCAGCGAAAACACGTTCTGCGGTCATTCGCGCCTCGAACCACGACAAAACGACTGAGGTGGGCATGGCAACGGCCAGCCCCACGGCTGTTGTTAGCAAAGCCACCCAGATCCCCCCCGCCAGCAGCGATGGATCAACCGACGACCCTGCATCCTGAAGGGCTTGGAAAGCTTCGATCATGCCAAGCACGGTGCCAAACAAACCCAGCAATGGGGCCAGCTGGGCAACCGTATCCAGAAAACGAAACCCTCGTTCCAGCTTCAAAAAACGCGCTTCGGCTTCTGCCTCCATCCGTGACGAGACGTCTTGGGTGTCGGGCGCGTTCATGGCTTGTGCGACGATGGGCGCCAGATAGCTTTTTGAGACGTGCAACGCGGTGGCCGCATCTTGGTTCTTGCCTGCGTCCCAATGTTCAAGGGCTGTACGAATGGCGTTGTGCTGCCCCACGCGGGCCATTCGAAACTGCCACAGCTTGTACAGCACGACCGCAAAGGTCAGCACCGAAACACCAACAAGGACGGCGACCACCGGCCCGCCCAATTCGTAGATGCCAATGATGCGATCAAGGTCAAACATGTCTTATCCTTTAAGCTCGATATCGATACGGCTTGATGTGCCCAAACCCGATCCACAAATGTCGTTCGGATCACCAGCCACGGTGCAGGTATTGGCGCCATTGATCAAAACCATGCCGATGCGGCTGCACGATGTATCCTTGACCTGAAACTGCCGCACACGCGGGACGCCGGTGGGCAACGCGCCGAAATCGAACAGGGTCAACATCAGCACGCCTCTTTCTTTGGAAAACAAAACGGTCTCGTAGATCGCTTTGTCGACAGGCGTGTCTGTCTGATTTGTGACGACAAAAGTGACGCGGCAGGCTTCGCCCACGAGATCAGCGGCGTTCAATTCCATAGAAATGCCTTTGGTGGTACCCGCAGATCCCGCCGCCCCCCAAAGGACTGCGAGACCTGTTAAGACACAAAAAATGTGGCGCATTGGCTGCATGATGTTTCCTTTCAAAAGAAGCGTGATCAGAAGGTTTTGGACAAGCTGACTTTGAAGTTGCGGCCCGTTGCATTGCGGGTCGACAGCCGCGGCTGATAGGCTTTGTCCATCACGTTCTCGATGCCGATCCGAATTTCGGTTCCACGCAAGACACCCTGTTGCGGCGCGTAGGTGGCTCGCAAGTTGTGCACGCCATATCCCGGGGAAACTGTGCCGCCTTCGTCGTATCGCTTGGCGGCTTCTATTTCCCAGCTGACGTCCAGTTCTTCGCCAAATTTTTTGCCAACGGTCAGTCGCAGCGTGTCTTGCGGGTTTTGTGCCCAATCGCTGACCGCACCTGTTTCGATGGTGGCTTGGCCATTTGAGATATGGGCGTTGGCATCCATGTAAAACCCGTTCGCCATGGCGTAGGCCGCTTCCAGTTCGATCCCGTCGCGTTCAATTGAAACGGTCGAACCACCGGGGGCAAAGCTGCGGTAGGTCGTCAAATCCCAAAGGCGGGTGCTGTAGTAGTTCAGCTTGAACGCCAGCTGGTCGCCGCCCGCAAATACGTCTGCGCGATCAAAGGAAACGCCAATTTCATAGGTGCTTCCACGTTCCGACTGGTTGATCAGCGTTGCGTTGTTGATGTCATCAACAATGGGCAGGTTTTCTGTGTAAGCGGCTGACCCAAACACGGCCCATCCATCCGCGAAAGCATACCGCGCGGAAACTCCGCCCATCAGCCCGTCTTTGTCAAACCGTGCCGTGCCATTGGCGGGGTCCTCGGTGATCGTTTGGTTTTCATAGCGCAGCGCTGGCGTGATGGTCCAGCGTTCGCCAATTTGCATTTCGTCGACGACAAACAAAGCAACAGTTTCTTTTGTACCGCCCGGCGCAGAGCCCGCAGTTTCGTCTTGTCGCTTGCGGTGAATAAATTCAACACCGGCGCGCAACTCATGATCAATCGCACCGGTGCCGAAAAGTGCCGTATTTTTGATACGGAACGAGGTTGTCTGATAGCGGTTGTCCGCATCCAGCAAGGGGTTCGGGCCTGCAATAGCTTCGCTGAGAACCAGCTCGTCTGAGTAGGTCAGTTCGGCGGTCAGGTTCAGCCAGTCACGGTCCGCCGGATCAAAGTTGTAGCGCAGGGTTGCGACTTCGTTTTCGATCAGACGATCCACGTTGCCAAAGGCCGTTGTCCCGAATGTGTCGTAGGGCACATCGAACTGTTCTTGTTGGGTTTTCGCGTAGCTGAACGTCACGGACTGGTCGCGATTGGCGCCGAATGTGTATTTGGCTTTCAGCAGGTAGGATGGATCGTTGATGTCACCCGCCAATGGATTGATGTCTACACCGTTCCCGTCTTCGCGCGTGTCCAGCATGCGGCGGGTGTAGTTGAACAGGAATTCAAGGTCGGTGCTTGGCTGCCATGCCAAGGTCGTTGAACTGGACAACCCGTTGCCGTTGGATGTGAATTCCAGCGTTTGACGGCCCGTAAATCCAATCTCACCGCCCGTCAAATCGGATGCATCGATGGTTTCAAGCAGAACGACCCCGCCAAACACGCCGGACCCGTATTCAAACGATCCGATGGTACCACGCAAAACCTCGACTTGTTTGTAAAGGTAGGGATCTGTGTAAAGTTGAGTACCAATCCGGTACAGTTCTTCGCTGCCCTTTGTGGCGCCGTCGATTTGGATCAAGACCTTTTGGTCAGTGCCAAAGGTGCTGTTTGCGCCGTAGCCGCGAATATTAATGCCTGACCCGGCCGCTGTGGACCCGTTCACAAGGGTGACACCGGGAACCGTATCAATCAGTTCGGCAACTGTTCCCGCTTGGCGATCTTCAATTTCCTCTTGATCCACAACAGTCGATGGGACCGCTGTGTCGGTTTGGACCTCGCGCTTGCTTTCGCCAAGAACGATGGTTCCTAGAATATCTTCGTCTTCGGTTTGTTGCGCATAAGCGCTGTGCGTCATGTTGACAAAAGCGACCAGTGCGGTGGTTGCGCACAATTGGGCGCGCTTGGATAGGTTGAACATTGCAGTCCCCTTGCAAAACATTGGCTAAAACCGGTGCTTGCAGGGTGCTGGCGTGGTTGGTCTGATCTTTTTTGGGCAAGTTCAACGCTTGCCTCTTGCGTCCATCTAAAAAAGTATACTAAAATTGTCAACAATAGTTTTGCGCGGGTTCGCAATACCGAAATTGAACCTGCGCAACAGCCACGTCCGCCTTGTTTGGATGCAGCCACTTCTTAGGTAGCCACTTCAACACAAGGGATGACATGGTCATGCACACTGTCCCAACACCTCAAGAAATCCGTACATTCCACGCCGACAATACAAAGATGCGCGAACGCGACGTTGCCACCAAACTTGGCATTTCCGAAGCACAGCTGATCGCGGCCTATGTTGGCATCACCGCCACCCAGATCATATCGCACCCCGATCAGGTGATGCATGCCGCCACGACACTGGGCGAGGTCATGGCTTTGACCCGAAATGCGTCCTGTGTGCATGAAAAAGTTGGTATTTACGAAAACTACCACACAGGCCAGCATGCCGCGATGGTGCTGACCGAAGACATCGACTTGCGCATTTTCCCAAGCCATTGGCGGCACGCTTTCATGGTTGAAAAAGAAACAGACGACGGTGTGCGTCGGTCTTTACAGGTCTTTGACGGGGCAGGGGACGCGGTCCATAAAATCTTTATGCGTGACGACGCAAACCTGGATCAATGGAACGAAGCCAAACGCCAGATCGCGCTGCCTGACCAGACCCAAACAATTGACGTCAGCCCCCGCACACCCACCGAACCTGCCAAAGCGAATGACGCCAAGCTTGATATCTTGCGCAAGGAATGGTCCGCGATGACTGACACGCACCAATTCATGCGCCTGACATCGAAATTGAAGATGAACCGCCTTGGGGCCTACCGCATCGCGGGCGCACCTTTTGTGCGGGCTTTGGCGCCAAGCGCCGTCGATCAAATGCTGCGTGCCGTCCAATCAAGTGGCATCGAAATCATGCTGTTTGTTGGCAATCGCGGTTGCATTCAAATCCACACGGGTCCGCTTGAAACTCTCAAACCGATGGGGCCTTGGCAAAACGTGCTTGATCAACGGTTCAATCTGCATCTGCGTCTGGATCATGCCACCGAGGTCTGGGCCGTCGAAAAACCGACCCAACGCGGCCCGGCTGTGTCGGTCGAAGCGTTCGATGCCGACGGGATGCTTATTTTTCAAATATTTGGCCTGTCAAAAGAATGGCGCGACAGCCGCCCTGAATGGCGCGGTATCGTGGAAAACCTTGACGGGTTGGTCTTGGAGGCCGCGCAATGATGTTGCCCCAGATTTCCAATGCGCGTGGATCACATTGGTCCGCGCCCCTATGGCTTGTCGGGATGGCCGTGATCCTTGTAATCGCGCCCCGCTTTTTGAACGCAGAACCCGCCGACCGAATTTTGTCGATCGGCGGATCCGTGACCGAGATCGTCTATGCGCTTGGTGAAGAGGACCGACTGGTCGCCCGCGACACCACATCCCTTTACCCTGAGGCCGCAACACAATTGCCTGATGTTGGCTATATTCGTGCGCTTGCCTCCGAGGGTGTGCTGAGCGTGCAACCCACATTGATCATTACCGAAGACGGTGCAGGCCCCCCCGAAACGATAGAGGTGCTGTCAGAGGCTGCAATTCCCATGATCACCATTCCCGATGCCTATTCCAAAGACGGGGTGGTGGCGAAAATTCTGGCAGTGGGCAACGCCCTGCATGTGCCGGAAAAAGCCGCAGTTTTGGCCAAACAGACCAAAGCAGACATCGAGGCCGTCGAAGCGACGGTGGCGTCCCAATTCGAAGCGCCCAAAACGGTTTTGTTTGTCCTGAGCACACAAGGTGGCCGCATCACCGCATCCGGCAGCGGCACAGCGGCGCACAGCATCATCCAAATGGCTGGCGGTCAAAACGCGATCAGCAGTTTTGAAGGATACAAGCAAGTCACAGCCGAAGCTATTTCCGCAGCAGCGCCCGATGTGATCTTGATGATGGACCGCGACGGTGATCATTCCAGCACATTGGACGACTTGTTTGCGATGCCCTCTTTGATCGCGACGCCTGCCGCGCAAAACGGGGCGTTGGTGCGGATGAACGGGTTGCTTTTGCTGGGGTTTGGCCCGCGCACGCCTGAGGCGGTTAAAATGCTGAACTCTGCGTTGAGATCATCAAGCTTATGACCATCACCGACGCGTCATCGCAGGCAATGCCTATTGCAGACAGGCACGCCACCGCACAACGGGCACATCTTTGGTTGGGTCTTCTTTTGGTGCTGACCTGCATCGCAAGTCTGGCTGTCGGGGCATCTGGCACATCCTTGTGGGGGGCATTGTTGAAGCTCGTTAAAGGTGAAACGCTTACCTTGACCGAACAGGTCGTATTACGTGACATCCGTGCACCGCGGATGGTCATGGGGGTGTGCGTCGGCGCGTCCCTTGCTGTGTCCGGTGCGGTCATGCAAGGGCTGTTTCGTAATCCACTGGCGGATCCGGGATTGTTGGGCGTCAGCACGGGGGCATCGTTGGGTGCCATCGGTGTCATTGTTCTCGGGGCAAGCCTGCCTGCAGGCATCCTTGGGATAGCAGGCAACGGTTTACTGCCCATCGCGGCTTTCGTTGGTGCCTGGGTGTCTATGATGGTGCTGTATAAGGTGTCTACACGCTCTGGGCGCACGTCGGTTGCCACAATGCTGCTTGCGGGGATCGCCCTAAGCGCATTGTTTGGTGCACTGAGCGGGGTTTTGGTTTATCTCGCTGACGATTTGCAGCTGCGCGAGCTGACCTTTTGGTCCCTTGGGTCGCTGTCCGGTGCTTCTTGGATCAAGGTCAGCGTGGCTGGCCCCATCATCGTGGTTTCGATCGTAATCGCCTGCACATTGGGGCGGGGCCTGAACGGGCTGGCAATGGGCGAAGCCACGGCGCACCACATGGGGCTGCCTGTCGAGCGGGTCAAAAATACCGCAATCTTTTCGGTCTCCGCAGCGACCGGCGCTGCAGTGGCGATCTCGGGTGGTATTGGATTTATCGGCATCGTTGTGCCGCATGTGTTGCGGCTGGCGATAGGTCCCGATCACCGCAG
This sequence comes from Ascidiaceihabitans sp., assembly GCF_039986515.1. NCBI lineage: Bacteria > Pseudomonadati > Pseudomonadota > Alphaproteobacteria > Rhodobacterales > Paracoccaceae > Ascidiaceihabitans > Ascidiaceihabitans sp. The sequence goes on along the minus strand of NZ_JBDWQO010000007.1, from coordinate 888,381 downwards.
CCTCTTGATAAACTCCGGTCTTTTGGGCGCTTCCTTGTTGCTTGGGGCTGATATGGTGGCCCGTGTCATTGTGGCCCCGGCAGAATTGCCAATTGGCATCATAACAGCTGTGATGGGCGCGCCTGTATTTCTTTGGATACTGCTGCGCAAACGCGGCTTGGTGGATATTTGACATGCTGACAGCCAAAAATCTTTGTGTGCAATATGGCGCGAAAACGATCATACAGAACTTGAATTTCACAGCGCAACCCGCTGAAATTACAGCAATTGTAGGCCCCAACGGTTCAGGCAAGACAACCTTGTTGCGCGCATTAACAGCAGAAGTACCCTACAACGGTTCAATTGAATTGAACACGCATGACATTTCAAAAACACCTGCGTGGCAGCTTGCAAGTCACCGCGCCGTTCTATCCCAAGCCACGACTTTGTCTTTCCCCTTTCAGGCCATCGAAGTGGTGCGCATGGGGTTGCAAACACGGTCCGCGACACACAAGCAATTGGCTGTCACAGCTCTGCACTGTGTGGGGCTGGCTGGCTTTGAAACGCGTTACTATCAGGAACTTTCGGGTGGTGAACAACAGCGTGTCCAGCTTGCCCGTGTGTTGTGTCAAGTCTGGCACCCTGTCGAGAACGGAACGCCCCGATGGTTGTTCCTGGATGAACCTGTTTCAAGCCTTGATATCGGGCATCAATTGATGGTGATGCAAATCGCACAGGACTTTGCCAAGGCGGGCGGCGGCGTCATTGCGGTTATGCATGACTTAAACCTCAGCGCGATGTTCGCGCAAACCGTTGTGCTGATGAATGATGGCCGGATAACGGGCCAAGGTGCGCCCGCTGACATCCTGACGGATCGTCTTTTGTCCACCTCTTACCAAAGCGAAATCCGGACGTGCTTGCCCCCCAAACAGGATGGTTGGTATGTCTTGCCGCAAGCTGTTGAACATAAGTAGTTTTTATGGGCTTAAGCGTGTCAGGCCGAGATCGGTTTTCAACCTGCGCCAACCAAAACTATTCGGGCCGGTCTAGGGTCTTTTCACACAGAATGTTCACCGCCGCGTGCAGCAGGATTGTCAGAATGGCAAGTACGATCAAGGCGGCAAACATCAGGTCCGTCTTGGCGCGGCCATTGGCCAAAAGCATCAGATAACCCAAACCCTTTGAGGCCCCGACCCATTCGCCAATGATCGCGCCGATGGGGGCGTAAACCGCCGCCAGCCGCAGACCCGATGCAAAGCCGGGCAGGGCCGCAGGAACCCGGATATGCCACATGATGCGCATGGAATTTGCGCCCATGACTTTCGCCAGACCGATCCAGTCGCGGTTTGTCCGCATGAGGGCGTCAAAGAAGGATGACGTCACCGGAAAATAGATGATGATCAGGGCCATTGTGACTTTGGACCACAGGCCAAAACCCAGCCAAAGGGTCAAAATCGGTGCCAAAGCAAAAACCGGGACGGCTTGGCTAAATACCAAGATGGGCCGCACCAGTGCGCGTGCCGTTGGTGATGCGACCAGCCCGATGGCTGATACGAACCCAAGTGCGGCCCCCAAGACAAGGCCCAAAAGGACTTCGGCCATGGTGATGACAGCATGTTCCGCCAAAAGCGCACGGCTGCTCCAGATGGTTTGCGCCACTAGGGCAGGCGGCGGCAAAATGAAACGGGCGACACCCGTGGTCCAGATCACTGTTTGCCAAAGCGCCACCATTAAACATGTCGCCGCTATCCCGGCCCGCCAGCCGGTCACTTTGCGACCGCAAAGCCAGCCCAAGAGGCATCAAAGAACGCGCGCTCCAACCGCACCGCTTGTGTAAAAGTTGCGGTGACCTGTGCGCGGGCGTCGTTGTCCAAGGTTTCCCAAACAAGATCCAGTTGATCACGCAGATAGGCCACAACCTGTGAAAAATCTTTGCCAGAATGCAGCGAAATCCATTCCCCCAGCCAAAACGGCAAGTCATCTGCACGGCCTTCGAACGGAGTGGCCCAATCAAGGTAAATCCATTCCGCCACCACCAGCACCGACAGCATGATCTCATAGCGCCCCGAGTGGCGCGCCTGATCCATAAGCTGCTGAAACGCGGTCGTCTCGGGTGCCGGCGGCGCGGTTTGTGACACATCAAGAGCTTGAAACGACCTTAGGAAATAGGTGTTTTCTGCGCCGCAGATCTGCCCCAGAAACCGTGCGCCTGGCACAGCATCTGCCAAACTGGGCGCATGGGCTAAGGCAGATGCCATCAGACGCACAAAGCTTTCGATGAATTGGTAATCCTGTTGCAGATAACCCGCCATCCTGGCGCGGCTTAGGGTCCCGTCGGCCAAGGCATTGGTAAAGGCGTGATGGGTGGCCGCGTGCCAATCCTTGGCGACAAGCGATTGCAAGTGATGTGTGGCGCTCATGCCGGTCTCCGAAGATGGTCAAAAAGGTTGGCCTGCGTGCGCAGCACTTCCGCCGCATGCAGATCGCGTGGAATGGGGGTGGTCGGGGCGATGATGTCGACAAGCCCGGTTGGCGTCATAATCGCGATGGTCTCGCCCAAACGGGCAGCTTCATTGGGATCATGGGTGACCAACAGCACCGTGCGGTCACACAACAGTTTCGCGGTGAGGTCTTGCATCTGGGCGCGGGTCATCGCGTCGAGCGCCGAGAACGGTTCATCCAGCAACACAACCGCGCGGTCTTCCATCAATGTGCGCGCCAAGGCCACGCGTTGGCGTTGACCACCCGACAGGGCGGATGGCCCTTTGTCTGCATGATCTGCCAATCCGACCTGGGCCAGCCTATCGTGTGCAAGATCAGTGTCGGGGCGCACACCCCTTAGCCGCGCACCAAGCAGGACATTGTCCAAAACACTCAGCCAAGGCATCAGTAAATCCTGCTGCGCCATCATAGCGACGCGGTCGGGAACGCGCAGGTCTCCGGTAAAACGGACCCCTTCAGCCAGTCCTGCAAACAGGCGTAGCACCGTGGATTTGCCAACGCCACTTGCCCCCAACAGGCAGGTCCAGCTGTGCGGTTTCAGGGTCAGGTCGAGATCGGAAAAAATCGACACCCCGTCGATGGAGGCCGACCCCGCAATCCGTGAAAACTGACGCAACGGCTGGTTCACGGGTCAAGCCCCATGTCCCAGAACCCGATCTCCAGCTGTGTGGCCATTGCAAACCGCGCCTGAAGGCTGGCCCAACGCGGACTGGCATCCGTACGATCACCAATGCGCCGCGCGACCGCCCCGTCAATCAGCACGCCAACATCTTGGCAAAGCTGTTGGTATTCTACGCTGGCATAGGCGCCTATCCATTCGGCGTAAGTGTCGCAGGTTTTGGTGGTGGCCAGATGTGCGCCAATTTCACCGTAGCCCATGACACATGGGGCCAAGGTCGCCAGCAAATCAGCCAAGTCACCGGAATGGCCTGCATCCAGCACATAGCGGGTATAGGCCAGATTTTCCTGCCGTTCTTGCGTGGCATAAAGCGTTGCCTCATCAATTCCGGCCCTTGCGCAGGTTTTGATATGCAGGGCGATTTCTTCGTTGATCAACCCGTGGACGGTGCCTGCGGCCAAGCGCATTTCCTCAACCGTGTCGGCCTTGGTGATCGCCAAAGCCCATGCGCGGGAAAAGTGGATCAGAAAGACATAATCCTGCTTGAGGTAGTGCAGGAATGCGGCGCGCGGCAATGTTCCATCCCCCAAGCCCTGCACAAACCTGTGGCGGGTGTAGAGACCCCAAGCGGGGGTGTTGTCCCGCCAAGCTTGAAACGTGTGGCCGTAGGTCATTCTGCACCCAGATCGATGGCAATTTTTGAAACGGGGCGCGTGCCTTCGATTAAGCCGCTTTCGGCAAGAAACGCCTCGAACCGCGTGTAGCGGCCTTCATCCAGTGCTTCGGGGCGCAGCGCAAAACGTGGCAGCGTATCAACCCATGCCTTTGCGTTTAGTGCGTCGTCCAGTTCCGGTGCGTAGCCTTTGAACAGGTCCCAGGACGCTTCGGGATTGTTCACGATGTACTGGGTCGCCAGTTCGGTGGCGCGCAGGAAACGGCGGGTTTGGTCTATGTCCATTCGGTGGGGGTTGGCCACATAAATCAATTCGTCATAGGTCGGCACGCCTTCTTCCTCGACATAGAAACAGCGCCCCTCGACGCCTTCGATCTCCATCTGGTTCAGCTCGAAATTGCGATAGGCCCCAATGACCGCGTCAACCTGACCCGACATCAACGACGGGCTCAGCGAGAAGTTTACATTGACCATCTCAACGTCCTCCAGGGTCACGCCGTGGCGACCCAACATCGCGCTTAGAACGGCCTCTTCGACGCCGGCTACAGAGAAGCCGATTGTGCCGCCTTTCAATTGGCTGATCTGCTGAATGGGGCCGTCTTTCAGAACCAAAAGGCAGTTCAGTGGTGTTGCCACCAATGTGCCCACACGCACCAGCGGCACCCCTTCGGCCACGTGCAAATGCTGGCTGGGCTGATAGCTGACGGCAATGTCGCCTTTGCCCGCTGCGACAAGTTTCGGCGGGGCGGACGGGTCGGCGGGTGCGATGATCTCGACTTCAAGGCCCTGATCCGCGAAATAGCCCAGCTCCTCGGCCACGATGATCGGGCCGTGATCGGGGTTGATGAACCAGTCCAACAGCAAAGTCATCTTGTCTTGTGCCAAGGCCGGGGTCGCGACCAATAGTGCCGCTGCGGTGATGAGGTGTTTCATGTGGGTCTCCTTACCCTCCGAGCGCGACAAGCTTGATCTTGCCCCGCCAGTGTTGTGAAAGCCGGTCCGCCGCCTGCCAAGCGCGAAGGCCGGACCGACAAGCCAGAACGGCGCGTTGATTTTCGTGGGGTGTGGGGCCATTTGGCCCAAAGTCGGACACGACATGGCGTGTGGCGTGCGGTAATGTCGGGCCCGGTTCATTCGGGGTGCGCAGGTCGACCAAAAAATCGGCCTCTGTGATGTCATGCGGTGCGATGAAGGCGGGGCCCGGCGCAGGGTCGGTTGCTGTGTCAAAGCGGAACCCGCCAAACCGCAGCGTTTTGGCATCATAGGTCACAAGCTGCCCCAAGCTGCGCATGTCGCCTGTCAGAATTGCCATTGCCATTTGCGCCTGAAGGCTGCCTATGACACCGACACTTGGCCCCAGTACGCCATCCCTATCGCAAGATCCAAGCTTGTCCGGCAGGTCCGGAAACACCGCACGCAAACCCGGTTTGCCGCCGCAAAAACCGCCAACATAGCCGTCATGCCCCACCACGCTGGCGCTGATCAGGGGCTGGCCTGTGCCAAGGCAATGATCGGATGCGATATAGCTGACCGCGAAGCTGTCCGCACAATCAAGGATCAATGTCATGCCCTGACACAGCGCTGCAACATTGGCGGGATCGACGCGTTCAGGCACCGGTTCAATGGTGGTGTCGGGGTTCAATGCGGCCATTGCGGTGGCAATCGCTTCGACTTTGGGCAGGCCGATGTCCGCCGTGCGAAACAGCGTCTGACGGTGCAGGTTGGACAGGCTGATGACATCTGCATCCGCAATTCGGATATGTCCCACACCCGCACCCACGAGATACTGCATCACCGGGGCGGCCAAACCGCCACCACCGATGACAAGCACCGAAGCGCGGGCAAGGCAGGCTTGTGCGCCATCCCCCAAGACAGCTGTTTGGCGGGCGTACCGGCTCATCCGCAGACCTCAAGCCATGCCCGAACGCGCCCCTCAGGATCGTCATGTAGCGTAATATCCGTCACCGCCGAAACCACATCCGCCCCGGCCTCAAACGCCAAAGCGGCGCGGGCCGTGTTCATCCCGCCAATGGCGACAAGCGGGATATCCCCCAGACGGTCTTTCCACGGGCTGAGTTTCTCAATGCCCTGCTGATGCCATTTCATCTTTTTCAGGAGTGTCGGATAAATCGGGCCAAGGGCCACATAGTCAGGGTTCAACGCCAGCGCACGGGTCAGTTCATCCGTGTCATGGGTCGAGACACCAAGCCTGAGACCGGCGGCACGGATGGCAGCCACATCCGCCTCATCAAGATCCTCTTGGCCCAGATGGACCCAGTCGCAACCCAGCTCGATTGCAAGCTGCCAGTGATCATTGACCACCAACACAGCCCCGTGGGCCGCGCAAAGATCACGGGCTTGGGTCAACTGCATGCGCAGTGCGTCTTGGGATTTTTCCTTAAGGCGCATCTGCACCAGCTTGACCCCCAAGGGCAGCATCCGCCGCAGCCATGCCACATCGTCAAATATCGGGTAAAATCGCGGCAACGTCATAGCATGGCCTTTCCAAAGACGGGGGTTGAGGGGGCTGCCATGTCGCGTGCGTCCATCGGATCGGCGCGGGCGGCCAGCGCACCGGCTTGCACCGCAAGGGCAAAGGCCTGCGCCATCGCGGCAGGGTCACCTGCTTTTGCAACGGCGGTGTTTAACAAAACGGCGTCATAGCCCAGTTCCATCGCGTGTGCGGCTTGGGACGGCAGGCCGAGCCCCGCATCGACGACCAGCGGAATGTCGGGAAAATGGGCCCGCAAACTGCGCAACCCGTACACGTTGTTGAGACCCAGACCTGTGCCGATGGGCGCCCCCCATGGCATAAGAACTTTGCAGCCAACCTCAACCAACCGCTCGCAAAGCACCAGATCTTCGGTGCAATAGGGAAAGACCTCGAATCCGTCCTCGGTCAGTTGTGCCGCTGCATCGACCAGACCAAAAGGATCAGGTTGCAGGGTGTCAGCGTGGCCAATGACCTCAAGCTTGATCCAGTTTGTGTCGAACAATTCCCGCGCCATTTGTGCCGTGGTGACGGCTTCGCGCACCGAATGGCAGCTTGCGGTGTTGGGCAGCACTGCGACACCCAAATCGCGGATCAATGCCCAGAAATCCTGCCCCGCCTGATCGCCACCTGCTTCGCGGCGCACAGACACTGTCGCGATCCCTGCGCCAGAGCGGCGAAACGCCTCGGCTAGAATTGCAGGCGAGGGGTATTGCGCGGTGCCCAGCATCAGTCGGGACGTCACTTCGGTGTCGTAGAATACAGGCATTTTATCCTCCTTGTCGGGGGGCAACGATTTCGACGCGGTCCCCGTCATGCAGGCTTTGATCCATGCGTTGTTGCTTGGGCACGAACGCCTCGTTTACGGATGTGGCCACTTTGGCTTCGCCCTGTCCAAGGGCGTCCAGCAGCGCCGCCAACGTGGATGCGCCCGTTTCTTGCGTTTCACCGTTCACGATGATCTTCATACCAAACCTCCGGAATTTTGCCGTCCATCACCAGATCCGCCGTCATCTGCGCCAATGCAGGTGCAAGCAGGAATCCGTGCCGAAACAGGCCATTTACATAAATCACATCCCCAATCCGACGCATGCGGGGCTGGTTGTCGGGAAACGCAGGCCGCGCATCGACGCCGATTTCCAGCAGTTCCGCTTCGCCAAACGCGGGGTGCAGGGCGTAAGCCGCGTTCATCAATTCCATGACAGAGCGCAGGGTGGCGCGGGTGCGCTCGCCCGTTTCAATCTGTGTGGCACCCAGCATGAAAACCCCATCACCGCGCGGCACGATGTATAGCGGGAACCGCGGATGAAGCAGCCGGACGGGGCGCGAAAGTATGACATCGGGGCAGCGCACCACAAGCATTTCGCCTTTCACGCCGCGCAAATCTGCAAGGGTGTCCCGTGCGGCAAGGCCGCGGCAGTCAATCACTTGCCCCACAATAGACCCGTCAAAACGCACGCCCCTTTGTTTGAGCCGTGCATGCAAAGCCATTAGGGTGGCGCGAGGATCAAGATGCGCCTCATTTGCCAAAAACAGCGCCTTGGAATAGCGGTCCGCCAGATGTGGTTCACACGCGGCGATCTGCGATCTGGACAAAGATCTTGCGGTCGGCGCACGGCGTGCAAAGGTTGTCAGATCGCTTTGATCACGATGAAGGGCTGCAACAAGCGTGCCCTTTTTGTGGACGGTTGCCCCTTGGTTTTCCCACCATGCGGCGGCTTTACGGCCTTGGCGCACGATCTCGGGCTCAGCGCTGACCCCTTCGCAATCGGGCGCCAGCATGCCGCCGGCCCACCAAGAACAGGCATGATCCCCGGGCGTCCCTTTGGGATCAAGGACCGCGACCGTCGCGCCGCGTGACGAAAGTTCTGCAGCCATGGCAAGGCCGCAAACGCCGCCACCGATGATGGTGAAGGGGCCGTTCATGTCCATAACGCGTGAAAGTGGTGAACAGGTCCATGACCTTGCCCGACATGCAATGCGTCCGCGCACAAAATCGCGTTGTGCAGCCACGCATGGGCACGCGACACCGCATCATCCAAAACCATACCTTGCGCCAAGCCCGCAGCGATGGCCGAGGCATAGGAACATCCTGTGCCATGGGTGTTGCCGGTGTTCACACGTGGGGCTGCATATTCTTTCGTGGCTGCTTTCGTGACAAGATGATCCGTGCAGGTCTTTCCGTCTGCATGCCCGCCTTTCATCAAAACCGCACCGACACCCAGCTCAAGCAGCGCATTCGCCTGCCATTGTGTGCTGCCGCCACCGACAAGTTTTGTTGCTTCCGGCATATTTGGGGTCAGCAGGGTCGCGCGTTTGAACAGCGAAGACTTTAACGCGTGTATCGCGCTGTCGGCCAGCAGTGTGTCGCCCGATTTGGCAACCATTACGGGATCAAGAACAATCGGCCCGCCATAACCCGCCAACGCATCTGCCACCGCTGCAATCAGCGAAGGTGTTCCCAGCATTCCGATCTTGACCACGTCAATCTGGATGTCGTCCAAAACGGCCTTGATCTGCGCGGCAACGACGTCATCGGGGATTGGATGGATCGCTGTAACCGCTTTGGTATTTTGTGCAGTCACTGCCGTCACAACGGAGGCCGCGTAAACACTCATGGCCGAAAAGGCTTTGAGGTCCGCTTGAATGCCAGCTCCGCCACCGGAATCGGACCCGGCAATTGTTAACGCTTTTGCCACCATGTCATCGTTCCTTGGTTCAAGGATCAGGATGGCAAACAGGAATGGCCAATGCGGAATCGATGTCCGCAAGCTGTTCCCTCCGCCGGTCCTAACCAGTTCAGGTTCAATGGGTTCGCAGCTTGTGCATCTCAGCCCGGATAGGGGCACCCCAACAGTTGTGACCTATCGTTAGAGGGATCGTTCAGACGCGTCAAATGGATAAATGATCGCAGACGCGCTGACCTGAATTTTCCGAAGTTAAGCTTTGAAAGCGGGAGGGGATCGAAGCAAAAGGCCTGTTCTAACCGCAGACATCGGGAGGTCGCGCTTTAAGTGTCCAACCGTTTTTTACCGTCAATTGCATGAGCCGCCCAATCACCTAGCGTCAGTGCCATCCGTGTTTTGGTTGAAGGCCCAAAAAAGAATGAAGCGGCTAAAAATACACGACACAGACAAAAAACTGGTCTAAGTAGCGCGAAACTTTAACGTCAGGGACTGCGCATATGTCATTGTTGGGACGCCTTTTTTACAAGTCACGCAAATTCTACGACGATGATTTCGACTGGAACAGCTACACCGACGACAGCTACAAACGTCGGATTGAGACAGATATTGAATCTCAATTTCAGGCCGTGGCGCAGAACGACCAATTGGGTTTCGATACGGCGTCTGGCCATGTCACGGTGTCCGGTTCTGATATGCACCCCAACCACTTGTTGATTTTGGAAGCCATAGGCCAGTTGCAACCCAAATCAGTGCATGAGGTGGGCTGTGGTGGCGGGGATCACGTGGCCAACGGTCAAACACTGTTTCCCCAGATTGCCTTCACCGGCGGAGATAGGGGGCAAACCCAACTTGATATGGCGATGTCCCGGCACCCAGAACTGATAGATGCGGTAGCTTTGCAAGATATTACAATGCCGTTGTCGCGGCATTGGCCTCGGGCGGATTTTGTCTACAGTCAGGCGGTTTTGATGCATATCCACACCGCTGTCAGCCATTTCGTCGGTTTGGCCAATATGGTGAACCTGTCGGACCGTTTTGTGTTGTTGATGGAAAACTACCAGTGCCACAACTTTATCGCCGACATTCAAAATCTGCGCGATGGGGGGCATTTTGATTGGCCCGAATTGTACATTTACCGCTTTGATGGATCGACAGGTGCACGGGCGATCTTGCTGTCACGAGAAAAGTTGGACTTGCCAGAGATCGAAAGTGACGCGCAGATACGCGAAGGGTTGACAGCATCGGATCGGCGTTTAAAGCGTTCGAATGAAGACAGTGCACGCGGTATTTTTGGTCCGAAGAACTGAAGCTGGGCGGAGGTTTGGTAGGCCCGGCAGGCAGAGCACAAAATCACGAAAGCATCAAGTTAGGCTGACGAACCGCAAAAAAGCAGCCTTTGATTTCATTGCGGTAATTTGGCACATGACGAGCCTTGTTTCGCAAACGGTTCGCGGTTTAAAGCCATGAGTGGCATGGCGTTGATCTGGGCTGCGAATGTCATAGGTCTGAAACCTGCTGCCAAAATTGTGCTGATCCAACTGGTGGACGTCCACAACAAGGAAACGAGCCAGTGCAACCTAAGCGCCCAGCGGTTGGCGGATGAACGCGAGATGGGCCGTGCCACGCTGTTCCGGCACATGACGACTTCGGAGGAAAGCGGCCTTGTTACGCGCCATGCCAGAGGGGACGGTGATGGCGGGCGCGGGTCCAATCAGTATGAGCTGCACCTTGATATTACCCTTGGTCCAAGCGCCCGTTCGAAGGGTGGCGGCGGCTGTTCTCACGGGGTTTCGTCTCATAATGAGAGGGGGGGATGCCATCACATCTACGACTTGCATGCGACAGAGATCACAACCGCGTAGCTTGCAATCAATGGCCATGTTGAAGAGGGTAAGCTCACGATGGTTCTCAGCATGCTCTAAACGGACCCTGAATGTGTCTTATGGGCCATCCTCATCGATACCTGATTGTATGCAAAATTCTATGTGCTGCGGGGCCATTGAGGTACACGGTGTACCCACCTTGGACTCTGCGGTAGATATTAATAGTCTAGGCGAATGCTGATAATCCAAGATTTAGAGCAAATAGTGAGAAAAGTCCTACCGACCGATCCCAGCTTTCGATCAGTCAGACAAGAGGAATTGGATAACGCCATCCACAAAGCTCGCCAGGAAGCACTTGCGCATTCGAGTGACGAATTCCTGCTATCTCTAATGAGCCTTCTGGCACTTCCAGGAAACGGACATACCCGCTTAATCCCGAACGACGCTATCTCAGTTCTCCCTTTAAGGTTTGTAACCATTGGCTGTGCTGTGCGGCTGGTCGACGCCGCATCCGATTTTTCTGAAGCGATTGGAGGCGAATTACTATCCATTGATGGCGTTCCCTTGCGAGAGATCGAAAGGGCCACCGAGACTTTTTTGGCAGGAACGCAGCAACGAAAACGTGTCATTGGGCCAATCCTTTTCGTTTGGCCAAGCGCGTTGCAGCGTCTGGGTATTACTTCGGGCAGCGGCATGATCGAATACCGAGTAAGCAATGAAAGCGGGCAGATCAGCGAACTACTTCTGAACGCCGAAAATGTCGTTCTGGGGTCGACGTTTTATCCGCGAAACGAACATGGGAAAGCCGACGCATCCTGGTCTCCTGAGACTTTTGTGAGCATTAAAGACTTTGGCCAACTTGGTTTATTAATGGTCCTCCCGAGTTTTTTCGACACCAGCGATACAGACCTTTCGAATGAAATTTCTGAGGCGGCAGGCTTCGTAAGATCGCGTCCCGGCGCTCCTCTATTGATTGACGTTAGAGGGAATACCGGCGGCAATTTTCTTCAAACGCTGCCTTTGATCGACGCTATTTCAGAGGGCTCAGAAGAACGCAAAGTAGGTCTGCTTGTCGACAAATTCACATTTTCCGCTGCGATCGTCTTCGTCGCCATCTTGAAGTACAGAATAGGAGAACGGCTTGCCCTTATTGGAGAAGAGATGGGAGATGGGCTAACGTTCTTTGCGGAAGGAGGAATAATCGACTTGTGTTCTAGCGGCGCTTGCGTCCGGTACTCTACGGCCTTTCATGATTGGGCGGGAGGTCGAATCGATCTGACGACACCGTCCGAGATTGCGGAAGAGATCGTCCCCGTTGGGAAACTGGGTCTGGATCGTCGCTTCGTCGCTCATTCGGACGACATCGTTTCACAAGATCAGTTTTGCAGGGATGTCCTTGAAAGTCTTACAACCTAGATAAGCGCAGACACAGGGTCAGGCCTCATAACCAACGGATGACGGTTGCGGTGAGTGCAGTTGCGGCGGGCAAATGCGCATCATCGAGACCTTCAGGCGGGGGCAAAAGCCACAGACCCGAGCGCCACCCAGAAAGGCCGCCGCATGACGAGATGTCCGTCAAAATGCAAAATACCTGCTCCCTTATGCGCCTCATCAGGGTGGAGTAATCTGCGGCGCCAAACGATCTAACATGTTGGAAACGCGCCAATGTTTATCGTTATCAACGCCAAGATCATGCTACTCATGGCCTCTGAACCACCTCAATTGCATTCGACAAATACGCCAAGGCTCAAACCAACCTACAGCAGCCTCGCACTTTCCCCATAGGTCACTCTCAGCATCCCACGGCTTCCTCCCTGAGAGGTTTGTCAACGTGGGCCAAGGTCAGTCCCCCGCCGAAACCTCGCGCAGTGGCCCGCATCGAAAGACCTTCATCGAAGTGCTCTTTCGCTGCGGCTGCGCCAATGACTGCTTTCGGGCCGTTCTGCAGTTCAGCCGATAGCGATCTTGCCTTCGGCGATAACAGGGGCCCGAGCGGCTAAATCGCCTTAGGCTATACCATGCAGCGTTTTGGCCTCAAGATAGTCTTCCAAGCCCATCAACCCACCTTCGCGACCATTGCCGGATTGTTTGTATCCGCCAAACGGAGAGCCATAGTTGAAACCTCCTCCGTTGATGTGAATTGCCCCTGCGCGCAGGCGTGCGGCGACGCGTTCAGCACGGGATGGATCGCCCGTTTGCAAATAGGCCGCCAGCCCATAGGGCGTGTCATTTGCAATCTGAATGGCCTGCTCTTCGTCATCGAACGGAATGATAACGAGCACGGGACCAAAGATTTCTTCCTGTGCGATGCGCATATCGTTGCGCACATCAGAAAAGATCGTTGGTTTGACAAACCAACCAGCGTCACAGCCATCAGGTTTCCCCAGCCCACCTGCAAGCAACGTAGCGCCTTCATCGATGCCCAGCTGGATCATCGCCTGAACTCTGTCATATTGGATGCGGTCAAACAGCGGCCCAATGTGATCGCCCTCTTGCTCGGGATCCCCGACAGTGGTGCCTTCTGCGGCGCGCTTGGCGATTTGCACGGCTTCATCATAGCAGCTGCGTTCCACCAACAGACGCGTCGGCGCATCACATGATTGACCGGTGTTATACATGCATTCCTGAACTGACGCGGTGACCTGTGCATCAAGATCGCAATCGGCAAACACAAGGTTGGGGGATTTACCGCCCAATTCCAGCGTTACACGTTTGACTGTTTCAGCCGCATCACGGGTGATGGAAACGCCCGCGCGGGTTGATCCGGTAAACGACATCATCTGAATGTCTTGGTGGCGCGACATTGCGGCCCCTACGGTCGGGCCATCCCCATGAACAAGGTTAAAGACCCCCGCAGGGAACCCAGCCTCATCAATAATTTCGGCGTAGATCATGGCGGATACGGGTGTGTGCTCGGATGGTTTCAGAACACAAGTGCACCCTGTCGCCAGCGCTGGAATGACCTTGAGCGCGATCTGGTTCATCGGCCAATTCCACGGCGTGATCAGACCGCACACACCGATGGGCTCGTGCAGCAGAATGTCACCATTGGCCAGCACCGTCCGGCCTTCCATCCCCTCCAGCGCGTCAATAAAGCCCTGAAGGTGGCCAACAGCGGCGTCAGCCTGCGCTTCGCGCGACATGGTGATCGGCGCACCCATCTCCATGCGCATCGCTTGTGCCAAATCCTCGAAACGTTTTTCGGTCACGTCCTTAAGGCGGTGAAGCAGCGCCAATCGCTCTGCTTTGCTGGTTCGTGAATAGCTCTCAAAGGCCGCACTTGCCGCCGCAACAGCACTGTCCACGTCCGCCTGATCGCCCATAGCGATGGTCCCGATTTCTTGTTCGGTCGCTGGGTTCAGGACCGGCATTGTAGCATCCGAGCAGGGTTCGACCCAAGAGCCGTTGATGTAGAATTTCTGTAGGTTGTTCATGGATCTTAGGCTCCGGTTATATATGCGGTTGCATGCAAGGATTGCGGAATTCACGGTTTGCGTAAACCCATGGCGCGAGGACGTCCCAATCTATCTCAACACCAAGGCCCGGCAGGTCATTGGCCCTTACGTGGCCATGTGCATCGGGGCGAAAGACTTGTTTAGCCCCGAACTCATATGCTTCGAACGGTGCCGCTTGCTCAAAATAGTCGCAATTTGTTTGGGACAGCAACAGATGTAAATTCGCCGCTTGGGTCAGAGTGTAGCCCCAGCTTTGCAATTCGCCCTTCAGTCCGTGCGCGCGTGTTGCTGCCATTGCTGCGACGCCACCGGTAAACCCGCCGATGCCAGTCACATCAAAACGGGTACGGTCCCACGCGCCCATTTGCAGGGCCAGTTGGATCAGATGTAGATCCGGTATCCCGTTGCCGCTGGACAGAACGTCAATATCAACAGCATCCGCCAATGATTTGTACCCAAGCAGGTTGCTGTCCGGCATCGGAGCTTCGAAAAACTCCCAATCAAGACCGTCCAACAAACGCCCCATGCGCAAGGCCTGCGTGGATGAATAAGCACCCTCTGCATCAAGGTTCCAGCGGACAGATTGCCCCGAAAAACTGTCGGTCAACCGTTGAACCAATCGGATGTCGTCTTCTATCTGACCGTAGGGGTGGATCTTTATCGCGCGATATCCTTGTGCCACCCTGTCTTTGCAAAATTCGACATACGCCGCGTCACTGGCCAGCAACGGACAGGACGCATAGGCGCTGATACTGTCACGCGCAGCACCAAGCATTTTGTAAATTGGCACACCTAGGGTTTTCGCCTTGCCATCATGCAAAGCGATATCAAACAACGACGTCGCGATATGCCCCAAGGGAACATATCGTGCGCGCATGTCTTGATAGATCTTCGGAATATCAAAAACGCTTTTGCCCAACACAAAAGGGGCCATAAGGACCGCCGACGAAAAGGCCGTCATATCGAATTCATGCTCTGTATAGGTGGTCAGACCCGCGATGGCCTCAACCCCATTTGACAGGCTTAGATTTGCGATGATCATTGCCTCATGCATGGGCCCCAGATGGGTCCCAAACGTGACCTTGTCAGTGTTAGGGCCAATGGCCGACAGAGTGATCCGATCAACAGTAACGCCATGCGTTTGTGCGCTCTGATCCTGCATCACCCGACCTTTTGTCCCAACTCTTCTTGGCGCTTACGGCTCCAAGCTTGGGTCATCCGGTCGGCGATAATCGCTATGATTGCCATTGCGATACCAGCATTGATACCGACCCCAAAGTTGCCGTCGCTCAACCCGATATAGACCGTCTGCTCTAGGCCGTTGGTGCCAACCAACGCAGCAATCACAAGCATCGCTATACCGTACATGATCGTCTGGTTTAGCCCCAACATCATCACCGGCAAAGCCAGCGGTATTTTGACCTGCCACAGCATCTGGCTGCGGGTTGCTCCGATCATTTGGGCGGCTTCGATAATATGGTCGGGTAGGCTGCGCAACCCGTGTTCGGCATACCGCATTGCAGGCACGATAGCATAGGCGATGATCGCCAAAAGTGCCGTAAACTCACCGATCTTAAAAATCATCACAAAGGGGATGATGATCACAAACAACGGCATCGTCTGCAGGGTGTCGTTGATGGGCCGCAAGATTGCCGAAACAGTCTCATTATGCGCACCCCAGATGCCAAGCGCCGTGCCGATCACGAATGAAATTATGACAGCAATGCCACACAGGTAAATTGACAGCATTGCCTCGGGCCAAATACCTGTAACCACAATAAAGCCGAGGCCAAGCAATGTTCCAATGCCCAAGAATGGCCCACCAATCTTCCAACCCGCAAAGCCGTAAATCAGCAGCACTGCAGGCCACGGCATCTTTGTCAGACCAAAGTAAAAGAAGATCGCAAAGAGCAGCACCACGATCCCGGCCTGAGCGCTCCAGCGTTTTGTGCACCACGCAGCAAGGCCGACCATAACAATGGCGTAACCCACAATATGCACCGTCGTCAGGGCAAAGCCCCATGTGAACGGGCTAACGGCGCCCTGAAGGCCGATCTTGGCAGGCAACATCACAAAGAAGAAGGCAAAGGTCTTAACCGCTTCGATCTGATCGCGGAAATTCGTCACCAAAAAGCTGAGGCCATCGTTCATCACAGAGGCTGGGCTAAACTCAAACGCGCGGGGCCATACGTCGAAAATTGGCAACACCTGCGCGATTGCAAAACATAGGACCGAGCCACAAACCGCAGCGATCCAATATCGGTTGCGTTGGGCAAAGGTCTTAGCCTGCGGATCATAGTCGTCTGAACGGGCGGCCAGACCTGCTGTAATGCGGTCAATGACCATCGCCATCAAGGCTATGACCAATCCCGCCAACAGGCTTTCGCCAAATTGGGCTTTGCGGATGGTCGATAACACCTCCCAACCGATGTCAGCAGTCCCCCCAATGATCGAGGCAATGATGACCATACTCAGCGACGCCATTGTCGCCTGATTGACACCTAGCAAGATTTGCCGGCGTGCAGATGGAACGCGGACTTGCCAAAACAGTTGTCGCGGCGTGGCCCCCGCCATCAAGCCTGATTCAATGACTTCGGATGATACCCCACGCAAACCGACAATCGTGTTTCGCACCATTGGCGGAAAGGAATACAAAACGCTGGCGATCAGGCCCACCACAGTGCCAAAGCCAAACAGCATCAGAATGGGCAGCAAATAGGCAAAAGCTGGGACAGTTTGTAAGATGTCCAACATCGGCATGATCCCACGTTCGGCGCGGTCCGAATAAAAGCCCCAAACCCCAAACGCAAAACCCACCATGATCGCAAGCGGCACCGATATTGCGACCAGCGAAAGGGTGTTCATGCTCTCGACCCAATAGCCCATAATCAGGATGTAGAATACAGAGGCGAGTGTGAACGCAGCCAATTTCCAACCCGATGCGGCGTAAGCAACAACACAAAACAAAAATGCGGTCACAGTCCAAGGCAGGGCCTGTAGCACCCATTGCACACCTTTGATCGGCCATTCCAGAACCCAAGAGATACCAAGAAAGAACCAGCCAAGGTTGTCGACGATCCAAGTCATAATGACATTCAGCCAGTCAGAAATAGGCACAATTAGCGCGTCAGGATATTCGGCCATCCAGCCCAATGTGCCCTGCAAGGCAAGGCAGATCATTGTGATCAGCATCACAGCCAGCCATTGCAGGCTCGTTCGGTCCAGCTTGGGCCCCATTATTTCTGTCCTTGTGTGACAGGGACATTGCAGTTGTCACCTGTTGCGAGGGCCGCCACCAAACCGCGTGCGGTCGCCACCCCAAGCAGGGCGCCAGCGTCATCTTCCACAGCCAAGCCCTCTTCATTTTCGGCCAATTGCAACAGCATGCTTTCAACCAACGCGGACGCGGGAACCTTGGGCAAATGGTCTATTGGCCCGTTTGGGGCTTCGGCAATGTCGGAAGCATGCAGGATGCTTTCCCATGGGACATCGTTGGTGAATTTGCGAATATAGTCATCGACCGGATTCAAGATCAGGTCCACCGGCCGTCCGATTTGCACGATCTTTCCATCCCGCATAATCGCCATGCGATCAGCGATACGCAGTGCTTCTTGAAAGTCATGTGTGATGAAAACGATGGACTTGTGCAGGACCGATTGGATGCGCAGAAACTCATCTTGCATCTGTTTGCGGATCAATGGGTCCAACGCCGAAAATGGCTCGTCTAGAAACCAAACGTCTGGTTCAACGGCCAACGACCGTGCAATCCCAACGCGCTGCTGTTGCCCACCGGACAGTTCTTTCGGGAAGTTGTTTTCGCGTCCTTCAAGGCCAACAAGTTGTATGACCCGCGCCGCCTGCGCATATCGCTCAGCCTCAGAGACACCTTGCAGCTTTAGCGGAAACGCAATGTTGTCGATGACGTTCAAATGCGGCATCAGGCCAAAGCTTTGGAACACCATGCCCATTTTGTGCCTGCGGACATCGATCAGTTCGGCATCGGATTTCTTGAGCAGATCTTCACCATCCAACAACACCTCTCCTGCCGTGGGTTCGACCAACCGAGACAGGCATCTGACGATCGTAGATTTTCCTGATCCAGACAGCCCCATGATGACAAAAATCTCGCCAACGTGGACGTCAAAACTGACATCTGCATTGGCTACAATATGCCCGCCATCGCGAATGGTATCGGCGTGTGCGGATGGGTCATCCATGGCGTGGTTCTTGTCGCCAAAGAATTGATCAGGTTGCTTTCCGTAGACTTTCCAGACGTTTCTGCAGGACAATTTAACGTCTTTGCCATCAAAATGGTCTGGTTTCATCTGGATCTCCTGGGGAATGAAGGGCGGCGGATCGCTTTGGGTCGATCAACGCTGCAAGTGCATGTGGCGAAGGCAAGCGGCGGCGGACTTTATACCGCCGCCGCTCAATTTTGAATGCGTGTTACTGCGTTGCGGCATCAATCCATGGCTGCCAACGGTCCGCGTTATTGGCGATCCACTCAGAGGCAACATCGCTTACGTCGCGCCCTTCACTGTCCACCTGAAGGATAGCGGCGTTTTCATCAGCATTGGTCAGCGTAAGCTCTGTGAGCATCGCAAATGCTGCCGGCCATTTTTCCTCAAACCCACTCCAGACGACGGTGTTGACCTGGGCTTGTGCAAATCCGCACGCAGCTTCCTTCGTTTGGGTTTCTTCTTCGCACTCGCCTTCGACTGCATTCCACTCAACCCAATTGAATTCATGGGCACTAAAAATCCAATGCGGTTGGTACATCATCATCAAGATCGGATCTTTGTTGGCCATGGCCGAGTTTAGCTCTGCAATCATTGCGCCTTCACTGCCACCGGCAATCGGCGTGAACGGCATACCGATTGCCTCGACCACATCACGCGACCGCGTGCCCCAGTCGGCCGGGTAAGTGATCAAGCGACCCTCTGGAAATGTTTCGGCTCCTGCAAATGCTTGAGCGCAATCATAAAGGGCTGTGTAGCTAGGAAGACCTGGGCATTTTTCTTCCATATAGGGCGGGTAAATCCATCCCTCTTTTGGCTCCAACCCAAGATCGCCCACAACAACGATATCGCCAGCAGCGACCGCGTTGGGGTAAATGTCACCGACGTTATTGCTCCAGACTTCTGTCTGAAGGTGCAGGTTGCCCTGCGCAAGGCCAGCATGCTGCGGCAAAGCACCCGCACTGACATATTCGATGTTGTATCCCATCTTCTCCAGCAACTCACCCGCAACCCGGGTCGAGAAGTGCTGTCCGGTCCAGTCGTTCAGGATGACTTTTATGGTGTCCGCCGATTCAGGAATGCCTTGGGCAAATCCTGCTCCGCTGGAAACAACGAGCGTTGACGCGACGAATGCCGCCTTTGTTGAAATTTTAAACATGTAATCTCCCCCCAATGGTTTGCCTGCCAATTTCACATTCAAGCAGGTAGATATATTTCCATCTGTACTAAAAACTTACCATTGGTTTGTTTTTAGTGTCAATGGTTCTTTATTGAACTCTTACCCCAGAGCCCTTACCGTAATAATCAAACAAATAGGAAAGAGGCGCTGACCCATGCGATCAAGCTCCATACGATCTATCCGACGATCTGAGCTGTCACAGGCAACGTTTGAGGCCGTCGTTCGTTTTGGAATTCGCGGGACCACATTGGAAAAAGTCGGTGAGATCGCCGGCGTATCCAAAGGGGTCGTCTTGCACCATTTCAAAGACAAGAGTTCACTTTTGGCGGCAGTGTTTCGCCGCTCGAACACGCTTCTGAGCGAATCAGTTGTAGAGCTATATCGCCATGCTGAATCGCCATACGAGCGGCTATGGGCGATCATCGTTTCGAACTTTCACGAGACGATCTATAACCGCAGGGTTTGCCAGGCATGGGTCTCGCTGATCTCTGAGACACCACACAACAAGCAGTGTCAGCGCATTCAGATCGCCAATAATGCGCGCATTCGCAGTAACCTGTTGAACGAGTTGAAACACTTTTTGGGGCCTGAAGACGCGAAACTTGCGGCACGGCTTCTTGGTGTGCTGATTGATGGTATCTGGGTGCGCAGCGGTTCGCTCTCGGAACCTGTGGAAAGCAAGTTAGCGATCGGTGAAGCTGAATACGCTATTATGAAGCTGCTTCCTAATGACGCCAAAAGCATCGCAAAACACAAAGCTGCCCGAGCCCGGATGGAAACCATCGCGGGGATTGCTCTTGGGTCAAAGGCGTTTCGGGATCGCTCTATTCAGAATTAACCCGAAAGGGTCTTTTCACGCCGTTCGCGAGGCAAAGACCAACCGTTTAATCGGCTCCAGCAGACTCGCTCCTGAAATCAACACGACACCCACAAATTCGCGCAGCCCGAACGGCTCTCCGGCCCAGATCGCCGCTGAAACCGCGCCCACGACCAATTCCGTCATGAACAATAGGCCGACAACGCCGGGGTTCAGGAACTTTGGGCCCCAAAGTGATGCAATGGTGCCTGGAATGACCAACATCACCACAAACAAAAGCAACATCGGAACAGCGGGCAGGGTTTGTGTCCAAGTTGGAACAGAGGCAGGCGTCAGCACCAGTGCGGCACCCCCTGATAAAATCAGACCCCATAGGAAAAACCCAACAGTCAAGTCGACCGCAGAATGCGTTGCATAGATGCGCAGCCTTAGCATCGTGACGGCCCAAAACCCGCCAGCAGCCATCCCCAACCAATCACCAACATTGCGTGGCAGCGGAAATTCGAGCCCCAATCCGAACAAGATCAACATACCAACGACCGCCATTGCCATTGCGGCAATACGCACCGGAATAATCCGTTCTGCTAGGAAAACACGCGCTAGAATGACGCTCCAAATCGGCATCATATAGAACAGCATCATCGCGCGGATCACGTCGGTATACAGAATAGACGCGGCATAGAAGGTCAGCGCTGCACCAGACGTTAGTGCCGTGATTTGAAAGCTCAGGCCACCGAACAAGACCTGCCTCCAGCGCCAGATCAGAATAGGCAAAAGGCACAACGTGGGTACAAGGAAATAGACAGCAGTGACCCACAACCCCTCAAGGCCAGCCTGTTCCAGTCCCCGCAATGGGATCCAGAACAGCCCCCATACCGCACCAGAATAGAGACACGCGAGCGTTGCTCTGCGCTCGATTGACTTATTCATCCCAACACTCCTTTGCCGCTTAGATCACTGACCTTGTGCGCCACCGAACATTTTGCCAAGGCCTTAACGTCTATATCGACCCCAAGACCCGGCTTTTCGGTAAGGCGCGCATGCGACCCTTCTAACGAAAAACCAACCCGAGCAAACTGCGACCCAAAGGCAATATACTCTGGGTAGACCTCAGCCGTCTCTGCGTTGGGAATAGACGCGCAAACATGTAGCATCGCTGCCGCTGCGACGGTCATTGAGTTCCAGCAATGCGGCGACAGCGTCACGCCTTTGGCATGCGCCATGGCAGCAATATCCAACATATCCAACACCCCACCAACACCCGCAATATCAGGGTTCAAAATGTCGGCAGCACCCGCTTCAAGAACGCACTGGAAATGCGGCAGACCACATTGTTTTTCTCCGGTGACGATTCTTAGACCCGTTTCTTGCCGGATATCCGACAATGTCGAAACATACTGTCCGTCAACGGGCTCTTCAAACCAGTACGGGTTGGCGGCGGCGATCAAATTCGAAAACTCTAGCGCCACATCAAGCCGATCCTGAGAATCCAGATCAACCATCAATGCAACATCCTGACCAATGCAATCGCGCACATGAAAAACACAATCCGCCGCTTGCTCGACTTTAAGCCCATGAACGGGATTGAGCGGGTGAAGCTTGACCGCTCTATAACCCTGTTCCACCAACGCGACGGCGCGCGCACCTAGCGTCAATGCGTCGCCACTGGTCGTACTCCAGATGTTGGCGTAAATCGGAATTTCGCGATTTTTCTCACCACCAAGCAATGCATAAAGCGGGGCATTCGCCAGCTTGCCAGTTAAATCCCACAGCGCCATTTCCAGCGCACTCGTTGCAGCCGCATAATCCATTCCTCGATGCTTATCCGCGATCTTGGCTGCGAGTGCGCGAAAGCTCCAGGGGGTAGTGCCCCCTTGCTTCGTTATTTCGTTCGCAAGCGCGTGGATCATCTCGGCCACGGCCGCTTCGCGACAAGGAAGCACAAAGGCTTCACCCCAGCCGCTTTGGCCATTTTGATCTGTCAGGCAAACAAAGAGGAATGGCTTGGCCGTATCCCAATCATCTGCGCCAGTGGGTACGGCTGTGATCCACGTCTCGACCTGCGCTACTTGGATTGGATGAGCATCTGGGTCGATGTTGAACGTGGTGTGTGGCATATCAAATCTCAGTTGTAAGGGTTCGTTTTTTAAAATACTAACCAATGGTAAGTTTCTTGTCTAATGTTATATTTATCTATACATTGGTATGAATATTGATTTGGAGCATGCCTCCTCTTCCCGGTTTCGTACCTGCCAAGGAGCACAACATGAAAAACACGCCTATGGAATTTGACTACATCATCGTTGGCGCTGGCTCAGCCGGTTGCGTGCTGGCAAACCGCCTAAGCAGTGATCCCGAAATTCAGGTTCTGTTGCTCGAGGCTGGTCCTGAAAACAACGCACTTACGTTGAAAATTCCTGCCGCAGTGCTGTCGAACCTCACAAGCACCAAACACAATTGGGCCTTTCAGGGTGAACCAGAGCCCGAATTGAATGGACGTCAAATTCAGCACGATCGCGGCCGAACAATCGGTGGTTCTTCTTCCATCAATGGCATGGTGTTTATCCGTGGCAATGCATTGGATTACGAAGGTTGGCGGCAGTCCGGTTGTGAGGGATGGGGCTACGCGGATGTCCTGCCATACTTCAAACACTTGGAAACCTACAGCGGAGGCGCGGACGACTTTCGCGGCGGCGACGGGCCATTGCATGTGAAACGTGGCAATCCCACAGACCCATTGTCCTTGGCCTTTATCAAGGCCGGTGAAGAGGCCGGATATGAAACCACCGATGACATTAGTGGATTTGGCCAAGAAGGTTTCGGGGTTTTTGACAGCACCGTCCATAACGGTGAGCGCTGGAGCGCAGCGCGTGGATATCTTGATCCAGTGCGCGACCGTTCAAATTTAACCATTGTGACCAAAGCACTGGTCCAACGGCTGAACCTAGAAGGTCGCCGCGCCACCGGCGTCACCTATAAAAATGGCAAGGGCCAAATGGTTGACGTATCAGCGCGAAAAGAGGTGATCCTTAGCGCAGGCGCGGTCGGGTCGCCGCATCTTTTGATGCTGTCCGGCATTGGCCCCGCCGATCATTTGCAATCTATGGGCATCGACGTCAAAGCAGACCTGCCCGGCGTTGGCCAGAACCTCCATGACCATCCCGATTTCGTTCTGAAATTCAAATGCCTGCAACCCGTATCTCTTTGGCCCAAGACGAAAAGCATCTCCAAACTTGCCGCCGGAGTTCAGTGGATGTTGACCCGTGAGGGTATCTGCGGATCCAATCACTTTGATTCAGTGGCCTGCATTCGATCTGGACCCGGCGTGGAATATCCAGACCTGCAAATCTGCATTTCACCAATTGCTGTCGACGATGAAACATGGGCACCTTTGCAGGAACATGCGTTTCAAATCCATGTCGGATTGATGCGTGCGCACAGCAGGGGGAAAATCGAACTTCGCTCTAGCGACCCTGCCGATCCGCCGCGTATTTTCGTGAACTATCTACAGGACGAACGCGATCGCGACTTATTGCGAAAAGGTATCCGGCTTGTACGTGAACTGGTCGAACAACCCGCCTTTGATGGCCTCAAAGGCAATGAGATTTTCCCAGGCGCTGATGCCAATTCCGATGAAGAACTGGATGCCAAATTGAACACTCACACGACCAGCCAATGGCACCTGTCTTGCACGGCACGCATGGGGGCAAAGAACGACAAACATGCCGTCGTCGATGCGACTGGGCAAGTCCACGGGCTGTCTGGGTTGCGGGTGGTTGATGCGTCGATCATGCCCTTTGTGACCAATGGCAACACAAACGCGCCAACGATCATGATGGCCGAAAAACTCAGCGACACTATTCTGGGTAGGGATCCATTGGCACGTATCGATGCAAAGACGTGGCAAAGTACTGACTACGAGACGACCCAACGCTAAGTCGGTACGGCCCGGGCAAAATAGGAATGGGCAGATGATTGGTTTAACATCGCCAATCTGTCCTTCTATGTTCGTAATAGAATTTTCCACGAAGCCCACCAAAAATGAGAGGCGCGTCTCGTGCAGATTTGCGTGGTTCGAAAAATGAAGGCAATAATAATAGAAAGACCTAGGTACAGAGATTTAACGCCCTTACGAAACGGCTAAGCCGACATTCGTGCGTTACGCGGAATTGGTCAAAGAGGGCTCTTTCGAGACATCAACCGCAGCCCCCGTGAACGGCTGGTCTGGGAACTTTGCCAGTCGCTGCACCCCACATTAACGGTTAATATGCGAAGATTTTCTTCCGTCGGCTTCTCGATCATCGCTGCCAAGGTCATACCTGGGCGCTAGCTGCTACAAGGATCGACACGGGAAACGTCGTTGGCGGTACGCAAAGCGATTTGCCGTAGGATCGCGGAAGCAGGTGGAACGCCCCACGAAATAATGGCGGTCAGTGGTCACGTGACGCCGTCGATGGCTCAAAAGTACTATGAGACATTCGGGCGGCGGGACATGGCTGATTCAGCATTTTTGCGACTTACGGGCACGAAAGCGGAACAAAATTTGACGAACCACCCTGAAAGGTTCGTCAAGAATTCATCTAAATCCCTATAAAAAAGGGATAATAAATGATGTTTGGTAGGCCCGGCAGGACTTGAACCCGCAACCAAAGCGTTATGAGCGCTCTGCTCTAACCAATTGAGCTACAGGCCCGCCATGGCTTTGGGTAAATCGCGGGCCGGGAATCGTCAAGCGGGAAGCGATGGGCCACCCGCTTGTTTTTGATTTAAAACTTGAACCGTGCGCCCACCAGCACAGCATCAAGATCGTTCAGGGCAGGGCCGCCGTTTTCATAGCTGTATGTGCGGAAGCCGGCGTATAGCTCTGTGTTGATTTTTTCGATGTTCTGCACAACTTGCAGGCCGTAGCTTTCGGAAGAATCGTTCAGGGATGCGATGTCGGAGCCATCGTAATAGTCGACGGAAAACGCGGTCTTGCCCCATTTCGAAATCTTGTCGGTTTGGTAGCCGACCTTAAGATATCCGAACTCCGGATCGCGTCCGCCTGCATCCAGATCGTCGCGCCCTGCGGCAAGTGTAAGGCTGAGACCCGAAGGTTCGTGCAACCCCGAGATTGACCCGTTGACCCGGCTCAACGTGTCGGTGCGCGAATAGGCCAAGGCCGCCGCAAGTTTCACGGACCCTAAAGTCTCTGCGTACCGCAATGCGATGTCGCCGCCTTCGTTGTCGTTGAAACCTGCCGATAGGCTGAAGCCGCCAAATTTGTTCGTGTCATAACGTACGCGGTCGCGGCGGCTTTGGCCGTCAAAGTTTGCAAACACGGAACCTACGTTGATTGCGGTCAATGTGCCATCAGCCTGACGCAGCAACAGCCCGCCTGCAAAATCCGCGACACCGGAATAGCCGACGACGGTGGTGCCAGATAAATCTTGTTCCGACGTGCCATCAGAGGCGGTTTGGCCTTGGCCGAGGTACAGTGTCCCGAAGTTGCCTGCCAAAAAGATTTCCAGTTTGCGGGGATCAAATTCCAAGCTGACGGATTGTATGTTCTGGTTCACGGATGCTGTAGAATTCGATTCCGTTTGGATTTCGACAACAAAACCGGCTGTCAGTGACCCGACATCGGCTTCACCGTTCAAACGAAATCGCGTGGATGAATTGTCGTTGTCGACGAAAAACGCGTCTGTATCTTCGCCATCGTCTGTCAAAAGGATGCCGCGGTTCAGTTGTCCGGAGAAGGTCAGGCGAAATGCGCTGTCATCGCTGGTGACTTTGATGGGTTTGACCTCGGCCCATGCGCTGGATGCAGTTCCAAGCAGCAGGGCTGCGGTTGCGGTTGTGTAAAGTGTTGATTTCATTGCAGAGACCTTTGTAAGTGTGGCGCACCCGTTGTTCGTCTGGGATCGAACTTTAGGAACGTGTTTACAAAGCTATGCGCCTTTGTTGGGGATGTGGCGTCACAAGGTGCTCACTGCGATGCACCTTCTTGCGTGGGGCTGTGATGTGGCCGTGTGGAAATCGTGATGCAGTTGTGAACCAGTTGGTCTTGAACTCTGGATGCTCTTAGCATTGCGCAAAAGCTGCGCCTCTTGTAACAGGCGTTTAAATGTATCTGATGCCTTGGGGGCCAGCCATGACAGAGCAAAAAAACGCAGTGACCTATGCCGATGCGGGTGTTGATATTGATGCAGGCAACGCGCTTGTTGACCGTATCAAACCGGCAGCCAAACGGACGGCGCGCCCCGGTGTGATGTCCGGTCTGGGTGGCTTTGGGGCTTTGTTTGATCTTAAGGGCGCGGGCTACACCGATCCGATCTTGGTTGCAGCCACAGACGGTGTGGGCACCAAGCTGCGTATCGCGATTGATACGGGGAATGTTGACCACGTTGGTGTTGATCTGGTTGCGATGTGTGTCAACGATCTGGTCTGCCAAGGTGCAGAGCCATTGTTTTTTCTAGATTATTTCGCAACCGGAAAACTGGAAGTCGATCAGGCGGCGCGCATCGTTGAAGGCATTGCACTGGGGTGCGAATTGTCCGGCTGTGCGCTGATCGGTGGTGAGACAGCGGAAATGCCGGGCATGTACCCTGCGGGTGATTTTGATTTGGCGGGCTTCAGCGTGGGGGCGATGGAGCGTGGCGAGGACTTGCCATCAAACATCGCCGCGGGAGATGTGTTGTTAGGTTTGGCGTCGGACGGTGTGCATTCCAACGGGTATTCATTGGTGCGCCGTTTGGTAGAACACAGTGGACTGACATGGGACGCCGCATGCCCTTGGGATGCGGGATCGCTCGGCGAGGTCTTGCTCACGCCAACGCGTTTGTATGTGAAATCCGTGCTTGCGGCCGTGAAGTCGGGCGGCGTAAATGGCTTGGCCCACATCACGGGCGGTGGTTTGACAGAAAACCTGCCGCGTGTGTTGCCCGAAGGATTGGGCGCGGACGTGGATTTGGACGCATGGGAATTGCCAGCAGTGTTTCGCTGGCTGGCGACACAAGGCAGCATGGCAGAAGCTGAGTTGCTCAAGACGTTCAACGCAGGACTTGGTATGATTGCTGTTGTCAAAGCGGATCAGGCCGACGCGATCACGGCTTTGTTGCAAGAACACGGCGAAACCGTTCACGCCATCGGCCATGTCACGCAAGGCGCGGGCATGCGCTACACGGGCACGCTTTTGTGAGCAAACGGATCGGCATTTTTGTCTCGGGTGGCGGGTCTAATATGCGGGCCTTGGTAGAGGCGATGCGCAATGACGATGTCGCCCATGTGGCGGCTGTGGTGTCCAACAATGCGGACGCAGGCGGCATCACTTGGGCCAAAGGGCAGGGGATCGATACGGTCGTTGTGGATCATCGCCCTTTCAAAGGCGATCGGGCCGCGTTCGAGGACGCGCTGTCTGCCGCATTGGCGCCCTACACATTGGACCTGATTTGTCTGGCCGGGTTCATGCGCGTTCTGACGGAAAGGTTTGTGGGCGGATGGCAGGGGCGCATGCTGAACATTCATCCGTCTTTGTTGCCCAAGTACAAAGGTCTTCACACCCACCAACGGGCACTGGATGCAGGTGACACGGTTCATGGATGCACTGTGCACGAAGTCACGCCATTACTGGATGATGGGCCGATGCTGGGGCAGGCCGAAGTACCGGTTCTGGCTGGCGATACCGCAGACGATTTGGCCGCACGGGTCCTTGTTCAGGAACACAGGTTGTACCCTGCGGTTTTGACACAATTTATTCGTGGCAACAAAACCATGTTGCGCCTGCGCTGACTGGTCAAGGACGTGCCAATGGTGTACGTATTGCCGACCGGGCTCATCCCCCCAAAAAGGAACACTGATACGCAATGCGGACTTTGACGACGACCGAAGACTTGGCGGCCTTCTGCCAAGAGGCCCAGACCCATCCTTATGTTACGGTTGATACGGAGTTCCTGCGCGAGCGCACCTACTATTCCAAGCTGTGTCTGGTGCAACTGGCGATGCCCGGAACGGATGACAGCAAGGCCGTTTTGTTGGATCCATTGTCTGAGGGTCTGTCGCTTGAACCGCTCTATGAGCTGTTTCGCGACACTTCCGTGGTCAAAGTGTTTCACGCGGCCCGTCAAGATCTGGAAATTTTCTTCGTTGAAGCAGGCGTGTTTCCAGAACCTTTGTTCGACACGCAAGTGGCGGCCATGGTGTGTGGTTTTGGCGAACAAGTCGGATACGAGACACTGGTGCGCAAAATAGTGCGTCAAGGTGTCGACAAAACATCGCGCTTTACGGATTGGTCACGCAGACCTTTGACGGATGCGCAAAAAACCTATGCTTTGGCCGACGTGACGCATCTGCGTCAGATCTATGAATTTCTGGCTGCCAAACTGGAAGAAACCGGGCGCAGCCGTTGGGTGCAAGAAGAGTTGGGTATTCTGACCTCGCCTGACACTTACATTATTGCGCCTGAAAACGCATGGAAGCGCGTGAAGACCCGCACCAGCTCGCCCAAGTTCCTGTCGATTGTGCGCGAACTTGCAGCGTTCCGCGAAAGCTACGCGCAATCTCGTAACATTCCACGCAACCGTGTCTTTAAAGATGACGCGCTTGTGGAATTGGCCAGCAACAAACCGAAGAATTCTGAAGATCTGGGGCGTTCGCGTCTGTTGTTGCGAGAGGCCCGTAAAGGTGACATCGCAAACGGTATCTTGGCAGCGGTCGAAACGGGTGTGAATTGCGCACCCGACAAGATGCCTAAACCGGACCGGACACGCGAAAAATTGCAGGTTAATCCGGCATTGGCCGATTTGCTGCGTGTGTTGTTGAAAGCAAAAACCGAAAGTGCCGGAGTAGCGGCAAAATTGATTGCGCCGGCTTCTGATTTGGACGCTTTGGCCGGTGGTTTACGCGATGTACAGGCCTTGTCCGGATGGCGGGCAGAGGTGTTCGGTGATGATGCGTTGCGTCTGTGCGAGGGCAAAATTGCCTTGGCAGCCGTGGGCAATGACGTCAAAATTGTAGAATTGGACTAAGGCGCACCCGTCTCAGTCACTCTAGTCAAAATGAATTTTATCGTGTGTTTTTAGCCGTTTAGCGTCTGCGTGTTGTGCGCACGTTGCGTGCTGCTATCACTCGGATTGTGCGGACTTCGCTGAGTTGCTTGTTGGACAATTGCCGCGCCGCAACGACTGTTCGCGTGCGCTGGGTTCCGACGGCAGTGGGTGTTTCGGGGCTACGGGCTTCAAAACGATAGGTCAGAACGCCGTCCACCGCTTCCTCTTCTTCGTTTTCAGGTGTGAGCTGAACTTGATACGCGCCTTGTGTGGCTGTTATGCCCGTTGCGCGGATCAAAGCGCCGCCTGAAACCCGCTCAATGACCAAACCGGTGACTTGATCAATCGGTTCACCCAGATATTCCGCATCTCGGCGGCGCAGGTTTGAAAACAAACCGGCCTTTTGCGGGATCAGGGGATTCACGACTTTGGCCTCTTTTTGTTCAACAGGTTCCGATGTGCTGTTGCCCCAATTCCATGGGTTCACACGGCTTTCCCGGATCGCGCCACAGGCCGTGACGGACATCAGGGAAATCAAAAGAGCAGAAGTGACAATACGCATGCGCAAAAAGCCTGTTGGTTTGTTTTCCTTTTGGTAGCCTATCGGGTGGCCCTTGAAAAGCCTTTGGACAAATGGGTGTGGACCTTTGTTGCGCTGCGGCCTACCTGTGAGCGACAACAGTTTGTGAGGCTGCCATGGCAAGTGAAAGTTTCGAAGAGATCGTTGAGGATTTCGAATTCCTTGAGGATTGGGAAGACCGCTATCGATACGTTATCGATCAGGGCAAGGAAATGCCCCCTTTGGATGACGCGCTGAAGGTCCCTGCCACCAAGGTTGATGGCTGTGCATCGCAGGTTTGGTTGCATCCGACCATTGATGGCGGCCGCATGTACTTTGACGGGGAAAGTGACGCGATGATCGTCCGCGGCCTGATTGCGGTTTTACGTCGGTTGTACAACGGGCTGACCTTGGAAGACGTTCTTGCCGTGGATGCACGCGTTGAAATGGGACGGTTGGGCTTGAACGACCATTTGTCCGCACAACGCTCTAACGGGTTGCGTGCTATGATTGAACGTGTGCGTTCTGTGGCCCAAGCGGGGTAGGGGGCCAGCCCCCGTCCTATCGGACTCCCCCGGGATATTTCAGGCGAAAAGATGCATCAAATTTTGGCAAGTGTTGTTGCCAGATCACCGTAGCCCGTGAAGCGCCGTTCAAACGCCAGCCCCAGTTGTGTGGCCGCGTCTTTCGCCTTTTCCGTCAGCGCCGCGTCGTCCGTTTGCGCCTGATACACAAGTTTTTCATAATTGCCGAAGTACATATCGCGCAGTTCGGGATGACGATCCAGCCCCATGGGTTTGATCACAAATGCATCGAACTGACGTACAAGGAAATCGGTGAGGTAGAAGGTTGTGATCTCGGTCTCGCTTTGTTGCGCAAACCGGTCATTCCCTTCAAAAAAACTGTAGCAATGTGGACCGGCGACCATATCCACGCCCAGTTGATCACAGGCGGATTTCAGCAGCCCGCCGGTGCCACAATCCGCATATACAACAAAAATTTGGGCATAGGTGTCGCGGTGCTTTTCCACGGCTTTTGTCACGTGTTCTGTGATTTTTTCAGGATAAAGGTGATACTTGGCGGGCAAACACGTCAGATCCATATGGTCCCAGCCATTAACGGCCTTCAAATCCAGAATTTCACGCGCCAATGCCCCGCAAGCAATCAGCAAAATGCGTCCGGCTTTTGTGACCGTCAGACCATTTTCGGTCAATGTGCTGTCGTCAATATGCATGCGCTCTCCTGAAAAGTAAAACGCCTGCTCCGGTGTGGCGGAACAGGCGTTTCTATTGCGTTTTAGACCTGTTCAGGCAGACATTTGATTGTGTTTGCGTGACATAAAGTCTTTTGCCGTTTCAACAGCAACAGCCGCGTCACGACAATAGGCGTCTGCGCCGATCGCTTTGCCAAACTCTTCGTTCAGAGGAGCGCCGCCGACCAAAACAACATAGTCGTCGCGAATGCCTTGTTCGATCATCGTGTCGATCACAACTTTCATGTAGGGCATCGTCGTTGTCAAAAGGGCCGACATGCCAAGAATGTCGGGGCCTTCTTCTTCGATCGCGGTCAGATAGTTTTCGACAGGGTTGTTGATCCCAAGATCGACAACTTCGAAGCCGGCCCCTTCCATCATCATCGATACAAGGTTTTTGCCGATATCGTGAATGTCGCCTTTGACAGTGCCGATGACCATTTTGCCCACACGGGGGGCGCCCGTTTCCGCCAAAAGTGGTTTCAGGATAAACATGCCGCCTTTCATCGCATTGGCTGCAAGCAACACTTCTGGCACAAACAAAATGCCATCACGGAAGTCGGCGCCCACAATGGTCATGCCGCCAACAAGGGCTTTGGTCAGGATGTCGTAAGGTTCCCATTTGCGTTCCAGCAAGATGTTAACACCTTCTTCGATCTCTTCTTTGAGGCCGTCATAAAGGTCGTCAAACATCTGTTGAACCAGTTCTTCGTCGTCCAGTTCTGACAGGATGATATCGTCTTCGTCTGACATGTTGTTTCCTTTGGTATAGGCCGGACCCAGTGCACCGGTTTTTTTCCGTTTTGACACAATGTCGCATGTTCACTTTTCGAATTACGACATCGTCCGGTTCAATGGCGACTTGTCACATTGAATTTTTCTGACGTGATGCGGGGAATGTGTGTAACCGGATGCTATTTCCCCTAATCCCCCTTTGTGACTTGTCGCAATAAAATCATACCCTTGTCGCATCATGAACCCAAATGAAACTTGAGGGTTCATTGTCCAATATTGTTCATGTTCATTATTCGTTCTATAAGTGAAGAATGACTGAATTTGATGCAAGAGGCCGTGCAGCGCAAAGCAATCGGGCAGGGCGCTTTGAAACTTTGCAACGTGACAGCATCGATGATGGCTGGGGCCGTGAGGCACCCTCTGTGTTGCGTACACATGTCAGGCTGGAACGCCCCCGCAGCGTCATAAGTTACAACCGTTCACCGGATTTGCCGTTTGACCGCGCCATCAACCCATACCGTGGCTGTGAACACGGGTGCGTTTATTGTTTTGCGCGTCCAAGTCACGCCTATCTGGGCTTGTCGCCCGGTTTGGATTTTGAAAGCCGTTTGATTGCACGCCCAGAAGCCCCGCAAATTCTTGAACGGGAACTGGCGGTCAAATCCTACAAAGTGGCGACGCTGGCTTTGGGGACCAACACTGACCCCTATCAGGCGCTTGAGAAAACCCATGGGATAACCCGCCGCATTTTGCAGGTTTTGCAAGCCTGCCAACATCCGGTTGCCATCGTGACAAAAGGGGCTTTGATTGAACGCGACATCGACATCTTAAAGGATATGGCAACGCGTAATCTGGTGCGTGTCGGTATCTCGGTCACCACGATGGACCCGAAACTGTCACGGTTGATGGAACCCCGCGCACCATCCCCCGCACGACGCTTGCAGATAATCGAACGCTTGGCGAATGCAGGCATTCCGGTGCGCATCATGGCTTCGCCCATGATACCTGCGTTGTCGGATCACGATCTGGAAGCCATTTTGGAAGCGGGACGTGACGCGGGTGCTGCACATGCGTCTTGGATTATGTTGCGTTTGCCGCGTGAAGTGTCAGAGCTTTTTCAGGAATGGTTGGGGACGCATTACCCTGACCGCGCGTCGCGTATTCTGGCGCGGTTGCGCGAAATGCACGGAGGGGCGCTTTATGATGCGGCATGGGGCAAGCGCATGCGCGGCGAGGGGCCGTATGCCGAAATGGTTGCCAAGCGTTTTGCGATTGCAGTGCGCCGGTTGGGGTTGCAGACGGAAGGGGCTGCATTGCGCACAGATCTGTTTCGCGCACCTGTTCTACCAGGTGCGCAAATGTCTTTCTTGTAAACCGCGTGTTTTAGGCTGAACGACGGCGGCGTGTGCGGCGTGGCGCAGGCGTGTCGTCGCCGGTGCCATCTGAGGCAGAAGAAAAATCGCCCAGTTTTGCGACGATTTCATCCAACGTTGGGGCTTCTTTCATGTCGCGCGTGTCCAGGGCCTCTCGCATAGCGGCAAGGTGTACTGGTTTTGTGCCACAGCATCCGCCAATGACACTTGCGCCGCATGCACGCGCCATTACGGCATAATCCGCCATCAACGCAGGCGTGCCATCGTAGTGAATATGCCCGTCAACATATTTGGGGATGCCGGCATTGCCTTTGGCGATAACCGGCAACACAGCGCCAGCGGCTTTAAAGCCAAGTGCTGTACGCAACAAATCTGAGGCGCCGGTTCCACAATTGGCCCCAAACCCCAAAGGCGCGTTTGTGAGTTCATTCACCATAGACACCATGTCGGCGCTGGTCATACCCATCATGGTGCGCCCGGCCGTGTCGAAACTCATGGTGCCACACCAGTCGATGCCCGCCAGCGCAAAACCTTCGGCCGCAGCACGGTATTCTTCTGGCGCCGATATGGTTTCAACCCAAGCCAGATCTGCGCCACCGGCTTTCAGCCCGTCTGCGGTTTCGTGAAACATTTCGACAGCCAAGGCGTGGGTCAGTTCCCCGATTGGCGCCATGATTTCCCCGGTTGGCCCGACGGATCCGGCAACGATGACTTTACGCCCCGATGTATCTGCCACTTCGCGCCCGATTTCCGCCGCGACCCGGCTCAGTTCATGTGCACGTTTTTCTGCGCCGTGCAGTTTCAGGCGCGACGCATTGGCCCCAAAAGAATTGGTAAGAAATACATCGCTGCCCGCATCTACTGCCCCCTTGTAAAGGGCATGGATTTTGGCAGGTTCATCGGTATTCCAAAGCTCCGGTGCATCGCCAGACATTAAACCCATGTCAAACAAGTTTGTTCCCGTGGCTCCATCCGCCAGCAAAACACCTTTTTCAGCAAGCATTTGGTTGAAAATATTTGGCATTGGCAGTCCATTCTCGCGTTTGTTCTGCTTCTGCTGTCATGATGCGTGTTGTGAGGCCAGTTCATAATTTTCATCAACATTATGAAAGTTGTGTATTGGGGCCCCGGGGAAAACAGGTTCGATTTGTGCGGGGTGGTGTACTTCGCGTGCGATGTCGGCCAACCCAAGCAGCAAACTGGGCTGGTTTTGGGCTGCTGCGTATCGGGGCTGCCAGCTTGGTGCGAAGGCAGATTTAAACTGGCGCAATCCTGGTCCCCCCGCGCGGGTCACGGCGATTTTAGCCGCCCATCGAAACATTGCACGAGACGGATCAGGGCAGGCGGGTGTCGCAGCAAGGCTGACCCGTGCGATCTGTGCGGAGGCTGCGGCCTGCACGGCATGTGTTACAAGGGCGTGCATGGTACCATCTGGCATTTGGTCCGTGTGGCGCATCACGTCCAAACACCATTCGTGCTTGCAGCGCTGAAACGTTGCAAAGGCGACCAAATCGTCATCGCAAAATGCCAAAGCAATAAAGTGGTCGGAAAGGTAGTCCGGACAAAAGCGCCCCATAGTCCCACCGCGTGCCGACCCGTGGGCGGTCTGCCACGCAGCATCGACATACGCCATCTGGGTCCATGGTGGATTTGTTGCGGACTGGATC
Source organism: Ascidiaceihabitans sp. (assembly GCF_039986515.1). NCBI lineage: Bacteria > Pseudomonadati > Pseudomonadota > Alphaproteobacteria > Rhodobacterales > Paracoccaceae > Ascidiaceihabitans > Ascidiaceihabitans sp. Next base: position 853,305 of record NZ_JBDWQO010000007.1, on the reverse strand, counting down.
ATGACACCGGATTTCTTCGCAGCCCGAAGTTTGCGCCGTAACCCGCGTCGTGCCGGTGTGTCGAGATTGAACAAGACAGGCGTTAATAAAGCATCATCAGAGATATGCATAACAACCCACCCCCTGGCGCGTGCGATCGATGCCGTTTTGCTGTTGCTTTTGTAGATGAATGGCATGCGTCCGGTTGTTTGGGCTTCTGCGGTCAATGCAATTATGGCGGTTTGCGCATCGCCAACAATCGGATCGCAGAGTGCTGTAAGTGTTTGCCCCGTAGGCCAAACTGCAATTGCGCTTTTTGGGGCCGCCAGAATGTAGCCACCGTTCTGCTTGATAATCCCAAGTTCGGAATTTGGCGCGTCTGAAAGATTGGGGATAGGGTAGGGGACTTGGCGGGGTTTTGCGCCAAACGGAATGAACAAAGCCAGCAGAACACATGCGGCAGGACCTGCGTAGTAGACCAGTCGAAAAGCCACAATACTGGTCAGTAACGCATCGACTGGAATCTGCGGCAGCATCGTAAACAACGCAAGCTCAAAGGGTCCAACGCCGCCCGGTGTATTTGAAATCAACGCCGCCCCAAGCGCCAACAAAAACACTGGAATGAAACCGGCCCAGCCAATGGCGCTTTCAGGTGCAATGTCAGTTGGCAAAAGCACAAAAAAAGCAGCGGCGGCAGCAAATGTATCCATCTTTGCCCATAACAGCAAAGCCCCCGCTGATCGAAGTGTCGGAAACTGGAGCCGAACCCCGTCAAATCTGCGGGACAGTCGTTTGAAGTCGAATGCTGGAAAGCGGAACAAAAGCCACGCGAAAACTGGGGCTGCCAACAGTACGCCAACCGACGGCCAAAAGGCCCAATTCGGACCCTTCAGAACGATGCAAGCCAAAGCCGTGACCACGACCCAGCTGATCACGAAAGACAGCGACACAAACGCGGATATTTGGAACGCTTTGGGCAGGCTTAAGTCTGTTAGAATGCGCCACCGCGCGACTGCACCTGTGAACAACCCAAACCCCAGTGTTTGGGCCAAGGCAATGGCCATGGATCCGGTCCAACGGGCTTGATGATTGGGGATGCGTGTTTTGAAATGTGCATGCGCAACACCGTCATAGCGCCCCACGGCCCACAGGCTGATCACAGTCAGAGCAACCGATGCGACCCATGCCTGCCAAGTGATATGCGCCAATTGGGCGGGCAGCGCCATGACTGTGTCTAAAGTGATTTTGGTCGACAACAAATAACCGCAGCCCAGCAGAACTGCCAAAGGTACCGCGGCCCGCATAGTCTTTGGCAGGACGCGCTGTTTGATGATGGACATGGGGCTTTGGTCCCTTCGCTTGGCTTTTCCAAGCTAGGGGGCACCCGTCACCAACCCCTTAATTTTGCCCAAAAACCACTTGGGAAAACCCGTTTTGCGCGGGAACACCTTCGGGTTTTTCGCAACAATTTAACTTAATCAAATATTCAGGCCAAACAGCAGATTTGCATCACAGCAATTGGTCTTTTGCCTCGATCATCAGTGCAGTCATCTGGGCGCGGATCGTTTCCTCAGATGCGCGGTGCCCAAGATCGCCTGCCACTTTGCGAAAGACGTCTTCGTCGCCCGCTTCTTCAAAGTCGGCTTTCACCACCTCTTTGGCGTAGGCGTCTGCGTCGTCGCCGTCTTTTCCCATCAAGGCTGCAGCCCATAAGCCCAGAAGTTTGTTGCGTCGGGCTTCGACCTTAAATTGCATCTCGGCGTCATGGGCGTATTTGTTTTCAAAGGCATTTTCACGGTCATCAAAGGTGCTCATGTGGTTCTCCTTGGGTCGGTTCTTAAAAATATGGTAACGCTGAGGGGCTGCGGCAAGGGGGTTGCTTGCCCCAAACCCGCCCTTGGCGTATGAGAACGCCAGAATGGCGGGACTCACCGCCCAACCTTTGAAAGGACGCCCATGGCTCGGCGCAACAAAATCTACGAAGGCAAAGCAAAGATCATCTATGAAGGCCCAGAGGCCGGCACGATCGTGCAATATTTCAAAGATGACGCCACCGCCTTTAACGCGCAGAAAAAGGACGTCATTGAAGGCAAAGGCGTGTTGAACAACCGCCTGTGTGAATACTTCATGGTCGGTTTGAACCAGATCGGGGTGCCGACGCATTTCATCAAACGGCTGAACATGCGTGAGCAGCTTTGCAAATCTTGCGAAATCGTGCCTTTGGAAGTGATCGTGCGCAACTATGCAGCGGGCACAATGTCAAAGCGTCTGGGGCTTGAAGAAGGCACGCAACTGCCGCGCCCTATTGTTGAATATTGCTATAAAGACGACAGTCTTGGCGATCCGCTGGTTTCCGAGGAACATATCGCGGCCTTTGGTTGGGCAAGCCAGCAAGACATGGACGATATTTTGTCTTTGGCATTGCGGGTCAATGATTTCCTGTCCGGCGTCATGTACGGTGTCGGCATCAAGCTGATCGATTTCAAAATCGAGATCGGCCGCATCTATGACGGCGACTACCAGCGCTTGATTGTGGCAGATGAGATCAGCCCGGACAGTTGCCGGTTGTGGGACATGGAAACAGGCCAGAAGCTTGATAAAGACGTCTTCCGCCGCGATCTGGGCAATCTTGCTGATGCCTATACAGAAGTGGCGACGCGTTTGGGGGTTATGCCCAAAAACTCGACGCCCATTACAAAACCTACTTTGATCAACTGATCCCCTCTTAACCAACGACCATTCGGAGACGACTGACATGAAAGCACGTGTGCATGTGATGCTGAAAAACGGTGTTTTGGACCCGCAAGGCGAGGCCGTGCGCCACGCACTTGGCGCAATGGGGTTTGACGGCGTTGAAGGTGTGCGTCAGGGTAAAGTGATCGAACTGGATCTGGCCGACGGGGCCACCGAAGCGCAGGTCAACGACATGTGTGAAAAGCTGTTGGCCAACACAGTCATCGAATCCTACAGCGTGGAGATGGGCTGATGCACGCAGCGGTTGTTGTTTTTCCGGGATCGAACTGCGACCGCGACTTGGCGGTGGCCTTCGAGGCGGCAGGCGCCAAGGTGTCGATGGTGTGGCACAAAGACACGAAACTGCCTGACGGCGTCGATATTGTCGGCGTTCCGGGCGGTTTTTCGTTTGGCGACTATCTACGGTGTGGCGCGATTGCCGCGAACTCGCCCATCTGTCGTGAAATTGTCAGCCATACCGAAAAGGGTGGCTATGCCGTGGGTATCTGCAACGGCTTTCAGGTTTTGACCGAAACCGGTATTCTACCAGGGGCTTTGCTGCGCAATGCCGGGTTGAAGTACATCTGCAAAACTGTTGGTTTAAAAGTAGAAACTTCGCAAAGCGCCTACACCGAAGGGTACAACGCTGGGGATGTGATCGACATTCCAATTGCGCACCACGATGGCAACTACTTTGCTGAGGACGACGTGATTGCCCAGTTGAAAGGCGAAGACCGGATTGCCTTCACCTACACCGACACACCAAACGGCGCGAAAGCCGATATTGCCGGCATTCTATCTGCAAATCGTCGTGTTCTTGGCATGATGCCTCACCCGGAACGGGCAGCGGATGCGGGGCATGGTGGAACGGATGGACAGGCGCTTTTCCGCGCGTTGACGGGCGCGTTGACGCCCGCGTAACTTGAGACTGGGACTTAGGCGGGTTACGGTGCCTGCCATGGTCGGTGAACGCGTTTTCAGTAAGAACAAAGCCATCAGCTGGCGGGTGCGTCTGGCGCTTGTATTGTTGCTGGTGTTGGCTGTCGCCACAATATCCATCACCAACAGATTGTTGACGGACCGCTTCACTGAAACCACGCGCAACCGTGCGGAACTGCGTTTGGCGTTGTATTCCGGCAACCTGCAGGCTGAATTGCGTCAGAACTCTATCGTTCCGCAACTCTTGTCGCGTGATCCCACGTTGTTGGGGGCTTTGAATTCTTCGGACTATTCCCGGTCAACGCAGCGGTTGCTGTCTTTTGTGGAAGAAATCGGTGCGGCGTCTTTGATGCTTTTGGATCGCGACGGACGCACTGTGGCTGCAACGGACCGGAATTTGCTTGGGTCCAACCACGGATCTAAGCCTTATTTTCTGGATGCTTTACGCGGATCAGGGACGATTTTCACGGTGGGTCAGCGGGAAAGTGGCGGGTACAGGTTTACACATTCGCGACGCATGCAGGCGGGCGGAGACACTTTGGGTGTCATTCTGGTCGAGGTGGATCTGCAAAAATTCGAACGCGCTTGGGCGGGGATTTCGGATGCTTTGATCGTGACCGACAGCACCGGCACGATCATTTTGTCAACGGAACCGCGCTGGCGGGGGCGCACCGAAGAAGACGCCTTGGCGCGGCAAAACCCCCAAAGCGCCATTCAACGCGCCATTCAGGCGACCGCAGATTGGACGGCTTTGCCCCCCGACGCCTATGTGCAGGGCGAAGCTGTGATGCGGTTGGAAAACAAGATTCCGTTTCGGGGCTGGCGCATGAAATCATTCACCACCTACGCCTCTGTGCGCGAGCGGGTGAACGGGGTTTTGGCCATCGAGATTATGGGGTTTGCGATTCTGCTGGCGCTGGCGTTTTATTTCTTAAGCCGGCGCACGGCGGGGCGCATGGCATTTGTGCAGCGCGAGTCGGCAGAGCTTCGCCAGTTGAACGCGCGTCTACAGCGGGAAATCGCCGAACGACAAAGGGTGCAAGAGACCTTGGCCGTGGCCGAACAGACCCTTGAACAATCCAGCAAACTGGCGGCGTTAGGCGAAATGTCCGCAGCTGTTTCACATGAGCTGAACCAGCCGCTGGCCGCGATGAAAACATATCTTGCGGGGGCGCGTTTGTTGCTTAATCGCAATCGCCCGGATGAAGCACTTTCGTCCTTTGGTCGCATCGATGATCTGATTGAGCGCATGGGCGCCATCACCCGTCAGCTTAAGTCATATGCTCGTAAGGGCGCAGAGACGCTTTCCCCTGTAAACATGGCCGATGCGCTGGCGTCCAGCCTATCCATGATGGAGCCGCAACTGCGCCAGCGTCAGGTCGAAATCAGTCGTATTTTGCCCGATCAACCGGTGCTTGTCATGGGGGATCGTATGCGTATTGAACAGGTCATGGTGAACCTGTTGCGCAATGCATTGGACGCCACCAAGGCTGCCCGCCATCCGCATGTCGATATCATCCTGTCTGCTGGCGAAACCGCCACCCTGACGGTGCGTGACAATGGTGAGGGTATTGCGGACCTCGACAGCCTTTTTGAGCCCTTCTACACCACCAAGCAGCCCGGTGACGGCGTTGGGCTGGGCCTTGCCATTTCATCAGGCATCGTCAACGATTTGGGGGGACGTCTCACAGCCCGTGACGGTCAACATGGAGGGGCAGTGTTTGAAATGAAGCTTCCCATATTGACCGAACAAGAAGGCGAGATGATAGCCAAAACGATGCCACCTGCTGGCATGACCATGCACCCGTTTGGTAAAAATCAGGCGGCGGAATAGGAAGACAAAAGATCATGACCCAAGCTATGAAAATCGCGATCGTCGACGACGAACAGGATATGCGTCAATCCATCAGCCAGTGGTTGGCTTTGTCGGGCTACGACACAGAAACATTTGCCAGCGCGGAAGACGCGTTGAAAACCCTTGGTCCCGAATATCCGGGCATTGTCATTTCCGACATCAAGATGCCCGGCATGGACGGGATGCAGTTTTTGAAAAAACTGATGGGCCATGACAGTGCTTTGCCTGTCATCATGATCACCGGCCACGGTGATGTTCCGATGGCTGTTGAGGCTATGCGGGTCGGTGCATTTGATTTTCTGGAAAAGCCGTTCAATCCTGATCGCATGAGCCAATTGGCCAAGAAAGCCACCAACGCGCGTCGTCTTGTCATGGACAACCGTATGTTGCGCCGTGAGCTGTCTGACGGCGGCCAGTTGATGAAAAAACTGATTGGCCAATCGCCCGTCATGGAGCGTCTGCGCGAAGATATTCTGGACCTTGGTCAAGCTGATGGGCACGTATTGATTGATGGCGAAACCGGCACAGGCAAAACGCTTGTGGCGCATGCGCTGCATGCTGTGGGATCACGCGCTGGCAAGAAATTCGTGTTGGTCAATTGCTCTGCCCTAGAAGAAGAGGTGCTGTCGAAGCGCCTTTTTGGTCCGATGTTGCCCGAAGACACGCAATTGCCTGCTGTTGAAGAGGCCCGTGGTGGCACGCTTGTGTTGGAGGACATCGAAGCGCTGTCCGAAACCCTGCAGGCCCGCCTGCTGAGTGTCATCAACGATCAAGGCACCCCCGCAGAGACCCGCATAGTGGGCATTTCCAACATGCAAGAAGCGGGTCGCACATGCGAAGATGCATTGCGCCCTGATTTGTTCTACCGTTTGGCTGCATTGAAAATCACTGTTCCGCCGTTGCGCCAGCGTGGCGAAGACATTCTGACTTTGTTTACCCGTTTGAGTGAGCAGTTTTCAGAAGAATATGGTTGTGACGCCCCCAAAGTGTCTGCCCAAGAGGCCGCGCAGCTGTTGCAAGCCCCCTGGCCTGGAAACGTGCGCCAACTGATCAATGTAGCGGAACGCGCGGTGCTGCAAGAGCGTCGTGGGTCAGGCACCATCGCGTCACTGCTGATGTCGGATCACGAAGAAATGCAGCCCGTCATGACCACCGAAGGCAAGCCGTTGAAGGAATATGTGGAAGCGTTTGAACGCATGCTGATCGACAACACAATGCGCCGTCATAAAGGGTCCATCGCCTCTGTTATGGATGAGCTGTGTTTGCCGCGCCGTACTTTGAATGAAAAAATGGCCAAATACGGTTTGCAGCGCTCCGATTACCTATAGCCGCGTGGTGCAGTGAACTGCACCTTACATCTGTGTTTCTGATCTTGGGCGCAGGTTCCGGGGGGTGGCATGGGGCGCTGCCCCAAACCCCGAAGTATTTTGGGCGAAAGGAAACGGGACCAACCTGTGGCTGTCTTTGCCTTTTCCCTTTGGTGTCGAATATCTGTCTATGTCGGACATTGCCCATTGTATTTGGTTTGTGTTTCCACTTATCTAAAGGGATAGGTCGACTGACACGGTATCGCGTCAGCACCGATATATGAGTTTCGCTGTTCTGGACACCGGATGGCTGCGGCAAGGCCCAGTCCCCAAGACCAGACAGACCGATTGGACCCGGCGACGGGTCATGAGAACGCTGACGAAAATGATCTTTCATTTCGCGGCAAATAATGGATGCGCTGGCTGCAGGGGCTACCCCTGAAGCACTGCGCGTCGGAGAAGAAACGCGATGACGCGCGCGACGATATTGAGACACAGAGCAGGGGGCCTTTCGGCCTTCGCATGTGCTGCGCCGTCCCCAATCGCCCTGACAAGACACATCCCTAAAGTTGCCGCTCCTCCGGGGAGGCCGCTTCTACGTTTGTGCAAACGGACACCATGCCTAAGAAAATGCTTATCGATGCCACCCACGCGGAAGAAACGCGTGTTGTGGTTGTTGACGACAACAAGGTCGAGGAATTCGACTTTGAATCGGAAAACAAACGCCAGCTCGCTGGCAATATTTACCTCGCAAAAGTAACCCGTGTTGAGCCGTCCTTACAGGCGGCCTTTGTTGACTATGGCGGCAATCGCCATGGTTTCTTGGCGTTCAGCGAGATCCACCCTGATTATTATCAGATCCCCGTTGCGGACCGTGAGGCCCTGATGGAGGAAGAGCGTGCCTATGCCGAAGCGCAAAAAGCCCGCGAAGAAGAAGACGACAAGCCCAAACGTTCGCGGTCCCGCTCGCGTGGTCGGTCACGCAGCAAATCCAAAGCTGAAGATGTCGCGTCGGATGACGCCGTCGTCACGGCTGAGGTCGAAAGCGACGAGATCAAGGGCATGGAAACCATTGATCTGGACGATGCGTCCGAGGATGCGGGTGTTGTCGAAGAGGGCTCGTCTCCGATGGAGACAGTCAAGGAAACCCCTGTTGAGACCCCTGATGCGTCTGAAACAGAAGACGACGCACCCGTTGCTGACGTTTCTGACGAAACGGCAGAGGCCGCTGAAGACGACGATGCATCCGATGCTGAGGATGACGATGGCGAAGAAGCCAAAAGCGCCGACGCCACTTCCAAAGATGACAGCATCGAATCTGTTGCTGATGAAGACGACAGCGAAGACATTCGCCCGGTCCGCAAGCCGCGCCCACGTCGCTACAAAATTCAGGAAGTTGTCAAAGTACGTCAAATCCTTCTGGTTCAGGTTGTCAAAGAAGAACGCGGCAACAAAGGCGCTGCCCTGACCACATATCTGTCATTGGCAGGTCGCTACTGCGTCTTGATGCCAAACACGGCCCGTGGGGGCGGCATTTCACGCAAGATCACCAATGCAGCCGACCGCAAGAAACTGAAAGAAATCGCCAACGAAATCGAAGTGCCAACTGGCGCAGGTCTGATTGTGCGCACCGCAGGGGCCAAACGCACCAAGGCCGAGATCAAGCGTGACTACGAATATCTGCTGCGCCTTTGGGAACAGATCCGCGAGCTGACGTTGAAGTCCATTGCGCCCGCGAAAATCTACGAAGAAGGTGACCTGATCAAACGGTCTATCCGTGATCTGTACAACCGCGACATCGACGAGGTCTTTGTGGAAGGTGAACGGGGCTACCGCATCGCCAAAGACTTCATGAAGATGATCATGCCGTCGCACGCCAAAAACGTGAAGCGCTATGAAGACACGCTGCCCTTGTTCGCCCGCTATCAGGTGGAAAGCTATCTGGCAGGCATGTTCAATCCCACTGTGCAGCTGAAATCCGGTGGCTACATTGTGATCGGCGTCACCGAAGCGCTTGTGGCGATTGACGTGAACTCTGGTCGGGCCACCAAAGAGGGTTCCATCGAGGAAACCGCGACCAAGACCAACTTGGAAGCCGCTGAAGAAGTCGCGCGTCAATTGCGTCTGCGTGACCTTGCCGGTCTGATCGTCATCGACTTTATCGACATGGACGAGCGTAAGAACAACGCCGCTGTTGAAAAGCGCATGAAGGACAAGCTGAAAACGGATCGCGCACGCATTCAAGTAGGTCGTATTTCCGGCTTTGGCCTGATGGAAATGTCGCGCCAGCGTCTGCGTCCCGGTATGATCGAAGCGACAACACAGCCATGTCCAGCTTGCCACGGTACGGGTCTGATCCGGTCCGATGACAACCTTGCGCTGTCAATTTTGCGCCAGATCGAAGAAGAAGGCACCCGCCGTCGTTCTCGCGAAGTCTTGGTGCGTTGCCCGGTTGGCATCGCCAACTTCTTGATGAACCAAAAGCGTGAACATATCGCCCAGATCGAAGCGCGGTACGGCATGTCGGTGCGGATTGAAGGTGATCCAACGCTGATCAGCCCCGATTTTAGCCTTGAGAAATTCAAGACGGCGACACGCCGTGTGCCTGAAGCCTCTGCGGCGGTTGTGTCGGTTGATACATCCATTATGGACAAAATCGACGAAGCGGATGCCGCTGCCGCAGACAAAGCGGAAGCCGCTGAAATCGAAGCAGAAGCAAAAGAAAGCACGGACGGGACAGCACCTACAACTGACGATGGAGAAGCCAAACCCAAACGCCGCCGTCGTCGCCGTCGTCGTCGCAAATCGTCGTCCCAAGACGGCGAAAACGGGTCTGACGCAAATGCAGAAGACGCGCCCCCCGAGGGCGAAGGGACTCAAGCCGAAGCACCTGCAAAACCCGCAGACGCACCGGTAGAGGCGCAAGCTGAAGGCGCAACACCCGAAGAGACCAAGGCTGAAGCGCCGACATCTGATGCTCCGGCCTCTGAAGAGGTCGCAGCGGAAGAAAAGCCTGCGAAGCCGAAGCGCACGCGTGCGCCGCGCAAAACGGCGGCTCAGAAGGCTGCAGAGGCCGAAGCGAAAGTCGCAGCTGCGGACGGTGCAGAAGCAGCGCCTGAGGCAGAGGCGAAGCCGGAAAAGGCCGAAAAGCCGAAACGTGCCCGTGCGCCGCGTAAAACAGCGGCTCAAAAGGCAGCCGAGGCCGCAGCAGCGGCGGAAGCGGCACAAGCACCTGTTGTTGCGGAAAGTGCTGCAGAGGCTGCACCAGAACCGGTTGCAGAGATCACACCTGAGCCTGTTGTGGAAGCTGCCCCAGAACCTGTTGCTGAAACGCCAGCCCCGGCGCCGGAACCTGTTGTTGCACAAGCCGCACCAGAACCGGAGCCCAAAGCAGAAGAACCACCAAAGCCGAAACGGCGCGGGTGGTGGTCCTTGGGCTCCAAATAAGCTTTAATATGTTGTGACAGATAAAAAGGCGGATCCAGAAAGGATCCGCCTTTTTTCGTTGTGAAACCCGCGTCAAACCCGCAAAAAGCTAGCCTGCCTTGCGGATCACATAGGCTTGAACGCCATCCTGGTCGCTGCAAGACACCAACACGTGGCCGGCTTCCATACAGAACAGAGGCACATCAACAACAGCAGCAGGATCGTCTGCCAGCATGGTCAGCTGCGCACCGATCGCCAGCTTTTGCAGGCGTTTGCGGGCTTTGAGAACGGGAAGGGGGCACAACAACCCCAGCGCATCAAGTGTGTGTATGTCATCGGTCATAGAAGGCAGATAGGTCCAATGTTTCACCCTGTCCACAAGGTTGTGACCGGCATCTGCGTGACGCGTTGGAAATTATCGCCTAAGAGAGTGCCATGTTTGGAATAGAAATCATCGACGCAGGGCTTGTGCCTGCCATGCTTGTGGCTTTGACTGCGGGTATCATCAGCTTTCTCAGCCCCTGCGTACTGCCCATCGTGCCGCCTTATCTGGCCTACATGAGCGGGATGAGCGTGGGCGACATGACCAGTCAGGACGCCGACCGTCGCAAGACCATCGTGACGGCGCTGTTTTTTGTCATGGGCTTAAGCACTGTGTTTTTGATCCTTGGATTTGCAGCATCGGCTTTTGGGATGTTTTTCTTGCAAAATCAGATACTTTTTGCGCAAATCTCAGGTGTAGTGATCATCATTTTTGGCCTGCATTTTGTGGGGGTTTTCCGGATTCCGTTTCTAGACCAAGAGGCGCGGATTGAGGCGGGGGACCAGGGTGGCTCGTCGTTTGGGGCATATGTTCTCGGGCTTGCCTTCGCGTTCGGGTGGACACCATGCATCGGGCCGCAATTGGGTGCGATCCTGTCGTTGGCGGCCTCCGAAGGGTCCGTGGCGCGCGGCACATTATTGTTGGGCATTTATGCGGCCGGATTGGGCATTCCGTTTTTGCTTGCTGCCATTTTCATCAGCCGTGCCATGGGGGTGATGAACAAGATCAAGCGTCACATGGTCATGATCGAACGGTGCATGGGGGCGTTGCTGATTTTGGTGGGTCTTGCGATGGTCACGGGGGCCTTCACGTCGATGGCGTTCTGGCTGCTTGAAACCTTCCCTGCATTGGCTGAATTTGGTTGATCCCAAGCCCTAGTTTTGCCCCAAATTCTCGCTAAGATGCACCCGAACAAAGGTGCGTCTATGAGCAGTGACAGCCCACAATTGAACAAGCAGCCGGCACATAAGCAACCGGTCAAACGGCGCCGGGTGTTCTACATTCCGGGCTATGATCCTATTCATCCGCGTCGCTACCGCGAATTGTACCGATCAGAAGGGCGCGATCAGGCGCGCATCAGCGGCTATGACATCGCGTTGAAGCCCAAGGCGGGCAAAGGCAACTACGGCTGGCAAGTGGATGCGACCATCGACGGCGAAGACGTGCATGCGGATGTCGAAGTGCTTGTGTGGTCCGATATTGTGCGGGGCAGCATGGCCACGTCGATTCCGGCCACGTATTGGCAAATGATCCGCACCGCTTGGGAATACATTGGGTCTGGGGCGCTTTGGCGGTTGATGCGATTGCGCAAGGGGCCGGTGATCGCGGCCCTTTATCCTGTGGGCATGTTGATCGTGCAATTGCTGGTAGCACTTTTAGCCTTTTATGGTGCGGGCACAGTGATCGCAGAAGCCGCGATTTTGCTGGAAGAGGCCATTTATGGCCCTGTGGTTATCTGGCCGCGTTGGTTCGAAGAAACGCTTGTTTTGGCTGTCGCGGGCGGGTGCCTTGCCTTCTGGTTGGTGTTGCGTTGGTTCAAGAAAAACGACGGCAAGTTCTTTGTCTATTACCTGATGCATGACTATGCCTATTCGGCAGCGTCCAAGGGTGAAAACCCACCTGAGCTTGAAACCCGTATGGCGGAATTTCAGTCCACGATTGCGCAGGCCTTGCGGGATGACGTGGACGAGGTGCTGGTGGTTGGTCATTCCTCAGGTGCGCATCTGGGCGTCTCTATTCTATCGGATCTGATCCGGGCAGGGGCGGTTCCAAAGCAGGGACCAAAGCTGGCGTTTTTATCTTTGGGGCAGGTGGTGCCGATGGTGTCGTTTTTGCGCCACGCACATCGTTTGCGCGCTGATTTGCAGTTCTTGTCCGCGCAGGACGCATTGACGTGGGTGGATGTAACAGCGCCCGGTGACGGTTGCGCCTTTGCCTTGTGTGATCCTGTATCGGTGTCCGGTGTGGCCCCCGATAGCAAAATCTGGCCGTTGGTGTTTTCTGCGCGGTTCACACAAAGCCTAAGCCCCCAGCGTTGGAAGGCATTGCGTTGGAAGTTCTTTCGCTTGCACTTTCAGTACCTGTGCGCCTTTGATCGTCCTAAGGATTACGATTATTTCCAGATTACAGCCGGCCCCGTGTCACTGTCAGAGCGCTACAAGGATAGACCACCGTCGAAATCCCGCATTGATCATGCCGTGTCCAAATTCACGTCTGTGACGCCATGACCCAGCCCCCCAAACCCCCAAGCCGCCCTAACAAAGTGTCGCTTTGGCAGTATATGAAGCTGTTTCGACAGGATATTCTGTCGGCACAACCCACCCGGCTATACCGTGCCTGGATGGCAGAATTTCGTACGCCGTTCTTTCGCAGCTACATGGTGAACCAGCCAGAGCTTGTGAAAAAAGTGTTAAAGACCCGGCCTGATGATTTCCCTAAATCCGATAGGATCGGCGAAGGTTTGCGCCCGTTGCTGGGCAATTCGGTGTTTCTGACCAACGGCGACACATGGAAACGCCAACGCCGCATCATTGATCCTGCTTTCGAAGGGGGGCGCGTGCGCGAGACCTTTGGCGCGATGTGGGACGCGGCAGAAGCGGCGGCGCACAGGTTGGATGCGGTGGCGGGACAAACTGTCGAAATCGAAAGCGAAACCAGCCATGCCGCGGCAGATGTGATTTTTCGCACGCTGTTTTCCATACCCATCGAACACGCTGTAGCACGCGATGTGTTCGAGGAATTCCGCATCTACCAACGCAGTCAGCCCATTTTGAACATTGCGGCCTTCGTGCCGTTGCCGCGTTGGATGCCGCGTCTGTTTCGCCGTGATACGCGCGCCAGTGCTGCGCGTATTCGGGCGCTGATCACGCAATTGACCCAAACCCGAATGGCGGAAATCGATGCGGGCACTGCGCCTGCGGACTTGGCGACAAAGATCATGACCACAACGGATCCCGAAACGGGGGACCGGTTTGATACCGATGAGATGGTGGATCAGGTCGCGATCTTCTTTCTGGCAGGCCATGAAACCAGCGCGTCCGCTTTGGCATGGGCGCTGTATCTGATGGCGCAGTTCCCCGACTGGCAGGACCGGTTGGCTGCAGAAGCACAGGCGATGCAGGGCTGCGATTTTGCTGTGATGTCAAAGCTGCGCCTGTCGCGGGATGTGTTTCGCGAAACTTTGCGCTTATATCCACCGGTGCCAATGATGGTGCGCGAGACTACGTGCCCCGAGACGTTTCGCCAACGCGCCGTTCCAAAACACAGCCAAGTGGTGCTGAGCCCGTGGCATCTGCACCGCCATGAGCGACTGTGGGATCGGCCTGATGATTTTGATCCGGATCGCTGGAAGACAGAGAATGGCAAGCAATGTGGACGCGACGCGTATATTCCCTTTTCGGAAGGGGCGCGGGTTTGTCCGGGGGCCGGGTTTGCGATGATCGAAGGGCCTTTGTTGCTATCGCGTATATTGCGCGACTTCCGGATCAGCTATGAAGAAGACATGCCCCCTGTGCCTGTGGCGCATCTAACGGTGCGCTCCAAGTCGGGTATTCGTCTGAAGATTGTCCGCCGCTAACATATACCAATTCGGCGCGGGTTGAACTACACCCTGCGCAGACAAGAGGAATCAGGGGTACGACATGTCAGATTTGGACAAAAAACGCGCGCAAATGGCAACCGGAGCAGGCTTTATCGCGGCTTTGGATCAAAGCGGCGGGTCTACTCCGAAGGCGTTGGGATTGTACGGTGTGGACGCGAGCGTCTTCGATACTGAAGACGAAATGTTTGCCGAAATCCAGAAGATGCGCGAACGCATTATTTTGGCACCGGATTTCGACCAGTCCAAAGTCATCGGCGCCATTCTGTTTGAACGCACGCTTGCCGAGCAGATCAAAGGCAAGGCCGTTGCTGACTACCTGTGGGATGATTGCGGTGTTGTGCCATTTTTGAAAATCGACAAAGGTTTGGAAGACATCGCTGATGACTGTCAGGTGATGAAACCGATGCCGGGCCTAGAGGACGTTTTGGCCTCTGCCGCGCAAGGTGGGGTGTTTGGCACCAAAGAACGGTCCGTGATCCATGCCGCAAACGCTGCTGGCATCGAGGCCGTCGTAGCCCAACAATTCGACGTGGCCCGTGTGGTCATCGCTGCTGGTCTGGTGCCGATTGTAGAGCCGGAAGTGAACATCAACTCTGACAGCAAAGCGGAAGCTGAAGTGATACTGAAAGAGGCGCTGATGGCGCATGTTGGACGTTTGAACGCAGACCAGAACGTGATGCTCAAATTGACCATTCCGGAAATGCCCGGCCTATACGATGAACTTGCGGACCACCCCCGTGTGATGCGTGTCGTGGCGCTGTCGGGGGGGTATTCCACAGATGAAGCTTGTGCGCGGTTGTCCGAAAACTCAAAAATGATCGCAAGCTTTAGTCGTGCTTTGACCGAAGGGTTGCAGCGGGACATGGCGGATGCCGACTTTGACGCCGCGTTGGGGCAAAACATCGGGAAAATTTATCAAGCATCTGTGGCTTGATCGAAACGTGGGCCGGACACTTTGAAAGTGTCCGGATCGTTTTCTTTTAAAGAAAACGGGGCGTACAGCCGATGCACAGGTGATTGGTTGCAGATGATGATGATTTGGTCTTCGTTTGCGATCACTTGGAACCCACGCCGTGCGCATTCGCCTAGAAATCTGTTCATCCCTGCATAGCGTTCGATATCGCGGGCCTTGCGGCGGATAACAGCGCCCGATCTGGCCGCTTTGGAGCTGAACATGTCCAGCATCCAACGTTCTGGGCTAAGAGGGGACGGGGATCGCATCATCCTTCGATCAAAGCAATTCTAGGTTAAGACTTGCTTACCTCAGACAGAACAAAGACCCGGATCGAAGATGCCAGCCCCACCTCGGGGTCCCGCGCTGCATCTATTTCAGCAGCCAAAGCGTTGATCGGTACACCTTTTGTCGCGGCGATTTCACGAAAGGCCGTCCAGAAGGCGTCTTCTAGCGACACTGATGTTCGGTGTCCTTTCAACGTGAGCGAATGTTTGATGGGGCGTCCGCTCATGTGTCGCGCTTGTGATTGTCCAGGTGGCGTAGGGCTTTTTGGTCCGCGGCAACTTGGGTCGCTTTTTCAGCCTTGGTGCGCCCGTGCAGCGCCGCGTTTTCGTTTGCGCGGACAGATTTGGCCGCCCGCGCTTTTTGCTTTCGCACCCGATTTAAATTGACGGGTGCGCTCATTTACTTAGGCCCAACCATGTTTTCTGGGCGCACCACGCGCTCAAATGTTTCGGCGTCCACAAAGCCAAGTGCGATGGCTTCTTCTTTCAATGTGGTGCCGTTTTTATGGGCGGTTTTGGCAACTTTCGTGGCGTTGTCATAGCCGATCTCAGGGGCCAAAGCCGTCACCAGCATCAAGGATTCGCGCATCAATCTTTCGATGCGGTCCGCGTCGGCTTCCAAACCGTCTACCAGATTGTCAGTAAATGCGGACGCAGCGTCCCCCAAAAGTTGCATAGATTGCAACACGTTGTAGGACATCATGGGCTTGTAGACGTTCAACTCAAAATGCCCTTGCGATCCGGCAAAGCCCACTGCGGCATCGTTGCCCATAACGTGGATGCACACCTGCGTCAGTGCCTCGCATTGCGTGGGGTTCACCTTGCCCGGCATGATGGAGGATCCCGGCTCATTCTCGGGCAAGATCAATTCACCCAGGCCGCAGCGGGGCCCAGACCCCAACAAACGAATGTCGTTTGCGATTTTGAACAGGGATGCGGCCACTGTTTTCAATGCACCCGAGATTTCGACCATGGCATCATGGGCGGCCAAAGCTTCGAACTTGTTGGGGGCGGTCACAAAGGGCAGGCCGGTGATTTCGGCCATGTTTGCGGCGACCATTTCGCCCCATCCTTCTTTGGTGTTCAGGCCCGTGCCCACGGCGGTGCCGCCCTGTGCCAGTTCATAAATGCGGCCCAAGGCGTCTTTGACGCGCTGGATGCCCATCGCAACCTGATGGGTGTAGCCTGAAAACTCCTGACTAAGTGTCAAAGGCGTGGCGTCTTGGGTATGTGTGCGCCCGATTTTGATGATGCCATCAAACGCCTCGACCTTGGCTTGCAATGCCGCGTGCAGTTTTTCCAGACCGGGCAACAGAACGTCACGCGCGGTCATTGCGGCTGAAATGTGCATGGCTGTGGGGAAAGTATCGTTGGACGACTGCCCCATGTTGCAGTGGTCGTTGGGGTGCACGGGGTCTTTCGATCCGATCACGCCGCCCAGAATTTCGATGGCGCGGTTTGCGATGACCTCGTTAGAGTTCATGTTGGATTGTGTGCCTGACCCCGTCTGCCAGACCACCAACGGAAAGTTGTCGTCGAATTTACCCTCGACCACTTCGCCCGCCGCTTGCACAATGGCGTCGCCCAGTTTCGGATCCAAAGACCCTTGTGTCATGTTCGCTTGCGCACAAGCTTTTTTGATCACACCCAAGGCGCGCACGATAGCGATGGGTTGTTTTTCCCAGCCGATGGGGAAGTTGATAATAGAGCGTTGGGTCTGAGCACCCCAGTATTTGTCCGCAGGGACCTCTAAAGGGCCAAAGCTGTCGGTTTCTGTGCGGGTTTGGGACATGGGTGTGCTCCTGAATGCTGGTTTAGGCGCGGTTTACCGCCCCCACGCCTTCAAAGCAATTGTACTATTTGCGGAAGCTGTCCAAAGACACGACTTCGGCTTCTTTTACGTCTTCGCTTGCCGTGGGTGCAGAGGCAGGTGTTGCCGGTGCGGTGGGCAGAATGTCTGGCAAGCTGTTTTCTGTGGGCGTGTCGGACCCGTCTTCATCGTCTTCGTCCTGCGTCTCGAAGCGCAAGCCAAATTCAACGGACGGATCGACAAATGTTTTGATGGCGTCATAAGGCACATAAAGAGGTTCTGGCGCATCCCCGAAGTTCAGCGTCACACCAAACCCGTCGTCGCCCACTTCCAACTTGTCATACCAATGCTGCATCACGACCGTCATTTCACCGGGATACCGGTCCGAAAGCCAATCGGCCAGTTCGGCATCAGGGTGGTGGGTGTCGAAGGTGATGAAAAAATGGTGCGCGCCCGGCAAGCCGTTTGCGGCCACATCCGTCAGCACTTTTTTAATTAGCCCGCGCATGGCAGAGTGCATCAGATTGCCGTAGTCGATCGTGCCGGTCATCTTTGATCCCCTTAAGTCTTATGTTTACCATACCCCATTTCACGGGCGTGAAAAGGGGGCATGTGGATTAGAATAGGGACAGGCCAATCGCAACCGCAGCGCTGATGCCAAGCACTGTCAAAAGGCCAATTTTCAAACGCAACAAAAGGTAGGCCGCGATCAGGGTCAAACTAAGGGCGCTGTAGCTGATCGTGTCCAGTCGGGGCAGGGGGAGGGCGCCCCAGCGATGGATGTCAGCGAACATAACATGCAAGGCAAACCACAGCGAAAGGTTCAGGATCACCCCGACCACTGCGGCCGTTATGGATGAAAGGGCGGCGGCCAGTTTCGGTTTGGCGCCAAGCTGGTCTATGAAAGGTCCCGCCAGAAATATCCAAAGAAAACAGGGAATAAATGTCACCCAAAGTGCAAGGCCTGCTGCCGCCAGTGCCTGACCCAATCCCCCTTGGGCATATCCCGCCAAAAAAGCCACAAATTCGGTCACAAGGATCAAAGGCCCCGGCGTGGTTTCAGCCAACCCCAAAGCATCAATCATCTCGCGCGTGCTGATCCATCCGAAATCCTGCACCACTGATTGGGTCATATAGGCCAAAACGGCGTAGGCCCCGCCAAAAGTGACAACGGCAAGTTTTGAGAAAAACAAGGCAATCTCGGTCAGAAACGCCTGATCTGTTAGCCAAAGAGCCAGTATAGGAGCAAGCCACAAGCCGCCCCATACCAAAATGCTACGCAGCGAATGGCCGCGTGTCGGGCCTGTGGTTGGGGGCTGAGAGGCTGTGGCGTTGGCAGTCAGATACCCCCAAAGCCCTGCGATCGCGATTAAAATTGGAAACGGAAGCCCGAATGAAAACAACGCCACAAAGGCCAAGGCCGCCAAGGCCCAATCGGCGCGGGTGTTCAGCGCCTTGCGGCTCATCCGAAGCAAAGCTTGCAAAACCACGCAGATGACCGCGGCTTTGACCCCCACAAAGGCAGCTTGCACCAGCGGAACTTGTCCAAAGGTCACGTATCCCCAAGCCAGACCCGCCACGATTAACGCGCCGGGCACAACAAAAAGCAGCCCAGCCATCAACCCACCCAAGGTGCCGCGCAACCGCCACCCTGCATAGGTTGCAAGTTGCATGGCTTCGGGGCCGGGAAGCAACATGCACAGTGACAAAGCACGCAGAAAGTCCTGTTCGGACATCCAGGCACGCCGCTCGACCAGTTCGTCGTGCATCAGCGAAATTTGTGCCGCGGGCCCACCAAATGACAGCAGCCCGATGCGCCCGAAAGCGCGTAAAAATGTGGCAAGAGCAACCGATTGTGTCATGTGCGATCCCCGGACCAGTCGTGGGTTTCGTTTTGTCCGTCCCGCGCCCAGCGGTAAAGCGCATCATATAGTGCAAGGCCAGCTTCCATTTGGGCATTGTCGTCACGGTACTGCCGTGACAACCCGACAGACAGCGCCAGAAGACCTGCGGCTTGGGGGCTTTGATCCAGTTTATTGGTGTCGGCGGCGCACACCACGGTTGCGATACGATCCAACGCGTCGGTGCGAAGATTGAAGGTATCAAGCATTTTGTCGAAGGTGCATTTTGGGCCGTCATGGGTCCAATAGACGCCTTCGACATCGAAAGGCGTGGCCTCAAAACGCTGTGCGACGCCCGCGACTTCCGCAGGAGACACAAACAAAAAACGGGCGTTCGGATCGACAAAGCGCCGGATCAGCCACGGGCAAGCGATGCGGTCAATTTTTGGGCGGTGCCGCGTGACACAAAGGGTGGTTGGGCCCGCCGTGACGGGCAATGCTGCAAAGGGCACACGGGGGGCGCCTGCGTGGGCACGCCAGCCATAATTTCCGCCCTGCAGGTATTGGGAAGACAAGCCTTCGCTGCGCAACCACGCACTGACACCTTGGCTTAGTTTGATGCCTTTTTGGCATACCATGATGCTGTGTCGGCCACTTAGTTTTGCCATCAACCCTGCAATATCGGTGTGGGCATGCCGTATCGCACCAGGGATCAGCATGGGATCGTCTTCGAAGTCCTCCGGGATTGAAATATCGACGATTACAGGGACATCGGGTGTGCCGATTTTGCGTAGCAATTGGGCCGGTGTAATTTCATTTGGGGCAGCCATAAGCATGCATCCTTTAAACAAGGGAAACATGCGACACTTGGGCTGACGCCTCACGGGGTGTTCGCAATTGACCCCATGCATCATTGGTACCTGTTGGCTGGTCAAAAGGTCAATCTATGGCGTGCAAAAAAACGGGCTTTTCCAAAGCGGGCAGGTTGGAAAGGGCGGGTATAGTTCATGGACTGGAAGGTTCGAGGTCGCGTTGGTTTTCGGCGTCAAAAGCTTTGTAAAATGTCTGTTGTCAATTCAGGCGGGTCCCACCCATCAAAAGCTCAAGAGAGTTTTCCGGCAGAAGCCCGATCTGTTCAAAGAACTGCAGAAAGTCGAATTGCGGATAGTTTTCGATCATTTTGTCTTTTGTGAACCGCAGCATAATGTGTTGATGGGCCTTCACGGGTTGGCCAGTATCCAAGCGGCGGCACTCAATCACCAAAAACGCGCTGATCCAATCGCCTTCTTCAATCGATTTTATGATTTTGACGTCGATGTCCGTCACATAGCTGCGTATGATCCCAACCCATTCACAGATTTCGCCGGGTTCGATCCGGCGGTCCGGCAACAGTCTGTCTGCATCACTTGTTAAATCGAAATATGCGTCGATCGCGTCAAGGTTGCCGCGTTCCCAAACGTCTTTGTAATAGCGCTTTAGAATGTCGTGTTTGTTTTCCAAAGGCTTGCCATTTGTCCGCTGCTGTTGAGACCAGAGATAAAGTCAAGCTGTTAAAATTGTTTAAACAACCTATCGGAGAGCAATGGGTGGTGGAAAACGCTTTGGTAGATCTGAAGGGAAGAAGGGAAAGTGCAGGTTTCTGTTGCCAGGTACCTGCGAACCCCGCCTTAGATCGCTAAACCCAAGGAGTTAAGTTTCAGAAGCTGAAACCGCTTACGCGGCCATCGCTACTGGAGCACGATTGTCATTTGCAATTGTACAGTTTTCGCCGATAACGGTGGCAGACAGCCGAGACAAAGCTAACCCCTTTAGACGTTCGTCGATCCTGTTTCGACCCCATGATCCTCAAATGAAGGATGTTTGGTGGAGTCGCCGGGTACCGCCCCCGGGTCCGATCCGCTTATGACGAGCGCGTTTATGTCCATAGTCCCGAAGGACATTGTCTATATAGGAAAGGTTTGTCCGGGTTGCAAATGCTGGAAGCCTCCGGCGGAGGTTTATTTTGCGAGATGAAGATGGATCACAGGTTTGCGCCTATCATCCATGCAGCCAAAGCGGCTTCTATCCCGCCGAAAATAAGTACTTTTTTGATCGGTGGCTTGTCCAGAAAAAGCGATACCACGCGACCCGTTGCAGCCCCCGCGAAGGCAAAACCGATCATCGCATAGGCTATTGGTGTGCCGATTAACAAGGCCGCAATCCCTGCTGCTACAAAAAGCCCCCCCACAGAAGCGCGCATTTCGCTAAGCCCCATTGTGGAATGGGTTGGTTCCAGATCAAGTGCGCTGGCGGTGTAGCGCGGTGCGAGAAACCCAAAAAGCCCAAAGACAATTGTGAGCAGGGCTGCGATGATGTTTATGGTGTCTATCATGCTGCAGTACCTAGCAGCGTCGCGCAAAGAGGCAAGCTATGACCAACCGCAAGTTAACATCCGTTTTTGAGATTACGGGGTCGGTTTCGGCAATGATCTACGCGTTGCTGATTGCATCCAACACAGGCAACGAGGTTTTGGGGTTTTCGCTGTTGTTCATTTCGGCGTCACTGTTTGCCGCTTGGGCGGTGATTGACCGGCGCTGGACGTTTTTGCTGTTGCAGGGGTTTTATATGGCGTCTGCGGTGATTGGATTGGTGCGGTGGGGCGAGTGGTGAGTTTGTCGATGTGCGAAGGGAACTTGATGGAATATTTTGAACCTGAAAAAATTGAACGCACTCAGTTGTTAAATTCTGTTTCAAATTCTGAATCTTATGTGGAAGTTATCGAGGCTGCGCTTTCTGCGATTTACTATCAAGAGACAGAGTTCGCGGGCCGTATATTGCTAATAGCGCTAAAAAGAACACATGGGCCAGACCGTGAGTATGCGTTGAATGTTATAGAAACGTTTATGGTAATTCATCAGACAGACTTACTTGGCGCTGAGTTTCTTGCTGAAATTGGCAAAACAGACTTGGCAGCACCTCACAAGAAAGAGCTCGAGGATAGCGTTCGCGAATACATGAGGATGTATGCTCAGAAATAGTTGGCTCTTGAGGCTTAGTGTTTTTCACGCGCGGCAAACACACTTTGCGCCAACGCCTGCGTTTCCACCTCAAGCGCTTTCAATGCATCAAACGTAGCATCCGCATCCTGTTTTTCCAAAGCATCCGCAATGTCCGTGTGCAGCGCCACAATGCGGGCGCGGTCGCGGGCTGTGAACGTGATCATGTTCATCAAGGGCTGCATCGCCTCAACTGCGCCTGCCAATTGGTAGCTGAGCACCGGATTGCCCGCGCCATCGACCAAAGCACGGTGGAACGACACATCCGAGGCGCAGAACGCCTCGTCCGTCAGCCCCGGTTGCCCTTGGCGGTGGATTTCGGCGCGCATGGTGGCAAGATGATCGGGGCTGCGGCGTTTGGCAGATAGGGGCGCGCAGGAGCGTTCCAATGCATAGCGGGCCTCGCAGGCGGTTTCAAAGCTGACGGCGTTCATGGACAGCAGCAGCGTTGAGGTGGTGATTTGCTGGGGGTAGGCCTCTTCAAAGCTGAGTTTGTTGACGAATGCGCCCCCCGTGGCGCCGCGTTGCGTGCGGATCAGGGATTGGGCGGCGAGACGTTTGAGGGCTTCGCGCACGGTGGGGCGGGAGACGTCGAACTGGTCGGCAAGCTCTGCCTCTGACGGCAAGCGTTGGTCCACGATCAAAGCACCCGACACGATACTATCGCGTATGGCTGAGGCGATTTGTGCCGACAGATCAGCAGCGGAATTTGGGTCTATTTTCATTTGTCTTACATTTAATGTTTGACGCAGACTTTAATTGTCTGGCATTTGATTGGCAACCGTATCTGAGTCGCTTACCAGGAAGGGTCCGCGATGTCTCATGTTGTCCGCTCTGGCCTGTGGTTGGCGTTTTTTGCCGCGATCTTGTTGTCGTGGTGGATGATGTACGCGATGAGCGTCGATATGGACCTTGATTGGATCGGACGCCCCGGTGAGATGGGGCAGCGCATGGCGGCGATGGATCCGCGTATGCCGATGTATATGCCCATGGCAAATTTTGGACCACTGTTTGCGATGTGGGCCATTATGATGGCCGCGATGATGTTTCCGACGATGGTGCCGACGCTGCGGTCTTATGAGGATTTGATGTCTTCGGCAGATGGCACGCGGGCAGGGTGGCTTGGCGTTTTGCTGGGGTATTTCGTGGTGTGGGTGGCCTTTGCGGCGCTGATCACGGCCGTTCAGTTGGGACTGCTGTTTGGCGGTGTCATCGACATGTTGGGGATCGCGAAATCGCCATGGTTCACAGCCACTTTGCTTTTGGTCGTGGGCGGCTTTCAATTCACACGCGCCAAAGAAATCTGCCACGGCGTTTGCCATTCCCCGATGATGTATTTTCTGGGTCATTGGAAAACCGGATTTGCAGGCGGCATGCGTATGGGGTTGGGCCTTGGTGTGTTTTGCGTTGGCTGCTGCTGGGGGTTTATGGTGCTTGGATTTGTTGGCGGCGTGATGAGCCTGCTTTGGATGGGCGCTGCGACATTTTTTATGGTACTCGAAAAATTGCCCCAGATCGGGCATAAGGTGACAAAACCTATGGGTGTGGTCTTGGTTGTGGCTGGATTGGCTGTGGCTGGTAACACTTTGATTTCAGGAGGATAAGATGGCTGTAAACAGAAAACCCGAGGCGGATCGGTTGCCGATTTCGCAACGTATCGACAGCCGGATGCCAAATCCGGGGCGCCGCGGCATGACGCCGACAGACTGGGCCATCAAAGGTGAATTGTTTCTAAACTGCTCATGCACCGTGTTTTGCCCCTGCGTTGTGAGCCTTGGTGCCCACCCGCCCACAGAAGGGCATTGTCATGCCTGGATGGCGATTGCCATTGATGAAGGGCACTATGAGGGCGAAGACCTGTCAGATCTGAATGTGGGTCTTCTGGTCGATATTCCGGGCCGTATGGGCGAAGGAAACTGGAAGGTTGCAGCCTATGTAGATGAACGGGCAAGCGACAAAGCCTACAACGGTATTTTGCAGATTTTCTCAGGCGCCGCGGGCGGCACCACGGGTCTGTTTACGATGCTGGTGTCCGAGATCATCGGGGCCGAACGTGCGCCGGTTGAGATTGTGCGCGATGGCAACAAACGTTCCATCATGATTGGCCGCAAAATCCAGGGCGAGATTGAAATGCTTGCCGGCAAAGACAAAGACCATCCGGTGATGGTATCCAATTCCAAATACTGGATGGGGCCGGATATTATTGCGGCCAAAGGTCTGAAATCTAAGGTCCGTGACTACGGTCGTGTTTGGGATTTTGACGGTATGTCGGCAGAGATTTGCCCGATTGACTGGAAAGGCCCCAAGCCGTGATTGATCCGGCCTATGTTCAACTGATGTCACGCTATAATGCCTGGCAAAACAGTCAGTTATCATCGACACTTGATGCGATGACTACAGATGAATTGATGTTGGATCGTGGCGCATTTTTCGGATCAATTCTTGGTACGTTAAACCATCTTATGTGGGGTGACATGCTGTGGATGAACCGCTTCGATCCGGCGTTGCCTGCGCCTTTCGGCGGTGTGGATGACAGCAAGACCCTGCATCCTACGTTGGCCGCATGGAGCGCTGAACGGTTTCGTCTGGACGGGCGTTTGACCCTATGGGCTTCCAAATTGAAATCTGTGGATCTTCACGGTGATCTGACCATGTTCAGCCGTGTCCTGGGTCAAGAGGTTTCCAAATCGATGGGGGAGTGTGTGGTGCATTTCTTCAATCACCAGACCCATCACCGGGGTCAGGTTCACGCAATGCTGACTGCCGCTGGATATAATGCGCCAGTCAGCGATCTTTTCTTTTTACCAAAGGACTAAAAGTATGGCCATCATTTCGCCATCGCGTCGGCTGCGCCGGACGCCCTTTTCTGACGGGGTAGAGGCTGCGGGCGTCAAAGCTTACACCGTTTACAATCGTATGTTGCTGCCAACGGTTTTTGAAAGCGTTGAAGCCGATTATCGCCACCTTAAGGACCATGTTCAGGTTTGGGACGTGGCGGTTGAGCGTCAGGTCGAGTTGCGCGGCCCGGACGCAGGGCGATTGATGCAAATGCTGACCCCACGAGATTTGCGCCGTATGCTGCCCGGGCAGTGCTACTATGTGCCGATTGTTGATGAAACGGGCGGCATGTTGAACGATCCCGTGGCTGTGAAGCTGGCGGAAGATCGTTGGTGGATTTCTATTGCCGACAGCGACTTGCTGTTGTGGGTCAAGGGCATTGCCAACGGCTACCGTCTGGATGTTCTGGTGGACGAGCCCGATGTCAGTCCGCTGGCTATTCAGGGCCCCAAGTCCGAAGATTTGTTGTCCCGTGTTTTCGGCGACCGCATTCGTGACATACGCTTTTTCAAGTTTGATATGTTCCAGTTCGAAGGGCAGGATCTGGCCATCGCGCGGTCGGGGTATTCCAAGCAGGGCGGGTTTGAGATCTACGTCGAGAATGGCGAGGTCGGCATGCCGCTTTGGAATGCCTTGTTTGCAGCGGGTGAAGATTTGAACGTGCGCGCCGGCTGCCCCAACGGGATCGAGCGGATCGAGGGTGGACTGCTGTCTTATGGCAACGATATGACCGATGACAACACGCCACATGAATGTGGGTTGGGCCGCTTCTGCGATACTCAGACTGCGATTGGGTGTATTGGTCGCGATGCTTTGTTGCGCGTGGCCAAAGAAGGTCCCGTACAGCAGGTGCGCGCCATTTCCATTGGTGGTGACCCTGTGCCGGGCTGCGATCGGGCTTGGCCGCTTTACGCCGGTGGCAAAAAGCGCGGGCAGGTCACGTCTGCGGCTTGGTCCCCGGACTTCAAGACCAATGTGGCTATTGGTATGGTGCGGATGACCCATTGGGACGAAGGCACCGAGCTGGAAGTGGAAACGCCGGACGGGATGCGCCCAGCCGTGGTGCATGAAACCTTCTGGATTTGAATTTTACCTCTGCCGGACCCTCCGGGGGAGGTTTATTTTGCGAGATGAAGCAAGGGGTTGGTCCCCGGAACGGAGAATATGATGTTTGATGCACTGGTTTTGACGCAAGACGAGGAAGGCAAAGCGACAGCAGCTGTTCAACAGCTGTCTGTTGATGACTTGCCAAGCGGCGATGTGGTTGTTGCGGTCGAATATACAACTGTGAACTACAAAGACGGTCTGTGCTTATCCCCCAAAGGCGGCGGTTTGGTGCGCCAATACCCGCATGTGGGTGGCATCGATTTTGCTGGCACCGTCGAAAGCTCTGACGATGACCGCTATAAGCCGGGCGATAAGGTTGTTCTGACCGGCTGGCGTGTTGGCGAAGTCCATTGGGGCGGCTATGCCCAAAAGGCCCGTGTGAAAGCAGATTGGCTTGTGCCGCTGCCAGACGGTTTGGACACACGTCAGGCGATGGCTGTGGGCACGGCAGGCTTTACGTCGATGCTGTCTGTGATGGCTTTGGAAGACCATGGCATCAAAGACGGTCCCGTTCTGGTCACAGGCGCTGCGGGTGGCGTGGGTTCGGTGGCTGTCGCTATTCTGGCGGCATTGGGTCACGATGTTGCTGGCGTCACCGGGCGTCCAGAGACTGGCGATTATCTGAAGTCTTTGGGGGCGACCCAGATCGTGCCGCGTGAAGATCTGAATGAAACCGTCAAGCGTCCGCTTGAGGGCGAAACATGGGGTGGTTGCGTCGACGCCGTGGGCGGCGAAATGCTGGCGCGCGTGCTGGGGCAAATGCAATACGGCGCGTCGGTGGCCTCTGTTGGTCTTGCTGGCGGCGCGGGTCTGCCTGCGACGGTCATTCCGTTCTTGTTGCGCGGCGTGAACTTGCTGGGCATCGACAGTGTCATGCAGCCATACGACAACCGTTTGCGGGCCTGGAAACGCATCGCGGCTGATCTGCCCATGGATAAGCTGGAAGCGATGGTGCAACCTGCGACCCTTTCGGATTTGCCAAAATTGGCTGCAGACATCCTACAAGGCCAAGTCAAAGGCCGCGTTGTCGTAGACGTCAACGCCTGATCACACTAAGAGGGGCTTCGACACCAGATTGGAGCCCCTTATGACCACCTACGACGACCAGAATATTTTTGCCAAGATCCTCCGTGGTGAAATCCCGAATTTCACGGTCTATGAGGACGATGACACATTGTGTTTCATGGACATTATGCCCCGCACAAAAGGGCACTGTCTGGTGATCCCGAAAACCCCATGTGTGAACTTGCTTGATGCAAGCCCGGCGCAATTGGCCGCGTGTATGAAAACTGCAAATCTAGTCGCCAATGCTGCCAAAACAGCGTTTGCAGCGGATGGCATCACGCTGTGGCAATTCTCTGAGGCTGCAGGTGGGCAGGAAGTGTTCCACCTTCATTTCCACATCCATCCGCGACATGCAGGTGTGCCGATCACCGGACCGGGGGTGATGGGTGATATGGATGAAATCAAAGCCAATGCCGAGAAAATTAAGGCAGTATTGTAAGGTTTCCGCGGCTTTGTCGTAAGACTTCTGGCAGTTAAGCCGAACCGCGCAAAAGAAAAAGGTGCCAGATTGCTCTGGCACCTTTCGTTTTTCATGCAAGGTATTGTTGCAATGTCAGCTTTTAGTTGTCGCGACGTGCATCATTGTAAAGTGCTTTGGTCAGCGACAGCACCATGCCCACCATGATGATGGTAAAGGGCAATGCGCCGATAATCATCGCATTTTGCAACGCGGACAATCCGCCGCCACCCGCAAGCAGCAACGTCCCGATGACCAACGTCAGGATCACGCCCCAGATAATACGGTGGAACACACCGGTTTCTTCTGCGCCACCGGACATGATGGTGTTCATCACCAAAATACCCGAGTCAGCGGACGTCACCAAGAAAGTCATAATCAGGACAACACACATGATGATGATTGCTTGCAAGAAGCCACCGGACAACATTTGCTCAAGTGTTACGAACAGTTTGGCAGAGTTAGACGCACCAACGATGGACGCTTTGGCCGCTTCGTCTGTCAAAGACAGATCGATCGCTGTACCACCCAAAATCGTCATCCATGCAAAGCAGACCAACGATGGAGCAATCACTGCACCAAGAACGAATTCACGCACGGAACGGCCTTTGGAAATGCGGGCCAGAAACAAGCCAACAAATGGCGAGAACGCGATCCACCAAGCCCAATAGAACGTGGTCCAACCTGCTTGCCAGCCGAATTGACGCCCTTCATTACCAGCTTCGTATGCTGCAGCGATGTCTGCTTCTGACAGGGCTGCTGCTGCTGCTGGAAGACCTTCAGTGAAGCCACCAAGGCTGCCCCAAGGACCTGTTGCGCTGCTGTAAACCGACGCCAGATCTTCAGCACCCAATGCTTGCACAGAGGCGGGCGCTGCTGCTGTGAATTCTTCAAGTGACATTGGCGAATAGGCGCCAAAACTCATTTGAACGAAATTCAGGATGTAGTCGACAAAGGATGTTGCATATGTGGTCATTGCAAAGATGAACGATCCGAAAATGATGAACGTCAGCAGCAAGATCAGAGACAAAACCAGGTTCAGGTTCGAAAGGTATTTCACGCCGCGGCCAACGCCGGATACAGCGGAAACGATGGACATGCCCATGATCAGAACCAACGCCACGATCAAGCCGGTTTTGGTTGCAACGGGTGTTTCACCTGTTGTGTCCATCATCCAGCCTGCGCCTGTGATTGAATAGACGCCATCAACCAACTGGCTGACGCCAAAGCCGATTGTCACGGATACGCCCAAGATCGTTGCAACAACACCCAAGACATCAATGATGTGGCCAAAAAATCCGTTGGCAAAACGGCCGATCAGAGGCGTCAGTGCGGAACGGATAGTAAGTGGCATGTCACGTGTATAGGCGTAGTAGGCCAAGCTAAGACCCGTCACAACATAGATGGCCCATGCGTGGAAGCCGTAGTGCAAAAACGTGTAACGGTACGCAGATTGAAGCGCGTCTTCTGAATTGCCTGCAACGGCACCGGAAACAACCAATGGGTTTGATCCCCAAAGGCCCAAAGGTTCCGCTGTTGCAAATGTCATAAGTCCGACGCCCAAACCGGCGCCAAACATCATAGAGAACCATGAAAAGTTGGAAAATTCCGGT
The DNA here is from genome assembly GCF_039986515.1 of Ascidiaceihabitans sp. Taxonomy (NCBI): domain Bacteria; kingdom Pseudomonadati; phylum Pseudomonadota; class Alphaproteobacteria; order Rhodobacterales; family Paracoccaceae; genus Ascidiaceihabitans; species Ascidiaceihabitans sp. The sequence continues at coordinate 824,138 of NZ_JBDWQO010000007.1, read as the reverse complement.
TTTTGACCTGCAACGCCCAACGTGCGGCGGCCTGTCGAGGGGATCAAAGCGACAACAAATAAGAAGAATGCAAACACGCCAACTGCGATGATGTAAAAGACGTTGAAACTTTTCAACAATGTGCCGTTGACATAGGACAGCATTTCGCCTGCACCAACGGGAAAGACGAGTGCCCAGAGTACCAGCAGAACCATACTGATTTTTGATATTAAGGCGATAGGAAGGCTATAGCCTTCATAAAATCCAGAGTCTTGAGTGTTAATCTCAAGCTCTGTAAACGGCGGTTTGATTGACATTGTGTTCCCTCGTTGTTGATCATTCAGATCTATTTTTGGTATTTGTTTTGTCCGGCTCGTGTGCTTTTGCCTTGCAGACAACACCAAGGTGCTAGGTTTTCAAGAGCCAAGACACACGCGTGGTCATTGTAAAAGATTACTTCATCAATGAAAGGGAAGTTTGCGACGCTTAGTTGCTGAAAAACGGGCAAGGGTGCAGATTTTTGATCCCCTAAGTCTCGCTTTATAACGGAATTGCCGTTTTACATGTTGCCACGTATGGTCATTTAAGCAGACGTTTATAACGCCAAGGGAAAGACACCTGACCATGATGCTTGATTCGGCTTTCGTAAGATCACAATTTCCAGCCTTTCAGGAGCCGTCGTTGCAAGGACAGGCGTTCTTTGAAAACGCGGGCGGGTCCTATACTTGTGGTGCTGTTATTGACCGGCTCACACGCTTTTATACGCAACGCAAAGTGCAACCTTATGCCCCTTATGACGCCAGCCTTTTGGGGGGGGCCGAAATGGACGAGGCGCGCACCCGCATGTCTGCCATCTTGGGCGTTGATGCGGACGAGCTGAGCTTTGGCCCCTCAACCACCCAAAACACATATGTTCTGGCACAGGCCTTTGGCCAAATGATGCAAGCCGGTGAGGCTGTGATCGTGACCAATCAGGATCACGAGGCCAACACAGGTCCGTGGCGCAGGCTGGCGGACCGCGGCATCGAGATCCGCGAATGGAAGATTGACCCCGAAACGGGTGAATTGAACCCAGAGGATCTGGAAAACCTGTTGGATGACAAAGTGCGTCTTGTGTGTTTTCCCCATTGTTCCAACGTCGTGGGGCATATCAATCCCGTTGTGGAAATCACCGCTTTGGCCCATGCTGCTGGGGCTTTTGTATGTGTGGATGGCGTGTCTTATGCCCCGCACGGCTTTCCGGATGTGGGCAACCTTGGGCCGGATATCTATCTGTTTTCCAGCTATAAAACCTATGGACCGCATCAGGGTCTTATGGTGATCCGCCGCGCATTGGGGGACTTGTTGCCCAATCAGGGGCATTTCTTCAACGCGGACAAACTGTACAAGCGCTTTACCCCCGCGGGTGAGGACCACGCGCAGCAGGCGGCCTGTGCGGGCATGGCGGATTACGTGGACGCGCTTTATGACCATCACGCCGAAGACGCCGTGTCGCCCACGCAAAGGGGGCGTTTTGTGCATGATCTGATGCGGGCGCGTGAAGTCACACTGTTGCAGCCTTTGCTGGATGCGGTGGCCGCGCGAAACTCTGTCCGTTTGATCGGGCCGTCAGACGCATCTGTGCGTGCGCCCACTGTGGCGTTGGCGCTTGAAGATGCCGCTGAACCCGTGGCCGCCAAACTGGCCACGCATGGGATCATGGCAGGGGGCGGTGACTTTTACGCTGTGCGTGCCTTGTCCGCGATGGGGGTGGACGCCGAAAACAAGGGTGTACTGCGCCTGAGTTTTACCCACTACACAAGTGACGCGGAAATGGACCAATTGTTGACCGCTTTGGACGATGTTTTATCGTGACTTTTACGTGATCTGTGATCCAGCGCTTATGCACAGTCGTATTTCTTTGAAAGACTGGACCACGAGAGCTTTATGAGCAATTCAAAACCCACATTGGTATGGCTGCGTCGGGATTTACGCCTAAGCGACCACCCTGCGCTGCTGGCTGCCTGCGAAAACGGTGGCGCGGTGATCCCTGTGTTTATTCACGATGATACTGTCGACGCGTTGGGGGCTGCCCCCAAGTGGCGTTTGGGGCTTGGGCTGGGCCATTTGGCTGAGGCGCTGCATGCCAAAGGCAGCCAGCTGATCTTGCGCAAAGGCGACGCCCTAGAGGTGTTGCGTGATCTTATACGCGAAACCGGGGCAGGGGCTGTGCATTGGACCCGCCTTTATGACCCGGATGCCGTGGCACGCGATACTGCTGTGAAAGCCGCACTGAAAGAGGATGGCGTCGACGCAAAAAGCTTTGCGCGTCATGTGATGTTTGAACCCTGGACCGTCGAAACAAAGACGGGCGGGTATTACAAAGTCTATACGCCGTTTTGGAATATGGTGAAGGGCCGCGACGTGGCAGCACCTTTGCCGGCACCCAAAAACATGCCTGCGCCACACACATGGCCCGAAAGCGATAATTTGGACGACTGGCAGATGGGCGCCGCAATGCGCCGTGGCGCAGATGTTGTCCGCCCCCATGTGCGTTTGGGCGAGGCGGCGGCACAGGACCGTTTGGACCATTTCATCACGCATCTGGCCCAAGGCTACAACGAGGGCCGCGACCAGCCTTGGAAAGATGGCACATCCAATCTAAGCGAAAATCTGGCCTTGGGCGAAATCAGCCCCTATCAGTGCTGGCATGCGGGGCGACGCGCGATGCACGAAGGCAAACAGGGGGCAGAAACCTTTTTGAAAGAACTGGTTTGGCGCGAATTTGCGTACCACCTGATGCACCACACCCCCCGTATTCTGGACAGCAATTGGAAAGAAGCATGGGATGCTTTCCCGTGGAACACGGATGAAAACCACGCCGAAGTCAAAGCATGGAAGCAGGGCCGCACGGGAATCCAGTTTGTGGACGCGGCGATGCGTGAAATGTACGTAACGGGCCGCATGCACAACCGTGGTCGTATGATCGTGGCAAGCTACCTGACAAAACACCTGCTATGTGACTGGAAAATTGGCCAGAAATGGTTTGAGGCCTGTTTGATCGATTGGGACCCTGCCGCCAATGCAATGGGCTGGCAATGGTCCGCCGGATCAGGGCCAGACGCGACGCCCTATTTCCGCGTGTTCAACCCCGTTACACAGTTGGACAAGTTCGACAAACAGCGCGATTACGTGAGCCGTTGGATCGCTGAGGGCCGCAAGAATGTGCATGATGATGCACGTTCTTATTTTGATGCGATTCCAAAGGCTTGGGGCCTGAAAGTGGATGATACTTACCCGTCCCCCATCGTTCCTGCGGACGAGGGACGCAAACGGGCGCTAAGTGCCTATGAAAACAGAGACTTCTAATTCAAAAATGACGAACAGACGCTTGTGTTGACACTTGGTGTCAATGTAAGTTGACACAAACGCGAAAAGCGAAACGGGGAATGTGAATGATTTTGACGACAACGGACGGGCAGCGCGGTTTGCCCCGCTACTTCACGCGCGTATTCGCAATGGTGCAAGACATGAACAATGGCCGTTTGGACTTTGTTATGCCCGATGGGCGGGTGTTTCGGGCCGATGGCAAGAACCCCGGGCCCGTTGCCACAGTCGAGATACACAATGGCGATGTGTTTGGCCGCCTGATCCGCGAAGGTGATCTGGGGTTTTGTGATGCCTACCTTGATGAATGGTGGAGCACGCCCGACCTGCAGGCTTTCATGGATTTGATTCACGCCGACAACGAAGGTATCTATGACGGCTTTCCTGGCGCTGGACTGGTGCGCTGGTTTGAAAAGTTCCGCTTCTGGTTGCAGCGCAATCACAAAGACCAAGCCCGCAAGAATATCTCGTATCACTATGATTTGGGCAATGAATTCTATGGTCTTTGGCTGGACGAAACGATGACGTATTCCTCGGCGCTCTTTGAAACTGGACAGGAAAGCCATGAGGCGGCGCAATGGGCGAAATATGCCCTCATGGTTGACCAGATGGGCGTTAAACCCGGTGATCATGTCCTGGAAATCGGCTGCGGCTGGGGTGGGTTTGCCGAATACGCCGCCAAAGAACGCGGGCTGAAAGTGACTGGTCTGACCATCAGTGAAGAACAGTTTAACTACGCCAGAGAACGCATTGAAAAGGAAGGTCTTTCGGAATTGGTCGACTTCAAGCTGCAAGACTACCGAGACGAGAAAGGCACCTATGACGGCATCGCCAGTATCGAGATGTTCGAAGCTGTGGGCGAAAAATACTGGCCGGTCTACTTTGAAACAGTGCGCGAGCGTCTAAAGCCGGGCGCAAATGCAACATTGCAGATCATCACCGTGCAGGATCGCCGGTGGGACGTGTATCGTCGTGGTGTGGATTTCATCCAGAAATACATTTTTCCGGGCGGCATGCTGCCCAGCCCCGCCGCGCTGCGCGAGCAAGTTGTCAAAGCGGGTCTCGCCGTCGAAAAGTCGGTGGAATTTGGCCAAAGCTACAACATCTCGCTGCGCCGTTGGCATGAGACTTTCAACGAAAAATGGGACCAAATCGCGGAAATGGGCTTTGATGACCGGTTTCGCCGGATGTGGAATTTTTATCTGACCTCTTGCGCGTCCACCTTTGAAAGTGCCAACTGTGACGTAACACAGATCACTATTAAAAGACCCGGCTAATGCAAACCACATACGAGCACCAAGATGCCTGATGGAGCAAAACTAACTGCGGCCATCCTGTTGGGGGCGCTTGGCTTTATTCTGTCGGATATGATCCGCGCATTGATGGAAGAAGATATGAACTTTGGCTACTTCAACTACGTCAATGTTTTGCTTGGTGTGGTTGTCGGATGGTCTTTGGTGGGGCGGCGTGCGGGCAGGGGGCTGACCTTTGCGATCAATAACGGGTTTACCGGCGTTGTTTCCTTGGTCTTTCTTGGTCTTTTTGTGCAAGGCGTCAACGAAATGCTCAGACTTGCCTTGCGCAACCGCTATGACAATGCGTTCGAGGCGTTGATTGCTGTGGTTGAGCTGATGATGGAATACGCGCTGGTTATGGCCACGATACCAATTGCGGTTGTGGTTGTGTTGGGCGGCATCATTGCGGGCCTGTGCACCGAAGTCGCATGGCATCGTTGGCGCTGACAGATGAAAAACCTGTTTGTTTACGGCACGTTGCGACATGTTCCGTTGTTGGAAATTGTTCTTGGGCGGCCAGCTGCTGACATCCGCTATGACACTGCAATTTTACCGGACCATTCGGTGTTCAGTGCGCAAGAGGGTGCATTTCCGCTGATCAAATCCGCACCCGGAGATGATGCGCGCGGGTTGCTTTTGATTGATCTGTCAGATGACGATTTGGCCCGTCTGGATTTCTATGAAGGCGGATACGGCTATGAATTGCGCACCAAGTGGCTGCGCAACGGGCGCACCGCCGAAATCTATTTTCCACCTGAAGAAGGCGTCACTGCAGGCGCCCTTTGGGTACTCAGCCAGTGGGCGGATCATTGGGCTGAGTTGACCTGTATCGCAGCCCGTGAGGTCATGAGTTACTTTGGGACACGCACCCCCGAAACCATCGTTCAGATGTATCCGATGATCAGGGCGCGTGCAGCGTCGCAGATTGCGGCCCGTGATGTTCGTCACGGCGGTGGCACTTTGAACGGTGTCGTGGATGTTATGGACCGTACGCGCATTTATTCAGATTTCTTCGCTTTGGATGCTTTGACGCTAAGCCACGAAAAATTCCGCGGGGGCATGTCCAACACGTTGCAGCGGGCGGTGTTCATTGGTGCAGATGCTGCGATTGTGCTGCCCTACGATCCAATCCGCGATTGCGTGTTGCTGGTGGAACAGTTGCGTGTCGGACCAATCGGGCGCGGTGATGCTGTTGCGTGGCAATACGAACCCATTGCAGGTCGTGTGGACGCAGGCGAACAGCCAATGGACTGTGCGCGCCGTGAAGCGCAAGAAGAGGCGGGGTTGGTTCTGGATGTGCTTGAACCTATTGCAGAAGGCTACCCGTCGCCCGGAACGTCTTCTGAATTCTTCTACGTCTACGTCGGGGTCACTGATTTGTCTGAATACGTGACTGGCGTGTCCGGGTTGGACACTGAAAACGAAGACATTCGAACCCATATCCTGACATTTGACGCACTGATGACACTGGTACAAGACCGGGCCGCCGCCAATATCCCGTTGTCGCTGTGTGCCTATTGGTTGGCCCATAACAGGGATCGTTTACGCGCAAATCTCTAGCGTATCTCGCACCCCTTTGTACCGCCGTGCCTTGAGGTCTACGGGACTCGTCGCTACACCAATCCAGACCATTGAATTCTGACCACCCGGGAGAGATATTATGCGCATTGCAACAAACCTTGCAGAGGCCATTGGAAAGACCCCTTTGGTGCGGTTGAACCAAGCCAGTGCTGCGACCGGATGTGAAATTCTGGGCAAAGCCGAATTTATGAACCCCGGCCAGTCGGTCAAGGATCGCGCCGCCTTGTTCATCATCAAAGATGCGATCGCGCGCGGTGACTTGAAACCGGGCGGCACGATCGTCGAGGGAACGGCTGGCAACACAGGCATCGGTCTGGCCCTTGTTGGCGCGTCCATGGGATTTAAAACCGTGATCGTCATTCCCGAAACCCAGTCTGAAGAAAAGAAGGATATGTTGCGTTTAGCGGGGGCCGAACTGGTCGAAGTACCTGCGGCGCCCTATCGCAATCCGAACAATTTTGTGCGTTATTCGGGACGGCTGGCTGCTGAACTTGCAAAAACAGAACCAAATGGTGCCATTTGGGCAAACCAGTTTGATAATACTGCAAACCGGCAAGCTCACATTGAAACGACGGGTCCAGAGATCTGGGAACAGACCGGCGGCAAGGTTGACGGCTTTATCTGTGCAGTTGGTTCAGGTGGTACATTGGCCGGCGTCGCGGAATTTTTGCAGCCCAAAGGTGTGAAGATCGGGTTGGCGGACCCCGATGGTGCGGCGCTGTACAATTTCTACACATCGGGTGAGTTAAAAATGACGGATGGCGGATCGATCAATGAAGGGATCGGGCAAGTGCGCATCACCGAGAACCTCAAAGACCTGAAACCCGACTTTTCCTACAACATCCACGATTCCGAAGCCCTGCCTGTTGTTTTTGACATTCTGGAACACGAAGGCCTGTGTCTGGGCGGCTCCTCTGGGGTGAATGTCGCAGGTGCCATGCGTTTGGCACGGGATTTAGGCCCCGGGCATACCATCGTGACCATCTTGTGTGATTTTGGAACGCGTTATCAGTCCAAACTGTTCAATCCTGCGTTTTTGCGTGAAAAAGGTTTACCCGTGCCGGAATGGCTGGAACGTGGCGCGTCTGATTTGCCCAGCATGTTTGAGGACGTTTGATGGTCCGTTTCCTGACCGCGCTGTGTTTGGGGGTATTCCTAAGTGTATCTGGCCCGATGGGCGGACCAGAGGCATTTGCGCAAACCACAGTGCAGTCAACACCTGACTATGCGGCGTGGGAAAGGGTTGCCACACGTGCTGAAGCCGCGCTTGAAAGCGGGAAAGCGTCTGACGCTGCATTCGGGGTGCTGCGTCAGGATATTGTGAATTGGCGTACCCAGTTTCAGGCGCAACTGTCTGCGAACAACAGCCGCATCAATACTTTGAACGAACAAATTGCAGCCCTTGGCCCAGCCCCTGAAGAAGGCAGCAGCGAAGCGGCTGAAATCGGGGTACGCCGCAATGAATTGCAACGCCAGCTTGAAGTTTTAACCACCCCCCGCCGGACTGCCGAAGAGGCGTTCAGCCGTGCAAATGGCCTTGTGTCTGAAATTGACAAAATTATCCGTGCACGCCAGTCTGATGAATTGCTGCGCAAAGGCCCTGTTCCCTTGGACCCAAGCCTTTGGAACAACGCACTGCGCGACCTGCGCGTATCTTTGACAGGCTTGTGGGATGGTGTGACATCCGCTTTCTCAAACCCGACGGCACGTGCAAACGCGCAAAACAATCTGCCGTTGATCATGATCTTGTTCGTCGCTGCAACCGTGTTGTTGTTGCGGTCGCGCACATGGAGCGAACAATTCGCTGTTCGGATCCAAGCCCGTGAAACCCAGGCAAGCGCCGGTTTTACCGGGTTTGTCGTGTCCTTGGGTCAGATATTGTTCCCGATTTTGGGCATATTTGCTTTGATGCAGGCCTTGGATGCGACAGGTTTTTATGGCCCGCGCGGAGACATGCTGATCAGCAGCTTGCCCATCGTCGGTGTGATCATATTCTCGTCGCGTTGGCTGGGCAGCCGCATTTTCGCCAAAGCGAAAGAAGTCGAAACCCCAATGGGGCTTGGCCCGAAACGCCGCTGGGAAGGGCGCGTCTATGCGATGCTTTTGGGCATCATTCTTGCATTGCGCTTTTTGCTGGAAGGCCTCAGCGATTTTGATCGTCACAGTCTGGAAACAACGGCTGTTCTTGATTTTCCATTGATCGCTCTGGCGGGCATAATTTTGTTCCGTATCGGCCAATTGCTGCACAAAAGCGATCCATCGAAAAGCACATTGTCAGCAGAAGGCTCGTATCGCAGTCAGGTGGTGCCGCTGCTGTCCAAGGCCTCTATGATCATCGGTCTCGGGGCGCCTATTTTGGCCATCATCGGATATTCTGGTGCTGCGCTGGCCCTGATCTATCCGGCCATTTTGTCATTGGCGTTGTGTGGTGCCATCACGCAAATTAATGAGGCCGTGCGTGATTTGTTTGCGTTCTTTTCCCCTTCGGTCAACCCGTCCGAGGCGCTGCTGCCGACATTGATCAATTTCTTCCTGTTGGTTCTGACCTTGCCGGTCTTTGCCTTGATTTGGGGCGCACGTCTGACCGATCTTACAGAGCTGTGGTCGCGGTTTCGCAACGGGGTCTCGATAGGCGATACAACCATCAGCCCGGGCAGTTTCATTACGTTGATCGTTGTCTTTATGATCGGCTATTTTCTGACACGCGCTGTGCAGGGCACGATGAAGAACAACCTTTTGCCCAAAACGAAACTGGATCCAGGTGCTCAGGTGGCGATGGTGTCCGGTTTGGGATATGTGGGGATATTTCTGGCAGCGTTGATTGCAATTACGTCTGCGGGCATTGATCTGTCTTCTTTGGCGATTGTGGCCGGGGCGTTGTCGGTGGGCATCGGTTTTGGTTTGCAAAACATTGTGTCCAACTTTGTATCCGGGATCATATTGCTGATCGAACGTCCCATTTCGGAAGGGGACTGGATCCAAGTTGGCGGTCAAATGGGATACGTCCGCGATATCTCTGTACGCTCCACGCGCATCGAAACATTTGATCGTACCGATGTGATTGTGCCCAACGCGGATTTGGTGTCGGGAACCGTCACAAATTACACCCGTGGCAATACGATCGGGCGTTTGATTGTGCCTGTGGGCGTGGCTTACGGAAACGACACCCGGCGCATCGAAGAGATATTGCGCGAAATCGCAGGTGCACATCCGATGGTGCTGGCAAATCCGGCGCCAGCGGTCGTCTTTTCGGGGTTTGGCGCAGATTCACTTGATTTCGAAATTCGCGTTATCTTGCGGGACGTCAATTGGATGTTGTCGGTAAAAAGCGAAATGAACCACCAGATTGCGGAACGCTTTGCGACCGAAAACATCGAGATACCATTTGCACAACGTGACATCTGGTTGCGCAATCCTGAGGCTTTGAAAGGCGACGGCACATGACTGATCCACTGTTTCGCAATGACGCCTATCTACGCGAGGCGCAGGGCCGCGTGATCGCCCACACCGCTGAGGGTGGTGTGGTGCTGGATGCTTCGCTGTTTTATCCCACAGGCGGCGGGCAACCCGGTGACAGTGGTGTGTTGGTGTGGGACGGACAACATTTGCCAATCGCCACAACCGTCAAAGGGGATAAAGAACAGATCGTTATGGTTCCCGCCGAACCCCGTGCATTGCCGCCTGTAGGGGCGACTGTGGTCCAACAACTGGACTGGGAGCGCCGCTACAAACACATGCGCGTGCACACGGCGTTGCATCTGTTGTCTGTGACCTTGCCTTACGGGGTCACAGGCGGGTCGATCAGTGCCACACATGGCCGTTTGGACTTTGACATGGCCGATGCGCCGGAAAATCGTGACGTGATCGAACAGGCGTTGAACACTTTTGTTGATATGGATGTGGTTGTCAGCGAAGACTGGGTTGATCAGGCTGTGTTGAATGCAACCCCCGAACTGGTCAAAACCATGTCTGTGCAGCCGCCACGCGGGGCAGGGCGCGTGCGACTGGTCCGTATCGGTTCGGGTTCAGACCAGATTGATTTGCAGCCCTGTGGTGGCACCCATGTGGCACGCACAGGCGAAATCGGCAGCCTGCGTTTGGGCAAGATCGAGAAAAAAGGCCGGATGAACCGGCGCGTTTATCTGCATCTTGACGATTGATGACTTTGGGTGCGTTTTGCCTCTTGCAAAGCGGTGCAAGGGCTTGCTAAACGCACCCCAACGGACAGGTGGCCGAGTGGTCGAAGGCGCACGCCTGGAAAGTGTGTAGGCGGGAGACCGTCTCCAGGGTTCGAATCCCTGTCTGTCCGCCATTTACCTCTCATGAAAATCTAGACCATTATTGCTTGAACCTAGCGCCCCGTTCCAAGACAGTTCGGTAGCGTACGTGGGGCATGCAAATGCCCTTCGGATTTCTACACAAACTGCCTTGAGAATAGAGATCAGCGCATCATCTTTCAGCTTTGCTCAATCATGAAGGCATCAAAAAACTGCGCCAGGTCTGCATGCGCTGCAACAGGCAAAATCGAGGCGACATGCTGGTCAGGCCGTACGATCACGACGCAGCCGTGATCACGGTCAATTCCGCGAAGATCGTAGACGTCGTTTCCGTCCTGCGCGTGGAACACTTTTTCGTAGTCCCGCAAACCGTATTTGCCCTTCGCCGGCCACAGTTGATCATGCAGATCGTGCATGGACAAATCTGATTGCTGGAAAATTGCATAGGTATCGATGACCGCATCACAATCGGCACCTGTCGGCGTATATCTCTTCACAGGCGAAGTGGCGTCGTTTGCTAGAAAATCGATCAGTTTATAGGCCTCTGATGACGTCTGTGTCGGATCTTGTGTTCCACCAAACACAAAAATGCGCCAGCGCCCGTCTGCTTTGACCAGATGACCCAAATGCTGGTGTCCGCCATCCGCCACGCGCGACACTTTGACCGAATGGAACCGCTGGCCGATTTTGAAACCTGTTGCCAGATGTTGGTTGTCTTGACCGGTGCAAATGTAGGACGGAAAATATTCGATGGACGTGCCGCTAACGAAACCGCTTTGACGTTTCATGAAAGCTTCAATCTTGGCAGTGTCGACCTTTGCTTGTTGTGACGCATCGCCCGCGGTGGGGCGCGTGGCCACAATTTTGGACAGCTCCTTGTCTGCGTTGATCAGCTGGTTTGCCACTTTGCGGCGTTCGGTGCTGTAGGTCGCCAGCAAGGCAGGTTTGCTTTTGCCCTGTAGAACGGCAGCCATTTTCCAGCCCAGATTGAAGGTATCAGGCAGGGATGTGTTCAGGCCCCAACCCCCTTTAGGGCTGTGGGTGTGGCACGCATCACCTGCAACAAAAGCACGTGGGATGATGTCATCGGAACGATCAGCGGGACGATTATCAAAACGCTGTGCGAGGCGTTGCCCGACAGAATAGACCGACCACCATGCGACTTCTTTGACATCCAAAGTGTAGGGGTGGAAAATTTTCTGCGCCTTCGCGATGATGTCTACTTCGGTCATCTTTATGTCTGACGCGCGTTTGTCTTTGTCGATCAGGTCAAGCTCAACATAGAAGCGGATCAGATACCCCCCTTCGCGTGGGATCGTCATGACTGCACCATGATCTTTGGACTGGATGAAGCTTTTGACACGGATATCGGGGAAATCCGTGTTCAGCAGAATGTCCATCACGCCCCAAGCCTTGTCGGCGCTGTCCCCCTCAAGTGCAATATCAAGGCTTTTGCGGACGCGGCTGCGCCCCCCGTCAGCGCCAACCGCAAACCGCGCTTTTACCGTTTCGATCTTGTCGCGCCCGGCGTCATCCACCCGTTTGAACGTCGCGGTGATCGGGTGGGCATTCAGGTCTTGGGTCAGGCTTTCATCAATTACCAGATCAAGCAGTTCGCGGCTGTAGTGAGGCCGTAAATTGGTGATCGCATGCGCCATACCATCCAACAAAAGTTCGTGAAGGCGCGCCTGATTAACGATGCCATGTGTGAATTCGGACATGCCAAGGCGCGCGTCAGCGATTTTGTGGGTACGTTTGATGTTTTGGGGGTTGGCCGCATCCGGTTCCCAGAACGTGTTTTGCATCAGCTTATAGGTTTCTTTCTCGACCATTTCACTGCTGTTGAAGGCTTCCATGATTTCGATCGTGCGGCACGAAATGCCGTCGGCACGTCCGAACAACAAAGGACCATCCGCCATGTCCACAATGCAGGTGCTGATGTCTTCAAATTCTGACATCTGGCGGGCCATGGTTAAACCTGCAGGGCCGGTGCCTACGATCAGCACGTCGACCTCAGTTGGCAAATCCTGAATTGGTGGCGTGGGGTAGGCTTTGCGTGCCGCATCGGGAACCTGATAGTTCCCCGGTTTGAACCCATTAAGATGAAATTGCATAGTGCGCCTCTTTTTTCGAAAGCCTTTGGTGTCAGCCAGTGAAGTCTTTAGCAAGCCGTGTTGCTGTTGTGATAAACCGCGCATTGCGCGCCGCGCCGCCGTCTTCGCCCATCCGCGTGATGTTCCATCCGACATATGTTGCGGCCCGCAGTGCCATAAACAAATCAAGGTGGCCAAGGTCGATAGGGCGGGTGGATGTATACCCTTTGATCAAAGCCTGTTTTAAGTCCGCATAGTCATGGGCATCGATGTGTTTGAGCAGCGCAGTCGCAAGCTCAAAACACCTATACCCGTATCCGCCATCGTCAAAATCGATGAACTGCAAATCGGGACCATCCGCCATAACATTCGCCGCAACAAGATCGGCATGGATCAGGCCATAATCCGGATCTTTGGCATGGTCGGCAAGCGCTGCTTGGGCCGTTTGCCGAAACGCCATAAGCACGCGGCGGTCAGCGCTTGAAAGCGCGGGATTGTCCCAAAACCGATCCCAAAGTGGCGTCTCGCCAAGAAGCCCTTCAGCATCCCACGCACAGCGCGTGAAGTCCTTCGGGGGCTGCCATTCATCGCAGATTTGGTGAAACCGCGCCATAGCTATTCCAAGCGTCTGAAAGTAAGCGGTGCGGGATTTTGTGTCTGACCTGCTTAATACAACATCAAGGGTTTCACCGGAAAGCCATGTCAAAACGTCAACTTGAACGCCGTCGATCACATGCATTACGTCACCAGTTTTCGACGGGATAGGGAAGGGGACACTGATACCAGAATCACCCGCGCCTTTCATCCAGGCGAGTTCTGATGCCAGTTCTGCGTTTGTGCGATACCCGTGTCTGTGCAAGCGCAGCGCAAATGTACTGGTGGGCGTTGTGACCTTGTAGACTGCGTTCTCGCGGGCCGCGACAAGGGCGTATGTGGCATCTGCCAGCCCCCAAAGGTGCACCGCTTTGTCGATGGTTGCATTCACCTTGTGACCTCGCTGAGCACGTCATCAAGCGTGTCAAACAGCAGGTCCGCGTTTTCGATCGAAAAGGGCATTGGCGGGCGGATTTTAAGCGCGTTTTTGTGGCGGCCCAGTTTTGAATGGATAATGCCACGCGCCCGCATCGCGTTGATGATGCGGTCCGTCAGGTCGCTGGCGGGGGCTTTGGTGGCATGATCTGTAACCAGTTCAGCCCCAAAAATAAGGCCCGAGCCGCGGATATCGCCAATAACGTTATGTTTTGCCGCCAGCGCGGTCATGCGGATGCGCGCGTGATCGCCGACGGTCTTGGCATTGGCCTGCAAGCTTTCGGTTTCGATTTCCTCAAGCACTGCCATGGCCGCAGCACAGGACACAGGGTTGCCCCCGAAGGTGTTAAAGTACCGGTAGCCCTTGCGAAACGCAGCCACGATGTCGCGGGGCGCCACAACCCCGCCCACAGGGTGGCCATTGGCCATGGGCTTGCCCAGCACCATGATGTCAGGCACGACGCCCATTTTCTCGTGTGCCCAAAGGTGGGTGCCTGTGCGCCCAAAGCCGGATTGGACTTCGTCGCAAATCAGCAGGCCACCGGCTTTGTGCACAACCTCGGCCACGGGTTTCAGCCAACCGTCGGGATTGTCAGGGAAGCCTTCGTTCAGGAAATAGGGGCAAACGACAAGGGCGGCAAAACCGGTGCCGTCCTCAATCAACCCCTCGATCTGATCCGCGACCTGTGCGGCAAAGATCGTGCCGTCCGGGTCAGGTCTGCGGTAGCTGTCGGGTGCGTCAACGAACCGGAAATATTGCCCAAGACCAAAGCCCACTGCGGGAATGTTGGACTTGGACAACTGGCTGACCAACGACGTATTGCCGTGATAGGTGGCGTCTGTGGCGATGATCCCGCGCTTGCCGGTGACGGCCTCGGCCATACGCAAGGCGATGTCGTTGGCCTCTGATCCGGTGCAGGTTAGGATTGCGGTATCCAGCGACGCATCCATCGTGCCTGTCAGCTTTTCGATGTAATCCAGAATGCCATCATGCAGATAGCGCGTGTGCGTGTTTAACGTCGCAACCTGACGGCAGATTGCGTCCACGACACGCGGGTTGCAGTGGCCCACATGCGGGACATTGTTATAGCAATCCAGATACTTGCGCCCCTCTGCGTCCCACAGCCAAACGCCTTCACCACGGACAAAATGCACCGGATCGTCATAAAACGTCGAGACATTTGGCCCCATCAACCGGGCGCGGTCTGCGATCAGTTCTTTGGTTGTCCGGCTCATGGTGCACAAAGGTCCAAGTACGCGTCTGACATGCCTTAACCTTTTGTCGCCGCAGCAAAACCCGCCTCGATGGCGGTCAGAATAATGGTCGCATCGTCTTGCGTCATCACAAGGGGCGGTGACAGGATCAGGTTTGGACCAGATATACGCACCATTGCACCGTTTT
The DNA here is from genome assembly GCF_039986515.1 of Ascidiaceihabitans sp. Lineage (NCBI taxonomy): Bacteria > Pseudomonadati > Pseudomonadota > Alphaproteobacteria > Rhodobacterales > Paracoccaceae > Ascidiaceihabitans > Ascidiaceihabitans sp. Next base: position 809,116 of record NZ_JBDWQO010000007.1, on the reverse strand, counting down.
CATATGTGACGTCCTGAACGATCTGTGCGGTGGCGGCATCAATCGGCTTTTTGGTGGTGCGATCCGACACCATTTCCAACGCGGTCATCAAGCCGTGGCCGCCCCGTACATCACCGATGATGTCGTATTTCGCCATCAACGCCTGCGCCCCTTCAAAAAGCTGGGCGCCACGTGCGGCGGCGTTTTCAATCACGTTCAGGCGTTTGGTTTCTTTCAGGCACGCAAGGGCTGCCGCAGCCCCAACAGGGTGGCCGGAATACGTATATCCGTGGCCGATTTTTGCATCGGGATTGTTTTCAAACACCTCTGCAACGCGGTGCCCCAGCATCAACGCACCAAACGGGAAGTAACCGTTTGTGATTGCCTTTGCGGTACACATCATATCGGGCTGGATGCCCCAAAGCCGCGCACCGGACCATGCCCCAGTGCGTCCGTAAGCCGTGATGACTTCGTCTGTGATCAGCAAAATACCGTGGCGGTTACAGATGTCTTGCACCATTGGCGCAAATGATTTGTGAGGGGGGATAACGCCACCTGCACCAAGGATTGGTTCCATGATCATAGCCGCAATTGTGCCGGCCCCTTGAAAGGCGATTTCGTCTTCAAGCGCCTGCACACACAGCTGTGCCAGCTTTTCAGGGTCCGTCTCGTTGAATGGGTTGCGGTAGGTGTAGGGGGCAGGGATGTGGTAGCAGCCCGGCAATAGCGGTTCATAAGCCGTGCGAAAGTTTGCGTTGCCGTTTACCGACGCGCCGCCGATGTGGGTGCCATGATAGCCTTTTTTAAGGCTCAGGAATTTGGTGCGGCCCGCTTCGCCGCGCAGTTTGTGGTACTGGCGCGCAAGACGCAGGGCGGATTCAACTGAATCCGATCCGCCGGATGTATAGAAGGCACGGGCCATGCCGTCGGGCTCAAAAAACTCGGACAGCTCATACGAAAGCTCAATCGCGACGTCATTGGATGTGCCGCGAAACGTGGAATAATAGGGCAATTTATCAAGCTGCGCCGCCATCGCATCTTTGACCGGTTGGCACGAATACCCAAGGTTCACGTTCCATAGGCCACCGACACCGTCGACAACGGAATGTCCGTCGATGTCAGTGATCGTTACACCCGTCGATCCCGTGATGATTTTTGGCGGGTTGTCGATGCTGTCTTTGGGGGACGTCATCGGGTGCCACATCAGGCGGCCGTTGTTTTCTTTAAGAAAGTTTGAGTCTTTCATGATCCGGTTTCCAATTCATGGCGAGCGGTGAGTGATGTGGCCCAAAGACCTTCGATATCGTCCGGGATGGTGCCACCCCAGTTGCGGCTGATGTCGCGGCTGGCGATCATCAGGTGTTCTTTGATGGTACGTTCCAAGGCAGGCGTGAACCGCGTGGCAACGCTTGCAACGGACACGGCACCTGCAAACTGGCCTGTCTGGTCAAACAGGGGGGCTGACAGCCCCTCAAGCTCGGCCTCATAGGTACGCATTGCGCGTCCAAATCCCGTCTGGCGGATCGCTTGAACCGTCTTTTTCAAAGCATCCGGTTCGGTGTCGGTGCTTTTGGTGAACGGGGTAAGGTTGGACACTGCGGCATTCATCAAGGCGTCAGGGCCGAAAGCCAATGCACACAGGCCCGACGCGGTTGCGTGGAGCGGAAAAACATCAATGTCGATGATCGCGCGGGTGCCATGCCGTTGCGACTCGCAGGCGGCTAAACCGTACATCTTTGTGCCAGACAAAACCGTAACATGCGCCGTCTCGCCCGTTTTTTCAGTCAGGTCAAACAAGGGGCCTTCGGTGCTGGCTTTGCGGGGCACCGTGGCTTCGCGGGTCTGCGCAAGTTTCAGAACGGCCGGACCAAGACGGTACTGTTTGGTTGAAGGGTTCTGTTCAATAAATCCCGCAACTTCAAGCGCCTGGAGGTGGCGATAGGTTGTTGCCTTGTCACGTTTTGCAATGCGGCACAGATGTGACAGGCCAATTTCGGGTTGGCTGGCAGAAAAGTGACTTAGAAGATCGAGTGCTTTGATCACGGACGACATTTGAAACGGCCCCATTGCGGCTTTTGCAAAAAAAGTTTGACACAGGTTAATTAACAAGGCAACCTTTTTTACAGAACAGCGGTTCAATATGTGAACCAATAATAGGGAGAAAGAAATGTCCAAGTTTACGAAGTCGATGACAGCCATGTCGCTTGCGCTGGCAACCCTCGCAGGACCCGCTTTGGCGGAGTACCCGGAGAAGCCAGTTGAATTTATCGTGCCGTGGCCTCCGGGTGATCTGGAAGACGTGCTGACACGCATGATCGCAGAAGATTTTTCCGAAGCATACGGTGTGCCAACTGCCGTTGTGAACAAACCGGGCGGGGGCGGTGGCCCATTTCCGGGTGCGATTGACGTCGCAAACGCACCTGCTGACGGCTACACCATCGGATCGTTCATCATTGCGATCCCGGTTGTTGGTCCGTTTATCGGCATTCCAGAGCTGAACCCGGACCCCTTTGTGCCGCTTGGCAATTTCCTGACATATCCGTTTGTCATCGCGGCCGGTGCCGATACGCCTTACGACGACATGAAAGGTCTTGCCGCCCACGCACAAGACAACGACGTGGTGCTTGGACACTTTGGCGCACCGCTGGTCCCAACGCAGGTGACATTCGGTTTGGCCAAAGAATTGGGCTTTAGCTATGCAGCCGATGCCGCTTTTGATGCACTGGATTGCAATACACTGGCCTCGGGTGATGTGGATGTTATCAACACAACGCTGCAACTGATTTTGCCATGTCTTGATACGGTCAAGGTTCTGGCCTCCATTGGGTCCGAGCGTATTCCGCTCACGCCAAACGCGCCAACTGTGTCCGAATTGGCACCTGATTTGGATGTGGCATTGTGGAATGGCTTGTTCGTGCGCACCGACACACCGCAAGATGTCCAAGACAAGATCATTGCTGTCGCTGAAAAGACAATGATGTCCGAGCGCGCACAAAAGCTGGCTGCAGAAACCGGTGCGTCTGTTTACTGGCAGCCTGCTGGTGAAGTGGTCGAGCAGATCAAAAAAGATATGGAAACAATGGCCGGCATCGAAGCAAAACTTGCTGAGTAAGCCTGCCTTGGTCGGGCGGCATTTTTGCGGCCCGACCATTTCTATTTATGACTGTCTAACTTTCTGACTGTCCAAATTATTGATCGGGGGGCTGGCCATGTCGCGCGTCAAAACGCTTCAATCTTTGTTCAAACGCTATCGCCGCCCCGGAGACATCGTGTTTGCTTGGGTGTTTTTGATTGGCGCTGTGTTTCTTTTGTCAGAGATTTTTGATCAAACCGCCTATAAATCGCGCGGAAAGCTGGCAGCACAGCCACGGTTCTGGCCTGCCGTGTCACTTGGCGCGATGACGCTTTTTGCGGCGTTTCATCTGCTTGGATCGGCTTTGTCGGAACGCATCGACGGGCGGTGGCGCGAGGTCCTGCATTGGGTCAAATCTATCGAATATGCGGGTTGGTTTATTGTCTATGCGGCGGTGGTGCCTTACGCGGGTTACCTGCCCACAACGATCATTTTTGCAGTTCTGCTGGCCCTGCGATCAGGATACCGCAGCGCCAAAATGCTTGGTGCAGCCGCCGTGTCGTCGTTTGTGGTTGTCGTTTTGTTCAAGACCCTGCTGAAGGTCAATTTGCCTGCAGGTCGAATTTATGAGGTGCTGCCGGATGGTGTGCGCCAAATCATGCTGACATACTTTTGATCGGACCTTAAGCGATGGAAAATATCTTTCTTGGCCTTGAAATGCTAACCCGCTGGGATGTGATCCTTGCGTTGTTTGTCGGGTCAATCGGTGGCGTCATAATCGGCGCGATCCCCGGTGTCGGCCCTGCGGTCGCTATTGCGATCTTGCTGCCTGCGACGTTCTCGCTTGATCCGATTGTGGGTCTGACGATGCTTTTGGGAATTTACGGATCGTCCATGTATGGCGGCGCAATACCTGCGATCCTGATCAACACGCCGGGCACTGCGGTGAATGCGCTGACGTCCTACGACGGCTATCCCATGACGAAAAACAACGAAGGTCACCGTGCGCTGTCACTGGCCTATTCCGCCTCCTTTTGGGGGGGGATTTTTGGTATTGGCTGCCTGATCTTGCTGTCGCCTGTGCTTGCGCTTATTGCGCCTATGTTCGGAAGCCGCGAGATTTTTCTGGCGGCTCTTTTGGGCATCATTCTTGTGATTTTGGCCCACCGCGGTCAAATTTTTGCAGCCGGGATGCTGGCCATGCTTGGCATCTTTTTGCAAACCATCGGGCTGGACGCCGTGACCTACACGCAGCGCTACACGTTTGGGTATTCGTTTCTAAGTTCAGGGGTGAACCTGATTGTTGTGGTGCTTGGCCTTTTTGCATTGAGCCAAGCGTTTTTCTTGCTGGGTGATCCTGACAGCAGCCCCGACGCCAAACCGGTGAAGGGGCGCATGTCTGTCGGTATTCGCGAGTTGCTAAAACACAAACGTGTGGCAACGGTGGCGTCCGGTTTTGGTGTGATCCTTGGAATGATCCCCGGCACAGGCGAATTCACCGCCCAATTCATGAGCTACACCTACGCCCAGAAAACATCCAAGGATCCGGACAAATTTGGCAAAGGATCGCCTGAAGGGCTGATCGCATCCGAGGCCGCGAACAACGCTGTGCCTGCTGCGGCCATGATCCCTTTGCTGGCGCTTGGCATTCCCGGTGAAGCGTTGACCGCGATGATGTTGTCGGTGTTTTACGTGCACAATGTGATCCCCGGACCACAGCTTTTTCAGAACAACATCGATCTGGTTTACGGCCTTTATTTCGCGCTGATTGCTTTGAATGTCATTGTGATGGTGTTTTTGCTGTTCTCGACGAATTTGCTGACAAAAATCATCCGCGTGCCGACACGGTTTCTGGGTGTGATGATCCTGATCCTGTCGTTTGTCGGGGTTTATTCTTTGCGAAATTCTTTGACAGATTGCATGATCGCCGCCGTCTTCGGTGTCTTCGGTTTGATCTTAAAACGCCTGAACCTGCCGATTGTGCCAATCATCTTGGGCATGGTTTTGGGCGGCATCATGGAGGTCAAACTGCGCTCTGCCATGCCGCGGCTTAAGTCACCGCTCGATATGATCGACCGGCCCATCACCTTTGTATTGTTTGTGATTATCTTGTTGGTTCTGGCATTGCATGTGCGGACCTTGATCAAGGAATACCGCGCCCAACAGCCGCAAGAAGATCACGATTTTCACGACAGCCAGCAACGGTAGGACCAATGGACCAGCAAAAAATTGACGCCCTTCGTGCGCAACCCGTTCCCGCATTTTCCCATTTGATTGAGGGCGCACATGTTCCTGCGTCTGACGGCGGAATGATGGACATTCTGTCACCGATTGACGGGCGGCTTTTGACGACCACAGCCAAAGGCACAGCCGCAGATATGAACGCGGCGATTGCCTCGGCCCGCGCCGCGTTTGAGGACCGTCGTTGGGCCGGGCAACCGCCCGCTGCCCGCAAAAAGGTGCTAATGAAATGGGCCGACCTGATCGAGGCCAACGCACTTGAACTTGCCGTACTTGGCGTGCGCGACAATGGCACCGAAATCAGCATGGCGCTTAAGGCCGAACCGGGATCAGCGGCCGGCACGATCCGCTACTACGCAGAAGCGCTGGACAAGATTTATGGCGAAATTGCCCCTACGGGGGCGGATGTGCTGGGCATGATCCACAAGGAACCGGTGGGTGTTGTGGGGGCGATCATTCCTTGGAACTTCCCGATGATGATCGGGGCCTGGAAACTTGGACCTGCATTGGCGATGGGCAATTCAGTCGTGCTGAAACCGTCCGAAACAGCGTCGCTGTCATTGATGAAAATGTGTAATCTGGCGCTTGAGGCCGGGTTGCCGCCTGGCGTTCTGAACGCCGTGACAGGTGAAGGCGCCGTCGTGGGCGAGGTTATGGGCCTGTCGATGGACATAGATGTGCTGGTTTTCACGGGATCCGGCGGCACGGGACGGCGGCTGATGGACTACGCGGCACGGTCCAACATGAAACGGGTTTATCTGGAACTGGGCGGCAAATCCCCCAACATTATTTTTGCCGATGCCCCCAATCTGGACGAGGCCGCAAAGGTCGCTGCGGGTGGCATTTTCCGCAACGCCGGACAGGTGTGTGTGGCGGGATCAAGGTTGCTGGTCGAAGCGTCAATCCATGATGATTTCGTCGCGGCCGTTGTCAAAGCAACCGAGGCCATGCGCGTCGGAGACCCGTTGAAAGTCGACACACATATCGGTGCGGTCAATTCCGAAGTACAATTGAATGCGAACCTTGGATTTGTTGACACCGCCAAAGCCGAAGGTGGGCAGGTGATCACCGGTGGCGACCGGATTATGCAGGACACAGGCGGCTATTACATGGCGCCCACGATTGTCACTGGCGTGACGCGCGATGCAACATTGACCCAAAAAGAGGTGTTTGGCCCCGTCTTGGGCGTGACCCCATTTCACACCGACGATGAGGCAGTGCAATTGGCAAATGCAACCGTGTATGGTTTGGCGGGGGCGGCTTGGACATCAAACCTAAGCCGCGCACACCGTATGATACGCGACGTGCGCACGGGGGTGATGCACATCAACACATATGGCGGCGCCGACGGTACTGTGCCTTTGGGCGGTGTCGGTCAATCCGGAAACGGATCGGACAAGTCCCTGCATGCCATTGAAAAATATACCAATCTTAAAACAGCCTGGATCAAACTATGACTGACAAAACCATTCTCGTTATCGGGACCTATGACACCAAGGACGACGAATTGGGGTTTCTGGCGGGTGTCATTCGCGATCAGGGCGGCCACGTTGTGACGATGGATGTGTCGGTGCTGGGCGATCCGTCAAAGCCTTGCGATTATTCCAAACACGATGTCGCACGAGAGGGCGGAAGCACCATCAAAGCCGCCATCGCGTCAGGCAACGAAAACACGGCAATGCAGATCATGGCATCGGGGGCGTCGCTGTTGGCCGCAAGGCTTTATCAGGAACGTAAATTCGACGGAATGATCGTGTTGGGCGGTACAATGGGCACTGATCTTGCGTTGGATGTGGCTGCCGCCTTGCCGCTTGGTGTGCCTAAATACATCGTGTCCACGGTTTCGTTTTCCCCGCTTATCCCCGCAGAACGGCTTGCGGCGGATACTCAAATGATCCTTTGGGCAGGCGGGTTGTACGGTTTGAACTCGGTTTGCAAAGCGTCGCTAAGCCAGGCCGCGGGCGCTGTCCTTGGTGCGGCGCGCGCGGTGCAGATGCCTGATCCTGACAAACCCCTGATCGGGATGATGTCGCTTGGGACGTCGGCATTAAAATACGTGATCCCATTGAAGCCCGCATTGGAAGACCGCGGCTTTGAGGTCGCTGTGTTTCATGCAACTGGCATGGGGGGGCGGGCGTTTGAAAGCCTTGCAGGGCAGGGGGCTTTTGCCTGTGTCCTTGACCTTTGCACCCAAGAATTAGGCAATCATATCCATGGTTCAAACATTTCCGCAGGGGCGGATCGTTTGACCAACGCAGGGGCGAATGGCACGCCGCAGATCGTGGCGCCGGGGTGCTATGACCTTGTGGACGTTGTGGGATGGCAACCGTTGGACGCCAGATGGGACGCCCATATGAATCACGAACACAACCGCCTTTTGACATCGATCGTGCTGGAGGCAGAGGAACGCAAAGAGGTTGCGCGCGCACATTCCACCCAATTGGCCACCGCCAAAGGACCTGTCGCAATGATCTTGCCCGAAGACGGTTTGGGCGAATGGGACCGCGCAGGCGCTGATTTGCACAACGCAAGCGGTCTTGCGGATTTTCTGACTGAAATTGAAGCGACTTTGCCTGCCAATGTTACGGCCCATAGGATTGCGTGCCACATCAATGACGCGGGGTTTGCCGACAAAGTGCTTGAGATATTTGATGGGTGGTGCGCAGACGGCACCGTTGCGGTTTAGGGATCTGCGCCGGGATCAAGACGCGCCAGAAGATCCAGCAATCTTTCATAGTCGTCGTCACCTAGGGCCGTTTTGAACCCCGCTACGATCTGTGCGGCTTGGGGGCTGTGGTCGTCGATAATCTTTTGCCCGTTGGCGGTGATCTCGATGAATTGGCGCCTGCGGTCTTTGTCGTCGCGCGTTTGTGTCACAAGATCTTTGTCGCGCAGTGTCGCGGCAATGCGCGTCAGGCTTGGAAACAGCAGGCTGGATCGGTCTGCCAAAGTTTTGGCGTCCATCCGGCCGAATTCGACCAGCACGCGCAAGACGCGCCACTGTTGTTCGGTGATGCCCGTTTCCGACAACATGTCACGGATCGGGGACATCACGCCTTCACGGGCGCGGATCAGCGCAATGGGTAAGGATCGGGACGTGGAGGGGAGCTGCTTGGTCATGGTGCCTCAAATCTTCGATCTCCTTCAAATGCAGGCCAAAGAAGATGTTGACAATGCATCATAGCATTAATTAACTTGGCAACAATTAACATGTTAAGGAAATGAAATGCCTCACTTCCATATCGAATACTCAGCCAACCTTGAGGATGTCGTGGATATGGCCGCTTTGTGCGAAGTCATCCGATCCGAGGCCGCTTTGATCGACACGTTCCCCATGGCGGGCGTTCGGGTGCGGGCCACGCGCGTCGATCACTTTGCAATGGCGAATGGCGATCCAAAACACGGGTTTATCGACTTGTCCGTGCGCTTGCGCGAAGGGCGTGTTGATGATGTAAAACGTGACGCAATCACGCGCATCTTTGCCGCGCTCAAAGATTTCATGGCCCCTGCTATGGCCACCCGTTCCATCGCGCTTTCTGCCGAGATGCGCGACATCAATGCCGATCTGTCGCCTAAATTTGGCAACATTCGCGACCACCTGGAGGATCAATCATGACTGTACTCGATGATAACATTGCAAAGTTGGACGGCTTTCTGGGCCGGTTCCGCAAAACCGGCATCCTGAACCGGATCGCGGGGCAAGATGTGGCAGGCGATGGTGGTGTTTTCCAAAATTCGTCACCCGTGGACAAATCCTTGATCTGTGACGTGGCACATGGCACGGCTGTGGACATCGACGCGGCGGCCAATGCAGCACATAATGCCTTTGCTGCATGGCGCGATATGCCTGCATTGCAGCGCAAGAAAATCCTGATCAAAATCGCTGAAGGCATCGAGGCACGCGCCGAAGAAATCGCGCTGTGCGAATGCTGGGACACCGGCCAGACCTATAAATTCATGTCCAAAGCGGCCCTGCGCGGTGCAGAGAACTTCCGCTATTTTGCAGATCAAGTCGTGCAGGCCCGCGACGGACAGCAATTGCAGTCCCCGACGCTTATGAACGTCACAACGCGTAAACCCATCGGGCCGGTTGGGGTTATCACGCCGTGGAACACGCCCTTTATGTTGTCCACATGGAAGATTGCGCCAGCGTTGGCGGCAGGCTGCACAGTGGTGCACAAACCGGCCGAAGCATCGCCACTGACGGCGCGTCTTTTGGTTGAGATCGCCGAGGAGGCAGGCCTGCCCCCCGGAGTATTGAACACCGTCAACGGGTTTGGTGAAGGGGCCGGCAAAGCGCTGTGTGAACACCCCAAGATCAAAGCGATTGCCTTTGTGGGCGAAAGCCGCACAGGGTCGCTGATCACCAAGCAAGGGGCAGATACGCTGAAACGCAACCACCTTGAGCTTGGCGGCAAAAACCCTGTCATCGTGTTTGAAGATGCCGATCTGGATCGCGCCTTGGATGCTGTGATTTTCATGATCTATTCGATCAATGGCGAACGCTGCACATCATCGTCACGCTTGCTGATCCAAGACACGATCCGCGAAGATTTTGAGGCCAAACTGGTGGCGCGGGTCAACAACATCAAAGTTGGCCATCCGCTGGATCCGGCGACTGAAATCGGACCGCTTGTGACCGAAGAACACTTTAACAAAGTCACCAGCTATTTTGACATTGCCAAAGATGACGGTGCAACAGTGGCCGCAGGTGGTGTGACGGTTGGGGACGAGGGGTATTTCATCCGCCCCACGCTATTCACCAACGCCACCAACCAAATGCGCATCGCACAAGAAGAAATCTTTGGCCCTGTGCTGACATCCATTCCGTTCTCCACCGAAGAAGACGCCCTTGAGATGGCCAACGACATCGATTACGGCCTCACAGGCTATGTCTGGACCAACGATCTGACCCGTGCACTGCGCTTCACCGAAGCCCTTGAGGCCGGCATGATCTGGGTCAACTCCGAGAACGTCCGTCACTTGCCCACCCCTTTTGGTGGCGTCAAAGCAAGCGGCATAGGGCGCGATGGCGGCGATTGGTCGTTTGAATTCTACATGGAGCAAAAGCACATCGGCTTTGCCACAGGACACCATAAAATCACCAAGTTAGGAGCGCTGTAATGCCCGTACCCGCACCAAATCTGTATCCCGATTTTAACACCATCCGCCTAAGCCATGTGTGTCTGAACGTGAAAGACCTGGCTGCGTCGCGCACGTTCTACACAGAGATCGTGGGCCTTCAGGTGACAGATGAATCCGACAGCCACATTTATCTGCGCGCCATGGAAGAACGCGGCCACCACTGCATCATTTTGCAAAAGTCCGATCAACCGGGCACAGTCGAGGTCATGGGTTTCAAAACCTTCGATGAAGCCGATCTGGACAAGGCCGAAGCCTATTTCAAAGGCAAAGGCCGCCCGACGTCCTGGGTGGATCGCCCGTACCAAGGCAAGACGCTGCTGACCTCTGACAACATGGGCATTCCGCTGGAATTTTATCACAAGATGGACCGCCTTGCGCCAATCCATCAAAAATATGCGCTGTACCGTGGTGTGAAGCCGCTGCGGATCGACCACTTTAACTGCTTTAGCCATGACGTTGATGCGTCCGTGGAATTTTACAGCGATTTTGGGTTCCGTGTGACGGAATATACCGAAGATGACGACAGCAAGAAGCTTTGGGCCGCGTGGATGCACCGCAAAGGGGGCGTGCATGACATGGCGTTCACCAATGGCACAGGCCCACGGATGCACCACGTTGCGTTCTGGGTGCCAACGCCGTTGAACATCATTGATTTGCTGGATTTGATGGCCACAACCGGCTATGTCGACAACATCGAACGCGGCCCCGGTCGCCACGGCATTTCCAATGCGTTCTTCCTTTATATCCTTGACCCCGACGGGCACCGGATCGAGATTTACTGCTCTGACTACCAGACCGTTGATCCGGATCTGGAGCCGATCAAATGGGACCTGCAAGACCCGCAACGCCAGACACTTTGGGGGGCGGCGGCACCGGAAAGCTGGTTCAAACACGGCACGACGTTTGTTGGCGTCGATACCAAAGATTCTGAAATCCAAGCCAGCCCGATTATTGCGCCATGACGGGTCTGAACCTTAAAAACCCCGACCTCTTTCGCCAAGCGGCCTTTGTCGGGGGCACATGGATTGCCGGAAGCGACGCAGATATCGCAGTAACGAACCCCGCGACGGGTGTTGTGTTGGGATATGTTCCAAACCTTGGCGCCGCCGAAACCCAACAGGCGATTGATGCGGCTGAGGTCGCCCAAAAGGCGTGGGCAGCACGCACGGCCAAAGATCGCAGCAATGTGCTGCGGCGCTGGTTTGATCTGATGATGGCCCATCAAGATGATCTTGGGCGCATCCTGACGTTCGAGCAGGGCAAGCCATTGGCCGAAGCGACAGGCGAGATCGGCTATGGCGCGTCCTTTATCGAATGGTTTTCCGAGGAAGCACGCCGTGCGTATGGCGACATCACCCCAACCAATGCCCCCGACAAACGCATCTTGTGTGTCAAGCAACCCATCGGGGTCACGGCCGCAATCACGCCTTGGAATTTCCCGAACGCGATGATTGCCCGAAAAGCGGCGCCTGCCTTTGCTGCGGGCTGTGCGATGGTTCTGAAACCGTCCGAATTAACGCCATTTTCGGCCATGGCAATGGCGGTATTGGCTGAAGAGGCTGGTCTGCCCAGCGGTCTGTTTTCGGTCATTACCGGGGATGCGGCGACCATTGGCGGCGTGCTGACAAGCAGTCCGGTTGTACGCAAGTTGACCTTTACCGGATCAACAGGTGTGGGCGCGAAACTTTATGCGCAATCTGCACCCACGATCAAGAAACTGGGGCTTGAGCTGGGCGGCAACGCGCCCTTCATCGTGTTTGACGATGCCGATCTGGATGCCGCCGTTGACGGGGTGATCTTGTCGAAGTTCCGCAACAATGGTCAAACTTGCGTCTGTGCGAACCGCATTTACGTGCAGGCGGGGGTTTATGATGCATTTGCCAAAAAACTGGCAGCCAAGGTCAAGGATTTGCCTGTTGGCAATGGTGCGGATGACGGTGTGGTGTTTGGACCGCTTATCAATGACGCAGCTGTCGCGAAAGTCAGTAGCCATATTGCTGATGCCACAGGCAAAGGCGCGGTTGTGACCCTTGGGGGCAAGCCCCACGCATTGGGCGGCACGTTTTATGAACCGACCATCCTGACAGGTGTGACATCCGACATGGCAGTGGCCACTGAGGAAACCTTCGGTCCGGTGGCGCCTTTGTTTAAGTTCGACACAGAGGCCGAAGTCATAGCTGCTGCAAACGACACCGAATTCGGCCTTGCGTCCTATTTCTATAGCCGTGACATCGCGCGTGTGTGGCGGGTGTCCGAGGCGCTTGAATACGGGATGGTGGGTGTTAACACAGGCCATGTGTCGACAACGGAGGCACCGTTTGGCGGGGTCAAATCATCAGGTCTGGGACGTGAAGGTGCACGGCAGGGTCTCGATGATTTTATGGAAATCAAATACATCTGTATGGGTGGCATTGAAGCGGCGGAGTAAACCATGGACTGGGACGAATTCGCCCATTGGGGCAAGCATATCTCTGACTGGGGGGCGCAGTATCACAAGTCATTGCGCGATATACCTGTACGCGCCCAGACTGCGGTCGGGGAGATCGCTGCGCAGTTGCACCCGACACCGCCCGAGGCGGGCGACGATATGGCGGCGATCCTTGCAGATTTTGAAGCCATCGTGATGCCCGGCATGACACATTGGCAGCATCCGCGTTTCTTTGCGTATTTTCCTGCAAACGCCGCACCACCGTCGATGTTGGCGGAACAACTGGTTAACACCGTCGCTGCCCAGTGCATGTTATGGCAAACGTCACCCGCCGCCACAGAAGTCGAGGGCGTGATGGTTGATTGGTTGCGTCAAGCGCTTGGGCTGGCGGACGGGTTTACCGGCGTCATTCAAGACAGCGCATCATCGGCGACGCTGTCTGCGGTTCTGACGATGCGCGAACGCGCTACCGGATACACAGGCAACAAAGACGGATTGTCAGGCAAGGGCCATCTGCGGATTTACTGTTCCGATCAGGTGCATTCATCCATTGATCGCGCATGCTGGGTCGCAGGGATCGGGCAGGCAAATTTGGTCAAAATCCCAACAAAGGGTGCACAATTCGGGATAGATGTGGCGGCAATGGAAACCGCAATCACCGCCGATCTGGACGCAGGCCATACACCGGCAGGGATCATCGCAATCACAGGCGGCACGGGGATCGGCGCATCCGACACGCTTGGTCCGCTTTTGAAAGTTGCGGCCAAACATGACCTCTACACCCACCTCGATGCGGCATGGGCGGGGTCGGCGATGATCTGCCCGGAATTCCGGTCGGAATTTTGGGAAGACGTCGACGGCTTTGACAGTATCGTGTTCAATCCACACAAATGGCTTGGGGCACAGTTTGACTGTTCTGTGCAGTTCTTGCGGGATGCGACACCGCAACTGAACACGCTTAAGATCGAACCTGAGTATTTGAAGACCACAGGCGACGCTGTCACGAACTATTCTGAATGGACAATCCCGCTTGGGCGCAGGTTCCGGGCGCTGAAAATCTGGTTCTTGTTGCGGTCCTACGGGCTTGAGGGGCTGCGCACACGCATCCGCAATCACGTCGCTTGGGCGCAAGAACTGTGCGATGCCATTCGCGCGTTGGAGGGGTTCGAGATCACCACGGACCCGATCCTAAGCCTGTTTTCGTTTCGCTGCCCAGGCGATGACGCGATGCAGCAGCGGTTGGTTGATACGCTGAATAACGACGGGCGTATTTACCTGACGCAGGGCGCGTTTCAGGGGCAAAAGGTAATCCGGTTCCAAGTGGGCCAATTCGATACAACACGCGATGATGTGATGATGGCCCATGCCGTCATCCGCGAAGTTTGGGAGCAAATTCAATGAAATACGCGACATATACCGCAGATGATCAAACCCTTTACGGGGCAGTGACAGACGACGGCATGATTGCCCTGAACGCTGATTTTCCGCAGTGGCCTACGTTGTTGGATGTGGTTCAGGCGGGTGGTTTTGCAGCGCTAGAGGAAGCCGCACAAAACAAGGCCGTGACGCATAGGGATTTCGAATTTGAAATGGTACTGCCAAACGCCCCGCGTATTTTGTGTGTTGGCGTGAATTTCCCCGACCGCAATGCGGAATACAAAGACGGGTCCGAGCAACCCAAATACATGTCTTTGTTCCCACGCTTTGCCAGCGGGTTCACCGGCCACAATCGCCCGCTGATCCGCCCGCCGGAAAACGAAACCTTGGACTATGAAGGCGAAGTGGCCATTGTCATCGGCAAGACGGGCCGGCGCATAAGTCAGGCCGATGCCTACGACCATATTTCGGCGATCACTCTTTGCAACGAAGGGACGATCCGCGATTGGGTCCGTCATGCCAAATTCAATGTCACACAAGGCAAGAACTGGGACAATTCGGGCGCGATTGGTCCGTGGCTGGTGCCCTTCACAAATGCCAGCCAGTTGGACGATGCCCGTATCATCACGCGGGTGAACGGCGAAGTGCGCCAAGATGATGTGCTGTCGCGTATGATGCACCCGATCCGGCGCGAAATCGAATATATCTCGACCTTTATGACGCTTCAGCCCGGCGATATCATCGTTACCGGCACGCCCACAGGGTCAGGCGCACGTCTTGATCCGCCGCAGTACCTGAAACCCGGCGACGTGGTCGAGGTCGAAGTGAACGGCATCGGCACCCTGCGCAACACCGTCGAGGACGAGCGCCTATGACACCGCAAGATCACGCAAAAGCCGCCGCCGATTTGTTGGCCGCCGAGAAATCCGGACAGCAGATCGGGTTGTTGACCAAAGCCCATCCCGAAATGGGCATGGACGACGCCTATGCGGTGCAAAACGCGATTTACCGCGCAAAGCTGGCAGAAGGGCGCAGCGTCATTGGCTGGAAGATCGGGCTGACCTCCAAAGCGATGCAATATGCACTGAACATCGACATTCCCGACAGCGGCATCTTGTTTGACGATATGGCGTTTGATCATGGCGCCACGGTGTCTGCAGGCCGCTTCATTCAACCACGGATCGAGGCCGAGATTGCGTTTGTTCTGAAGGCCCCATTGGGCGGTGCAGAGGTGACGCGCGATGACGTGATTGCGGCCACAGACTATGTCGCGCCCTCCATCGAAATTCTGGATACCCGGATTTTACGGGCTGACCCCGAAACGGGTGCCACCCGCAAAGTGTACGACACCATCAGTGACAATGCGGCCAATGCTGGCATTGTTCTTGGCCCACAAAAACACAAAATTGATGCGTTCGATTTGCGCTGGGTCGGTGCGATCACATCGCGAAACGGCGAGGTTGAGGAAACCGGCCTTGGGGCAGGGGTGCTGAACGATCCCGTCGAAAGCGTGGTTTGGCTGGCACGTCGCATGGCGCAATACTGTCAAAGCATTGAACCGGGTCAGATCATCTTGTCAGGCAGTTTCATCCGCCCCGTTGAATGCCCGTCTGGCGCAAAGATCACTGCCGATTTTGGCGGATTTGGTCACGTCGACATCTCATTTGCCTAAGGGGAAGCCACCATGCCTGCACCGCGCAATCCGTTTAAACACGCCATCGCCAAAGGTGATTTGCAATTGGGATGCTGGCTGGGGCTTGCTGATCCCTACATAGCCGAGATCAGCGCAGGCGCGGGTTTCGATTGGCTGTTGATTGACGGCGAACACGCCCCGAATGATCTGCGTTCCATCGTGGCGCAGTTGCAGGTTCTTGCTGCACGCAACAGCCATGCGGTTGTGCGTCCGCCCATTGGCGAGACATGGATCATCAAACAACTGCTTGATGCAGGGGCACAGACGCTGTTGATTCCGATGGTCGAAAGTGCGGCACAGGCCAAAGACCTTGTGGATGCAGTCACCTATCCACCACACGGGGTGCGCGGCGTTGGGTCTGCTTTGGCGCGGGCCTCTGATTTTGCGGCGATTGGCGATTACCTGACAACAGCGCGTGATGAAATTTGCCTTTTGGCACAGGTTGAGAACCAAAAAGGTATGGCGGCATTGGACGATATTCTGAAGGTGGATGGCATTGACGGTGTCTTCATCGGGCCGTCCGATCTGGCGGCGGATATGGGGTTCATTGGGCAGGCGGGCGCATCCGAGGTCAAAGCTGCTGTGTTGGGCGCGATTGAAAAGATCGTGGCATCTGGCAAGGCGGCTGGGATTTTGACACTGGATCAGGATTTGCAGGCATCATGCCGAAAGCTGGGCGCGACCTTTATCGCAACAGAAATTGATGTGACACTGTTTGCGCGAAACATGCGCAAGGCTTCTGTTGACGGGCGCAAACATTTGCAAATTGAACAGGGGTCTCTTTAGAGCACATCGACGAAGATCGAATTCAGGTTTCAGCCGGGCCCGCATCATCAAGCCGCGTTGCCGCATAGGCGCGTGCGCGGTCCAGCATGCCACACAACTGGCGCACCTCGTCTTCGGTAAACAGCTTGGAAAAGTCGTCCGACAGTTTGACGGCGGCAGGGTAGACTTGCATAAACACGGCCCGACCTTGATCCGTTATAGAAAAGACTGCCAACCGCTTGTCTTCGGGGTCGGGGTTCCGGTCCAGCCAGCCTTTGGATTGCATGGCCTTCATAGTGCGGCTGGCATGGGCCGCATCCATTGACGCTTTGCGCGATATGGCCCGCAAATGCCCCGCACCGTGGCGCGCGATCGAAATCAAAATGCGGTATTCTTGCGTTGTCACATTGCTATCGCGCAAGGTGGATCGTTGCAGGATCGTCGACATCGACGACGCCAATCGCAAAACACGAATGTTAAAGTTCTTGTCGAACGCGTCTTCGTTCAGAAATGGCGCAAAAGGATCACTGTCTGGCATAGGGCAAACAGACCCGATCATTGTAGCATATGCAACAAAATTATTGACAGGTTCGGCGGCCTGCTTGACAGTAACCCGCAATAAACGGATCTGGGAGGACCACATGTCTAAGTCACTTTTTGCAGGTGCGCTGGCGTCGGCAATCGCTTTCGCATCACCGGCGTTCGCACAACAAAACCTAACAGCTGAAACGGCATCAGCAGGCGGGGCCACCCACCTTGCGCCAAGCCACCTGACAGAAATTGCAGGAACGCTTGGCATTGCAAATATTCAGCTGGCCGAAGGGCAAACGCTGACAAATTCTATCCAGAACGTGGCTGAAGGCAAAACAGACATTGCCAGTGCGCCGCATATCTTGCCGTTCCTGATGAGCCGCGGTGTTGGGCCTTACGGGTCGTTGGGGGCTGAAAAAGGGGCCGAGCTTGCTGGCAATCTGCGCTCTATTTACCCCTATACTTTGGGCATTTTCTTTCTGTTCGCGTTCGATTCCAAAGACGTTGGTGGCTGGGATGATGTCGAAGGCCGCACGATCTTTAACGGCCCGCCACGCGGGGGCGCTTTGACGAATGCGCGCAGCATCATCCAGATCGCGACGGGTCTACAGGACGGTGAAGGATACACAGGCATGCAAGCCAATTGGGGGCAGGCCGCGACCGTTATTATTGGCGGTGAACCTGATGCTGTCGTCCTACCGGAACTGTTTCCGAACACCCGTCTGTCAACGATTGGGTCTGCTGGCAAGGTGACGGCGTGGTCCATGCCGATTGAGCTTTATGAAGGCGAAGCCATGCAGAAATATATGGTCTCTCCTGGCGCGGCACCTACAGAAATTCCGGTCGCGACTTTGCAGGCGGCGATGGGTGACAGCTGGACCTTCGTGTCAGAGGACGCCACATTCCGCGGCATGGCCACCATCGGCGGTGACGTGGTGCATAAAGATATGGACGAACAATTGGTCTATGATCTGGTGTCTGCCTATGTCGCATCCATGGACGACTTGAAAGCCAAAGCGCCATTTGGTGAGACCGTGAACTTTGACAACCCATCGCTGGGCATGTGCGGCCTGAACCCGATGAAGTACCACAAAGGTGCTGTGCGGGCATGGGAAGACGCAGGTTACGACATTCCTGATTGCGCCAAAGATTAAGCGATTTAGCTGACGCCAATAGACACCCGCCTCCTACCAATGGGGGCGGGTGCAGTATCAAGACGAAAATTGGGTTTCCCGCATGGACGAGCAGACCGACGCGCAAAAACACCGCACATTGTTTCCAACCAAAGCTGTTTACGCCTTAGCGCTGTTTTTTGTGTTCCTTGGGATCATGAATTCAATGCCGACCATACCGGGTTGGGACGAAATGTGGCGCAACCTGTTTGGCAGTGAAACGCTAAAAGTGCGCAATTTTGCGACCGAGTGGTTCTACCCAATCGTCTTTTTCATCATGATGTGTGTGGTCGCTATGCGTCATTCCATGTGGCGTGACTGGCGCGGCACGCGGCGTGCTGGCTTTGGACTTTTCATGGACGCAGCCCTTGTTGTGGCAGCCGGGGCTGTATCGCTGACTTACCTGATTGAGATCGACAGCGTTTGTTTGATCGACACCGTCACCGGCGAACGTGCGCGCCTGATCGCTGCAACACTAGAGGCAGAGATCAAGTTTGCAGAAGAGATGTTCATGCCCGTACCTGACACGGTTGATGATCCCAAATGCGTGCAAACAACGGGCATCTGGTTGGTGGCGATCATGGGCGCGTCGATCCTGATTTTCCTTGGCTACAACGTCAAGGTTTGGGGGCTTCCGCTTGTCCTCGTGTCTTTGGTGATCGCAATTTACACGATTGGCACGGTGCTGGTTTGGTACTTTCACGGTCCCGATGACATCAACAAATATCTGATGACCAAATTGGGCGGCGAACCACGCAGCTTTTTGGATGGTCGCCCCAATGTGCATGATGCTTTGGTGAACAACTCTGCTGGAATGCTGGGGCGGTTCATGAATGTCATTATGAACATGGTGTTCCCCTACATCATTCTGGGCGCGATGTTTGGCAAATCGGCGGGCGGGCAGGCGTTGATCAAACTGGCGTTTCGCTGGACCCGCAAACTAAAGGGCGGTCCTGCGCATGCGGCCATTGTATCGTCTGCCATGTTCGGGACCATCACCGGTGGCCCTGTGGTGAATGTGCTGTCCACTGGTGTTTTGACGATCCCGATGATGCTGAAACGTGGCTTTAGCCGGACCTTCGCTGGCGGGGTCGAGGCCGCTGCATCCTCAGGCGGATCCATTATGCCCCCCGTGATGGGGGTGGCCGCGTTTATTTTGGCCGCGTTGACGGCTGTGCCCTACCGCGAGATTGTGGTGGCTGCAGCTTTGCCTGCCATTGCGTATTTCGTCTGCCTGTTCCTGTCGGCCATGTTCCAGTCGCGCAAGCAGAACATTCCCGCCTTGGGGGATTTGACCGATGATATGAAATTCACAAAGACCGATCTGCTGCATCTGTGCCAGATCTTCTTGCCGATCCTGTTGATCCTTGTGCTGCTGCTGACCCCCAAAGACGGGATCGGCTGCGGGCCGTTTGGTTGGCTGTTCGGGGTCGAGCAGATCATGACGGACGGGACTTGCCGCGCGACCAATCTGCCGTGGATATTCGAGCTGTTCCAGAACGCTGCTGGTAATGCCGGTGCGACGGGCTGGTGGGCTGCGGCTTTTGTGACTGTGTTGCTGTTTCTGGACAAAAAGTTTCGCGACAAGCCACGTTTGGTTCTTGATGCTTTGTCAGAGGCGGGGATCACGATTTCGACCCTGTATCTGATGTTTCTTGCGGTCACTGTGATTGATGTGTGCCTGAACTTTACCGGCCTGTCGAAATTCGTAGCTGTCGATGTGCTGGGCTTTTTGTTATCGCTGGATTTAGGTGGTAGCGGGTCGGTTTTGTTCCAGTTTGTAGCCCTTGTCATAACGATGCTGTTGGCTGTGCTTTTGGGCATGGGGATGCCAGCTGTGCCCGCCTATATCAACGTGGCGTTGCTGATGGGGCCGCTGTTGGTGGGGCTTGGGATCGCGACCTTTACGGCCCATATGTTCATCTTCTACTTCGCTGTGGCGTCGGCCATCACACCACCTGTCGCATTGGCTGCATTTGCCGCAGCAACAATCACCAAGGCGGACCCGATGGCGACCGGGTTTAGTGCTGTACGCTCTGGCATTGTGATGTTCACGATCCCGTTTGTTTTTGCGTTCTACCCCGAATTGCTGTTGATCGACGCGGCGCTGCTGGATCCTTCCAGCGCAAGTGGCGCACCTTTGGCCGGATACGAGGACGGCGTGTCTTTTGGGGCTTTGGCTTGGGTGATCGCGCGATTGATGCTGGCGCTGTTTTTGGTGGCAAGTGCGTTGGCGCGGTACGATTCAGGCCCGTTGGGTCTGGCGTGGGTCTTTGTGCGCCTTGGCCTTGCCGTTGCGATCCTGATGCGTCCCGAAGCGGTCCATTTGACGGCGATTGCAGCGGCAGCTGGCATGCTTGTCCTGCACCGTATCCGATACCGGAACCATGTGCCGGCTTGATGAAAGCCCAAGGATTGACCCAATGACGAAGCGCCCGAATTTTTTGTATTTCATCACCGATCAACAACGCGCTGATTGGCTCGGGTGTTATGGGCATCCGGTGCTCAAAACGCCCAACATTGATGCCATCGCGGCGCAAGGCACGCGGTTTGACAACTTCCACACAGCGTCGCCTGTGTGCATGCCCAACCGCGCGTCGTTGCTGACTGGGCGCTACCCCAGCTTGCACGGTTTGCGCTATAACGGGTGCCGTTTGCCCTTGTCTGCCAACACCTTTGTGTCGCAACTGGCCGAGGCGGGATACAATACCGCCGCGATCGGCAAAAGCCACTTGCAGCCTTTCACCGACATGCCGCCAATCGGGGTAAACGCGGATGAGGTTGCAGATCGTCCCGATGCATGGCGTTGGGATGACGGCAATTACGGTCAAGAAGAACCGGGGCGTTATACGGCCGACGGGCGGTATGATTTCAAGACGCCGTATTACGGCTACAACCATGTCGATATGGTCACGTCACATGGCGACAAATGTGGCGGGCATTATCAACAGTGGTTCCGCGAACGCGCCGATGATTGGGAAGCCCTGCACGACCCTGCAAACCAGTTGCCCCACGATTACACATGCCCGCAAGCCAACCGCACCCCGATCCCCGAAGACCTGTACCCAACGGCGTATATTCGGGATCGCGCCATCGCGCATCTGGACAGTTGTGTGGACGACGACGCGCCGTTTTTTACGTTTGTATCCTTTCCTGATCCGCACCACCCGTTCAATCCGCCCGGCAAATACTGGGACATGTATGCGCCGGATGATTTTGACGTTTCACTGCCCTTTGACGCCCACCAAAACCCGACGATCCCGATGAAATGGCTTCATGCCAATTGGCAAGGGGCAGGGGGGCAAACCACGCCGCAAACGGCCATGATGCTGGACGATCAGCACATCAAAGAAGCCATGGCTTTGACTGCGGGCATGATGGCCTTTGTCGATGACGCGGTGGGTGACATCATGGCGGCCCTGACCCGCAACGGGCAATTGGACAACACGGTGATTTGCTACAACTCTGATCACGGCGATTATCTGGGCGACTACAACATGCTGCTGAAAGGCGCTTTGCCGTTTCGCAGCATAACCCGTGTGCCATTCATCTGGTCGGACCCCGAGAACCGCAAGGCGGCCACGTCAGACGCGCTTGCATCCACCATTGATATTGCAGCCACCGTTCTGGACCGCGTGGGGTTAAAGCCGTTCAACGGCAATCAGGGCAAAAGCCTGAAACCTGTCCTTGAAGGGGCAGCAACGGTCCGCGACGACGTGTTGATTGAATACAATGACGGCGGGAGACGGCTGGGGTTTGAGGAACCCGCCCGCGTGCGTGCCTTGGTGTCACCGGACTGGCGGTACACGATTTACAAGGATCAGGACTGGGGCGAGCTTTACGATTTGGCGAACGACCCGCAAGAGACCCACAACCTGTGGGACAGCGCCGATCACTATGCAATCCGTGCCCAGCTGGCAGAGCGTATGAACCAGCACTTGATGGCGCAAATGGACGAAAGCCCGCTTGCGGACCGGTTGGCTTAAAGTTGGGTGATGCAGTGCGTCTTGGTGCTTGGTCGCCTTCTAGTCTTCCTTGTCAGCCCATGGAATTTTCGATGCGTCGATGTAGAGGGGCAGTTTTGTTCCTTGGTTGCCCTGTGCCTTACTAAGTTGAACTTCAGTTAACCCTTGTGCTGTTAGTAAATCAGCCATGTTCAAATTCGCCTCTTCAAAGTCAGCTTTCGAATAACCACCGCCGGCAAGAAACGAGCCGGCAATTTGCGAGTTCCGAAAGCTGCTATCTTTAAAAGAACACTGGAAAATAAAAGTACGGAATAGAAAAGCCCCTTCAAAGGTGCATCCGTCAAACGCAATGTCGCGGAAAATCATACCCAACATAGCAGCGTCTGAGAAATCAAAACGTGCACAGCTTAAAGGGGTACCTAGGCGACCTCGTGGCTGAATACGTTCAAAAAGGCTAGCAGCGAAATGTGGTCTACCCCAATCTGGAACAACGCGCTGTGCGTTCGTAATCCTCGTTTGCCCCTTAGGCAGTGGAATGGCCTGCGCCAGTACGGACAAGGTCGACACCAAAGTGCTTTCTGCGTTGCGTTGTCTGTCCTCCAAATCCCTATACCTCACATCCGGCGTTGACATTACGTCCATGGGAAAACCGTTTCTCAACGTGTGGTTAAAGACCTCCGTCAATGCATCAACAGTGCCGCGCATCTCGTCAGGATGTTCAAACCGCCGTGCTTCATCGGTTAAGAAACGCAAAATGGGGCGGGTCAAAGGTGCAAACGAAAACAGCTCTGCCCATTTGCCCGCAGCGTCCGCGGGTTCATCATCACCCGACAGTCGGACCACCAGATAAAGCGCTGTTCGAAAGACGGCGCGGCCTGCAAGGTATTCCCCGAAGCTTTTGTGAATAAACGAAAACCCAATCCGTTCACTGTCCAAACGCGTGTGAATATGCAAGGCAATGTTTTCCAGATGGGCGATGGGCAAATCAATCACACGTCGCCAGTCTGGGCCGAGGCGGTAGGCTTTGCGCAGCTTGCCAAAGTTTTTTTCGTCGCCTGTGCGCCCGCCACCACGCCACGCAGACAAGCTTAGGCATTCCATCAAACGGAAGAAATCATCACAGCTTAGGTCCGTTTTGTTCATCGGTGGTTTTGTGGCATTGCGGTCGTAGATTTTGGTCAGAATATCTTCGTACACATAGTTGCGGTTGTTGGCGGCCTCGCGCCATCTTGTTGTTGCAAAATCCGAGATCAGCAGCAGGTGCAGCAGCAACGGCTCCACGTTCAATTCGGCCATGTCCTCATGTGTGACAGAGTCAGGCACATCCTCGGCGGGCAGCCCTTTGGCCTTTTGCCACCGCCGCCAATAATCGGGGCGTTGATCCAGTTCGGACAGGTTTTGCGGATCGTCCACATGCCACGTGATGTCCTTGCGCCCCTCAGGGCCGTGATCAGGACTGTGATCCGTGACGTCCAGCTTGAAATCTGCATCGGCCAAGGTTTTGATGGGGGCGACATGCAGCAACTTGCCCTGATCGCTTGAGGACAAAGCCGCTTGGCACGCGCTGGACCGTCCAAGGATCATCGCCTTTATGTCGCGTCCTGAACTGCGTTGCATGCTTAGCAATGATGAGACGGAGTCCACAAAATTTTTGGTTAATGTGCGCGCTTCGGTGTCTTGGGCGCTCAGTTCGTCCAGCCCGTCAAAAACCAAAAGAACAGGCGTTTGATCGTCAGCCGCCCATGACAGGGGATTCTCGTAGAACCCGGCGCTACCGTCACCGACGCCCGTGTTTCTGTATTGGACATAGGTTCCCAATGCCTGAAAAAGATCTGCGTTGAAGGTCAGATGTTGCAGTTCAACAAAGATCACGCGGTGGCTGTTGTCTTGCAATATCTGATGGGCAAACGCGCGGGCAAAAGATGATTTGCCAGACCCCGGCCCACCCCCGATCACGCGCAGACCGTCTTCGCCATGCAACAACCAATCCTTGGCCGTTTTGTGAAGGTCATCGACATGGGAGGTGATAGAGATTTTGCCGTCTTCATCAATTTGGCGTCTGTGCCAAAAGCAGCGAAGATGCAGATACACCTCTGATAATGATACGGTTTCGTCCAAATCCGTTGTGAAAATAGGATCGCTGACAAAGCCTTTGCTGATGAAGCGCGCGTGGCGTGCATGGGCCAGTTCGCGTTTCTGGGGTTCTTGCGTGGGGGAGGATAACGCCAGGTTCAAACCGTTGAAATAGTCGGGGTGTCTTGCCACCACAGTCGCGCCTGCGGTCATCAAAACGGAAAAGAACTTTTGTTCAATCACCTTGTCATCGAAGGGGTGCTCAGGGCTGACCGTGCGTGCAATTCCCGCGATCATGTTGCGGGCTTCGGCAAAGGCCGGATGTGCACTTGGGTTGTTCAGGTGCACAGGCTCGATTGTGCCGCGATCCGGTACGGTTTGGATCAGGGTTGTAATGTTGGGGGTCAGTTCGATTTCGGTTAACACGCAATGCAGGCGCGGATGTTGCAGAACGGCGCATGTGGCCTCGGCCAGAGTTTGTGTGACCCAGACCCAGTTTCTGTTGGCTTGAGTGTCTGTGTCTTTACCTGTGGCCGCTTTGAACAGTTTTTCCGCAGCAAAGGCAGTGCCGATCATATCCGAGCCAACCGCTTTGGTGATCATTTGCACCGCAAGCTCCAAAAGCTTTATGTGGTCGCGTTGTTTGGTCGGCTTTTCGAACTCTATACTCATAATTAATCCCATAGTTTCAATATGATGCTTGAATGCGGGCTAAATGGCTTGCGCAATGCTGCACGTATTTAGGGAAATTTAACCATAGAACTCTTACCGTTGGCTAGGTCCAATTGTTGGTGTTTTAGACGTATTTGCCGATGTGGATTGTAAAATTTAACTTGAAATGTTCTCTTTTTGATCTCATACAGAACGTAATGAGAACATTGGATGCAAACCCAAGATATAGCGGCCTCAACCATTGCCGCTACACCATGGGTGTGACACATAGGGTAGAACAGCAATGGCAACGGCAGATCTTTTGACAATGACCGATAAGAAAGCAGCAGACAAACAAAAGGCGCTTGATAGCGCTTTGGCCCAGATTGAACGCCAGTTTGGCAAGGGCTCCATCATGAAACTGGGGGCCGAAGGTGCCGTTCAGGACATCAAGGCAAGCTCCACCGGCTCATTAGGGTTGGATATCGCATTGGGCATTGGTGGTTTGCCGATGGGCCGTATCATCGAGATTTACGGCCCTGAATCGTCGGGCAAAACCACACTGACACTGCACTGTGTGGCCGAACAGCAAAAGGCTGGCGGTGTCTGTGCATTTGTGGATGCTGAACATGCTTTGGATCCGCAATATGCCAAAAAACTGGGTGTGGACATCGATGAGCTGCTGATTTCACAGCCCGACACCGGCGAACAAGCATTGGAAATTACAGACACGTTGGTGCGGTCTGGTGCCGTGAACATGGTTATCGTCGATTCGGTTGCGGCACTGACGCCGAAGTCCGAACTTGAAGGCGACATGGGCGACAGCTCTGTCGGTGTTCAGGCCCGTTTGATGTCCCAAGCGATGCGTAAGCTGACTGGGTCTATCAGCCGTTCCAATTGCATGGTTATCTTCATCAACCAGATCAGGATGAAGATCGGGGTTATGTTTGGATCGCCTGAAACCACGACGGGCGGCAATGCGTTGAAGTTCTATTCGTCTGTACGTTTGGACATCCGCCGCATCGGGGCTTTGAAAGATCGCGACGAAGTGGTCGGCAACGCGACACGTGTGAAAGTTGTGAAAAACAAAGTGGCACCGCCGTTCAAACAGGTTGAATTCGACATTATGTATGGCGAAGGTATCTCGAAGATGGGTGAACTTCTTGACCTTGGTGTCAAAGCGGGCGTCGTGGACAAGTCAGGTGCTTGGTTCAGCTATGGCGACGAACGCGTGGGGCAGGGGCGTGAAAACGCAAAAACCTTCCTGAAGGAAAACGCACGTATCGCCAACGAAATCGAAGACAAAATACGTGCAGCGCACGGGTTGGATTTTGAAATGCCCGCAGGTGAACGCATCGAAGATGACGGCGTGCTGGACGGCTGAAAGCTGATCTTTAAAAAAGAAAAAGTAGAAGGCGTCCCAACACGGGGGCGCCTTTTTTCATTTCGAAGCTATAGCATTGGACATAGGCCAAGCGCACATGTCACAGTCAGGCTTTAGACATCAAACAAGAAAGAACACTTCTATGGGCGCACTTTGGATCGCACATGTCACTGTCACAGACGAAGAGGCATACAAAAAATACGCAGCCGGGGCGACCGTGGCGATAGCGGAACACGGGGGCACGTTCATCGCGCGTGGGGGCCGCTTTGTACAACTCGAAGGCAAGGAACGTCCGCGCAATGTTGTGGCCCGCTTTCCTGACATTGAAACAGCAGAAAAATGCTACCACTCCGCCGAATATCAGGCTGCGCTTGAACACGCGCGCGGGGCATCTGAGCGCGAGTTGATGATTGTCGAAACAACGGACTAAGGCCGCGAAGCCTTAGTTTCTTTTCGCTAAAAATATCCCGGGGGTTTGGGGGCAGCGCCCCCATGCCTTGCCAGGAGAAATTAACCAGCTTTGGCCATACGCTTACGTTCATGCGGATCTAGGTAACGCTTGCGCAGACGCACGGCGTTTGGCGTGACTTCTACCAGCTCGTCATCGTCGATGTAGGCGATGGCTTGCTCCAAAGACAGCTGCATGGGCGTGGTCAAGCGCACAGCTTCATCCGTGCCAGACGCACGTACGTTTGTCAGCTTCTTGCCTTTCAACGGGTTCACTTCCAGATCGTTTTCACGGCTGTGTTCACCGATGATCATGCCTGTGTACACATCAGCCTGTGCGCCGATCATCATTTTGCCGCGTTCTTCCAGGTTCCACAAAGCAAAGGCCACGGATGTGCCATTTTCCATTGAAATCAGAACGCCTGCACGACGGCCCGGGATTGTGCCTTTGTGGGGCGCCCAGGAATGAAAGACGCGGTTGATAACGCCTGTGCCGCGTGTGTCGGTCAGAAACTCGCCGTGATAGCCGATCAAACCGCGCGATGGCACATGGGCCACGATGCGGGTTTTGCCTGCACCGGCCGGTTTCATTTCAACCAATTCGCCTTTGCGCGTGCCAGTGATCTTTTCGATCACCGCACCAGAGTATTCGTCATCCACGTCGATGGTGGCTTCTTCGATGGGCTCGTGGCGTACGCCGTCAATCTCTTGAAACAGAACCTGAGGACGCGAGATAGACAGCTCGAACCCTTCGCGGCGCATGTTTTCGATCAAAACACCCATTTGCAATTCGCCGCGACCGGCGACTTCAAAGGCATCGCCACCCGGTGTGTCGCTGATCTTGATGGCGACGTTGGATTCGGCTTCTTTCATCAAGCGGTCGCGGATCACACGCGATTGCACTTTTTTGCCGTCACGGCCGGCCAATGGGCTGTCGTTGATGCCAAAGGACACAGTGATGGTGGGGGGATCGATCGGTTGGGCAGGGATCGCTTCAGACACAGACTGATCTGCCAGCGTGTCAGCCACTGTGGCTTTGCTCATGCCCGCGATGGATACGATGTCGCCAGCTTCTGCCAATTCAATAGCGGCTTGATCCAGGCCGCGGAACGCCATGATCTTGGTGCAGCGAAAGTTCTCGATCAGCGTGCCGTCACGCGACATTGCTTTGATGGTTTGCCCAGCCTTTAACGTGCCAGTCTCGACGCGACCAGTCAGCATACGGCCCAAAAACGGGTCGCTTCCCAAGGTTGTGGCCAACATTGTGAAGGGTTTGTCTTGTTCTTTGATCTGCGCAGGGGCAGGGACGTGTTCAAGGATCAGATCGAACAACGCGGACAAGTCCTTGCGCGGCCCGTCCAGTTCCATATCAGCCCAGCCAGAACGACCAGAGGCATACATGGATGGGAAATCCAGTTGCTCGTCAGTGGCTTCGAGGTTGGCAAACAAGTCAAAGCATTCGTCCAGCGCACGGTCTGGTTCGCCATCCGGTTTGTCGACTTTGTTGACCACCACGATGGGGCGCAGACCCAGCTTCAACGCTTTGGACGTCACGAACTTGGTTTGGGGCATCGGGCCTTCCGCCGCATCCACCAACAACACAACACCGTCAACCATGGATAGGATGCGTTCCACTTCGCCGCCGAAGTCCGCGTGACCGGGCGTGTCCACGATGTTGATGCGGGTGCCTTTCCATTCAACAGACGTGGGCTTTGCAAAGATCGTGATGCCGCGCTCGCGTTCCAGATCGTTGCTGTCCATGGCGCGTTCTGTTGTCGCCTGGTTTTCACGGTAGGTGCCCGATTGTTTCAGCAGTTCATCCACAAGTGTGGTTTTGCCGTGGTCAACGTGTGCGATAATCGCGATATTGCGAAGGTCCATAGTTCTTGCCCTTTAAGGAGGTGCCTCTGAGAGGTTTGCGCCGCGCATACAGCGCCGCATCGCAGAAAGCTAGGGGGAATAATGCCACAAGGATAATGCGGCCAAGATGACGGGTGTTTTCAAACGGGCAGCGCCGTGCCGTCTTTGATCTCTTCCATGACAAAGCTGGCCGACACATCCGACAGCGGCAGCCGCTTGATAAGCTGTTGATACAGGCGGTCGTAATCGGCCATGTCCGCGACGCGCGCACGGATCAGATAATCCAGATCACCGGTCATTCTGTAGACGCTCAGGATGCCGGGAATGGCGCGGGTGGCTTGCGAAAACCGAACGGCCCAATCGGGATCATGCTGGTTGGTGCGCACTTGCATAAAGACCATCAAGCCCAGATCGATAGCCAAAGGGGCAACCAAAGCGACACGGCCAGTGATGACGCCGCTGTCTTCAAGGGTCTTGACCCGGCGCCAACATGCATTGCGCGACAAGCCGACCTCTTCGCCAAGGGTTTCAAGCGATAGGCTTGCGTCACGTTGCAAATGCTTCAGGATTTTGCGATCAATTGTGTCAAGTTCTGCCATTACCCGTCAATACGTGGGAAAATATCCCAAATCAATAGGTGATCATGATGCATTTTGAGACCGTGTCACACAGTGTTTCGGTTAATCTGTCCACATGACAACAGGAGAGCCTCATGATCACCCGTATTTTTTTGAACCATCCCCGCACCGTCAACGAAAGCTACGTGGAACACGCCGTGTTTGCAGGCAGTTTCGCACTGAAATTGCTGGGCGCAGGGGCTGCGGCACTTGTTCACGCGGTGATCCCGTGCCTGTTTGAAAAAACGGCCAGCCGGATGATCACTCAAATGTCCGACAAGCTAAACGCGAGGGACGCTTAAATGTGCAGATGGGCTGCGTGGAGTGGCACACCCATCTTTCTACAAGATATTTTGTCCGCACCAGAACATTCGCTGATTGTGCAAAGTCAAAATGCAAGTGAATGCAAAACAGCCATCAATGGTGATGGCTTTGGGGTGGCTTGGTACGCGGATTTGCCTGAACCGGGGTTGTTTCGTGACATAAATCCCGCGTGGTCTGATTCAAATTTGCCCAGCATTGCCGCGCAAATTCGTTCACCTTTGTTTTTAGCCCATGTGCGTGCCACCACAGGAAGCGCGATCAGCCGCAACAATTGTCACCCCTTTGTTGTCGGTCGTTGGAGCTTTATGCACAACGGGCAAGTTGGTGGTTTTGATCAGTTCCGCAAAGCGGCAGACATGAGCATTCCAGAGGTTTTCTACAATCACCGCAAAGGGGCGACCGACAGCGAAGCGTTGTTTCTGAATGCTTTGGGGTACAATTTGGATGCTGACCCGGTTGAGGCGATGTCGCGTGCGGTTTACGAAATGGAAAGGTTGTCACGCGAAAGAGGGCATACGCCTCATATGCGGTTCTCGGGCGCGTTTTCAGACGGAAAGCGTCTGTTTGCGATGCGGTATGCTTCTGATGCGAATGCTCCGACGCTATACTACAAATGCGGTTCAAGCCCGTCCGGGGTTATGCTTGTGTCAGAACCATTGGAAGCAGACACTCAAGGGTGGCACGCGGTGCCGCAGGGTTCTGTGTGTTGTGTTGAGGACGGTGAAATTTCGATCGTGGCGATGCCTGCAGCGGACACATTCAGGGATGCAGCGTAACAGTTTTGCGGGCAGGCTATGACGCATTCGTCTGTGTTTTGGGGCGGAATTTAACGGGATGCCTAAAATATCGCGCATTGTATACCGTTGTATGCATTGACTTGCGCCACACCCTCCTTTAGGGCCTGCGCCAAGGACGTTCGGCTCTGATCCCGAACCGCCACATGCCTATGATAGCCGCATCAAAAGGAAGCCTTCCCATGTCCAAGACACCTGACATCATTTACACCAAGGTAGACGAAGCCCCCGAATTGGCCAGCGCGTCTTTCCTGCCCATCATTCGCGCGTTTGCAGGAGCCGCCGGAATTGATGTCGGCACCAAGGATATTTCGTTGGCGGGCCGTATTATTGCGACGTTTCCCGAATTCCTAAAAGAAGATCAACGCCAGTCCGATGATCTGGC
This sequence comes from Ascidiaceihabitans sp., assembly GCF_039986515.1. Lineage (NCBI taxonomy): Bacteria > Pseudomonadati > Pseudomonadota > Alphaproteobacteria > Rhodobacterales > Paracoccaceae > Ascidiaceihabitans > Ascidiaceihabitans sp. The sequence continues at coordinate 778,212 of NZ_JBDWQO010000007.1, read as the reverse complement.
CGAACTTGGGCAATTGGTCAAAACACCCGGCGCCAACGTCATCAAATTGCCCAACATTTCCGCGTCCGTGCCGCAGCTGGTGGCCGCGGTGGAAGAATTGCAAGCCAAGGGCTACGCGCTGCCAGACTATCCCGAAGACCCACAAACCGACGATGAAAAGGCCATTCGGGCGCGGTATGACGCCATCAAAGGCTCTGCTGTGAACCCGGTTTTGCGCGAAGGCAACTCTGACCGTCGCGCGGCCAAAGCCGTTAAGAATTTTGCGCAAAAGAACCCGCATTCCATGGGCACATGGTCCAGCGACAGCAAAACCAAAGTGTCATCCATGACGGGCGGTGATTTTTACGCCAACGAAAAATCCGCGACGATCACAGGCGCACAAGCCGGTGACGCGAAAATCGAATTTGTGGCGGCCGACGGGGCTGTGACGGTGTTGAAAGACGTATGGCCGCTGGAAGAAGGCACCGTGGCCGATGCGACCTACATGAGCGCGTCTGATCTGGCATCGTTCCTTGCCGCATCCATCGAAGACACAAAAGCAGATGGCACAATGTATTCGTTGCACATGAAAGCGACGATGATGAAGGTGTCTGACCCCATTATCTTTGGTCACGCGGTCAAAGCATGGTTGGGTCCGGTTTGGGACACGCATGGTGATGCGATTTCAGCCGCAGGTGGCAGCCCGAATTCCGGTTTGGCAGACGTGCTGGCCGCAATCGACACGATGCCAAATGCCGATGCCATCAAGGCGGACATCGACGCTTTGGATCGCCCGTCCATGTATATGGTCGACAGCGACAAAGGCATCACAAACCTGCATGTGCCATCAGATGTGATCATTGATGCATCCATGCCTGCCGTGATCCGCGCAGGCGGCAAGGGCTGGGATGAAACAGGGGTGAAGGGCGATGCAAACTGCGTGATCCCGGATCGTTGCTATTCCACGATCTACGACGAGACGATCAATTTCTTCAAAGCCAACGGTGCATTGGATGTGACCACGGCAGGGGCCGTCGCAAACGTCGGTCTTATGGCGCAAAAGGCGGAAGAATACGGGTCGCATCCGACAACGTTTGAAGCGCCTGCCAAAGGTGTGATGCGGATCGTGTTGGCCAATGGTGAAACACTGCATTCCCATGATGTGGATGCAGGCGACATCTGGCGCGCATGTACGGTTAAAAAGGCACCTATCGAAAACTGGATCGAACTGGCGATGGATCGCCAGCGTTTGACCGGAACAGAAGCCATTTTCTGGCTTGATGCCAATCGTGCCCATGATGTGGAGTTGATCAAATACGTGAAGCCTGCCTTGGAAGCTGCTGGTGTTGCGGACAAATTCCAAACTATGGCGCCACGAGAGGCCACGCGGCAATCGCTGCAAACTATCACGTCTGGCAAAGATTCCATCGCGATCACAGGAAACGTTTTGCGGGATTATCTAACAGACTTGTTCCCGATTCTGGAGCTGGGCACATCTGCGAAGATGCTGTCGATTGTGAAGCTGATGAAGGGTGGCGGGTTGTTTGAAACCGGCGCTGGCGGATCGGCCCCCAAACATGTGCAGCAGCTGCACAGCGAAAACCACCTGCGGTGGGATTCAATGGGCGAATTTTGCGCTTTGGGTGAATCGTTGAACTTTCTGGCAGACACACAAGGCAACACCAAAGCGGGTGTGTTGGGTGTGGCGGCCGAAGCGGCAACGCAAGGCATTCTGGACGACAACCGGTCTCCGGGCCGCAAGGCGGGCCAGCCGGACAACCGCCACAGCCACTACTGGTTTGCACGCTACTGGGCGGATGCCTTGGCGGCGCAATCTGACGACGCCGAATTGGCCGCACACTTTGCACCAATCGCCAAAGCTTTGGCGACAGGCGAGGCGGCGATCACAGCTGAACTAGGGGCGGGGACAGCACCGGCGGACACTGGCGGATACTTCCGCAATGATGACGAAATGGCCGCTAAAGTCATGCGCCCAAGCGAGACGTTGAACGCGATCTTCGCCTGATTGCCAGACTGAATGTTAAAACCAAAGCGCCGCAGGCATTTGCGGCGCTTTTTTATTTTCAGCTTCGGGATTTGAAAAAAGCAGAGATGCGGTGTTGGGCATAGTCCCAAAGGGCCGGGGCGCCGATTTTGATTTTTGATCCGACACGGGCCGCGATTGTCGCTTCGTCTACATTGTAATCTGTCCAGCTTCCGCCGCCCGCAGCCAAGTTCAACATTGGGGGCTGAAAGCGATCCAGTGATTTGGCAAACTGGGCGTCGTCGGTTTCCGCAGCTTCGAATTCTTCCCATATCCCACGTAAATCGGCAGCAATATCTGGTGGTAAAAGTCCAAAAATACGATCTGCCGCTTTTTGTTCGGCAGCGGCAACTTCCGCATGATCGACGTTGTCAAATATCGGGTTGTCGCCTGCGTCGATTTCCACCAAGTCATGCAAGATCAACATCTTGACGACACGCGAAATGTCGACGCCGGGTTTGGCCTGGTCAGCCAGTACAAGCGCGTACAGCGTCAAATGCCACGAATGTTCTGCCGAGTTTTCAGCCCTTGATCCGTCGGCCAACGTGGTGGCGCGGGTGATGGATTTCAACTTGTCTGCTTCATTCAAAAAGGCAATCTGCGCGTCAAGGCGTGTGGTCATTTTGGGGAACTTTCAAAGTCTGAGGTCAGGCGGTCCAATTGGGACAGGATGTGGGCGCTTGCGTCTTCTGCCGTGCGATCTTTGCGTGTTATCACCGCGCAGAATGGCCAAACCAATGCGCTTAATGTGACCACAATCAGAAAAACAGGTGCCAGAAAAATACGAAGGTTTGTATTGTCGCCAATGGCGCGGTCGTATGCCAAAGCCAGTGCTTGTGATCGGTGGTATGCCACGAGGCGCCGATCCACGTAGGCAGAAATGGACGACCGTTCCGGAAGGATGTGTCCGATAGGGTATGCTGCATTCGCGGCTTTGGCGGCGGCGTCATCATTTAGGGTTTTGTCGGCATGCAATGTAGTGACATCAATTCGGATAGCACGTTGCGTTGGGGTGCCGGTCCAGACCTGAAAGCGTTTTACCGTGTCAGGGGATACACGGTGAAATAGCGTCCAGTTGTAGGTTTTGATGCTCGTGGACCATGCCCCGAAATGCGGATCGTCTGTGATCCGAAACATGCCGGCTTGCAGCAATGCGGGGATAATTTGCGTTTCAGTCGCGCGTTTTAAGGCGCGACTGACAGGGTTAGCCATTCGAGGCTCCATCTGAGGCGGCATCGCGGTGCGCCTTGAGCTTTTGCGCCAAAAACCTGCGGCCTGAAATTTCGGCCATACGCGTGCGGATTGCTGTCAGAAAGGCTTCTTCCAGCGTTTGTGACGATGCACCAAGGACATCCCCGACCTGCATAAAGAGCCGGTCATCGCCGGTCTCTTTTTGCACAGCCAGACATTCCTCGGCGAGTTTGTTCGCCATGTCGATGACAGCTTGATCCGCCATCAGCGTGTGGTTTCTGTCAGACGACGTTTGACGTAACCCGTGGTGTGGTCGATCAGCGTATCCAGATGTTCGTCTTCAAAGAAGTGGCCTGCGCCTTCAACTTCTGTGTGGGTGATCGTGATGCCTTTTTGCTCATGCAGCTTGTTCACCAGCGCATGTGTATCCGCGGGTGGTGCCACGCGGTCAGCTGTGCCGTTGATCATCAAGCCCGAGGACGGGCAGGGCGCCAGAAACGAAAAGTCGTACATGTTGGCGGGTGGCGACACAGAAATAAATCCGGTGATTTCCGGCCTGCGCATCAACAGCTGCATGCCGATCCACGCGCCAAACGAAAAGCCCGCCACCCAGCAGTGTTTGGAATTGTTGTTCATCGACTGCAGATAATCGAGAGCGGACGCCGCATCGCTAAGTTCGCCGACACCCTGATCGTATTCACCCTGAGACCGTCCCACGCCGCGGAAATTGAACCGCAAGACCGTGAACCCCATTTTGTGAAAGGCATAGTGCATAGAATGCACAACCTTGTGGTTCATCGTCCCGCCAAATTGTGGATGGGGGTGCAAAATGATCGCGATGGGTGCGTCGCGTTCTTTTTGGGGGTGGTAGCGCCCTTCAAGGCGTCCTTCGGGTCCAGGGAAAATGACCTCAGGCATGAGCGTCCTTATATTTTTGGTCCTAAGGGGCGGCAGATTTCTTGACGAATTTGCGCGGGCACTTTAGAACGGTTCTAAATCATCACAGTCAGGGCTTGCCCTGCGTTTTGTCGATGTATGGGTTTGGGGCCGGAAGGTCAATCAATTGTGATATTTGGGGGCTGCTATGAAACTGTCGACAAAGGGCCGCTACGCCATGGTCGCGCTGACCGATATCGCTTTGCAGCCGGAAGGCACCCTTGTCACGCTGGCTGAAATTTCTAGCCGACAAGATATATCACTGCCATATCTTGAACAGCTTTTTGTAAAATTGCGCCGCGCCGAGTTGGTGATGTCGGTCCGTGGTCCGGGCGGGGGATACCGTTTGGCCAGCCCGCCATCCAACATTCGGGTTGTTGATATTTTGGCCGCCGTCGATGAAACCGTAGATGCCATGCACAAAGGGGCTGGCGCGTCGGGCGGTGCATCCGGATCGCGGGCGCAATCTTTGACCAACCGCTTGTGGGAAGGCCTGAGCGCCCATGTTTACGTGTTTTTGCACCAGACCCGTCTGTCGGATATTGTCGCTAATGAACTGGCCCCATGCCCAGCCGTTCCAAATCTGTTTGACGTTGTTGATGTTTGATCCGATGCGCTGGGGCGCTGCCCCAGACCCCGAGGTTTATTTGGCGAGATGAAAATGGATCGTGTTTATCTTGATCATAACGCGACTACGCCTTTGCGTGTGGAAGCCCGCGCAGCGATGATTGCCGCCATGGATGTTGTTGGCAATCCATCATCGGTTCATGCCGAAGGCCGTGCGGCCAAATTGTTGGTTGAACGTGCCCGCGTAGAGGTAGCTGATTTGGTCGGTTGTAAGCCCAATCAAGTCATATTTACTGGATCTGCCACTGAAGCCGCCGCTTTGGCTGCGGCCCAAGCGAACCAGCATGGAGGCGGGTTTTCATCCGCCCAGACAGAACACGATTGCGTTTTGGCATGGCACGATACGGATGCGGGCTGTTTGCGGGCAGTGTCTGCAGCCAACAGCGAGACGGGGGTTATGCAAGTCGATGGCTGTGTGGTGCCAAGTCCTGATGCCTATTCCGTTTTGTGTGATATTACCCAGATGGCTGGCAAAATGCCCGTGCAGTACCGCGATCATCAGACGCCATCCTATATGATCCTGTCTGCACACAAAATCGGTGGTCCCAAAGGTGTCGGCGCCCTGATCAACTTTACCTCCGAAGATCCGGTTGCGTTGCTTAAGGGCGGCGGACAGGAAATGGGCCGTCGGTCTGGTACTGAAAACATCGTGGGAATTGCCGGTTTTGGGGCTGCTGCGACTGCTGCTGGGCGCGATGTGGTGCATGGGCGATGGGAACGGGTTGCGGAACTTAGAAATATTCTAGAAAAGGCCCTTGAGGCTGCTTCAAAGAAGACTATTTTTGTCGGGAAAGCAGAGACGCGATTGCCCAACACCTCGTGTTTCATAACACCCGGTTGGAAAGGCGAGACGCAGGTGATGCAAATGGACCTATCCGGTTTTGCCATTTCGGCGGGATCGGCCTGTTCCAGCGGTAAGGTTCGCGCCAGCAAAGTGTTGTTGGCGATGGGGTATTCGGATCAAGAGGCTGCCAGCGCGGTGCGTGTGTCGCTGGGTTTGGATACCTCCGAAGATGAAATAATGCGGTTTGCCGATGTGTGGGCCGATAAACTGACGAAACACGAGGCGCGTGCGGCTTAGGGCCTGACGCCAACGAGAGGAACGCAAAATGGATGTAGTCACGGATGATGTGGTTGTAAAAGACGGCGTAGATCAAGACACGGTGGATGCGGTCCGCGAGGTGGGCGGCGCCTATAAATACGGCTGGGAAACTGATATCGAGATGGAATATGCCCCCAAAGGGCTAAACACCGATATCGTGCGTTTGATTTCAGAAAAGAACGATGAACCCGAATGGATGCTGAACTGGCGGCTCGAAGCCTATGAGCGTTGGTTGACCAAGACCGAACCCGATTGGGCGATGGTCGATTACCCCGAGATCGACTTTCAGGATCAATATTACTACGCGCGTCCTAAATCGATGGAGGTCAAGCCGAAGTCTTTGGACGAGGTCGACCCCAAGCTGTTGGAAACCTACAAAAAACTTGGCATTCCTTTGAAGGAGCAGGCGCTGCTTGCGGGCGTCGAAGCCCCTGAAGGTGAGCGCAAGGTCGCTGTGGACGCAGTGTTTGATTCTGTGTCCGTTGGCACGACCTTCAAGGATGAATTGGCCAAAGCGGGCGTGATCTTTTGCTCGATCTCCGAAGCGATCCAAGAGCATCCTGAGCTGGTCAAGAAATACCTCGGAACCGTCGTTCCAGTGTCGGATAACTATTACGCAACGCTAAACTCTGCTGTCTTTTCCGATGGCTCCTTTGTCTACGTGCCGCCGGGCGTGCGCTGCCCCATGGAGCTGTCCACATATTTCCGCATCAACGCGGAAAACACTGGCCAGTTTGAGCGCACTTTGATTATCGCCGACAAAGGGTCTTACGTGTCCTACCTTGAAGGCTGCACCGCACCGCAGCGCGACATCGCGCAATTGCACGCGGCCGTGGTCGAGATCATCATCGAAGAAGACGCAGAGGTGAAATATTCCACTGTTCAGAACTGGTACCCCGGTGATGAGAACGGCAAAGGTGGCATCTATAACTTCGTGACCAAACGTGCCGATTGCCGTGGCGCGCGGTCTAAAGTGATGTGGACGCAGGTCGAAACGGGCTCTGCGGTGACGTGGAAATATCCAAGCTGCATCCTGCGTGGGGAAGATTCACAGGGCGAGTTCTATTCTATCGCCATCGCCAACAACATGCAGCAGGCCGACACTGGCACCAAAATGATCCACTTGGGCAAAAACACCAAGTCGCGGATCGTGTCCAAAGGCATCTCGGCGGGCAAGGCGCAGAACACCTATCGTGGGTTGGTGTCGATGCACCCCAAGGCGCAGAACGCGCGGAACTACACGCAGTGTGACTCGCTTCTGATTGGTGACAAATGTGGGGCGCACACTGTGCCGTATATTGAGGTAAAGAATAACTCGGCCCGGGTTGAACACGAGGCGACCACATCCAAGGTGGACGACGACCAGCTGTTCTATTGCCGCTCGCGTGGGATGGACGAGGAAGAGGCGGTGGCCTTGGTTGTGAACGGGTTCTGCAAGGATGTGTTGCAGGCGTTGCCGATGGAATTTGCGATGGAAGCACAGGCTTTGGTGGCGATTTCGTTGGAAGGGTCTGTGGGTTGATTGCAGGGTTGCTCTTTGCTGGGTACTTGGCGGTGATGGGGCTATTCTTGTCCGTTATTGGCCCAAGGTTTGCCGGTTGGCTCGTATCAGCCAGGTCGTGCGAAGCGGCCAAAGAGCAGACAGCTTCCGTGATTTCAGGTGTGAACCTTGCACTGTTTGCACTTGTTTCGCTAGGTTTTGGTGGAATTGGCAAAGCTGTATTCGGGTCTGAGTATTTTACAGATGGGCAATTTTTATTTGGCGCAGGCTTGTTTGTGATCGGTGCTGTTATCACTGCCCTCGCGTTGAAGCGGATTATTCCAAGTATGATGAACGAAAAGGCAGATCTATGATCCTAACAACAACCCAATCCATCGAAGGCCACCCCATCGCTGCCTACAAAGGCATCGTTGTGGGCGAGGCGATCATGGGCGCGAATGTCGTTCGTGATTTCTTTGCGGGGATCACCGATATCGTGGGCGGTCGATCAGGCGCCTACGAATCCAAACTGCAAGACGCCCGCGAAACCGCGATGCGTGAACTGGAAGAACGCGCACGGGCCGCGGGTGGCGATGCAGTGGTCGGGGTCGATCTGGATTACGAAGTTGTGGGCGACAGCATGTTGATGGTTTCGGCCTCTGGCACAGCGGTCGTTATTGGCTGATGGGGCAGGTGGAACGTCATAACACTTCCCAACGGGTGTCCCATTGTGGTCACGATGTTGCGGCAGGTGTGAACCATATTTTAAATGGTTCAAAGGCAATTTTCTATGGCATATCAAGATTTTCACGACCGCGTTCGCAAACTGGATCTTCCGTTCACGCCAAAGCCGTTGGCCATCGGGAAACGTACGCAATCAGGGCTGGCGGAAAGCGCCAAACATCACATTTCATTCACCACAGCAATGGTAATTGGCGTGATGGCTGTGGTGTTTACACGCTTTGTAACGATGGCGTTCTTCGGGATACCAACCACCGCGAGCCTGCAAAACATGTTTGCAATGCTGGAAACGGCAGGGGCCGTTCTATGTGTCGTCGCGGTGCGCATTCCGTTGAAAGAACACCACAAAGACGTGTTGGCGTCGCATCTGATCGGGGTCTTGGTCACGCTGTTCATGATGCACAATTTCGTTCATTCAAATCCGGACCTTTGGGTTCAAGTCTTTGGCGTACCGTGGGTCGATCACGTGCTGGCAACCACGCAGGCCGGATCAGTTCAGATCGGTACAATCAGCCTAAGTCTGCTGTAATATCACCTCAAACAGCCGCTGCCCTTCGCAGTGCGCCCTTTTTTCGACAAGCGCTGGATCGTTTCCGGCGCTTTCGCCGTGTCCGCACAGCACCCGAACATTGCTGCATTTCGGTTGAAATGCACCCAAATCACACCGCGTAAAGCGCTGCACTTAAAGGTAATAAAATGCTGAAAATCAAAGACCTGCACGTCAAACTTGAAGAAGAAGATAAGCAAATCCTCAAAGGGGTGAACCTTGAGGTCGAGGCGGGCAAAGTCCACGCGATTATGGGGCCAAACGGCTCAGGCAAATCCACTTTGTCTTATGTTCTGTCCGGTCGTGACGGCTATGAAGTGACAGGCGGAGATGCGCATTTGGGCGACGTCGATTTGCTGGACATCGACCCCGAAGAACGCGCGGCCGCCGGTTTGTTTCTAGCGTTCCAATACCCTGTCGAAATTCCGGGTGTTGGCAATATGACTTTCCTGCGTACCGCTGTGAATGCACAGCGTAAGGCCCGCGGCGAGGAAGAAATGAGCGCTGCTGAATTCCTGAAAGTCGTGCGCGCCAAGGCCAAAACGCTGAAGATTGACGCCGACATGCTGAAACGCCCCGTCAATGTGGGATTCTCGGGCGGCGAGAAAAAGCGCAATGAAATTCTGCAAATGGCGATGCTTGAACCAAAGATGTGCATCCTCGATGAAACGGATTCGGGTTTGGACGTTGATGCTATGAAACTGGTGGCTGAGGGCGTGAACGCGCTGCGCGACGAAGGCCGTGGTTTTCTGGTTATCACGCACTACCAACGCCTGTTGGATCACATCAAACCCGATGTCGTGCACATCATGGCGGATGGTCGCATTGTGAAAACCGGTGGCCCTGAACTGGCTTTGGAAGTTGAAAACAACGGCTACGCCGATATTCTGGCTGAGGTGGCATAATGGCGGCCCCTGCACAACAAACCACAAGCACCGAGGCGCGGCTTGCCACGTTGACCCTGCCAAAGGGTGGCTGGTCGGACGCGGCGCGCACGGACGCTTTGGCGCGGGTTCAGTCCATGGGTCTGCCCGGGCGGCGCGATGAATACTGGAAGTACACGCGCCCCGACACGCTTGTTCAGGCTGATGTTGTACCTGCGGCTGTCTTTCACACCGATGAAACACCCGTTTTTGCAGACATTGACAGCTTGAAAATTGTTTTTGTAGACGGCGTTTTTGACGCGGACGCCTCTGACGACTTTGCCCTTGAGGGGCTGACAATTGAACGGCTGGCCGAAGCACACGCAGACATTCACTGGGCGCGTGATCTCTATGGAACATTGGAAGCCAACGGGCAAAAGCCTGTGGAACGTCCTTTGGCTGCTTTGAACACAGCCTTTGCCAGCGATGGTGTGTTGATCCATGTTACAAGACAAGTCGATAAGCCTATCGCATTGGTATATTTGCACAAATCGGAAAACTCGGACGCGATTTTGCACCATGTTGTGAAAGTTGATGCAGGGGCCAGCGTGACTGTTTTGGAAAATGGTCCAGCGGCTGCTCGGTTCAACAAAGTGATGGAAGTGGACGTCGCAGACGGTGCCGCCTTCCATCATGTGCGCGCACAGGGCCGTGACCATGAACGCCGTGCGGCCACGCATATCTTTGCCCGTCTCGGATCGGAAAGTACGTTCAAATCGTTCACTTTGACCGCTAACGGTGTGATGACGCGCAACGAATGCATCATCGAGTTGAACGGTGACGATGCTAACGCAACGGTCGCGGGTGCATGTGTCGGGGACGGCGATTTCCACCACGATGACACGGTGTTTATCACCCACGACGCAGTGAATTGCGAAAGCCGCCAGGTGTTCAAGAAAGTGCTGCGCAATGGCGCCACCGGCGTTTTTCAGGGCAAGATTTTGGTCAAAGAAGGTGCCCAGAAAACCGATGGCTACCAAATCAGCCAATCGCTGCTTCTGGACGGGGACAGCCAGTTTCTGGCCAAACCAGAGCTTGAGATTTATGCCGACGACGTGGCCTGTTCGCACGGATCGACGTCTGGTGCGATTGACGAGACAGCTTTGTTTTACTTGCGGTCCCGCGGTGTACCCCAAGCCGAAGCCACCGATCTGTTGACGTTGTCCTTTCTGGCCGAGGCCGTCGAGGAAATCGAAAACGAAGCTTTGCGCGAAGAAATCAACGGCCGTCTTGCGTCTTGGCTGGAGCGTCGTCGCAGCTGATGGGTGTCAGCACCAATATTGTGGCAACCTACAAAGGGCCCGCGCGTGTTGTGCGTGGGCTTTTGGCGATGGGGCCCCGTGAAGACAGGGCCTTGGCCTATTTGATGGCAGCCTGCGTGATCACCTTTATTGCGCAACTGCCCCGATTGGCGAGACAGGCCCATATCGAAGGGCTCGAACTGAATATGCTGCTTGGCGCATCGCTTATGGCTTGGGTCTTTATTGCCCCTTTGATGCTGTATATTCTGGCGGGGCTTGCCCGTGGTGTTGGCATGGTTTTGCGCGGCAACGGCACAGGGTACGGTGCGCGACTGGCGCTGTTTTGGGCGATGCTTGCGACCAGCCCTTTGTTGCTGCTGCATGGGCTTGTCGCAGGGTTTATCGGACCGGGTCTTGAGCTGCAAATCGTTGGATTGATTTGGTTTTTATGCTTTGCATGGTTCTGGATCGCAGGCAGCCTCGCACAGGAGCGGCGCAATGTTGAATGATGTGAATTGGGGGGCTTTGGTTGCACAAAGCCTGCGCAGACCTGCGCAAGCGGCACAGGTCGTTCTGTCATGGAATTTGCCACGCGATGCCCTTTGGACGGCGATGGCGCTGGTCACCTTGTGCAACGCCGTTTTGATGTATGTGACCAACATTGTCACACCCCCTTTGCCGCCTGAATTGGCAGCGCAAGCCATCCCGTTTCCAGCGTGGATGTTCAGCCCGCTTACGGCTTTTGTATTTTTGGCCGGATCATTGGTGGTCACGGTGCATGTTCTGCACTGGTTAAGCTCGTTGTTGGGCGGACCGGGGGGGCTAAACGAGATGTTGGCATTGTTGACGTGGCTGCAGGCATTGCGTGCCGTGGCCCAGTTTGTGTTTTTGGTCTTGCTGATTGCGGTGCCCGGGCTTGAGGGGTTGTTTAACCTTGCCGTAGCCGTCATGAGCATGTGGTTGCTGGTGGTTTTTGTGAACGAAGCCTCCGGATTACAATCCAAATTCAAAGCGGTTGGCGTTTTGCTGACTGCAGCTGTGGGCATCATTGTGGGCCTGAGTTTTCTAATCACACTGACCGGCTTTGCCGCGATAGGGGTGTAGTTTCATGTATGATGTGAACGCAATTCGTGCCGATTTTCCGATTTTGTCGCGTGAAGTGAACGGCAAGCCGTTGGTGTATCTCGACAATGGGGCCTCTGCGCAAAAACCGCAGGTCGTTATCGACGCCATCACACGCGCCTATTCCGAAGAATACGCCAATGTGCACCGTGGTCTGCATTTTCTGTCCAACCTTGCGACGGACAACTACGAAGGTGTCCGCGCCAAGATTGCACGGTTCCTGAACGCCAAATCCGAAGACGAAATCGTGTTTAATTCCGGCACCACCGAAGGCATCAATATGGTGGCTTACAGCTGGGCGATGCCAAACATGAAAGCCGGCGACGAAATTATTTTGTCGGTCATGGAACACCACGCCAACATCGTCCCCTGGCATTTTTTGCGTGAACGCATGGGGGTGGTTTTGAAGTGGGTGGATGTGGACAGCACCGGCGCGTTAGACCCGCAGGCCGTTTTGGATGCAATCACCGACAAGACAAAATTGATCGCTGTCACCCATATGTCCAACGTGCTTGGAACCAAAGTTGATGTGAAATCCATCTGCGCGGGTGCGCACGAAAAAGATGTGGCCGTTTTGGTCGATGGATCGCAAGCGGCAGTGCATTTGCCGGTGGATGTGCAGGACATTGGCGCGGATTTCTACGCCATTACGGGTCACAAGCTATACGGGCCGTCCGGATCCGGTGCTATTCATATAAAGCCCGAACGCTTTGCCGAAATGCGCCCGTTCATCGGCGGGGGCGATATGATCCGCGAAGTCGCAAAGGACGGTGTGATTTACAACGATGCGCCGATGAAATTCGAAGCAGGTACACCCGGTATCGTGCAAATGATCGGGCTTGGCGTGGCCGTTGATTACATGATGGGGCACGGCATGGATGCGATTGCGGCCCATGAAGACAGCTTGCGCGACTATGCGGTGGCAAAGCTGAACGGGTTAAATTGGGTTCAGGTGCAGGGCACAACCCCCGACAAAGGCGCAATTTTTTCCTTTACGATTGACGGTGCCGCACACGCGCATGACATTTCAACGATCCTCGACAAACGGGGCGTGGCCGTGCGCGCGGGTCAGCATTGCACTGGACCACTGATGGAGCACATGGGGCTTAACGCGACCTGCCGCGCGTCCTTTGGGATGTACAACACAACCGATGAAGTCGATGTGTGGCTTGATGCACTGGAGCTGGCCCACGAGCTATTTGCGTGAGGGCAGCGCTTTCCAGCGATCATCCATTTTGCGCAAAGCGGCAATGCGTTCATGCGTTTTGGGGTGGCTTAGAAACCATGCCGGCGCTGCCCCTGCGTTGGACTGTGTCAGCGCATCACGCTTTTCTAACAGCGAAATCTGACCTTCGATGCCGATCCCTGATTTTGTAAGCAAAGCTGCGGCATAAGCATCGGTTTCAAATTCATCATTGGGCGACAGTTTTGCCATAAACAGGTTCATCAAGGCCCCGGCCAACCAAGGGCCAATACCGGGCAGAAAGCGCCCTAAAACCATCGCAAGCGCCGTGCGCATCGCGTTTTGCCCCGAAAAGTCGATCATGCGCCGCCGCGTGTGGCCCAAGGCGACATGGCCCAATTCATGCGCGATCACACTGGCCAGTTCATCCGCCGACACGTCCCCGTTTTTGAACCGTTTGTAGAACCCGCGTGTGATAAAGATGCGCCCGTCGGGGGCAGCCAGCCCATTGATTGGATCGATTTCGTAGATATGTACCTTGATGCGCGGCAGCTCTAGTGCTGCGGCCATCTGGTCACATAGATGGCGCAACATCGGGTCCGCCAGTTCGGTAGACTTCGCATCAAGCTCTTTGGCGGTGCGCCATGCGGAAAAGCGGTACATCGCAATGCCGTAGGCCAAGGCGATCAGGATGGGTGCAAATTTTATCATGTTAAAGATATGGGGCGGGCAGGGCCATTCGGCAAGCGATTTAACCGTCCACGCCAGTCCACGCCACCGGCACCTGCAAAGGCCCGCGAAAGGCCCACCCTGTAAATGGGACGTCGCCAGTCAGGCGTAAGCCGTTCAGGTGCTTAAAGGCCAACGGCAAAGCGATGTCCGCGATAATGCATCGGGCGGCTGCAGCGCCTGCGCAAAAATGTGGACCTGCGCCAAAACTTATCGCGGCTTGTGTGTTGCGTGTGACGTCGAATTGGTCCGGCTTTTCGAAATGTGCTGCATCGCGGCAAGCAGACCCGAACATAAAGAACACGCGGTCACCCGGGGCAAAGGTGATCCCGTCGATGCAATCGTGTTGGGCGACCTCGCGTGGTGACATGCCTATGGGCGCCATCCAGCGGGCGTATTCGGAAAATGCATCCGCATATGTGGCGCGGCCGTTTTGGACCGCGTCCAAACTGTCGGGGTGGCTCAGCAACGCCCAAATCGTGCCTGCAATCGCGTCGCGCGGTTCGTTTTGCCCGCCCGAAATGATCAATTTGATGTTTGCGCGAATGCTGTCCATCGGCAGCCCTGCATCCTTCATCACAGCCAGTGCGGACATAGCTGTGGGGGTGTCAAGGTTTTGGTCAATATACGCATCAATCAGGGCCGTGGCCGCATGGCAGCGGTTTTCAATGTCTTGGATCCCAGCGTAGTTGGCACAGCCGTCGATCATCGCTTGGCTCACGCGGTCCATCTCGGTCTCTGACATATCGACAAGCCCTGTTATCGCTTTCAAAGCCATTGCCGAGACGGGCATCGCATAATCCGCGACCAAATCACACGATCCGCGCGGTTTCAGGGCTTTGATGTGGACCAAAGCGGCGCGTTCGAATATCGGTTTCCAGTGGGTGGCCACGGTGCGCGGAGACAGCGCGGGAAACACCGCTTTGCGTTCTGCCATATGCGCGTCCGCGTCTTTGCGCATCATGTTTTCGCCCATCAAGGTGGTCATTAACCCGCCCGGTTGGCGTGAGGAAAACACCTTTGTGCGTTTTTCATGCAGGTGAATGTCGTCGCGGCACGTAAACAGCGTGGCACCAAGTTGTGGCACCCACGCTATTGGGGCTTTTGCACGCATCTGTGCCAATTGGGGGTAGGGATCGGCTGCAAATGCAGCCAGATCAATGTCGAAATGTGGGGCGCTGGACATAAAACCAAAGCCTAGCGATGCCTGTTAGCTGTTGCCAGTCCCAAAACGGGCAGCATCTGCGGCAGCGCGCCGAATGGCACCAGATTTATGGATGGTTTCCATGAACTCTGCCTCAGGATCACTGTCATAGACCACGCCGCCACCTGCCTGAATGTACAGCTTCTGATCCTGGACAACAGCCGTGCGCAGCGCGATGCACATGTCCATGTCGCCGCCTGCGCTGAAGTATCCGACGCCACCGCCGTAGATACCGCGCTTTTCGGGTTCCAATTCGTCGATGATCTCCATTGCGCGGACTTTAGGCGCACCAGACACAGTGCCCGCAGGCATACCCGCAAAGAAGGCATCCAAGGCATCGCAGCCGTCTTTCAATTCGCCCACCACATTCGAGACGATGTGCATGACATGGCTGTAGCGTTCGACAATAAATTCTTCGGTCGGGCGCACTGTACCGATTTTGGCCACACGGCCCACGTCATTTCGGCCCAAATCCAGCAGCATCAAATGTTCTGCCAGCTCTTTCTCGTCGGCCAGCAGGTCGGCTTCCAACGCGTTGTCTTCTTCAGGCGTGGCGCCGCGTTTGCGGGTGCCTGCAATGGGGCGAATGGTGACTTCATTGCCAAAGACACGCACCAGAATTTCCGGGGAGGCCCCCACAACCTGAAATCCGCCAAAGTTGAAATAGAACATGAAAGGCGACGGGTTGGTGCGGCGCAAAGACCTGTAAAGCGAAAAGGGGGGCTGGCGGAAGTCTTGTGTCCAGCGCTGTGACGGCACGCATTGGAAGATGTCGCCGGCGCGGATGTAATCCTTGGCCTTTTCGACAGCAAATTTGTAACCGTCGCGGGTAAAGTTGCTGACAGGTTCGAAATCTGTGCCCTCATCCCCCAGATTGCGGGTTTCGGTGGGCATGGCGCGTTCCAGATCACGCACGGCATCCATGACGCGTTCAGCCGCCTGTGCGTAGGCCGCGCGTGCGGATTGGCCATCGCTGACCCACGCGGGGGACACAACCGTTACCTCGCCTTTGACACCGTCCAGGACAGCAATCACAGAAGGGCGCAGCATCAAAGCATCTGGAACGCCCAGAACATCCGTGTTCACGTTTGGAAGATGTTCGACCAACCGGATCATGTCGTACCCAAGATACCCAAACAAACCCGCAGCGGCTTGGGGCATGTCATCGGGAAGGTTAATTTTGCTTTCCGCGATTAACGCACGCAAAACGTCCAAAGGATTGCCGGGTGCATCTTCAAATGCATCCGCGTCAAAACGGGCCTGACGGTTGATGGCAGATGTGGTGCCATTGCAGCGCCAGACAAGGTCAGGTTTCATGCCAATGATGGAATACCGCCCGCGCACTTCGCCGCCTGTGACTGATTCCAGTACAAAAGCGTCTTTTTGCGCCCCCGTCAGCTTCAGCATCAAGGACACAGGCGTATCAAGGTCTGCGGCCAAACGGGTGTATACGATCTGGTGCTCACCTGCGGTATAGCCCGTGGCGAAATCATCAAAACTTGGTGTCAAAGCCATGAAACTGGACCTTTAGGGGAAATTGACATGAACCGCTTGCAAAGCGCGTTGGTCGATGTGCTGACCTGCACGCAGCAAGGTGTCTTGGGCAAAAACATCAAACAGGTCTTGCGCCAATGATTGATTGATCTGGGCTGTAAGCTGCGCTTGAAGTTCCTGCGTTTCTGGATCGTCAGAAGCTGCTGATACGGCATCCAAACGGACCAGAAGGACGGTGCCAAAGCTGTCGATCACGCGCAAATCACCTGTGGCCATTTCAAAGACCTCGGACATAAAGCTGGGGGGCGTGCCACCCACAAAGCTGCTGCGGGTCTGGTCGACCTCTTGGGTGGCGTCCAAGCCAAGGCCAGCAAAATCTGTGCCAGCGGCAAGCTGCGGCACAAGGGCTTCGGCCTGTTCACGCAGGCGGTTTTCGGTTTGCGCGTTTTCCCAGTTGGCCTGAACCTGAGGCAGCACTTCGTCGAAGGGTGCGGGTTGTGCGGGAATTTCTTCTTCCAGACGGATGGCAAACACACCGCCATCGTCCAAAGATTTAATGGCTGGAAAATCGTCAACTGTCACCGCGCGGGCGGCTTCGGCAAAATCAACATAAGCGGCAATGCCGTCACCGCTGCCGTCGAACCAGTCCAACGTGCCCAATTCCATATCGGATTCTGCCGCAATCTCTTCCAAAGTCGCACCACCCGCCAACAGATCATCTAGATTTTCGGCTTCGGATGCGATGATGCGGCGCGCACGGTCTGATCCCAAAGCGTCACGCAGTTCCAGCTGTGCGTCTTCAAAGGACGTGCTTTGTGCAGGCAGAACGCCGTTGACGCGGAACAATGCCGGGCCAAGATCAGTGGCAAACGGGCCAACCACATCGCCAGCTTCTGCGGTGAACACGGCTTCGCCTGCGTCGCCCAGTTCAAGACGTTGGACATCGCCCAGATCGATATCAGCCAGTTCCAGACCGCGTCCGTCGACCAAAGCTTCAAATGTGGTGCCGTTTACTTCTAGTGCTGCGGCGGCCTGATCTGCGGCTTCCTGATCCAGAAACACCAGACGCTCGACCAGGCGGCGTTCGGGGGTGTTGTATTCGTCGATGCGCGTCTCATATTCAGCGCGCAGCTGGTCTTCGGGAATTTCGATTGTTGGAAGCAAGCTGTCAGGGGACAGATGCACGAACGTCAGGCGTTTGATGTCGGGACGCATGAAGTCTTGTGTGTTTTCATCGTAGTAGCTGCGCAGATCGTCAGATGTGGCGGTCAACAATGGCCCGTCCAGATCGTCTGCGGTCAAACGCGCCCATGTAAAGTCGCGCTGTTCTGCGACGTAGCTGACGATGGTGTCGGCGTAGGATTGTGGCATCACAACACCGCTTGATACGGCGCCTTGCAGAATGGTGCGCGCGGTTTCTTCGCGCAGCGTCGTTTCAAATTCGGATTCGGACAAGCCGCTGTTGCGCAGCGCAAAAGTGTAGCCTTCGCGGTCAAAGGACCCATCGACACCCTGAAACGTAGGAATTTGCAAAATCTGGTCGCGCAGGTTTTCGTCACCGATCGACAGGCCGATGTTGGACGTCTCATTGTCCAAAGCGCGCTGCGTCACCAATCGGGATAAGACGGCTTGATCCAGCCCGATTTCGCGCACGCGCGTGAAGGGCAACGGCTCACCTGTACGGCGTTGGATATTCTGGATTTCGCGGCCCAGATCCCGTGCGTAGGTGTTTAGATCAATATTTTTGTCACCCACAGTGCCAAGCGTATTGACGGTGCCAGTCAGATTTGTCGCCCCAAATCCACCCAAGCCCAAGATCAGCAGACCCATCAATATCCACACTGCCGTCTTCGAAATGCTGTTGCCGCCTTTGGCCATGTTGCTCGCCTTTTTGTATGTCTTAGGGTTGTTCTATGGGCCAAGTCCCAAGGTGGCAAGGGCGATCAGGTCACAATGCCACAGCGCTAAGTCTTTCATAAAGCGTCGCGATGCCAGCCACATCGAGATTGGCAAAAGCGATGCGTAGATGCGTGGCGCCCGTTGGATCGCCTTCGGGCACAAACATGGTGCCGGGCAGGCATAAAATGCCCGCATCTTTCACCAGGAACGGGGCCAATTCGGCCGATGACATGGCAAACGGGTGCTGCATGTAGGCAAAGTAGGCCCCCGCACTGCGCAGAGTCCAGCCCTTGGCGGCCAGAACGTCGAAGCCTTCGCGGATTGCCGCGGCCCTTGCCAGAATTTCAAGGCGCTGTTTGGCCAGCCATGCATCAAGGTTGTTCAATCCCCAAAGGGCTGCGTGCTGCGCGATCTGGTTGGGGCAGATGGTGACCGTGTCCAGAAACTTTTCAATCTCTTGCAAGCGTGTGGGCGAGGCGATGATGGCCCCGACACGGTGGCCTGTCAGGCGATAGGATTTCGAGAAGGAATAAAGGTGAATAAACGTCTGCCCCCAGTCGGGTTGCTGGAACAACGCGTGTGGGGCGACCGGGTTTGAGTGAAAATCACGGTAGGTTTCATCGACAATCAACGCCAGCCTGTGTTTTTGCGCCAGCTTAAAGAAGGCAAGAACCAAATCCGCAGGGTATTCCACACCTGTTGGATTGTTGGGGGTGACAAGTGCGATGGCACGTGTGCGCGATGTGATCCGTGCCTCTGCCGCGGCGACAGTGGGGTGCATGTTGTCTTCGCACGGGATCGGTACAGCCCCGACGCCCGACATGTCCATCCACATTTTATGGTTGAAATACCAAGGCGTTGGAACAAGAACTTCATCCCCTTCCGTGCACAGTGCCGCAAGCACGGCTGCAAAAGCCTGATTGCACCCCGAGGTGATTGCCACATTGTCTGCTGTGATCCGGGTGTCGTAGTGTTTTGACGCATTGTCCGCCAAGGCCGTGCGCAACGATTCTGTGCCCAGCACCGGACCATACAAATGCACGTTGTCGTCATTGAGGGCTGCGTGTGCCATGGCTTCGCGCATCTGTGGAACGGGTGGATCGACAGGGGCTGCTTGGCTGACATTGATCAATGGGCGATCATCAGGATGGGTGACGCCATCCAGCCAGCGCCGTGCCTCCATGACGGGGGGCGAGAAGGTGGAGGATGTGCGCGAGATGCCCATGCTTGGCCTTTGTGGTCAGAGGTTGGATGCCTTTGGCAAGGCAGGTCCGTTAAAGGCGACCTGAATGTCAGTCCGTGCCGCGGTAAGGTTCGACGTATTGCAGCGCCATATCCCAAGGAAAGAAAATCCATGTATCTTGCGATACGCCCGTGATGAACGTGTCCACCATAGGCTCCCCTTTGGGTTTGGCATAGACCGTTGCGAAATGGGCGTTAGGGTAGAGTTCCCGCACCAGTTCCAGGGTTTTACCACTGTCCACCAGATCATCGATGATCAGGATGCCAGTGCCGTCCCCCATCAGTTCTTTGTCAGGGGATTTCAAGACTTTGGCCTCAGAACGTTGATCCGCTTTGCCACCGCCTGAATGGTAGGATTTGACCGAAATCGTATCGACGGTGCGCACGTCCAGTTCGCGTGCAATGATCATTGCAGGTGCCATGCCGCCGCGCGTGATGGCCACAATGGCGCGCCATGCGCCATCGTCCGGCCCGCGTCCGTCCAACCGCCACGCAAGGGCGCGGCTGTCGCGGTGCATCTGGTCCCAGCTGATGTGAAACCCTTTTTCGTGGGGCAGGCGGTTTGGATCTTTGGCGGTCATACTATTTTCCTAGCAGCAATTTCAGACCGAAGCCGCCCAGCAACAGGGACGCGATACGGTCAAAGAGAGGTTTAAGACGCAGATAGCCTGCGCGGGCAGGCGGGCTGGACAAAAGCACTGCAAAGCCCGCGTAAAAAATCACTTCCAGCGTTAGATGGTTCAGAATCACAAATGCGATGTCCGTTGACGTTAGATCCTTTGGAAAGATCACCACAATGACGGCGGCCGCAAACAGCATCGACTTGGGGTTACCAAAGTTGACCAAGAGGCCGTCCAGAAACGCGCGGCCATGTCCTTTGGGGGCTTGGCCCAATGTGTCAGGGGCGCTGCGCCAAATGGTTACAGCGAGATACAAAAGGTAAAGCGCACCACCGATTTTCAAAGCGGTGTAGGCCCATGGGAACAAGGTGAACACAGCCTCCAGGCCCAAAAACGCGGCCCCGGTCCAGCATGTCGCCGCACATCCAAGGCCCAAACCCGTAAAGATTCCGGCGCGTCTGCCAGAGGTTACAGCGGTTTTCATAGCAAATAGCATCGCGGCACCCGGACTGGCCAAGGCCACGATTAGAATCGTGTTAAAGGCAAGAAGGGCGTCCCAAGTCACGCGCCGACTACCCTTTGCTGATGTCCGGCGCGTCGACGGCTTTCATACCGACGACATGGTACCCCGCATCGACGTGCAGGTTTTCGCCTGTGGTGCCAGAGGCCAGATCGGACAAAAGATACAGCGCAGACTTGCCGACGTCTTCGATGGTGACGTTGCGGCGGAGCGGCGAATTGTATTCGTTCCACTTCATGATGTAACGAAAATCGCCGATACCGGACGCCGCCAGCGTTTTGATCGGACCCGCTGAAATGGCATTTACCCGGATGCCGTCTTTGCCCAAATCTTCGGCAAGATACTTAACCGACGCTTCAAGTGCGGCCTTGGCCACACCCATGACATTGTAATGCGGCATGACTTGTTCCGCGCCGTAGTATGTCAACGTCAGGGCAGATCCGCCTTCGGACATCATCTTTTCAGCGCGCTGCATGATCGCTGTGAAAGAGAACACAGAAATGTCCATCGTCATCGCGAAATTGTCGCGACTGGTGTCGACATAGCGGCCACGCAATTCGTTTTTGTCTGAAAAACCAATGGCATGAACGACAAAGTCCAAGTGATCCCAATGGTCTTTCAGGCTGTCAAACAGTGCATCCATGGATGTTTCAGAACCAACGTCACAGGGCAGAACGATGTCGCTGCCAAGCTGTGCCGCCAACGGATCAACGCGTTTTTTCAAAGCGTCACCCTGATACGAGAAGGCCAATTCGGCACCTGCGTCGGAACAGGCTTTGGCGATGCCCCACGCGATTGATTTGTCATTGGCCAATCCCATAATCAGCCCGCGCTTTCCCGCCATGATAGTGTTTTGCATGCCTGTCCCCACTTTTATTACCGATTGTTCCCGGATGCGTCGTTTTGACCAATACGGTAATGCGATAAGAGCATCAAGTTTCCTAATAGCTTTAGGCTACCGTCAGGTAAGGCTTGTAGTACACTAGGGCGTGAAATAACGGCACATCGGTCAAACAGGAGCGGCTATGACAGAGCGTAAAGGTAAATTTGCAGGCGACGACCCCTTTGTGATTGCACAAAAGTGGTTGGCAGAAGCCCAAGACAGCGAACTGAACGACCCGAATGCAATAGCGTTAAGCACCGTAGACGCCTCCGGATTGCCAAATGCGCGCATGGTCTTGCTGAAAGACATCGAAGCCGGAGCGTTTGTGTTTTACACCAACTATACATCTGCCAAAGCACAGGAACTGGACAGCGCGGGCAAAGCTGCCTTTGTGATGCACTGGAAGTCGCTGCGCCGCCAAATTCGTGTACGCGGTCTGGTCGAAAAGGAAGACGGGCCATCAGCCGATGCGTATTACGCCTCGCGGTCCCTTAAAAGTCGCTTGGGGGCTTGGGCTTCGGATCAAAGCAAACCGCTTAGCAGCCGCACCGCGTTGGTGGCCAAAGTTGCCAAAGTCACAGCCACGCATGGCACCAATCCCAAACGACCACCCTTTTGGGGCGGTTACCGCATTACGCCACTTGAGATAGAATTCTGGGCAGACGGAGATCACAGGTTGCATGACCGGTTTGTCTGGCGCCGTGAAAATACCGACCTTCCATGGGCGATAGATCGCCTAAATCCCTGAATTTCACGTATCGTGAATTGCAGCTTATTGTTTTGTATGGTTTTTTTCAGCTTGAATGTTTAATCAAAAATCGCGCAAGACTATGCGTTAGAGATTGTGCCACTTTATTGGCAAATGAATGAAAGATATACTGTGTCCAACGAAGAAAATACCACGGACCAGATTGCAGGCCTTGTTAAATGGTTTGACCCCGTAAAGGGTTTTGGATTTGTCGTCGCGGACCAAGGTGGGCCCGATATCCTGTTACATGTGAATGTGCTGCGCAATTTTGGCCAAAGCTCTGTCGCTGACGGGGCGCGCATAACTGTAGATGTCCAAAATACCGACCGCGGCGTGCAAGCCGTCGGAATTATCAGTATTGAACCGCCTGAAGGAGACGGCACAGCAAACCTGTCTGACATCGCAGAGCTGGACGCCGATACAGTGGCCGATGCGCCGCTGGAACCGGGCAGGGTCAAATGGTTCGACAAGGGCAAGGGCTTTGGATTCGCCAATATCTTTGCGCGTGAAGAAGATGTTTTCCTGCATGTTGAAGTGCTGCGCAGATCAGGGCTTTCTGATTTGCAACCCGGCGAGGCCCTTGCAATGCGCGTCATAGACGGCAAACGTGGTAAGATGGCGGCTGAAGTTCACGCCTGGGAAGTTGCATTACACAAGGACACCTGATTGTGCGGTATATTCTGTCTGCTTTGGCTCTGACTGTTGTTTTTCTATCTACAGGCGGGGCAGGGTATGCAGAATGTCGTGCTGATACTGTGTATCTTCGCGGCGATTGGGGGCAGGCGCGATTCAGCGTCGATGTGGCCGACACTTTTGAAACTCAAAGTCGCGGTTTGATGTTTGTGGAAGAGATGCCTTTGTCCAAGGGCATGTTGTTTGTCTACGACCGTCCAAAATCGTTGTCATTTTGGATGCGCAACACACTGATTCCTTTGGATATGGTCTTCGTCGATCCGTTTGGCGTTGTGAAGCACATCCACTCGAATGCGATTCCCCAAGACCTGACCCCGATCCACGGTGGCGACGGGCTTGTCGCCGTTCTTGAGATCAACGGCGGTTTGGCCAAGCAGCTTGGCATTACGGTTGGATCTGAAATGCGGCATCCTTCTTTTGTGAAATCTCTGGCCGCTTGGCCCTGTTAGGCGGGTTGTGCGGCCATGGCGCAGGGGCTTTCATCGTTCCAATTGAATGCCACAGCGCACAAGTGAGATAAAATCGAATTGGGGTACCTTTGATGTACTTTAAGGGCTTTTCAAATCAGAACACGCGGTCTAAAGAGACGCACATGGTTCGGGGCGTGGCGCAGCCTGGTAGCGCACCTGTTTTGGGTACAGGGGGTCGGAGGTTCGAATCCTCTCGCCCCGACCATATATAACCAGTCCGACACCCATAGGACTGCGACGCAAACAGGCGCTACATCTACATGTAGCGCCTGTTGTCGTTTTGATCATTTAAATCTCAACATCTTGTGTTTCGTACGCCAGCGGCTGCAGTGATTCCTTTGATCGGTGGGGCGTAGACCGTCGGATTCGTTGCAATTGGTTGCATCTTGGTCACCATATTTAGGGCCCGCATCGTAAGGTCTACAAAATATTGATTTAGCAAATTCCGTCCACAGTCATGGTCGTTAACTTGTGGATAACTTCATCGGATGGTTCACAAATTAGGGCTAAACTGGCCCAAACATTCACAAAACTGTGACCCGATACTGGGGGTAAAAATCCTTAACATTTATTAACGTTAACGAAGTGAATCGGGCACCCACGTGACCCCCTGTTTCATCTTGTTTGGTCAAGGGTGTTTGTTGTTAAAAAAGTGCAAAAAGAGCGTTGACCGGATGGGTGCAGATACGTCAAGTTGTGTAAACCAACCAACGCACTACTAGATTTAGTGATTAACACTAAGCAGGACGTTGGAACGGTAGGGACGGCAAAAAGCTTCGGTTTTCCAAATTGAACTGGCTGTGCAGCGTGACATGCGTTGCGTGCAGCGTCGATTTTTGCGCCCAAACGACTGAGGTGGGGGGCCCGCAACGCCGGGGCTGCCAAAAAAATTGAAACGCTTGTGATGAGGCAGCGCTATGAAGATTGAAAGAACATTCACGACAGCCGGGCAGGACGCTTACGCATCCTTGGATTTCGTGTCCACAGTGTCGGAAATCCGCAATCCTGATGGTACAATCGTGTTTCACCTCGACAACGTTGAGGTGCCGGCCAAATGGAGCCAGGTCGCGTCAGATGTCATCGCGCAAAAATACTTCCGCAAAGCAGGCGTTCCAAGCCGTTTGAAGAAAGTTAAAGAAAAAGACGTTCCCGAATTCCTGTGGCGCTCTGTTCCAGATGGCGACGATGTCGAGTTCACAGGCGAAACATCTTCCAAGCAAGTGTTCGACCGCCTTGCAGGTGCGTGGGCGTATTGGGGCTGGAAAGGTGGCTACTTCACCACCGAAGCCGACGCACAGGCCTACTACGACGAGATGCGCCACATGCTGGCCTCGCAGCGCGCAGCACCAAACAGCCCGCAGTGGTTCAACACAGGGCTGCACTGGGCTTACGGCATCGATGGTCCGGCCCAAGGCCACCACTATGTCGATTACAAGACAGGCAAATTGACTGCGTCCAAATCATCCTACGAACACCCACAGCCCCACGCCTGCTTCATCCAGTCCGTGTCCGACGATCTGGTCAACGACGGTGGCATCATGGATTTGTGGGTGCGTGAAGCGCGTTTGTTCAAATACGGCTCTGGCACAGGCACCAACTTCTCGTCCTTGCGGGCAGCGGGCGAAAATCTGTCCGGTGGTGGTAAATCCTCTGGCCTCATGGGTTTCCTGAAAATCGGTGACCGTGCAGCAGGGGCCATCAAGTCCGGTGGCACAACACGTCGCGCGGCCAAGATGGTGATCGTCGATGCGGATCACCCCGATATCGAAGACTTCATCAACTGGAAGGTGCTGGAAGAGCAGAAAGTGGCGTCCATCGTCGCAGGCTCCAAAATGCACGAGCAAAAGCTGAACCTGATCTTTGACGCGATCAAAGCATGGGACGGCGCCGAGGCAGACGCCTACGATCCAAAGACCAACCCACAGCTGAAAGACGCCGTGCGTGCCGCTAAAAAGGTTGCGATCCCAGAGACATACGTGAAACGCGTGCTGGATTACGCAAAGCAGGGCCACACATCCATCGAATTCCCGACGTATGACACGGATTGGGATTCCGAAGCTTACAATTCTGTCTCCGGCCAAAACTCCAACAACTCTATCCGCGTGACAAACGCCTTCCTGACGGCCGTTGAAAAAGACGCAGACTGGGAATTGGTCAACCGTACAAACGGCAAAGTACACAAGGTCATCAAAGCGCGTGATCTGTGGGAACAAGTCGGCCACGCCGCATGGGCCTGTGCCGATCCAGGCATCCAATACCACGACACCGTGAACGAATGGCACACATGCCCTGAAGACGGCGAAATCCGCGGATCAAACCCGTGTTCCGAATACATGTTCCTTGACGACACCGCCTGTAACCTTGCGTCCATGAACCTGCTGACCTTCTTGAAAGACGGCCAGTTCCAAGTGGAAGACTACATGCACGCCTCGCGTCTGTGGACTGTGACGCTGGAAATCTCGGTGATGATGGCGCAGTTCCCGTCCAAAGCGATTGCGCAGCGGTCTTATGACTTCCGCACGCTGGGTCTGGGTTATGCGAACATCGGCGGCTTGCTGATGAACATGGGCTATTCCTATGACAGCGACGAAGGCCGCGCCTTGTGTGGCGCGTTGACCGCGATCATGACAGGCGTTGCATATGCGACATCTGCTGAAATGGCAGGCGAGCTTGGCCCGTTCCCGGGTTACAAAAAGAACGCCGACCACATGCTGCGGGTCATGCGCAACCATCGCAACGCATCTTATGGCGCGAAAGAAGGCTATGAAGCATTGGCCGTGAAACCCGTGCCATTGGACCACGCCAACTGCCCGGATGCCCGTCTGATTGATCTGGCAATGTCCACATGGGACGAGGCGCTTGCTTTGGGTGAAAAGAACGGCTACCGAAACGCGCAAACTTCTGTGATCGCACCAACAGGCACGATCGGTCTGGTGATGGATTGCGACACGACAGGGATCGAGCCTGACTTTGCGCTGGTGAAATTCAAGAAGCTTGCGGGCGGCGGCTACTTCAAGATCATCAACCAATCCGTGCCAGCGGCTTTGGAAAAGCTGGGCTACGGGTCGGCGCAGATCGAAGAAATCGTATCCCACGCCGTGGGCCACGGCAGCATCGGCAACGCGCCGGGCATCAACCACACGTCCTTAATGGGGCATGGGTTTGGACCAAATGAGCTGGCCAAAGTGGACGCGGCGCTGGAATCAGCTTTCGACATCCGCTTTGTCTTCAACCAATGGACCTTGGGCGAAGAGTTCTGCACGCAAGTGCTTGGTATACCAACGGAAAAGCTGAACGATCCAACCTTCGATCTGCTAAAATCCTTGGGCTTCTCCAAGGCGGACATCGAGGCAGCCAACAACCACGTTTGTGGCACAATGACCGTTGAAGGTGCGCCGCATCTGAAAGAACATCATTACAGCATCTTTGACTGCGCCAACCCGTGCGGCAAAACCGGCAAGCGTTACTTGTCCGTGAACAGCCACATCCACATGATGGCCGCGGCACAATCCTTCATCTCGGGTGCGATTTCCAAAACGATCAACATGCCAAACGATGCAACGATCGAAGACTGCCAGAAAGCCTATGAACTGTCATGGTCGTTGGGTGTAAAAGCGAACGCTTTGTACCGCGATGGTTCCAAACTGTCCCAGCCTTTGGCGGCAGCTTTGGTCGAAGACGACGACGACGCGCAGGAAACACTGGAAAGCGGTTCCATGCACGAAAAGGCCACAGTTCTGGCCGAAAAGATCGTCGAAAAGGTAATCATCAAGGAAATCGTCAAGTCGCACCGCGAAAAGATGCCAGAGCGCCGCAAAGGCTACACCCAAAAAGCCATCGTGGGCGGGCACAAAGTGTACCTGCGCACAGGTGAATACCAAGACGGCAATCTGGGCGAGATCTTCATCGACATGCACAAAGAAGGTGCAGGCTTCCGGGCGATGATGAACAACTTTGCCATCGCTGTGTCCGTGGGTCTGCAATACGGTGTGCCTTTGGAGGAATTTGTCGACGCCTTCACCTTCACCAAATTCGAACCAGCCGGCATGGTGCAAGGCAACGACAGCATCAAGAATGCGACCTCAATCCTTGATTACATCTTCCGCGAACTGGCCGTGTCCTATCTGGACCGCACCGATCTGGCGCATGTCCAACCCGAAGGCGCGTCATTTGACAGCCTTGGGCGCGGCGAAGAAGAGGGCGTCAGCAACGTCTCCGAGATTTCGGAAACAGCGGCCAGCAAGTCCTTGGAAGTGCTGAAACAAATCAGCTCAACGGGCTATCTGCGCAAGCGTTTGCCGCAAGATCTTGTGGTTCTGCAAGGAGGCATGGCCGAAGCAGGCATGAGTGATCCTGTGGGTGCATTGGAAACTCTGGTGCCGGAAATCGCCACAGCCGCCGTCGTTTCGGGTGGTGGGGCAACGGCTGTCAGTTCTGGAACCGTCAGTTCCGGCTCAATCAAAATGGACGCACGGGTCAAAGCCAAAATGCAAGGCTATGAGGGCGAAGCCTGTGGCGAATGTGGCAACTACACGTTGGTGCGCAACGGCACCTGCATGAAGTGCAATACATGCGGTGGCACTTCGGGCTGCAGCTGAAATTCACCTCTCCGATCCGGAGATGTGTAGGGGGTCGGCTCCATGCAAATGACCGACCCCCGACGAATTAGGAAATTCTTTGAGTTTCCGCAGTAACAGGGTGGGGCGCGACTGTAGTCCTTCCCACCTTATACGGGGGCCTTCTTTTAGGTCTCTGGTACACGGGGCGGGTGCGCTCGCCCCTAACGACGTCTAGGCCGCAGGCAAAAAAATTCCGAGCGGTTAACATAGTGAGCTTAGACGGCGAAACTAATGGGGGGACTTCGGTCCTCCCTTTTTTCTTGTGTTGTGCATTGATGGCTGTTTCCGGGTTTGGGTGTCCCCATCTTTCTTTTCAGCGGCTAAAAGCCAGCGCTCTAACTGATCCTTAAGGCTCAGGCTGTAAACGGCATGGATCACAGCAATCAGAGCGCCTATGCCACAACGCCGTAAACCGTCCATGCATCATATTCCGGCCTACGAAGATGCTGGGTTGTTCAAGAATACTGTGTCACCCATCGATGTGGAGTTGGTGCCGCAAATGCAGCGTAATGCGCGACAGGATTTGGTGGTACGCGGTTTTTTGCAGGATCGGTCGATTGATGTGGTGTTTGCGGGACGCCGTGCCAAACAAGTGGCGCCTTTGGAAACGCATCTGTCCGCGATGGTCGCGCATGCGCGGCGGTGGGCACAGGGGCAGGGGCTTGGAAAATCGGTTGATGTGGAAAGCCTACGTTTACCACTGCGCATCGAAGGTGCGTTTCGGCCAAAATTTTCGCGTGACGTGTCAGGCTGGGAAACCCGTGCCTATCAAATCATGGTATCGCGTTGGACGATGATTGACGCGGTCGGAAATATTACAGTGTTCGGCACGCAACCTGTCATTTCAGCGGCCAAAACCCCGCGTTAACGGGCGTGTACAGTTCAGCCGGTTTTTACGGACCACTGTTCCCAAACAAACGGGTATTCCCAATCGCAACTGTGGGTGACAGCCAAGCCTGCGCGAATTTCGTCCCGCACAGGACTGAAACGGGGCTCAAACAGATGGAACTGAACCTGAAGTGTCCCAATACGCGCCATGATCCCGCTATCGATCAGCGCGGGAAGCAGATCGTATTCTCCACCTTCGATGTTCATCTTCGCCAATGCGATGTCGGGAATGTCGTTGTCAGCAAAGAACCGGTCAAGGCTGCGAATTTCGGCTTCAAATGCAGTGGCGTGATCGGCCACAGCAGAAGACGCGTCGCCTGCATCCGAAAGCGTCAGGTGGCCGTCTTCAGCACCCAAAGCAAAGCTGTGGACGTGAACATTGTCACGATTTGCAAACTGGTCATGCAATGACTTTGCAAATCCCGGATGGGGTTCAAAAACATGAACGATGGCCTCGGGTTGCGACCGCAAAACATCTTCGGTCCACGCGCCCACATATCCGCCAAAGTCAAACACAACAGCGCCCGCGGACAAGTCATAGCGTTCCAGACGGGCTTGGCCTTTGTCACGCTTCCAGGCCTTGTAGGCGTCATGAAACACGCCTTTCCAAGGATTGCGACGGCGGTCGAGCCAGCGTTTGAGTGAGGCCATGGGGTATTTCCTTCAAAACTTGACCTTGGTTAGCGGTCCATGGCCTGCGGTTCAAGCGCTGGCGAGTGCATTGTGTGTTATTCAGTGGTGCCCAAAGTGTCACGCAGACGTGCGCGGGCACGCGCAAGGCGCGACATCACAGTGCCGACAGGCACATCCAACTGATGCGCCAAAGTGGCGGGCGATGTCTCTCCGCTGCAAATCAGTCGCATCAACACGGCCTGATCGGCAGGCAGTGCATCGATCGCCTGCAAAGCATCGGCACATTCCAAACGGGTCAATGCCACCGGATCAACTGCAACCGCATCGTCTTCCAGTTCTTCGGGTGGCGGCGGACCACGCCATTTCATGCGGGCTTGATTGTGCAGCGTGCGCATCGCGTAGGGCCCCAATTTGTCGATGGAATGCCCCTTTTTGAGCCGTTGCAAGATCCGCAGCAACGCGTCTTGCATCAGATCTTCGGCGTCGGCGGGTGATGGGGTCAAACGCCGTGCACGCCTTTTCAATAAGGGCATCAGGTCTTCCAGAGATGTGTTTTGCATGAATAGTGCCTCCTGCGGGCACTGTTTCAAATCCTCGGAAATACACCATACGGGGGAAATTTGCCGATGGCTGGTTTGCGCATTTTTTGGGCAAGGCGTCGCGCATGGCGCTGTCTCAATTCGGCGATTCTGTGCGCGGGGACTGGGTGCAGGGACGGAAAGGGCCAATTGCGCATCAATCAGTGTGAGGGCCGATGACGGTCCTTAACCACAAAATCCTGAAAGGGAGTTATCACATGACAAAGTTTCACATCGGTACACTGGCCATCTTCGCGGCCTTCGCATCCCCTGCCTTGGCCCAAAGCGCTGACGCAAATGGCGACGGCGTGCTGACCATCGACGAAGTCCAGGCCGTTTACCCAGACGTGACTGCCGACAGCTTCACAGCGATGGATTTGAACGCTGATGGCGCTCTGGATGCAGAAGAAGTGTCTGCGGCCCAAGACGCAGGCCTTATGCCGGCAGGCTAACCCAAGAATACTGGTGCCATCTTTGCGCTTTCGCGTGCCCACGTGGAAGTGCCAGATCTGACATCGCCCAGATGGCACCGGTTGGTGGGGGCGCGCGACCCGATGATTCCCCAAACTCATTGGGTCGCGTTGCCTTTTTGTTTCAGTAGGTTACGGCTTGAGGTGAATGTTGAACTTCGCCCTTAATGCAGCTTCCAGCGCAGGATCAAACTGTGCCTGCGACGGGGCACCCAGAATGTCTTCCTTGCGTGCCGTGGCTTTGGCGATCAGATCGGGCTTGCCCTTTTCTGCCCATTCCTTTGGCGATGTGCGGTCCCCGAAGGTCGGATAGACGCTTTCGGTTTGCATCCGCGACAGCGTTTGATCGGTGCCCAGATAATGACCGGGCCCCCCCATACAGACCTGTGCAATTTCATCCAGGGCGAGGGTTTCGTCGTTCACTTCGATGCCACGCACGCAGCGCATGGCCTGTCCCAGAAGATCGTCGCTCAAGATCAGGGATTCGTGGCAAAATCCAAGTAGTGACGCGTGCATGCCTGCAGCTTCATACACCATATTCACACCCGAAAGTCCCGCCAGAACGCTGGAACACATCTGTTCCCAACCGGCTTGCATGTCGGGCATTTTTGAATCCGACGCGCCGCCTGCGGCCCCTCCGGGCAGGTCATAGAACCGGTGCATTTGCCCGCAACCCGCTGTCAAAAGGGCTTGTTCGCCCGACCCGATGGACATCGCACCTGTGCGCAAATCCAAACCGAAAGGCCAGGTGCCAAAGACACAAGGCGCGCCCGGTTTGACGGCGTTGACATAGACCAGCCCCGCCAGACATTCGGCAGTGGCCTGCACAATCGCACCTGCAATGGTGGACGGGGCAGTGGCGCCTTGCATGCCCGCCGACAACAACAGCACAGGCAATCCCGCTTCAATGCAGCGTTCCATGACTTCGCAACTTTCGGTGGCGAATTTCATCGGAGGCACAACAAAACAGTTGGAATTGGACACAAAAGGGCGTTCGCGGAATTTGTCTTCGCCGCCTGCAATCATGTACAGCATCTCTACGGCAGGGGCGACAAAATCGGGTTCCGTAAAGGACGTGCCGATGTGTTTCATGGTGCCGGAACAGGCCGCAAAAATGGTGTTGTAGTCCATTTCCATATTGTCTGTGATGTCCCGGCACACCATTGGGCGCTGGCAAAAGTGAACGTTGTCCAAAACATCAACGATTTTTGCTGCGTCGTGCAGGTCTTGCACAGTGGATTCGCGGTACGCGTTGCCTGCAACATCGACCATGTGCACGGCGGCGCCAGCGGTGCCGTAATGCACGTTTGATCCGGACAGTTCCAGATCGGTTTTCCCGTCACGGCTGAAGTAGGTCACCGACCGGTTGGCGCGTGCTAGGGTGTCTTCGACCAAGGCGCGGGGAAAGCGGATGCGACCGTCATCGCCCAGAATTGCCCCGGCTCCCGTCAGGTAATCGATCCCGGAAGGTGGCGCGTCTGCCAACCCGATGCGCTCAAGTGCATCCAATGCGGCGTGGTGGATGCGTTGGACGTCTGCATCGGAAAGTGGATTGTACCGGCCACCCTCCATGCCGGGGCGAATGGGGCGGAGGCTGTCTGCCAACGGGGCAGCGCGGGCGGCGCGGCGTGCGGCGCGACCGCCGCTGCGAGACGGATTTTGTGCGTTCATTTTGTGGAATATCCATTTGGTACGTCAGAGAAAGGGCTTGGCGGTTAGCCCTGCACAGGTCGCCCCCGCGCCGCACGGCCGCGTTCCGCACCGATGGTGCGTACAACAAGTGCGATTTTGCACCGGCTTCGCTGCACAGACGTCCTCCCAAACATCACGCGTGGATCATCGCGTACGTCGCCAGTGTGCCCGTGGTCTACCTGCGACGTCTTGTCCATTTGCGACGTGCATGTGTTTTTTCGATCGCGTCCCGCAATGCGGTTTTTTCGGCGGAAAAACACGCAACAGGCGGGAAAATGTCGGCGGGATTTTGCATTCTGGCACAGGCTTGCCGAGCGGCGCGTGTTTGGATGGTCAAGGCTGGCATGCACCTGAAAAACGACCATGTGTTGTCCCATGCAAAGCGGCACCCGCATAAGGGACCGTTTCTGCGGATATTGTGGCAAGTAACAGGAGAAACACTATGAAATGCAAGATAATGATCACCGCTTTGGCAGGGTTGGGCACCAGTCTTGTCGCGCTGCCGGCTTTGGCGGGCAGCCCCACGGAAACAGTCGCACCCGAACCGGTGATCGCATCCCCGCCACCCCCACCGCCTCCGGTGTCATTGGGCGGCGATTGGGGTGGTTTTTACGGCGGTTTGCAATTGGGCAATCTGGACGTGGATGGAACAGGTGCTGCGGACGGTGACGATGTGATTTTTGGTTTTCACGGCGGCTACAACTACGACTTTGGCCAATTCGTGGTCGGTGGGGAATTCGATTATGACTTTGGCGATATTGATCTTGGCGGGGCGGCCACCGTTGACAATGTGATGCGTCTAAAATTGAAAGCTGGCTACGATTTGGGACGCACCTTGATTTATGCCACAGCTGGTGCGGCGCGGGTCGATACGTCTTTGGGGAATGAAACCGGAGAGTTTCTGGGCCTTGGCGTTGCCTATCAGGTCAATGACCGTTTTGTAGTCGGGGGCGAAGTTCTAGAACATCGCTTTGATGATATTTCGGGCAGTGGTGTTGACGCGGATGCCACGGCTGTGACGGTACGCGCGTCGCTTCGTTTCTAAACAAACGCCATGGCCGTTGGCGCTGTATTGCGCCAGCGGTCTTGGCATATGGACGTATCACCACCGCCCTGATGCGCCGCCACCCCCCGAGCTGCCACCACCAAAGCTGGATCCGCTGGAGGATTTCGAAATTCTGGAAATTGAATAGGCGCTGACCATTCGGTAGTCGCAATTGGTGCAGTATTTTGTGCGTTCACCCGAACCGCTTGCGCGGGTTGTGGCCCGTTGCAGAATGCGGCGTGTGGCGCGAAGCCCACCTGTCTGGCCGCATTGCGGACACTTGCGCAGACGCATCAAGCGGTCCTTGATCCAATTGCCGCCAAAAAGCCAGATGAAAGGCACCGCAATCACGGCCAACCACCACGGCGCGCCTTTCCCTTTCGGGGCCTCTTCACCGGCGCTGTGGGGCACAGCAATTGTATCGACCGTATCCTGAACCCCCTCCAAGATGCCTGTGGCGTAATACTTGTCGCGGAATTTGGGTAAGAAGCTGCGGTCAATGACGGTTTTAGCGACACCATCCCAGGCCCCCGAATATCCCTTACCCAGTTCGATGCGCATGGCCCTGTCCTGATATAGCACCAGCACCATGATCCCATCGTTGCGGGTTGCGTCCCCAACGCCCCAATGATTGAACAACCCTGTGGCGAAGGCCTCCATCGTGACATCCGGATTGTAAGTGGCTTGCCGCGTCAGGGTCACAACGGTCATTTCCACGCCGGTTTCATCGCGCAGCTTTGACAGTGATCTATCCAGCTGCATGCGTTGTTCAGCCGTCAGCAACCCGGCAAAATCGTTGACGGTTGTCGATGTATAGTCGGGATAAAAGGTCTGTGCGCTGCCAGCCAACGGGCAAAGGCACAGCAGGACTGCAAAAAGGTAACGGATCACGGTAAACTCCCCCTTGGTAGATGCAGGCAGTTTACCGCAAGGACCCTTGTCCGTCAGGTTGTGTTTTCCAGACCCTTTTAGGTCGGGTTTTTACGTATCTAGGCTTTGGGCAAACGCGCAAAGGGTACGCAAAGCGTCCGAGAATTGCGTGTCTTCGATGGTCATGGCCACACGCACATGACCCGCGGCAGCAGCGCCAAAGCTTTCCCCCGGCATGACAGCGATGTGGTGGGCATCCAGCAAGGCGTTTGCAAAACCTTCGCCCGACAGACCGGTGGCCCGGACGTCCAGCATCAGGTACATTGCCCCTTGGGCAGGCACCAGACCCACTGTGTTTTGCTCGGCCAGAACCTGTTTGGCCAAGGCACGTCTGCGGCGGAACGGGGCTGCGATTTCTTCTTCAAAAGCAGGGCCCTGATCCATGGCAAATACTGCGGCGTCCTGAATGAAACCCGGCACGCCGTAGGTTGTGTGGGTCGACAGGTTGATCGTGGCTTCGATCACGTGTTCGGGGGCCACGATCCATCCGCATCGCGATCCGGTCATGGCGTGGGATTTGGACATAGAACCCACGACCAAAGTGCGTTCGGCCATGCCGGGCAGGGCGCGGGGGCTGATATGGGTGCCTTCCCAGATTTGCGTGTCGTAGACTTCATCCGAGATCAGCCACAGGTCATGATCAAGACACACCCGTGCGATGCCGTCCAATGTGCTGCGGGAATAGACGGTGCCGGTGGGGTTGTTGGGGCTGTTGATCAGAAGGGTTTTTGCACCCTTGGCTTGCGCGGCAATGTCGGCGGCACGCGGTTGAAAGGCATCTTCTGCACGGGTCTGGATTGCCCGCGGGATTGCGGAGGCGCCGCGAATGGTGCCGGGGTAGGTGGCATAAAATGGATCAAGATACAGCGCCACATCGCCGGGGTCACACAGACAGGTGTGTGCGGTAAACAATGCTGATTGCCCACCCGGTGTGACCATGACGTTGGCGGCTGTGGTGGGCACGCCTGTTCGCTCTTGTACGCGCGCTGCGATGGTTTCGCGCAGGGCCGTCGTGCCTGGCACCATTGCATAACCTGTGTGCCCGCCCAGCGCAGAGGCATGCATGTCGCGCAAGATAGGGGCAGCTGTGCGAATGTCGTGTTCACCGATGGTCAGTTCCGTCACGGGGGTGCCGTCCTTGATCATCTGACGGGCGCGATAAAACACGTCCCATCCGTCGGACCCTGTGCCCAGAATGGTCGAAATGCGTTGGCTCAGTTCCATGGTGCGATTCCCCTTAGGTGCGGTCGCGCCACGTCGCCCGAGCCGAGCACCGTTGTCAATATCTCACCCGTGCAAAGCCACGCTGTCTGTTGGGGCCTGTGCGCGATCATGCAGCCCGTAGTCACGCATGACATGCGCCACCCGCAAACGATACCCTGAAAACAGACCATCACGCCCCGCCGATTGCGCCCCCCGGTGCGCATGCAAACTGCGCCATGCAGTCACGGCCGCTTCGTCGCGGAAAAACGACAGCGACAATAATTTGTCGGGGTTAGACAGGCTTTGGAACCGTTCCACAGAAATGAACCCGTCGACCTGATCCAGCAACGGGCGCATCTTGGCGGCCATCTCCAGATAAGGCTCCATTTTGCCCTCAGCCGGTTCGACTTCGAAAATCACGGCAATCATTTTGTTTCTCCATATGGCGCCGAATGTGGCGCTGACACCAGTTTGAGAAACGTACGATCTTCGCGCAAGATAAAGCGTTCTGATTGCGCGAATTCATAGTTCTCGCGTCCCAATGTATCTGCGGCAAGGCGGGCGCGGTAGGTCTCATAGCTGGCAAGATCGGGAATGTTGTAGATGCCATAGGCCAATGTTGATGACCCTTCATGTGGCGCATAGTACCCCACCAGATCGGCGCCACAGCGTGGGATGGCTTGGCCCCAGTTCAGGGCATACTGCACGAAGTCCGCTTTTTTGGTGGGGTCGATTTGGTATTTTATAATGCAGGTCAGCATGGGTGTCTCCTTCATATGCTGGGGCCTGTCTAAAGGATTGCCCGCAGCCGATGCTTCGGCTACGGTCGAAGTATGAAAGAAGGTCCAGATATTGCGTCTATCGCCGCGCTCATCGGTGATCCCGCCCGTGCCAACATCCTGACAGCTCTGATGTCAGGCAAGGCACTGACCGCCACCGAACTGGCGGGTGAGGCTGGCGTGACGCCCCAAACCGCCAGTGCGCATTTGGCAAAGCTGGATGCAGGCGGGTTGCTGAAAGCTGACAAACAGGGACGGCACAAGTATTTTGCGCTGGCGTCCGATGACGTGGCCGGGGTTTTAGAAGGTTTGATGGGGTTGGCGGCCAGTTCGGGGCACTTGCGCACCCGCACTGGCCCCAAAGACGCCGCCTTGCGCAAGGCGCGCGTGTGCTACAGCCATTTGGCTGGCGAAATGGGCACCCGGATGTTCGATCACATGATCGCGCATCGACTGTTGATCCAAGGCGGCGGCGATGTCGCTTTGACGGATGCAGGCACTGCTTTTGCAACTGAGTTCGGGATCGATGTGGCCCAGCTAAACCGCCAAAAGGCGCCCCTGTGCAAAGCATGTCTGGACTGGAGCGAACGGCGCACGCATCTGGCAGGCAGTCTTGGCCGTGCCATGCTGGCGCGTATGGAAGAACTGGGCTGGGCGACACGCGACCAGAAAACACGGATCGTAGCGTTTAAGAAGACGGGCGAGGCGGCGTTTGAAGGAGTATTTGGCTAGGGGCTATGTGGGGCGTAGCGGCCACCCATAGAATAACCTTCGGTCAAAATTGAACCATACTGAGTTGTATGAGAGCCAACTGAAGCGTGATGGTCAGGTGGGTATTGGCCGTGGCGTTACAGCAGGTCCAACCGGATTCACCCCTTTGTCCGAAGACCATTCCATAGCGTTGTTGCACTGCAGTATGCAAATGGCGCTTCATTTTTAAGCGCCCACAGCGGAAAAGACGCAATTTTCAGCACTATGGCCAGCAATGCGCACGGAAGACTTAATAGCGCTTCACCTCTTACGCACCACGTTCAAAGGTTTGGTTGTCCGCTTAAGGGCGCTTCAATGCCACGCGAGGGTGCAATCCTGGCAGATAACGACCCTCGCATGGCTGCAACAAAAGAGCTGCGTGATCCGCATATCAAACTGACAAGGCCTTGCCTAGCAGGCTGATGGCGTGCGCGGCCAACTCTAGAGGGTCTTTCCATTGACTATTCGTAACACACTTCTCACATCTTTTTCCGCGCTGGCACTGGCCGCTTCGGGCACCGCGGCCTTCGCGGACTGCGCCGACCCCATCAAGGTGGGCGTTCTTCACTCGCTTTCTGGCACTATGGCGATTTCCGAGACAACTTTGAAAGACACGATGCTGATGCTGATCGAACAGCAAAATGCTGCCGGTGGCGTATTGGGATGTCAGATTGAAGCGGTGGTTGTTGATCCGGCGTCTGACTGGCCCCTGTTTGCCGAGAAAGCCCGTGAATTGCTGACGGTACATGAAACCGATGTGATCTTTGGCAACTGGACATCTGTTTCCCGCAAGTCGGTTTTGCCGGTCATCGAAGAGCTGAACGGCCTGTTGTTTTACCCCGTTCAGTACGAGGGCGAAGAAAGCTCTCGTAACGTGTTCTACACCGGCGCCGCGCCAAACCAGCAAGCCATTCCTGCGGTGGATTACTTCCTTGAAGAACTTGGCGTCGAGAAATTCGCACTGTTGGGCACGGATTATGTTTACCCGCGCACAACCAACAATATTCTGGAACAGTATCTCACAGACAACGGTATTGCCGCAGAGGACATCTTCGTCAATTACACGCCGTTTGGCCATTCCGACTGGGCGACAATTGTCGCGGATGTTGTGGCACTGGGCGAAGACGGCAAACAGGTCGGTGTGATTTCAACAATCAACGGTGACGCCAACATCGGATTTTACAAAGAACTGGCTGCCGCTGGAATTTCTGCTGACGATATTCCGGTTGTCGCGTTCTCGGTGGGCGAAGAAGAGCTGTCGGGCCTCGATACAACAAACCTTGTCGGGCACTTGGCGGCGTGGAACTACTTTATGTCTGCTGAATCGGACGCAAACGCAGCCTTCATCGACAGTTGGAAGGGTTTTGCGGGCGCAGACCGCGTCACAAACGACCCTATGGAAGCCCATTACATCGGCTTTAACATGTGGGTCGCTGCGGTCGAAGCGGCTGGCACCACAGATGTAGACGCGGTGCGCACGGCGATGTACGGGCAAGAATTCCCGAACCTGACCGGCGGTACGGCGGTAATGCTGCCAAACCACCACTTGGCCAAGCCGGTTTTGATCGGTGAAATCACCGCAGACGGCCAGTTCGACATCATTTCTCAAACAACCGAAGTTCCGGGCGATGCATGGACGGATTTCCTGCCAGACTCCGCCGTATTGACGTCTGATTGGAAAGAGTTGGGCTGCGGTATGTACAACACCAAAACCAAGACCTGCGTTCAGCTGACGTCAAACTACTAAGTCACCTTTCAGGCGCACGATAGAGACGTCGTGCGCCTGTTTTTTGCTCAATACCGAAAGATCACTATGCGCCATATCCTCCTTGCTTTGATGATGATGCTCGGCGGCACGCTGGCCGCATCCAGCCAGACCTTACAAACGATTTTGCAAACCCACGCCGAAGAAATCGCCAGCCCATCGCGTAATTCTGTCGGGGTGGCTTTGGATGATCTGGTCGCGTCCGGATTGCCGCAAGTCACTGAATTTTTGGAACAATGGACAAATAAAAATATCTGGCAGCGCAGTGATGGTGTGTTCTTCATTGCCAGTAAAGCCGACAAAGACCTGACGTTGACCGACATCGACACAGGTGCGCAAAGCACGGCACCCACCGAGAGTTTTACGCGCCTTAAGCCCAACGGTGGCGTGCGCCGCGTGATTGGCACGGCGCTTGTGCAATTTCAACTGTCCGACCCTGATCTGAACCGTCGCGAAACTGCCGTCGCGTCCATCGCGCGCCGCCCCGAAGCCGCGCAACTGGCGCCATTGATGGCGTCCATCGACGGTGAAACGGATGCGGCCCTAAAAACCCGCAAGATCCAACTGGCGGCCCTTTTGTCGGCACGGTTTGCGAAAACCCCGACGGACCGGATCGCAGCAATAGACGGGCTTGCCACGGACACATCAGTCGAAGCCCGCGCCGTGCTGAACCAAATTCTATCCACATCTTCTGGCGCCGCGTTGAGCGAACCAGATGGGAATATCGCCGCAATCCTTGACCCGATGGCTGAACCAGACGCATTTTATGCAGCCTTGGTTGATGCGAGTCTTGCCCCGGCGCGCCAAACCGCTGCGGATATTCGGGGTGCCTTGGAGGCCAATATCGTTGCGGGACGTATCGGCGGGCTGCCGTTGGCGCGAATGGACGATCCTGATGTCCGTGTCGCGGCCTATGCCGCGTTGGCCGCAGACGGCACAGTGCCTGAACTGATCACCGAAGATCTGCGTGATGCGACACTTTCTGCGTATGTTTTCTTTGCGCTTTACGACGAACCCAGTCGCGACATTACGCAGGCCGCCGAAAAGGCCCTTGCGTCCGTTGAAACCCGAGTGGCTGCCGCACAAACCGTCGATCTGACACTTGATGCCTTGTCGCTTGCGTCGATCTTTTTCCTTGCGGCCATTGGCCTTGCGATCACCTTTGGGGTGATGGGCGTGATCAACATGGCTCACGGCGAATTCATCATGATGGGCGCCTACACCGGCTATGTCGTACAGCTGTTCATCCCCAACTACACCGTGTCGATCATTGTCGCGCTGCCTTTGGCTTTTGCGGTGACTTTTGCGGCGGGTGTGGTGATGGAACGTCTGGTGATCAGGCGTCTGTATCATCGCCCGCTTGAAACGCTTTTGGCGACTTTCGGGATTTCCATAGCGCTGCAACAGATTGCCAAGAACGTCTTTGGCACCCAAGCACGGCCCCTGACATCCCCTGATTGGCTGGCGGGTGCATGGATCGTTAATGATGTGATCCAGATCAGTTTTATTCGCATTGCAATTTTTGGAATGGCGCTGATCTTTCTGGCGCTGATCATCTATATCCTCAAACGCACGCGCTTGGGGCTTGAGGTTCGCGCCGTCACCCAAAACCCCGGCATGGCCTCGTCTATGGGGATCAACCCGAACCGGATCAATATGATGACTTTCGGGCTTGGCTCTGGCATCGCGGGGATCGCGGGGGTGGCCATTGGGCTTTATGCCAAAGTTACCTCTGAAATGGGGTCCGACTATATTGTGCAAAGCTTTATGACTGTTGTTGTGGGCGGGGTTGGCAACGTCTGGGGGACCTTGGCGGGGGCTGCGATGATTGGCTTTGGCCAAAAGGGAATTGAATGGTTGAACCCGTCCAACACCCTGGCTGCACAAACCTTTATGATCCTGTTTGTCATTCTGTTTATCCAATTTCGCCCCAAAGGCATCGTCGCCCTCAAGGGCCGCGCGGCAGGAGATTGAAGATGGAGCGTTCATTTTTTGCAAAAAATCCATCGGTGCTGTGGTTCCTACTAGCGCTGTCTGTGTTCACCATCGCTATGACGATCCTAAGCGAGGCCTCAGGCACGGCCATAATCTCAACCTCCTTCCTCAAAACGCTCGGCAAAACATTGTGCTTGTGCCTTGTTGCAATCGCGATGGACGTTGTCTGGGGGTATTGCGGCATCCTGAGCCTTGGGCATTTCGCGTTCTTCGGGATTGGCGGTTACGCAATCGGCATGTGGCTGATGTATGCACGCACCGAAGAGATTGTTGTGACTTCGCTTGAAAACGCGACGTTGCCGCCCACACCCGATGAGATCACCAACGCCATCGGCAGCCAAATATTCGGCGTTGTCGGCAGCTCTGACTTTCCACTTATCTGGGCTTTTTCCCATTCGTTGACGTTGCAACTTTTGGCTGTGGTAATGGTGCCCGGTGCGCTTGCGCTGGTCTTCGGGTGGCTTGCGTTTCGCAGCCGTGTCACAGGCGTTTACCTGTCGATCCTGACCCAAGCGATGACCTTGGCGCTGTCGCTGTATTTTTTCCAGAACGACACGGGGTTGCGGGGCAACAACGGGTTGTCGGGGCTGCAAAACATCCCCGGACTAGAGGCGATATCACAAGCCACGGTGTCTTTGTGGTTCTTCTGGGCGTCGGCTGTTGCCTTGGGGGCGGGCTACGTTTTGTTTGCGT
The DNA here is from genome assembly GCF_039986515.1 of Ascidiaceihabitans sp. NCBI lineage: Bacteria > Pseudomonadati > Pseudomonadota > Alphaproteobacteria > Rhodobacterales > Paracoccaceae > Ascidiaceihabitans > Ascidiaceihabitans sp. The sequence continues at coordinate 736,554 of NZ_JBDWQO010000007.1, read as the reverse complement.
GGATCACCGCAGGCAAACTTGGATCGGTCATTCGCGCCATTCGTGATGACGAGGCGCGGGTGCGGTTTCTGGGGTATCACGTTGAAGGCTATAAGCTGTTTATATTCACAATCACGGCCATTGTTGCAGGCATCGCGGGGGCGCTCTATTATCCGCAAGCTGGCATCATCAACCCCGCTGAAATCGCGCCGATTGCGTCGATCTATTTGGCGGTTTGGGTTGCGATTGGTGGCCGTGGGCGATTGTACGGGGCGGTCATTGGGGCAGCGGTCGTGTCGCTGATGTCGTCTTGGTTCACAGGCGGCGGTGCACCCGACATCAATCTTGGGTTCTACGTCATCAACTGGACGGACTGGTGGCTGGTGTTGCTTGGCCTGACGTTTGTTGCCGTGACCTTGTTTTTCCCCAAAGGCATCGGCGGCCTGTTCGATCTTTTGCACAACCGCAAAGGAGACGGGGCATGAACACCCTTCTCGAAGTGTCCGGCGTCAGCGTCAGCTTTGATGGCTTCAAAGCCATAAACAACCTGTCGATCCAGATCGGTGAGCCGGAATTGCGCGCCGTCATTGGCCCGAACGGGGCCGGCAAAACCACATTCATGGATATTCTGACAGGCAAGACAAAGCCCGATGAAGGACGTGTGATCTGGGGCGAAAAATCCGTGTCCCTTTTGGGGATGAACGAAAGCCAAATCGCGCAAGCGGGCATTGGGCGAAAATTCCAAAAACCCACAGTGTTTGAGGCGCAAACGGTGCGCGAAAACATCGTAATGGCGCTTAAAAACCCGCGCCGTCCGTTTGATCTGTTGTTCAAACGCGGGTCCGATGATGCAGAGGTGCGGGTGCGTGCGATCAGCGACGAGATCGGGTTGAGCGACGCATTGGATCACATGTCGGGCGCACTTAGCCATGGCCAGAAACAATGGCTAGAGATCGGGATGCTTCTGGCACAAGATCCACGACTGTTGTTGGTGGATGAACCGGCCGCTGGCATGTCCCCGTCCGAGCGTGAACACACAACCGATCTGTTGGTCCGCGCGGCCAAAACCCGTGCTGTGGTGGTCGTTGAACATGACATGGAATTTGTGCGCCGTCTGAATTGCAAGGTGACTGTCCTGCACCAAGGCGCGGTTTTGGCTGAAGGCAGCCTTGATCATGTCACCAAAAACCAAGACGTCGTTGACGTGTATCTGGGACGCTAAATTATGCTGAGCATTGAAAACCTGACCCTTAAATACGGCCAAAGCCAAATCCTGAACGGGGTTGGCCTCAGCGCGAAAGCGGGTGAAGTCACGGCTGTGATGGGCACAAACGGTGTTGGGAAAACGAGCCTATTGAAAGCAATTGCAGGCCGTCATCCTTATGCCTCGGGCACAATGGTGCTGGATGGCAAACCCATAAGTCATTTGAACGCGTTTGATGCAGCCAAAGCGGGCATCGCTTATGTGCCACAGGGGCGTGAAGTCTTTCCGATGATGACCGTGGTCGAAAACCTCCAGACGGGGTTTGCCTGTCTGGATAAAGCAGACCACGTGGTGCCCGACGACATCTATGACCTGTTTCCGGTGTTACACGAGATGGCCGACCGGCGGGGCGGTGATTTGTCTGGCGGTCAGCAGCAACAGCTTGCGATTGCGCGCGCGTTAATCACGCGGCCAAAGGTGTTGTTGTTGGACGAGCCGACGGAAGGCATCCAGCCCAATATCATCCAGCAGATTGGCAATGTGATCCGTATCTTGTGCGAACAGGGTGATATGGCGATTGTTCTGGTCGAACAGTTCTTTGATTTCGCGTTTGATCTGGGCGATGATTTCACGGTGATGAAGCGCGGCGAAGTTGCATTCAACCGGCGCAGCGACGCCCTTGATCGCGAGACACTGTATGCGCAGGTCGCAGTTTAGGTTTATTTCTGGGGCGCTGGGACGTCAAAACCGCCGATCTTTGACAGCAGGCTGACGACGTGGCCCGCACCGTTGCCGTTGCGCAAGCTGGTGAACACAAACGGCTTTTCACCGCGCATGCGCGCAGCGTCCCGTTCCATCACGTTAAGCGACGCGCCCACATGCGGGGCCAGATCGGTTTTATTGATGACAAGGATGTCTGATTTGGTGATGGCAGGACCACCTTTACGGGGGATTTCCTCGCCAGCGGCGACGTCGATGACGTAGACCGTCACATCGGCCAATTCGGGGCTGAAGGTCGCTGAAAGGTTGTCGCCACCGCTTTCGATCAACACGATTTCAACGTCCGGATGGCGTCTGCGCATTTCTGCAATTGCCGCCAAATTGATAGAGGCGTCTTCGCGGATTGCCGTGTGGGGACACCCGCCGGTTTCCACGCCGATCACGCGATCTTGGGGCAGAATTTGCATGCGCATCAACGCTTCTGCGTCTTCTTGAGTGTAGATGTCGTTGGTGATGACCCCGATAGAAAGGTCGGGATGCAGCAGCTTTGCCAGGGACGCTGTCAACGTCGTTTTGCCTGCACCAACAGGGCCGCCGATGCCGATCCGTAAGGGTCCGTTTGAAGATGCCATGGGATGTCCTTTTAAGAGCGAAAAATGCGTGAATATTGGGTTTCATGGCGCATGGACACGATGTCGGACAGCCATGCGCAGCTGTGCAGGTCGTCCAGTGTCGCGCCAACGCAGTGTTTTGCTGTTGCCACGCAATGGGGCTTAAAGGTGGTTTGGACTTTTTGCCCATCGATCTGGCCCAGCGGAACCAGCCGCATTGCCGCAGCTATAAGGTTTCCTGTGAAGGCCTGAAGGTACATCGCTGTGGCAAGTTCCGGATCAAGCCGCAGCGTAACCGCCGCCCGACCTACGGCGACAGGATAGCAAAGCTGGCCAAGGTCGATGTTCCAAACGGCCTGAACCGTTTCGCAAAATGCCGCCCCCTGCAAATCGGTCTCGCGCAAGCGCTCGGCGGTTCCGGCAAAGGCGCGGGCCTGGGCGTCAATCATTGGGATCGCGCCATCGTTGCCCGCGTATGCGACGTTCAGCAAGACAGCGTCAGAGCGCGCAGCACCGAATTGAAGCAGGTCAAACACCCATGCTTCCAGTGTGGCTGCTGATGTAATAACCCCGTCATTGATTGCTGTTTCCAACCCGTGTGAATAGGCAAAACTGCCGACCGGAAAGGCAGGAGATAACAGCTGCGAGAGGGTCAAAACGTCAGTGTTGGTGGTCATGGGCGGTTGCACCGTGTTCATGGGAATGGGTTCGGCCATGACCGTAGGCGCCACCTTCTGGGGTGAACGGTTCTTGAACAGGGGTGACAACAGCACCAAGGTGTTCCAACATATGCCCAATGACCGGATCGTTCTGGATCAGCAGACGGTGCGCTTCGATCTGGCACGGGGTATGGCGGTTGCCAATGTGCCACGCCAGTTGCACCATATCGCCCGTCACCTGCAACAAAGGCTCTTGTGCTGCGACCACCTCAATCAGGCGGCCGTCGTCAAGTTCGAAGGCATCGCCGTGATCCAGCGACGTGGTGTGCGCCAAATCAACCAAAAGCGTTTCACCATGATCGGTCGTGATGACTTTGCGCCGTAAAAAACGGTCGTCATAAGCCAGAACACATTGATTGAACGCGCCAGACCATGTGCCCGCTTTGCGGATAACCTGAGAGATATAATCAGCCATCAGAACAAGAAATACCGCTGGGCCATTGGCAATTCTGATGCAGGTTCACAGGTCAGCAATTCGCCGTCCGCGCGGACCTCGTAGGTTTCGGGGTTTATTTCCATATGGGGTGTCGCGTTGTTCAAGATCAAATCCGATTTTCCTATGTTGCGGGTGTTTTGCACCGCAACGGTTTGCTTGTTAAGGCCAAGCGTTTTCCCGATGTCATTGGCCTGCGCCGTCTCAGAGACAAAGCAAACGGCGGAGTGTTCAACGGACCGCCCAAACGCACCGAACATGGGCCGCGAGTAGACAGGTTGCGGTGTCGGGATCGACGCATTCGGGTCCCCCATTTGCGCGGATACAATCGTACCCGCCATCAAGACCATCTCGGGTTTGACCCCGAAAAACGCAGGGTTCCACAAGACAAGATCGGCGCGTTTCCCTTCGGCGATGCTGCCAATCTCGTGGCTGATGCCGTGGGCAATGGCCGGATTGATTGTGTATTTGGCAATATAGCGCCGCACGCGGAAATTGTCGTTTTCGCCGGTTTCCTCAGACAGCCGTCCGCGTTGTTTCTTCATCTTATCAGCGGTCTGCCATGTGCGGATCAAGACCTCGCCCACGCGGCCCATGGCCTGACTGTCGGATGCAATAATCGAAAAAGCGCCCATGTCGTGTAGGATGTCTTCGGCGGCAATGGTTTCACGCCTGATGCGGGATTCCGCAAAAGCCACATCTTCGGGGATGGATTTATCAAGGTGATGGCAGACCATCAGCATATCGAGATGTTCTTCGAGGGTGTTGACCGTGTAAGGCCGGGTCGGGTTGGTAGAGGACGGTAAAACGTGTTGTTCGCCACAAATTTTGATGATGTCCGGGGCATGTCCGCCGCCAGCGCCTTCAGTGTGAAAGGCATGGATCGTGCGGCCTTTCATGGCCGCCACTGTGGTTTCCACAAAGCCCGATTCATTGAGGGTGTCGGTGTGGATCATCACCTGCACATCCATGTCGTCGGCCACCGATAGGCAGCAGTCGATCGCCGCAGGTGTCGTGCCCCAATCTTCGTGAAGTTTCAGCGCACAGGCCCCGCCGTTCACCATTTCCACCAAAGCGTCCGGCTGGCTGGCGTTGCCTTTGCCCGCAAACGCAAGGTTCATCGGAAAGGCATCGGCAGCCTGCAACATGCGTCCGATGTGCCATGGGCCGGGGGTGCATGTGGTGGCCAAAGTGCCATGCGCGGGCCCCGTGCCACCGCCCAGCATCGTGGTCAGGCCAGAGTGCAGCGCGTCTTCGATCTGTTGCGGGCAAATAAAGTGGATATGGCTGTCAAATCCGCCTGCTGTCAGAATGCGCCCTTCACCAGCGATGGCTTCGGTTCCCGGTCCGATGATGATGTCGACGCCCGGCTGCGTATCGGGGTTCCCCGCCTTGCCAATCTTGTGGATGCGCCCGTCTTTCAGCCCCACGTCTGCCTTGTAGATGCCGGAATGGTCCACGATCAGCGCATTGGTGATGACAGTATCAACTGCGCCTTGTGCACGCGTGGCTTGGGATTGTCCCATCCCGTCACGGATCACTTTCCCACCACCGAACTTGACCTCTTCGCCGTAGGTGCGACCGTTCACGCCATTGGCACGCTCTGAGGTCAAATCGCGTTCAACTTCGACAATCAAATCGGTGTCAGCAAGGCGCAGTTTGTCGCCGACGGTAGGTCCAAACATTGCAGCATAATCGGCGCGGCTGATCGTTGTCGCCATCAGAGGTCTCCCATGACTTTGGTGTTGAAGCCAAAGATCCGGCGTGCGCCTGATATTTCGATCAGGTTCACTTCGCGCCGCTGTCCCGGCTCAAAACGCACAGCTGTTCCGGGCGCAATATCAAGGCGGCGGCCATAGGCGGCATCACGATCAAAATCCAAGGCGGCATTGCTTTCGGCAAAATGATAGTGGCTTCCGATCTGAACCGGACGATCACCGGTGTTGGCAACCATCAAAGTAATTGCCTCGCGGCCTTCGTTCAGGATCAGGTCGCCATCGGCGGGGAAAAGTTCACCTGGAATGATTTTGGGGGACATCAGCGTCTCCTAACGGATTGGATTGTGAACAGTGACAAGCTTAGTGCCGTCTGGAAAAGTTGCTTCGACCTGCACGTCGTGGATCATCTCGGCGATGCCATCCATGCATTGGTCGCGGGTGATCACATGCGCACCGGATTCCATCATATCGGCCACTGACCGTCCGTCGCGGGCGCCTTCCACTACGGCATCGGTGATAAGCGCAATGACCTCGGGGTAGTTCAACTTTACCCCACGGGCCAAGCGCTTGCGGGCCACCTCTGCGGCCATGGCAACCAGCAGTTTGTCTTTTTCACGCGGGGTCAGTTGCATGGGTCAAAGTCTCCAGTTCTTGGGCACAGCGTTGTTGGTCATGAGGGTCAGAAGGGGCGTAAGAACCTTGCGCAATGCAAAGCTGTCCTGGGCAATCAAACGTATGACAAGGACATTGTCGGCCAACATACTTGCGCCGCCAAGCTGCGGCAGACGTGCGCGGCATCCAGACAGCAAATTCTTTGCGGCGGGATCGACTAGCACAAGACTTGCCATCGCCCGTGCGCCGCCAGCAATCGCACTGTGGGTGAGCCGCGTGGCAAGATCACCGTCCATCTGGACGCGATCAAGATAGATAGGGCAGCCGTCTGAGGTGATTGAAACACGGTCGCGGATGGCACCGGACCTGAGGGCCTCGCCAGATGCCTCGCGGCCAAAAACCAGCGGTTCCAGCATCAGGAATTTGGCGCTTGGATGCACGTCCACGTCCAGGCTGCGCTCCAGATTGCATCCCTCAAACAGGATCGTCTCTTGGGGCAACCAAAAAAGTTGGGCGTCTTGCGCGACCGACAGATTGGTCTTCATGTGACCCGGCTCCGATCCAGTGGCGCGGTAGATGCGTTCGGCAGCTTGGGTTGTGACGCTAATGCGTGCGTTTTGCCGGGCTGATATCGTTGTTGCAAACCTATCTCCGCCCGTAACGCCACCGGCTGTGTTGATAATGACCGCTTCAAGGGTGCCATTTTGTGGGCGGGGAAAGATCGATCTGTAAGACCCTTCTTGGCGCAAATCCTTTAGGCGACTGACCTTCAAAAGATCGGCACCGTCACGCGCACAGGTGGCACTTATCACGATGCGACCTCGCGCCCGTTGGAACGCTGGCGTCAGTGCGATGGGAAGCTGCTGTGTCACGTGTTTCTCATAGTGGTCCAGACCAAAAGCGTGAACGCGTTTCGCAAGCTGCGCAAGCGTAGCGGGCACAGGTGCTACAATTGCGCCGCATAACGGCCCGGTGATGAAAATATGGTCGCTGATGTTTAAAAAATGCGCGGAAAAAAGACCAACAGGCGCGTCGCGCTGAACCGGCCTACGTGTGGTCGACGCTGCTGCAGATTGTAGTGGGCAATAACGACCACTTCGGATTGAGGAACAGAGCCTGCCGTCGGTCCAATTCTTGTGGTCCTGACCCTAAGCCCGCGGGGCCAATGTCGCTTGAAATTTCTTTGTCAGTCCGCTGCGCACGATGTCATAAGACTGCGCCAAACGGTCCGCCATTTCGGCAGGGTCAGCACCTTCCCATTGCACGCGCACCCAAGATCGGTGGAAATAGGGGGCCTTTTCTGCCGCGCCGACCTCGATAAGCAGTGCGGCCGTTTCAACGTCTGGCGTTTTGACGGACACGCCGTCGCCTTTGACGCCGATGCTGGCAAACATTTTGCCACCAATTTTCCACGCATCATGGCCACCGCCCCACGGATCGGAAAGTTCAGCGCCGGGGAAGGTGGCGCAAATGGCATTGATGTCGTCGCGTGTCATGGCGCCAATGTGCCGCGTTTTGCGTTGAATGTGAACAAAATGCTCCAACCGAACGCCGACCACGTTGTCCGGATCTTGTGCTTTGCAGCTTGACCCGGCCCCCGCACAGGCGCTAACGGTAGCGCATGACACGCTTTGCACTCATTATTAACTGCTGCATTCCCTGCTGAACTTTTCAAGCGGGCCGTTTCTGTCATTCCAAATATAGACCAGAATTGTTAAGCCCGCGCCCGAGGACCGTTTGGACATGCCTTGAAGGACGCCGCTATGACCGAGATCACACTTTACAACACCGCAATCCGCGCCAAAGAGGTGTTGAAGCCTTTGGATGCCACCAACGTGCGCATGTATGTGTGTGGCCCAACCGTCTACGACCGCGCCCATATCGGCAATGCGCGGCCTGTGATCATCTTTGACGTGTTGTTTCGCTTGCTGCGCCATGTTTACGGTGAAAATGCAGTAACTTATGTGCGAAATTTCACGGATGTGGATGACAAGATCAACGCACGCGCCGCTGAAAGTGGCCGGTCTATCGGGGACATAACGGCGGAAACCACACAGTGGTTTTTGGACGATATGGGGGCCGTGGGCGCACTGGAGCCAACTCAGATGCCGCGCGCCACGGCGTATATCCCGCAAATGGTTGCGATGATCGAGACGCTGGTCGCGGACGGCTTCGCCTATGAAAAAGAAGGCCATGTGTTGTTTCGCGTGCGCAAATACGAGGACTATGGCAAGCTGTCGGGCCGCTCTGTTGATGATATGATTGCCGGCGCACGGGTAGAAGTCGCACCCTACAAGGAAGACCCGATGGACTTTGTCATGTGGAAGCCATCTGACGCGGCCACTCCGGGCTGGGACAGCCCGTGGGGGCGGGGGCGTCCGGGCTGGCATATCGAATGCTCTGCCATGGCTGAAGACCTTTTGGGGTCCGAATTTGACATTCACGGCGGCGGCAACGATCTGACCTTTCCGCACCACGAAAACGAGATCGCACAAAGCAAATGCGCGGGTCACGGCTTTGCCAATATCTGGATGCACAACGAGATGCTGCAGGTCGAGGGCAAGAAGATGTCCAAGTCGCTTGGTAACTTTTTCACGGTACGTGACTTGTTGGATAAGGGGGTGCCAGGCGAGGTGATCCGCTTTGTGTTTCTGTCCACGCATTACCGCAAGCCAATGGACTGGACCGGGCAGAAGGCGGCGGACGCTAGTAAGACATTGCGCAAATGGTACGCGCTGATTGATGGCGAACCCAATTCGGTTGTGTCCCAAGACGCCATCGGGGCATTGACGGATGATTTGAACACCGCAGGTGCGCTTGCGGCGTTGCACACTCTTGCCAACACCGGTGAGACGGCAATGCTGCGCGGGACGTTGCAATTTCTGGGGTTGATGGGCGATGCGGCACCGGCTTGGGCCAATGCATCCGAATTTGATTTCACGCAATGGGAAGCGCATTTCCAAGCGGTGCGTGGCGCGGCTATGGCAGCAAAAGACTTTGGGCCAGTGGACGCGTTGAAAGCCATGTTCGCAAATGCAGGCGTCGAAGTGCGCATGTCCAAAGACGGCGTTGAACTTGTGGCTGGCCCTGATTTTGACGCCTCAAAACTAGAGGGGCTCACATGACCCGCGAACGCCTTTATCTTTTCGACACCACATTGCGTGACGGGCAACAAACGCAAGGGGTGCAATTTTCAACGCCCGAGAAAATCCAGATCGCGCAAGCGTTGGACGCTTTGGGTATTGACCATATCGAAGGCGGTTGGCCGGGGGCAAACCCCACCGACAGCGCGTTTTTCGACGAAGCCCCAAAGACCCGCGCCACCATGACGGCGTTCGGCATGACAAAGCGCAACGGAATATCTGCCGAAAATGACGATGTGCTGGCGGCTGTGATGAATGCAAACACGCCTGCTGTGTGTCTGGTGGGAAAAACCCATGATTTCCATGTGGAAACCGCACTTGGCATAACTTTGGCCGAGAACATCGAAAACATCACCCGCAGTTTTGCCCATGTCACCGCACAGGGCCGCGAGGCGATTTTTGACGCAGAACACTTCTTTGATGGTTACAAATCCAACCCGGCTTATGCGTTGGAGGCCATCAAAGCGGCCTATGATGCGGGTGCGCGCTGGATCGCGTTGTGTGACACCAACGGGGGGACGCTGCCCGCGGATGTGGGGCGGATTGTCGGGGATGTGATTGCCGCGGGCATTCCCGGGGACCATCTGGGCATCCACACGCACAATGACACCGAAAACGCAGTCGCTTGCAGTTTGGCGGCAGTGGACGCAGGTGCGCGCCAAATACAAGGGACGCTGAATGGGTTGGGGGAACGCTGTGGCAATGCCAATTTGACCGCGCTGATCCCGATTTTGTTGCTAAAAGAACCCTATGCCAGCCGTTTTGATACCGGAGTGGACCGTGACGCGTTGCTGTCGCTGACGCGTGTGTCGCGTATGCTGGATGAAATCCTGAACCGTGTGCCACAAAAGCAGGCCGCCTTCGTTGGATCGTCGGCGTTTGCGCATAAGGCGGGCTTGCATGCCAGCGCGATTCTGAAAGACCCGACCACCTACGAACATGTCGATCCCGCAACAGTGGGCAATGCGCGTATCATTCCGATGTCCAATCAAGCGGGGCAGTCAAACTTGCGACGGCGTCTGGCAGAGGCGGGGCTTGACGTTGCGGCCAAAGACCCCGCTTTGGTGCGCATTTTGGAACGGATCAAAGACCGCGAGGCGCAGGGCTATTCCTATGACACGGCGCAGGCCAGTTTCGAGCTGTTGGCGCGGGACGAGTTGATGCAGATGCCCGACTTTTTCGAAGTCAAACGCTACCGCGTCACGGTTGAACGGCGCAAAAACAAACGCGACCAGATGGTAAGCCTGTCCGAGGCTGTGGTTGTCGTAAAGGTGGATGGCGAAAAGAAACTGTCGGTCAGTGAAAGCATGGATGCGACCGGCTGTGACCGTGGGCCTGTGAATGCTTTGGCCAAAGCGCTTGCCAAGGATTTGGGCATTTACACCGAAATCATCAACGATATGCATCTTGTGGATTTCAAAGTGCGTATCACACAAGGCGGCACCGAAGCGGTCACGCGTGTCATCATCGACAGCGAAGACGGGCAGGGGCGTCGCTGGTCTACGGTGGGCGTGTCCGCCAACATAATCGACGCCTCGTTTGAGGCATTGTTGGACGCTATTCGGTGGAAGCTTATTCGGGATGTGAAAAAGTAACCTTGACGTTACATGTTTGAGTCGCCATGTTACCTGTAGGTTACATAAAGGGACGATTCACATGGCACTATCCTCATTCCAAATCACGACAGTCCGCAGCGTATCCTTGGCTATGGTCGGCTTGTGTTGCCTGACATATGCCGTTCTGGCCATGGCACAGGACCGGCCCGACCCGCTCCTTTGGTATGTGCCGGGCGCTGGGGGCATTCTGGCCAGTATCGGGATTTTCGCATCCTTTGCTTTGGCGGGACGGCAGGAAATCTTGCAAGCCACGGATGAGTTGTACCGCATGGTCAATCACCGCGCCCAGCGCCATTCCTACTGGGTGGCCTTGGCGCTTTATCCGCTGTTTGCTGTGTTGCGCGGCTTTGATGTGGTGTCGGTCAACACCAGTTTGGCCGCGATGGGAACGCTGACAGGCGCCAGTTATTTGCTGTTGGTGACACTGTATGAATGGCGCCTGTCATGAGCGAATTACGCAATAACCTGAAAGCGTTACGCGCAGGACGGGGCATGACCCAAGCCGATTTGGCAACCGCCGTTTCTGTGTCGCGTAAAACCATAAACACCATTGAAAACCGCGTATTTGTACCTTCGACCGTGTTGGCGCTGCGTCTTGCTGATGTGCTCCACGTCAGCGTTCACGATATTTTTGAATTGGAAAACTAGATGCTTTTTACCGTTGCCAAGTTTGTTGCTGTTTCACTGTGCATCACTGCGTTGATTGCGCTGGGTTTGATTGCGTCGCAAAAATCAGTTGAAATCACCGGCAGTGAGGGGCTGGATTTCACAGATGCCATTCTACAGGATCTTAGTGCGCTTCCTGACCCGTCCATGGTCCCGATGCGCGACGGGACGGATTTGGCCGTCAGGCGCTACGGTGACGCGGGGCCACTGGTGGTGATGGTGCACGGGTCGGGGTGGAACGGGATGCAATTTCACAGTCTGGCCAAGGCACTTGGGGCGCAGGCGCAGGTGCTGGTCCCTGATTTGCGCGGGCATGGTGCCAATCCGGAACGCCGCGGTGATGTGGATTATATCGGTCAGTTTGAAGATGACTTGGCAGATTTGATTGCAGCGACAAAGGCACAAGATCAAAAGGTTGTGCTGCTTGGGCATTCATCGGGCGGGGGGCTTGTGGTCCGCTTTGCAGGTGGCGCACATGGGACGATGATCGACCATGCGGTGCTGTTGGCCCCGTTCCTGAAGCACAACGCGCCCACAACCCGTAAAAACGCAGGCGGCTGGAGCCATGTTCTGATGCGCCGGATCATCGGGCTCAGCATGTTGAACACCTTTGGGATCACTGCGCTGAACCATTTGACGATCATCCAGTTCAATATGCCGCGCGTGGTGTTGGACGGGCCACTGGGGCGCACGGCCACAACATCCTATTCCTACCGTCTGAACACCGGTTTTGCACCGCGTGGGGCCTATGCAGATGACATTGCAGCCTTGCCCGCCTTCGATTTGATTGTGGGGGCGGACGATGAAGCCATGGTTGCCGACGCTTATGAACCTTTGATGGCGGGCATGACTGGCAAAGGGCGGTATCGGGTGCTACCTGACGTGGGACATTTGGGGGTGGTTGATGCGCCCGAAACCCTGACCGCCATACAAGAGAGCCTCAGTGACCTTTAACGACGATCTTAACGCCTGCGCCGCTTTAGTTGAAAAAGGCGATCCACTGCGGTTTCGCACAGTTATGGCCGCCCCTTTGGCTGCACGCGAAAAGCTGTTTGCGCTGTATGCGTTCAATGTTGAAGTCGCGCGTGCACCTTGGGTGACACAAGAGCCGATGATCGCCGAAATGCGTTTGCAATGGTGGCGCGATGCCTTGGACGAAATCGCGCAAAACGCAGGCAAAATCCGCCGCCATCAGGTGGTGACGCCGCTGGCACGGGTGATCGACACAACCAGCGCCACCCAGCTTGATGCATTGGTGGCTGCGCGGCGGTGGGACATCTACAAAGACGCCTTTGAAGACGAAGGCCATTTTGAACGCTACATCGACGAGACCTCGGGCCATCTTTTGGTGGCGGCGGTTCGGGCGTTGGATCCGCAAGTCGCACGCGATTGCGAAACCGTGTTGCGCGATGCAGCCTATGCCAGCGGAGTTGCGTCATGGTTGCGTGCGATCCCGGCCCTTGTGGCTGCAAAACGCATTCCTTTGCTGGATGGGCGTGATGCTGGGATCAAGTCGCTGGCACGGTCTGCATTGGACCGTTTGCGCAAGGCGCGTGCGCACCACCGTAGCATCTCCAAAGCCGCTGCACCGGCGCTTTGGCCCACTTTGCAGGCTGCACCAACACTCAGGGCCGTGATCAAACGTCCTGATCTTGTGGCTGACGGGCTACCGGATGCGCCGCGCGACGGGCTATGGTGGGCCGCTTTACGGTCGCGCTGGTAAGCCTTGCTTCAAGCCCCACGTGAAAGTCAGTGTCAGGCTGTGTGCTCTGCGGGGCGCATGGCCAGCCAGATCAATGCACCACCTGCCAACACCAAGAACGGTGCCATGGCAAAGTTCACGGCCGCCCAACCTTCGACGGGATTGCCGCCAGAGCAGTTCATCAACCCGCCCGATGCCAATGACGCAAACGTCACGCCACCAAACACCAGCAAATCGTTTAGGCCTTGCATGCGTCCCCGTTCCTCGGGGGCGTGGGATGCGGCCAACATCGCTGTCGCGCCGATAAAGCCAAAGTTCCACCCCAGTCCCAAAAGGATCAGGGCGCCGTAGAAATTAAGCAGCTCAACCCCGGTCAGGGCCACAACGCCTGCTAGCGCCAAAATCACCAAACCCGTGCCGACGATTTTTTCGACGCCAAACCGTGCAATCAGATGGCCGGTGAAAAACGACGGTGCGAACATGGCTAGAACGTGGCTCATGACGACGTTGGATGCGTCGCTTTGCGCAAATCCACAGCCCACAACCGCCAAAGGCGTCGACGTCATAACAAGGTTCATCAGCGCGTAGGATACCATCGCGCAAATCACGGACACAGCAATGCGTGGTGTGGTGATCAGTTCCCAACGCGTGCGGCCTTTGGGGCTGTCAGCTGTGGGTTTGGGCGGCGCAGGGATGTCGATAAAGAAGAACAGGGCGGAGCCCACCACGTTTAGGGCAACGACAAACAGATAGGCCCCCATGAACGGCACCACAAACGCGTTCGACGTGATCGTTCCCATCTGGGTGCCGACGATTGCGGACAAAAGGCCACCCGCCATCACGTACGAAATCGCCTTGGGGCGGAATTCGTCGGACGCGGTGTCGGCTGCGGCAAAGCGGTAGAAGCCTTGCGCGCTCATGTAGATGCCGGTGAAGAAGCTGCCGATCAAGAACACCGGAAAACTGCCCAAATACAGACCATATGCGCAAATCAGACCGGCGACGGCCCCCCCTGCGGTGCCCACCAGAAATCCTGCCCGCCGACCGAAGCGTTGCATGATGGATGAAATCGGCGTGGCCGAAATCATGGACCCCAGAACGATCAAGGAAATGGGCAGTGTGGCCAGGCATGCGTTTGATGCCAATGACAGCCCTGCAAGCCCGCCAAACGTGAAAACAAGTGGCATTTGTGCGCCAAGGAAAGCCTGCGCAAGGACCAGAACGGCCACGTTACGTTTGGCGCGGGTGTCGTCGATTATTGCTGTCATGCAGCAGCGATAGACGTTAGCTTTGCTGCGAACAAGGGGCCATGCACATTGCAATGAAACTGTTACTGATCGCCGGAATGGGCGAAAGCGTGGACTTGGCGCAATCTTTGTCCACATTGCCGGGGATAGAGGTCGTGGCCGTGACGGAAGGCCGCGCAGTGGCGCGGGCGAAACCGCCTGTGCGTGTGTATGAGGGCGGCTTCAGTGATGATCGGGCCTTTGCCGATTTTCTGCGACAAGAAGCATTTGATCTGGTCATTGACGCCGCCCATCCCTTCCAATTTTCGCTGGGGCGCGTTGCACGGGCGACAGGGCAGGGGTATCTGCGTGCGTCCCGCGATCTATGGCCTGAAAATCCCGGTTACATCTTGCGCCCGACATTGGCCGATGTGGTGGCGTGTTTGCCCCAAGACGCCCATGTCTTTGCAGTGACCGGACGGGGCAGTTTGGCCGCGTTTGAAAACCGCCCCGATGTGACAGTGCATTGCCGCCAACTGACCCGCCACGATGATCCGTTTCCTTTGCCTTTGGGTGGTTTTGTGTTCGGTGCCGGCCCGTTTTCCGTCGAAGATGAAGTTGCGACGTTTCAGGCGTTGGGCGTCACCCATCTGGTGTTGCGAAACGGGGGCAGCGTCATGGGGCACAGCAAATTGGCCGCAGCGGCGCGTGTCGGGGTGCAGGTTGCCATGATCACGGCACCGCGTTGGAACATTCCAGCGGACGCGCAGATGTCTTTTGCGGATATCCTGAAACAGGTCAAATCCTATGCGTCTCATTGAAACAGATGCGGACGTGGCCGAAGGGGCCGCGTGGCTTGCCGCCAATGACCCGCGGTGTGCCCGCGCTTTGGCCGAAACCGGCCCCTTGCCGCTGCGGCGCAGACCTGACGGGTTTTCCCAACTGCTTAGCGCCATTATCAGCCAGCAAGTCAGCGTGGCCTCTGCAGCTGCCATTTGGGGGCGTATGGAAGCCTCGGGCTTGGTCAGTGAAGCGGCTGTGCTGGCTGCGGGCGATGACGGATTGCGCGGCGCAGGGCTAAGCCGCCAAAAAATCGCCTATGCGCAGGCTTTGGCAGGGGCGGGCATAGACTATGATGCGCTGCGTGATGTGCCGGACGCAGAGGTGATCGAAACGCTGACGGCTGTGAAAGGCATCGGCGTCTGGACTGCCGAGATTTACGCGATGTTTTCGTTGGGGCGTACCGACGTGTTTGCGCCGGGGGATCTGGCATTGCAGGTGGCCGCAAAAGATATGTGTGGTTTGCCCGCGCGGCCCACCGAAAAAGAGCTGCGCGCACTGGCGCAGCAGTGGTCTCCATGGCGGTCTGTTGCAGCGCGGCTGTTGTTTGCGTACTACCGCATTGTAAAAGGACGCGAGGGGTTCGCGACATAATGGATTTAAGGGGATGTCTATGACACGGGTATTGAAATCAGAGCGGCGCGAACCAGTATCTGGCGATGTGCGGTCGGTTGTTGTTTTTGTGCACGGTTACGGCGCAAACGGCGCGGACCTGTTGGGGCTGGCCGATCCCTTGGGCGAACATCTGCCCGATACTTTGTTCATCGCACCTGACGCGCCAGAGCAAATCCCCGGCATGCCAAACGGGTATCAGTGGTTCCCGATCCCATGGATTGACGGATCATCCGAAGAAGAAGCCGAACGGGGGCTGTTGGCGGCGGCTGACGATTTCAACGCCTTCCTTGACGCGTTGATGGTCGATGAAGACGTGATGCCGGAGCAGGTGGTGTTGTTCGGGTTCTCGCAAGGCACGATGATGTCGTTGCATGTGGCGCCGCGTCGCGAAGACGAAGTTGCGGGCATCGTTGCATTTTCAGGCAGGCTGTTGCGCCCTGAATTGTTGGCAGACGAAGTGGTCAATCGCCCACCTGTTTTGTTGGTACACGGTGACATTGACGATGTGGTGCCGCCCCAATCGCTGCAAGAAGCTGCCGAAACCTTGCAAGAAGCAGGCTGGAAAGAGGTGTTTGCGCATGTGATGAAGGGCACCGGCCATGGTATCGCACCGGACGGGCTTAGCGTGGCTTTGGCGTTTATGCGTGACAAACTGCGGTTGTGACTGAAACATAAAGTATGCAACCAACGCGGACAAAATTTGTGATCTTCACGGCTTCTCGATCTGGAAGCACGGCATTTGTGCGTGCCATAGACACGCACCCTGATGTGCTGTGCTATGCGCATCCCTTTTTTCCCGATATCTTGAAAACTCCGCGGTTTTCAAAATTGGACCCAAACAAAGTGGATGTGGCATCGCGGTATGATCGTCCTTTGGAATACATTACCGACTTGATGTCTCATAGGCGAAACAAGTTGGCCGTCGGTTTGAAGATTTGGCCCATCGAAGGCGACACAGCCTGTATGGACGCCATAAAAATGCTTGGTGCTGACGAGACGATCAAGAAGATCCGTCTGTTTCGTGAAAATGAATTGGCTGCATTTTCATCGTGGCAACTTGTGCGTGAAAAGAACGCGCAACCTCATTTGTTTAAGCCGGGATTGAAAAAACCCAAAATTACATTCCGCAAAAAACTGTTTGTCACCTTTTTGGAACGCAGGCGGGCGTGGCGTGACGCCAGCCAAAATCTTGCAAAAGGCGATGTGTTGACCCTTCCTTACGAGGGGTTGACCGGTGAAGGGCTGCAACGCGCAGCTGCTTTTTTGAACCTAACGCTGCCGCACATCTTCAAAACACCAAGTGAAAAGCGAAACTCTAACGATATTCTTGGGCGATTTGAAAAATCGGAACACCGACGTTTACTGCGAACATTGGACCAAATCGGCCATCCGGAATGGGTCTCGGAGGGCGCTTAGGCACTATACATCTAGTATCCCATGTATCACTTGCCTGTTACAAACCACGATATATAGTCAAGCCAAGTTGGATCGGGGGATCCCGCCCCCGAAGGATCGCACGGGCTCCGTGCAGGGCGAGGACTTGAACACGAATGGACGGCGACTTTAGAACTGATTTCACGCGCAATCCGGGCGCATTAAAACATCATCCTGCGTTGGTGTTGAATGCGGATTACCGCCCGCTCAGCTATTATCCCTTGTCCCTTTGGCCTTGGCAGGACGCGGTAAAGGCCGCTTGGCTGGACAGGGTGGACATCGTGGCGGAATATGAAACCACGGTCAGCAGCCCCTCCACGACCCTTAGGATCCCGTCGGTTGTTGTTCTGAAAGACTATGTCAAACCCCAAAAGCGCGTGGCCTTCACGCGCTTTAATTTGTTTTTAAGGGACGAATTCCGATGTCAGTACTGTGGCACGAAAGGGGATTTGACCTTTGATCACGTGGTGCCGCGTGCCAGTGGCGGAGTGACGAGCTGGCAAAACGTGGTGGCGGCATGTAGCCCATGCAATCTGAAAAAGGGCTCAAAACATCTGCACCGCACGGGCATGTCGTTGCGCAAACCACCGCGCCAACCACAAGCGGGTGAATTGATGAATATGGGACGCAAGTTCCCGCCAAACCACCTGCATGAAAGCTGGATGGATTTTCTGTATTGGGACGCGGAACTTGAGGCGTAGTTCGAACGTAAACCACCCAATTGTAGAGGGAAGCATAAATCTCCCAAAAATGGTGGTTTTGCTTCCGAAGTGGAAGCATCGGTTTCACCAAGTCATAATTTGATGGGGTTTTGGCGGTCTTGGGGCTGGCTCTTGTCTTCATGCTGAGGAATAAGCGTAAGCACGCTAAAATGCCGTTTCTTCTAAGATTTGAAGTACACGCCGAGTTTGGAGGAACGCTTTGGTGTCGCATGTGAAGCTGCCCTTATCCGAAACCAAGTGGCGGAAAGGAGACATTCGCTGCGCTATGCACCAAGGGCGGCATTGCGGGACTTAGCGCCATTTCGCTTCGGCTGCGCCAATGTCAGCTATCGAGCGTGATGTTCAAATGTGCTGATAGACAACTGATACTTCGCATTCCAATATTGCTGCTATTTTGCACACCGCATCATTCGATATTTCTCCTATGTTTGGGTTCATCGCACTCAATGCAAAACATCCGAACGCCTGATGAAACGCATAGGTTAGCTCATCGAGTGAAGCTGCCGTGGAACAGCAAGGCAATCGGTATTTTTTTAACTGGAACCCGACCTTTTCATCATGGTCCGAAGACATGGCTTCGCCCCACCAATCAAAGCCGATATTGGCGCTGCACCGCGGGCATGTTATCGTTTCAAGGTTTGAACCGCAGTCAAAAAGTTGAACATGTTCATTCTGAACAATTTCGATTTCGTCTGCATCGGGCATCAATCTTTCCAAGTGTTCGAGTGACGCCTGAGCGTTATCTGGCAAAGGGATATGTTTCGGGCTTTTTGGAACGATCAAAATCCAGTTGTCAGACATAATTTGCACCTCAGCATGCTTTTTGTTCAGCTCAAATAGCAGACAATCGTAAGACTTGCAGCATCCGGAACTTTGGGCTCTTCGGTAGTATTCGCCGCAAAAACCAAGACAGGCCGGTTCCAAAATCAGGGCCGTTCGCTGCGAGGCGATGCGGTCAGTGAGCGGTAGCCTTTCGACCTTTGTACCGCCTAACTGAATGCCCACTTGAGAGTATTTTTCGTTTAACGTGACGCAGTTAAGAGCGCTTGCGATGACAAGCAAATGCGGCGTGCAATATCTGGGATCGCTCCTGATGCTTCGCCTTTCAGCCAAGTTCTTATAACGGTAAACGTAACTGCGGCAATTGGATTGGCAAGAAAGGGTAAGCCCAGCGGGCCCGAATGGCCCTTAAGGTTTTCTGTTACTCTCGCTGCCAGTGCATTTTCCAGTTTCTGACCAGTTGTGCCAAACAAAACCATCCGCCCACGATCTCTGTGAGACCAAATATGATGCAGGACGGCTTCAATTTTCGGATATGCATCCCCGCCCTGAGTAGCCGTTGCAAGATCTTCCACCATCGGTGCCATGTTCTCGAGCAAGATCGCGTCTTTGTCGGGATAATGCATATAGAGCGTTGAACGGCCCACGTTTGCAGTGCGAGCTACATCTATCATTCGGATGTCATCGTATCTGCCTTTGAATACAAGTTCAGCAAACGCTGACTTAATCGCTGCGCGTGTTTTCTCAGTTTGTCGATTATGTGCAGTCATAGAGTTCGGCCAATCGTAAGAGTACGTCTTATATTGGACATATATGGCATTGTGTCCAATGTGTCTTCTATGCCTGTGCGCTAACTATTCCCACGGAAAATAAGAAGGATTTGGTCATGGCGTCTCTGAATGCGCGCGTTAGCGCGGTAAGTTTAATTGTGGGCAGCGTCGCGACTGTTGCGCTAGGCTTTGCCCCCGAACTGGTGCCGCTGAGGTTTCTAGCACTCGGGATTTCAATTTTGGGTGCTTGGGGGTTCGCAGACGAGATGGGTATGCGCAAACCACTTAACCGAGCCGGACTAGTAGCCCTAGGGTTTGCAGCCGTGGCAAAGACACTGGAGCTCCTAAATCTAGGGAACTCTGAGATTTCCGGTAGTAGCCTTCTCTACGCATTTGCTTTGCTTTTGGCATTACTGCTGTGGTCGGTGGCGTTCCTTCATCGCGACGGGCAATTGAAAATCGGCGGCGCTGTCGGTGCATCTGTTACCGTCATTCCAATCTTGATCTTGATTGCCGGGCACATTTTCGTTGGCGTTGGTGCCTTTTGGGGCATTGGTACGCTTTACGGCGGGCTGGGCGATCCGATGGCTGCAACGCCACAGATCATCACAATCGTTGATGTTGTGTTTGCGGTATGGCCAAGGTATCGCTGATGGCGTGCGAGCTTGTGAAATGATTGGGAGCCTGCTTGTAGATGGACCTCAAGCGGCTATCAAAGATTACACTGCTACTGATTGGGCAGCAGTCGGGGATGCCGGTTTTGAGGTCTGCTCAAAGGGGGCTGAAGCGATACGAAGTGCCCTTCGGACAGTCCGGATTAATTCAGGGAGGACAAGTGGAAGGACGGGGCCTCAGGCGGTGTTTGGCCATCTTTACAATTCCATCAAGAAGAGCGAGCGGGAAGGGGGGCTGGGACCGATCGTTGATGTTGTCCGCGACGCAATCGTTGAGAACTTTGCCATCGGCGCTGGTGAAACTGTGCTCGGAAAGGTTGTGCCTGAAAGAAAAGTGCATTCAGTGAACTCTCTGACAAGGGCCACAAAAACGCACAAATATCGGCTTTATCGTCTCGCACGTACAATGGGTATGATCCCAGAGACTGCGGATCAGGCGGCATTTAATCAGTGGGTTTTTCCCGCTGAGGAGGCTGAACGCCTGATCGAAAAGATTGAAAACTCCATTCCGCAAAATCTGGTCATAAAGTTTCTCGGGTGTACTATCACCCAAGTTGAGCACTTGGTTCGCAATGACTTCATCCGGTCGATCACACCGATTTCTGAAGGGCAGGTGGGCCAGATGCGGGGTAATTTCAACCGCGACGACTTGAATGGTTTTTTGGAGTGTATCTGCCGGAATTTGTCTGTGGTTTCGACCGAAACTGATGGGTATATCAGCCTTTCCGGCGCCTCACGTATGCGGACGGATACAGGGCAGGTTATGGGCTGGTTTCTTGATGGAAAACTCTCAAAAACATATCTGTTGCGTGGCGTCCAACGTCTCGATCACCTTAGATTTTGCCACGCAGAGGTGACTGGTCAAATAGATGAAGCGCAAGATCATGACTACCATAGACTGTTTTCGGTTTCCTTGATGTTGGGGGCGTCCTTAACCGCTATCAAGCGTCTTACTTCGCGCGAAAATGGAGCTCCCTTATTGGCACTGGTTGACCCTGAAAAGTGCAAAAATCTTCCCGGGTCAGCCTATGTTTCGGCTGCGCAGATAGAGCGGTTCAAGGCCAAGTATCTGACCTCCGGCCTCGTGGGGCGAGAGTTCGGTATCAATTCTGCATCAGCCCGTCGCATTCTGAAACAAGCGGGCATCTTACCAGTGGTCGATCCAGCGTTGCTTAAGACATTCGTCTACTTGCGCGAGGATGTACTATCAGTGGCGTCCGTTTTTGCAGCTCAAACACTGCCTGCAAAAGATCCGAATGAAACGTGCCCAACACTGGACGCGGGACGAACTTTTGATGAAGACAACAAAATTGGTGAATCTGATGCTTCCATCCTGTGAATCCGATGCTTCCAGTATTGCAACGGTTAAACTCAACCCTCATAGAAATAAGGGCTTTGGATCAAAAATTGTGAAATTTATGGTTCACTCTACACCAAAACCACGTGCTGTGAACCGTGGTCTAGGGTCCTGACCCTACGGGGGCGTATCTATTCCGATCAACGACAGCCCGTAGGTCAGAACCTCTGCCAGCAAAGGCATGTTTTCTGAAATCAGGGTAAAGAGTGGAATTGCACCAAGCAGGCACAGCGGTCCAACCACGGCGACCGTCAGGCGTCGTTTTTCTTTCTCGCGATCTTTCCAAACTTCCAGAACCTCAACAGCGTTGGCAAAATCACCATTGAGATGGATGCGGTCGATAAGGTCGCGTTTCAATGCGCTCGGGCTGTTGGACACGCCTGCAACATCAAGGATTTGACCTGCCGCGTAGTCGGGCTTTCCATAGTATTCGATGACAGGTGCCACGATGTTTTCGACCACGGTGCAATACAGATTTCCGCTGCGCAAAATTTCTTGCGCACGGCTGTAGGCCTTGATGGCGGGATTGCGTTTAGAAAACACATCGACTGCCATGAAAAGCAACAAAAACAAGGTGGTGATGAACGACATTGAAATGTAGGAAGCGTCAATCGCGCTTTGAAAAAACAATACAAGCTCCGATCCGCCGCGCACTTCGAAATTGCTTAGGAATATGGTGGTGAACAGCGGTAAGAATACACTCAAATAGGCGAACACGAAGAATTTGACGCTTTTGACATCCAGCCCTTTTCCATTGCGGCTCAGAAACTGACGTTTGCCTTCTGTGATCCGGTAAGACGGAAGATACAGACGTTTGGAATATTTGATGTTTTCAACAGCCAGAAAAGCGGATTCAAAACAGGTGTTGAATTGCTGACGCAACAGCAATGCGACAGGGGCCTGAATGTCCAGCTCGTCGCCGATTTGCTTTCCCTTCAGAAAAGCCAAATTCGGTTTGAATGACAAAAAATCCCGAATTTCCACGTCCGAACCGTCTTTGGGAAACACAGCATCATGCAATTTGCGCGGAGTGACGGAAATCGCGCCATATTTGCTGCAGTCGTTCATGTTGTCGGGCAACAGCATTCCATGCGACTGCGACCGCACTTTTTCTTTGCCTTTGATCTGGTCGCTGATCAGCTTTGCGACTTTCACGACCTCTTTGGATTTTTCTTTGTCGGATGGGTTCTGGGGAAGGTTCTTGTCGAAAACATCATTCAGCTTGTCTGATATTTCCAACTTGAAGACAAAAATCCCGTCGGTTCTAATCCAATAGCTGACAGTGTCCGGCAAGCTGTTCCCGTAGCGGAAAAACCTGTTCTCCGATGTCGTTAGCTCTCTGCTTTTGCACGTAAAGCTTAGCCAAGGCACAGCGCTGACCGGACACCAGTCCCAAAAGTAACACACAGTCATTGGAAATTTAGCCCTTGATGCCCACAGCGATCGCCATGCTTCCCGCAAGGACCAAGGCAACAACCCAGATCGAAAAAAAGACTGCCTGACCGATGGACAATGAAGACGCATTTTTGCGTTTTGCATCAGACAGATCGACTGGCACCGATAGTTTTTTGGTCAAAGGACACCCCACCCGTTACCCCACAACACAAACAATGGCTGGCCATGCAAAGTCAAGAGCGACGGGTTTTTGGTGTGTCGCGTGGGGTGTGTTTGACTGCAACGACAGCGACGCACCGCAACCGTGATCCTAGGGATGACAGCGCTTTACCATGCCAAACAAATCCCGTGGATCATCGGGATCGGCCAGCAAATCCAATGCCTCAAAAAAATCGCTGCCCACAATCTGGTCGCGAATGAACCGCAAGGCACTGAAATCTTCGATGGCAAACCCGACGCTGTCAAACAATGTGATCTGGTCTTGCGATGTGCGCCCCTGCGCTTGTCCGGTCATGACCTGCCAAAGCTCTGTCACGGGGTGGTCTTCTGCCAATTGCTGGATTTCGCCTTCGATGCGGGTCTGGGGCGGATATTCTACAAAGATGTTTGCGCGGTGCAGGATGGCTTCCGCCAGTTCCGTTTTGCCCGGACAGTCCCCCCCGATGGCGTTGATGTGGACACCTGCGCCGACCATGTTGTCGGACAATACGGTCGCGTTTTGCTTGTCTGCTGTGCAAGTGGTGATGATGTGCGCGCCCTGAATGGCGTCCTGTGCCGATGTGCAGCAGGTGACTTTCAAACCGGTTCCGGCCAGATTGCGCGCCGCTTTTTCCGTAGCAGTGGGATCAATGTCGAACAATCGCACTTCTTCGATGCCCACGATAGCTTGCAAAGCGACTGCCTGAAATTCAGACTGGGCCCCGTTGCCGATCATGGCCATCACACGGGCGCCTTTGGGCGCCAACATCTTGGCCATCACGGCTGATGTGGCCGCTGTGCGCAGCGCTGTCAGAAGGGTCATTTCGGTCAAAAGGACAGGATACCCTGTATCTACATTTGCCAAAAGTCCAAACCCCACAACGGTTTGCAGCCCGCTTTTGATGTTCTTTGGGTGGCAGTTTACGTATTTAAACCCATAGTCTAAACCATCAGAGGTCGGCATCAATTCCATCACCCCGTCTTCGGTGTGGCTGCCCAACCGGGGCGTTTTGTCAAAGCTTTCCCAGCGTTTGAAATCATCCTCGATATAGGCTGCGATGCCTTTTAGCGTGTCTTGCATGCCGATGTGGTGCACCAAACGCATCATGTTCTCGACAGAGACAAACGGGACCATAGCGGCCTTCGAGGGGGTCAAATGCGCAGATGTTTTGTGTTCCGGCAAAGCGTTCATGGGAAGTCTCCTGTGGTGTTTAGGCAAATGCGCGTGTCGGGCGGTCAAAGACAGTGCGGCCAAAAGCGGAAGCCGTCAGGTCGACCATCAATTGTGCAGTCCGGCCGCGCTCATCGAGAAACGGGTTCAATTCAACCAGATCAAGCGAGGTCATCAGGGCGCTGTCGTGCAACATTTCCATCACAAGATGGGCTTCGCGCACTGTCGCACCTCCGGGTACAGTGGTGCCAACGGCGGGGGCCACTGAAGGGTCAAGGAAATCGACATCCAATGACACATGCAGCAAGCCGTTTGCGTGGCGGACCTTGTTCAAAAACTGGGCCAATGGTGCCGCGATCCCGTGTTCGTCAATGGTGCGCATATCGATGCCGGTGATCTGTGTGTCCTGAAGGGCCGCCCGCTCTGGTCCGTCGACCGACCGCAAACCCAACATTGTGACATTTTCATAGGGCACCGGATGTTCAAACATCGGAAAATCGTGAAATCCTGTGCGCCCTGTCAGATAGCCGACGGGCGTGCCGTGCAGGTTGCCAGAACTGGTGCTTTGCGGGGTATGGAAGTCGGTGTGGGCATCCAGCCATAACACAAACAACGGGCGGTCTTGTGCTGCGGCGTGGCGTGCCACACCCAGAACCGTGCCCAGTGACAAAGCGTGATCGCCCCCCATAAAGACGGGTAGGCTGTCTTGCATTGCTGTTTCGGCCACCCGCGCAAGGGCTGTTGTCCACCCGACGGTTTCAGGCAATGCAACCAGGCCACTTTGTTCGGCAATTGCGTTGGCATCGGGGGCGACATTGCCCAGATCATCGACTGTGTGACCCAACGATTGAAGGGCGGATGCGAGGCCAGCAGTGCGAAACGCATCTGGGCCCATCAAGCACCCCTGTCTGGTTTTGCCACAATCCATAGGGGCGCCGATCAGTTTGATTGCGTGTGTTACGGTCATTGAGATTTCTCATTTTATTGTCAAAACAGGAGATATCCGCGAAAATGTTCAGTAATAACTACCCAAATTGATCAATTTGGATGTATATGCGCCAAAATGGAGGTACACATGGACGATACGGACTTAAAGTTGATTGCGGCTTTGCGCCAGGACGCGCGGGCATCGTTGTCGGACTTATCGGCCGCTCTTGGGATGTCGCGCACCACAGTGCGCGGCCGTATGGAACGGCTGAAGGCACGGGGTGACATTTTGGGCTTTTCGGTCGTTTTGCGCGAAGACAGCCTAAAAGATCCTGTGCGCGGTTTGATGATGATCGGCATCGAAGGCCGCGGCACGGACCGTATCATCCGGCATTTGAACGGATTAAGTGCGGTACGCGAGATTTACAGCACAAATGGCCGTTGGGACATCGTGGCTGAAATCGGAACCGACACATTGGAGAGTTTTGACCAATGTCTAAACCAGATCAGACGCCTGGATGGTATTGTCGCCAGCGAAACGAATTTACTGCTCTCGGCGAAAAAAGTGACTTAGGCGCGCAGCTTTAGCGCTATCAACCATGCCAGACACAAACCGGATGACACCAACCCGTTCCAACCTGCCATGCTGATCCCGAATAAATCCCATGGAATGTCATCGCAGCGCACCAATGGGGCTGTCAAAATCTGTTCAAGCAATTGATCGGCGCTCAGCGTGCCAATGTCGCCGGATGTGCAGGACGTTGGGCCTTCGAACCAACCTTGTTCCACACCTGCGTGATAAAACCCGTACCCCGCCGTGATGGCTGCGGCAATTGCGCCACAAATGATCCAAAGAATGTGGGGCAGGGCCAGTGCCAGCACCCCAAAGGCGATGGCAGCAACATGGGGATAGCGTTGCGTTATGCACAGCTTGCACGGGGCCAAACCACCCAAATGCTGAAAGGCAAAGGCCGCCAGCAACAGCGCAAGCGATCCACCTGCGGCGATTACAATCCAATAAGACCGCGTCATATTTTGCCCAATGCATAAAAGGTCGTGATCAGCACCACGATCGCCAGCATCAGGATAAGGCCAAGATAGCGTTCTATGAAATCACGAACCCTTGGGCCGAAGGTATGAAGCAGCCATGCCACCAGAAAGAAACGCAAGCCCCGCGCCAGAATTGATGTTGCGATGAAGGTCATAAGGGGCATGCCGGTCCAACCGGACATGACCGTGATGACTTTGTAAGGGAAAGGCGTGATGCCTGCGGTCAACACGGCCCAAAAGCCGAAATCGTTGAATTTGGTGCTGAATTCCTGCATCGCGTCGGCTTTGCCCAATGCAGCCAGCATTGGTTGGCCGATGGTTTCATAGGCCATTGCCCCAATCGCATATCCAAGCAATCCGCCCAAAACGGATGCCACCAAACCAACGCCGGCAATTTTGAACGCGCGATGAGGGGCTGCCAGAATCATGGGAATCATCAAGAGGTCCGGGGGAATCGGAAAAAACGAACTTTCCGCGAAAGCGACGATGGCCAAAATCCACATCGCTTTGGGGTGCTGCGCCCATTCCAGCATCTTAGCGTTCAAATTTTTGAACATTTTTACCCCTGTTTCCTGTTGAAAATAGGCCAGACCACGCAATTTATTCACAGTCAAGGCGCAGGGGTGCAAAATGCGCTGGACGCGCCCGAAGCGTCGGGTTAAACGACGTCCCATGAGGCCCAAGTGGCGGAATGGTAGACGCGGTGGATTCAAAATCCACTTCTGTAACAGGAGTGCCGGTTCGAGTCCGGCCTTGGGTACCAACAGGTTTTAGCACCTGACCTCGAAACGCTAAATCCACCAAATCCGGACACGACCTTAGACACTGTATTGGTGCACACCGGGCTGGCTGGTTTCTGCCAGTTTTCTATCGAACAAATAGAAGTTTTGGCGGCTTTCTGAGCCGCATTACGATTCGGTGAAATCCGCCACCGGTTCGGGCATCCGTGGACCATTTGCAGGCGCAACCCGTGCGATTTTTCCGATTTTCTTTGGTTTAACTCGATAAATTGGGTCTTGGCGTCAACTTATCCACATAGATGTTGACGATAGGGGGCCACATGCCACTATAGAGCGCATATGGGCAAAGATGTCGCAGCGATGCGGCACTATAAGACAAGACTTGGGGGACAGTCGGGCAATGATAAAAGATATGTTAACAAAGAATTTGCCGTGGGCCGCGCCGGTAGTGGCGATCGGGCTTGCTGCATCTGGCGTTTTTGATCGCGGCGAAAACGCCGAACCACAACAGGTTCAATCAACTGCAAATGTAGCCGCACCTGCTGCGGCAGTCGTACAACCACAACCTGCACAAGTCGCTGCCACGACTTCAGTTGTGACCGACGAAAACGAGGTCAGCCAGACGTCAAACCTTGCGACGTCCTTCAATAGCTTGACGGCTGCAGGTGTGTTGGATCAATCGGTTGTGGCCGAGCCTGCGCAGCCTACACAAGTCGCTGCTGTTGAACCTGCACCTGCCGCGCCGCGCCAACCGTCGCTTGACGATGATCCGGCCGGTTTCTTTGCTGCTGCACAGGCAAAGCTGGCGGCCAAGACATCATGCTACGAAGATTTGCGCAATCTGACCGAACAAGCGCGGGTATATTTCCCAAGCGGCGGTCTGACGGGCGGTGAACGTGGCATGGGGCAGGCGCGATTGATCGGCTTGGTGGCGCAAGAATGTCCCGGCGTTCAAATCATCGTCGAAGGCCATTCCGACCCGTCTGGCGATCCGGAGGTGAACCTGCGTCTCAGCCGCCAGCGCGCGGAAGCCATCGTGGCGCGTGTTGCGGCGTCTGGCATCAACACGTCCAATTTTATCGTCAAAGGTATGGGGCAATCGGTTCCATCGACGGTACGCGGTCCGAAGCCTGCCAGCTTTTATGACCGCCGTGTCGAATTTGACGTTGTGCAAACACGCGTCTCTGCGACTTTGAACAGCGCTGCACCACGTCCGCTTGCGCCCTGTGTTGCACAGCTGAAGGATGCCGTGTCGCAGGTTAAAGTGTTTTACGCGCCGCGCTCGATCACGTCGTCTGCATCTGACATGCAAGCTGCTTTGAACCTTGCGATCAAAGCATCGGCGTGCCCGCAGGCGCGTTTGCGTGTTGTGGGTCAACACACAGATCAGGAAGGTGTGGGCGAGACACCTGCAACGGGCCGGTTGCGTGCAGCCGCTTTGATGAGCGCGTTGGTCGGTCAAGGCATCGAGTCGACACAAGTCATCATCGCTGCGCCGTCATGGTCGCAAACAGACCCGGATCAGCCAGGCCTCAGCAGCAGCCGCATCGACTTTGATGTGATTGTCGACGAAGGCTGAACACGGCTAAAATTCGATCTACTTTGCGCGTTAAAGCACCTGGCACCTTGCCGGGTGCTTTTCTTTTTTGACGCCCTGTTTTTCAAATCTGGGTCCTCATTGATCCGGGGTCCGGATCGTCTGAAACCGAGCATTGTCTCGCGGGCACAGAAGGGGCGCTTTATTGATTTGATTCGTCTCAGATTGTGGCGATCTTCGCGGTTATGGCGAACCAGTTTTGGCTATTTTCAACGATTGGTTCTTTTTCATGAACAGCTTGTGAACAAAAAACAGCGACGGTTCGTGGGGGCTTTGCCAAGGCATAGTATTTGGCATTGTGGGTGGTTTTGGAAACAATTCTATTGCAGGGTATGTCCGACTTATGTGGCTCAATCCGCTAAACCCAAGGTTTGTAACGGATTTATTGGAAATTCCTTTGTTTTCATATCGAGAACGCAGATTCAATTGATGATTGAATCGTGGAAAATTACTCTACACACGCTCCGGTTGGAACGCATCAAATGTGGGATTTTAATCGTATTTTTCCCTTTTGCTAAAGGTCCTGCTTTGAGTATGAGTGAACCTGCCTAACTGGGGGGCGATGTCTGTAGGTCACGGGGGCGACCGCACAATGACGCATCAAATCAGATGCGGAGGACGTGCGTTCGCAGTGTTGTTATGCACAACATTTGTGACGTTTGTGTGAAGGAGTGTTTTAGGTCTTACAAAGGCCTAAATTACGCCCTTCTGATGGCCTGTTTTCAGGGCATTCCTCCTATTTATGTTGATGAACGTTGTGCGGGTCGCCCATTGACCAAGTGCATCGTCTCCGACGGGTTAAAAATTCAGAGTTCGCATGCGTGCGACAAGCGTGTTGTACGCAATAACGAGGAGCGATAAGATATGGCTGACAACTTCAATGACCCCTTTGCGGGAAACCTTGTAGGCCTTTGGGATTTCTTGAACGGGAGCGAACTCGATGACACGGGTGTTGCAGACGGCGTTAGCCAGGACGGTTGGTTGCACGGCAACGCAAACATCGCCGGTGACCAGCTGCACCTTGATGGAAATGGTGACCGTTTTGAAGTTGACGGCGAAATTGTAGGTAGTTCTGCCGGCGACAGCCCGAACGCTGGTGACGACGACCCGTTCCAGTTGGACGAAGGCACGCTCTCAATACAGTTCAATCAAACTGCGCATGTTGGTTCGAGCGATGACGTTGTCGTGTCACGCGGTGAAACGGCTGATATCGCTACCGAAGGTGCCTTTGAAATTCGTGTGTCCGAAGACGGTCGCGTTGGCGTCATGCACTGCGTGCCGGGTGACGATCTGATCCAATGGACAGACGCAAACTTTTTGGACCAAGGCGACGACGTCAAAGTAACCTACACTTGGGACATCAACAGCGGCGGTACATTCCGTGTTGAAAACCTGACGACAGGTGAAACACACAGCGTTGATAACAACGTGACTGGTCTGACAATGGATATTGGGGATCAAGACGACGAAAGCTGGACAGTCGGCGCACGTGAATCAGATGACGGTGTGCATTCGCAGTATTTCAATGGCACCGTTGATTATCTTGCCATCTATGACGTCGACATCATCAACAACCCACCAGCATTGCCTGCGGACGGTATTGTTGATGGTACAAACAATGCAGACCTGATTGACGTTAACTACAATGGCGATCCAGAAGGCGACCGCATCGACAATAACGACGAAATCCTCGCGGGCGAAGGCCCTCAGGACGATATCGTTGATGCGTTAGGTGGCGATGACACAATCAACTCCGGGGAAGGCAATGATGAAGTGTTTGCCGGAAGCGGCTCAGATTACGCCGAAGGTGGCACAGGTGACGATGTATTGTACGGTGATGGTGGAGCCGGTGGCCCAGACAACGGTCCGGACGGTGACGACACATTGTTAGGTGGCGAAGGTCAGGACACGATCTTTGGTGAAGGCGGAAATGACGTTCTTCTGGGCGGCTCCGGCGATGACAGCATCGACGGCGGCGCTGATGATGACCTGATCTACGGCGACAATGGCGACAATGGCGGCAATGGTGGAGGGAACCCTAATTCCGTCCAAGTCACCGAAGGCGACAGCAGCTTCTCTGTAGATTTTGACACGGATGACTGCGTACATACCGAAGATGTCTGGTTTGCAACCGAGGCCGGAGAACCGACAACGCTTAAGGTGAACAAATCCATCGAAAGCTATAACAGTACAGGGTTCAACGGATATGACACAGAAAGTGACGACGAAGCCGGCGAGGGTGACAACCTATACGCATTCCGCGGCACAGTTGTAAAATTCACGGTAAAAGTCAGCAACACCTCTGATGTGACGGCGACGGGTGTGGTTCTTGAAGATTCAATTCCCGAGAACATCGATATTTGGCAGCCTGGACAAGACACTGTTACCTCTGAAACTGGAGACGCTTGGAACAACACATTCTGGGGCAACAATTTCAATCCTGCGTTACTTGAAGTTGGCGACACATCAAACGGCACAGTTCAGATCACCGAACCTGGTTTGGCGCCGTCCGGGCAAATTCTTGGCGCAGGCAGCAGCTATGGGTTGCCAGAAGGACAAGTACGTTGGGAACTTGGCGAGCCGTTAGAGCCAGGTGAATCCGTTGAACTCGTCTATTACGGGATACGTGGTGCTGGTGCCTATGATTACGCAAATGGCACAGAGTTCGACACTCAAACCGTGATTGTTGAAGTCGACCAAGAGTTGTCGAACGAAAGCGTAACCGCTGATTCAGAGGCAGTGCGCTGGATTTCTCCGATCGCGTTTGACCTGAACGACAACGGTGAAATCGACACGACGGGTGATTCAACAGAGATCGGGCACGATTACAACGGCGGTGACACCGTTAATTTCGACCTTGATGATGATGGCACTCTGGATGAAATCGAATGGTTAGACGGCTCCGGTGACGGTTTGCTGATCGACTTGGACGTGGTTGCGGCTGAAGGCGGCAATGTTGACGGTTCAGCCCTGTTTGGCGACGAAGGCGGCGAATGGGCCAACGGTTATGAAAAACTGTCCGACCTGAAAGACACCAACAACGATGGCGTCGTTTCTGGTAGCGAGCTGGATGGTTTGGCCGTTTGGGTTGATGACGGCGACGGTGTTCTGGAAACAGGCGAACTGAAAACCCTTGACGAATTGGGTATTAACGAGATTTCGACCGCACATACTGTCGATAGCGAAGGCCGTATGGTCTCTGAGACCAAATTGGATGCGGAAGCACTTGGAACTGTTACCTATAGCCTCGAAGGCCCAGATGCGGGGTTCTTCCAGATTGATGAAGATACCGGCGAAGTCACATACGCAAATGGGTTTGTTCCAAATTTTGATAACCCGTCCGACCAAGATGGCGACAACATCTATGAACTTGTTGTGGTGCGTGATGGCGACAACCTGAGCGAACCGCAGCGTGAAGATTTGCGTGTTCAAGTCAACGACGAAGACGATACCAATGACGACGTGATTGCGGGCGGCACTGGTAACGATACGATCTTTGGCAACGAAGGCGATGATACAATCGACGGCGGCGCTGGTGATGACCTGATCTACGGCGACAATGGCGAAGATACGTCCGGTTTGCCTGCCGCGCGCGAAATATTCCAGTGGGATGACGCACCAGGCTTCGGCAATAATAATACTGCGTCTGACTTCACTCAGGACACGGGGAATGCAAATGTCACATTCTCAATCCTGAACGCGTCCAACGGCGTCATAAACAAGTATGATACAGAGACGCAGTACACATCAGACCTTGATTCTGGCGTAAACGAAAACGGGTCGTTCAACTCCGTCCTGAACGGTGACGTGAATTCAGCCACGTATGGCTGGAGTTCTGACACGCCAGTAGAAAACGTAGAATTCCGTATCAATGACATCGATGGCGATGGTCGTGTGGTTGTTCGCGCTTACGACGAAGACGGCAACCCGATCGAAGTGGTGTTGTCCGACGCGGGTTCCGATTTGGCCTTGTCCAATTCGGATGGTGTTCCGGGCAACGATACGGCGTCAAGCATTGATGACGATTACGCTGATGATGATGATCCGGCGCACTCTGTGCTTGTCACAATTCCTGGTCCGGTCGCGCGCTGGGAAGTCCTGCACGAGCAAGACGGCACCCTGAACACCGGTATCAACTTTACAGATATCGCCTA
The DNA here is from genome assembly GCF_039986515.1 of Ascidiaceihabitans sp. Lineage (NCBI taxonomy): Bacteria > Pseudomonadati > Pseudomonadota > Alphaproteobacteria > Rhodobacterales > Paracoccaceae > Ascidiaceihabitans > Ascidiaceihabitans sp. The sequence continues at coordinate 703,781 of NZ_JBDWQO010000007.1, read as the reverse complement.
CGACGTACCTGGCACAGCGGACACCAGCGGTGAGGCCGGTGATGACGTCATCACCGGTGGCGCAGGGTCTGACGTCGTGTTTGGCGAAGGCGGCGATGATACATTCATCGTGACCAGCGGCGCGGATGGTGACGGCGACGTTATTGACGGTGGCAATGGCCCCGATGAAACCACCGACAACGATGTGCTTGATTTGCGCGGTGCTGGTGTCGTTACCATCGACCAACAGGCCGATGCAAACGATGATGGTGCCACAACAGGTACTGTGACATTCGCAGACGGCTCGACTTTGGACTTTGAAGGCATCGAAACGATCCTGAGCGATCCACAGAACGAAGGCCCGACGGCGAACGACGACGACATCACTGTGGATGAAGATGACAGCGTCACCTTCGATCCAACAGCCAATGATACGGATCCAAACGGCGATCCAATCTCCGTCGACAGCTTCACACAGCCAGACAACGGCACCGTGACAGAAAACCCTGATGGAACTCTGACGTACACACCTGACCCAGATTACAACGGTCCGGATAGCTTCACTGTGACAGTGACAGACCCAAGCGGTGAAACCAGCACCTCAACAGTCAATGTCAGTGTGACGCCTGTAAACGATGGTCCTGATGCTGTGAATGACAGTGATGTGACGGATGAAGACACGTCTGTTACGGTTGATTTGCTGGCCAATGACACGGATGTTGAAGGCGACGATCTGGAAGTGACGGGGGCGACTGTGCCTGCGGATCAAGGCACGTTGGTCGACAATGGCGATGGCACGGTGACGTTTACACCAGCGCCAAACTTCAACGGCACTGCGACGATCAGCTATGCGATCACAGACGGCAATGGCGGCACGGACACGGCGATCCACGAGATCGAAGTGGCAGCCATCAACGACGATCCGATTGCAGTGGATGATCTGGCGACGACAAACGAAGACGAGCCGGTGACGATTGATCTGATCGGCAACGACACGGATGTCGACGGCGATCCTTTGACCATCGGCGAAGTCTCGGTCCCGGCCGATCAAGGCACGGTCGAGGACAATGGCGACGGCACGGTAACGTTCACACCAGCGCCAAACTTCAACGGCCCAGCCACGATCACCTACACGGTTGTCGACGGTCAGGGCGGTGAAGACGAAGGGACCGCGGTTGTGTCCGTGGGCGCAGTCAACGACGGTCCGGTTGCTGTGGATGACGCAGCAAGCACCGACGAGGACACGCCAGTCACCATCGATCTGGTTGGCAACGACACGGATGAAGATGGCGACGATCTGACGTTGATCTCGGTCTCGGTCCCTGCCGATCAAGGCACGGTCGAGGACAACGGCGACGGCACAGTGACGTTCACACCGGCGCCAGACTTCAACGGCGAAGCGACGATCACCTACGAGATCTCGGATAGCAATGGCGGCACCGACACCGGTGAAGCTGTGGTTGACGTGATCCCCATGAACGATGGTCCTGATGCTGTGAATGACGATGCCGGTGAAGTTGTCGTGGGTGAAACCCTCGTGTTTGATCCACTCGTCAATGACACCGACCCTGAAGGCGATCCGCTGACGATTACGGATGCGACTGTTCCTGCAGATCAGGGCACCGTAGAGATTGCTGGCAATCAGATCGAATTCACGCCAGCGCCTGACTTTGAAGGCGAAGCGACGATCACTTACACGATCGAAGACCCGGATGGTGGTTCTGATACCGCTGAAATCACGGTCTTTGTGCGTGACGGTATTGTGACGGGTACGGATGCTGGTGAGCTGATCGACGAGGACTACACTGGTGATCCGGGCAATGATCTGGTCGACAGCGGCGACAACGTGTTCTCTGACGATCCGGAAGACGAAGATGACGACATCATTGTGGCCGGTGGCGGCAATGACACTGTGATCGCAGGTGATGGTGACGACGACATTGACGGGGGTGAGGGCGATGACCGTCTGCATGCCGGTGATGGCGACGACACGATCGCAGGTGGAACAGGTGAAGACGTTATCGCAGCGGGTGACGGGGATGATGTGGTTGACGGCGGTGCCGACGACGATGACATCTCTACCGGTGACGGGTCTGATACGGTTGAAGGCGGGGATGGCGATGACGTCATTCTCACCGGCAACGGCGATCTCGCCATCGATGCAGGCTATCCCGGCTTGTTCTCTGGCGAAGATGGTACACCTGAAGCTGAAAACGACCGCGACTTCGTGGATGGCGGTGCCGGCAACGACACCATCAGCACCGGCGACGACCGCGATACGATCGTGGGCGGCACAGGTGACGACGTCATTGATGGCGGCATCGACGACGATGTGATCACCGGCGACGAAGGCGATGATCGTATCGTGGGCGGCGAAGGCAGCGATGACATCCAGGGTGGGATCGGCAACGACACCATCTACGCTGGCAATGACCCTGATCTGGGCCTTGATAACCTGAACATCGAAGATGATGGGTCGAACCCGTTTGGTCCGGATTTGCGTCCAGACAACGGCATCGACACCGTGTCTGGTGGTGAAGGCGACGATGTGATCTTTGGTGCAGACGATGCCGATATCCTTATGGGTGACGAAGGCAACGACTTTATCGACGGTGAGATCGACGACGACACCATCGACGGCGGTATCGGCAACGATACACTGCTGGGTGGCCAAGGCCGTGACGACATCAGCGGTGGGATCGGCAACGACAGCATCGATGGGGGCTCCGGTAAGGACCTTATTGATGGTGGCGATGGCGACGACACCATTGACGGTGGCACAGGCGCGGATGTGATCGAAGGTGGTGAAGGCAACGACCTGATCGACGGTGGGCTGAATGCCGACATCATCAACGGCGGTGCTGGCAATGACACCATCATCGGCGGCAACGGCGCGGATGTGATCGACGGCGGCGATGGCGATGATCAGATCGACGGCGGCACAGGCGACGATACCCTGAACGGTGGTGCTGGCAACGACAGCATCACAGGTGCAACGGGTGACGACGTTATCGACGGCGGAACCGGCAACGATACCATTGATGCTGGCAACGGCGGCGACGATGATCTGTCGGGTGGCGATGACCGTGACACGTTCATCAACGTCAATGCTGGTGACGTGGTCGATGGCAACGAAGGCGGTGACGACTTCGATACGCTTGATCTGTCGGGGTCAGCGCCAAGCGGCGGTTCCTTGCAAGTTGTCTTTGAAGATGCCAACCCTGAAAACGGTGTGGTCAACTATTTCGACAGCGACGGCAACGATGCAGGCCAGCTGACATTCACAAACATCGAGAATGTCATCCCTTGCTTCACACCGGGGACGTTGATTGCCACACCGAAAGGCGAACGCCGCGTCGAGGACCTTGCGGTCGGCGACCGGATCATCACCCGCGACAACGGCATTCAAGAGATCCGCTGGATGGGCGCCAAGGACATGAAGGCCGCAGACTTTGCGAAAGCACAGCACTTGCGTCCCATCATGATCAGCCAAGGTGCCTTGGGTGGCGGTCTGCCTGAGCGTGACATGATGGTGTCTCCGAACCACCGGGTTCTGGTGGCCAACGACAAGACAGCGCTTTACTTTGAAGAGCGCGAAGTTCTTGTTGCAGCCAAGTTCCTGACGGGTCTGGATGGCGTAGATGTGGTGGACGTAGCATGGACTACATACATCCACATCATGTTCGAACAGCACGAGGTGGTTCTATCGGACGGCGCTTGGACGGAAAGCTTCCAGCCGGGCGACCAAACGCTGGCTGGCGTGGGCAATGCGCAGCGCAACGAAATCTTCGAACTGTTCCCTGAATTGGAAACACGCGAAGGGATCGACGGCTACACATCCGCACGCCGGGCATTGAAAAAGCACGAGGCGGCGCTTCTGACGAAGTAAGCCCGCCTTGGGCAGCGTCTCCGGGGGCGGAGACGTAACGCATATGCAGCGACAAGATGCGAAGCGATTCGTATCGACGGGGAAACGGCGCAGGCAACTGTGCCGTTTTTTCGGTTAACAATAGCGCAAAAACAGGCAAATTGTTTCCAATCCCTACGTCCGCGTTAAGCATATGTTCAGGAAAACGCCAAGATCGACGGATTGTGATGCATCGTCCGGTTCTTTCCCATGGAAACTGTGTCAAATTGTACTAAATCCAACGACATGCGGTGAGGGCTGCATTTGTTTTTTAATTGTTTTTTGAATTCCGACAAGGAAGGCGACTGCCATGGCCAATATCGACGGAACGTCCAACAACGACACTTTGCAGGGCACAAATGAGGATGACGTCATCAATGCGATGAACGGTCAGGACGTTGTGTCTGGGGAAGGCGGCGACGACCAGATTGATGGCGGCGGCGGAAACGACCTGCTGTTTGGCGATGTGGGCGAAGGCACGGCACCGGGCGCTGACGCATCCCCGCTGACGTTGAACATCAACAATGTGCAGTCACAAACCTACACAGGCAACAACGCCAGCGCGGGCGATTCAGCGGTCTACAGCAATGTCGCCCAGCTTGAAGATGGCACGCCGGTCTGGGGCCGTTTGATTCTGGTATCGAAGTCCGACCCGAATATGACGGTCGATCTGACCGGTGGTCGTGGCTTTGAAATCTTGATGAACGGCAACGGCACCGGCGACACAGCCGAGTTCCGGTTCGAATTCTTTGATCCGGCAACAGGTGATCCTGTGGCGCTGAATTCGGTTGCGACCTTCAACGATCTTGACCGCAACAGCCCCACCGACCGCGAAGCCGTGACCTTGCAGGCCAGCAGTTTTTCGGCTTTTGGCACGTCTTCCGACACATCGCTGAACCTTGAAAATGGTCCCGGTACTGTCACGGCGGTCGGGGGTGAACAGAACAACCCCTCGGATCAAGACGCATGGTTTTCGGCGGAATTTGAAAACCGCGAATTCATCGAATTTTCGCTTGAGGCACGCAACACCAATTCCGGTTTCACCTTCTCTGGGGACCTGATCGACGATGCGGTGGTCACGCCGATCGAAGCGGGCGATGACACGATTGACGGCGGCTCGGGTCAGGACACGATCTTTGGGCAGGGCGGCGAGGATTCCCTGATTGGCGGGGATGGCGATGACCAGTTGGACGGCGGCGAAGGCAACGACACGCTGGAGGGCGGCCAAGGGCAGGACTTGCTGGATGGTGGGGCTGGCGCGGACAGCCTGAACGGCGGCGAAGGCGACGACCGTTTGTTTGGCGGCGACGGCACCGATACGCTGACAGCGGGCCCGGGCAATGACCGTTTGGAGGGTGGCAACAATAGTGACATCTTCAACTTCGATGCAGGTGGCAACCACGTTATTGTGGGCGGCGAAGACGCAGACGGGTCGGATATCGACATCCTTGATTTGTCGGGTGTGCGCACGAATGTCATCCAGACCGGTCCTGAATCTGGTCAGATCGAGTTTTTGGACGAAAACGGCAACATCACGGGCCGCACCGACTACACAGAAATTGAACAGATCATCATCTGCTTCACCCCAGGAACCCGCATTGCCACACGTCGTGGCGAAGTCGCAGTCGAGGCCCTGAAAGTCGGCGATATGGTGTTCACCCGCGACAACGGCATCCAACCTCTGCGTTGGGTCGGGCGTCGTGATTTGACCGCGCAAGATCTGGACGCTCACCCCGAATTTCAACCTGTGTTCATCCGTCAAGGCGCTTTGGGCAAAGGCCTGCCCGAGCGGGACATGTTGGTCAGCCCAAACCACCGCATGTTGCTGAATTCGGATCTGGCCGAGGTGATGTTCGAGGAACGCGAAGTGTTGATCGCGGCCAAGTACCTGACAGGGCTTGAGGGGATCGATCAGATCACAACCCATTCCATCAGCTATTTGCACCTGATGTTTGATCAGCATGAAATCATTCTGGCGGATGGCGGTTGGACAGAAAGCTTCCAACCGGGCGACCATTCGATGCGTGGCATAGGCGAAGCACAACGCGTTGAAATTCTGACGTTGTTCCCTGATCTAAGTACAATCGCTGGCATGGACGCATTCGGGTCCGCACGTATGTCTTTGAAAAAACACGAAGCACAGTTGCTGACCAAAGTGATGCAATAAAGCTATTGTATGATCAATCGCCGCGCCAAGCGGCCCAGTCTTCGGGCGTGTCTAAATCCAGACGCGCCCGTTTTCCGTTAAGGGGATGCAATCTGACGTCTGGCGCGGCTTTGATCAAGGACGCAGCCCCTTTGTCTCCGGCCAAAGTCCCAACCTGACGGGTCAAGGCGGGCCCCAATATTGTCGGATGCCCCGCTTGTCCGTCCTGCGTCGATGCCTGCAGTGCATCACAGGGGTGTGTCTGAAACGCCGTCAACATCTCTGCCATATCTTCTGTTGTGATGTCGGGCATATCTGCGGGCAGGATCATAGCCCCCATATGGTCCGCGGGCAGGGCGGCGATGCCCTTTTGCAAGCTGCGCGACATGCCGGCAGAGGCATCAGGTACAAAAACTCTGTGCACCTCCAAACCTTGCAACGCGTGACTGCGTGGATGATCGGCATTTGGCAGCGTCACATACACCGCATGCCCCGTTGCACTGGCCCGCGCAGCCATCGTGTGGACACACGGGGCGCCCATCACCATTTCCATCAATTTGTCACCGCCCCGCATCCTTGACGACGCACCAGCCGCAAGCAGTAAAATCGGAAGGGGGCGGGTTGCGTCAGGCATCCACTATGATCCGCGCATGCGCGCACCATCCGCATCAAACAGCGGTTGCGTCACAACATGTGCGTCGCGCATCTGGCCGAGTATTTCAATCTGAACAGCAAGCCCGTCCGCGACATCGGCAGTCGGCAAAAAGCCCAACGCGATGGATTTCTGCGCATGATGCGAATAGCCGCCAGATGTGCAAAAGCCAACGACTTTGCCATTCAACCAAACCGGTTCATAGCCTTGAACATCTGCATCAACAGCGTCGACTTCAAAGGCCACCAACTGGCGCACCGCACCTTGTGCCTTTTCCGCTTCACAGGCGGCGCGGCCAATGAAGTCGGTGTTCTTTTTATAGCTGATAAAGCGGTCCATACCCGTCTCCAACGCGGTATAATCCGGCGAAAATTCAGACAACCAAGACCCAAAGAATTTATCCAGCCGCAACGACATCATGGCGCGCATCCCGAAGGGCACCATCGCGTGGTTTTGTCCTGCGGCCCATAGGGTGTTCCACAGGTTGCGTTGGCCCATAGGATCGCAATAAATTTCAAAGCCCAAATCACCGGTGTAGCTGACGCGCTGCACAATGCAGTCTGTCATGCCGACGGTCATATGCGCCACATCCATGAACTTCATCGCGGACACATCTGTGCGGGTGCAGGCCTGCAAAACGTCACGCGCCTTTGGGCCTGCGATCTGGAATCCGTTTCGTTTATCGCTTATATTTTCGATGCTTACGCCGCTTTCCTCATGTTGTTTGAACCAGCGCCAATGGTTGGCTTGCGCCCCGTAGGATGCCGTCAGCTGGAAGCTGTCTTCGGACAGGCAGGACACCGTAAAATCGCCAATCAGCTTGCCTTTGTAAGACAGCATAGGCGTCAGGCTGAGGCGTCCGGGCTTTGGCATACGGCCGGCCATAATCTTGTCCAGCCATGCCCGCGCATTTGGGCCTTTGACGCTGTATTTGCCAAAATTGTGCACCTCGTTGATGCCTACATTTTGTCGAACGCCACGAACCTCGCGGGCGGTTGCATCAAATGCGTCCGAGCGGCGAAAGGACGGGGTTTCATAGGCAGGCTCGTCGCCTTGCGCAAAGTAATTGACAACTTCCAGCCCGTATTGCTGTCCCCAAACTGCGCCCATTTTTGTGAAAATATCGTACATGGGTGTGGTGCGATTGGGCCGTGCGGCGGGCAGTTCTTCATTGGGATAAGATACACTGAAGCGTTTTTGGTAGTTTTCGATGACCTTTGGCAAGGTATAGCCCGGCGAAATCCAATCTCCGAACCGTGCCACATCCATGGCCGTGACATCGCGTTCCGGTTCGCCTTCGATCATCCATTGTGCCAACATCAATCCCACGCCACCACCTTGCGAAAAGCCCGCCATGACGCCGCACGCGGACCAATAGTTGCGCACGCCGGGGACAGGGCCGACCAAAGGATTACCGTCAGGGGCAAAGGTGAACGGCCCGTGGATCACGTTTTTCACACCTGCGCGTTCCAGATCGGGAAAGCGTTTGTAGGCAAAATCAATGCTGTCTTCGATCTTGTCAAAGTCGTTGTCCAAAAGGTCCTGCCCAAAGGACCACGACGTGCCGTCAACGGCCCATGGACGGCATTTTTGTTCGTAAAAACCGATGCATAGCCCTTTGCCTTCTTGACGCAGATAGCTTTCGCCGGCGGGGTCCATGACATGGGGGTGCTCATGCCCGTCTTTCATCATATCGACAATCATCGGCACATCTTCGGTCACAAGATATTGGTGTTCCATCGGGTGCAGAGGGAAATAGATGCCTGCCATAGCGCCCACTTCACGCGCCCACAAACCGCCGGCGTTGACCACATGTTCGGCGTGGATTGTGCCTTTGTCCGTGACCACATCCCATGTGCCATCAGGGCGCTGGTTGGTTTCTTGCACCATTGTGTGCGTATGGATCGTGGCCCCGCCCATGCGCGCGGCCTTTGCATAGGCGTGGGTTGTGCCGGATGGGTCAAGGTGGCCATCCAAAGGGTCGTAAAGCGCGCCGATTATGCCATCCAGATTGGTCACAGGGGCGATTTTGGCGATCTCGTCCGGCGTGACGATCTCAGTCTCAAGACCCATAAAGCGGTGTTTGGCACGTTCCGCCAACAGCATGTCGAAGCGATCTTGATTGTCGGCCAAGGTGACGCCGCCGACGTGGTGCAGACCGCAGGACATGCCGGTTATCTCTTCCAGCTCTTTGTAAAGTTTGATGGTATACCCCTGAAGGGCCGCCATATTGGTGTCGCCGTTCAAAGTGTGAAACCCGCCCGCCGCATGCCATGTGGATCCAGACGTCAATTCGGACCGTTCCAAAAGCATCACATCCGACCATCCCAATTTGGTCAGGTGATACAACACAGACGCGCCAACGACGCCGCCTCCGATAATGGCAACACGGGTTGTGGTTTGCATGGGTAGGCTCCTTTGTGGTCTGGGTACAGAATAGCCACCGCGCAACAGCTGCATAGCGTAGTGGCGACAAAAAGTGTCGTATTTGTTGTGTGGAACCAAAAGGGCATACAGGTGTTAAGAGACATGAACAGGCTGAATTCCATCACACACGTCCTGAAAGAATACCTGCGCAAGCTATGGACCCGGGTCTTGATCGTTGGTCTTTTGTCACTGGTCGCCTTGGGCATCGCCACATTGACTGAAAGCATTTTGCCGGAAGGGGGCAATGGCCGTTTGCAAGGGGCTGTCGTTGACAGGCTGTTGCAGATCATTGCCAACGCCATGCTTGCTGTCACCGTGTTTTCACTGACCGTTATGGTGACAGTGCATCGCAATACGTCGTCCCAATTCACGCCGGGTGCGCATTTGCTGATCATGGAAGGTTCCGTGACACCAAACACGCTTGCGGCGTTTATCGGCACCTATGTTACGCGCTTGTCACAATTTTTCTGCGTGAAACCGGCGTGTTTGGCGATGAAAAGGCAATGGTGCTGTTCTGGATGACGGCTTTGGTGCTGTGTTTTGTCGTATGGTCACTGGTGCATTGGGTTCTGCATGTGCAGACGTTTGGCAGTTTGCTGGACACCACACGCCACGTCGAAGACGTGACCCGTACACGGTTCCTCGAAGGTCTGGACCGCCCCTGTCTAGGGGCCAATCCTTTGACGCAGGACGTGCCGCAAGTGGCCGTTGCACTTACTGCGGACCAAAGCGGGTTTCTGCGCGGCATTGTGCCCGAAATCATGCAAAACCGGTCGCAAGATCACGATGTTCTGGTGTAAGTGACGGCCCGTTTGGGTGACTTCGTGTTCTTGAACGCCCCACTGGCATGGGTTGACGACGAAGTGGTCGGCGAAATGGCCGGCGAAATGGCCGGCGAAATGAACGCCGACTTGGCTCAAGATTTGCGGGCCTACATCAAGGTGGGGGATGTGCGAAGTTTTGACCAAGCCCCCAGACTGGGCATGGTCGCGATGAGCGAAATAGGCACCAAGGCCTTGTCGCCAGGCAACAACGATCCGGGAGCCGCAATCGCCGGAATTCGACCGCCTTCATGTGCCTCCGATGGATCCTGATTTGTTGTTACAAGACGCGTCGCAAAAGAGTTGTTTGAACGGGCCGAGACGCAGATGACGCATCCCCCGGACCTGGACTGGTTGAAACAGGCGGCGCACAGGGGCGTGCTGTAGGCCAACTTCTTTTTCGTGCAATTTGCTTGCCAGCGACGTGACATGTCGCAACTGCGCTACTGTGCCAATGCCACCCGGCGCAAGTTGGGCGAAAGTTAAGCAAACCTAAGGCTCGTTTCATGCGCACTCATGCACAGGCAGTTGTTATCGGGGGCGGCGTGATTGGCTGTTCTATCTTGTACCACCTCACAAAACTTGGGTGGACAGATGTCGTTCTTATCGAGCGCGACGAACTTACGTCAGGATCAACGTGGCACGCAGCCGCCAATATTCACGGTCTGCATGACAGCACAAACATCAGCCGTATTCAGCACTACACCATGGGGCTTTACAAAGAACTGGAACAGGAAACAGGGCAGGGATGCGGTGTCTTCCAGCCCGGATCGCTTTATCTGGCACAAACCGAGGCGCGTGAGCATCAGCTGCGTTTGCAAGCAGCCAAGGCCAAATTGTATGGCATGAACTTTCATGAAGTTGACCGCGCAGAGGCCGAACGCCTGCATCCTTTGGTCGACTATGATGGCATCCGTTGCATTATGTGGGAACCTGATGGCGGCAATGTGGATCCATCAGGGGTGACGCAGGCCTATGCAACAGGGGCGCGTCAGAACGGGGCCGAGATTATGCGCTTTAACCCGGTCCTCGCCACCGAAGCACAGCCCGATGGCACATGGATTGTCGAAACCGAAAAGGGCGATATCCGGACCCCTTGGGTGATCAACGCCGCAGGGCTATGGGGGCGTGAAGTCGCGGCGCTGGCGGGTATAGAATTGCCGCTGCAACCCACAGAACACCAGTACTTTGTCACTGAAACCATTCCCGAAATCGACGCGATGGATCGGCGGTTGCCTTCGGTTGCGGACCGAGACGGTGAATACTATCTGCGCCAAGAGGGGCAAGGATTGTTGGTGGGCGCCTATGAAAAGGACATGCGTTTTTGGGCGGAAGGCGGGACGCCGCTGGATTTTGCCCACGACCTTTTCGATGATGATCTGGAACGTATCGAAGACAACATGATGCGCGCCATCGAACGTGTTCCGGTCGTTGGAACCGCTGGAATCAAGCGCGTTATCAACGGTCCGATGATCTGGTCGCCGGATTCCAATGTCTTGCTGGGGCCAGTGCCCGAGAAAAAAGGGTACTTCTGCTGCAACGGCATCATTCCGGGCTTTTCGCAGTCGGGGGGCATGGGGTTGATGGTGGCCCAATGGATCATCGAAGGCGAAATGCAATACGATATGTTTCCATGGGATATGGCGCGTTTCGGGGCGTGGGCCACGCAAGGGGCGGCAGGCAAGACCTTTACCAAAGAACGTGTGCGCGACCAGTACGCCAACCGTTTCAAAATCCACTTCCCCAATGAAGAACGTAGTGCAGGCCGCGCTGTGCGCACGCGTCCTGTTCATGATTTGCAGCTGGAAATGGGCGCGGTTATGGGGCTGAACTATGGGTGGGAACACCCGTTATGGTATGCCGACACGCCGGGGGCTTCGGACACTGACGGGTTCACGCGCCAAAACTGGTGGGACCCAGTTGGCGCGGAATGCAAAATGTTGCGAGAGCGTGCTGGCATCATCGACATCTCGAACTTCGCCAAATACCGGTGCAAGGGGCCGGACGCGGAAACGTGGTTGAACGCGGTTTTTGCCAATGTGATGCCGAAAGCGGTTGGACGGTCTTGTCTGACACCGTTGATCGGGGTGCGGGGTGGAATTGCGGGCGATTTCACCGTCACGCGACTGGCCGAAGACGAATTCTGGATCATCGGATCGGGTATGGCGGAACGCTATCACGCACGTTTCTTCAATGCAGTGCCGTGCCCGGAAGGCACGGTGTTTGAAAGCCTCACGGACAGTGTTTGCGGGTTCAATGTGGCCGGACCAGACAGTCGTAAACTGTTGCAAAGGTTGACCAATGCATCGCTAAAGACAGAAGATTTTCCATTCATGCGTTCGCAACGCATTGAACTTGCCGGTGTTGATGTCTTGGCGCTGCGTGTCTCTTTTACTGGTGATCTGGGATGGGAATTGCACTGCGCCGAGGCTGACCAACTGCGCCTTTACACGGCGCTGCTAGATGCGGGTAAAGCCTTTGACGCGGGACCTGTGGGCGGGCGGGCATTGATGTCTTTGCGCGTTGAAAAAGGGTACGGATCATGGGGACGCGAGTATTCGCCAGAATATTGGCCACAAGAGGTCGGTTTGGACCGGTTGTGCAAGATGAACAAGGAATTTCTAAACAAAGCAGCCGTCTCTGATGTGTTGAAAAACGAGATGCGCGAACGGCTGGTCTTGTTGCATCTGGATGGGGCTATGACCGACGCATCAAACGCCGATGCCTCTGGTGGAGAGCCGATTTTCAAAGACGGGCAAGGGGTCGGGCGTGTGACGTCTGGTGCATATGGGTATTCTGTCGGGATGAGCTTGGCCTTGGGCTACGTCAAAGGCGTGGAAAACGGCGACATGGTCGATGTTATGGTGCTTGGACTGCCACACAAAGCACGCGTTCTAGCGGAACCGCCGTTTGATCCCAAAGGTCAAAAACTGCGCGCCTAACGTCTTTTGGGTCGTATGCGTCGTCGTATGCATCGTACGTCTACGCATCAGAAACCGGATCGGAAATATATCCTTTGCCAAAGCGGTACCGTCTCGCCGGATCAGCGTTTCTACCGGTTCTGTCGGGTTTTGGTGGGGTCAAAGAGGCGTCTAAAGCGGCTTTGACCTGGATTTTTTCCAACGGTTCCTTAAACAACAGAGCGACGCGAGACACCGCCTGATCAATCGTTTTCGCGGCCATCTCTTGGCCCGCAATTGTTATGTCGCAAAACATCCCTGCTTCAAGACCCTCGATTGCTGCTGCGTCTTCGTCATTGTCCGGTTCAAATTGCGCCCCATTGATCCCGATAAGCAATACGTGTCCCGAAACGTCTTGTGCAGCTACACTCAGCTTTGCGGGGATTTTACAATAATGCCGCATCAAGCGTCCGGATGTTTTCAAAATCAGTGCATAATGCAAACCGGTGACACAAAAGACGCACAACCCCCACAACCCAATCAAAAGCTGACCCCAGCTTTGGTCTGACTGAGAGGGTAGGTTTGTCGTGCCAAGACCAACACCTAGCGTCGCGTGATCGCTGTCTGACGCAATGGTCGGCATGTCGTCTGGAAACAGGTCTTCCAATGTTTCCGCATCGGCGTCATGGCACAAGGTCTGATAGGTGCGAAAAGCGGCGCTGCGGGTTGTTATGAATGCTTCGGACTGTACATAGGCTTGTGCTTTCGCGGGACCTCTTGAAGCCGCCAACTGATTGATAAATTGCATGTTTTGCAAAAAGACAGTGACCGCAGTCCGCGCATTGCTATGGTCTGCATCATCAAGTCGCGCTGTTGTTACATCCAGTGCCAATGCCCCAAGCACTGCGTTGGATTGCGTAAAAACCTCTGCCGGATCACCGTCGGTGTCTGCCATTTGTAGCGACAATTGCAAAAGTGTTCCAAATTCAGGGATGACATCACAATGGGCGCGCAGCGCACTGGGCCAGCTTAGCACCAGTGCCAGTATCGGCAGCAGTGACGCTGCGGTCGCAAGTGTTTTACGGATCAAGCTGCGCATTCAAATCCCGTTATCGAATAGGGTTTGTTAGCGCGGATGCGTAAATATCACCCTAATTCGTCAAATGGTCGCTTGCAGCATCAATGCACCAACGGACGAATTCGCAAGCCCGTGATCCTGTTGCCCTCGCGGGCTATGACTTCGAAACGGAATCCGTGGAATGAAAACACCTGACCGGCGGTGGGGATCATTTGTGCCTCGTGGATCACCAGCCCTGCGACGGTGTTGGCTTCGTCATCGGGCAGGTTCCATTCCGTTGCCCGGTTCAAATCGCGGATTGTCATTGCCCCATCCACCATGAACTGGCCATCTTCGCCCGTCACAACCGGATGGTCGCCGTCGGGGTCGAATTCATCGGTAATTTCGCCCACGATTTCTTCCAGAATGTCTTCCAGCGTGATGAGCCCCTGCAAACTGCCATATTCATCGACAACCAACGCAAAATGGGTGTGTTTGCGCAAAAACTGACGCATCTGATCGTCCAGCGTGGTGGTTTCGGGGACAAAGTATGGCTCCATCGCGACGTCCACCACATCGAAGCTTTTCAGGGCAGTGGCGTCGCCATCGGGGCCACCAATAATCTTGTACATCGCGCGCAGCAGGTCTTTGGCGTGGATCACGCCAATGATGTTTTCTGAATCATCTTTGAACACGGGCAAGCGCGTGTGATTGGATTGTAAACACTGTTCCAGAATGGCTTCGGGGCCGTCGTCGATATTGACCATCTCGATGTCAGAGCGGTGCAACATGATTTCCTCCACCACCCGGTCGCCCAAATCCAAGGCACCCAAGATGCGGTCCCGGTCCTCTTTTTCCACAACGCCTTCGGAATGGCCCAATTGCAAGGCGCCGGCGATTTCTTCGCGCACTGCCAGAATGTTGCTGTCGGGGTCAATTTTCACACCAAATACGCCCAACACGCCACGCACAAAAAACCGCACGGCCGCCACGATAGGCGAAAAGATGAACACGATCAGCGCGATGGGCGCCGAAACGAAAGACGCGGCTTTTTCGGAATTCGTGATGGCGTATGTCTTTGGCAAAACTTCGGCAAAAACCAAAACCAACGCTGTCATAACCAATGTCGCCAAAGCGACGCCACTTTCGCCAAAGGCGCGTGTGAAGATGGCCGTGGCCAGCGAAGTCGCCAGAATGTTGACGATGTTGTTGCCTAATAAAACGGAGCCGATCAAGCGTTCATTGTCTTCGGTGATCCGCAAAGCCCTTGCGGCCCCCCGCGATCCTTTGTCTGCCTGCGATCGCAACTTCCCGCGTGACGCCGCAGTCAAGGCCGTTTCAGATCCGGAAAAGAACCCTGACATCACCAGCAGCATCAAAATCACCGCGCATGTCACCCAAAAGGCCGCATCCAATGCTGATGCCGCCCCCAACGTTTGGGCGGCTTCAAGCGAATTTGCGACTTGGATTGTGGTAGAAGGTTCGTCCATTTTAACGTGTATCCTATAGTTGATTTGGTTATGGGGTGGCAAAGCGGCGCAATCAAGGCCCGCACGACAAAGGATTGCGGCATGCGACATCATCACCTCGGCACACTTGACGGTTCTGTTTTGGTTTTTGGTGGCCCGTATTCAAATGCCCACGCGACGCTTGCTTTGTTTGAAGAAGCTGCAAAGCGCAAAATCAAACCGACCCATCTGATTTGCACAGGCGATACTGTGGCGTATTGCGGTGACCCTGCTTCGACCGTGGACATGGTGCGTCAGGCGGGATGTTCTGTGGTGGCTGGAAATTGTGAAATCCAGTTGGCCAAAGGCGAAGCCGATTGCGGATGCGGCTTTGAAGAAGGCACGGCCTGCGATATTGCATCTTTGTCATGGTTTTCTTTTGCAAAAGAACAACTGAGCCAAAAAGACATTGATTGGATGGCAGGCCTTCCTGATGTCATCACCTTTGATCATCAGGGGGAACGCTATGCGGTGCTGCATGGCGCCGCCACGGACGTGGCACGCTTCATCTGGCGTGTGTCGCCCATGGAAGAATTTGAACAGGAATGGGCAGCTTTGACCGCTAAGATAGGGCGCGTAAACCATGTGATTGCGGGGCATTCGGGGCTGCAGTTCATCAAAGAGACGCCGTTTGGACGCTGGATCAACGCCGGTGTGATCGGCATGCCAGCCCATGACGGGCGGTCATATACGCACTTTATGGTGCTGGAAAAAGGCGCGGTGCAAATGCGCCGTCTGCCCTATGACGTCAAGGGCGCACAAGGGGATATGGAAAACGCAGGTCTTAGGCAGGGGTATGATATTGCCTTGGAAACGGGCTATTGGCCATCGGAAGACGTTTTGCCACCTGCTTTGCGCCGCCGCTGAACCGCTGTGGCAAGCGGGTGATGATCCAACACCAATTCGGTCAGACGCGCATCCAGAACATGGGTGTAAATTTCTGTCGTTGCCACATCGGCATGCCCCAACATCGCCTGGATCGACCGTAAATCGGCCCCTCCCGCCAACAGATGTGTCGCAAAAGCATGGCGCAACGTATGTGGCGTAACTTTGGAGGGTGTCACACCGCCAGCCACGGCCAATTCCTTGATCAAAAGGTAGAACCGGTGGCGCGTCAGATGCCCGTCTTTGCCACGCGAAGGGAACAGGAATTTTGACGGCGCAGCACCTTTGGCTTTTGCCGCGTCATCAGCCGCATCCCGAAATGGCAACCACTCTGCCAAGGCCGCGCGGGCAGGGGGTGATAAGGGCACAATGCGCTCTTTTCCGCCTTTGCCCAAAATCAGCAAAACGCGGGGATCACCGCGCGCTGCGGTCACAGGTAGGCTGACCAGTTCAGTCACCCGCATGCCCGTGGCATAAAGCAGTTCCATCAAGCAGGTGTTGCGCAATGTGTCGCGACCCATTGACCGGGCGGCAGCCAGCAACCTGTCGACTTCTGCCTCATCGAGGGTTTTGGGCAAACGCTTGTCCAGACCGGGACCGGACACCTGAATGGCGGGGTTGGTTGTCCGCCAGCTTTCTTCAAACGCAAAGCGGTAGATTTGCTTGATGGACGACAAACGCCGTGCGCGGGTGGCTTTGGCAAGCCCTTGGGCGTCGCAGTGCACCAGGTATTGTTCAACGTGATCCTGAGTGGCGGTGTCAAAGCTGGTCTTGCGTGCCGTCAGCCATTCGGCAAAGTCCTTCAGGTCGCGGCCATATGCCAACAAAGTGTTGTTTGCGGCCCCCAGTTCTGCGGCCTGTGCGTCAAGAAAGGTGGAAATCCAGCGATCTGTATCGTTCATGACGCAGGCCCCAGAATAAGCAACTCCAAGGCCACGCGGCGACTGGTGTCTTCCAGACCTAGCGCACGTAGATTGCGCAAGCCTTCGGTCAGTTGGGTCAGATCGCCTTCCGCGCCTGCTTGGACCTGTTCCAGAATATCTATCAGCACAGCCCCCAATGACCGGGTCCGAGTGTTCAGTGCAATTTGAAATTTATCTGCCAATTCCCCAGTGGAAAATGCGTGTTCAATCGCAAGTTCCAAGTCGGTATTGCCTTTGGGCGGTGTGCCTTTTGCAAGGCCGGCCAAAAACGCAAAAGCGGGATCGCCTGCGACTGCTGCGGCCTCATAGTCGGGAGACATCATAGCCATTTTAAACGCTATGTCTTTGGCAGGACCTTCCAGGCCAAAGCCCACAACCTGAGGTGCAAAAAGTGTGGAAAACGGCGCAGCAAGGCCCGCGGATTTCATTTTTTGCCACGCCAATGGCAGCGTTTTGCCAATGGCTTGGGGGCTTTTGGTGCGAATTGCGGTTTCCAGACGTTGGACGGCAGCGACCCTGTCCCAAATGCCGCCAGAGGCTGCGGGCCTGCGTGTGGAATAGACGCCAAGCAAACGATTGGCAGGTAAGGCCCCGACGGTGGCCAAACGCTCTGCGGCGTCCAGTTGGGCTTTCCATCCTGTCACGTCACGCAAGTCAGCATGGGCATAGGCGCGTGGCCATGTTTTTGTGCTGATTGGCTGGCCAAGTGCCTCGTAGACCCGAAACATCAATGCATTCGGATCGGCCAAACGGGGCAAAGGTGCGGCACCCTCGAAAAGGTCTGGGTCCAGAAAACGCTCTAATGCATTGGACTGGGGTTCAGGCAAAACACCCAAAGCCCGTGAGGTGCCAAGCAACAACGCGGCCGTTGACCAATCGCCAGCGCGCGCAGTGCAAAAAATCCGTGCCGCATAGCCGGGGGCCAGTTGTGGCGCTTTTAGCAATGCAGCACAGGCCGTTTCTTCCGTATCATTCAAAAGGCTCAGATCAATGAAGCGCGAAAACAACTGCGCGTCTTGTTCGGGTCCAACCTGTTGGATCAGGGCAAATGCAGGGTCAACTGCACCCAAAGCGATCAGCGCGTCAATTCTGGCCAATTGGAACGCTTCTGATTTGCCTTTGGGTGGCGCGGTTTCAGCCAACAAAACTGTATAGAACAAGGATTGCGCGCTTGGTAGGTGTTGCGCGGTTAACGTGCCCAATTTACGGGTCAGGCTTTGCGCGTCCGAATGGGTCCACAAACTGTCGGGCAGTCCAGTCACGTCAGACGGAACCAATCCGATGATACGCGGCCCTTGTCCGTCCAAGGGGGCCACCGTGACCTGCGCCACCGATCCGCTTGTCGCAACATCGGGCTCATCCGGCAGCAACGCTGCAGGTTGGGGCAGCGGTTGGGACGTGGGCTGCGTATCAAGCCAATCAATCACAGACAGCGGTTGGCCTTGCGGTGTGTCTTGGGCAAAGGCGAGGCTTTGCGCCAGAACAGTCGCCAAAACCGCAAACGATGCTGATAAAATGACTGCTTTAGTCTGCATTCAACACCACAGGTGCACGCACTTCTTCTTGCGGAGCAGAAAAATCGGCACCGAAGAAGGGGCCGACATATGCATAGCCTACCAAGCCGATAAACCCGAAAAAGCACAGGTAAATCAGAAGCTTGATTAATTTGAACATGGGGGTGCCTGCCTTTTTTGATGTCGTCTTTTGATCAACTTATATATGGCCTTTTTCACAATATCACGTCATTCACGTCAACATGAGTAAAATTGAGCAATCCATGGCCGATAAGGCACCCACCCAAGCCGGCCCACAGGCCACATTTCGATTAAAAAAGACTGTGGTGATGGTGGGAATGATGGGGGCTGGCAAAACGGCTGTCGGGCGGGCTGTTGCCCAAAAGCTGGATGTTGCGTTTCTGGACAGCGATGCGGAAATCGAAGCTGCGGCCAATATGACTGTGCCCGAGATCTTCAGCCGCGATGGTGAGCCGTTCTTTCGGACAAAGGAAACCCAGGTGATTACGCGCCTTCTGGACGCGACGCCATGTATTCTGTCGACCGGCGGGGGGGCGTTTTTGGGGGCGCAAAACCGTGAAGCCATCAGTGCACGCGGTGTGTCGGTGTGGCTCAAGGCCGATCTGGATTTGCTGTGGAACAGGGTGCGCCACAAAGACACGCGCCCCTTACTGCAAACCGATGATCCCAAAGCCACATTGGCGGCGCTGTTTCAGGCGCGTGTGCCAGTGTACCGGATGGCGGATGTCATGGTGCCATCAGACCACGGTGTGGCGATTGATGCTATGGCCGATCGTGTCATAGAGGCCATATTGGCCCGCAGCGATGTTCTGGAGAAAACCTAATGCGCGAAACCGTTCATGTTGATCTGCCCGGGCGGGCCTACGACATTCTAATCGGAACCGGACTGCTGCAAGAGGCAGGCACACTGATCGCGCCGCTTTTGCACAGGCCGCGTGTTGTGGTCGTGACCGATGATACGGTTGGGGCGTTGCATCTGGACACGTTGCGCCAAGGACTGGCCGCAGAGGGCATAGCTATGGCGGCGCTGTCTTTGCCACCGGGGGAAGCGACCAAAAACTGGACCAATGTCATCAAAACTGTGGAATGGATGCTGGACGAAAAAGTCGAACGGCGCGACGTGGTGGTGGCGTTGGGCGGTGGTGTTATTGGGGACCTTGTGGGGTTCGCGGCCGCAATTTTGCGACGTGGGGTGCGGTTTGTACAAATTCCCACGTCCTTGTTGGCTCAAGTCGACAGCTCTGTCGGGGGCAAAACCGGCATCAACACCCGTCACGGAAAGAACTTGGTCGGGGCCTTCCATCAACCCAGTCTGGTTCTTGCAGACATTGAGGTATTGGGCACTTTGCAGCCACGCGATTTTCTTGCGGGGTGTGGTGAGGTCGTGAAATACGGGCTTTTGGGGGACGCTGCGTTCTTTGACTGGCTTGAAAGCCACGGACCGGACATGGCGGCCGGAGATGTTGCGGCGCGTGCCTATGCTGTGAAGCGCTCGGTGCAGATGAAAGCCGAAATCGTGATGCGCGATGAGACCGAACAAGGGGACCGGGCCCTTTTGAACCTTGGACACACGTTTTGTCATGCGCTCGAAGCGGCCACCGGCTATTCGGATCGGCTGCTGCACGGCGAAGGGGTGGCGATTGGGTGTGCGCTTGCGTTTGAAACATCGTCGCGGATGGGGCTGTGTGCCCAGGAAGATCCAAGCCGCTTGCGGGCCCACCTAAAAGCTATGGGCATGAAAACAGATCTCAAGGACATTGAAGGGGATCTGCCAGACGCAACTGCACTTTTGGCCTTGATGGGGCAGGATAAAAAAGTCGTGGACGGCCAATTGCGCTTTATTATGGCGCGCGGCATCGGTGAGGCGTTTGTCACGTCTGATGTGCCGGAAGGCGTTGTGCTGGATGTTCTGGGCGCCGCGCTGAAAGGATAGCGCGGCCTAAACCTGCTTTTGATACGTGCCTCAGTCTAAGGCAGAGGTCGTAAGGTGCACCTTGGTGCACCCCACATTTAATCCTTATAGATTTAGAACGGAATTTCGTCGTCCAGATCACGGGACGGGGCAGGGGACGATTGGCCGCCGCCATATCCGCCGTTGTTGTTGGATTGGCCGGAATCGTAGCCCATAGAACCACCGCCGCCACCACCATAGTTGCCGCCGCCGCCGCCACTGTTGTCGTTGCGCCCGTCAAGCATTGTCAGGTTGCCGCCAAGCCCCTGCAACACAACTTCTGTGGTGTACCGGTCCTGACCGGATTGGTCTTGCCACTTACGGGTTTGCAATTTGCCTTCGATGTATACTTTGGACCCTTTGCGCAGATATTGTTCTGCGACGCGTACAAGCCCTTCCTGAAAGATCGCAACAGACGTCCATTCAGTTTTTTCGCGACGTTCGCCTGTGTTCTTGTCTTTCCACGTCTCGGATGTGGCAATGCGCAGATTGCACACTTTGCCGCCATTTTGGAAACTGCGCACTTCAGGGTCCGCACCCAAGTTGCCAATTAGGATCACTTTGTTCACAGAGCCAGCCATGGCATCCCCCTTGAAAGCTGTTTTGTCCGAATCCCGGACCATTGTTTGACAGGCTTATATCGCCCTTGCCCCTCTTGTTAAATTGCTAACGCAGATCGTGATGGGAAATCTGGCAGGTAATACTGGTCTCATGGTTAAAAATCCCTATATTGCCGCGAAGGCAGGTGTCGTGGAGACGAAACGGTATGCGCATAGGTGTAGTGGTTATTGTGGCGGCGGCCTTCATTGGCGACATGGCTGTTGCCGAGACATTCTCATCCAAAAACCGCAAAAAGCTGTTTTCGTCTCAGACAAAAGTGCTCGATAGCCGCGCCTCCAAACAGTATTCGAATTCGATCCGTTTGCAGCCCCCGAAGGTGAACACCCCCACCAAATGGAACAAGGGCCAAAAGTTCAAAGGCAAATACAAAGGCGTGTATCTGGCGATGGCGCGTGACGCCGCGCGACGCAACGGTGTGCCCGAAGACTTGTTCTTGCGACTGGTACAACAAGAAAGCAATTGGAACCCGAATGCAAAGTCACACGCCGGGGCGTATGGGCTGGCACAACTGATGCCCGGCACAGCCCGCGTGTTACGTGTAAACCCCCGCGACCCATACGAGAATCTGGATGGTGGGGCGCGTTACCTGCAACAGCAATACCGTGAATTCGGTTCTTGGCGCTTGGCATTGGCCGCCTATAACGCAGGCCCGGGGGCGGTGAAAAAATATGGTGGCGTGCCACCGTTCCGCGAGACACGGAACTACGTCAAGATCATCTGGGGCAGTTGATGATTGCGGGGCAAATCATTGTCATGCTTTTGTCCGTCCTCAATCCAATTGCTGCCATGATTGTGCCGTAGCCTTCATCCAAAGTCACAAAAGGATGTACGCATGGCCGTCAGCACCACTTCATTCTCGGACCGCCTTGGACGGATCGAACGCAGCACTCCGCAGCTTTATGCAGGCGATGATGCGCCGCAATCCTTCAAGCCCGACAATCTGGTGTGCAACACAGCCAAAAAGGGCGCCTTCTACTATGCGGTGATTTTGTTCGGATTAATTGTCGGGGCAGGCGTCGGGTACGCATTTCGTACAGTTGTGGGCTTTGACATCTTCGTAACACAGCCGCCGTTGCTGATATTGGCCATCGTCAAAGCAGATCCTCAAATGCTGGGGCTGACATTGGCTGTGGTCGGCGGGGCGGTGATAACGCTGTTGTGCCAGATTTTTGGCAATACCAAAGCCCGCGCCTTGCAGTTTTGGACCGGCTACATGCTGGGTATGGTCTTGATCAACCTGCAAGCGTTCTACTTCGTGTACCTGACGTATTTCGCGGCCACCGCATGACACAGACCTAAGGGCGGCAGGCGGGCCAAAGACTGGCCCACCCCATGTTTGTGCATTTAGTCGCTACTGTGCCGCGATTTTGATAACAGGTTCCATTTGCGCCAGCTTTTCATCGCTTAGGTGACACTTCACCTGATGCCCGTCTGCCAAATGACGCACGGGGGGGATGTCTTTTTCACACAGCCCGCCAGGAACTTCCGATTTCCAGCGGCACCGTGTTTGGAAGGGGCAACCGGGGGGCGGGTTCATGGCAGAGGGAATGTCGCCTTCCAATACGATGTGTTGTTTTTCCACCGAGGTGTCCGCGATTGGAACCGCGGAAAGCAAAGCTTCGGTATAGGGGTGATAGGGCGGTGCAAAGACCTGATCCGTAGACCCCAGTTCAACAACATGCCCCAAATACATCACCATCACGCGGTCGCTCAAATAGCGCACGATAGACAAGTCGTGGCTGATAAACAAAAGGGTGGTTTTCTGTTCGCGCTGGATTTCCATCAACAGATCGGTAACCGCCGCCTGCACCGACACATCCAATGCGGACACAGGTTCGTCTGCCACAACGATGCGCGCATCACCGGCAAAGGCACGTGCGATGCCCACGCGTTGCTTTTGGCCCCCCGACAACTGGCGTGGCATGCGGTCGGCAAATTCGCGGGGCAGTTTTACCAGATCCAGCAGTTCCAACATCCGCGAGCGGCGGTCCGCTTCGCTGTTGCCGATTTTGAAAATTTCCAAAGCGCGAATAATCTGGCGTCCCACGGTCATCGACGGGTTCAACGTATCAAACGGGTTTTGGAACACCATCTGAACATCCGCCACAGTTTTTGTGTTGCGGGCCTCGATCGGGGTGTCCTGAATTTGGGTGCCATTCATTGTGATGGTGCCTTCAGTGGCTGTTTCCAACCCCATCAGCACCTTCGCAAATGTCGATTTCCCACAACCGGATTCGCCAACGATGGCAAGCGTTTCGGATTCTCTCGCTTCAAAGCTGAGGCTCTCATTCGCCTTGACCACTTTGGTTTCGCCACCGCCGAACATGGCATTGGCAGCAACTTCGTAATACTTCTTCAGCTTGTCCATCGACAAAACGACTTCGCCAACTTCGCCTTTTGTTTTGGTCTCAGCCAATGTCAGCGGCGCGTCCCAATCGATTTCCTTGAATTTCAGGCATCGTGATGCGTGACGGTCGTCGCCCGCCACCTCAGCCATCCGGACACGGGTATCCTCGTTGCAGCGCCCGTCTTCGAAATAGTCACAGCGCGGGCCAAAGTTGCAGCCCGGAGGGCGTTCGTGGGGCAGGGGAAAGTTGCCCGGAATTGCCACCAAAGGCCGCGCGTTTTTGTCAGCGCCAGGCAGGGGGATCGACCGGAACAAGGCTTGGGTGTAGGGGTGCTGCATCTTGTCAAAGACGTCTTCGATGCTGCCGGTCTCGACGGCTTCGCCTGAATACATCACGCAGATGCGGTCACAGGTTTCCAGAACCAGACCAAGGTTGTGGCTGATGAACAGCATGGATGTGCCGTATTTCTTGCCAAGGTCTTTGACCAATTCAACAACGGCGGCTTCGACGGTCACATCAAGGGCCGTTGTCGGTTCATCTAGGATCAGCAACGAAGGCTCTGACATCAAGGCCATCGCAATCACGATGCGTTGTTGTTGACCGCCGGACAATTGATGCGGAAAGCTGTTCAGGATGCGGGCAGGGTCAGGCAGTTTCACATCTGTGACGACCTGTAATGCACGCTCATAAGCATCCTTTTCAGACATGCCCTGATGGATCATGGGAACTTCCATCAACTGTTTGCCGATCCGCATGGCGGGGTTCAAAGAGGCCATAGGTTCCTGATAGATCATCGCAATCTCAGAGCCGCGAATGTCACGCAGCTCCTCCATGGTCATTTGACCCAGATCCTGACCTTTGAATTTGATGGACCCGCCAACAACGCGGCCGTTTTTACCCAAATCCTGCATGACACCCAAGGCGACTGTGGACTTGCCGCATCCGGATTCTCCGACAAGACCTACGGCCTCACCGGGCTGGACAGTCACGGAAAAATCCATCACGGCAGGAATTTCACGCAAGCGCGTAAAAAACGATATCGACAGCTGGTCAATTTCAAGAATTGGACCGTCATAATCTAGTTTTGTCATCATCTTCTCCAAGCTGGATGAAACTTTGATCCTGTTTCATCTCGCCAAATAAACCTCGGGGGTCCGGGGGCTGGCCCCCGGTCCGTCCTCTCAATCAGTCCTTCAGGCTTTCTTCACGCAAACCATCTGCCAACAAGTTCAGCCCCAGAACCAACGACAACAAAGCAAGGGCAGGGGCCATGGCAACATGGGGATAAAGCGCCAGAAGGCGACGACCCGAGTTGATGGTTGTGCCCCAGTCAGGGCTTTCCGATTCCAGACCAAGGCCAAAGAAACCAAGGGTGCCCAACAGGATGGTGGTGTAGCCGATGCGCAGGCAAAAATCGACGATCAGAGGACCACGGGCATTGGGCAGGATTTCCCAAAGCATAATGTACCACGGGCCTTCACCGCGGGTCTGGGCCGCGGCCACGTAATCGCGTGTTTTGATATCCAGCGCCAAGCCGCGCACGATCCGGAACACGGTGATAGAGTTCACAAAGACAACAGATACAAACACCACCAGAATTTCGGGGGGCATCGGGATCCAGTCCAGTGCAGCTGGCAACCCTGGGATTGTGTAGCGTTCGTTGGTCACAAAAGTGCCCTCGTTCGAGATCAGCGACAGATAGGCCCATGCCATGATGCCCAGAACCACAATCAACAACGGTGTGCGGATTTTCGGTTGGGTGTAATAGCGTGAGTTCAACAAAACACCGAAGAAGATCAACGGGAAGATGAACAACACGCCGGCCATATAACTTGGAATGCCTGTGGCACGAATTTCCGGAGTGACAAGCAGATAGAACAGCAAGATGACCGGAAAGGCGAGGATCAGGTTGGCCAAAAAGGACAAGACCGTATCCAGACGACCACCGTAATAGCCTGCAGGCAATCCAAGGGTGATACCCACCATAAAGGCAAACAATGTGGCGATGGGCGCGATGTAGACCACGATCCAAGCGCCTTCAAACAAGCGGCTGAACACGTCGCGGGCCAGATTGTCCCCGCCCAGCAAAAACCACTGGTAGTCGGCGTCCTCTGCGCCCCGCAGCGGTGTCCCGGGCAACTTGTTCTTCATGCCCGAAGACTGCGACAGCGTGTCATGGGTGACCAGCATGTCAAAGACACCGGCCATTACACCCGCGATCACCCAGAACATGACAAGGCCAAAGCCGATCATGCCAACGGTGCTGTCAAACAGTTTGCCGTAAAGTCCCAGCTTGCGTTTGAATTTGATGGATACGGCAAAAAGCACGATCAAAGCGATCCAAACCGGCAACAATTGCCGCGACATGCCGCCGACGATGCCCGCATCGGGGCCCATCAAAGCCCCGCCAATGATATAAAGCACCACCAGCACGATGACAGCCAGCAGCAGCATCCGCACCCCGGTGCCAATCGTCCCCATAAGACCTGCGTTCTGGGTCAATGTGCCGTCTGCATTCACAGTCGGGGTGCTTGCAGCCACAAAGAACGACATTACGATTTGAATAAGGATGCCGACCAGCAGCAAAGCGGCCACCAGCACCAATGGATAGTTCAGAAGGCTCAGGCCTCCGGTCCACGTTAATGGGTCCATAATCAGGTTCCCCTTATGAAATGCGGATACGTGGGTTCAAGAACACATAGCCGATGTCGGAAATCAGCTGTGTGATCAAAACCACGATCACGGAGACGACGGAAACCGCCAGAAGAAGTTCAATGTCATTGTTGGCAGCGGCCTGCACCAGCAGCCAGCCAAATCCCTTGTAGTTGAACAAGGTTTCGACGATGACAACACCGTTCAAAAGCCACGGCACCTGCAACATGATCACAGTAAAGGGCGCGATCAGGGCGTTGCGCAGGGCGTGTTTCATAACGATCTTGGGAAAGCTCACACCTTTCAGACGCGCGGTGCGTATGTATTGCGCGGTCATGACTTCTGTCATGGATGCGCGCGTCATTCGGGCGATATATCCCATGCCGTACAGTGCGATGGTCATAACAGGCAGGAAGAAGTTCCAGAATGTTGCGTCTGTCACAGCCTTTGTGGCCGATCCCAAAAACAGGGTTTTGCCGTCTATCCAGCCCCATTCCACAAGCAGTGGCGATATACCGTTTTTGGAAGACGCCAAAAGGGCGATAAAGATCACCCCGGACACATATTCGGGCGTCGCGGTGGTTGCGATCGAAAAAGTCGACAGTGACCGGTCCAGTTTGGACCCTTCACGCATGCCGGCCAGAACCCCCACAATCAACGCCATTGGCACCATAACCAGAAAAACAACCCCCATCAGCTTGCCAGTGGCCGCCAATCTGACACCCACGATGCCCGCGACATCGTCTTTAAAGACCGTGGAAAACCCCCAATCGCCTTGCAGAACGCCGCAAAACGTCGGGCGTTCGTCTTCCGGTGTGGTGCTGATAAAGCAGCGCCCCGTCACCGTAACTGTCCCGTCGCTTTCTGTCTTTTCAGACACCCAGCCCGGCACAACGCCCAGCCATCTTCCGAATTTGACTGGCATAGGGTCCAGGTAACCGCGTGGCTCCAGATAGGATGCGACTTCTTCCTCTGACATGCGGAAGTTGCCTTGGGTTTTGGCCAGTTTTTCAAGGTTTGGATAAAGATTTGTCAGAAAGAACACGATGAATGTCAGGCAAAGTGCCGTCAAAATCATCACGCCCAGACGTCTGAGGATGAATAGTCCCATGTGTGCCCCTGTTGGTAGGCTGTTTGCGCAGTTTTTACTGCTTTTATGACCGGCGACCTGTTTGGTTCTGCTCGGATGACTCTGAAATAGTGTGGATCGTGCGTCTGTCTGTTGCCCCCCGGCCGTTCGGTATCTGCGATTTACAGCCTATTTTTCAGGCACTGCAGCCAAACGAGTTAGTAATTTTCCCTATCAGGCAACAGAACTGTGCCAAGGTCAACGCTGGGAAAAGTCATTTGGTCGATATTTTGCGATATTTAACTATTTCAAAAACGACGCATCCACCGCAGGTTATGTCAAAGCCTTCAGTTAACGCAAACTGGAAGGGGGGCTTCCTGTGTGGTGCTGAATGAACCGTGTGAAGTAAGCTGGGCTGCCAAAATGTAGCTGTTGCGAAATGGTTTTGGCGGTTGCGTCCGTGTCATGCAAAGCGCAGAGCGCCTTATGCAAAATGGATTGCGTTAGGATGTCGGCGGCCGTGCGCCCTGTTGCGGCCTTGCAGGCGCGTGTCAGATGCGTCGGCGTCACGCCAAGGGTCTCGGCATGCTCGGCCATCGTGTGCAAGCTGGCATCTGGCGCAGACACCAAAGTGCAAAACCGTGCCGCCAGCCGCGCTGCTGCTTTTTCTTTTGGCACGTCGTTTTCAGGCAACGCCAGCTGGCGGCACAACCACACCGAAATCAGCCCCATATGGGCCGCCAAGGCATCCTCAAAGAAAGGCTTTTGCGACGTTGCTTCGCGTTGTGCCGCTTCAAACAAGCCGGTCAATTCCGAAATCGCTGACACGTCCCGGATGCGCAGCTGACGGGGTGTTTCGGGAAGCCCATCGGCCAGTGATAGTGGACAGGTCGCGACCAATCCAATGGATTGACGCCCCATTTCCAACGACACCAAGGAAAAGGCAGGGACGTAAATCAGATTATGGGCTCCGACACCGCGCCGCGTCCCCCCAAGCATCAAAACCCCCTGTCCCCGTGTGATCCAAAAGAGCTGCGGGTAGGGCTGCGCATGTGGCAGGGTCACACGCCAGTCTTGTCCCGATGTCAAAGCGCCTAATGTTGTGATTTGGACTGTGTTGGTCATGCTAAAATCATGACATGTCCGAAAAATGAATGCAATCGCGGAAACGGAAACACAAAATCGGAATAATAGTCCCTTTTATGAAAGCGTGGATGGATCTACATGGATCCAGTTTCGCATCTTTGATCTGAACCACGTGCGTTGGCGTTTCGCATATTGGCGGGTCGAGACGATGGCGCGGGCCTTCGCCTCTTTCAACGTGATCTCGCCCTGATGGTGGGCCATAAGTTCTGGCACACCGATCGCACGACAGGCGGGAAGCGCAGGATCAAAGCGGTCTTGCATCGCTGCAATCTCGGTCAGGGCGCCGTCGTCGACCATCATATCGAAGCGTCGGGCGATGCGGTCGTTCAACCAGTCCTTTTGGGCATCCATCACAATGCACGCAGCTTTGGCTTCGTCCAGAAGGGGCGGTGGCGTCGCTTTGTGCCATTCCGATAGTGACCGTCCGGTGCTGCGTTGCACCTCCCATGCGCGCTGCACCCGCATGCGGTTGTGCTGATCCAGCTTGGCCTTTGTGGCATTATCAATTTGCGTCAATAGCACATCCAACGCAAGGTCATCCGCTTCATGGCGTATCTCTGGTGGTGTTTGGGGGATGTTTGCCAAGCCTTGCGTCAAAGCCTTAAAGTTCAATCCCGTGCCACCCACGATGATAGGGCGCACCGCCGCGCCAAGATAGGGTGCGACATCGCGCAGCCAATGCCCGACCGAATAGGGCGCATCATAGGGCACGTATTGATACAGAGCGTGTGGGGCTTGGTCGACTTCAGCGGGGGACGGGCAGGCGGTTATGACGCGCCAACAATCATAAACCTGACTTGCGTCGGCATTCACAACCACACCGCCCCCGGTTTCGGCAATTGCCAAAGCCAAAGCTGATTTACCCGACGCTGTTGGTCCGGCAATCAAAACCGGTTGCTCAGGTGGCAGGTCGTTGAGGGTGAATTTGCCCGCGATGGTCATGCCGCTGTCATTTCTTTGCCTATCCTTGTGTGGCATGCATTGAACTTGCCGTTCTTTTCCGACATTTTACGCCCAAACAAAATAGCCCACGGAGCGCATAATGTCTGATGAACCCAAAACGTCATTTAACAGGGTCATGTTGAAGATTTCGGGGGAGGCATTGATGGGGGGCGGCAATTTTGGCCTTAACCCACCCACTGTTGAACGGATTGCGGCCGAGGTAAAGACTGTTCACGACATGGGCGTCGAGATTTGCATGGTTATCGGCGGCGGCAATATCTTTCGCGGGCTTCAAGGGTCTGCGCAGGGGATGGAACGCACAACGGCTGACTATATGGGCATGTTGGCCACTGTGATGAACGCGCTGGCGATGCAATCCGCCTTGGAAGGTTTGGGCATCCACACGCGGGTTATTTCAGCGATCACAATGAACGAAGTGGCGGAACCCTATATTCGCCGTCGTGCGGTGCGCCACCTTGAAAAGAAACGTGTGTGCATTTTTGCGGCCGGTACGGGCAACCCGTATTTCACAACCGATACAGCCGCGACGCTTCGGGCCAATGAAATGTCTTGCGAGGCGATCTTCAAAGGCACCAAAGTGGACGGCGTCTACGACAAAGACCCCGCAAAACACGATGATGCCGTGCGATACGACAGCGTCAGCTATGATGATGTGTTGGCCAAACGTCTGGCGGTTATGGACGCGTCGGCGATTGCCTTGGCACGCGACAACAACCTGCCAATCATCGTCTTTTCACTGGATGAGCCGGGCGGGTTCAAAGGTATTCTGGCAGGCGAAGGCACATATACCAAAGTGCACGGCTAACAGGGCGTCGCTTTCGGGTTGCGCTGACAGCTGTGCAGCCTCTGCACATAAACTGCGCGAAAGCCCACTGGCATTTTGCTATCTGCTTGATCTATACTTTGAAAAAAGCCCGAATGGGGCACTGATTAAATACGGGGAATTCCTGATGTCTGAAGACTTTATGCTGGACACCGACGATCTGACGCGTCGGATGGACGGGGCGATTGCGGCTTTGAAAACGGAATTCGCGTCATTGCGCACGGGCCGCGCGTCGGCGTCGATGCTGGAACCGGTGATGGTGGAAGCTTACGGGCAACGCACCCCGATCAATCAGGTTGGCACCGTCAACGTGCCGGAACCGCGGATGGTGACAATCAATGTTTGGGACAAATCCATGGTCAACGCCGTGGAAAAGGCCATTCGTGAAAGCGGATTGGGCATCAACCCGCAACTTAACGGCACAATCATCATGTTGCCCATCCCCGAGCTGAACGAAGAGCGCCGCACCCAACTGACGAAGGTGGCCGGACAATATGCCGAAGGTGCGCGGGTTTCGATCCGCAACTTGCGTCGTGATGGTATGGACCAGATCAAGAAAGCCAAAGCAGACGGGATGTCGGAAGATGACCAGAAGCTGTGGGAAGGCGAGGTTCAGGACATGACGGATAAGTTCATCAAACTGATCGATGACACGCTGGAAACCAAACAAGCTGAGATCATGCAGGTCTAACGCGCCGCCACATAATATTGCGTGGCCAGACAACGGGCCGCTTCGCAGGTTAGCTACAGGATTTCTCGCATCACCCAGGACACGCAAAAATCTGGTCCACGTCATGTCGCCATCATCATGGACGGCAATGGGCGGTGGGCCACTCAGCGCGGGCGGCCACGGCTGTTCGGGCACCACGCAGGTGCCAAACGCGTGCGCGAAGTTGTGCAAAGTTGCCCTGATGTCGGGGTCGACTATTTGACCATCTTTGCGTTTTCCACCGAAAACTGGAAACGCACGCAAGTCGAAGTGGCCGGACTGATGAGCCTGTTTCGCCGCTACATCACCAAAGAGGCCCGCGCATTGGACCAGTTCGGCGCACGTGTACGGTTCATCGGTGACCGAATGCGTCTGGATGCCAAGTTGATCAAATTGATGGACGACCTCGAGGAAATGACGTCCTCAAACACGGCAGTGAACCTGACCATCGCTTTGAACTATGGTGGCCGCGATGAAGTGGCCCGCGCCACAAAGCGTCTGGCCCGCGATGTAGCGCAAGGGCGGTTAAGTCCGGACGATGTGGATGAAGAAACGCTGCCAAGGTACTTGGATACTTACGTTTTACCCGATCCTGATCTGGTCATTCGCACCAGTGGCGAAGCGCGCATTTCGAACTTTTTGCTTTGGCAATCGGCTTATGCGGAATATGAATTTATCGACACGCTGTGGCCGGATTTCACAGCTGAGGAATTTGCGTCGCTCTGTGCATCCTACGGCGGGCGTGACAGGCGTTTTGGGGCGGTGAAAACATGACTGAAAAATCTGACAAATGGTCTGACCTGGCTGCGCGTGCCGGCTCTGCGGCGGCAATGGTGGTTGTGGGTGTTTGGGGCATGTGGGTTGGCGGTCACGTCTTTCATGTGATGGTGTCGCTGATTTGCGGATTGATGATCTGGGAACTGGTTCGGATGATCGCGCCAGCGTCCGGTTCATTGGCAATTCAGCTTGGCGGCATCAGTGCGCTGGCGTTGATATTGGCGATTTATCTGCCGACTGGCTTTGCCTTGCCGCTGTTGCTTGCCCCAGCTTTGGTGGGGTTTGGGCAGTTGGACAAGAACCGCACAATCTACATGAGCTTTGCAGTCATGGTGCTGCTGGCGGGTTTTGGCATGATGTCGGTGCGCGATGATCTGGACCTTACGTGGTTGCTATGGCTGGTTTGCGTTGTCGTGGCCACAGACGTTGTGGGTTATTTTGCGGGACGTATGATTGGCGGCCCGAAATTCTGGCCCAAGGTCAGCCCGAAAAAGACGTGGTCCGGCACCGGCTTTGGCTGGGTCGCGGCTGCTGTCGTGGGCTGGGTGTTCGCGTTACAAACAGGTGCGAATCTGGAATTGATCGGCATCTCGATCGCTATTTCCATGGCCTCACAGATGGGCGACATCGCTGAAAGCGCCATTAAACGTGCAATGGATGTCAAAGACAGCTCCAATCTGATCCCTGGCCATGGCGGCGTGTTGGACCGGTTTGACGGGATGTTGGGCGCATCTGTGTTTTTGCTGATCATAAGCCAGATTGTGGGCTTTCCGCCCGGGTTGGCCTGATGCGCCGCGTCAGCATCTTCGGGGCCACCGGATCAATCGGGCAAAACACCATTGATTTGATCGCCCGCGACCCTGACGCTTATGATGTCGTGGCCTTAACGGGCGCGCGCAACATTGAACAACTTGCCAAAGATGCCCGCCGCCTGAATGCAGATGTGGCGGTGACAGCGGATGACACACAGCTGGACCACTTGCGCGATTTGCTTGCGGGATCAGGTGTCGACGCCGCAGCCGGGCAGGCGGCTTTGCATGAGGCGGCACAACGCCCTGTGGACTGGTTCATGTCGGCCATCGTGGGCGCCGCGGGCTTGGCCCCAAGCCTGAACGCTTTGCAACAGGGCGCGACTTTGGCCTTGGCCAATAAGGAATCGCTGGTCTGTGCGGGGTCTTTGATGCTGGCCACAGCCCAAAGCCACAACGCCCGTATCCTGCCTGTAGACAGCGAACATTCGGCCGTGTTTCAGGGGCTTGTGGGCGAGGATATGGACGCGGTGGAACGTGTGATCATCACCGCCAGCGGTGGTGCGTTTCGGGATTGGCCCATAGAAAAGTTGAAGGACGCGACGCTGGCGCAGGCCTCATCGCACCCCAATTGGGACATGGGGCAGCGGATCACCATTGATTCCGCGTCCATGTTCAACAAGGCGATGGAGTTGATCGAAACCAAAGAATATTTTGGTGTCGCCCCGTCCCGGATCGAAGTGCTGGTGCATCCTGAATCAATGATCCACGCCCTTGTCGGTTTTCACGATGGCGCGTTGATGGCGCACGTCGGCCCCCCCGATATGCGCCACGCCATCGGGTATGCGCTGCACTGGCCTGAGCGCAAACCCTTACCTGTTGAACGTCTTGATCTTGCACAAATTGGCGCTTTGACGTTTCGCGCCCCCGATACTGTGCGCTGGCCCGCGTTGCGTTTGGCCCGCGAAGTGATGGAACGGGGCGCTTTGTCGGGGGCCGTTTTCAATGCGGCCAAAGAAACGGCACTGGACGGATTTATCGACGGTCACCTGAAATTTACGGCAATGGCAGATGTCGTAGATGCGGTTTTGACCCGGATGGACGGACACGGGGGCCATATTGATGACAAGATGACCCTTGATAACGTGGCCCATGTGGACCATTTGGCACGGATAGCGGCACGGGCCGAAATTAAAAAAAGAGCAGGGTAGGCGCATTGGATATTGCATCACTGATTTCGCAGTTTGGCGGCTTTGGCTGGACCATTCTGGCATTTGTATTGGCGTTATCCGTCATCGTGGCCGTCCATGAATACGGCCACTACATTGTAGGGCGTTGGTCGGGCATTCATGCGGATATTTTCAGCATCGGGTTTGGTCCCGTCATCTGGAGCGGCGTGGACAAGCGCGGCACCCAGTGGCAAATCGCGGCGTTACCGTTTGGGGGCTATGTCAAATTTGCGGGCGACGCGAACGCGGCCTCGGGCAAAGATGAAGACACTATGGCCGAGGCGCAAGACGACCCTGTCGCGTTGCGTCGGACCATGCACGGGGCGCCTTTGTGGGCGCGCGCCGCGACGGTCTTTGCAGGCCCTTTGTTCAACTTTGTATTCTCGGCCATCGTGTTTGCCTTTGTGTTTTCCATGACAGGGGCCCCGCGTGATCCTTTGACCTTAGGTGAAATTCACCCAACGCCCGTTACGTCCGAATTGCGGGCCGATGATGTTGTTCTGGCGGTTGCCGGACAGCGCCTTGAAGACGGAAGTGTCAGCTTTCCTGCCCAAGACACGCTTCCCAATGAAACCAACGTGACCTATGCCGTGCTGCGCGATGGAGCAGAGCTTGATGTCACAGGCCCACACCCGTTTTCGGCGCGTGTCGGTGGTGTGACGCCGCGCGGTGCCGGACAACGTGCCGGACTGATGGAAGGGGACGTGATTGTACAAGCCGATGGTGCGCCGATCGCCACGTTCGGCGATTTGGTGCGTGCTGTAAAAGCCGTTGAAGGCAAACCTATCGTTTTGTCGGTTTGGCGTGATGGTACAGTATTTGACGCCGAAATGACCCCCAAACGCACAGACGAGCCAAGCGCAGATGGTGGGTTCGAGACGCATTACCGTATTGGCGTCTTCAGCAGCGCTCCGTTTGAAATCGCGACAGAAAGCCTTGGCATGACCACTGTGATCTCTGCCGGTATCTCCCGCGTCGGCGAGATTATCTCGGGATCCCTGACCGGGCTTAAATACATGATTTCGGGCGACATCAGCACTTGTAACCTGTCTGGCCCCGTCGGTATCGCACAAACATCTGGTGCTATGGCCTCTGCCGGGTTCTTGCCGTTTCTGAATTTCATCGCGGTTCTCAGCACAGCGGTCGGGTTCCTGAATCTTTTCCCGATCCCCGCATTGGACGGCGGCCATTTGGTGTTTTACGCCTATGAAGCTGTCACAGGCAAACCGCCCAGCGACACGTGGATGCGTGTGTTGATGACCATTGGTCTGGCTTTGGTGCTGACCTTGATGGTCTTTGCGTTGGGCAATGATTTATTCTGCCCATAAAGCGGTTGAGATCTAACGCAAATGGCAGCGTCTGGATGGTGTTCAAGCCATTGCGCTGCCGTTTTGTAACGCGGCAAATGCCCTAGTTTCGCCACATTTGGCCCTAATGCAGACAAATTTGACAGTTACTCCCTGATCACAACGAGAAGGACGTAAACACATGCAAACCATTCAAAGCGGATATCGTGGGCTTGGCCTGTTGATGGAACTCAACCTTGATCGTGTGCTGTTTGTTGGTTCACTTTTCATTGGTCTTGTCGCGGGCGTTTGGCTGAGCGGATTGTAGTCAACCGCTACATATTGAAATATTTATGGGCTCCGATACCTAATCGGGGCCTTTGGCGTTTTGACAAGCCTGCGTAATCTGGGTACTCACAAGGACATCAATGTCTGAAGAGTGGGTTACAACCATGAGACTGGGGTCTTCGAGCGGGCGCTTTCAAATGCACAAAAAACATAACGTGATGGGCCGTGTTCTGCGCGCTTGTCTTATTTTATCTTTCTTTTCAGTGACTTGGGTACTGCAAGCGGCGCAAGCCGAGGCGCAAAACTATCGCTTTGGCAACATTGTTATCGATGGCAATGAGCGTATCGGTGATGCTGCGATCCTCAGCCAGGCAGGAATCGCCCGTGGCAAAACAGTTTCTGCGGGCCAATTGAACGACGCATTCCAGAAGCTGCAAAACAGCGGATTGTTCGAAAGCGTTGAAATTGTGCCGGCAGGGAACACCTTGCGCATCGTTGTTGTGGAATATCCCACAATCAACCGCATCAGCTTTGAGGGCAATCGCCGCATCAAAGATGAAGCCTTGTCTGCGTTGGTCACATCCGCCGTGCGCCGTGCGTTCAACCCGACAACCGCGGAAAAAGACGCGGCTGCCATCGCCGAAGCCTATTCCAGCGATGGCCGTTTGGCCGCCCGCGTGTCGCCCCGCATCATTCGCCGCAGCGACAACCGCGTTGATCTGGTGTTTGAAATCTTCGAAGGCGACGTCGTTGAAATCGAACGTCTCAGCTTTGTCGGCAACCGCGTCTATTCCGATCGCCGTTTGCGCCGCGTGCTAGACACTAAGCAGGCCGGTATTTTCCGTACCCTGATCCGCAAAGACACATTCGTGGCTGACCGTATCGAATTCGACAAACAAGTGTTGCAGGATTTCTATTTCTCACGCGGTTACGTTGATTTCCGCACAAATTCGGTAAATGCGGAACTGGCTGAAGAACGCGATGGCTATTTCATCGTCTTCAATGTGCAAGAAGGTCAGCAATTTTCGTTTGGTGAAATCACCACGGTCAGTGAACTTAGCGAAGTCGACAGCGACGACTACCAGTCGGTTATAAAAGTACGCCCCGGCGTGACCTATTCCCCGACTTTGGTGGAAAACGAAATCTCGCGGATGGAACGATTGGCCATTCGTCAGGGTGTGAACTTCCTTCGGGTTGAGCCGCGCATCTCGCGCAATGACCGTGATCTGACGCTTGATATTGAATTCGTGTTGACCCGTGGCCCACGCGTGTTCGTGGAACGCATTGACATCGAAGGCAACACAACCACCTTGGACCAAGTGATCCGCCGTCAATTCCGTGTGGCGGAAGGCGATCCCTTCAACCCACGTGAAATCCGCGAAAGTGCGGAACGTATTCGTGCGCTGGACTTCTTTGAAACGGCGCAAGTGAATGCACGTGAAGGGTCAAGCCCCGACCAGATCATCGTGGACGTTGACGTCGAAGAAAAACCAACAGGGTCTTTGAACTTTGGCGGGTCTTTTTCGGCATCCAGCGGCTTTGGTCTGGCGATCAGCTTTCAGGAACGCAACTTTGTGGGCCGGGGTCAGCAACTGACCTTGTCATTCTCGACTGCTGAAGAATCTGAGCAATACGGATTCAACTTTGTTGAACCTGCTTTCTTGGGGCGCGATGTGGCGTTTGGCTTGCGCTTGGACTACCGCGAAACAGACAGCGACAACCTGACATTTGGGACTGAACGTATCTTGTTCCGCCCCAGCCTGACGTTCCCGATCAGCGAATACGGCCGTTTGCAGTTGCGTTATACTGCCTCCCAATCGTCCATGGTGGCCCAAAGCGGTGTGACAGCCAGCCCTGTCATCAATCGCGAAATTGCCAGCGGTGATCAATTCACATCTGCCGTCGGTTTCGAATACACCTACGACACGCGCACCGCGAGCGGCGTAGCGGATGGCGGTGTGTTCATTCAGGTTGGTTCAGACATCGCGGGTTTCGGGGGTGACAACGAATACATCAAATCCACCTTCCGCATTGCGTCGCAGCGTCTGATCTTCAACAACGACATCAAGCTTAGCACGTCCATCGAGGGTGGTGCGTTGGCTTGGCGTGGTGGCACAAACCGCACCGACGACCGTTTCATTCTAAGCCAAACCAACATTCGCGGCTTTGAAAGCGGTGGTATTGGTCCACGCGACATCGGATCGCCTGGCCGTGATTCACTTGGTGGTAACTACTACGTTGCTGCACGCATCGAGGCGGAATTCCCATTGGGTCTGCCTGAAGAATACGGCATCCGCGGCGCTGTTTTCTATGATGTGGCCAACCTGTGGAACCTCAATTCGGTCAATGCCTCGGGTTCTACGCTGGTGGGTGAAACGGGTTCGTTCCGTCACGTGATTGGCTTTTCAATCTTGTGGGATACGCCAGTGGGACCATTGCGGTTCAACTTTACCGACGCGATCCGCAAGGAAGAATTCGACCGCGAGCAGAAGTTCGATCTGACCCTGTCCACAACGTTCTAAGCTTTGATGCTGCGTGTTTTAATCCTGTGTTGTGCGTTGGTGGCGATGTCGGTTGCCCCGGCCACAGCACAGGGAACACCGCCGGTGCGCAGTCCGGTTCTTACAATCGACAGCGACCGTTTGTATCAAAACAGTGATTTTGGCCGCCGTGTTGTGGCCGAACTGGACGCTTTGGGGGCAGAGCTTTCATCAGAGAACCGGCGCATTGAAGCGGACCTGGAAGCGGAAGAGCTTAATCTGACAGACAAGCGTAAAACCATGACGCCAGAGGCATTTCGCATTCTTGCCGATGCGTTTGACGAAAAAGTTCGTGATATTCGCCAGCAACAACAGAAAAAGACCCAGTCACTCAATGCGCGTCTTGACGACCAGCAACGCACATTCCTTCTCGCCGCGGCCCCCATTCTTGAAGATCTGATGCGAGAAGCCGGGGCCGCCATTATCATCGAACGCCGCGACGTCTTTTTAAGTGCCGGTGCCATCGATATTACGGCTGCGGCCATTGCGCGTATCAATCAAACCCTGGGCGCAGGTGAGGCACCGCTACCGTCGGACGACTAAGCCTCTCTCTTGCTCCGCCAAGCGTGGCTTGCTAGGCAGGGGGTAACTTTATTCAACACCAAGAAATGAGCAGCTATGAGTACCGAGCTACTGAGCGCCGACATCCAACTGATCCAACGCATTTTGCCTCACCGCTACCCGTTTTTGTTGGTGGATAAGGTTGTCGATATCGATGGCACCCAATCGGCACGTGGCATCAAAAACGTCACAATGAACGAACCGCACTTCCAAGGCCACTTTCCGGGAAACCCGATCATGCCCGGCGTCACCATCGTCGAGGCCATGGCGCAAACGGCCGCTGTGATGGTTGGCACTGCGCTGGAAATGGCCGACAAGGAAATGCTGGTCTATTTTATGGCCATCGACGCCTGTAAGTTCCGCCGCAAGGTCATCCCCGGCGACGTCCTTGAATTGAAGCTGACAACAGTGCGCGGCAAACCGGGTGGAAAAGTTTGGAAATTCTCCGGTGTGGCTGAAGTCGATGGTGAAATGGCCGCCGAAGCGCAATTTACCGCCATGATGGATTTGCCCAAGGAATGAGTGCCATGCACAATGTTCACCCTTCAGCTGTAATAGAAATCGGCGCTGTCATTGATCCCACAGCCAAAGTCGGCCCATTTTGCGTGGTTGGTCCTGACGTTGTTCTGGGCCCCGATGTGGAACTGAAAAGCCATGTGGTGGTGACTGGCAAAACGACGGTCGGCGAAGGCACGATGATTTTTTCTTTTGCGGTCATCGGGGAAATTCCACAGGATCTGAAGTTCAAAGGCGAAAGCTCTGCTTTGCAGATCGGTGCGCGGAACCGTATTCGGGAACATGTCACCATGAACGCGGGCACCGAAGGGGGCGGCGGCGTCACCAAGATCGGCGACGACGGCCTGTTTATGGCGGGGTGTCACATCGCCCATGATGCGATTGTAGGCAACCGTGTCATTGTTGTGAATTCTGCCGCGATCGCGGGACACTGTGTCTTGGAAGACGATGTGATTGTGGGCGGGCTTGCCGGCATTCATCAGTTTGTGCGCATCGGAAAGGGTGCCATTATTGGCGCGGTGACCATGGTGACAAACGACGTCATTCCTTACGGCCTTGTGCAGGCGCCACGCGGCGAATTGGACGGTCTGAACCTTGTCGGGCTGAAACGGCGTGGGGTTGTACGGTCCGACATCACGGCATTGCGGGCGGCTTTCCAGATGTTGGCGCAGGGCGAGGGTACGTTTCACGACCGTGCTGCACGTCTTGGGGCTGAGACGGACAGCAGTTTTGTAAAAGAAATCGTAGACTTTGTGATGGGCGACAGTGACCGGTCGTTCCTGACGCCGCGCTGATGCTTGCGCTGATTTGTGGTTCTGGCGCACTGCCTGCAAAGGTTGCGCAGGCGCAGCCCGAATTCCCGCTTGTCTGCGCTATGGCGGGATCGGTTCCCGACGGCTTGGATGTTGATCTGACGTTTCGGCTTGAAACACTTGGAACGCTTTTGATTGAACTTGGCCACCACGGTGTCACGGACGTGTGTCTTTGCGGTGCAATTGATCGCCCCGTGCTGGACCCGAACGCGTTGGACGAACATACTAAACCCTTGGTCCCTTTGATTGCGGGTGCTCTAGGTGCGGGGGATGATGGGGCGCTTCGTGCGATCATGGGGCTTTTTGAGCAAACCGGGTTCACGGTCCGCGCCGCGCATGAATTGGCACCTGATCTTGTTGCACAGCCCGGTGTCCTGTCTGAAAAATGGCCCGATGCGCAAATGCGCAAAGATGCCAAGCTTGGCGCGGATGTTTTGGCGGCATTGGCACCTATGGACGTTGGGCAAGCTTGCGTGACAGGGGGAGGCCAGCTTTTGGGCATGGAAACCATCGGCGGCACAGACTTCTTGTTGGCACATCTGCCGCAAACCCCGCTGCGCAAACACGGCGTCCTGATCAAGGGGCCAAAATTGGGACAAGACACGCGCGCCGATATGCCGACGATCGGCCCTGATACTATTTTGGCAGTCATAAAAGCAGAGCTTGCAGGCATTGTTATTGACGCAGGCGACGTGATTGTTCTGGAACAGGATCGCTGTGTGGAACTCGCAAATAATGCGGACATCGTTCTTTGGGCGCGCAGCGGTGAGTGATCCGTTGCGTGTCTTTGTGATCGCAGGCGAACCATCCGGCGACAAGCTGGGCGGGGCTTTGATGACTGGGTTGAAGCAGCTCAGGCCCGATGTGGCATTCGACGGTGTTGGGGGCGAACACATGCAAGCCCAAGGGCTGAGCAGTCGTTTTGATATGAACGAACTCAGTCTCATGGGCATCGCCGAAATTTTGCCTAAGTACCGCCAATTGAAACGGCGCATCCGCGATACAGCTCAAGCCGTTGTCGCCATGGCGCCTGACGTTCTGATCACCATCGACAGTCCGGATTTTTGTTTGCGGGTCGCCAGTCAGGTCAAGGCCGCGTCAGATATCCGCTGCGTCCATTATGTGGCCCCGACGGTTTGGGCGTGGCGCCCGGGGCGTGCTGCAAAAATGGCAAAAGTGATCGACCACGTTCTGGCGCTGTTTCCCTTTGAGCCACCCTACATGGAAGCCGCAGGCATGGAATGCGATTTTGTCGGCCATCCTGTGGTCAGCGAACCCAAGGTGTCCGCGCAAGACGCTGCATCTTTCAAAGTACGGCACAATCTGGATGATGCCGCACCGCTTTTGTTGCTGTTGCCCGGATCACGGCGCAGCGAAGTTACACGGTTGGGGCCTGTTTTGGGCGAAACTTTGGCGCACCTTGCGCCACAACATCCTAACATGAAGGTGCTTGTGCCTGCGGCAGGTCCCGTGGCGGGACTGGTGGAAGACATGGCGCGGTCCTGGGCTGTGCCTTCGGTTCTTTTAGACCCGCGGGAAAAACCGTTGGGACAGGCCCAGGCCGAAAAGCGGGACGCTTTTGCGGCCGCTGACTTTGCTTTGGCCGTGTCCGGCACGGTCGCTTTGGAATTGTCCGCAGCACGTACCCCGATGGTCAGTGTGTTTGATATGGGGTGGATCAGCCGCCAGATTATCAAACGGATGGTGATCACGGATACTGGCAACCTTATCAATCTGGTCAGCGACACGCGGCATGTTCCGGAATTTGTCGCTGAAAACTGCCGTGCAGACCTCATCGCGGATGGGTTAAGGGGCTTGATGCAAGACCCCACGCTTCAGTTGAAAGCGATGGCTGATACGATGCAAAAGTTGGGTGAAGGTGGTGAAGACCCCGGTCTGCGTGCTGCAAAAGCAGTTCTGAAACGGCTTTAAGTTTCTTTTCGCTAAAAATATCCCGGGGGAGGCCGCAGGCCGGGGGCAGCGCCCCAAACGACCTATCCCCCAAACGACCTATCCCTTGTGAATCCAACCGCCACCAAAGATGCGAGAACTGTCGCGGTCGTAGAACACACATGCCTGACCGGGGGACACGCCTTCCTCTGCGGCGACCAGTTCAACGGTTGCAGTCGTTGCCGACAATGGTCGCAGGATTGCGTCAGTGGGCGGACGGGTTGACCGGACCTTAACAGCCAGATGCCATTCGGGTTGGCTGTCAAATGACGTGTCTCCCAGCCAATTGATTTCACGCACCGGCACACTGCGGGTCGCCAGCATCGATTTAGGACCAACCACAACCTGACGGCTGTCTGCATCCAGTTTCACAACATACAGCGGATCGGACAATCCACCGATCCCCAAGCCACGGCGCTGGCCAATGGTGTAGTTGATGACACCGTCGTGTTGCGCCAGAACAGTGCCCGCCGTGTCCACGATATCGCCCGGGGCCGCCGCTTCGGGCCGCAGTTTGCGAATGACCGACGCATAGTCACCGTTAGGGACAAAACAGATATCCTGACTATCCGGTTTGTCAGCAACGCTGAGGCCATATTTCGCGGCCAGCGCCCGTGTTTCGTCTTTTGTTGGTAAATGGCCCAAGGGGAATCGTAGATAAGACAGCTGTTCGCGGGTGGTAGAAAACAAAAAGTAACTTTGATCTCGGGCTGCATCTGCGGCTGAATGTAGTTCTGGCCCCTCAGATCCACTCAACCTTTGGATGTAGTGACCGGTCGCCATACAGTCAGCTTCCAGATCTTTTGCGGTCTCAAGCAGGTCTTTGAATTTCACGCGTTCATTACACCGAATGCAAGGGACAGGTGTCGCACCGCCAAGATAGCTGTCGGCGAATTCGTCGATGACCGCGTCTTTGAAGACGTTCTCATAATCTAACACGTAGTGCGGAAACCCCATGGTTTCCGCCACGCGCCGCGCGTCGTGTATATCAAGGCCTGCGCAGCACGCACCTTGTTTGGCCAGAGCCGCGCCATGATCGTAAAGTTGCAACGTAACACCGACCACATCGTAACCTTCTTCGGCCAACATTGCTGCAACAACCGAACTGTCGACGCCGCCAGACATTGCCACAACCACGCGGGTCTCGGACGGGTGTTTCGCAAAACCCAAAGAATTCAGTGGTTTATCTTGGTCCAAGGGCATTGTGGTCTCCAGGTAGGTCGTTCGCAATCGATGAAAATCCTAATTACTCTCATCGTCAAGCTTCACAGGTCATTAAGCGCATTTGGGCCATTGTAGCCTTAAGTGCAATGGATCGAGATAAAAAATGTATCTGAAAAAGGTAGAAGGGCCCCGGGCGATAAATTTGCCTGATGGATCAGTGATGACGCAGGCTGATTTGCCTGATGCGAAAACAAGGCGTTGGGTGGCTTCGCGCAAAGCAGCTGTTGTGCGCGGCGTTCTATATGGTTTGATTTCTGAAGAAATTGCTTTGCAGAAATACCAGCTTAGCGAAGATGAATTCAAAGAATGGGTGCGTGCGGTCAGTGTGCACGGCGAGGCGGCGTTGAAGGCGACTGCGTTACAGAAGTATAGACAACTTTAAGTTGTTATGCTATTAATCTAATCACGGTAACGTGTGATTAACCTTTATTAGTCACGATTGAGATCAACGCGAACCCCATGTGAAGCGGAGACAAATACATGCGTGTACTGCTGGTTGAAGACGACCCCACAACATCAAAAAGCATCGAACTGATGCTTACTCATGCCAATCTAAACGTCTATGCAACGGATCTTGGCGAGGAGGGGATCGATCTGGCCAAATTATATGATTATGATTTGATCCTGCTTGATCTTGATTTGCCTGATATGAATGGTCACGATGTTCTACGCCAGTTGCGATTGGCCCGCATTGAAACGCCTATCCTGATTTTGTCCGGCGCTGATGACACGGAAAACAAAATAAAAGGTTTCGGTTTTGGTGCAGATGATTATCTGACAAAGCCGTTCCACCGTGAAGAATTGGTGGCGCGTATTCACGCCATTATCCGCCGGTCAAAGGGGCATTCCCAATCTGTGATCAACACCGGTCAAATTTCGGTCAATCTGGATGCCAAAACGGTCAGCGTCGACAACAAGACAGTGCATCTGACGGGCAAAGAATACCAGATGCTCGAACTCTTGAGCCTACGCAAAGGCACAACTTTGACCAAGGAAATGTTCCTAAACCATCTGTATGGCGGCATGGACGAACCGGAATTGAAAATTATTGACGTTTTCATCTGTAAATTACGCAAAAAACTAAGCACGGCCACCGACGGTGACAATTACATCGAAACGGTTTGGGGGCGTGGGTATGTTTTGCGTGATCCGGAACCTGCAAGCGCTACGGATGACCACCGTATTGCGGTCGGCGCCTAACTTCGCACCCCTCTATCAAGTAAAAACGCAGCCTGATGGGCTGCGTTTTGCGTTCTACGTCTGACGTTTGACCAATTTGGAATACCTGGCATAGATCGTCTATGAAACCCGCTGGACGCCATCCCGC
The DNA here is from genome assembly GCF_039986515.1 of Ascidiaceihabitans sp. Taxonomy (NCBI): domain Bacteria; kingdom Pseudomonadati; phylum Pseudomonadota; class Alphaproteobacteria; order Rhodobacterales; family Paracoccaceae; genus Ascidiaceihabitans; species Ascidiaceihabitans sp. The sequence continues at coordinate 659,500 of NZ_JBDWQO010000007.1, read as the reverse complement.
CTGCCGCATATTGGTATTAAAAAGACCGGGAAAGCATCAGTGACTGCCGAAATAGATATTGAATTCTTAACTGCCTTGGACGCCGAAACGGAACTTCGGCGTCTTGCTCAGGTTTTGTCCGACGCGAATTCGGCCTACCACACGGACGATGCTCCGGTGATCTCGGACGCTGAATACGATAATTTGAAAAGTCGCAACCTTGCGATAGAGGCAAGGTTTCCTGACCTAAAACGCATCGACAGCGCAACAGATCAGGTGGGGGCTGCGCCCGCTGACGGGTTTTCCAAGATCACCCATGAAGTTGCAATGCTGTCGCTGGGCAATGCGTTTTCAGACGAAGACGTTGCTGATTTCGATGCCCGGATATGCAAATACTTGGGGATTCAAAATTCCGCTTTAGGCGGGTATACGGCGGAGCCCAAAATTGATGGGCTGTCTTTGTCTTTGCGGTATGAGAAGGGCGAACTTATCCATGCGGTGACACGGGGTGATGGATCCGTAGGGGAAAATGTCACGGCCAACGCCCGTACGATATCTGATGTGCCGGAACGGATTAAGGACGCGCCAGATATTTTGGAAGTGCGCGGCGAAGTCTATATGGCGCATTCCGATTTTGAGACTTTGAATACACGCCAAGCAGCAAACGGCGACAAGATGTTTGCAAATCCACGCAATGCAGCAGCGGGATCGTTGCGTCAATTGAATGCAGAAATCACCCGCGATCGTCCTTTGAAGTTTTTTGCCTATGCCTGGGGGGCCCTTTCTGCGCCATTGGCCACGACACAACGGCAGGCCGTGGCGCGTCTTGAAGCTTTCGGATTTTCGACCAATCCGCTGACGAAACTATGTGCGGGTCCGTCCGAATTGATTGCGCATTATTCATTGATAGAACAGCAGCGCGCGTCGCTGGGCTACGATATTGATGGCGTGGTCTACAAGGTGGATGATCTGGCGTTGCAGGACCGTTTGGGGTTCCGGTCTACCACACCAAGGTGGGCGATCGCGCATAAATTTCCGGCTGAATTGGCATGGACCCGATTGGAAGGCATCGACATTCAAGTCGGACGGACCGGCGCCCTAAGCCCCGTGGCCCGTTTGGCGCCTGTGACGGTTGGGGGTGTTGTTGTGTCCAATGCCACGTTGCACAATGAAGATTACATTGCGGGCAAAGATGCCAAAGGCGGCGACATCCGGGGCGGTAAAGACATCCGCGCAGGCGATTGGGTTCAAGTATACCGCGCTGGCGATGTGATCCCCAAAATTGCGGATGTTGATATCAAAAAACGGCCAGACTTTTCAGTTCCTTTTGTCTTTCCAATGACATGTCCCGAGTGCGACAGTGCCGCCCCGCGCGAACCAGGTGATGCCGTGCGACGGTGCACCGGCGGCTTGATTTGTCCAGCGCAACGCGTTGAAAAACTTAAACACTTCGTCAGTCGGGGGGCTTTTGATATTGACGGTTTGGGTGCAAAACAGGTGGAACAGTTTCATACTGATGGTTGGATCAATGAACCTTCGGATATCTTTACCTTGCGGGCCCGGTTCGAGACAGGGTTGCAACAGTTGAAAAACCGCGAGGGCTGGGGCGACAAATCTGCGTCGAATCTTTTTGATGCCATCGACGAAAAACTCACCATTCCATTGCCCAAATTCCTTTTTGCATTGGGCATAAGGCATGTTGGTGATGCCGCGTCCAATTTGTTGGCGCTGCATTACGGGACCTTGAAGGCGTTGATGACAGCTGTAGATGACGCTGTGGATAAAGCCGGGCCTGCATGGGACGATTTGATCGATGTCGATGGGGTGGGGGCTGTGATGGCGGGATCGTTGGTTGCGGCCTTTGCAAACGACCATGAACGCGCAGCTATTGACCGATTGATTGCGCAGTTATCGGTGCAAGACGCGAAGCGCCCCGATACATCCGCCAGCCCTGTTTCCGGAAAAACTGTGGTTTTTACTGGAACACTTGAACAATTGACCCGTGCTGAAGCAAAGGCACAAGCGGAACGACTGGGCGCGAAGGTGTCCGGTTCGGTTAGTGCAAAAACGGATATTCTTGTGGCGGGCCCAGGCGCAGGGTCCAAGGCCAAAAAAGCCGCGGACCTTGGCATTGAAACCCTGACTGAGGCGGAATGGATCGCCCTGATTGCACCGGCATGACGGGTCGGCCAGCGTCTTTGTTCCCGCTTTTCGCCGGGCTTGAAACGCTGGAGGGGGTCGGCCCCAAAACGGCGAAGCATTTTACCCAACTGGGTGTCGAGGCGCCGCGCGATTTGTTGTTCACGCTGCCACATACCGGCATCGACCGAAGGTTGCGCGACACGATTCAGGGCGCTGATCTGCCGGGTGTTGTGACTGTTGCAGTGACAATCGGCCAACATCGCCCCGCCCGAAACAAAGGGGGGGCATATCGGATCACGGTGGAAGATGCGGAAACGACGTTTCAGTTGGTGTATTTTCACGCGCGTGGCGATTATCTGGAGCGCAGCCTTCCGACTGGGTCGCGGCGTGTTGTATCGGGGCGGGTCGAATTGTTCGACAGTATGGCCCAGATGGTGCATCCCGACCATGCGGTGGCTGAAAACGATGCAGGTGATATTCCTGATTTTGAACCGGTCTATCCATTAACCGCTGGCATCACGCAAAAGCTAATGTTCAAGGCAACCAGAGGCGCGTTAAGCAGGATGCCGGATTTGGCTGAATGGATTGACGGCCCGCAAAAGATGCAGGCCAAGTGGCCAGAATTTCGAGACGCTATTGAGGCCGCACATCAACCCCAAAGCCTAAAGGACATGGCAGCAACTGCACCGGCCAAGGAACGCTTGGCTTACGATGAATTGATGGCGCATCAGCTGACGTTGGCATTGGCGCGGCAACACGAACGCAAAGTGACTGGCCAAATCAGTCGCGCCACAGGGACTTTACAATCGAAAGTATTGTCCGCGTTGCCCTATCGTCCGACAGGGGCGCAATCCCGTGCCATTTCCGAGATTTCCGACGATATGGCATCCCCTGACCGTATGAACCGATTGCTGCAGGGCGATGTTGGCGCTGGCAAAACACTGGTCGCGTTTATGGCCCTTTTGGTGGCTGTTGAAGCCCAAGGGCAGGGTGTGATGATGGCCCCGACAGAAATTTTAGCCCGTCAGCATCTGGAGGGGCTGCAGCCGATGGCTGAAGACGCCGGCGTCGTTCTGGACATCCTAACAGGACGCGACAAAGGCCGTGAACGCGCCGCAAAGCTGGCGGCACTGGCACGGGGCGATATTCAAATTCTTGTCGGTACACATGCCGTGTTCCAAAACGATGTTGTGTTTCGTGATTTGCGTTTGGCGATCGTCGATGAACAACACAGGTTCGGGGTTCGGCAGCGCCTCGAGTTGGGCAAAAAGGGACGCCACGCGGATGTGTTGGTTATGACAGCGACGCCTATTCCGAGGTCGCTGGCCTTGGCCCAATATGGCGACATGGATGTGTCGGTTCTGGATGAAAAACCCCCGGGCCGCAAACCGATCCGCACAGCCTTGGTCAGCACGGGCCGCATCGACGAGGTTGTGGATCGTCTTCGCGCTGTTATGAAAGAAGGGCGCCAGTGTTATTGGGTCTGCCCGTTGGTGGAAGAAAGCGAAGTTGTTGATCTAACCGCGGCAGAAGAGCGTTTCAAACGCTTGCGTGCTGCGCTTGGCGAAGGGGTTGTTGGGCTGGTGCATGGACAAATGCCACCTGCGGATAAAGATGCCGCCATGGCCCGCTTTCAAGCCGGAGAAACCAAGGTTCTGGTTGCAACGACCGTTATCGAAGTCGGTGTAAACGTGCCAAATGCTACGATCATGGTGATCGAGCGTGCCGAAACCTTTGGTTTGGCCCAATTGCACCAACTGCGTGGGCGTGTGGGACGGGGGGATGCCGCATCAACGTGTTTGTTGATGTATCAAGCGCCTTTGTCTGAAACCGGACAAAAGCGGCTGGAAGTTCTGCGTGAAACGGAAGACGGTTTTGTTATTGCCGAGACAGATTTGCAAATGCGTGGATCGGGGGATTTGATCGGGGTCGCACAATCGGGTGTTCCGCGCTTTAAAGTCGCTGATCTGGAACGGCAGTCCGATCTGATGGCCGTGGCCCAAAGTGATGCGCGACGTTTGCTGGCGGAAGATCCTGATTTGGAAAGCCCAAGGGGGCAGGCGGCCCGTGTTCTACTTTGGTTGATGCGTCAGGATGAAGCTATTCGTTTGATTTCAGTGGGTTAATCACTTTTGTTCAAATAAGTTTACAAATGTTCTTAAAAAGTTCGTAAAAAGTTCTTTACGAAGAGTTAGTAATATGAGAACAAAGGTGCAACAAAGCACAGGAGGCCACGACATGACCACTCTTCGCCAGATCAAAAGTATCGCAACCCGCGCTCAGGACACGCTTCTGACAGACGCAATTGGGGCTGCTGCTTTAATGGTGATGCTTGTTGTCGGTCTGCACCTTCCATCCTTTGTCTGATTTTCTGCCTGCGATCTTATGCTGACCGTTCTTCGCATCCGTCCCAAATTGATGCGTTAACTGACACTGCCTGTCCCAAGTTAAGCCCTTCGTGGTTTGGAACGTTCAGGTCCCCGTAAGACCCGCTTTACTTTGCGCCGCCATCCCGTCCCGGATGTGCGGCGCTTTTTTTTAAAACGTGTACGCAAGGCGTAGACCGCCCCAATGTTTGCCCAGAATGCTGATTGGCGCGGACAGGTCTTTCATCATCATGAAGTTTCCGCCGCCCATGTCGCGCCGGTACACTTGCAGCAAAAACGGTGCAGTGTTGCGTCCAGCCTTCAGTCCCACGCGATCGTCAAAAATGCGCCGATTTCGACAATGGGCCATGTTCCAAACCGGATCATCGCCTTGGGGATGCGAAAACTTTCGATTGTGGGTCGGCAGATAACCGTTCACATCAATTGCTGCGCAAAAGACGACTTTTTGGTCAAAGTCCAGTGCAGCTTCTTGGAAACGGGGAAGAACCTTATCCATAACATGCGTGGATTTTGTCATCACCTGAACGGGATCGCTGTTGACGATCGGGATATAGCTGCGATCAAACAACTCTGCAGATGTAATCGCGCCCTCATCTATGCTGCGTACCAGAGCTTGCGAAATATCTGCGGCCAATGATTGCACGTAGTCGATGAATTGCTGGTCTTCGGTCACACCACCCAAAGCGGCACTTGATTGCACCATTGATTCTGATGTGTCGATTAAATTCTGGATTCGTGTGTGTGTTTCTTCGATCCCGCTGACCGTGAAATCCACAGTGCTTTGAATGCGATCAAGACGCGGCCCAAAGTCCGTCAAAGAGCTTTCCACAGCTGAAGCATGAGAGGCAATTTGCGACGCCTGCATATTGGCGTCTCTTACGGATAATTCCATGCGGCCCAATGCGCTGTCGGTTTTTGTTGATTGTTCCAAAACGTCACTCGCCTTGGTGGATATGTCTTTGGCTTCGAGGCCCAGGGACGCGATCCATTTGGTTAGCTCTTCGATGTTCGTGGAAATCTGTGCCGCTGCGTGCTTGGTGTCGCGGCTTAGTTCATTGATGGCATTGGCAACCACTGCAAACCCACGGCCGCTGTCGCCTGCACGGGCAGCTTCAATTTTGGCATTGATGGCCAATGTGTTCACTTGGGTGGAAATGGATGCGATTTGCGCATTATTCTTTTTGACGGCCTGCAAAGTGTCGCTGACGGCGCCTGTGCGCTGTTCCAACTTTTGGACCCACTGCGCGACATCACGGGTTTTTTCGCCGGCTTCGCGCATGGTTTCTGCAGAATCCTGGACGTCTTTGTAGGTTTTGCCGCTGTTGTCAGCCAATGCTGCAATTGCGGTTTTTGCTTCGGAATTCGCAGACACAACGGATTGCGCACTGGAACTGAGCGCACCAAGGTCGGCGCGTTGTTGCTGGGCCTTGGTTTCGACCAGATCAAGAAACCCCGCGATATCGACAATCTCGAACCCCAGTGTGGATGCAGCGCGCCCAAGCCGGGTCATGTGTTCCGGGTTCGGGAAATGATTTTGATGTGACATGCGACCTCGGCAAAGGGATGGTTCCACTCAGCCATAGTCTGCATTTACTCAATTACGGTTAACGGCGCCCTGTTAAACCGCGTCAGGCGCAATCGGATTGCATAACCTGTTCAAACGCTTCGACCGTTGCATCCAAGCTTAGCAAGATGGACGCATGCCGGTTTTTGTAATCGCGTGCCGGCTCCAAGACCTCGAAGCCCTCAAAGGGTGCCGCGGGCACAGGGCCGTTGCTTTTTAGCATTGTGCGCATTTGGTCGCGTGCGGTTTGCATTTCGGGCAAAGTCCGGCCAATCACAGCGGCCCCTGTCACAGCTGCCGCTGCCTGTCCAAGGGCACATGCTTTTACGTCCTGACCAAAAGCCACGATGCGCCCGTCTTGGATGTCGAGATCAACGGTGACGGTTGACCCACATAACGGTGCACGCTTTTTCACAGTTGCCTGCGGGCCTTCGAGACGGGTGTGGTGCGGAATGTCTGTTGCCAGGGCAAGGATGCGCCCCGAATAGAGTTTGATTAGATCTGTATCAGCGGTCATCACGACTTCCCATCCTGCTTACCCTCATACATAAGCGTGTCAGCTGAAGATGCAAAAAGGTTTCTGACTATGTCTTTCGATCCTGCCACATTAACATACAATGAAGCGGGCCTTGTTCCGGTGATCGCACAGGATGCCCGAAGCCACGAAGTTTTGATGATGGCGTGGATGAACCAAGAGGCGGTGGCGCGCACATTGTCGTCCAAGCGCGTGACCTATTGGAGCCGTTCGCGCCAAGCGTTTTGGGTGAAAGGCGAAACCTCTGGCAACGTGCAGGAATTGGTGGATTTTCGCGTCGATTGTGACCGTGACTGCGTGGTGGCTTTGGTCAACCAAACAGGGCCTGCGTGCCATACAGGGCGCCGCACGTGTTTTTATACATCCGTGGTTGATGGTACAGAAACAGAGCTGATGGCCCCGGAAGCCTGACCCGACAATCCCACCATTTTACGAATATCTTCAGGCGTGTAGCCTTCACGCCTGAATTTTGAGATTGCACGCGCATCATCGCGTTTGGCCAACCGTTTTCCGGTGTTGTCGCGGATCAGTTTGTGATGGTGATATGTAGGTGTGGGACTACTGAGGAGCCGTTGAAGAACCACATGAATTTGTGTCGCTTCAAACAAGTCGGCACCACGTATGACATCCGTAATACCTTGGGATACGTCATCCAACACCACAGACAAGTGATAAGACGTCCCCATGTCTTTGCGCGAAAGCACTATATCTCCAACGTTAGTTGTTACATCTTGTGATGTGAATACAACGTCTTGTGGGTCTTTATTCATGTCTTTGAACCTATAGGAGGACAATGCGTTGTCCTGTTGTGTGCGAGATGTGGCTAAAGTCATATTCAACCGCATGACAGCCCCTTTAGGTCTGGGTCCGCTGATCTGATGATCATCCAAGCGGCATGTTCCCGGGTAAATAACGCCATCAGGCCCATGAGTTGGATAGCCTTCTTGCGGTGCCGACAAGGCGTTTGCAATGTCGCGGCGCGAACAGGTACAGGGATACAGCAAACCTTGCGCCCAAAGCGCATCCAAGGCTTCGTCATATGCAGCAAAACGATCCGATTGGCGCATTACGTTTGGTGACCAACTTAAGCCAAGCCACTCAAGATCCTCATAAATCTGGGTTTCCCATTCGGGACGGGCGCGGCTTTGATCAATGTCCTCGATGCGCAGCAGGAACTCACCGTTTTGTGCAACGGCCATATCATGTGCCAAAAGGGCGGAATAGGCATGGCCCAAATGTAAAGGGCCGGTTGGGGATGGTGCAAATCGTGTTCTAAAGGTCACGCTTTTTCAACAACATACACGTTAGATTTCAAGTTAATGCCAGGCAGATGAGGGCCATATTCTTTAAACAGAAGATGCGCGGCACCGACGTCGACCCATTCAGATAACGCAGCTTCGTGAACGGGGTCCGAAAGAGCGTGATCATTAAATGAAAACACAAGTTTACCACTTTTCGGCAATGCCTTCATGATCGCGTGGAAAACAGAAACGGGTGCAGCACCGGCCCCAATCACCCCGACCGCTGCAACAGCAGAATACGCCCCGTTCGTGATCTGCGCTTCTGTGTTTGGATCCGTTTGGTGCAAGTTTCTGTAAACGCCCGTCTGTGCGGCCTGCTTTAACATGTCGGTAGAGACATCCATGCCATCAATGTATGAAAATCCCGCCGCTGACATAGCCAAACCGGACAATCCGGTCCCACATCCGAAGTCAAGCACCGGGCTGTCCAAAGCTGCGTTGCACTGCGCCAGCGCCTGCGCACAGCGTGTTGGGGTCACATACCCATTTTGCGTTATTTCAGCGTTATAGGTGGACGCCCACGCGTCATATAGTTCTGCACCAGTCCGCGTTTCGGCGGCTGTATACACCTTGTCCAGAAATCCCTGTCCCATGTGGCACAGACTAGCGGATCAGATTACGCAGCGTCCAGTGTGGATGTGCCCAACCATGTGGTCCAATCTGCTTTTGCACGGTCGGTGTAGGCTTTGTACCGGTCTTTCCGGCCCCGTCGCCCGCTTTTCAGACCCTCTACCAAAGGGAACAGTCCGAAATTGACGTTCATAGGCTGAAAGGTCTTCGCTTCTGCTCCGCCAGTGATATGTGTGATCAAGGCCCCCATGGCCGTGGTGTTCGGTGGGGCCGAAATTGATCCCCCAAGGATTTCAGTGGCAGCCATGCGACCGGCGAGCAAACCCATAGCGGCGCTTTCGACATAACCTTCCACACCGGTGATTTGCCCCGCAAACCGCAAATGCGGGGTAGACCGCAGTCGCATTTGGTCATCGAGCAGTGTTGGCGAATTCATAAAGGTGTTTCGGTGAATGCCACCCAATCGGGCAAAGCTTGCATTTTCAAGTCCGGGAATACGTTTAAAAACATCGGTTTGGGCGCCGTACTTCATCTTGGTTTGGAAGCCTACGATGTTGTACAATGTGCCAAGCTTGTTGTCGCGACGCAGTTGAACCACGGCATAAGGTTTGTTTTCGGGATCATGGATATTGGTCAGGCCAACTGGCTTCATCGGCCCGAACCGCAGGGTTTCACGGCCACGTTCTGCCATGACTTCAATCGGCAAGCAGCCGTCAAAGTATCCAGCAGTTTCACCTTCTTTGAATTCGGTCTTGTCGGCCTCCATCAAGGCATCGATGAACCCTTCGTATTGGTCTTTGGTCATCGGACAATTCAGGTAGGCCGTGCGTTCTTCTTCGGTTTCACCTTTATCATAGCGCGATTGCATCCACGCTTTGGACATGTCGATGCTGTCGAAGTACACGATGGGGGCGATGGCGTCGAAAAAGGCCAACGCATCGACGTCAGTGGCTTTTGCAATGGATTTTGCCAAATCAGAAGACGTCAGCGGGCCAGTGGCCACGATCCAATGTCCCTCGGACGGCAAGTCTTTGATTTCGTCGTAGTCCACCGAAATGTTGGGGTGTGCCGTTAAGGCATCGGTAACCGATTGGGCAAAGTTGTCGCGATCGACGGCCAAAGCACCACCTGCAGGCAGTTTGTGCGCATCGGCTGTTTGCATAATCAACCCGCCAGCCTGGCGCATTTCCCAATGCAGCAAGCCAACAGCGTTTTGTTCATCGTCGTCAGACCGGAAAGAGTTCGAACAAACCATTTCCCCAAGCAAACCGGTTTGGTGCGCAAAGGTTTCAACCTTTGGCCGCATTTCGTGAATCACAACTTGCACGCCCATATTGGCGGCTTGCCATGCTGCTTCTGATCCGGCCATTCCGCCGCCGATAATATGAAGAACCTGTGTCATGGCGGTGATGTAGGGCAGGGGTGGGGATAGCGCAACTGAAACACGCGCAGAGTGCTTACAATTCAGTTGCGGCGGATTGTCTGCTGGGGGTATTTTTGGGGTCGCCGCTGCGGGGATTGGTCAGTTCGTGAGAGCGAACTTGGAGGGACCTTCCGCCCACGGCGACCCAAAAAGATGTGCCTTTCAGGCGCAGCATGTCTGCTGCTGTCTTATTTGTGCCTTATTCGCGCCCGATTTGCTACCATATTTTTGCAAACAATCGGTGCCAATTTCGGAAACAATGATTAACTTCACATTTTTCCACTAAAAATCAGCAACTTACAGAATGCGTTTATTGCGTCCAGGTTGGATCACGCTTGTCCAAAAATGCCGCAATTCCTTCTTCGGTGTCCCGGTGCAGCATATTTTCGACCATGACATTGCCTGTGTGGGCGTAAGCCTCGGCAACGGGCAATTGCAATTGTTCGTAAAAGGCCTGCTTTCCGATTTTGACAGCCACGCCCAGTTTCGACGCGACAAGTTCTGCCAATGCGGTTGTTTCGGCCTCTAGCCTGTCGGCTGGAACGACCCGATTGATCAAACCCAAGGTTTCCGCGCGCTCTGCTTCGATAAATGTCCCTGTGGTAAGCATCTCGAACGCTTGTTTGCGCGGAATGTTACGTGACAAGGCAACCATGGGGGTCGAGCAAAACAGACCGATGTTCACACCATTAACGCCAAAGCGCGTGCCTTGTGCCGCAACTGCCATGTCGCACGTTGCAACCAACTGGCATCCCGCAGCGGTTGCGATGCCATGCACCTGCGCAATAACCGGTTGGGGCAGGGATTGCACACGCGCCATCATTGCGGCGCACCGGTCAAACAGGTCTTTGAAATAGGCTTTGCCACCATCTGCATTCTGGCGCCCTTGTGTCATTTGCTTCAGGTCATGGCCTGCGCAGAATGCCTTGCCGGTACCGGACAAAACAACAGCCCGCACTGACGCGTCATCGGCAATATCGTCCAGACTTGTGTGCAAAGCGTCCAGCATCTCGTCAGACAACGCGTTCAGCCGATCTGGTGCGTTCATGACCAATGCTGCGACACCGTTTGTGTCCTTACGTTCCAAAATTCCCATCTTGCCCTCCCCGCAATTTGGTTGAAACGTTAGGGCAAGAATTTTGGAAGGGAAAGCAAATGTCTGTAAAAATGAATGAAGACGCTTTGATGATCTTCATGCGCGAGGTGTTTCACCAGCGTGCAGAGGACTTTGACGTCGACCATGTGGCCGAGAACGAGATTACGATGCGGTTGTTCAATGATGACAAACATTTGCGTCCCGGTGGTACGGTATCGGGGCCTTCCATGTTCGCACTGGCCGATGTGGCGGCCTATCTGGTCACGCTTGCCATGATCGGACCCAAAGCTTTGGCCGTTACCACAAGCTGTTCTATCGATTTTATGCGTAAACCCGCGGCAAATGTCGATTTGATTGCCAAGGCGCGATTGTTAAAACTTGGCAAACAACTGTCCGTCAGTGATGTGATGCTTTATTCGGAAGGGTCGGACAAACCGGTGGCCCGCGCCAGCCTCACATACGCCATTCCACCCAGCACATAAGGTCCGGCTTCATCTCGCCAGATAAACTTCCCCCGGAGGGTCCCCAAGGTGCCAACGATCTGAACCAAAAAGGCCGCCGAAACATGTTCGGCGGCAAGGGAAGAGGTCTGGCAATTGCCACGGGGATGTCAAGCTTGCCAGAACACCTTTGCAGACTCATCCAAGGCCTGATCCGGTGTCAGTCCCACGTCGCGCAATTGATGGCGGGTCAGTTGGCACAAAGCCAATCGTGTGCGACGACGTGTTGTCCACTTTGACACAATGACCGCAAACTCGACCGCCCAAACCGATACAATCGGCAAGGCTTTGCTTTCGCGCAGGTAATTCAGTGCGTCGAGGTCGGTTTTGATCGTCAGTGTCATGGGAATCTCCTAATTGTATTGACACAATTTGACATCTCTGTCATGATTATTGATACGCAAGGTGATACAAAGAATCTATGGAAACATTGTAATGGATACAATTTGGCAGCCAGAGCTCGAAATCGGGGCAGGTCCCAAGTACAAAGCTGTGGCCAAGGCCATCCGTGATGGTGTTGCCACAGGTGATCTGAACGAAGGGACCAAACTGCCTCCGGTACGGGACCTTGCATGGAAGTTGGGCATCACTCCGGGCACTGTTGCGCGTGCCTATACCATTTTGACCGACGAAGGGATGCTAACGGCCGAAGTGGGCCGTGGTACATTTGTGGCCAAAGCCCGCCGCGACCCGATGCACCCGTGCGGACAAGATGGGGGACTGGACATGCCCCTCGAAGTTGACAGCGCCCTTCATAATTCCGAAGCGCAGACATGGCAGGTCAATCTGATTTCGCCGCATCTTCCAAGTGTCGGACAAGCGCCCCTGATCCGCAATCTTCTGGCCGACATCGCCTATGATCCACCATCCGGTGTCATGCATTATCCCACACGGCACAGCAGTTTACCGGCCCGCAAAGCTGCGGCGCAATGGATTGCATCCCCTCCCTTGGGGGCTGTAACTGCAGAGGATGTGGTTCTGGCACATGGCGGCCAGAATGCGATTTTACTGGTGTTTCAAACTCTTTTATCAGGGCGCAAGCCGGTCATTTTGGTAGAAGAACTGTCCTATCCGGGCTTTCGCCGCGCTGCTGAATTGCTGCGGGCCCATGTGGTGCCCGTTGCGATGGACGAATACGGGTTGATCCCTGACGCTTTGGACGCGGCGGCAAAAGCACATGGGGCGCAAATTGTGTGTACCTCTCCCGAGGTGCACAATCCCACTTGCGGGTTTTGCCCCGAAGACCGCCGCCGTGCGCTTGTGGATGTGGCACGCAAACACGATCTGCAGATTATGGAAGACGATTGTTACCGCATGGGCACTGCGCGCGCACCCTCTTACCGCGTTCTGGCGCCCGAGCGCAGTTGGTATGTCACCTCTATCTCTAAAACCCTGACGCCTGCCTTGCGCATCGGCTTGGCTGTGGCCCCCGAAGGACAATCTGCCAGACTGCGCCGTGCCTCTGAACATTCGTTCTTTGGGCTTGCCACCCCGATGATGGATTTATGTGCCAAATTGCTGACCCACAAATCGCTGGATGCTTTGGTCACTCAGGTGCGCAAAACCAACAACAGTTACGTGCAAGCGGCTGTGAATATTCTGGGCGGATTTGACTTGAAATGGCAACAGGATGTGCCGTTTTTATGGCTGTATCTGCCTGAAGGGTGGCGGGCCGGGGCCTTTGCCCAAGCGGCCGAGGCACAGGGTGTGCGTATTCGCATTGCCGAAGAATATGCGTGCCGCGACGCGCGAGCGCCGCATGCCATTCGGTTTGCGATCAATGCCGGTGTGACGCTGGAAAGCTTCGAGGCCGCAATTGGCCGTTTGCGTGATCTTCTGGACAATCCCCAAGATCAAATCGGGGTCTGAAACGCTCTAAAGGATGCCTGCGGCACCCGACTAGCACTAAAGGATGCCTGCGGCACCGGACTGACACTAAAGGATGCCTGCGACACCCCATGCCAAACCGAACGCAATTGTGCCCGCCGAAATGGCGGCAGAGTAGGCGGCGACTTTTAACTTGGAAAAAGGGCGTTCCCCAAAAGTGCGCCCGTCAATGCCGGACACCACAACTTTGTACGGTTTAGACCTGTAGTTATAGTGCAAGATCCAGACCGGCAGCAAAATACGCCGGTAATGGATGCCCGACGAGTCTGTTTGATAGATGATGTTGTGCACGCCCGACTTGTTGATATGGCCGCGAATGCGATTGCGGATCAGCCAGCGTTTGTCATCTGCGTTGCTGTCCAACCCTTCTTGCACCGACTGGTGATGCCGTTCGGCGGCAAACCCCGCCAGAAAACCGGCGTCGTAGGGGCGCAAATCCGATGGTGTAAAGTCGTGCAAAATTCCGTCGCGGATCAACGGGGTCACATGTGGTGACGCAGGCATGAGCAAATCGTTGAAACGGATATGCATTGCCCCTTTGATTTTGCGTGTGCGCCGGTTGTCGCCGCTGCCTGTGGTTTGCTTGGCCCAATAGTTCACGGCCTCTTCGCTGTCGAAGGTCCAGAATGGCACGTAAAGGCCCGCAACGCGGCCTTTGCTGACGGTGCCTGACAGATCACTCGGAGCGGCTTTGCGACCTGCCACCCAGGCCAAAGCCTGACGTTGTGCAAAATCTGCGTCCGCCTGAAACGGGATCAGCGCCTTGGTGCGATATCCAATGTCCTGTCGACCCAAAACCACGGCCCCGTCACAATAGGGGCAGCGTTCCGACAGGTTCTCAGCCGTGAAAATGACAGTGCCACCACAGGTTTGACATTGATGGGCGCGTTCCTTGGTGACTTGCGGCTTGTCGCTTTCGGGTGCGTTGGGGTCGAAGGGGAACTCTCCGGATGCGTCTGTGTCATTTTCAGGGTCCAGAACGGGATGAGGCGTGCCACAGCTCAGACAGGTCAACGCCTGCTCGGTCGGTGAAAACAGGCACTGCCCGGCACAGTTGGGACATTGCAGGGATGTTTGGTCGGCTTGCAGGGTCTCCATCAGTCGTCCGCCAAAGCTGCAGCGATTTCCAACAAAATTCGCAACCTAAGCCAGGACCGTTCAATCGCGCCGTCCAGATCGCCCGTGGCCCCCCAATCGCCGATGATTGTTGCAAAGAACCACGTGGTCATGAGCCAAAAGGCAATGACTGACCAGCCGCTGAGGGTGCGCAGAAACCCGGCAGATCCTTGTTTCAGCTCGTGTTTTGCTTCGCGCACTTTGATCAGTTTGACGACAGGCCACATCCCGACAAAAGTGGACACTGCCAGCAAGACAAGGCCGGACAAGACTGGAGCGAAAAAGGATGTCATAGGAAAGGGGGCACCGCTAAGAAAGACCGACAGCAAACTTGGGCTATGATGCGAGGCACCGGATTGATTGCAAGCGGAAATTGCGTCACGAAGGGGAATGAAAAAACGACCTGAAATGGGCGTGATTGAATGGGGTATAATAATACCTTAATTTTAAGTAACTGTTTTTGCAGTAAAAAAGCCAGAACATTGCGCTTGAAACGATTGTTTGCCCCTTCTATAACCCACCAATCGAATTCAAAACCCAACCCATAGGGCTAACTCACATGAAAACTTTTTCTGCAACACCAGCAGACATCGACAAAAAGTGGATCATCATTGATGCTGAAGGCATCGTGCTGGGCCGTTTGGCGTCGATCGTTGCGATGCGCCTGCGCGGCAAGCACAAGCCATCTTTCACACCGCACATGGATATGGGCGACAATGTGATCATCATCAACGCTGAAAAAATCCAGATGACCGGCAAAAAGCGCGAAGAGCACTTTTACTGGCACACTGGCCACCCGGGCGGCATCAAGTCCCGCACGAAGGCGCAAATCCTTGAAGGTGCACACCCAGAGCGCGTCGTCACCCAAGCGGTCAAACGCATGTTGCCTGGCAACCGTCTGGCCCGCGTACAAATGACAAACCTGCGCGTTTATGCTGGTGGCGATCACCCGCATGAAGCTCAAAACCCTGAAGTTCTGGATGTTGCATCCATGAACAAGAAAAACACACGGAGCGCATGAGCATGTCTGACGAAATCAACACACTCGAAGACTTGCAAGCTGTTGCTGGCGAAGCCGCAATGCCTGCAGTTGAGCTGACACCGCGTGAACCCGTGCGTGACGAACTGGGCCGTTCCTATGCCACAGGCAAGCGTAAAGATGCTGTTGCCCGTGTCTGGATCAAACCAGGGTCCGGCAAAGTGACCGTGAACGGCAAAGAGCAAAACGCTTATTTTGCCCGTCCTGTTTTGCAGATGATCCTGGCGCAGCCATTTTCCATCGCAGGTGTCGTTGGCGAATTTGACGTTGTTGCAACGGTCAAAGGCGGCGGCTTGTCCGGTCAAGCCGGTGCGGTAAAGCACGGCATTTCCAAAGCATTGCAGCTGTATGATCCGTCGTTGCGCGGCGCATTGAAAGCGGCAGGCTTCCTGACACGCGACAGCCGCGTTGTTGAGCGTAAGAAATACGGTAAAGCCAAAGCGCGTAAGAGCTTCCAGTTCTCGAAGCGTTAAGTTTTACCTACATATTTTGGAAAAGGGCGTGGCATTTGCTGCGCCCTTTTTCTTTTGCCGTTTGATGCTTAGGTTGGCCCTAAAGGAGCCTTGTCTGTGAAGTATTCTGTTCTTGATCTTGCCCCTGTGCCCGAAGGTTTCGATGCGGTGCAAGCGATGCGCAATACGACGGACCTTGCGCAACGCGCCGAGGCCTTGGGGTATCACCGGTATTGGATGGCCGAACACCACAACATGCCGGGCATCGCATCTGCGGCAACGTCTGTTTTGATAGGGCACGTGGCCGCGCACACAAAAACCATGCGCATTGGGGCAGGTGGCATTATGCTGCCCAACCATGCCCCATTGGCGATTGCGGAACAGTTTGGCACTTTGGCGACGCTTTATGGTGACCGAATTGATCTGGGTTTGGGCCGCGCTCCGGGTGGGGATCAAGCCGTCTACATGGCGCTGCGCCGGGCAGGAGGGGACAATTTTCCAGCAGATGTGACCGAGTTACTGCGCTATTTGGGCGATCCGGTTGAAGGGGTCGCTGTGCGTGCTTTGCCCGGCGAAGGGACCCATGTCCCGTTGTGGATATTGGGATCATCGTTGTATGGGGCGCAATTGGCGGCACACATGGGATTACCGTATGCCTTTGCATCCCACTTTGCCCCAGCCGCTTTGGAAGAGGCCGCCGATATCTATCGCCGCGATTTCAAGCCATCGGTGCATCAAGATGCACCTTACTTTATGTTGGCGGCCAATGTTTTTGCGGCAGATACTGATGCTGAAGGCGCATATTTGCGCACCTCTATGCAACAAGCTTTTGCGCGCATGCACACAGGGACCCGTGGGAAACTGCCGCGACCCGTAGAAGATATTGATGCAGAGATCGGGCCTGCAATGCGGCGGGGCGTTGACCAGATGCTTACGATTTCTGCAACCGGCAGCCTGTCGACAGTGAAAACAGAGTTATCGGCGCTGATTTCACAGTACCAACCAGACGAGATGATTTTGACTGGGCAAATCCATGACCATAGCGCGCGGGTTCGGTCATTTGAGATTGCCGCAGACGCTTTGCAGGCTATTGGCGCAAAATTTGCAGCTTAGCCGCATAGACGTTCGCAAAATTCATGACTTTTCAAATAGGGGGCCAGCCCCCACGCCTATCGGCGTCCCCCCGGGATATTTCTGGCGAAAAGAATACGCAGTGTCTTTATTCGTCAGGCTGAATTAACCCCAATCCGCGCAGATAAATACCGATACCGGTCTCGAGCAAGTCCTCGGGCGGGAAGGGGCTGGCGCGCCCGGGTGAGTTCCGTGCAAAGAGTTCCACTACACCGTGGCTCATGGCCCAGATGTGGGCGCTGAACATCGACGCAGGTGGGCGTTTGTCTTCGGGGATGTGTTTGCTAAGGTCGGTGGCCGCTTTTTCCAACACACCGTTTGCGCGGCTTGCTACAGCCGCCAAATCTGGCGTGCGATTTACTGAAATTCCACTTTCGAACATTGCGATGTAGTGGCCGGGGTACTTACGTGCAAAAGCCAGATAAGCACGTCCTGTTGCCTCAAAGGCTGCCAGATCCGACGGTTGGCCGGACTGGTATGCAAATTCCATCAAATCGGCAAAGATCTCATACCCTTGGCGCGCAGCTTCGGCGATCAGGTCTTCGCGCCCTTCAAAGTGGCGGTACACGGCCGCTGGCGTTACCCCAGCTTGCTTTGCTGCTTCTGACAAAGTGAAACCTTGCGGGCCTTTGACCTCAATCAATTCAAGTGAGGCATTGATCAGGGCCTGCCGCAAGTTACCGTGGTGATAGCCGCGTTTAGGCATTCCAGATGTCCGGTCCGTCAAGCACTTGTCGGTCAATCTTGCCGATATTGTGGACGTCTTTGCCTGTGTAGCTCAATTCGTTCAGTACCGATCTTATGGCGTTCAGGCGCGCCCGCTTTTTGTCGTCGCTGCGCACAACAGTCCACGGCGCGTGGTGTGTGTGGGTTTTTTGGAAAGTCTCTGCGATGGCTTTGGTGTACTCTTCCCATTTACCAAGCCCTTCCACATCGATCCAGCTGAGCTTCCATTGCTTTAAAGGGTCGCTTTCACGTTTCAACATACGCCGTAATTGCTCTGCGCGCCCCACGTTCAGCCAGAATTTGAACAGTTTGACACCGTCTCCGGTGATCAACTTTTCAAAATCATTGACCTGTTTGAAAAAAGCTGTTCGTTGCCGGACCTCACAAAATCCAAACACATGTTCCACCACAGCGCGGTTGTACCAGCTGCGATCAAAAAACGTGATGCGCCCCCCGGACGGAAGATGTTGAATGTAGCGCTGGAAATACCATTGGCTGGATTCTGTGTCTGTGGGTTTGGACAACGCCACAACATTGGCAACGCGTGGGTTTAAGTTCGTCCGGAAACGGCTGATGGTTCCGCCTTTGCCCGCGGCATCACGCCCTTCGAATACGACAGCGATCCGTTGTCCGGTTTCATGCGCCCAAGCTTGCATCTTGACCAATTCAATCTGCAGCTTTTCCAGATCCTCTTCGTAGTGCTTCCGTTTCATCCGTTTCTGGTGGGGATAGTTCGGGTTCAGGATGTCGTCTTTATGTGCATTTTCAATCGCATCACGCACATTTTCAGGCACGGTGTCTTCGAAAAATTTGGTGATGGCCCCGTCAAATGGACGTGTCATGGTTGGCTCCTTTTGGGGGATGTGAGTGCGCTTTACATCACTATGCGGCAGCGCGTCGGTTAACGCAAACCTGCGCGTACCGCCGCACGTTCAATTGCTGCGATCACCTCTGGGTGACTGACATGTTGTGGCATGTGACCGATACCGGGCAACAC
This sequence comes from Ascidiaceihabitans sp., assembly GCF_039986515.1. Lineage (NCBI taxonomy): Bacteria > Pseudomonadati > Pseudomonadota > Alphaproteobacteria > Rhodobacterales > Paracoccaceae > Ascidiaceihabitans > Ascidiaceihabitans sp. The sequence continues at coordinate 640,655 of NZ_JBDWQO010000007.1, read as the reverse complement.
GGTCAAACGCGCGGATGCCACTTCGGCCACCATCCGTTCAGAATGCACCGAAAGCCCCACGATTGTGTCGGCGTCGCCGTGCACAATTTCGATGGGAAGTGTCAGGTCTGGATATTTTGTGTGCAAAGCGCGGACTTCTTCGCGCAGGTCGTCGCGTTGCTGCGCATTTGCGATCAATGTGGCAGGGCGCAAAACCAACGGCACCCCGACAGCTTCGCCGTAGCCTTCGGGTGCATTTTGCGGCTCGAAAATGCTTTCGATGCTGGCTTTTACATAGTCTTGCGGCGCCCAGGCCGAAATCAGCCGTGCCACGATGGGCCCGAATACGGGATGCGCCAGCCGCGCCGAAAATGCGTCGCGTGGACCTTCCCAAGGATGGGTTGCACCGGCCATCAACATGGCAGCCGATATCGTATCTGGATGATTGACAGCCCAAGCCATCGTGACAGCCCCACCAAAGCTTTGGCCCGCAACAATGGGTGTTTCCACCCCGATGGCTGTGGCGGCGGCAGACAAAAGCCGTGCCTGATCAGAAATCGACACACCCTTTGGACCCAGCGCAGGCGTATGGCCCAATCCCGGACGATCAAATATGACCAAACGGTAGTCTGGCGCCAGTTGCGTTGCCAAAGAAAAGGTCATGTCGCGTGTGTTGCCGGAAGCGCCGTGGATCAATACCAGATCCGGCGCTGTTCCCGCTTTTTGGCCCATTTCGACATAATGCACCGGATGGCCGTCCACATCTACAAAGGCGCCAGGTGCTGGAAATTCACGGGCGGCCGTGCGCGCATTCTGCTGAACACGCCAAAGCGTCAAAACCGTAAACCCGATCAATATGACCGCGACACCAAATCCAAGAATCTTAACCACCGATTTTGTCCATTTCGAAGGGCGTGGATTGATAAATCTCATTCACCCAATTGCAGTACAAAAGATGTGCGTGGCTGCGCCATCTGTTCATAGGGGGCTGCGTAGGATCATCGTTTGGATAGTAGTTTTGGGGTATGTTGATGGGCGTGCCTTCCGCGACATCGCGGTCATATTCCTGCTTCAGCGTGTCGCTGTCGTATTCAAAGTGGTTGAAGATATACAGTGCACGATGTGCTGGATCTTCGACAAGGCAAGGGCCTACCTCGTCACTCCCTAACAAGGTGTGAAGGCCTTCGGCGGCCTCGATTTCGGATTGGCGCATCTCTGTCCAACGGCTGACAGGTATGACGCAATCATCTGAAAACCCACGCAGAAACGGCGATGCTGCATTGAGGTTCTTGTGTCTGAAACACCCGAACGCCTTGGCCTCAAGCATATGTTTCTCTACACCGTGGAAGTGATTGATCAGGGCCATTCCACCCCAGCACACGCCAAATGTGGAATGGACATTGGTTTGCGTCCAATCCATCACTTCGCGCAACTCGTCCCAGTAGTCCACGTTGTCAAACGCCAGATGTTCGATGGGGGCGCCAGTTATGATCAGCCCGTCAAACTTTTCACCTTTGACGTCGGAAAACGGGCGGTAAAAGCTTTCCATATGTTCTTCGGTGGTGTTGCGTGAATAGTGGTTGGTCATGCGGATCAGGCTAAGTTCGATCTGCAATGGCGTGGCCCCAATCAACCGTGCAAACTGGTTTTCCGTCTGAATTTTTTTCGGCATCAGATTGAGCAAAGCAATCCGCAAAGGCCGTATGTCCTGACGCGATGCTGCATCTTCATCCATAACCGACACACCTTCGCGTTTTAGCACAGCATAGGCAGGTAGGTCAGACGGCAGTTTGATCGGCATAGGTCGGGTCCTTTGGAGTTGAAGGCATCAGATAACCAGTGCAGCGGGGGATTTCCAGTGTGATGCCTACACAGTGGTGTGTGCAGCCCCGTCTAACATGACGCGGTGCACCGAAATCCGGGCCACCATCACATCACATCGCGTCGAGTGCAGCTTCTATCATCGCGTCAAAATCTTCTGCGGACTTCAGGGCGTAAACGTCATCGGCGGTGACTGTCACGCCCCAACGCGCCATAGCTTCATAGCGTGGCTGACGATGTGCCAAAGCACGCGCATAGGTCCATCGAATGAATGTGTCAGGATCAACGTCGTCCGCTGAGGCATTGTTTTCGTTTAAGTATTCGTCCCAGCACCGCGTTAAAAATGCCGGTTGATACGCCATTGGCTTGGGGGCTTTGTCGAACCTGCGCACAAGTTCTGCAGTGTGCGCGTCTGATCCTTTGAGCCAGATCGGCAGGCAGGTTGCGCTTAGCTCTTGCATCAAGGCGTCGCTGTCATCGTCTGCTTCGACCCATTCACAAATTGATCCGCCTGTGTCGCAGATAAAGTGGGGGTAGCCATACAGTCGCGCACCACGGTCCGCAAAATAGCCTGTGTCATTCAGCGCGTGAATTTCGGCAGTGCGGAATTGGTCCTGCCGGCGTTTGTATTCCTCAATGGCCAAGCCACCGCGCTGCGTGTCGCCGGGCTTGCCCAAATAGGTGGCCACGGGGCTAAGGTTCTCGAATGTGATGTTGGATCCGATGTAGATGCTGTCCGACATCAACAGATCACGCAAAAATGGAACCTTCATCGCCTCTGCTTTGGCGTTGTCCGCGATGTATTCACCCATGTACCGGGTGCCTATGCGGTAATCGATCGAATAATGAAACCACTGACCTGTGTCGCGCAAGATCGATGACATATGCGTTTTGCCAAGGCCGGACATGCCGTAAACCATCACCCGTTTATTTTTGGCGTCGCGCCACGCTTTTGCGTTTGGATAAAGCATCGTTGTGTCCCGCTGTGTTGGACCCGCTGTAGCAGGTCCGCTGTATTGGGAGTGTCCTAACGGGGCTGGGAGGATCGGTCAATTCGTAAGGCCCGCAGCACACGCCCATCCAGAATAAGCATACCCAACGCTAAAAATGCGAAACCCGCATAGGCATTTGCGCCAAGTTTTTCATCCAGAACAGTCGCACCAAAAATGATGGCGACAGGGGCCACCAACAAAGTCACAAGCATCAGGTTGCCGCTGCCGGCCATGCCTAGCACACGGTAGTAAAGCAGATACGCCCCAGCCGTGGCCACAATCGCGTAGTAACCAATGGCAAGCATCGTGCGCGGCGCAAGGTCCAGCGACATGGGACCTTCCATAACCCATGCCACAGGCACTATGATCAGGGCGGAACCGGTCAACATGCCTGCAGCGGCCACTTGGGGTGGTTGATTGCCCAGCATCTTGCGGGCCCAAACGCCCGCCAAAGCGTAGCAAATTGTGCCCGCGATAACAGCAAGTTGGGCGACACTGCGTAAATCCAGATTGCGCATATTCTCGAACCCGATTGCCATGGTCACACCCAGAAACCCCAATCCGACCCCGATGCCTTTGCGCGGCGTAATCCGTTCGTCGGCAAAGAAAATGGCAGCTGCGATCACGCCAAAGATCGCGGTAGAGGCGTTCAGAATAGAAGTCAGCCCGCTTTCGATGTGCAATTGCCCCCAGGCCATCAGGGTAAAGGGCAGGGCATTGTTCAAAAGCCCCATCACCAGAAAAGCAAACCAAGTCATAGGGTTGCGGGGCAGGGGCAGGCGCATCACAGCGACCACAGCCCACAACACAAGCATGGCCCAGAGTGTGCGGTGTGCCACGGACGTCAATGGCCCGACTTCATCCAAAGCGATGCGAATGGACAGAAAGGACGCACCCCAAATCAGTCCCAAAAGCAACAGCTCAGCCCACGCGCGGCCAGAGATGGTTTTTTGATCTATCATGGCGCGACCCTATGGGAGGGGCAGCACCATGACGACCCGTTTCTTGTTCAAAAAACTCAGAACTTGTAGGATACCCGAAACCCTGCGGACAGGGCCGAATTGCCGTCAAAGGTTGCAGCCCCCACACCGCCCGGGGCTGCCGTTGCATTGCCAAGATCAGTGTAGCGGATGCCGCCGCTTAGCGATACTTTTTCACTGAAATCATATTTTGCGCCAACCGAGACATACCGCGATCCGTTTGTGGGCGCCAAAGGGGACACAAGACTGTCGTCGCCGCTTGTGGAATACCCGATGGCCAACGACCCGGACCACTTGTCATTGAAGCGACGCCCGATGCCGATTTCGTAATCCAGCGAATCCTCTAAATCCGTCAGGCTGCTGTTTGTCGTGCCCAAGGCCCCGTTAAAGCCTGCGGATGCCACTTGTGTCGTGGAATTGCGGGCGTAGCGCACCGATCCAAACACCAATGTGTTGGGGGCCACACCGGTTTGAAACGCAAGGTTTAGGCTTTCGGGTGTTGTCACCGGTGTGATGCTGCCCGGGTTGATGACAGTACCATTGATGCTTTCAACCGTTTGCAGATCGTGATCAATTTCTGAATTGTAGGTCAAGGACACACGCAAAGCGATTTTTGGAATTTCATACGCTGCGCCAACAACATACCCCAGTCCGCCGTCATTGCCGAAAGTGCCCGAAAAGCCGTTTAACCCGCCAAACGCCAAGCCGCCCAAATTGACGGAAGCAGAAATTTGCTGGTACCGCAGCCCGCCATGGACAGAAAAACGGTCGTTGAATTTATATCGGGCCACTGCAGTGAAGGCAGTGCTGTTTACGGTCGCTCCTGTGCCGCCCAGAAACGAATTTGGGACTACGGGGATAGCCGTATCCGCGCCAAAGGGCTCATCAAGAATCACAGCAAAACTAAGTGCATCGGTGAATTGATACTTCAAGGCCACTCCGAAGGTCTGAAAAGACTGGCCGACGTTACCAATGCCCACGCCGTTGCCGAAAGACAGCGCGGGATTGGCTGAGTTTTGCACACCAGTGATTGAGGGGCGCGTAAAGCTGGACGTCAGTTGCAAGACATTGCCGTCTTCAAACAGAATGTCGATCGCTTGCCCTGATCTGTCCAAGCCGCCAGCATGTGCCACCGATGCCGTCAGGCCAAACGTCATCGCCGCAAGAAATTGCGTTTTCATAGGGTCTCCCTTTCCCGAAAGTCGGGGTCTCCTCACCCCGGTGTCATATCTTCGTGCAATGACACCTAAGGATGCGACAAGCATGACCACAGGGAAGCTCTCGTCAGCGTGAGGCAAGCTTCGCTTTTCGTGAGGCGCCGTGACTGTCAGTTCACTTTTTTGCGCGTTTCCGTATAGATATTGAAGTAATTGCCGGCAAAGATAATGGCCGCACCTACAAACACCCAGATATCGACAGCCTCGTTATAGGTCAGCATTCCGATCACAGCGATCACGGGCAAACGGATGAAATCAATCGGCACCACAACAGTCGCAGGCGCGATGGACAATGCACTTGTGATACAAAAATGCGCCAACAGACCCGCGCAACCAATCAGCACCAACCATGGAAGGGTTTGGCTGTCTGGCATTGCAATGTCGCCATCGTAGCCTGCCATTACTACACCAAACACCAATTGCATCACTGTCAAATAGAACAGAATACAAGTGATCGACTGCGTACGTGTCAGACGTTTGGTGAAGATGTTGGTCAAGGCGAAAAAAATGGCAGATACGCCAGCCATCACAATGCCCGGATTCAACCCCGCCATACCCGGCCGTGCCACGATTAAGATACCGACAAAGCCAAGGATCGCTGCACCAGCACGCGCCGCCGTGATCTTTTCACCCAACAAAAGAGGGCTGAGCAAGATCACCCAGATCGGAGAGGTGAATTCCAATGCAAACACCTGCGCCAAGGGAATGACCGTTACCGCGTAAAACCAAAGGTTCTGGCCCGTGAAATGAGCAAGATTGCGTATGCCGTGGATGTGCAATGCATCGGTACGGATCTGGCGCCAGGTCCCTGTGAAGGCGGCGACGCTGCAGACGATTAAGACGCCAACAACGCTGCGAAACAACATTATCTCGAAAGTGTCCAAGGCGAAGCTGACCTCGCGACCGGCCACTGCCATCGCCGAAAAGGATGCGATGGCGCCTGTCATAAACAATGCCGCTTTGAAGATCGGGTTCATCGGCGTGCAGAATTTTTCAAAAATTCTGTGGTGTTTTCTTTGCAAGAAAACATGGGTCGCGCGTCAGGTGTCACTCCCATTCGATGGTTCCCGGTGGTTTGGAGGTGATATCGTAGGTCACCCGGTTGATCCCCGGCACTTCATTGATGATCCGCGTCGCGGTTTCGCCCAGAAACTCGTGGCTGAACGGGTAATAATCCGCCGTCATCCCGTCCACAGATGTGACCGCACGCAAGGCGCATGCAAAGTCGTAGGTGCGCCCGTCGCCCATCACGCCCACCGTGCGTACCGGCAAAATGGCCACAAAGGCTTGCCAGATCTCGTCGTACAGCCCGTGTTTGCGGATTTGGTCAATATAGACGGCATCCGCTTCGCGCAAAATCTCTAGCTTGGGTCGCGTGATTTCACCGGGGCACCGGATGGCAAGGCCAGGGCCAGGGAAGGGATGGCGCCCAATAAAGCTGACAGGCAGCCCAAGCTCTCGCCCCAAAGCGCGCACTTCGTCTTTGAACAACTCGCGCAGCGGCTCGACCAGTTTCAGGCCCATTTTTTCTGGCAACCCACCCACATTGTGATGCGATTTGATGGTAACGGATGGACCGCCCGAGAAGGATACGCTTTCGATCACATCGGGATACAGTGTGCCTTGGGCCAAAAACTTTGCCCCACCCACTTCGCCTGCATGTTTCTGGAACACATCGATAAACAGCTTGCCGATAATTTTGCGCTTGGTTTCAGGATCGCTTTGGCCATCCAGTTCACCCAAGAACAAGTCTTGCTCGTCCGCGTGGATCAGCGGCATGTTATAGTTGTCGCGGAACATTTTCACGACTTCTTCCGCTTCGCCCTTGCGCAGTAAGCCGTGATCCACAAAAACGCATGTCAGTTGATCGCCGATTGCTTCATGGATCAAAACGGCCGCGACCGAAGAATCGACTCCGCCGGACAACCCGCAAATGACTTTGGCATCCCCCACTTGTGCGCGAATTTTGGCAATTGCTTCTTCGCGGTATGCGCCCATGGTCCAATCGCCTTTGAACCCGGCCATTTTCACAAAGTTTTCGTACAGTTTTGCACCGCGCGGGGTGTGGTGTACCTCGGGATGGAATTGCACGGCAAAAAAGTTGCGGGCCGTGTCAGCCGTAATGGCAAATGGCGCATTGGGCGAGGTGCCGTAGACGGCAAACCCGGGCGCGATCTTGGACACGTGGTCGCCGTGGCTCATCCAGACCTGTTCGCGCCCGTCCTGTGCCGTATCTTCGAACCAACCGTCCAAAAGCGCTAATTTATCTGCGTTTGGCGTGACATAGGCCCGTCCGAATTCCGCTGTGCCATGTCCGCGTTCTACTTGTCCGCCCAACATTTGCATCATGACCTGTTGGCCGTAACAAATGCCAAGGATCGGCACATCCAGATCGAAGACCGACGCTGGCGGGCGCGGCGAAGCATCGTCAATCACCGATGCAGGTCCGCCCGAAAAAATAACGGCTTTGGGCGCGAAATCGGCCAGAAACGCGTCAGTGACGTTCTGATATGGGTGGATTTCACAATATACGTTCAGCTCGCGTAAACGCCGCGCAATCAGTTGCGTGACTTGGCTGCCGAAATCGATGATGAGGAGGCGGTCGTGATGCTGTGTCATGGATGTGCAATATGCCGCCCCGTGCGCGGTGGCAAGTGTCGGACGAGACTGCGACCGCAGACCTTGGGAAATTTCTTGAAAGAAGACACAAGGATGTCGCTTTTTTCCCTCTTGCGCCGCTAATTCCACGCGTGCACGCCAAGCTGTGGGCTATCGGTGCGGTGAACTTTTCAAACGGTAGGGGATGCATCATGACCGAAGCAGCAACACGTAGTCGTCGGGGTCGTGGTGGCGGAGGGGCCGCGCGCCGCGCTGAACGGTCCGCGGTCTCTTTTGAAACCGCAAAGTATATTGAACGCAATATTCCAAACTTTGAGGTTTTGACCGAAGAAGCGTTGGATATCATCGAGGCCAATGCCGAACAGATCCTGGAAGAAGTCGGTGTCAACTTCCCAGACAACCCACCTGCACTGGAGCGTTGGCGCGAAGCGGGCGCATCTGTTGAAGGTGAACGTGTGCGCATTCCCAAAGGTCTGGCCCGTAAGCTTTGTGCGACAGCGCCCGCGCAGTTCACCCAGCATGCCCGCAATCCGGACCGCAACGTGGTTATTGGTGGAAAGAACCTGGTTCTGGCCCCTGTCTATGGCCCACCATTTGTGCGTGATGTCGCAGGGGGCCGCCGCTATGCGACCATGGCGGATTTCCAGAAGTTCGTGAAATTGGGCTATATGTCCAAGTGGCTGCACCATTCGGGGGGCACCGTGTGTGAACCCACGGATGTGCCCGTTAACAAACGTCACCTCGATATGCTGCTGGCCCACATGACGCTTAGCGACAAACCCTTTATGGGCTCTGTGACCGAACCAAGCCGGGCGCAGGACAGTGTTGAGATGTGCGAAATCCTGTTCGGTAAGGATTTCGTACAGGAAAACACGGTTATGACGTCGCTGATCAACATCAACTCTCCGATGACGTTCGATGACGTCATGATGGGCGCGTTGGAAGTGTATGCCAAAAACAACCAAGCTTGCATCATTTCACCCTTTATCGTGGGTGGCGCTATGGCCCCGGTGTCTGTTGCCGGTACGTTGACGCAAGTTTTTGCCGAGGTTTTGGCGGGTATCGCATATAGTCAGCTGATCCGTCCGGGGGCGCCTGTGATTATGGGGGCGTTTGTGACGTCGATTGATATGAACTCTGGTGCGCCGACATTTGGCACGCCCGAAGCGTCGCATATTACATATGGCGCAGGCCAATTGGCGCGTCGCCTTGGATTGCCGTTCCGGTCTGCGGGTTCCTTCTGCGGATCAAAGCTGCCGGATGCGCAAGCGGCTTATGAAACAGCCAACAGCCTGAACATGGGGCTTTTGTCCGGTGTTAACTTTATGTTGCACTCATGCGGTTGGCTTGAAGGCGGGCTGGTCAGCTCTTTCGAGAAATTTGTAATGGACGCGGACCAGCTGGGGACATTGCACCATTTGGCGGCCGGTGTTCAAATCGACGAGAATGCACAAGCCATGGATGCGATCCGCGAAGTCGGGCCGGGGGGGCATTATCTGGGTTGTGCCCACACGCAGGCCAACTTCAAGTCAGCGTTCTGGAAGTCTGACTTGCTGGACTATAAACCATTCGAGACGTGGGAAGACGAAGGTGCGCGTGACACGCAAACCTTGGCAACCCTGCGCGTCGAGAAAATGCTTAACGATTATCAGCAACCTGCGATGGATCCGGCAACGCTTGAGGCGTTAACCGATTTTGTGGCGCGGAAGAAAGCGGCAGAGCCCGATTCCTTCATGTAATGGTATTCCCTCAGGCGGCCGTCGGTTTGGACGGCCCCTGAGCGGCCTGTAGTTCGCGGGCCTCGCCGACAATGGCGATCAACACATCGATATGGCGCAGCAGATTATAAGCCGATTCGTCGTCCTTGCGTTGCACGTTCAATGTGTCTTCAACTTCCATTAACTTAATCAGTGCTGCACCGTGCCGTGGCATCTGACCATATCCTAAAAGACGCGGCAAATGGACCGTGCGGCGGTAATCTTCTGCGCCGATTCGCGCGGCCTTCATCAAAAGGCGTGGACGTTGCAGTTGGTTCAACATTGACAGAATATCTTGCATTTTAAGGTCCTTTTGCAGTGTGGAAAGCAGGGTTTTGACCTGCGCTTGCCCTCACACTGTCACAACCTATAGGGGTGTTGCGTTTGCGAAAAACACGCCGTTCGCAGCTTTTACAACTGTTTATCTTTTGGAAACAATGATGGCCTCACAGCTTAATGTTAACGAACGGGTAACTAATGCAACTTTAGGATGTGTGGATAAGTTTGGGGATAAGCCGAAACTAAATTCGGCCGTTTGGTAGACTGAGGGAACGGAAAATGACGAACATCATGACTGGCAGGGATGGAATTCCGTGCCTGCCTGAATGGGTTCCAAAAGGGGCCCAACGCTATCTTGCACATACTGAGGCCGGGCTGCCCATTCGGGAGCTGGCGCGGCGTTCAGGGTGCCATGCATCTACCATTTTGCGCCAGATCCGGCGTGTTGAAACCCAACGCGACGACCCTTTGGTGGATGCAGCGCTGCGCAAACTTGGCGCGTCACACTTTACCCAAGATGAAATAACCGGCGCCGCGTCCTTGCGCGGGCGTTCTAAAACGGCCCGACAAGCCGCGACTTTGACACAGAAAGACAGCAACATGAGTTTCCAATCCGTTGTGCCGCACAAGTCCACCGACGATAGCCTTTGGGCGCAAGACGCGACCCGCATTTTGCGCAGAATGTGTGAAAAGGGGGCTGTGCTGGCTGTTGCTGCGGATATGGAAAAAGCGGTTGTGGTACGCGACACAGAAGACGGTGCAAGCACACGGACCGCTGTGGTCGACCGTGATGTCGCGCAGGCCATGGCCCTGAAGGAATGGATCAGCGCAGACACAACAGGACGCATCACGCGCTACCAGATTACTGCGGCAGGGCGAAATGCGCTGACTGAAATGTTGAAAGTTGCCGGTGATACGGCGCCAAATGGCTTTGCCGAAGCACAAGCGGATTTCGGGGAACAACACCGGACGTGGGGTGAAAAAACACTGCCTGATGCGGACACAGGCCGCAGCCGCAAAATGCGATACAATCTATCAGAATCGCCTTTGACGGCATTGGCCCGACGTCGTGACAAACAAGGTGAACGTTTTCTAAGTGACGCCTTGGTCACGGCAGGCGAACGTTTGCGCGAAGATTTTGAACTGGCGCAAATGGGACCCCGTGTTGCGCAAAACTGGGACCGTTTCCTAACGGGTGGCGGGCGCGGGGGCTTTGCTGCGGACAGCGGCGTGGGCAACGGGCCCGCCGGCGCACGCAACCGTGTGGCTGCGGCCCTAACCGATCTTGGACCGGGCCTGTCGGATGTGGTTTTGCGCTGTTGCTGCTATCTGGAAGGGTTGGAGACCGCCGAAAAGAAGCTGGGGTGGTCTGCCCGGTCTGGCAAGATTGTCTTGCGGATCGCTTTGATGCGTTTGCAACGCCACTACGAAGAAACAACCGGACCGGGGGGCGGCCTTATCGGCTGATCTTGCCACGGTTCATTAAGAATGGCGTTCGGTTCCCTCCACCGGACGCCATTTTTACGTCTTGATCGGTGTCATTGCGTGACGCGCAAAGCGGCAATGCGTCACCTGCCGTTACATTTTCAAACTGCTATGGTAGGCTCAACAAGACCAACGCAGTAGCTTGAAAGCCAAATGATGCGAGATCTGAAAATCCCGGCGCAGCGCCATCCCGAAAAAGCGCGTCGCCAAGACAATCCGCAACCCAAAAAACCCGACTGGATCAGAGTCAAAGCGCCCAGTGGCAAAGGGTATGAAACCACACGCGATATCATGCGTGACAATGGTTTGGTGACCGTTTGCGAAGAGGCAGGATGCCCCAACGTCGGGGAATGCTGGTCGCAAGGTCATGCCACGATGATGATCATGGGCGAAGTTTGCACGCGGGCCTGCACCTTTTGCAACATTGCCACGGGCAAACCCCCGGAAGATCTGGATGCGTTTGAACCTGGGCGCGTGGCCCATGCCGTTGAAAAGCTGGGGCTGAACCACGTCGTCATCACGTCTGTGGATCGCGATGATATTACGGATGGGGGGGCAGATCATTTCGCCCAAACGATTCGTGCCGTGCGACACCGTTCCCCCGACACCACCATCGAAATCCTGACGCCGGATTTCATCAAATGTGACCCTTCGGTTCTGGAAACCGTGGTTGAGGCGCGTCCCGATGTGTTCAACCACAACCTTGAGACCGTGCCGGGCCTTTACCCAGAGGTGCGCCCGGGTGCCCGTTATTTCCATTCCCTGCGTTTGTTGCAGCGCGTGAAGGAACTTGATCCGATGATGTTTACCAAGTCCGGTATCATGGTGGGTCTTGGTGAAGATCGGCAATCTGTCATGCAAGTGATGGAAGACATGCGCGCAGCAGACATCGACTTTCTGACCATCGGGCAATACTTGCAGCCCACGCCGAAACACCATGCGGTGGACCGCTTTGTGCATCCTGATGAATTTGCAGCCTATGAAAAGGCCGCTTACGGCAAAGGCTTTTTGATGGTGTCCGCCACACCTTTGACGCGGTCCAGCTATCATGCGGGTGATGATTTTGCGCGTATGCGTTCCGCGCGACAAGCAAAGATGGCTTAGAATAAAACAGTCTGGCGCGATGCGATTTTTGGTATCGCGCCCTAAACCCCTTAGACCCGTTTCATCCGAACATGATCGGCACAATCAGTGCGACAAGCATGCAAGCGATCACAAGGCCCCAAAAACCGGGTGTGCGAATATCTGATGGCATTGGATTTCCCCCGTAAGTGAAAGCGAAAACAGGTAGAACTTGGCAATAATCAAACGCGGCGCATAGCCGCCACATCACCAGTATCAGCAGAATTCATTTCAAATACGTAAAGAAATTTTTGCATCTTCCCGTTTTAGGCGAAACATCGCTACTCTGTGAAGCGGACCTTGCCAATATAGGGCAGGTTGCGATTGCGTTGGGCGAAATCAATCCCGTACCCCACGACAAATTCATCGGGTATTTCAAACCCCGTCCAATCGGCCTTTACATCGACTTCACGCCGCGTCGGCTTGTCCAGCAATGCGATGGTTTTTAAACGGGACGGCTTGCGACTGGCCAACAACCTTTGAACGTGGTGCATGGTGTATCCCGTGTCGATGATGTCTTCGACCACCAGCACATCGCGCCCTTCAATTGCGCCGCGTAAGTCTTTGAGAATACGTACTTCTCGGCTGCTTTCCATGCCGTCACCGTAACTTGATGCCTCAAGGAAATCGACTTCAAGTGGCAAATCCAGCTCTCGCACCAGATCGGCAATAAACACGAATGACCCCCGCAAAAGCCCTACAACAACCAGCTTGTCGGTGCCTTCAAAAGCGTCGTGAATATCGTGGCTTAAGGTTTCGATGCGGGCCGCGATCGACTTGGCGGAGATCATCTGATCTATGACATATGGACGCTGTGGCATGGAACCCTCTTGCACTTACGTGGGTTTCGTAACACATCGCCCGTAACACGCACCACAGCCAATTGTCGTATTCCAGAGCCTATGCCAACACACTCAGAAACCCGTTTCCTGCCTTATACCGCACAACAGATGTATGATCTGGTGGCGGACGTCGGCCAATACCCTGAATTCCTACCGTGGTGTGCAGCGGCCCGGATCCGGTCCGAAGTGCCTCAGGGCGACAGTGTGGTCATGGACGCCGATTTGGTTATTTCCTTCAAAGTTTTTCGCGAACGATTTGGCAGTCGTGTGGTTCTTTGGCCCGCGGCACGGAAAATCGACACAGAATATCTGGATGGCCCCTTCAAATACATGAAATCCAACTGGGCGTTTGAAGACACCGATGGCGGGTGCAATGTGACCTTTTTTGTCGATTTCGAATTCAAGAACGCGATTTTGCAGGGCATCATCGGTGTTGTGTTCAACGAAGCGATGCAGCGCATTGTGCGGGCATTTGAGCGTCGGGCTGAAACACTTTATTCCGCAGGCTGACGGTTTATTCCGCAACCAAGCTGTGCCAATCTTGCTCTGATGGGGCAATCGGGGCACAGATCATGCGCGTGACAAGATTTTTGGCAGACATGTCTGCATCGGTCCACGCTGTCCCCGAGGACGCTTTAGCCATCATGCGGTTGTCCGTGCTGGACTGGGCCGCATGCGCGCTGGCAGGACGTCATGAACCGGTCGCACAGGCCGTGCGCCATCTTGAAAGTGAAAATGGCGGGGCACCGGACGCGATTGTCATTGGCGCAGACCACATGTTGCCAATGCGCGCAGCTGCGATGGTGAATGGGACAACAGCCCATGCTCTGGATTTTGATGACACCCACTTTGCGCATATCGGGCATCCCAGTGCCGTGATCGTGTCTGCCGCCTTGGCAATGGCACAGCGGCAAGGGGACAACGACGGGAACCTTTTCCTGCGTGCCGCACTTGTCGGTGCAGAAGCCTCTATTCGTGTTGGGCTTTGGTTGGGGCGGGCGCATTATGAAACCGGGTTTCACCAAACAGCCACTGCAGGCACAATCGGTGCCGCCGTTGCAGGTGCTGCGATTTTCAATCTTTCCACGGATGAAACACACAGCGCCATTGGCCTTGCCGCAACGCGCGCCGCAGGGTTGAAAGTGCAATTTGGAACAATGGGCAAACCCTATCACGCAGGCATGGCTGCAGCCTCTTCTGTCGAAGCTGTGCATGCGGCTATGATTGGCGTGGAAGGGGCACCAGAAGTTCTGGATGGTCCTTTCGGGTTCGGCGCAACCCATCACGGGGCAGGGGACGCAGAGGCATTGATGCAAGACGGCACTTTGTTTTCCGCCATCAGCCACAAATATCACGCATGCTGCCACGGCACGCATGCCAGTATTGAAGCGGTATTGGCGTTAAAAGACCAAGTGGATCCCGCGCAGGTGTCGCGCATCCAGATCAATGTCCATCCGCGCTGGTTGGATGTCTGTGCGATCCCGCAACCACAAACGCGCCTAGAGGCAAAGTTCAGCCTCTCCGCCACTGCCGCCATGGCCCTATTGGGACGTGGTATGGTTGATCAGGTGTCGTTTGAGCCTTCAGTTATTCTGGCCCCTGAAGTCGTCGTTTTGCGTGACAAGGTCGCGGTCGTTGGTGATGCAGAGCTGTCCGACACCGAGGCGCATGTGACAATCACGGCCGACGGGATCGATCATACACACCACCATGATCTTGCCAAAGCGGCCCCCTTTGAAGTCCGCAAAGAACGGGTTTTTTCCAAAGCTTGTGCCTTGATCGGACGCGACCGTACACAGATGCTTTGGGATGCTTCAAACGGGGCAGGTGGCTTTGATTTGAAGGCGTTTACCGCCGCGCTGCGACATTGAAGTTCTACACATAAAAACGGGCCCCGCAGGGCCCGCTGATCGTCATATTTCCAAGCGTAATCAGCTTGACATGTCGTAGGCACGTTCACCGTGCACTGCCAGATCAAGACCGTTCACTTCGGTTTCTTCATCAACACGCAACGGCGTGATCATGCGGACCACCAAAACCAGAACCACAGTGACAACAACAGTAAACACACCGACAATCAGCAACGATCCAAGCTGTGCAAACCATGTGCCGGCGCCAAACACTGCGATCATGATTGTGCCAAAGATGCCGCCAACACCGTGAACTGCAAAGACGTCCAATGTGTCGTCGATTTTCAGGCCATTGCGGATCAGCGTCACCGCTTCTTGACACAGGATGCCTGCGACGGCACCGATGATCAGTGCCTCGATGGGGCCAACAAACCCGGAAGCCGGTGTAATCGATGCAAGCCCTGCGATTGTGCCTGTGACAATGCCGACCAAAGACGCTTTTCCGAACTTGATCTTTTCCCAAAGCGCCCACGACAGGGACGCTGTGGCCGCCGAAATATGCGTAACCGTGATCGCCATTGCAGCACCACCATCAGCAGCCAATTGCGACCCGCCGTTGAAACCGAACCATCCGACCCACAAAAAGGCAGCGCCCATCATGACCATGCCGGGATTGTGCGGCGGTGTTGTCTGGTTTTTGCGCGCCCCAAGGAAGACAGCCAAAACCAGCGCGGCCAAACCGGCGGTTTCATGCACCACGATGCCGCCTGCAAAGTCTTTAACGCCGACCTCGCCAAAAATGCCGCCATCCGCAAGAATGCCGCCGCCCCAAACCCAATGCACAACCGGCGCATAGCACAGCAGCATCCAAAGACCTGAAAACAACATCACAAACCCGAAGCCAATGCGTTCCACATATGCGCCCACAATTAAAGCCGGGGTGATGATGGCAAATGTCATCTGGAAGGCAAAGAACAGGATTTCCGGCAATGAGCCAGACAGGCTGTCGGCGGTCACACCCAACAACAAAAGCTTGTCCAAGCCACCCCAAAGCCCGCTGTCACCACCGCCAAAGGCGATGGAATACCCAATCACCAGCCACAGCACACTCATCAGGCAGGCCACGGCATAGCAGTGCATAAATACGCTCAGCACGTTGCGGGCGCGCACAAGCCCGCCATAAAACAGGGCAAGCCCCGGTAATGTCATCAGCAGCACAAGCGCCGTGGCGACGATAATCCAAGCTGTATCGGCTCCGTTCATGGTGTTCCTCCAAGTGGTTTTTCGACTTTTGGGAGGGGCATAGGCACTCGGCGCGCCGACAAAAGCAGCAAAGTGCCTTTTGGGCGCTCATTTTATGCCCGATTGTGCAAGTGGTGCATTTTTGGGCGGCTAAACGCAGGAAATGTCTAATTTATAGGCGGCGGTAAAATCGCAGTCCTATGGCGTCATGGCCGCCAACAGCAAGTGCTTGGCATGCTCACGTGCCGCCGCACGCACTTGCGCCCGCCCCAAAGCCCCAAATTCAATGGTCTGCGATGTGGCGTCCAGACCGCTTTGCGCGACTGCAAAACAGACCCGGCCTTCCGGCTTGTGATCTGATCCCCCGGGGCCTGCAATGCCTGTGATTGCCACACTTAACGTGGCCTGCGACGCATCTATCGCGCCTTGTGCCATTTCCAGAGCAACCGGTTCCGACACAGCGCCATGTGCGTCCAAGGTCTCGGGCAACACGCCCAATATCTTTTGCTTTGCGGCATTGCTGTAGGTCACAAACCCACATTCAAAAGCAGCTGATGATCCCGGCACATCTGTCAGTGATGCAGCGACCATACCGCCGGTGCAGCTTTCGGCCGTGGCAATGGATATGCCTTGGGCTTTGGCTGCAGAGACAATCTGTTCGGCAAGGGTCATTGCATCAGCATCCCATGGGCAATCCCGGCCAAAATCATCACACCGATCGCGGCAAAGACACCTGCGATCACATCGTCCAACATAACCCCCAGCGCGTCGCCACGCCGGTCAGCCCATCCCACAAGCCACGGCTTCCAGATGTCGAACAGACGAAACAAAACAAAGGCTGCAACCCAGCCGGGCCAAAGCGCTGTGATCGGAACGCCGTTGGCCCAAGCCCCGTAAGATATAGGCAGCAGAGCGATCCACTGGCCAACAACCTCGTCGATCACGATCTCGGACGGGTCGTGATCCTCTGACCCAGTGGTCATTTGCGCAGTCGCCCACCACCCCTTTAGGAAGGCGGCCAGAACGCCGATGGCAAGCAACCAGAACCCGCCAAGAACATGCAGCAACAGCGCCCAAGGCAGCGCCACCAATGACCCCCAAGTGCCCGGCGCAGGGCGCAAGTAGCCAACCCCCAGAACGGTTCCGATCATACGCGCCAGCATCACGGTTTCACCAAGGCGCAGGTGGCCATGCATGCGATGCCTTCGCCGCGTCCTGTAAAGCCCAGCTTTTCGGATGTGGTCGCTTTCACAGATATGCGGTTTATGTCCAAGTCCATGATGTCAGACATCTTTTTGCGCATCGTCTCGCTGTGTGGTCCAATCTTTGGAAATTCGCAAATCAAGGTGCAATCCACGTTCGAAATGGCAAAGCCGTGTTGCGTGGCAAGATCTACGGCATGGCGCAAAAAGATATGGCTTTCGGCCCCTTTCCATTGCGGATCAGAGGGCGGGAAATGCTGGCCGATGTCGCCCATAGCCAAAGCGCCATAAATCGCGTCCGTCACCGTATGCATCGCGACATCGGCGTCCGAATGGCCTACAAGGCCATGTGTATGGGGCACATCCACGCCGCATAGGGTGACGTGATCCCCGGGGCCGAACGCATGTACGTCGAACCCGTTGCCCAGCCTGATGTCGGGTCTAATGTCCATGGCCTGTCCTTAATATGCGGCCCGCGCGATTGAAATCGGCGGGGTAGGTGATTTTCAAATTGGCCTCGTCGCCCGGCACAATCGCCACATCGATCCCGGCGGCGCGGGCCACTTCGACGTCGTCAGCAGCGCCTCCGGCGTGGGCCGCGTGGGCCTTGGTGATTGCATCCAGATGGAAGCCTTGCGGCGTTTGGGCACGAAACAATCCGGTGCGATCCCGTGTCCCTGTGACCAAACCGTTCTCTCCGGTCCAAAGCGCGTCAGTGACAGGAATAGCGGGTGCTGCCCCTGCGTGGGTCTCAAGGGCCGTAATCACAGCGTCAATCGTATTATGGCTCACGCAGGGCCGTGCGACGTCGTGGATCAGAACGCGGGTCACACCGCTGTCTTGAAGCGCTGCAAGCCCTTGGCGCACAGACGCGGCACGATCCGCACCGCCTTGCACCTTTGTAACGCCTGTCACGCGGTCCATGTCATCGGCATGCAGAACCAGCACGATCCGGTGTATAAGGGCATGACGCTTGAACACATCGACGGTGTGGGACAACACGCTGCGCCCTTCCAGAAGCTGCCATTGTTTTGGCACGGGGCCGCCCGCGCGGGTGCCGCGGCCTGCGGCAACAATCAGCACTGCGAGCGTCATAAATCGGGTCCTTGATCCATTGCGCTAATTTTAGGGATGAACCGCCTGCGGGTAAAGCCGAACTTGATGCCTAAATTTTGTGCATATGCATGGTTTGAAAGCGGTGTTTTGGCCCGTCTGTATTGAGCAAAACGGCAAAAGACGGTATCTGATTTGAATTGCACAAGGATTAAGCAGATTGCCTGACGCTCTGACACTTTCGCCGCCCGTGATGCTGGCCCCCTTGGCCGGTATCACCGACCGACCGTTTCGCGATTTGGTCGCGCGGTTCGGTGCGGGCATGGTTGTGTCTGAAATGGTGGCCAGCCACGACATGCTGAATGCACGTCCCGGTGCGCGTGAAAAGGCAGAGCTGGGGTTGGGGCATGTGGGCACAGCCGTACAACTGGCGGGGCGCGAACCCGCCCCGATGGCCGAAGCCGCGCGTATGGTCGAAGGGCAGGGCGCCGCCGTGATCGACATCAACATGGGGTGTCCTGCGAAGAAAGTCGTGAACGGCTATTCCGGCTCTGCTTTGATGAAAACGCCGGATCATGCGCTGACACTGATTGACGCTGTGGTACGGGCTGTGGACATTCCGGTGACCCTGAAGACGCGTTTGGGGTGGGACGACACCCTTATGAATGCGCCTGACATTGCACGCCGCGCAGAAGCCGCAGGCATCCAGCGCATTGTCATTCACGGCCGCACACGGTGTCAGTTCTACAAAGGGTCTGCCGATTGGGCGGCCATTCGTGCCGTTAAGGACGCTGTCTCCATTCCTGTGATTGCAAACGGCGACATCATCTGTAGCAGCACCGCAAAAGCGGCCATGACAGCATCCGGTGCAGATGGCGTCATGATTGGACGCGGTGCGCAGGGACGTCCCTGGATCTTGGCGCAAATAGCACATGATCTGTTTGACGGTCCGAAACCGGATGTGCCAGCCGGCGCCGTCCTGGCCGATCTGGTGTGTGAACACTATGAAGCGATGATTGCATTTTATGGCGAAACGCTTGGGCTGCGGGTCGCGCGTAAACACCTTGGCTGGTTCATGGACACCGCCCAAACACCGGCAGATTTACGGCGCAGGGTACTCACCACCAAAACCTCGCAAGAGGTGCTGCACCTGTTGCCAGATGCAATCACAGCCCAGCAGGTGGTGGCATGAGTGATCCGTCTATTTGGGCGTCTTTGCCCGTACCCGCCATTTTGATCGACGGTCAGGATATGATTTTGGACGTGAATGCGGCGGCAGAAGGATTTCTAAACGCATCCGCCAAAATTGTCATCGCGACCCCGTTGTGGGACCAGATTGCCATAGATGCCCCGCTTGAAGAAGCATTTGGCCGTGCACGCGATCAGGGCACACCCTTGTTTGTGAATGATGTGGATGTGGGCAGTGGACAACGTGCCCCACTGCAATGCGCTTTGCATATCGCACCTTTGGTGGGGGCGCCGGGGCAAATGATCATGATGATTTCCCCCCGTGAACTGGCCGGGCGCATGACCCAGAACCACACGGTGAAATCCGCGGCCAAATCCGCGATTGGCATGGCGGAAATGCTGGCGCATGAAATCAAGAACCCATTGGCGGGGATCACCGGTGCAGCCCAATTGCTGAGTATGAATTTGTCTGCGGGCGATCTTGAGCTGACGGACCTGATCGTCGAAGAAAGCCGGCGCATTGTGAAGCTGTTGGAACAGGTCGAACAATTCGGCAATCTGCAAACCCCTGATTTCAAACCTGTAAACATCCATGACGTCTTGGACCGGGCGCGACGGTCTGCTTTGCTGGGGTTCGGGGCTGCGATGAAGATCGTCGAAGACTATGATCCGTCGTTGCCTTTGGCTTTGGGCGATCCCGATCAGCTGTTGCAAGTGATCCTGAACCTGTTGAAAAATGCCTCTGAGGCTGCGGGCGATGCGGGGGGGACGATCCGCTTGCACAGCTACTTTGAACATTCATTCCGTTTGCGCCGCGCCGACGGATCCGGTCAGTCGCTGCCTTTGCAAATCGAAATTATTGACGATGGTCCAGGCCTTCCAGAACACATCAAAGGGGATGTGTTTGACCCGTTTGTGTCGGGCAAGGAAAACGGCACCGGGCTTGGGTTGGCTTTGGTCAGCAAAATCATCTCGGACCACGGGGGCTGGATTTCTGTCACTTCAGTGCCCGGCCAAACCATTTTCCGCATATCTCTGCCGCGCGCCTCAAAGCCCGGAACTGCCACCACCACACAGGAGTAACCCATGGACGGAACCGTTCTTGTTGCAGATGACGACCGCACCATTCGCACTGTTTTGACACAGGCCCTGACACGGGCGGGATGCAAAGTGCATGCGACCTCCAGCTTGACGACATTGATGCGTTGGGTGGGTGAGGGCAAAGGGGATGTGGTGATTTCCGATGTGGTTATGCCCGATGGCAACGGTCTGGAAATGCTGCCAAAAATTGCCGAAGACCGCCCCGGTCTGCCTGTCATCGTCATATCCGCGCAAAATACGATCATGACTGCAATTCAGGCCGCCGAAGCCGAAGCCTATGACTATTTGCCAAAACCGTTTGATTTGCCCGATCTGATGAAGCGGACCGCGCGTGCGTTGGATATGAAACAACATCGCGTGGCCCCGGCACCGCAAGATAAGGACCGTCCCGAGGATCTGCCATTGGTGGGGCGCACAGCCGTGATGCAATCGCTGTACCGTGTGGTTGCGCGCGTCATGAACACTGACTTGCCCGTTCTGATATGGGGGGAAAGTGGCACAGGAAAATCGCTGATTGCCAAGGCCATACACGACTTTTCCGACAGGCGGACATTGCCATTTGTCACGGCCACATCTGCCGATTTGCAAGATCTTGAAGGACCTGCACGCGTTTTGGCGCGCGTTAAGGGCGGCACACTGTTGGTTGATGAAATCGCAGACATCTCCGAGGACATCCAGGCCCGCATCGTGCGTATGATGGACACGCCCGGTGAACATGTTCCACGCTTCTTGGCCACCAGCCAAGCCGATCTGACCGCCGCGATGGAAGCAGGCTATGTGCGCAAGGATCTGTATTACCGTCTGAGTGGGGCGACGTTGAACGTGCCGGCTTTGCGCGAACGCGTTGATGACATTCCGCTGCTTGCCGACCATTTTCTGGCGCGTCTCGACAAAGCCGGTGGTGCGCAGTGGGTGTTGTCAGAGGATGCAGCAGAGATTTTCCGCAAGTACAGCTGGCCGGGCAATGTGCGACAGTTGGAGAATGCGGTGCGGCGTTTGGGACTGACAAGCCGTGCGGCGGAGATTACAGCGTCCGAGGTCAATCAGGTGTTGGGCAGCCAGCCCGATCAGGAACCTTTGCGCGACGGGGGCACCGACACCGAAAAGCTTGGGGCTTCGGTCGGGCGGCATCTGAAGCGCTATTTTGATCTGCATGGTGATTTGTTACCCCCAGAGGGCCTCTACGGGCGTATTCTACGCGAAGTTGAAGCGCCACTGATCGAAATTGCGTTGGATGCAACGGGCGGCAACCAAGCAAAATGTGCTGATTTGTTGGGGATCAACCGCAATACTTTGCGTAAGAAGATCACAGAGCTCGATATTCAGGTGACACGCCGCCGCAAATTGATGTAAAAAGGCCACATAAACCGTGGCCAACGGGGGACACCCCTGTTCAGGATCACATAATATGGCGGTCAGGTGCGTTACGCACCGCATCAACAGGTGGAACGAGGGTGGCAACCCGGACACATTCAAAGTGGTTGATGACGATGGGGCGTTTGCGCCGCAAACGTCGTGTGCGCAATTTTGCAACCTTGGGTTTGGTCGTTTTAGGGCCTGTCCTGGCGCTTGCGACTTTTTTGGTACTTGGGCCCTTCGACCAAGGGTCATCCGCTTTAAGTTTGCGCCTTATCCTTTTGACCGATCTGGTTTATATCCTTGCAGTCGCAGCGCTTGTGATGGCGCAAGTCGCGCGTTTGATATCCGCAAGACGGGCCAAATCGGCGGGATCGCGTTTGCACCTGCGTTTAACGGGCGCCTTTGCTTTGTTGGCTTTGATCCCAACGGTGACGGTAGCTGTTTTCGCAGGTCTGACGCTGAATGTGGGACTTGAGGGCTGGTTTTCGGATCGCGTCAGTGCGGTTGTCAGCAGCTCGCTTGCCGCGGCTGAAGCTTACGAATCGGAACAGCGCGAAGATCTGGCGGAAGATACCGTTGCGTTGGCCCGCAGCATTGACGGGGCACGGCGTGCGGCCATCGCCCTAAGCGACAGCGAATTGCTGGGGGAAGGCCAACGCCAGATCCAGCGCGGCCTGCGTGAAGCCTTTATGATAGATGGCACCGCAGACATCCGTGCACGTGGCGATCAATCGTATCTGTTCGACTTTGAAGCCCCTAAGCCAAGCCAGATCATAGAAGCCCGTGAAAAAGGCCTGCTGATCATCGAAGATTGGCCTATCAACGAATTTCGCGCCCTTGTGCCTTTGGACAGCTACGCAGACCGCTATCTATACGTAAGCCGCGACGTTGACGGGGAAATCCTCGCGCTGTTGGACGAAACTCAAGAAACAGTGCGGTTGTATCAACAGCTCGAAAGCGATCGTGGGCGTGTTTTGTTCGAATTTGGCCTGCTTTATTTGGGGTTTGCGGTGATTTTGATCCTTGCCGCCATTTGGTTGGGGCTGTGGTTTGCGGAACGTCTGTCGGGTCCGGTGGGGCGTTTGACGGGGGCGGCGCAACGGGTTGGGGCCGGTGACCTGGACGTGAAGGTTATTGAAGAAAGCGGCGACGACGAGATCGCAATGCTCAGCCGCTATTTCAACCAAATGACCAAGCAATTAAAAGGCCAGCGCGACACGCTGCTTGAGAACACGGGCCAGATTGAACGACGCCGGCGCCTGTTTGATTCAGTCCTAAGTTCGGTTACGTCGGGGGTTGTTGGTCTGGATGCCACGGGGAAGGTGACCTTTGTGAACCGTTCGGCTGCCGGGCTGTTGGATTGGCAGGAAGATCAGCAATCTGTACCGCTTTCGGTTGCCGTGCCGGAATTTGGCGCATTGTTTGCCGTTTTGCGGGCAGGGCCTGCGGAGGTCGCACAAGGCGAGGTCAAAGTAAGCCGCAAGGGGCGTATGGAAAACCTTCTGGTGCGCATGGCCACACGGCGCAATGATGATGGCCGCCGCGAAGGCTATGTTGTGGCCTTTGACGATGTGACCGATCTGGTCAGCGCGCAACGCATGGCCGCTTGGGGTGATGTGGCGCGGCGTATTGCCCACGAAATCAAGAACCCGCTGACGCCCATCCAGCTAAGCGCCGAGCGGATCAAACGCAAATTTGCACCCAAAGTGGGTGAAGACAGCGACAGCCTTGAGCAAATGACTGACGTCATCATCCGGCAGACCGGAGACTTGCGTCGCATCGTGGACGAGTTCTCAAAATTCGCCCGTATGCCGGAACCCGAACGCAAACCCACAAACCTGACGGAACTGGTCCAAGGTGCGGTGATGTTGCAGCAAGCTGGACAGCCCGATGTGACAATAACATCCGATTTGCCGAAATCGCCAACCGACCTCGATTTGGACGCCACGATGATATCGCAAGCGTTGACAAACTTAATCAAGAACGCAGGCGAAGCCATTGAAAGCTTGAAGCAAAAAGAGCCGCCAGAGAATTTGGTGCCACGCGTCCATGTGACCATGGCACAGCTGGGCGCCCAGGTGAAAATCAGCATCGCGGACAACGGCATCGGATTGCCCGAAGACCGTGCGCGGCTGTTTGAACCCTATGTGACAACCCGCAGTGAAGGCACCGGGTTGGGACTGCCTATTGTGAAGAAGATTATTGAAGAACACGGCGGCACTTTGGTGCTGGACGACGCCCCCGTTTTTGAGGGCCAAACCCATTTCGGGGCCATGGCGGTGATCACGCTGCCACTTAACGAAGCAGCGGCGGCCCCGCATACCCAAGAAGAGGTGACAGTAAAATGAGCGACATTCTAATCGTAGATGATGAGCGCGACATCCGGGAACTGATTTCGGATATTTTGAAAGACGAGGGCTATCAGACCCGACTGGCCGGCAATTCCGACGACGCCATGGCCGCGATCAACGCCGACGCGCCCGCATTAATGGTGTTGGATATCTGGCTGAAAGACAGCCGCATGGACGGCATCGACATTCTGAAAACCGTCAAGCGCGACAACCCGGATGTCCCGGTGGTGATCATTTCCGGTCATGGCAATATCGAAATTGCCGTCGCTGCAATCAAACAGGGCGCTTATGACTTCATCGAAAAGCCATTCAATATCGACCAGTTGTTGGTGGTGATCCGACGCGCGATGGAAACCAGCCGCTTGCGCCGCGAAAACCTCACCTTGAAACGGCAAGAGGTCGGGTCGGGTGAAATGGTTGGCAATTCGGCGGCCTTCCGCGCTTTGATTTCGCAGCTGGACAAAGTCACCAAGTCCAATGGCCGCGTGATGCTGACAGGCCCCGCAGGCAGCGGCAAGGAAATGGCCGCGCGTTACATCCACGCCAATTCCAACCGCGCGTCGGCCCCGTTCATTACGGTGAATTGTGCCGGTGTCGCACCTGAACGCATGGAAGAAGTTCTGTTTGGCCGCGAAGGCGCTGAACGAGGGGTTGAGCCGGGACTGCTAGAGCAAGCGCACGGAGGCGTCATCTACTTTGACGAGGTCGCAGACATGCCCGTCGGCACCCAGTCCAAAATCCTGCGTGTTCTGGTCGATCAACAATTCACCCGCGTTGGCGGCAGTGACAAGGTGCGCGTCGATTTGCGCGTTATTTCCAGTACAAACAAAGACTTGGAAGCCGAAATTGCGGCTGAAACGTTCCGTCAGGAATTGTACCATCGTCTGAATGTGGTGCCGATTGCTGTGCCGTCGCTGGAAGAACGCCGCGAAGACATTCCAATGCTCGCGGCTTACTTCATCGATCAGCTGAACGCGGCCCAAGGTTTGGCTTTGCGTGAAATGACGGATGACGCAACAGCGCTGATGCAAACGATGGTTTGGCCCGGAAACGTGCGTCAGTTGAAGAACCTGATAGAACGCGTGCTGATCCTAAGCGACAGCACCGGTCCCATCGAAGCGCGTGAGTTGCCGGGCGATGATGAACCCAGCAGCGAAGAAGGCCGCGTTGTGTTGTCGGGGGCATTGGCAACATTGCCACTACGCGAAGCCCGCGAGGCGTTTGAACGCGAATACCTGCTGACGCAGATCAACCGTTTTGGCGGCAACATCAGCCGCACTGCAAACTTTGTCGGCATGGAACGCTCTGCCTTGCACCGCAAGCTCAAAAGTCTGGGTGTTGTGACATCGGCCAAAGCTGGCACGCGCGTGGCCCATGTCGACGACGACGAAGCCAAACTGGCGTAAGATACGCGCAGAGCGCCTGCGCTAGATGCGCAGGCTGTCCATCCGTTCCAAGACGTCCAACCCCTGCATTTTCAGGAAATGCAGCATGTCGATGAAAATCCAGTTTTCTGCCAGTTTGTCGCCGTCGCGGCGATAGACGTCAATCACGCGCATGTCGCAAGGCACATTGCTGGCAGGCATCCCCAAATAGCCGCCAATCGGTGTGATGCTTAGGTTCGGACGCCCAAAAAATGCACCGTAGTGGCCTTCGGCGATCCGACACAAATGACCATAAAATTGCCGGTTTTCCGTTTGGGTGCGGAACGGTTGTTGGTGTTGCTGGATGTAACGATCGATTGTGTATGTGGCACCGATCCCTGTCGGACCCCACCACAACATGTCGTCGTGCCAATCCATCGCCAGTTCTTCTTGCGGGGTGGGGGGGTGATCCAGACTGTTGGCACGATTGATGGAATCCATCATGTTCTCGATCACCGCAAGGGTCTTTGCCCCGTCTTTTGGTGCAGCATCATCAAACAGCAACCCGTCATGCGTCATAGGTCCCGGCTGCACCAGCTCTGCGCCGGTTTGTGGCGGCAGGGGGTACACACCGGCCTGCGCCATCAGATGCAACAGATCACAGTAGAACGCCGTGTCGGTGATCTTGCCGTCTTCGACCTTGTTGAATTCCGCATAACGCAGCATCGCAATTTTGCCCGTGGGCGGAATACCCAGAAACGGCGCATCAAACAGACCCATCAAATGCCCCATAGAGACAACCCATTGACCTTTATGGCCTTCGATCATGTTGTCGCCTGCGAAAAAAATGTCTTCGCGGCGCTGAACGCGCGACATTGCGTTCAAAAACGGCGTCCAGAATGTGGCTGCAACGTCTTGGGGTCCGCTTTGGTCGTTAAATGGGTGAAACCCGCGCCATGTTGCATCCGGTGTCATGGTTTGGGCCAATACGTCGGCGACAGTATTGGGATCTGCTTTGGAAAGAGCAGCATAATGGGCGCGCACACACGCTTTAGCATCTTGGAACATTGGAGGGATTTCAGCTTTTGTTGACGATTTGATAGGTGCCGTTTTTGTATTTGATGACGCAGGATTTGGGCGTCAGCGCAGGCAATGTGGATGTGACGGCAGGGGGGGCCGCTTTGACAATACGGTCGGGGCAGGCGGGAATATCGACCGGTGCGTAGCCTTTATCGGCCATACATTGCGCTTCGACCCGTTTACGCAAGCCCTGATTGGCATCAATGGTGTATGTCTGGCCCGGAATGTAATAGCCCGGTGTTACGTGGCATGCACCCGATGATGAACAATTGCGCCGCGCAGGCACATACCGTGGCGGTGTGACACGCGTCTGGTTCGCAACAGGCGCATCCTTGAGGGCTTTGACCTCGCAGTTCAAAGTGTCACGTTGCACAAGCGATACCGCCGCCCCCTCGCGGTAGTATGTGGACAAAGGAACACAAGCTGTCAAAGCTGCGGCTGACATAACAGAAAAGATGACTGGAATACGCATATCCAAACTGTGCCGCGATTCCCCCCGTCATACAATGCGTCATACAAACCCTGATACAATTGAATTGACCCATCTGGGACCATCTGTCATGAAATCCCTCCAAACCAAGGATGCCTATCAATGGATGTGACCGTATGAAGGTGATCATATGTGGGGCCGGGCAAGTCGGCTGGCAAATCGCACGTCATTTGTCAGGCGAACGCAATGACGTCACGGTCGTGGATCAGGATCCCGACCTTGTTCGCCGCGCCACGGACACGCTTGATGTCCAAGGTGTTGCCGGATTTGCGAGTTATCCCAATGTTCTGGACAAAGCCGGTGCGCGCGACGCGGATATGGTTATAGCGGCCACTCATTCCGATGAGGTGAACATGGTCACCTGTCAGGTCGCCCATTCGGTGTTCGGGGTGAACCGCAAGATCGCGCGTTTGCGCAGCCAGTCCTATCTGGATGCCATTTATTCCGACCTCTATCGGCGCGATCATATGCCGATTGATGTGGTGATCAGCCCCGAACGCGAAGTGGCGGCCGCTGCCTTGCAACGGCTGTCTGCGACCGCTGCTTTTGACACCGAACGGTTCATGGAGGGGCAGGCACATCTGCTGGGGATTTTAATCGACGACGATTGCCCCGTGGTCAACACACCTTTGCGGCAGCTCACGGATCTATTTTCGACACTGCGTGCGGTGGTTGTGGGGGTCCGCCGTGACGGCGCGCTGTTTGCTCCGGCCGCAGGCGACCAATTGTTCACCGGCGATCAGTGTTACGTCTTTTCCCATGTGGATGATATCAGCCGCACCATGGAAATTTTCGGCAAGAAAATGGCCAAACAAGAACGCATCGTCATGGTGGGGGGCGGCAACGTCGGCCTTGCTGTGGCGAAATCACTCGAAAGCCGTACAAGACGGGTGCGCACCAAGATCATCGAAAAAAGCCGCGCTTGTGCAGAGCATGCCGCCGAAGCGCTGGAACGTACAATTGTGCTAAATGGCGACGGGCTGGACGTGTCGTTGTTGTCCGAAGCGGGCATCAGCCGTGCGGACGCGATGCTGGCGGTGACGGACGACGACAAGACCAACATGCTGGCAGCTGTGCGTGCGAAGGCCGAAGGTTGCCCCTATGCTATTGCGCTGATCAACGACCCCACGTTGGTGCCGATGATGGAACCTTTGGGCATCGACGCCTACATCAACCCGCGTGCCACAACCGTTTCCTCTATTTTGCGTCATATCCGGCACGGACGGGTGCGATCCGTCTATTCCATCGGGGACGCCGAAGCAGAGGTGATCGAGGCAGAAGTTCTGTCAACATCCCCGATCGCTGGCCGCCAGATCAATGAAATCGACTTTCCGGAAGGCGTGCTTGTCGGTGCTGTGCGCAAAGGCGACAAGGTCATCCGCCCCATGGGGGACACCCGGATCGACGAGGGCGACGTCATTGCCATATTCGCACTTGCCAAGGACGTGCCCGAGGTGGAACGCCTGATGCAAGTGTCTATCGACTTCTTCTGACATGGGCACGCAACAGACGTTTTTGGACCGCATGTTGCAACTGCCTTTGTTTATGTTGCTATTTGGGTTTGCTTCATTTTCGATGTTGGCACCTGCAGTTCATGCGGGGCTTTTGGGACAAAACGAGACGGCACGGGCGTTTTTATATTCCGGAGTTCTGGGCATCATCATCTTTGTTTTGCTCGCGCTGGCTCACGCAGGACGCACGCCGCGGCACGGGGCTTTGGGCCCGTTGATGTCGCTGTTTTCGGCGTTTGTGTTTTTACCGCTGTTTCTGGCTGTGCCCTTTTTTGAAGGGCTGCGCACAACCAGCTTTTTGAATTCTTACGTTGAAATGGTGTCGGCAATCACGACCACGGGCGCTACCTTCTTCAATGATCCCAATCGCTTAAGTGATCCTTTACACCTTTGGCGCGCGCAGGTGGGCTGGATGGGCGGTTTGATTATGTGGATCGCGGCCTCTGCCATTCTGGCGCCGTTGAACCTTGGCGGGTTTGAAGTGACGGCACGGGCTGAACCCGGACGCCGCAGCGAAGGCCGAGTGGGCGGAGCGCACCCCGAGGGACGCGCACGGCTGGTGAAAGTCACAAGCACCCTGTTGCCAATTTACGTGGGGCTCACGGCATTGTTGTGGATTTTGTTGCTGGTGTCAGGCGATCGGGCCTTGGTGGCTTTAAGCCATGCAATGTCCGTGATGGCCACGTCCGGCATTTCGGCTGTGGGCGGTGTTGAGAACGGAAGCTCGGGCCTGATCGGCGAGATTGTTATGGTTTTGTTCATGCTATTTGCGTTGTCTCGACTGACGTTTTCCACCGATACAGTGACCAGCGACAGCGGTGGCATCAAAACGGACCCGGAGTTCCGGATCGGGATTGCGCTTGTTGTCGGCGTGCCTTTGTTGCTGTTTGTGCGGCACTGGTGGGGCGCTTTGGACGTCGACGCCAACGCCACGCCCCATGAAGCTGTTCAAGCCTTTTGGGGGTCCATGTTTACGGTCATGTCCTTTGTGACAACGACCGGATTTGTCAGTGCAGATTGGGGCATTGCCCAAGCGTGGTCTGGTTTGGGCACCCCTGGATTGATCCTGATGGGATTGTCTTTGATCGGGGGTGGTGTGGCGACGACGGCAGGTGGTGTGAAACTGCTGCGGGTGTTTGCGTTGTACCGAAATGGCAAACGGGAAATGGAACGACTTGTACATCCGTCGTCTGTCAGCGGGGCAGGTGCCATGGGACGACGCCTGCAAAAGAATGGCGCTTTCATCGCTTGGATATTCTTTATGCTCTTTGCGATTTCGCTGGCGGCGTTGGTCATTACCTTTGCTTTTCTCGGTGTACCGTTCGAAAATGCGATGGTACTGGCCATCACCGGTCTTTCGACAACGGGTCCCCTTTTGGAACATGCCACCGAAGTGGCCATCCGGTTGCGCGATCTTACACCGGTCGCCAAGGGCGTCTTTGCTGCCGCTATGGTACTGGGAAGATTAGAAACTTTGGCAATCATCGCACTTTTGACACCGGATTTGTGGCGCGGCTGACAGCTTTGGCGTAAAGCTGCCTAGGGGTGGGTGTTTTTTGGGGTGGAAACTCCTTTGAACCTTATCCATAATCGCATCTATGCGGGTGACGTGATCCGCAGGCCAACAACAATAAAAAAAGGCGAGACCGACATGGCTTCGGACAGACAGAATTTACAAGATGCATTTTTGAACCACGTGCGCAAAACCAAAGTGCCCGTGACAATTTTCCTGATCAATGGCGTGAAACTGCAAGGTGTTATCACTTGGTTTGACAACTTCTGCGTGCTTTTGCGCCGCGATGGTCAATCACAGCTGGTGTATAAACACGCAATTTCGACGATTATGCCCAGCCAGCCGATCAGCCTATATGAGGGCGAAGACTCCGCTTGAGTAAAGAGCAGTTTCAAATTGACAACACGGACGGGCCAAAACTGACCCGTGCGTGGGTCTTGCACCCCGACATCAAAAGCGACCACACGCGACGTGAGGCAGGGTATGCCTTGGCCGAAGCTGTGTCGCTGGCCCATGCTTTGCCCAACCTTGAGGTTATGGGCGAAACTGTTGTCCCATTGCCAAAACCCCATGCGGGCAAGTTGTTCGGCAAGGGCAAAATTCAGGAACTACACGACACGTTTGAAGTGGCCGAGATCGAATTGGTCTTGATCGACGGCCCCGTGACGCCTGTGCAGCAACGCAATCTTGAAAAAGACTGGGGGGTTAAGGTTCTGGACCGCACTGGCCTGATCCTTGAAATCTTCAGCGACCGCGCAGCAACCCGCGAAGGCGTGTTGCAGGTTGAAATGGCGGCATTGTCCTATCAACGCACGCGACTTGTACGCGCTTGGACCCACCTTGAACGCCAACGTGGTGGTTTGGGTTTTGTGGGCGGTCCGGGCGAAACCCAGATCGAGGCCGACAGACGTGCGATCGACGATCAATTGGTACGCTTGAAGCGGCAGTTGGAAAAGGTCGTGAAAACGCGTGCCCTGCACCGCGCGGCCCGTGCCAAAATTCCATATCCCATCGTCGCTTTGGTCGGCTACACCAACGCCGGAAAATCCACGCTGTTCAATAAGTTGACCGGCGCAGACGTCATGGCAAAGGACATGTTGTTTGCCACTTTGGACCCCACAATGCGCCGCCTTGTGTTGCCTGATGGCCCCGAAGTCATCATGTCCGACACTGTGGGCTTCATTTCCGACTTGCCCACGGAACTTGTCGCGGCCTTTCGCGCCACGCTTGAGGAAGTGCTGGCCGCTGACATTATTTGCCATGTGCGCGACATCAGCCATCCGCAAACCGAAGAACAATCTGCCGATGTCATCGAGATCATGAAGGTTCTTGGCGTCGAACAGGATCGGCCCACCTTTGAAGTCTGGAACAAGGTGGACGTGTTGGACGCTGACGAAGCGGATGCCGTTCAAGCCCGCGCAGACCGTGACGACATGATCTTTGCGACCTCTGCCGTCACTGGCGCGGGTGTCGATCCTTTGCTGGCGGCCATCGCCGAAGCCTTGCAGGGCGCTTTGATGTCCGAAGACCTTGTTTTGCCATTCTCAGACGGCCGCAAACGGGCATGGTTGTTTCAGGAAGATGTGGTGCAATCCGAGGCGCAGACCGAAGACGGTTTCGAGATCGAAGTGCGCTGGAGCGGCAAGCAAAAGGCGCAGTTCGCAGCCCTTTAACCCACCCATGCCAGCGTGACAGCGGCCAACACCAGATATCGCCCCGCTTTGGCCACTGTCACCAAGACCAAAAACGGCCAGAACGGCGCGCGCAACACGCCTGCGATCACCGTTATGGGGTCGCCAATGATAGGCACCCAACTGGCCAACAACGACCACAGCCCATAGCGGCGATACCATCGCTCTGCCTGCTGCAATCTGTCTTGAGATGCCGGAAACCAGCGCCGATCCTTAAAGCGCACCAAAAACCGCCCCAGCCCCCAATTCACCACCGCGCCCAACACATTGCCAAAGGTCGCCACCATCAGCAAAACAGCCACAGGACGCATGCCATCCAACATCAACGCCACCAACACCGCCTCGGATTGAAGCGGCAGGATGGTGGCGGCAATCAAGGCCGAGGCAAAAAGAGTGGTGTATGCGATCATAGGGCTAAGGACCGCATGGTCTTAAAGGTTATAGTCCCGCACATTGTAGTTTTACGAAAACCACTCTTTCATCGCGGGCACTGGCAAATGAGCCAAATGCACGAACCTTTTGATCAATCTGCGCGTCATACCCCAACCAACGACAGCGGCCATCTTGGGCGATGGCTTGCTGTGACAGCGCAATCAGGGACGCCTTGCTGCGTTTCTGTTTCGGCGGAAGTGGTTTGACCTTGGCCATTTTTGCGCGGCATTCCTCTAGCAAGCCTGGCGCCACGGGACGTTTGCGCAAATTCAGCAAATCGCAAGTCTTTACGGTCCCGGTCACGGTTGAGCCATCCGACAATTGAACGGACGGGCCTACAGGGGCCCCTTGGACGGCGAATAGAAAAACAGATGTGCCTTCGGGCATTGGGAACGCTGCCGTAAAGGGACTGCCTTTGGTGCGAATATCACTCCAGATGATCTGCGCACCGTCAACTGTTGCGCTGCCCTTGCTGCTTTGTTGCGATGGTGTGCTACACGCGCCGAGGGCCAAGCCTAGAATTGTAAAAATAGATAGAATACGCATTTTGGAAGAACTCCCTATGCCCCTGAACAGGGCAGATTTCAATTTAAAACAGGCTTGTTTCAAGGTTCATACCATTGCCCTACATCCAAATCCCCAAGACTCCAATCACCGATCCGGGCGCGGACCAAACGCAGCGTGGGGTGGCCCACATGAGCTGTCATGCGGCGCACTTGGCGGTTGCGGCCTTCCGAGATTGTGATTTCTAACCAAGTATCGGGCACGGATTTTCGGAAACGCACCGGCGGGTCGCGGTCCCACAGGTTTTCCGGTTCACCGATTTGCGCCACGCGGGCAGGGGCGGTCATGCCATCTTTCAAGCGTACGCCGTTTGCTAAGTCGCGCAGGTCTTTGCCGTCGGGTGTGCCTTCGACCTGCACCCAGTAGGTCTTGGCCATTTTGTTTTTGGGGTCTGAAATCCGCGCTTGCAGTTTGCCGTTGTCCGTCAACACCATCAGACCTTCGCTGTCGCGGTCCAAACGCCCGGCGGCGTAAACGCCCGGCACGTTGATGAAATTGGACAGAGTCGGGCGGGGTGAACCGGCAGAGCCTTTGTCGGTAAACTGCGACAGCACGCCAAAGGGTTTGTTGAACAAGATGACGCGGGTCATTGCACCTCCGGGACCAAAGTTGTGACACCTACGGCGGCCGCCCGCGCCAGATCGGCGTCCAGCGACATCAGGATGTATTCGCCACGCCGCCACAGCTGCGCCATGTCGTCATAGTGGCGTGACAGGAAATGCCCCGATTGCCCTGTCGACATAATGAACACCGAACTGTCGGGGTCCGCAAAGTCATACACGCCGCGATAGCCGGCACCATTGACGTTCTGGAACGGGGCGTCTCCGGTGCCGCGCGACAATCCACGGTTCAGTGTGTTGTCGCCACCCGATGTGCTTTGACGGATGTTCACGAAATACCGCAGCAAAGGCACTTGCCCCAATGTCGGGTGGTCTTGTGCCGCTTGATGCGCGTCGCCCCAGCGCAGGCTTTCCAACGCACCGGAATAGCGTTCCTCGATCTCTAAAAGCGCATCATCCAGCGCCAGCCGCGCCATGTCAGGGCAGCTTTCTTTCGGCGCACTTTGGATCACATCACACCAGATCGATGCGCCGTCGATATTACGAAACACGCGTTCGATGAACAAAGGTTCTATATGGGTAAAGATGCTGGCCATCGGCCCCAATTCGTCGCGCATCAACCGGTCTTGCAGGGCACGCACCCAATGGCTGTAAATCAGCGGCTCTGGCAAGTGTTCGTTCATATCCCCATTCCACGAGGCCAGCAGGGTCAGCGCCCTTTGCCGCTTGCGGGCGGGTGTGCCATCGGGGGCGGCTTCGCCGGTGAACCAAAGCTCTGCGCCGATCAGCGGCAACAATGACCGCGCCGTGAAACTGACCGTGTCCAGTTGCGCCTCAACAAAGCTGTCGCGGGTGTGGACTTGCCGCGCCTGCATCAGCCGTTGCCAGCGTTGCACCCTTTGCGTGTCGCCCCAGGTAAAGCTGACGTGACCGGGAAAGGGGCGTTCCACCATTTTGTTGTTGGTGTTGCCCAAAATACCGCCCATGGGCTGCACAAACCCCGGGTTCGACGTATAGGGCATGCGCCCGTCCCAGCGATTTGTTTTTTCCCACCCCAGCGTGGGCATGCGTCCTTGGCTTTGATGTCCGGTGTCGCGTCTTGGCAAGGCCCCGATGGTTTTCATGGCAATCGTGTTGCGATCTGCAAGCGTGAGGTTTTGCGCTGGCGCGATATGGGTAGCGGCGGCGTCCACAGCTTGTGCCACGGTGCGTGATTGCATCACACCGATGGCCGCACTGATGGATGTATCGCGCGGGCTTAGGGCCGTAAATGCCACCGAAACCACATGGCCGGGCGGCGTGATGCTGCGTAGGTTTTCAAAACTGCCGGGCAACACAGGCCCGTTTTCTGTCCAGCGCAGGGTCAGTGTGATGGGGTCTGCGTCTTTGATGTTGATGATTGATGGGCGCACATCGAAGGGCTTGAACCCATGGAGGCTGCGGTATTCGTCCGGGTTGTCTGGATTGACCTCTTCGATATGCAAATCCTGATCGTCCGCATAGGCCGTGGTCACCCCCCATCCCAAAGCGTCGCTGCGTCCCGACAGCACCACAGGCAGTCCTGGCACAGTTGCACCGATCACAGCACCGGTGCTGAGGTTCATGCGCGCCAGATACCAGATTGATGGCGCGGTCAGCGCCAAATGTGGGTCGTTGGCCAACAATGTGCCGCCTGTGGCTGATCGTGTCGGGGCGGCGGCCCAAGCGTTTGATGCCCCTGCATGGCCCCGCATTTTGAAAGGCGACAAGGGGTGCGAAACCGGGACTGGAGCCTGCGCAAAACGGGGCGCATTTGGGATCAGGCTGGCATATTCAGGCAAGCTTGCCACGCCTGTGCCAGGTGCATCGGGCAGAATGTCTTTCAAACGGGCCGCATCTGGCAGGGCCAATGACATACGGGCCCGCAGAACCTCTTGTTTCAGATGGCCTGTGCTTTGAACCGCCATCAGCTTTCCAATCGCGATGCTGTCCGCGGGACGCCAAGGGGCCATGGGGGCGTTAAAGACAAACAGCTCGGGTGCACCGCGGCCCTGCGCCCCTTTGTTGATCTGCGCGAGCTGCGCGTTCACGCCCCGCGCATAGGCTTCAAGGGCTGTTTGCGTGGCGGGGGTTTGCGCATCTACTGAGGCCACAGACAAGCGGTACAAATCAAGGCGCCGCATGATGGAGTCGGTTTCAATGGTCGAGGCACCAAAAACCTCTGACAAGCGCCCCTGCGCTGTGCGTCGCAACACAATCATCTGCCACAGACGGTCTTGCGCATGGGCATATCCAAGCGAGAAAAATGCATCCTGATCGGTGGTCGCCAGAATATGGGGCACATTGGCGTTGTCACGCACAATTTCCAATGGCGCTTGCAAGCCGCTAACCTCGGCCGTCGCCGTGTATTCAGGCAAAGACCGCGAGGCAAGATAGTAGATCAGCAGCACAGACAAAACACACAGCACAATCAGTGCTGTTGCGATCTTTACCAACCATTGAAACACCAGCGCCATCGGCACCCCATCCTATAGATACGACCAAAGCCTTGCAGTTTGCGTTGACCCTTGGGCTTCGACTGTTAGGTATGCATGCAGAAATACGCAACAGCTAGAGTTAGGGAAAGATATGGCCAAATTGGCATTTTTGGGATTGGGTGTCATGGGCGCGCCGATGGCGGGGCATCTGCAAAAAGCGGGCCATGACGTGACCGTCTACAACCGCACCTACGCAAAAGCGGAAGATTGGGTGAAAACCTATGGCGGCGCGGCGGCCAAAACGCCACGTGACGCCGCGAAAGGCGCCGATTTCGTCATGTCATGTGTCGGCAATGACGATGATCTGCGCGCGGTGTGCACGGGCGAAGATGGGGCATTTTCCGGCATGAATGCGGGCACAGTGTTTGTGGATCATACCACAGTTTCCGCAAAAGTGACGTCTGAGCTTTTCGCCGCTGCCGACGCCGCGAACATCAGCTTTGTCGATGCGCCGATTTCAGGCGGGCAGGCGGGTGCCGAAAATGGCGTGCTGTCTATTATGTGTGGCGGCGAAACGGGCGCCTTTGATCGCGCTTTGCCAATCATGGAGGTCTATTCCAAGATCTGTCGTAGAATTGGCGACAGCGGGGCCGGACAAATGACGAAAATGTGCAACCAGATCGCCATTGCGGGTCTTGTTCAGGGGCTGTCCGAAGCCCTGCATTTTGCTGACAAGGCAGGACTGGATGGCCGATCTGTGGTTGAAGTAATCAGTCAGGGCGCTGCGGGCAGCTGGCAGATGGCCAACCGTTTTGAGACGATGCTGGATGACCATTTTGATCACGGTTTTGCGGTCGACTGGATGCGTAAGGATTTGGGCATTTGTCTGGACACCGCCAATGACACAGGGGCGTCTTTGCCGGTGACGGCATTGGTCGATCAGTTCTACAAAGACGTCCAGAAAATGGACGGTGGTCGCTGGGATACGTCCAGCTTGTTCAAACGCCTGCAATCTATGGGGTGAGTGTGCACCAAAGCCCAGAACAGCAAATTTTCGGGCTTTGGTAAGGGATTTATAAAGGGTTTTGCCCGCACTTTGATGTCATAGCAGTCCAGTCATCAAAGAGCGTTGCATGCCCTCCCACATCGTGTCGGATCACACATCTACCAGTGGCAAACATGCTGGCAAACTTCATGTTTGCATCTTGGATGGGGACGGGCAGGTTTGTACATCCAACTATCCTTTGGGAACAAACAAAGATTTGCCGCTGCCTGATGTGATCAGGCTGGCCTATGGCGTGACCCCCCATCCTGATATGCCGGATGCCATTTACAACCGGATGGAACACCGCATCAAAACGGAATCGGGCGCGGCAGGATTCTATTTGTGCCAGACGTCAGAAGGACACAATTTCTGGATTTCGGTAAATTTTTTCAATTCCAAAAATGGGCGCGCAGTGTGCCATTTCGCGGTATCATCCCCCGTGGTTAAAGAATTTGCGGATTTCTATTCCCACATCAAAAGCGCCGAACACAGCACAAAAGGTCCACAAGACCAGCCCGCGCGACCCGCGGAGCAGAGCCAGGCCGACATCTCAAAATATCGTACATTGGCTGTTACTATCATGTCGGAGGAATTGACCAAACGCACCAAAGGTCGCGATTGCCATCACCATAACGATTTCATCTCGTTGCACAACATTCTATCCGCTTTGGTCCAGATTGATGATTATGCCAAGCGCATCGACGGGATGTCCGCGCGCAGCAAATTAATTCCCTATCAACTAAAATTGCAAGCCGCGCGCCTTGAAGGGGGGCGTGGCCCGTTTGGTGTCATCGCAAGCAATCATCAGGAATTGACCCAATCCTTACTGGGTATCACAGACGAATTGCGCGGCGCGTCTTCCAGCGAAGTTGATGCTGTTATGGATGCGATGGCGTATCTGGCACAAAGCACATTGGCTGCAGAGCTGATCGAAACAGATCAGGTTGATAATTGCATCGGCGATATTGATGCTGAAAGCACGCTTGCGGAACTGGAATATCTGATTGCTGACTGCAGCCTGCAAATCATGACACTTTTGGTCCGTGTAGACCGGTCAATTCTGAAACTTGCCGCGATTTGCCACCGCATGCGCCGTTCTTTGTCAGCAATGGAGACCACGCGCATGATGTGCAAAATCGAACGCTCTCGTTTGAGCGATGGCGCTGAGGGTCTTATGGATATCGAAGACCAATTGCACCAAGTCCATGCAGACTTACTAAAATGGATGACAAAAATTGAACGTGAAGCGGACAACGCCCTACAAAAGGCGCAAGACATGAAGGATGCACGCAAGCAAAAAGCGGCGTAGCCTATCTTGAACGCGGTTTGGCTATGCCAGATGTTTGTGCCTTATCATCGATGATGCGCCGCCACATGTGCAACGGCGCATGCCCAATCAAGGAATGATGCGGGTGTATTTGGTACCTTCCAGCGTCGCGCCAATCCGCAAACCGGCCCGCCCGAAGACGGCAGCCAGCACGGGGGCCAGAACCGTCGTTGTTTCGGCGTTCACACTGTCGCCTTTGTCGGAAATGACATATTCCAAATCCGCACCAGCCGCCCAGCCCGGAGACCGGCGGAACCCTGTCAGTGCTTCTTGTGTCATAAAGAACAAGACATGCGCATATTGTTGTGCACCGATCTGAAAACCGCCTGACGCTTTGGTTACGGAATAGTAATCAACTGTGCTGCTGCCGACGCGCAACGCGCCACGCCCATATGCCCCGCCAAAGCCAAGGCCCGCTTCTGTGACCAAAGGCATCACCAACATGCCGTTGGCTTTGTCAGCCAGCTGGATTGTGTTGGGGAATGATCTGTACATCTCTTGCAACGTGGCATCGACCCGCGCATCAATCAACGACGGACCCCGTCCGCCGACGCCGTTTCCGCAAGCCGCAAGTGTACCCGTCGCTGCAACCGCGCCCAACGCGAATGCGCGGCGCGACAATGTTGTATCGTTCATAATGTAAACCGCCTGTAATTGGTTTGTGCTCCGCCGGTTATCCGGTCGTTGGTGGCAGATATACGCCGATCAAGCAGCCTTGTCACCTGTCATGGTGTCCATGGGCAGGAAATCGCCGCAAAAAGTGATCTATTTTCCAGCCAAAAGCCTCGCAGCCGCAGGTGCAAAATAGGTCAGAATACCATCGCAGCCTGCGCGTTTGAACGCCATAAGGCTTTCCATCATCACCTTGTCCCCGTCGATCCAGCCTTGTTGGGCCGCCGCTTGGATCATGCTGTATTCGCCCGAAACCTGATAGGCATAAGTCGGGGCGCCAAAGGTGTCTTTGACCCGCCGACAAATATCCAGATAGGGCAGGCCGGGTTTGACCATGACCATGTCAGCCCCTTCGCGCAGATCGCGTTCGATCAAACGCAGGGCTTCGTCGGAATTGGCGGGGTCCATTTGATAGGTTTTCTTGTCGCCGGTCAGCGCCCCCGAGGCGCCAACGGCGTCCCGAAACGGGCCATAGAAACCGGACGCATATTTGGCAGAATAGCTTAGGATCATCGTGTTTTGGTGGCCTGCGCCTTCTAAAGCAGATCGCATCGCGCCAATACGACCGTCCATCATATCCGACGGCCCGATGATGTCTGCCCCAGCTTCGGCTTGGGCCAGTGTCATTTTGACCAACGCCTCAACAGTGCGGTCATTCACGATCTCGCCGTTTTCCACGAACCCGTCGTGGCCGTTGATGTTGTAGGTGTCCAAAGCCACATCTGTCATAATGGCAATGTCGGGCACAGCGGCCTTGATGGCGCGAATGGCGCGGTTGGCATGATTGTCGGGATCCCAGGCACCTGCGCAGTCTTCTGTGCGTTCTTCCAGCCCTGTGTAGGGAAAAATGCAGATGGCAGGAATACCAAGGTCTGCGGCATCACGCGCGGCATCGACGATTTTATCAACAGAGCGGCGAAAGACACCCGGCATCGACGGGATAGGTTCTTCAATCCCTTCACCGGATCGCACAAACACAGGCCAGATAAAGTCGTCCACCGACAGCGTATTCTCCCGGGTCAACGCACGAATGGGGGCGGTTTGGCGGGCGCGACGCAGGCGCGTGGCAGGAAAGGAGGCTTGTGTGGGGCGCATGCTGTGTAACCTTTTGTTGACACTTCCTTGCTGCCATGGATTTTTGCGCCTCGCAAGGCTAGGAATTTCCCTGTTCGCCCGTTATGAGGACAAAAAGCATATAGGCGCGTCTCTTGGATCTAAGCGAAACACTTCTGGAAATCATCGACATGCGGTCTTTCTCGAACCTGTGGTTCTGGATTGCGCTTGCTGTGATGTGGTCCACCGCCAGCCATTGGGTGCTGGGCGTGCCCAACGATATGATTGTGCGCGCACGGCGCAGCGCAGGTCAGGCAGAAGTCGATCTGGAAGATCTTGTGCGCATCAACTGCAACCGGTTGCTGTATATTGCCCAAGTGTCTGGTCTTTGGTTGTTGGGGCTGGGGTGCTTTATTCTGACGGGTCTGTTCACCATGGGGCTGTTTTATGATGTGCAACTGGCGCAGGCGTTGTTTTTACTTGGCTTTCCCATGTCACTGGTCGGGCTTTTGAATATCTCGACGGCGCGGCTGATCGTGGACACACAGCCCAAAGGCGAAGCATTGCGCAAGCGCCTGTCGCGTCAGCGTACCTACACCCAAATTATCGGTATGATCGCCATTTTCGCCACATCGCTCTGGGGGATGTATCAAAACCTGCGTGACATCATTTTCCTGCAGTGATCGTTCTTGACTTCATCCCGTCCAGACACAATTGAAGCGGTCTGATGCCTAAAACACCCCATATCGCCACGTCGCATGTCACCGTCAGCGGTGCCCCTGAAGGGTTCGATGCCCAGCTGATCCTGTCGGAGCTGGCCAAAGGGGCCGCCGTGGCCCATGTCGCCCGTGATGACAAGCGATTGGTGGCGATGCAGGACGCGCTGCGGTTCTTTGCACCGGATGTTCCGGTCGTGGTGTTTCCGGGATGGGATTGCCTGCCTTATGATCGCGTGTCCCCCAACGCCGACATTTGCGCACAGCGTATGGCCACCCTGGCGGGGTTGGCGCATGGCATGCCGGAACGCTTTGTGCTGTTGACCACGTTAAATGCCGCGACCCAGCGGGTGCCCGCACGCAACTTGCTGCGTGAAGCTGCATTTTCCGCACGCGTCGGCGACCGTGTCGACGAAAAGGCCCTGCGCCGCTTTCTGGTGCGGATGGGGTTTGTGCAAAGTCCCACGGTGATGGAACCCGGCGATTACGCCATTCGCGGCGGCATCATCGACATTTACCCCCCCGGTGATCTGGGACCAATCCGTCTAGATCTGTTTGGCGATGTTCTAGATGGTGCGCGACGCTTTGATCCTGCCACACAACGCACAACCGAAAAGCTGGACGTTATTGAACTTGCGCCCGTCTCAGAGGTGATTTTGGACGAAGCCGCCGTGACGCGCTTTCGCCAAAGCTACCGTTTGGAATTCGGGGCCGCAGGCACCGATGATCCGCTGTATGAGGCGATTTCGGCAGGCCGCAAGCATCAAGGTGCGGAACATTGGCTGCCATTTTTTCATGATGAACTTGAAACCCTGTTCGATTATTTGCCCAATGCCACAATCACGCTGGACGATCAGCTGACAGGTGCACGGCTGGCCCGTTGGGACGGTATCGAAGACCAGTATGAAACGCGCAAACTGGCGATGGACCATCGGTCCAAAAATGACAGCGTCTATAAACCTGCCAAACCCGAAGGTCTGTATCTGAACGATCTGGCGTGGGAGAGCGCGTTGGTTGACCGCCGCGTGGTGCAATATTCGGTGTTGCAGCAAGCCACAGGGCCGGGTGTCACTGACGCAGGCGGACGCATCGGGCGCAATTTCGCCCCCGAACGTCAGCAGGAAAGTATAAGCCTTTTTGGTGCCTTAGCGGATCACATTAAAGCAAAAATGGGCCAAGGCCCCGTCGTGATCGCAAGCTATTCGGAAGGGGCGCGTGAACGTCTGGCAGGATTGATCGAAGACGAAGGCGTTGCCGAAGCGATACCGGTCCCGAATGCCTCCCGCATCGGAAAGCGCGGCCTGCATCTGGTGGTTTGGGCGCTGGAACATGGTTTCGAAACACCGGATCTGACAGTCATTTCCGAACAGGACGTTCTGGGCGATCGTTTGATCCGTCAAACCCGCAAGAAACGACGTGCTGAAAACTTCCTGACCGAAACCCAGTCTTTGTCGCCCGGTGATCTGATCGTGCATGTGGACCACGGCATTGGCCGCTATATGGGCATGGAAGTTGTCACCGCTGCAGGTGCGGCCCATGAATGTCTGTTGCTGGAATATGCAGAGAACTCAAAGCTGTATATGCCGGTCGAAAACATCGAATTGTTGTCAAAATACGGTCATGACGAAGGGCTGTTGGACCGCTTGGGTGGCGGGGCATGGCAAGCCAAGAAGGCCAAGCTAAAAGAACGCATCCGCGAGATGGCCGACAAGCTGATCCGCGTAGCCGCCGAACGCGCCTTGCGCAAAGCCCCTGTGTTAGAGCCGCCCCCGGGGATGTGGGACGCGTTTTCAGCGCGCTTCCCCTACACCGAAACCGACGACCAGTTGACGGCCATCGGCGACGTCATAGACGATTTGACCGGTGGATCCCCCATGGACCGGCTGATCTGTGGCGATGTTGGATTTGGCAAAACCGAAGTTGCCATGCGCGCGGCCTTTGTGGCGGCAATGGCGGGCACTCAGGTGGCAATCATTGCGCCCACGACGCTGTTGGCACGCCAGCACTACAAATCCTTTGCCGAACGCTTCCGCGGCTTTCCCATCGAAGTGCGCCAACTGTCCCGCTTTGTCAGCGCAAAAGACGCAAACGCCACCCGTGACGGGCTGGCCCGTGGCACCGTGGATATTGTGGTTGGCACACACGCGCTGTTGGCAAAAACCGTTCGGTTCAAAAATCTCGGGTTGTTGGTGATCGATGAAGAACAGAAATTTG
This sequence comes from Ascidiaceihabitans sp., assembly GCF_039986515.1. Taxonomy (NCBI): domain Bacteria; kingdom Pseudomonadati; phylum Pseudomonadota; class Alphaproteobacteria; order Rhodobacterales; family Paracoccaceae; genus Ascidiaceihabitans; species Ascidiaceihabitans sp. The sequence goes on along the minus strand of NZ_JBDWQO010000007.1, from coordinate 597,528 downwards.
GCGTCACCCACAAAGAGCGTCTTAAGCAGATGCGGACCGATATTCACGTCCTGACACTGACAGCGACGCCAATTCCGCGCACGCTGCAATTATCGCTCACGGGTGTACGTGATCTGTCGATTATCGGAACACCGCCCGTCGACCGCTTGGCCATCCGCACCTATGTCAGCGAATTTGACCGCGTCACGATCCGCGAGGCGCTGTTGCGTGAACACTATCGCGGCGGGCAGTCTTTTTATGTGGTGCCCCGCATTTCGGACCTGCGCGAGATCGAAGAGTTTCTGAAAGACCAGATGCCGGAACTGACCTATATCGTGGCCCATGGCCAGATGGCGGCTGGCGAATTGGACGATCGCATGAATGCGTTTTACGATGGAAAATATGACGTGCTGTTGGCCACCACAATTGTCGAATCCGGTTTGGACATCCCAACGGCCAACACCATGATCGTGCACCGCGCGGACATGTTTGGTTTGGCACAGCTGTACCAGATACGCGGGCGGGTGGGGCGCTCCAAGACCCGCGCCTATGCCTACCTGACGACAAAACCACGCGCCAAGTTGACAACCACAGCCGAGAAACGACTGCGGGTGCTGTCGTCCTTGGACACGCTTGGGGCCGGCTTTACGCTGGCGTCACAGGATTTGGACATTCGCGGCGCAGGCAACCTGCTGGGCGAAGAACAATCCGGCCAGATGCGTGATGTGGGCTTTGAGCTGTACCAGAACATGCTGGAAGAGGCGATTGCCAAGATACGGACCGGCCAGATGGAAGGTCTTTCCGAGACAGACGATCAATGGGCGCCGCAAATCAATCTGGGCGTGCCTGTTCTGATCCCCGAAGACTATGTGCAGGATCTAGACGTGCGTCTGGGCCTTTACCGGCGCTTGTCGTCGCTCAGTACAAAGGTTGAACTGGAAGGTTTTGCGGCGGAATTGATTGACCGTTTTGGCCCGCTGCCCCGCGAGGTCAACACGCTGATGCTGATCGTGCGCATCAAAGCCATGTGCAAAAAGGCCGGAATCGCGAAGCTGGATGGCGGACCAAAAGGGGCAACTTTGCAGTTTCACAACGACAAATTCGCGTCTCCACAAGGTTTGGTGGAATTCATCGAAAACCAGCGCGGCTTGGCGAAGGTCAAAGACAACAAGATTGTCGTGCGCCGCGATTGGACAAAGGACGCCGACAAGATCAAAGGTGCGTTTTCAATAGCCCGCGACCTGGCCGAAAAAGTCGTCGAAGAGAAAAAGCGCAAAAAGACCAAAGCCTGATTTTTTTCAGGCTTTGGTCGCAGCGTTGATGCCTCGCATGATAAATATGGCGGCAATGCCCAATACGATGATGGATCCCATCAAAGGGCGCGGTGTGCCATCGAACAGCAATCCGATGGGCGACGCGATCATCGCGGCAACCACCGTCGAAACAGACCCCACAACGGAAGCGGCCATGCCTGCAATATGCCCCATAGGTTCCATTGCGATGGCGTTCAAATTGCCAACAGTCAGACCCGCTTGGCAAAACAGGAACAACTGCCAAACCAAAAAGATATAGAAATGCGAACTGCTGTCATTCCAAAGCAATGCCAGCAAGATCGACGACAGCACCACCTGACATCCCAGCGTCCATGTCACCACAGCCTGCATGCCGACCCGCACCACGATGCGCGCATTCAGCAAACTGGCGCTGGCAGATAGCAGCGCAATTCCCCCGAAATACCAATGAAATGTATCGGCTGCGCCGTAGGCCACGTCATAGATCGGTTGGATCATTGTCAGCGTTGCAAACAACATCGCCATCACCAAAGTCTGAACAATGATCGCGCGCCGCACACCCGCATGGCGGGCCATTTCACCAATGGCCGAAAACAACAGGTTCAAGCGGATCGGGCGTCGTGCTGCGCGTGGCAAAGGTTCTTTCAAGCGTACCCCAAGCCAGAAAACGGTGATCACCGAGAACAAAATGAACGCGCCAAAAATACTGCGCCATCCGGCAAGTGCGATAATGCCCGCTCCCATAGCCGGCGCAATCGCAGGCACAAGAATGAAAAGCGTCGTTGCAAACGACACGATCCGGGCCATTTCGCGGCCCTGATAGAGATCGCGAATGATCGCCAATGACACAATCCGTGGACCCGCAGCCCCGATCCCTTGCACAAACCGGGCCACCAGCATCCATTCCAGTGAATGTGTCAGCCATGCGAAAGCTGCGGCCAGAATGTAGATAAAAGTTCCTGCATAAATTGCTGTTTTTCGCCCGTAAGCATCGGATAAAGGGCCCGCAAAAAATGTTCCAAACCCAAGTCCGCCCACGAAAGCTGTCAAAACCCAGGCTGCCCGTGCCGGTGCGTCAGGGGTGATCTCAGATGCGATTTCGCGCATTCCGGGCAGCATAGCGTCGATCGAAAAGGCTGTTGTGGCGAACATGGCCGCCATCAGCATGACAAATTCGAAACGCCCAATGGATTGATCTTGAGTGGTATTCACAGAAACCTATACGAAAAACAATGACGCCAATATGCGTCAAAAAACTATGGCGCAACACCTTATGGTTGAAAATGCCTAAATGCGCCTTTCGCACAAACAACGCAGTTAACGTAGCGTCAAGGTGTTATCTGTTTTCGGCTTGCTGTGCAAAGTCCGCAATCACTTGCGCCCATAATTCAGGGGGCTGTGCGCCCGGTACAGCATGCCGTCCACCCACAATAAAGGTCGGAACCGAATTCACGCCCATCTTCCGGCTGTGTGCGTCTCGATCGCGAATGCTTTGCATATCTTCGTCTGTGTTCAACAGGCGTGTCACCACAGAGGCGTCCATTTCAATGCTGTCAGCAATGTCTGCCAACACCTCAAGATCGCCAATGTCGCGCGTGTCTGTGAAATATGCTTTGAACAATGCGGACACCGCAGCGGTTTGGCGCCCTTCAATCCCGGCCCAATGGATCAGGCGGTGCGCGTTTATGGTGTTGGGGGTGCGTTTCATACCTTCAAAGTCGATATCCACACCGGCCTTTTCCGCATTTTCCACCACTGGCGCATAAGCACGCACAGCACCTTCCTTGCCACCAAATTTGCCCTCCAGATACGCACGTCGGTCCATGCCATCCATCGGCATGTCCGGGTTCAGCTGAAAGGGGTGCCATTCGATTTCGAACGGATGGTCGGGGTGCGCTTGCAAAGCTTTATCAAGATGGGCCTTGCCAATGAAACACCACGGGCAGATCGGGTCGGACATAATATCGAGTTTTATCATGCTGGACCTTTATCCGGTGTCGCCTGAATAGACCAGAGCGCAGGGGGCTGACCTATGTAACAGTTTGTTGTGCAAACAGATCGCGCAGGGCATTGCGTTTGATTTTGTTGTTCGCCCCAGTGGGCAACACATCAATCTGGATGTAAATGCGCGGCTGTTTGTAGCGGGCCAGACTGTGCGCCGCGTGGTCTTTTATTACGTCCGGATCCAAGGGTGATGCCGCCGTGTAGTAGGCGGCGATTACAAACGTGTCTTGTTTCACCTCAACCGCGACACATCCCACGGATTGCACGCCCTCTACCTGCGTCAACACGTGTTCGACTTCCAAAGGGGACACACGGTAGCCACCAGCGTTCATCATGTCATCGCGGCGGCCCAGATAGGTGATTTGATCATCGGCGTGCATCAATCCCTGATCTCCTGTCAAAAACCAGTCCCCTTGCATTTTGGACGCTGTTTCATCGGGATCGCCCAGATACCCCAGCATCAAGCCGGGGTCACTTTTATGCACAGCTATGGTGCCTTCCACACCCAATGGAACGGGGCCGTCAGCATCCAGTATGGCCACGCGGCGACCCGGTTGCGGACGCCCTAAACTATCATTTGTAGCCGGGGCAGTCGGACATGCAGACAAGAACGTTGAACACTCCGACATGCCGTAAGCTTCGTAAATATCACAGCCAGTGCTGTCGACCCAGCGTTGACGCACACGGTTGGGCAGCTTTTCCCCGGCACTCAAACCATGCCGCAACGTGGGTAAGTCAATTCTAACATCTGACTTCAAAAATTGCCGGTAAACACCTGGCGCGGCTGCAAAAATCGTAGCCTCGTGGCGTTCCAGAAGCATCGGCAAGTCAGACGCAGCCGTTTCAGGGGCCGGAATGATTGCTGTGGCCCCGACTGTCCAAGGATCCATCAGGCCTGTGCCCAATGTGTATGTCCAGTTAAAGGCGCCGGCATGCAAAACCCGGTCATTGCCCCGCAACCCGTACCATCCGTCAAACATCATCTGCCGCGCCCAGATTGCACGGTGTGCATGTGCCACGGCACGCGGGCGTCCCGACGTGCCGGAGGTATAAATCACATATCCTAATCGATTTGGATCGCCCAAATGATACGGCGCGTGGGGCATGTCCCGAAAGGTGCGCAACAGGTCAACATCGACGCAATTTTCAATATCGGGACACGCGACGTCGGGCGCACGTATTACAAGCTTCGGGTCAAGTTCCTTTATAATCGGGGCGATTTCGTGCGTGGTCAATGCAGCGGAGGTTGGCACAGGTACCAAACCCGCAGCCAAAGCCCCCAAATAGGCCAGTGGAAAATCAACCGTATTGCCCAAACGCATCAGGATTTTATCACCGGGGGTCGCACCAAGGCCCAATAGACCGGACGCCGTGCCCAAAACCGCGCCTTCAAGCTGTGCGTAGGTCCAGTCATGGGCGGTCCCGTCACCCGCCAGAACACGCAAGGCCAATTTGTCGGGGTGATCGCCTGCCTTCCCAAGCACGTATGCCGCCATATTGAACGGCGCAGGGCAGGGCGGCAGAGTGCCTTTTTCGAATACTGACATCATGTCTTTCAGCTACCGCGAAGCCCAAGCCGTTGCAAGGCAGCTCCGCGCCACCTATACACCTGTTATGATAGGCAAAGACCCAAAATCATTGATCCAGATCGCCCGCCAAAGCGGCACGACGGAAATCTCCGAACCTTTGGATTTGGGGGCGCGTGTGCGCGAATTGCGCAAAGCCCGCGATTGGACACTGGAACAAGCTGCCGGACAGGCTGGACTTGCGCGCTCAACCCTGTCCAAAATTGAAAACGGCCAAATGTCTCCGACGTATGAAGCTTTGAAAAAGCTTGCGACAGGGTTGGAAATTTCGGTGCCACAACTGTTTACGCCTCCTGCGCAGGGTCAGGTCGGGGGCCGTATGGCTGTCACCAAAAGCGGCGAAGGCAGTGCACAGGTCACCACCACATACGAACATGAATTGCTGGGTGACACGCTGACGCAAAAGCAGATGTTGCCCTACCGCGCACGCGTTCGCGCCCGATCCATGGATGAGTTTGATGGCTGGGTGCGTCATGGCGGTGAAGAGTTCTTGTATGTGCTGACGGGGGTCATCAAACTATACACAGAATTTTACGAACCCGTCGAAATGCGGCGTGGCGACAGCGCCTACTACGATGCGTCGATGGGGCACAACGTTATCTCTGTCAGCGACGAAGACGCGTCAATTTTATGGGTTACATCTTTGTCGTCCTGAACAGCGTTTTGAACGCGGCATGGGCGACGAAAACTGTCACAATCTGCACCACAATGAATGCTGCGATATGGCCGGGGTATATGCCTGCAAATGTGTCGCTGAACCCGCGTGCGATTGTGACCGCCGGATTTGCGAAACTTGTGGACGACGTGAACCAATAGGCGCCAGTGATGTAAATCGCAACCAAAGTCGGCACGGCGTCCGGCTTGGACCGAAGCCCCCCGAAGATAACAAACAACAGCCCGAACGTGGCAATTGCTTCTGATCCCCATTGTGCAGCGCCCGTGCGATGAAGCGTTTGCGAAGTTTGGAAAATGCTCAGGTCAAACATGAAGTGCGTGGCCCAAACCCCCAGAATACCGCCGAAAATCTGCGTTAGGATGTATGCTACTGCAAGGGAAGTGTTAATTTCGCCGCGCAAGAAAAACGCGAGTGTTACCGCGGGGTTAAAATGTGCGCCACTGATGGGGCCAAGCACTGTGATGATCACATACAGCATACAGCCTGTCGCAATCGCATTGGCCAACAGCGCAATTGCAGTGTTCCCGTCTGCCAATGCAGCGCCCATTATTCCAGAGCCCACGACGCCGATAAGCAACAACGCAGTGCCCAATGCCTCGGCCAGTAATTTTTGTATCAAAGTGTCGATCCATCTTGCATTTGATTGCGCTTATCCATGCGGTGTAACGGGGCCATGACGCAACTGCGGTTTAGGGCTGCCACCACCAGACATGCGGCATATAGGACGGCCCGTCACCATATGCGGGGATCACATCAGGGCGTTTCATTTCGCGCATATGGGCAATACGACCAGTGGTGAAAGACCAAAAGGGAATGACATATCTGCCCGCCATCAAACTACGATCCAAAGCCCGCACTGCTGCATTAAATTGCTGTTGGTCAGGTGCTGCCAGCATGGAATCGATCATGGCATCAATGGCAGGGGATTGAACGCCCATCAGGTTGCGGCTGCCGTCTTGGGAGGCTGCGGCACTGCCCCAATAGAACCGCTGTTCGTTGCCGGGCGACAGTGAAAGTGCGCGGCGAAAATGGGTCATATCAAAAGCGAAACTGCCCGTACGTTCGACAAATTGCGCATCGTCCACTGTCTCGATTGTGACTTCAATCCCAAGGCGTTTCAGCGCACCTATATAGATGTCTGCGATACCGGCATTTTCTGTGCTGCCCTTTGGCAGAAGGATCGAAAACCGCAAGGGTGTGCCGGACGCATCGCGCATCATGCCGCCATCCACTGTATACCCGGCCTGTGCCAAAAGTTTCATCGCCCGGCGCAGACCTTTGCGGTTGCGCAAACTGCCGTCGGACGCGGGCAAGGTGTATCCGCTGATGGCATCGGGTGGCATACTGCCGGAAAACGGCGCCAGCAATTTGGTCACATCCGCATCGGCTTTGCCCGGTTTCATCGCCAGTGCAGAGTTTGAAAAATACGACGTGATGCGCGGTTGGGCGCCCCCCGTAAACGTGTCGTTGATGTATTCGAAGTTAAACGCCTGGATCATCGCCTCGCGCACCCGCCAATCATCAAACGGCGCTTTGCGCGTGTTCATAACAAACCCCGTCATACCCGAAGGCTTTTGATGGGGAATTTCGGTTTTCACCACATCACCGGACTGTGCGCGTGGAAAGTCGTAGGACCGCGCCCATGTTTCTGCATTGAATTCACGCACAGCCGAGATCTGGCCCGCCTTGAACCCTTCGCGCAGAACATCGCCATCGCCGTAAAAATCGATGCGAATGGCGTCGAAGTTGTGAGTGCCTTGAACAAACGGCACGTCCTTGCCCCAATAGTCCGGATTGCGGGTCAGCTGCACAAAGCGGCCTGCTTCAAAATCGGTAACGCTGTAAGGGCCGGAGCCGACAGGAATATCGTTTAATGCTGCATTTGCAAAATCTTTGCCGTCCCATTGGGCTGCTTTCAAAATGGGACGCAGCCCCACCAGCATAACCAGTTCGCGGTTGTCGGTGTTAAAGGTCATCCGAACGTGGCCCGGTTTGGTTTCTTCAATCGTTTCGATCTGGTTCCAAAGCCCGTGATACTTCGGATGCCCCTTGGTTCCCAAAGTCTTAAAGGACCAGATCACATCCTTAACCGTCAAAGGGGTCCCATCAGCGAATCGTGCATCGTCTCGAAGCTTGAATTCAATCCATTTGCGGTTGTCCGGCACTTCAATCGATTCGGCCAAAAGGCCGTAAAGTGTGAAAGGTTCGTCCAAAGATCGCCCCATCAGCGTCTCATGCGTTAAGAAAGGTAACTGCCAGGGCTTTGTTCCTTTGAAGACAAACGGGTTCAAAGAATCGAAACCGCCCGTGTTGCCCAGCACAATACGCCCTGTTTTGGGGGCGGCGGCGTTCACATAGGGCAAAGACACAAAATCCGGTGGAAGTGCAGGCTCTCCATACATAGCTATGCCATGTACCGATTCTGCATAACCGGATTTAGCACCCAGAATCAGAGCAGATATCAGCGACAATCGGCGCATTTCGCGCCACGCCTGTTGGAAAAACACTGTGTTCATATTCGTGACAATCCCGTTTCGGCCTTGTTTTGTTAACTAATTTGGTAACGTGGGTTCCACGTAATATCAAACTTTTAGCTTGGCCAGAGGCATTAGATTGCTTATAAAGGGGTCACTGCTCGATAGGTTTCTTGCCTGTATGAAACCTGCCTCAATAACTTAACGCCAGCTTCGCGCTGGCGTTTTTTTTTGGCTCTATCCGACCACACGATGCTGTGCACCCCATTTATTTCGCACTTGCAGCATGACATGGTGCAATCAAAGCAAGCAGACATCAAAACAAGGATCACATCATGGCATTCGAGATTTCACTGGCGGGCAAAACGGCTGTTATCACCGGTTCGAACTCTGGCATTGGTTTGGGCATTGCGTGGGAAATGGCCCGCGCGGGCGCTGACGTGGTTTTGAATTCCTTCACTGATCGCGATGACGATCATGCCATCGCAGAGGAAATCTCAAAAGAAACAAACACCAAGGCCCGTTACATTCAGGCCGACATGTCCAAAGGCGACCAATGTCGTCGCTTGATCACAGACGCTGGGCGCTGCGACATTCTTGTGAACAATGCAGGCATCCAGCACGTCGCCGCGATCCCTGATTTTCCGGCTGACAAATGGGATGCCATCATCGCCATCAACCTCAGCTCTGCGTTCCACACCTCTGCAATTGCATTGCCCATGATGCGCGAGGCCGGCTGGGGCAGGGTCGTCAACATCGCCTCCGCGCACGGGCTGACCGCGTCACCTTACAAGGCGGCCTATATCGCGGCCAAACATGGCATCGTCGGACTGACCAAAACGACTGCATTGGAAACCGCACAAGAACCGATTACGGCAAATGCAATCTGCCCCGGGTATGTGCTGACCCCCATCGTCGAAAAACAAATCCCCGACACGATGAAAGAATACGACATGAGCCGTGAAGACGTGATCCAGAACGTCATGTTGAAACGCCAACCTTCGAAAGAATTCGCCACAACTGAACAGATGGGGGGCACAGCTGTCTTTCTATGCTCGGATGCGGCGGCACAAATCACCGGCACAACGATCTCTGTAGATGGCGGATGGACAGCCCTGTAAAACAGGGTCCGCTTTGTCTTTTTCCCAATAATCCCCCGCCAGAGGCATTCCAATGTCTCACCGCAAATCGGAGCGCACAATGACAACCAAACAGATCAATCTGGCCTTGCAGGGCGGTGGTGCGCATGGCGCGTTCACGTGGGGGGCGCTGGAAACGCTGCTGTCTGATGACCGGATCGAAATCGCAGGCATGTCTGGCACCTCTGCGGGGGCATTGAATGGCGCGGCTGTGAAATCCGGCATCATCCAGAACGGCAAACAAGGTGCTTTGGACAATCTGGCCAGTCTTTGGGGGGAAGTCAGCGGCGCCTACAGCGAAGGTATCACGCAATGGCTGATGCCTTTGGGGGCGCACAACGTCAGCAAGGCGTTGGAAAATTCGTGGCCCTATGCAGTGGGCGAGGCGTTTACGCGCATGGTGTCGCCCTATTCATATGGTGTGTTTTACAACAACCCGCTGAAACCCATCGTCAACGCGCTAAGCTACGATTGCGTCTGCGCCGACGAAGGCCCCGATCTTTTCATAAACGCCACCAGAGTACGCGACGGCAAGCTGCGTGTGTTCAACGCGCGCGAAGTGACACCTGATGTGATTATGGCTTCGGCCTGTCTTCCGACATTGTTTCAGGCGGTCGAGATGTTTGACACACAAACCGGTCAGGACGAAGCGTTCTGGGATGGTGGCTACACGGGTAATCCTGCGTTGTTTCCCTTGTTTGACACATCGCTGCCAGAAGATATCGTTGTCATCAACGTGAACCCGCTGGAACGCAAAGAACTGCCAACAACCCCGCAACAAATCCAGAACCGGCTGAATGAAATCAGCTTCAATTCGTCATTGTTGCGCGAAATGCGAGCCATCGATTTTGTGCAAAGGCTTCTGGACAGCGGCACTTTGCAGCCCGGTCAAATGGCGCATGTCCACATGCATATGATCGCAGACGATGCCCTGATGAATATTCTGTCTGTGGCCACGAAGACAGTGCCCAACGCCTATATCATCCAAACCCTCAGAGTTGCGGGACGAGAAGCGGCCAAACGGTTCCTGGACGCCCATTTTGAAGATTTAAACCAGCGGTCGAGCCTGAATTTACGAGACATGTTCAACTAGCCGCGGTGTCGCGCGACCCGGCGGCCCTACCTGATAGCCCTACCTGATGGCTCTAGTCGTCAATGGCAGGCGGTTGGGTGGGGTCTTTGCCGTTCGGATAGACAAGACCGGCCGAGATCACCAGTTTTGCGGAATCCTCAACGCTCATATCCAATTCGATCACATCATTGGCCGGAACAAACAGCAAAAATCCGGACGTTGGATTCGGTGTCGTTGGCACAAAAATGCTTAGCAATTCGTCTTTTCCATGTCCCGTGCTGGCCATGATTTCGCCCTTGGCTGTGGTCGAAATAAAGCCGATGGCCCACATGCCGCGTCTTGGATATTCTATCAGACAGGCTTTTTCAAAGGACCGGTCGGATTGGGCAAAAATCGTCTCGGATATCTGTTTGATACCGGAATAGATCGATCGCACAACGGGGGTCCGTTCTACCAGCCCTTCGGCCGCACGGATGAACGACCGTCCGATGAACCCTTTCGCCATCCAGCCCACGATAATCGTAAACAGGAAAAACAGCACGACGCCCACACCGCGGATGTTGACCTGAATGGTTTCATCCAGCCCCAACCACGTTTGCAAAAGGCGGTCGGGATGATAGCTGCGTGGCACCACTTGCAAGACGAAACCGTCAAACCAGCCCACCACTGTCCAAATCAACCAGATCGTCAGCCCGACAGGGGCCACAACCACCAGTCCCGTCAAAAAGGACGACCGAAGACGGGCAAACAGGCCCGGTTTTCTGGGTTGGTTCGGATCGAAAGGCGTGTTCATCTGGTCTTCCGTATTAGGTTTTATCCGAGGTATGCGTTTTGAAGCGCGCCTACAATGGCTCTGGCGTGTAAATGCCTAATACCACGATCAATTTTAGGCCATTTTGCACAAATGGGATGCAATGTCGGCGGCCAGCTTTGCATTGTTGCGCACCAATGCGATGTTGGCTGTCAGCGATTGCCCGTCGGTCAGCTCAAAAATGCGTTGCAACAGATACGGCGTTACACCTTTGCCGCTGATACCGTGTGCCTCTGCGTCTTTTTGAGCTTGCGCAATGATCGGTGCGAGGGTTGAGGCCGAAATTTCAGCATCCTGCGGGATCGGATTGCCAACAAGTTGCCCACCGGGGATGCCCATTTGCACCCGCAACCTGTGGCTTGCGGCAATCTGCGCCGCATCATCCATCCGCAGGGGCGCGCGCAGCCCGCTTTCGCGGCTCCAGAATGCGGGCATGTCATCCTGACCATACGCAATGACAGGCACACCTTCGGTTTCCAGCACTTCCAGCGTTTTGGGAATGTCCAAAATCGCCTTTGCGCCCGCCGCGACGACCGTGACAGGCGTTTGGGCCAATTCCATCAAGTCCGCCGATATGTCGAAATTTAGCTCCGATCCTTTATGTGCGCCGCCAATGCCACCGGTGGCAAAAACGTCGATCCCCGCCAAACGCGCCGCGATCATTGTGGCCGCAACGGTTGTCGCACCTGTGCCACCTGTGGCCATGCAAGCCGCCATATCGGCACGCGACAGCTTGGCCACGCCTTTGGCTTGGGCCAACGCCTCAAGCTGTGCATCTTCCAGACCGCCGTGCAGCGTACCGTCAATAACAGCCATCGTAGCTGGCACGGCACCTGCGGCACGAATGTCAGCCTCAACCTGACGGGCCACGTCCAGGTTTTGCGGATAGGGCATGCCATGGGTGATAATCGTGCTTTCCAACGCAACAACCGGCGTGTTTGCGGCTTTTGCGGCGGCCACTTCGGCAGACAGCGTAATAAGGGTCATGTGTCGGGGTCTCCTGAGACGTAGATTGCGGCAGCTTTCAAAGCTTGTTCCAAGGCATCTGCACGGCCTGCGCCGCGTGCTTCGGCGGCAATATGGGCTGCCATAAATGTGTCGCCTGCACCGGTGATGCGCGTGACCAAAACTTGCGGTGGGGTGGCGTGGATCACGTTCGACGCGGTGCCTTCGGCGGCATCTTCACCGCCATTGGTAACCAGAACACGCGCCGCACCACGCTGCAAAAGGGCCGCAGCTGCGCTGGCCGCATCCTCAAAGCTGGTCTGACACAGCAAACCCGCTTCTTCGAGGTTCACATATAATGTGCCACGGCCCGATTTAATAAACGGAGACAAACGTTCCGCTTTTCCGGGGGACGCAGGCGCCACCCGCAAGTCTGCCTGTTCTGTCAGCGGGCTTGTGGCCAGCTTGGACAGCAAATCCAGCGTCAAGTTCCCGTCAAGGGCGATCAGCCCGCCATATGGATTGGCCGCGTCTGCCAATTCGCCATTGTGCAGAGGTTTCAAAATCTTTTCGCCCGCAGCTTCCAATGAATGTGCGTCAGCGATGGCGGCAATCAAACCGTTTGCGCCTTCAACCGCCATGTAGCGGTCTGTCGGCAAATCATCGGACCGATAGATCGTTGATGTCACCATGCCGCGCGCCTCGCAGGCCGCCACCAGTTCGTCCCCTTCAGCGTCCCGCCCGATCGCCGTCAAAAGGGCAGGGGTCATGCCAAAGCGCGCCAATGTCATCGCGATATTCATCGCAACGCCACCAGGCAATCGCGTGATACGCCCCGGCACGTCCGATCCCTGACGCATCACCGCAGGCGCACGACCAATCACGTCCCAAAGCACAGAGCCAATACACAAAATGTCAGATGGTTTTATCATGTGTCTGGTTTTGCAGCGCTTTGCACCCGCGTGCAACCGACTATTGCGGTACGCTGAACGTCAATGCGGCCCAAAGCGTTTCCCACACCGCGTCTTTTTCGCCAGTGTAGGGCTGCAGGTGAACTGCGTCGAACAGGTAATCATGTCCCTTCGTCACAGCAATGTCTGCCACACCCTGTGCGTTGGTGCGGTGCAAGGTAATGGTGACAGCGCCGTCGGGATCGCGATCAAACACTTCGACCTGCGCATCAGCACGGGGGGTCCCATCCAGATAAAGGGCCACAGACATCCTACCGTCAAAGTCAGATGCATAGGGGTTGGTGCGGGCGACGAATTCTGTTTTCAACCCGAAGGCCGCATCCGCACCATCGCCATCCCCTACCGCAATAAGTGCTTTTGTGTGGCGGGTGTAGCTTTCACGAAACCCTTCGCGCGGGGCGCCCAACGCCGCATGGCGCGCATCAATGTCTTTAAAATCCTTGTGATCTACGAACTTTTGAAACTTTTCCCAGGTCGCATACTTCAGACGTGACGGGGTCGTTTCATGCACGATCACAACCAAACCGTCCTCTGTTGCTTGCGTGCTTAACGCAGGACGGTCCCCCATACGCCCTTCGACCGGCGTCGTTCTACCATTGGTGATCACATCAAACCGCGTCGTAGAGGTCGAAAAGTAAGCCAGGTCAGAACCCTGAAATTCCTGCCCGTTTTTGAGATTTGCAATCAACGTACCGCCACTTTCGACTTGAAAGTCCTGCGGTTCGATCCAAAACTCATGGGCGTCGGCAGAGTGCACATGAAGTGCCAAAACTGCAGCAAGTGAGAAACGGAGAATAGACATGGTGGGTGCTTTCAATCAGGTAAGCCTTAAGCTGCGGCTTTGGGCTGTGATGTCAAGCATCTGCTTGGCGTGTGCCGCAACTGTGAGCCACGCCCACGAAGTACTGCCCACGCTATCGGATATGACTGTGGTCGACGACACGGTGTTGCGGTTCGAGATGACGCTGAACGCAGAAGCGTTTTTGGCGGACATTGATCTGGACGTTATCGAAGACACCGACGACGCCGAAGGCACCACTGATTACAAAACGCTGCGCGCACTGCCTGCATCAGATCTGGCGCAGCGCTTGCCTGAATTGCTGCGCGATTGGGCAAACCAGCAGATGGTGGTGGTAGACGGTGCACCACAGCCGCTGTCACTTGGCAGCTATGCCTTCAACGATCCAACCGACCTTGAACAACCACGTCAGACTAACATTGTGATGGACGTCTACATGCCACCGGCGTCTCAAAGTGTGGTCATCAACTGGCCCGCTGGCAACGGCGCTTTCGTTTTGCGCCAACAAGGGGTGAACGAACCCTTCACCGGCCTGCTGCAAGGCGGCACATCCAGCCCCGAAATCGCCTTGTCAGGCGGGGGCCAAGCCACGCTTTGGCAGGCGTTCGTCAATTACATCCCTGTGGGTTTTGATCATATTTTGCCCAAAGGTCTTGATCATATCCTGTTTGTTCTGGGCCTGTTTTTCCTGTCCACACGGTTGCGTCCGCTGATCTGGCAGGTGTCTGCGTTCACGCTTGCGCACACCGTCACATTGGCTTTGGGGGCTATGGGCTGGGTGAATGTGCCGGGCTCTATCGTTGAGCCATTGATCGCCGCGTCCATCGTGTATGTCGCGGTGGAAAACATCTTTACGTCAGGATTAAGCCCCTGGCGCCCGTTTGTAATTTTCGGGTTCGGGTTGCTGCACGGCCTTGGTTTTGCATCGGTTCTGGGCGAATTCGGATTGCCTGAAGGACAGTTTATTCCGGCCCTGATCGGCTTTAACGTCGGTGTCGAATTCGGTCAGTTGACTGTCATTGCCATCGCATTTGTTTTGGTCGGCTGGTTCATGAAGCGCGACTGGTATCGCCGTGCCATCGCGATCCCTGCGTCTTGTGTGATTGCAGCGGTCGGTGCGTATTGGTGCATCGAACGGGTGTTTTTCTAAAACACCCGCCACATGCGTTCAGGCCATGGCCGCCATCAGATCGGCCATGGCTTTGACGGGATCATCGGTTGACCAGACTTCGTCGCCCACGCCAAAGAAATCGGTGTAAGGCGCGAGGGTGCGGATGATGTTTGTGTCCAGCAAGCCTTCGGCGACAACGGGAACTTCGATCACCTCTGACCACCATTTGAACAGGTCTATTTGCGCAAAGCTGCCGTCGCCCAATGTGTTTTCACGCACAGGCCCGAAACAGATATAGTCCGCGCCAGCTTCGCCGGCATTCATGCCATCGTGGCGCGATGTGCCGGAATGGGCGCCGATGATGGCGTCGGGCCCCAGTTCTTTGCGAGCGTAGCGCATTTGATGCGCGCCGTCGCTGAGATGGACACCGTCCAGCCCCAAACGATCCACCATGGCAAGATGGTCACTGACCACCAATGCCACATCGCGGGCATGGGTCACTTCGCGCAAGGCATCGGCCGCTTTTGACAGGTGGGATTCATCTTGGGTGGCCAGCGCCATACGCACACAGGCAATCGGATGCGCATCCAGCATGGCCGCCAGCTGATCGGGAAACGCGCTTAGGTCAACCTCTGACGGGGTGATCAGGTAGAGTTGTGGCTGCTCGATCTGTGTCTCGGTCATCTGGGTCATCCTTTGCGTGGTCGCGGCACGGGTCTGGTGCTGTCTTGGCGCGGGGGTAACTGAAAAGTTTTGAAAAGAAAACTTTTATACCCGTGGTGCACATAGAAATGTTGGCATCAAAAGGAACACCATGTTGTTTGCCATAGCTGTTCCCGCTAAGAGGCGCCTATGGTGGATCATCCTTATATTGTACTTGTGCGCCCGCAAATGGGCCAGAACATCGGTGCGGCAGCCCGTGCTATGTTGAATTTTGGCCTGACGCGGATGCGGATCGTTGATCCGCGCGATGGTTGGCCCAACCAGTCTGCGGTTGCCATGGCATCCGGGGCGGGGCGTGTTTTGGACGATGCACAGATTGCGCCTGACGTGGCGGGTGCTTTGGGCGATTGTGCGTTCGTTTTTGCAACAACAGCGCGGTCCAGAGACCTGACGAAAGACGTCTATTCCCCCGAAGAAGCCATGCGTTTGGCTGTGCAAAAAATTGACGCTGGTCAAAAGGTGGCCGTCATGTTTGGTCCCGAACGCGCAGGCTTGGAAAACGACGATCTGGTGCAGGCGAACGCGCTGATTTCGGTGCCCGTGAACCCCGATTACGCGTCCTTGAACCTTGCCCAGTGTGTTTTGCTGGTGGGTTACGAATGGATGCGCCAGCGGTCACAAGTGACCCCTGTTGTCCACGAGATGGCCGGCAGCGACTGGGCAGAGATTAAAGAAGTAGACCATCTGATGCGCCACTACGAAGACCGTTTGGAGGACGCCGGTTTTTTCTGGCCCGAACACAAATCCGCCAGCATGAAGCTGAACCTGCGCAACATGTGGTCCCGCATGCCCATGACCCGCGCGGATGTGCAGATGTTCCATGGCATCCTGCGGCAGATGGTCCGCTGGAAAGAACGCGACCGTTGATGCGCTGGACGATTGTCTGCGCCGGGCCTAGATTAACGCAAAAGGCACTAGCCCAACAGATCATGAGGGTCCTATGAGCACCAAACGCAGTATTTTCGAAGAGGTCGCCAGCGCCGACAAAGCGCCTGTTGCCACGCCTGGGTTGATCGACAAGGGGCGCTCAGGCGCCCGCGGTGCCATCCGCATCTGGTTGATGATCCTGTTCGCTTTTGTTTTTGTTATGATTGCTGTGGGCGGGTTGACGCGTCTGACAGACAGTGGCCTCAGCATCACCGAATGGCGGCCCTTTACGGGGGCAATTCCGCCATTGAATGCAGCGGATTGGCAGGCAGAATTTGCCAAATATCAGGCAATAGATGAATTCCGCATTCAAAACCAATGGATGCAACTATCTGATTTCAAAGTGATATACTGGTGGGAATGGGGCCACCGCCAATTGGGCCGGGTCATTGGTCTGATCTGGGCCATAGGCTTTTTCTGGTTCTTACTGCGCCGCCAGATCCCCACAGGATGGACGCCACGCTTGTTGCTTTTGGGCGCTTTGGGCGGCGCACAGGGGGCGATTGGGTGGTGGATGGTGGCGTCAGGGGTCACCACAGGCGAAGGCATGGTGGATGTGGCAAGCTACCGCTTGGCCACACATCTGGGGCTGGCGTTTGTGATCCTTGGGTTCATCGCGTGGTATGTCATGATGCTGGGCCGCTCTGAGCGCGACTTGATGCAGGCGCGACGCGGCAAAGAAACCAAGCTGTTTGGCCTGTCGACCGGGCTTTTGCACTTTGCATTTCTACAAATCCTGCTGGGCGCGTTGGTGGCAGGCATTGATGCAGGGCGCAGCTATACCGATTGGCCGTTGATGGGGGGGCAGATCTTTCCGGCCTCTGCCTTCGTGTTGGACCCGTGGTGGCGCAACCTGTTCGAAAGCCCCGGTTTGGTGCAATTTGTGCACCGTGTTACGGGGTATCTTCTGTTTGCCTTCGCGGTTGTTGTATGGCTGAAAGGCCGACGCAGCGCCCATCCACGCACGCAATTTGCCTTTAACGCGGCGTTCGCGGCCCTGAGCTTGCAAATCGTGCTGGGCATTGTAACCGTTGTTTACGCAGCACCGGTGCATATCGCCATTGTGCACCAAGTGCTGGCTGTGATCTTGTGGGTGTTGATCCTGCGTGCGCGCTTCTTGTCCGCCTATCCCATAACGACATCCCTAAGAGGAAACTGACCCCATGACTGCATATCAAGACCTGACGGCACATGCCCGCGAAACAATGGCACTTGGCCAGATCGCAGGGCGCCTGGAATGGGATCAGGAAACCATGATGCCGCGCGGGGCAGCTGCCCAACGCGGTGAAGAAATGGCCGCAATCGAAAGCGTGTTACATGCCCGCCGCACAGATCCGCGCATTGGGGATTGGTTGGCGGCGATCAAATCCGACGACCTTGATGATGCGGGCCGCGCACAGGTCCGTCACATCACACGCAGTTTTGAACGCGCCAACAAAGTGCCTGCTGATCTGGCAACAACTTTGGCGCGTGTCACATCGACCGCACAAGGCACATGGGCCGAGGCGCGCAGCAATGACGATGTGGCGGCCTTCTTGCCCACCTTCGAGGAAATCATCAAGCTGAAGCGCTGGGAAGGTCAGGCACTGGCCGCCGGCGAAGATGTCTATGATGCAATGCTGGCAGATTATGAACCCGGCACATCAGGGGCCGATCTGGCGACCATGTTCGACGCCATGCGTCCAGAACTGACAGCTTTGCGCGCAGCGATCATTGCAGCAGAACAACCCAAACGCCTTGAAGGGCGCTTTGACGAAAGCAAACAGATGAAGCTGACACGTCAGCTGGCCAAAACCTTCGGCTACGACATGAGCCATGGGCGCGTGGATAAGGCTGTACATCCCTTCAGCTCTGGGTCGGGGCTGGATGTGCGGATCACCACGCGCACCTCGGAAACCGATCCCTTCAACTGCCTGTATTCAACAATCCACGAAGTTGGCCACGCCTGCTACGAACAAAACATCGACCGCGCTTACCTTTTGACGCCGTTGGGGCAGGGCGTGTCTATGGGCGTGCATGAAAGCCAAAGCCGCATTTACGAAAACCAGATCGGTCGCAGCCGGGCCTTCACAAGCTGGCTTTACACACAAATGGTTGAGGCCTTTGGCGACATTGGTCTGGACGATGCCGAAGCGTTTTATGCAGCCGTCAACCGTGTGAACGACGGCTACATCCGCACCGAAGCAGACGAAGTACAGTACAACCTGCACGTCATGCTTCGTTTTGATCTGGAGCGTGCTTTGATGTCTGGCGATTTGGCCGTTGGAGATTTGGAAGCGGCCTGGAACGATCGCTTTGCTGCTGACTTCGGATACGAGGTCGACAAGCCATCGAACGGGTTGTTGCAGGATGTGCACTGGCCTATTGGTCTGTTCGGGTATTTCCCGACGTATTCCTTGGGCAATGTCTATGCAGGATGCCTGAACGAAGCGATGACACAGGCAGTGCCTGACCTTGATGACGATCTGGCCAAAGGCGACACAACCGCCGCAACCGATTGGCTGCGCAGCAACGTGCAAACCTATGGCGGATTGTATGAACCCCGCGACGTGATCGCAAAGGCCAGCGGAATCGAGCCGGGACCAAGGCCGCTTTTGGCATATCTCAACCGAAAATTCAGCGATATTTACAAGCTTTAAGCTGTATTTTGCCGATTTTCAGGTGATTTTACAGTGTTTCGGCGGCGTATTGCACATGTCACGTGACACGCTGTTTCTTCCCATGTGTTTCCACCCAGCTCACCATATTCTGGTGCACATCATCACTGGGAGTGAAAACGCTATGAGAAAATTTGTAATTGCCACATCGATTGCGCTGGTTGCAGGCAACCTCGCATTTGCACAACAGACGCAACAAACAGGCGTTGTGGGCCCTTCGGGTGACGATGTTTATTCGTTGGAAGTGACGGGCGCCGATGGCGCAACTTACAACTGCCGGCCCGATGTCATCGACGTAGACGGCGTTCCGTCACGACCTTGCGTGCAAACCGGAAACACACCGGCATTCCAAGGCAGCCTTGCCGCAGGCGGCGGGGCAGCATTGGGCGCGTTGGTGTTCATTGCGCTGGTGTCAGGCAGCGACGGGTCGCCATCGACAACGACCACAACGAACTGACTGGGGCTGGTGGCTGGGTGACCGGTTGGCATCCGATTAAAGCGATTTAATCGAAAAAGGCCCCGCAATTTGCGGGGCCTTTCATTTTGGATGCCGCAAAGGGATCAGAAGCTGCTCAGACCAACAATGTTGCCTGTGGCGTGGTTGATGATGTTGGTCAAAGATCGGCGCGAGGTTGTCTTGCGGCCAGTTTCATATTGCAGACCAAATGTCACAACGTCGATGTCAGCACCGCCGCCTGCGGACAAACGGCCAACACTCAGCTCTGCCGAAACACCCGGAGCGAATTCATAGGCGCCACCAATGGACACGGACGTCAGATCGTTGCCGATCAGATCCGCAGTACCCAAAGAACCGATGATGGAAAGACCGTTGTTGAAATTATAGGCACCGCTGACTGCAAAAACATCCAGGCCGTCTGTGGACAGCAAAGTGGCGCCGATCTCGTAGGCGTCGGCCTGATAGTCGGCATAGCCTGCAACCAAAGTCTCATCTTCGATTTCCATGATGTCCAGACCAAGGCGCCCTGTCGGCGTCACGTCCCATGTGCCGAAAATGGACACAACCGGATCGTCCAGATCATCACCGTCACCGACAGACAGACCCAAGGCATAGTCACCGAAATCGTAGTAGCCATAGATCGACGTTAGGTCGAAGTCTGCCGAGAACCCGTCGATGTCGATGCGGGCATGGTCCAGACCAAGGCTGAACCCGTTGGAAAAGGCATATTCGCCGCCAACCGAAAAGGTCGTCAGGTCATTGCCTTCCAGATCAAATACGCCGATTTCACCCGAGAAAGTCCAAGCACCTGTGCCAAATTCGATCGCACCGCCATAAACGGTCAAATCCGTGCTGGCGCCGCCCGCGTCCAGATCGTGATATTTTGCAAAAGCATTGGCATAGTTCACCTCGGCTGCTGCGGTTGTTCCGGCCATTGCGAGTGTTGCCGCTGTTATAAAAAAGCTACGCATCATTTAACCCTTAACGCTCAATTGATTAGATAACTGTTTGTTAAGGTTTGCCGAAAGGGAGGGCAAGCGCATCCGTAACCCTCTGTAATTAGGTGTTTTTAACAATGAGTGCCGTGGCATCAATGCAACACTATCTGGATGCTGCGCGTGACCCAAGGACCGTTGGCACGCCATATTACAGTGGCCCGACACGCAAAATGCGCACCCGGTCTGGACGCGCATTTTGGTTTTTCAGTCATAACCACTGTATCCAACAGTGCAGGGCAGGACAAAACCGTCATAGCGCAGGGCAACACCCATCACCGATGCGCGTCGCAGTTCGCCTCAGGCCTCTGTCGTGCCTTCGTCTTCGTCGCCTTGATCGGCAATCCAAGCGACGCTGACCACTTCTTCGTTTTTGCCGGTGTTGAATACTTTGACACCACCTGCGCTGCGGGACCGGAAGCTGATGCCGTCAACAGGTACACGGATGCTTTGACCTTTAGAGGTGGCCAGCATGATCTGGTCGTCCATCTCGACAGGGAAAGACGCCACAATCGGGCCACCGCGCATGGCTTTGTCCATGGCGGTGACGCCCATGCCACCGCGGCCCCGAACAGGGTAGTCGTGGCTGGACGAAAGCTTACCAGATCCTTGCGATGTGATTGTAAGAATTAAGTTTTCAGCCGCAGACATTTCAGCGTAGCGTTCTTGCGGCAGCTGGGTATTTGCGTTGCCTTCTTCTTCATCCGGTGCTTCCGCATCGTCGGCCAAGCCTGCCATAGCACGCCGCATTTTCAGATAGGCCGCCCGTTCGTCAGACGTCGCATCGAAGTGGCGGATGATGGACATCGAAACAACCGCGTCGTTGTCATTAAGCTTAACACCACGGACCCCAACCGAGTTACGTGAGTTAAAGACACGCACATCTGTTGCGGGGAAGCGGATGGCACGGCCAGAACTTGTGACCAACATCACATCATCATCATTTGATGCGATGCGGGCATTGATCAGGGTCGTTTCGGCATGATCGTCTTCAAATTTCATCGCGATCTTGCCGTTGCGCATGACTTTGGTGAAATCCGACAGTTTGTTGCGACGCACGGTGCCTGCCGAGGTCGCAAACACCACCTGCAGATCATCCCATTCGTCCTCATCACGGTCCACTGGCATAATAGCGGCAATCGAGACGCCAACAGGGATCGGCAGGATATTCACAATCGCTTTGCCTTTGGACGTGCGTCCACCTTGCGGCAAACGCCAGGTTTTCAGCTTGTAGACCATACCGTCAGTCGTAAAGAACAGCAGCTGCGTGTGCGTGTTGGCCACAAAGAGGGTGGTGATCACGTCCTCTTCTTTGGTCTGCATCCCCGCCACACCTTTGCCGCCGCGCTTTTGGGCGCGGAAATCGATCAAAGGTGTCCGTTTGATGTAGCCCCCGGACGTCACGGTCACGACCATGTCTTCGCGTTCAATCAGGTCTTCATCGTCCATGTCACCGGACCAGTCGACGATTTCCGTGCGACGTGGAACAGCAAACTGGTCTTTGATTTCCGTCAGTTCGTCCGCAATGATGCCCATAATCCGTTCGCGGGATCCCAGGATTTCAAGGTATTCCTTGATCTTGCCTGCCAGCTCTTCCAGCTCGTCTGTGACTTCTTTCACACCGATCTGGGTCAAACGCTGCAAGCGCAATTCGAGGATCGCGCGTGCCTGAGTCTCAGAGAGGTTATAGGTGCCATCGTCGTTGGCCGTATGGGTCGGATCGTCGATAAGCGCGATATAAGGTAAAATGTCTTGCGCAGGCCAGCGCCGCGTCATCAGTTTTTCACGCGCTTCCGCCGCATCGGCAGAAGACCGGATCGCTGCAACGATTTCGTCGATGTTGGTGACGGCAACAGCCAAGCCACATAGGATATGGCTGCGTTCGCGTGCCTTGCGCAGCAGATAGGCGGTGCGACGCGCCACAACGTCTTCGCGAAAATCGATGAACGACGTCAGGAAGCGGCGCAGCGTCAAAGTTTCCGGTTTGCCACCGTTCAACGCCAGCATGTTACAGCCGAAATACGTCTGCATCGGCGTAAAGCGGAACAGCTGGTTCATGACCACTTCAGCTGTGGCATCGCGTTTCAGTTCGACCACCACGCGCACACCGTTGCGATCGGATTCGTCTTGAACGTGGGCGATGCCTTCGATCTTTTTGTCGCGCGCAGCTTCCGCGATACGCTCGATCATTGTGGCCTTGTTCACCTGATAGGGAATTTCATCCAAAACAATAGCATAACGGTCTTTCCTGATCTCTTCGACACGCGTTTTGGCGCGTACAATGACGCTGCCGCGCCCTTCAAGATAGGCCTTGCGTGCCCCTGTGCGGCCCAACATGATCCCACCTGTGGGGAAGTCCGGACCCGGCACATATTCGATCAATTCTTCGGAGCTGAGATCCGGTTGTTCAATCAGCGCAAGGCACGCATCAATCACTTCGCCCAGGTTGTGGGGCGGGATGTTGGTGGCCATGCCAACCGCGATACCGCCAGCCCCATTGACCAGCATATTGGGGAAGCGGGCGGGCAGGACTGTCGGTTCACGGTCCTTGCCATCGTAGTTGTCTTGAAAATCAACCGTATCTTTGTCGATATCGCTCAGAAGATAGGCTGCGGGTTTGTCCATGCGCACTTCGGTGTACCGCATGGCCGCCGCGTTATCGCCATCCATAGAGCCAAAGTTGCCCTGACCATCCAAAAGCGGCAGCGACATGGAAAAATCCTGCGCCATGCGCACAAGGGCGTCATAAATGGCGCTGTCACCGTGCGGGTGGTATTTCCCCATCACATCGCCAACAGGACGCGCCGACTTGCGGTAGGCTTTGTCGTGGCTGTTTCCGGTTTCGTGCATCGCATAAAGAATGCGCCGGTGGACCGGTTTCAGACCGTCTCGCAGGTCCGGAATCGCGCGGGACACGATGACCGACATGGCATAGTCCAGATAGGACGTGCGCATTTCTTGCTCGATCGAAATGCTTGGGCCGTCATAAGCCGGACGCTCGGGGCGCATTTCATCATCGTTTTCAGGGGGTTGTGGCGTATCGTTCACGTGATTGTCCCGATGTCTTGTTGCATCTATATCTTGATGCGAAGACTAGCAGACAGCATAGATGATGTGCAATGGCGTGACGGGAATTAGATCGTTTTTACGCCGAACAGCTGGCCCCGCCCAAAACGCAGAACTTGGCACAATGCGGATGATTGAGGGCCACATCTTTTTCCGCCTCTTCCAGCGATGTGCCCAATTCAAACTCTGGCGAATAAGGCAAAAGCGTACAGGCCAGCACAGCCGGAGTGGCAGCACCCTTGCGCTTCACCACCATACGGCTTGAGGCGCACATGACCGCATCAGGCGATTTATCCAGAATGCCCCAGCAAGCGGTGGTGATTTCGGGCACTTCCACTGTTTCGTCCATTTCGGGAAACAGCACGGTCATGCCGGGGTCTTGCGCGTCGATCTCAAGCCCGTGTTCGGCATAGAAGGCGGCGTAGCCTGCGCGGCTGTCTTCGTCGCTGTCCCCAAAAACAGAACGTCCGGCCACAGCCATACGCACACCGTTGTCGCGCAACCATGCCATGCCGGTGATGGTCTTTTCCAAAGCACCCGCACCGCGTTCGGCATCGTGAAGATCGGCGCGGTAATGGTCCACGGAAATGCGGAATGTCAGCTTGCCGGGGTAGGCGGCGTTCAATTCCAGAATACCAGCCTGCATGGTTTTGCGCATCATCGGACGCATGGCATTGGTCAGAACCAAAACGTCATAGCCTGCGTCCAGCGACCGACGCATGATTTCGATCATCTGTGGGTTCATAAAGGGCTCACCGCCGGTGAAGGCGATTTCCGTCACAGGCCATTTGCGCGCTTTGATCTGGTTTAGATAATCCTGCACTTCGTCGGCGGTTATATAGACCAGCGCATCATTGGTGGGGCTACTTTCGATATAGCAGTTCACACATTCAATGTTGCACAGCGTGCCCGTGTTGAACCAAAGCGTTTGCGGATTGGTCAACGCCACCGTCGCGCGTGCCTCACCTTTGGCGGTTACGGCGCTGTCTTGAAACTTCCCAAGATTTGCGGATGTATCGAGGTCTTTCATAAGACGCCTTTCGGTTGGCTACGTGTGGTACATGGGACCTAGCGCAAAGCGTGACAAGACAAAAGGCGGCGTCTCCCCCTTTGACACCATTGTGAACTTTGTCGTTTATGTTGCGCAACAGGTAGAATATCTGTAGACGCCGTTAGCGGTAACATAGGCTCTGGAAGACTTAAGGAAGACTTAGCATGGTATCTCGCATCATTCCCGTCGAAGCATTCGATCTGGTGATCTTCGGTGGCACGGGGGATTTGGCACGCCGCAAGATCTTGCCTGGGTTGTTTCGTCGCTACTGCGCGGGGCAAATGCCTGACGGGGCACGGGTGATCGGGGCCGCGCGATCAGACATGGATGCGGCAGGTTATAAGACCATGGTGGCCGAGGCCATCCGCGAATTTGGCGGCGGTCGGTCTTGCGAAGACGGCACATTGGATGCCTTTCTGGATCGGTTGCATTATGTGGCGATTGATGCGCGCGGTGAAACGGGGTGGTCCGAACTGAGCGACCTGATGCGCGACAGCGTTCAGGTGCGTGCCTACTATTTCTCTGTAGCGCCCAGCCTGTTTGGTGATCTGGCCGAACGGTTGCACAGCCACGGTCTTGCTGATGATCAAAGCCGCATCGTGGTGGAAAAGCCCTTTGGGCGCGATTTGAAGACCGCCAAGGCGCTGAATGCATCCTTGGCCGAGCATTTCGATGAAAGCCAAATCTACCGGATTGATCATTATCTGGGCAAAGAAACCGTGCAAAACCTGATGGCGGTCCGCTTCGGCAATACGCTGTTCGAACCTTTGTGGAACGCGCAATATGTCGATCATATCCAGATCACTGTGGCCGAAACCGTAGGCGTCGGGGGCAGGGGCGAATACTATGACAAATCGGGGGCGATGCGCGATATGGTGCAAAACCACCTGATGCAGCTGTTGTGCCTGATTGCGATGGAACCTCCGGCCAAGTTTGATCCGGGCGCTGTGCGGGACGAAAAGCTAAAGGTGATCCGCGCCTTGGACAAAGTTGAGCCGCACCACATTGTGCGTGGCCAATATGCAGCGGGTCCTGACAATCCCGATTTCCGTGAAGCCGTAGGTGATGCGCGGTCCAAAACCGAAAGCTTTGTGGCTATGAAGGTCGGCATTTCCAACTGGCGGTGGGCTGGCATTCCATTCTATTTGCGCACGGGCAAACGCATGTCGGCACGGTCCAGCGAAATCACAGTTGTGTTCAAGGCGCGCAACCATTCCATCTTTGAAGAAGACGGCGAAGACCACCGCAACGTGTTGTCTATCCGCCTGCAGCCCAACGAGGGCATCACGATGAAAGTGACCATCAAGGAACCCGGGCCGGGGGGCATGCGTCTGGTCGATGTGCCGCTGGACATGAGCTTTGCCGAAGCCTTGGGCGAAGACGGCGGTGATCCGCCCGATGCCTATGAGCGGTTGATTATGGATGTCATTCGCGGAAACCAAACGCTATTCATGCGCGGTGACGAGGTCGAAGCCGCATGGGCTTGGACCGATCCTATCATCGACGGCTGGACGGCGCGGGGTGATGTGCCCAAACCATACGATTCAGGCAGCAACGGCCCAACAGATGCAGACCAGCTTCTTGCCCGTGACGGGCGTATCTGGCGCGAGGTAAGACCATGAAGTTCAAAGAATATCCTGACCGTGAAATGCTTGTGGTGGACGTGGCCCAGCAAATTGTGACTGACTTGAATATGGCCCTTGTCGGTCCTGACCGCGTATCGATTGCCGTTCCCGGCGGCACCACGCCGGCACCCATTTTCGATGTGCTGTGCGCGGCTGATCTGGATTGGGCCCGCGTGGATGTGCTTTTGACCGACGAACGGTGGGTGCCTGCGGATCATGCCCGCTCAAACGCCGGGCTGCTGTATCGGCACCTGTTGATGGACAGGGCCGCAGACGCGCATTTTGTGCCGTATTACGTAGATGGCAAGGAGGCCAAAGAGGGGGCCGCGCAGACCTCTGGTCTGGTTGAGCAGCATGTGCCACTGGACGTTGTGGTGCTTGGCATGGGCGCCGATATGCACACGGCCTCATTGTTTCCCGGTGCGTTGGGACTGTCAGACGCTATGGCTGCCGATGCGCCGCACTTATGCGCGGTACAAGCGGAGGGCCAAGAACCCCGCGTGACGTTAAGCGCACCGGTTTTGAACAGCGCTGTGCAAAAACATCTTGTGATATTTGGCGATGACAAACGCGCAGCATTGGAAGCTGCCATGGATGCGCCCCCCGAAGACGCACCAATCAACGCCGTGGTACAGGGGGCAACAGTACATTGGGCCGCATGACATTTTCAGACGCTTGGGCCGATGTGGAAGCCCGTCACACAGCAACCGCAGACCGTAAATTTCTATCGTTGTTTGACGACACCAGCCACGCCGATACGTTTCGGTGTGACACCTCTGACATGCGGTTGGACTATTCCAAAACCAACATTGACGCCGAAACCCGCGACGCCTTGTTGGCACTGGCCGAAGCTGCCGATGTCACGGCGCACCGCGATGCAATGTTCAGCGGCCAAAAGATCAACCAGACCGAAGGCCGCGCCGTGTTGCACACCGCATTGCGCAATCTGGATGGCGGTCCGGTTCTGGTGGATGGCTCTGACGTCATGCCGGGCGTTTTGGACACGCTGGGGCGGATGGGCACCTTTGCGGACGAAATTCGGTCCAGCAAGATCACCGATGTCGTCAATATCGGGATTGGTGGCTCTGATCTTGGTCCCGCCATGGCCGTACAGGCCCTAAGCCCATATCATGATGGACCTGCGGTGCATTTTGTATCTAATGTTGATGCGGCGGATGTGTCTGACACATTGCGCGGCCTTGATCCCAAAACGACACTGGTGATTGTGGCGTCGAAAACATTCACAACCATTGAAACCATGACCAACGCCCGCACCGCACGGGCGTGGATGTCAGAGGGTGGTGGCGATCCGGGCACACAGTTTGCAGCCCTGAGCACCTCGGAAGAGGGCACGTCACAGTTTGGCATTCCACCCGGACGCGTGTTCGGATTTGAAGACTGGGTGGGGGGGCGCTATTCGCTGTGGGGGCCAATTGGCCTAAGTCTCATGATTGGCATCGGTCGGCGCGGGTTCATGGCGTTTTTGCGCGGTGGACAGGCGATGGACGTACATTTTCAGGCCGCGCAGGGCGCTGAAAACATGCCTTTGATGCATGCATTGGTCGGGATTTGGCACAACCAGTTTTGCGGGCACACCACCCGTGCCGTGTTGCCTTACGATCAACGTCTGGGGCAACTGCCAGCCTATTTCCAGCAGCTTGAAATGGAAAGCAATGGCAAGTCTGTGCGGATGGACGGATCGGATGTTCCTGTGCACACAGGCCCCGTTGTCTGGGGCGCGCCCGGCACCAACGGCCAGCACGCGTTTTACCAGTTGATCCATCAAGGCACCCGCACGATCCCGTGCGAATTCATGATTGCCGCTCAGGGCCATGAGCCTGATCTGGAACATCACCATCATTTGCTGGTCGCCAATTGCCTCGCGCAATCCGAAGCTTTGATGCGCGGGCGGTCAACAGATGAGGCCCGCGCGTTGATGCGCAAGAAGGGTTTTGAGGGTGCAGAACTGGACCGTCAGGCAGCCCACCGTGTGTTTTCCGGCAATCGTCCTTCTATCACTTTGGCCTACCCAAAGCTGGACCCTTTTGTTCTGGGGCAAATCATATCCCTTTATGAGCACCGGGTGTTTGTTGAGGGTGTCATTCTGGGCATCAATTCGTTTGACCAATGGGGTGTGGAATTGGGCAAAGAACTTGCAACGGCCTTACAACCCGTTGTGGAAGGTGCACAAAGCGCGGACGGTAAAGACGGGTCGACACAAGCGTTGGTCGATTTTGTGCAACGGCACCGCACGCCCTAAGTGTCGGACTGGGGCCAGCCCCAGACCCCGAGGTTTTCTTTGCGAGATGAAGACGGATCAGTGGGCTTGGACTGCCCCATCAGTGTTGATCAGCTGTTGCTTAATGGTTTCGGGGATCGGCTGGCGCCCCGTGCCGTCTTGTTTAAGCAGCACCATCACGCAATCAAACGTCGCCCGTTTGCGCCCCTGCGCCCAAATCGTTTGACACAGCGTTAGCGAGGTTGTGCGCATTTCCGTGCACCGCGTGGTCACGATGTAGTCTTCGTTGCGCAGCATCTCTTCTATGTAGCGCACGCTGCCGCCACGCACCACGATGCGCGGGCTGGTTTCGTCACCGATTGTGCCGATGTTGTGCATTTCCATAAACCGCACCCGCAGTCGTTCAAACCACACAAAATACCGCACGTTGTTCACATGCAGCAGTGCGTCCAATTCATCGTGGTGTACGCGGTCGGCATAGGCCAAAGGGGCGGGTTCCGTGATACCTTCGGCGCGTTGCTCGGCCTCGGTCAGGTTGGTATGATAGCGTGGTGACATAACGTCACCAACTAGCGATCCAGCATGGGGCTTGCAAGCGCGTGTCTGCACATGCAGGGTCTGCACCAAGGGAGAGCGCCATGGTTTTGTTTGGCGCGAGTTAAAGAAAATTGGGAGGTGCCAATGCTTGGCCAAATGATGACATCCGCTTTGACCATTTCGTCACTTGTGGATCACGCCGCGCGCTATCATGGGAAAACCGAAGTGTTTTCCGTAAATACAGGCGGGGGGATCGAGACCACCAGCTGGGGGGAAGTCGGTGCGAATGCACGGCGTTTGGGCGATGTCTTGACCAAACTGGGTCTAGACCCACAAGCCCGCTGTGCCACCATCGCATGGAACAACCGCCGCCATCTTGAGATTTACTTTGGTGTGTCCGGTGCGGGTTTCGTATGCCACACCATCAACCCACGCCTTTTTCCGGAACAGTTGGTCTACATCATCAACCACGCCGAAGACAAAGTCCTGTTTATTGATGCGACATTTGTGCCTTTGGTCGCGGCCATTCGCGACAAATGCCCCCATTTGGAACATGTTGTGTTGATGGAAGGGCGCGACGAAGAGGCCGCAGCCAAGATCGAAGGTTTGAAATTCTACGACGACTTCATTGCCGAAGGCGATGCAAACTTCGAGTGGCCCGAGATCGACGAAAACACAGCGTCATCATTGTGCTATACCTCCGGGACCACGGGCAATCCCAAAGGCGTTCTTTATTCGCACCGCTCAACTGTGTTGCACGCTTTTGCGTCCAACCTGAAAGACTGCATTGGCAATTCGGCGATGGATGTTGTTCTGCCTGTTGTGCCCATGTTCCACGTCAATGCCTGGGGCACGCCCTATGCCTGTGCCATGGTGGGCGCACGTATGGTGATGCCGGGGCCTGGCCTGGATGGCGCGTCGTTGGTCAATTTGATCGATACCTACAACGTCACCACGGCTTTGGGTGTTCCCACAATCTGGCTGGGGCTTTTGGGCGAGGCGGAAAAAGCGGGATCGAAGCTGGAAAGCCTGACACGCACGGTTGTGGGCGGATCCGCTTGCCCGCCGTCGATGATCGACACGTTCCGCGACACATACAACGTCGAAACCATTCACGCCTGGGGCATGACGGAAATGTCGCCACTTGGCACAGCAAACCAGCCGTTGGCCAAACATGGCGATTTGCCACAAGCCGAACAAAACAAGCTGCGTGAAAATCAAGGGCGCCCGGTTTGGGGTGTTGAGATGAAAATCGTCGATGACACAGGGGCCACCTTGCCCGAGGACGGCGAAGCCCAAGGCGATTTGTTGGTGCGGGGCCATTGGGTTCTGGACGCCTATTTCCGCAAAACCAGCGATGAGACCCTGACAGACGGGTGGTTCGATACGGGCGATGTGGCAACCATCGACCCTGATGGCTATCTCAGCATCAAAGACCGGTCCAAGGACATCATCAAGTCTGGCGGCGAATGGATTTCGTCCGTGGATCTGGAAAACATCGCCATTGCCCATCCCGATCTGGCCAATGCGGCTGTCATCGGGGCGCGTCACGAAAAATGGGACGAACGCCCCATTCTGATCGCCGTGAAAGCAGAAGGGGCTGACCCAAGTGCGGCTGACGTTCTGGCGGCCTTTGATGACAAGATTGCCAAATGGCAAATACCGGATGAAGTCGTCTTTGTTGATGCGTTGCCTTTGGGGGCGACTGGCAAAGTCCTAAAACGCAAGCTGAAGGAAGAATTCGGCGAAGTTTTGATCGGCAAGTGAAAGTGGCGGGCGTCTATAAAGGCGCCCGCACCCCTTTCAATCGATGTCTTTTAGGTGGTTTTGGCTGACGGGGCGGCGGTATTTCTCAGTCAATGCGTCAGGCACTTCCGACCCGTCATGCATGAACGGCAAAATCCCGCGGCGCACGCTTTGGCCGCGCATGTCACGGATATCTTGTTCCGAGCGGGTCACACGTTGCGACATACGCAAGCCCCAACTGTGCAAATACCCGTACATTTTATCAACAATATCAGCGTTTTGATCCGTTTTGCAAAGGTCGTGAATTTCACCGGGGTCACTTTGCAAATCGAACAGCATAGGCCGTAGCCCACCTTCTGCATGCATCAGTTTGTAGCGCCCGTCGTAGACCATAAACAATCGGCAATCGCGCGGCTCCAAGCCCAAACTTGGCCCAATCGGCGTTGCAGAGTAATCGTATTCTGAAACGGCATACGCACGCCATTCCGGCGTGTCCCCGTTGATCCAAGGAATCAGGCTGCGCCCTTCAAGGATATGGTCGGGCACGCTGCCTCCGGCCGCGTCCACAAAGGTCGGCGCGAGATCGATGCTTTCCACTAGTGCATCACACGTTGTGCCGCGCGTTTCGTTCGCTGTCGGTCTTGGGTCGTAAATGATCATCGGCACCTTCACCGAAGGGTCATGGAACAGGTTCTTTTCGCCCAGATAGTGATCGCCAAGATAATCACCGTGATCCGACGTTAACACGATCATGGTGTCGTTCAGCTGGTCGGTCTCTTCAAGATGCGCAAGCAACCGGCCCAATTGATCGTCGCATTGCTTGATCAACCCCATATAAGCCGGAATGACCTTCTGACGGGTTGCTTCATTTTGAAAGGCCTGACCGACTTTGCCGTCCATGAAGGCTTTCAACACGGGGTGCGTGTTTTCCAATTCAACGGGATCGCGTTTAGCAGCCGGTACATGATCTGGGCCGTACATGTCGTGATAGGGTGCAGGTACGATGTAGGGCCAATGTGGCTTGATATAGCTGACATGCGCGCACCACGGCCCTTTGGCCTGATCGACAAACCGGATGGTTTCGGAGGTCAACCACGGCGTTTCGCTGTCTTCTTCACGAATGTTGGCAGGCAAGTCCGCGTTTTTGAACATCCATCCGCTGGCGGCGTGCCCGTCTTCAAGCCCCGCATTGGCATAGTCTGCCCACGGGTTTTCGCCAGCATACCCTTTCGACTTTAAGTATTCGTTGTAAGGCGATCTTTTTTCGTCATAAAATCCGTCTGGACCTTCACCCCAAAGACCATCATCACGCACCCATGCGTCAAACCCGCATTCCGCTTGGCGCACCCCGATCAGGCTGTCTGCTTCCAGCCCCAAACGCGCCATTCCTTCTGCATCTGCTTTCATGTGGGTCTTGCCAATCAACCAGCAGTCCATACCCAGTTTACGCAGGTGATCCCCCATGGTCTGTTCGCCCACACGCAACGGAAAGCCGTTCCATTGCGCCCCGTGTGACGATGCATAGCGCCCTGTGTAGGTGGACATGCGGGACGCCCCGCAAATCGGGCTTTGCACATAGGCATTTGTAAAGCGCACCCCCATATTGGCCACACGGTCAAAATGCGGGGTCTCCAGATGCGGATGCCCCGCACAACCAAGGTAGTCGAACCGCAACTGGTCATACATGATGAACAAAATATTCATGCATCAGGCTCCAATGTTTGAGTGCGATCCCTGACCGCCATAACCGATGAATATGTGGAAACGCAGTATGGCACCAGATACGTCGCCAGACATTTCAAGATGGCGCGTATATCCATGTCACCTTTAAGAATATGATCCCCGTAATTGATGGCCATCAACACGGTTCCGACAATCAAAGCGATTTTACCCGCACGTCTTGCAACAGACACATCTGTTGCAACCGACCAAAAACTATCCGCCATGATGCACGCCCTTTTACCAGTTTCGACAGAGGTGAGGCCTGCAGGACGCGGATGCAACAGGCGCTAAAGTAAATTCTGGAGCGGGTAACGAGAATCGAACTCGTAACTAAAGCTTGGGAAGCTGCCGTGATACCTTTTCACCATACCCGCTCAGTGGGGTCGGAATATGAGATCGGGCAGGGAGCGTCAAGCAGATTGGCGCGTGATGCCCTGCCTAAACGCGCGCTTCAAATAGATTGATGTCGGCGGGAATTTGGATGCCGTTTGGCGTCAGAAATGGCGAAAATTCTTCTATTATGCCCTCATGTATGGCTGCGACGTCTTCAGCAGTACCATTGAAATGTTCGACAACACGCGACACAGGCCCGATGGCAAAACACTGGTCCGCCACCTCTTCCAAACCGGCGGGGGGCGTCAACATCAGGTGATGTGTCGTTGCAGTAACGTCACGCAGCCCCGCGTTTTCCAGCATTTCGATCACGCGGTTTTGATCTTCAAACGCAAATGGTCCGGGCAGGGTGCGATCGGTTTTCGGGGGGGTGCCCAACCGTTTGGCCGCAACCCGGGCCGGAATCATAAACCATGGATTGTTCGGGGCAGGACCCCACGCCCCAAGCGTGATTTTCCCATCCGGCTTCAGCGCTTTTGCCATGTTGCGAAATGCGGCTGTGGTATCTTCAAAGAACATCACACCAAAACGTGACAGCAGATGATCAAAACTGTTGGTTTCAAAGCGGTACGATTGCGCATCCGCCAGCAAGAATGATGCATGCGGGGTGGCTTTGGCCAAATCTTTCGCCTTTGCCAGCAAAGTGTCGGAAATATCAACACCCTGCGCGTGCCCCTGTGGTCCGACGCGTTGTGCGACCTGCACCGTGCTGGTTCCCGCACCACATCCCACGTCCAACACGGTTTGACCGGTTTGAAGCCCTGCACGGTCCAGCACCAAATCCAGCACGGGGGCCAGCGTGGCATCCATCACATCCTGAAGCGCGACCCAGCTCTGGCCAGCCTTATCTGACCAGTAGGTTTTTTGATCTTCGTTGTCAGTCATCCACGACGCCTGCGTCTGCGCCCACCGGTTTCACCGCCGTCCACGCCTCCGCCACCTGTGTTGAAGGTTTGCGTTGGAAGGGTGACAATCGAATTCAGGATCGGGAACGGTTCTACCGAATTGGGAATGGCGGAGGCGTTCACGAAATGCTCCTGAAAGCGTGGTTCAATCGCGGTCTCGATTTTGTGGATAGCTTTCACGGTGGCCTCGATCTCGCCACGGGCCTCGCGGTTCAACAGCGCAATACGTGCGCCAGTGCCAGCCGCATTGCCTGCGGACGTGACCTTGTCCAAAGGCGCATCCGGGATCATGCCCAAGATCATCGCGTGTTTTGGGGAAATATGTGCGCCAAAAGCCCCTGCAAGGACCACACGGTCCACGGCCTCGACTTCAAACTTGTCCATCAACAAACGTGCACCGGAATACAACGCAGCCTTCGCCATTTGAATTTCTCGGATGTCGCGGTTTGTAACCGTGATTTTTGGTCCACCTTTCGCCGTGCCGTCATACACAAGATAGGAATAGGTGCGCCCGTCCAGAAAACAGTTGGGCGATCCGGTTTGTTCGGGCGATCCGATCAAGCCCGGGGCATCGACAATGCCCGCGATGCGCATTTCGGCAACCATCTCGATGATGCCAGACCCGCAAATGCCGGTCACGCCGGTTGTGGCGATGGCCTCGTCAAAGCCGTCCTCGTCCGACCAGACGTCTGATCCGATAACGCGAAAACGCGGGGCTTTAGTGGCGGGGTCAATCTCGACGCGTTCAATGGCACCGGGGGCCGCGCGTTGGCCCGAACTGATTTGCGCACCTTCAAAGGCCGGTCCCGTGGGCGATGAGCACGCCAGAACCTTATCGGTGTTGCCCAACAAGATTTCAGCATTTGTGCCAACATCCACAACCAAAACCAGATTTTTGGATTTGTCGGGGGCCTCGGACAAGGCAACGGCCGCCGCATCTGCACCAACATGGCCCGCGATGCAGGGCAACAGGTAAACACGGGCAGAGGGGTGAATGTTCAGATCCAGATCATCGGCCCGTAAACGCAGCGCATCAGATGTGCCCAAAGCAAACGGGGCCTGGCCCAACTCAAACGGGTCAATGCCCAGAAACAAGTGGTGCATAACCGGATTGCAGACAAACACAGCATCCACGATCAGGGCTTTGTCGATTTCGGCTTCGATGCTGATCTGGGTGAACAGCGCATTCATACCTTCACGCACAGCGCGCGTCATCTCGTCGGATCCGCCCGCGTTCATCATGGAATAGCTGACGCGGCTCATCAGGTCTTCGCCAAACCGGATTTGCGGGTTCATAATGCCACTGGAAGCAACAACATCACCGGTTTGCAAATCACACAGGTGGGCCGCGATTGTGGTCGATCCAAGATCAACGGCCAACCCATATACCGTGCCCTCATAGTAGCCTGGCCAGATATGCATAATGCGCGGCGCGTTTTCGTCATCGCCCAAATGCACAGCGACAGTCACTTTCCACGCCCCTTTGCGCAAAATCGGCTGCATGGATTGCAAAATGTGCAAGTCGGCATGCACATTTTCCAATGCCCACTGATCCTTCAAGGCCATGCGCAACCGTTCCAGATCGCCCGACGGGTCATGCATGTCGGGTTCTTGCACTTCGACATAGTACAGCTTGGTGGACGGGTTCATGACAATGTCACGCGCTTCGGCCCGTTTGCGAACGACTTGTTTGTGGACCTGACTTTCGGGGGGCACATCAATCACAATGTCACCTTGCACCGTAGCCTGACATCCAAGACGGCGGCCATCGATCAAA
The DNA here is from genome assembly GCF_039986515.1 of Ascidiaceihabitans sp. Taxonomy (NCBI): domain Bacteria; kingdom Pseudomonadati; phylum Pseudomonadota; class Alphaproteobacteria; order Rhodobacterales; family Paracoccaceae; genus Ascidiaceihabitans; species Ascidiaceihabitans sp. The sequence goes on along the minus strand of NZ_JBDWQO010000007.1, from coordinate 561,849 downwards.
CCGCGCTTGTCTTTGTAGCGTTGCTCGACAGAATTCCACTCGCTTAACGCGCCATCTTCGACAGTCACACCGTGTTTGGAAAATTCACCATAGCTTGGAGTGATCTGACATTTTGAACAAATGCCGCGACCGCCACATACACTGTCCAAGTCCACGCCCAACTGACGGGCTGCAGTCAAAATGGGGGTCCCACTGGGAAAATGGCCACGCTTGCCCGAAGGGGTAAAGACAACAAGAGGATCAGTGCTCATTTTCAACGCCTAAAAGTTATTTTCCCAAAGCATAGATCGGCCCACACAAAGCGAAAGCCTATCAGCGGCAAAATCCATTCCGATGGCGTCATAAATCTTCATAAACTTCATGAAGATACCGTTTCTTTTCGCCAAAAATATCCCGGGGGGCGCCCAGAGGGCGGGGGGCAGCGCCCCCGTCTGGTCCGTGCCCTTCAACTGCCTTTGTGAAAGATAAACCCAAGCAAGTTTAACAAAAGCTGTGCGGCCAGAATAGAAGTAGACCCGGTGGGATCATAATCCGGTGCCACTTCCACCAGATCAACACCCACAATGTCATGATTTTGAACCACCTGTTGCAGCAGCTCCAGAACCTCGTAATATAGAAATCCGCCGTGGCTGGGGGTGCCGGTACCCGGCGCGATAGAGGGGCAAAACGCGTCAATATCGATCGTGATGTACAGGCGGGTGCCGGCAGGAATACGGGCGGCCAGTTGCAATGCACCCAATGCACGGGCCTGCCGCACAGACAAAATATCAGACCCCATGGCACGCGCATCATCGTAGCCTTCTTTGGCCGTAGAGCTGACATTGCGAATACCGACTTGGGTCAGGCCCGTCACATAGGGCTGCTCTGCAGCGCGGCGCATGGGGTTGCCATGGCCATGCCGCACCCCGTGGCGTTCGTCGACAAAATCCAGATGCGCGTCGATTTGCAGAATATGAATGTCACCCCCGTTATATTCCGGGCCGTCATAGGCGCGAATGCAGGGAATGTTGATCGAATGATCACCGCCAATCGTGACGGGCAGGGCGCCTGCTTTCAAAGCGGCACGCACACCTGTTTCGATGTTGGCATGGCTGCGGTCCGTGTCGGTGTGCACAATATCGGCATCCCCCATATCCACGATGCGCACCGAGGCTGGCAAATAGGTGGCGTCGTCTTCATGATCGTAAGCGCCTGCATGGCCGAAGCTGAACAGCGTCGAGGCCTCACGCACCCCACGCGGCCCGAAACGCGCACCACTGCGAAATTGGGTGCCTGCATCAAACGGCGCACCCAATATTGCAACGTCAGCGTCGATTGCATCCCAATCCGCCACAAAGGGGCGCTTTCCAAACGTAGAAATGCCGACAAATGGCAAATCAAGCCGTCCACTCTCGTATCCATGTCCGCTCATCTCGGTCTCCTGTTTGGCGCGTTTGCGCCCAGCTTTGCGTCAAGCGGCGTCTTGATGCAATCTTCCCTTTGCCCCTTTTCATTCATCCCAACCCATGAGATAGGAAACCGCCAAGTGAACCCTTCCTGTTGAGGTGCGATATGGAAATTCGTGAGGCTCTGACCTTTGATGATGTTTTACTGGTGCCGGGGGCGTCAAATGTGCTGCCCAGCACAGCTGATACCCGCACATGGGTGACCAAATCCATCGCAATGAACATCCCGCTTCTAAGCTCTGCGATGGACACGGTGACCGAAGGGCGCATGGCCATCGCAATGGCGCAGGCGGGCGGCATCGGCGTGGTGCACCGCAACCTCACCATCGAAGAGCAAGCCCGTGAAATTCGCCGCGTCAAACGCTTTGAATCAGGCATTGTCTACAATCCGATCACCTTGACCCCGGATCAAACTCTGGCGGACGCAAAAGCCCTACAAGAACGCTACCGCGTCACGGGCTTTCCCGTGGTTGACGAAAAGGGGCGCGTTCTGGGCATCGTGACCAACCGCGACATGCGTTTTGCCTCTGACGACAAAACGCCTGTGTCTGTGATGATGACGAATGAAAACCTCGCTATCTTGCAAGAACCTGCAGACCGCGACGAAGCGATCAGCCTGATGAAGGCACGCCGCATCGAAAAACTGTTGGTGACGGATGGCAAGGGCACCCTGACGGGGCTTTTGACGCTGAAAGACACCGAACAGGCCGTTTTGAACCCGACGGCGTGCAAAGACGAATTGGGCCGCTTGCGCGTGGCAGCTGCCTCAACCGTGGGCGACGCAGGCTTTGAACGCTCTGCGGCACTTGTGGATGCAGGCGTCGATATGGTTGTGATCGACACGGCCCACGGACATTCCGAAGGCGTTGCAGAGGCTGTGCGCCGTGCCAAAGCCCTATCCAACGAAGTGCAAGTTGTTGCGGGCAATGTGGCCACCGGTGAAGCAACCCGCGCTTTGATCGACGCAGGCGCCGATAGCATCAAAGTGGGCATCGGCCCCGGATCAATCTGCACCACACGCATGGTGGCAGGGGTTGGCGTTCCACAACTGACGGCCATCATGGATTGTGCCAAAGCAGCAGGCGATATTCCTGTTATCGCTGATGGTGGCATCAAGTTTTCCGGTGATTTCGCCAAAGCCATTGCTGCGGGCGCGTCTTGCGCGATGGTCGGTTCAATGATTGCGGGCACAGATGAATCCCCCGGCGAAGTTATCTTGTACCAAGGCCGGTCGTTCAAATCTTTCCGCGGCATGGGATCGCTGGGCGCTATGGCCAGCGGATCAGCTGACCGCTATTTCCAAAAAGATGCCGCCAGCGACAAACTGGTGCCAGAAGGCATCGAAGGGCAAGTGGCGTACAAAGGATCTGCGGCAGCGGTCTTGCACCAATTGGTCGGCGGTTTGCGCGCGGCAATGGGCTATACCGGCAACGGCACCGTGGAAGCCATGCGCCAGAACTGCAACTTTGTGAAAATCACAGGGGCGGGCCTGAAAGAAAGCCATGTGCATGATGTTCAGATCACCCGCGAAAGCCCCAACTACAGAATTATGTGATATTAGAAATCATTAAATTAAAAACTTAAGGTAAATCACCATGACCCCCGGCGCCCGCGTCTCTGCTGCGATTGAAATTCTGGATATGATCGCGGAAGGAACCCCAGTGGAACGGGCCCTGACGAATTGGGCACGGGGATCGCGGTTTGCCGGATCTAAAGACCGCGCGGCAGTGCGGGACCATGTTTTTGACGTGCAGCGCAATTTGGCAAGCGACAGGGTGCGCGGCGGCGGGGCATCCGGGCGGCAGTTGATGCTGGGCCGGTTGCGCGCGCAAGACGCGGATCTTGATCAAATTTTCAATGCCGCAGGCCACGCCCCATCACCGCTCAGCGACGCAGAACGCACGGCCGGTCACGTCCCTGAAGCCCAAAGCGATCAGTGGAACCTGCCCGAATGGGTCATTCCGGAATTTGAGCGATCCTTGGGGGACAAAGCCGAAGCCGCGGCGCTTCAATTGCAAAACCGTGCCCCCATCACGTTGCGTGTGAATGTTGCACGCGCCAAGCCGTCCGATGTCGCTGCTCAATTGGCAATTGAGGGCATTGAAACACAACCGAACCCGGTGTGCGACACGGCACTGACCATCACCGAAGGCCCGCGAAAACTGCGAAATTCACAGCCCTATTTGCATGGGATGGTCGAACTTCAAGACGCGGCGAGCCAAGCGATCGCAAGCAATGTGCAAGGGGCGTCCCTGAAAATTCTGGACTACTGTGCGGGGGGCGGTGGCAAAGCCCTGGCGCTTGCGGCTCTTGGACATCAGGTCACAGCGCATGATCTGAATGTTGCGCGTATGTCTGATCTGCCGGACCGTGCCGTTCGCGCAGGCGTGCAGATTATGGTGGAAACGCCAGATACGCTTTCGCCCGATGCAGTGTTCGATGTTGTTTTGTGCGACGCGCCTTGTTCAGGCAGCGGTGCATGGCGGCGCAGCCCTGCGGGCAAATGGACTTTGACGCAGGATGCTTTGTCAGGGTTGACCAATACCCAAGATGAGATTCTGGACCAAGCCCAACAGCATGTGGCACCGGGCGGGCAGTTGGTCTTTGCGACGTGTTCGGTTTTGCGCTGCGAAAACGAAGACAGGGCGGACGCCTTTGTGGCGCGAAATCCGGCATGGAACTGCACCGATCAGACGCGCATTAGCGTCAGCGATGCCTCAGATGGGTTCTTTCACGCGACATTTTCCAAGCTAGTCTAACCTCATAGTAACAATTGCGGTAAATCAGCGTCTGCTCTGGCCCAAATGGCAAAGGCCAATGGACTGGTTAAGACCAGATTAACCGTTTCTGCGCAACAAATGTAGGAACGATTCGACCAATGTGAGGGCATCCTTTGTACGACAGCACACTGACGACAGGATCAATGAGCAAGTTCTCTGAAAGTGCCAAAGGCCGGTTGCGCAGCCTTTTGGTCGCGTCTGTGTTGCTTGGGGCGATGGGTATTTTGGCGCCATTGGGCCGCATCCAGCTTGGGCTGGTCACGGCATCAGCCACTTTGGCGGTGGTGGGCATCGTGATGTTCGCCTTATCCTTCAAGCGGCAACGGTCGCGCAAGTCGGCCTATGGAACGATTGCGGATTTTATCGAAAAAGACGCGTCACCCAGTTTTGTAGTCTGTCCAGACGGCGAAGTGCGCAGCATAAATGAAGCGGGACGTAAGCAGTTCGGGGCTGTAGAAGGCGAAACACTTGCCGGAACCCTTCGTAACACATTTGCAAATCCCGGCGGTATTCTTTTTCGTCTCAAGGCTTTGGCCGAAGCCAATGGGGCCGCGCGAGAAGATATAGTGACCCGCAAAGGCCATGTGCGCCTATCTGTGCATCAAATGGGCACCGATGCGTTTTTGTGGCGCATGGAAAACGTGCCCGAACCAGCAGCAGGCCGTGGCAGCGACGGTCCGCTTTTGCCAATGCTTATGGTAGGTCGAAGCAACGCGATTTTATTCATGAACGATGCCGCACGCCGTTTGGTCGGACAACGCGTCAAATCCCTGAATGATCTGATAGGCGAAACGCCACTGACCCTTGGGACACCGGCGGTTTTGACGACTGGTTCTGGCCCCGTCGATGTGCAATTTGCCTGTGTGGACGCTGGCGCGGGACGTCGCGCTTTGTATATTTTACCCGTTGCAGATGCGCCTCAGAATGACCCATTGTGGTCATCCTTTGAAGCTTTGCCAGTGCCACTTTTGCGGGTGGCAGCCGACGGGCAAGTCCGCGCTTTTAATAAGACTGCCTATGCTTTGATCGGGGTCGGTTTGGATGAAGACGTCCACCTGTCGGAGCTGATGGAAGGGTTGGGTCGCCCGATTTCAGACTGGTTGTCGGAAACATTATCAGGCCGTGCGGTGCAACATTCCGAATTTTTGCGTCTGAAGCGTGCTGACAAGGAAATGTTTGTTCAGGTCGCTTTGAACCGTGTCACCGAAGATGGTGAGGCTTCGTTGATTGCCGTTTTGACGGATGCCACCGAACTTAAGACTTTGGAAGCGCAATTCGTGCAAAGCCAGAAAATGCAAGCCATCGGACAATTGGCCGGGGGCGTGGCGCATGATTTCAACAACCTTCTGACCGCGATTTCCGGGCATTGCGATTTGTTGCTTTTGCGCCATGACCAAGGCGACGCCGACTATAGCGACCTTATTCAGATCAATCAGAATGCCAATCGTGCTGCAGCCTTGGTTGGGCAGCTGTTGGCATTCTCGCGCAAACAAACCTTGCGGCCCGAAGTTTTGGATATGCGAGACACTTTGGCAGATCTCACCCATTTGTTGAACCGCTTGGTGGGGGAAACAGTGACCCTGACCCTAAGCCACGATCCGGTGCTGCAATCCATCCGCGCTGACAAACGCCAGTTAGAACAGGTGCTTATGAACCTTGTGGTCAACGCGCGCGACGCAATGCCAGACGGCGGAGAAATTCGCATCGTCACTGAATGCGAAATACTAACGCAACCGTTGGATCGCGGGCAGGTCAGTGTGCCAGCGGGTTCTTATGTAACCGTTCGCGTCAATGATGAAGGCGTCGGTATCGCGCCAGACAAGCTGCAAAAAGTGTTTGAGCCGTTTTTCACAACCAAGCGAACAGGGGAAGGCACGGGATTGGGCCTGTCCACGGCGTATGGCATCGTCAAACAGACAGGCGGGTATATTTTTGTCGATAGCAAGTTGGGGCAGGGCACGTGCTTTACGCTTTATTTCCCTGTGCTTGACGCAGTCGTAACCAAACCCAAAGTGGCGCGCCGCGCAAAACCGAAAGAGGTGCCGAATCACGGCGATGGTGTCATTCTGCTGGTAGAAGACGAAGCCCCTGTGCGTGCCTTTGCCAGCCGCGCGTTGCGCTTGCGCGGCTACACGGTCCTAGAAGCAGATTCCGCCGAAATGGCATTGAAGACATTGGAAGACCAGTCATTGAATGTCGATTTGTTCGTGACGGATGTTGTGATGCCGGGCAAGGACGGTCCAAGTTGGGTCCGTGAAGCCTTACAAGACCGCCCCGATGTGCGTGTCGTCTTTGTATCTGGTTATGCTGAGGACAAATTCAGTGATGCTAAAAACAAAATTCCCAACTCAGTGTTCTTACCCAAACCGTTTTCGCTAAACGATTTGACGGAAACGGTGCATCGCCAATTGCATTAACAAATTCAGGACATCAAGGACGCCAAACACCGGCATTTCCTATCAAGAAATGCTGTTATACAGCGCAAATTCAGCATCGAATTTACGCTTGAACCGCATTTCAACATCGGCAGACAGGTCTTGAGGCACCGCAGGCGACACGTTTTCGCGCGCGAGATCGAACGTCACCCCAAGACGGTCGGTCAAAAAATCTTGTAGCTTGGGCTGGTCTTCATATTTGAACAAATGCGTGATGCCGGTACCGTTTGGTTGCGCTTCCAAAAACTTCGACTGCGCCCCAACATCGGCAAATCCCGGCTTGTTGCCTTTCATATAGGCCAAAACGAAATCGTCAAAGCTGATCCCATGCGTTGCATTGGGCTTGCCTTTCATGAAGTCACGTTGGCGGTAGCGCCACCAACTGCCCAACCAGCTGACAGGTTCGCGCATCACAGCCATCAGTTCCAGTTCAACATCACATACCTTCAAAAACATCGGCCGCACAAAACGGTTGTAGCGATACACCGGCGCGTGTTTCAGCATCGGTGGCTCAGAAATCACCATATCCGCGCGCCCGCGCAATGCCGTCTCGTAAGCCGTTGTTCCCGTTTTGGGAACAGATAGAAACGCCAAGCGTTCTTTGAAAAATATCAACATCGGGGACCTATATGCGGCGCGTGATCAGTGGCGTGCAACATTGCCTGCTTGGCCCTGTAACGCAATCTTTTGTTTCAGGTAGCTGACACAAATCGCGGCAGGCTGTGTACCCGAATTTCAGGCAGTTCACCGTCCCATTTGACCATCCGCACCAAAGCCGAATGTGCAATATTGCCTTGGCTAAGGTGCGTTGACCCGACATCGCGCGTCAACACGTTAGGATTACCGTGCACACACATCATTTCGCCATCCACGTCGCGCAAATCCAACCAAGCCCCGGTGGGCAAAGAGATACAATCGGGGCGCATATGAGCGCTGATCCTAACCCCTGCCAGACAGGCGCCACGACCATTGAACAGCTTTACGGTGTCCCCATCCACCACCCCATGCGCCTTAGCGGCGTCGGGGTGCACCGTACAAACTTCACGTCCCTGCGATTTGCTGCGCTTTGACGGACCGCCTGTATCGTTCTGACTGTGCAGGCGGGTGTCGGGTTGCCCTGAAAGCAAATGGAACTGCCCGTGTACCGCATCGCACAGGCTTTCCACAGGCATGCGCCATTCCGGCGACGCGGGGCAATCGTCAAGCTGCATTGCCGCGATGGTCGCACTTTCCATTTCGATACGCCCGCTGTGCGTGGCGCGGCGATGCGTATCCGGGTCTTTCCGGAACGCCTCCATCTGGATTTGTCGTCTGTCTGTCCCAGAAAAATCGAACAGGCCTTGTGTTTTGAACGATGTCCAATCGGGCAATTCGATACCCTGCGATGATCCGGCGGTTTGGCAGGCTTGCCACAATGTATGCTGCCATTCCTCAGCTGATTGACCTTCCGAAAACGCCGCCTGCGTTCCAAAACGCTGTGAGAGGTCTGAAAAAATATCGTAGTCATCACGCGACTGGCCGTAAGGTGACACTGCACAGGACATATACAGCATCGCAGTTTCCAGACGGTTTATCATGATATCATCGCGTTCCAGCGCAGAGGTCGTTGGCAAAACGATATCAGCGCGGCGGGCCGTCGCCGTCCAGCTGTGGTCCATAACAACAACAGTTTGCGGGTTGCGCCACGCCTTATCCAAACGGATCAAATCCTGATGGTGGTGAAACGGATTGCCGCCCGACCACCACACCAGTTTGGCATCCGGATATGTCCGCGCTTGCCCGTTGTAGGAATATGCACCGCCTGGGCTTTCCAACATGTCTGTCACACGCGCCACGGGGATGTAATCCTTTATCGGGTTTTGTCCTTGCGGCACTGATGGCCAATTGTAGACTTTATGCGGGCGACCGACGGATTCCGTTGATCCATACCCGTATCCGAAACCGGTACCTGGCAATCCGATCTGTCCCAATACACACGCCAGACATAAGCCCGCCCAGATTGTAATTTCGCCGCCTTCGGCACGTTGCATGGACCATGCCATGTTGATCATCGTTTTTGATGTGCCCATGCGATGCGCAAGATCACGTATGTCCTGCGCAGGAACATCGCAAATTTGCGCTGCCCATTCCGATGTTTTGGGGATGCCATCCGACCCTTTGACGTAGTCTTCGAAACGTTGGGCGCCGGTTGTGCATCTGTTTAGAAAATCTGAATTGGCGTGGCCATTGCGAAATACCTCGAAGGCAAGCGCCAAGATCAGTGCACAATCTGTGCCGGGCCGGGGTGCCATCCATTCGGCCCGGGTTTGGGTTTCGGTGTCTGTCCCCAATGGCGAAATGTTCACCACCCGACATCCCCGCGCCACAGCGCGGTCCAGCCAAACTTGCGTTTCATGGGCTGTTGTGCCCGCGGATGTGACTTGGGCTGCGCGTTTGGCGATGCCTCCGAAAGCTACAAATAGATCGCATTCCTCGGCCACCACGGGCCAACTGGTCATGTCGTTTTGAAAATGCATGTTGGATTGACCAACGATATGCGGCCAAAGCACTTCTGCACCCGCGTAGGAATAGGTATTCACCGATCCGGTAAAGCCGCCAATGGTGTTCAAGAAACGCCGCATTTGGCTTTGTGCATGATGGAAGCGGCCGGCGGCGGACCAACCGTAAGACCCCGCGTAAATCGCTTGATTGCCATAGGTCTCGATCACAGATTTCAGCGCGTCACCCGCCAAATCCAGCGCCTCATCCCAAGGCACTTCGACAAAGGCCGCATCGCCCGATCGCGCCCGGTCACGATGTTTCAACCAGCCTTCGCGGACAGCGGGACGCGCGATGCGGGTGTTTGTGTCACGCACGGCATCCAGCCAACCTTCGCCGATGGTAGAGGGATGAGGATCACGGGGCAGGGGCTTTAGCCTAGTCGTATCACCGACCCCGTGGATTTCATAAGCGCCCCAATGCGCAGCCGTATATTTTTGCATCATGTGCCCCATATGTCCGGTGATCTATTCAGAACAGGGTTGGGGCTGCGTCGCAATCTTTTTGACGCAAAACTTTCGACACAAGGCTTGGGCGCTTAAGCGGTAAATTCGTCGTAGGCTTCCAGTGCTTTTGCCCCATATGCGATAGAGGGGCCGCCGCCCATGTACCCGATCATTTCCAGCGCCTCACACAGTTCTTCACGGGTGGTTTTCAAACGCACCAGCGATTTGACATGGAAGGCAATGCAACTGTCACAGCGGGTGGAAATTGCGATACCAAGGGCAATGAGTTCTTTGGTTTTCTCGTCCAAAGCGCCAGACCGTTTGGCCGCTTGTCCCATTGCATTGAAACCCGAAAACATACCCGGTGTCTGTTTTTGCAACGCACCGATGCGGTCAACTGTTTCACCCATGAATTTTGTCCAGCTCATGCCTTTTCCCTTCGAAATTGCACCGATCAGCGGCTTTCGTCTGATCCCATTTTCCGTTCCAGCCAACGCACAAAGAAGCTGATGATCAGGACCAGCACAAGGTATTCCAGGATCAACAACGTATAGATTTCCAAAGGCCGATATTCGGTAACCACCAGCTCATTCGCACGGCGTGTCAATTCTTGCATTCCGATAACGGATGCAAAAGCCGACATTTTCACGATGTAGATAAACTGGTTCGCAAGTGGCGGCAAAATGCGTTTGATGGCTTGTGGCAAGATCACGTAACGCATGGTTTGGCGATAGTTCAGCCCGACGGTTTTGGCCGCTTCGGTTTGTCCTTTGCTGATGGACTGGATGCCGGACCGGTAGATTTCCGCCGTAAACGCGCTATCAGAAATGGCCAAGGTGATGATTGCCCCCCAAAACGCATCAATGCTGACGCTGATGCCCATGGATTTCAGCACAACGGGCAGGCCATAAAACACCCAGAACAGCATCGGCAAAAGCGGGATGGCGCGCACAAATTCGATATAGATGCGCGACGGCAATCTGATCCATCTGTTGTCGGACATGCCAGGCAGGGCGACCATCAGGCCGATCACCATCGACAGAACCGCAGCAGTGACCGACAGCAAAATGGTCGCGCCAAATCCGTTCAGAAGAAAGGTGATGTTGGACATGCCTTTGGGCGTGCTGGGGTCGATCACATACCAGCCCCAAGTGCCCGGCGTGGCCGCGCATCCCGTCAGCGCCACAAACACAGACAGCAAAGCAAAGCGTTTCATCATAGCGGGCCTCAATGCTGCAAAATCTGGCTTAGGAACTTCTTGCATCGCTCAGTCTTGGGCGCATCAAAAAACTGTTCAGGCGTGCCGGTTTCGATGATCTCGCCGTGGTCCATAAAGATCATGCGATCCGCGGCACGGCGGGCAAAGCCCATTTCATGGGTGACACAAATCATCGTCATGCCATCTTCGGCCAAATCCACAATCACATCCAGAACCTCAGATATCATTTCAGGGTCCAGCGCAGACGTTGGTTCGTCAAACAGCATGATCTTGGGTTCCATACACAGCGATCTGGCAATGGCCACACGCTGCTGTTGGCCACCAGACAAAGCGTTGGGGCGTTTGTGGGCCTGATCGGGAATACGCACGCGTTCCAAATATTGCATCGCACGGTCTTCGGCGTCGCGCTTGGACAAGCCACGGGCTTTGATGGGACCGAGGGTCAGGTTTTGCAGAATTGTCAAATGCGGAAACAAGTTGAATTGTTGAAAAACCATACCAACTTCGGACCGGATCGCGTCAATGGATGCAGTATCTTGCATTTCGATACCGTCCACGGTGATATTTCCGTGATCATGTGCCTCCAATGAATTCACGCAGCGGATCAACGTTGATTTGCCAGAGCCTGATGGCCCACAGACCACAATACGTTCACCATGCGCCACCGTCAGATCGATGTCTTTCAGCGCCTGATAGTCACCGTACCACTTGTTTAGGCCGGTAATTTCTATTGCGGGACCTGTTTGTGACATGGACCCTTCCCCCAAATGTTTGATAAAACTACCCTTACTTGCTATTCCAACCACGCCTTAACACGCTCAGTTGAGCAAACAGAAGACACCTTAACGTCAACCAACGGGGACGACATTATGAAAATCATCAAAAGCCTTGGGCTTGTAGCCGCATTTGCCATGTCAGTGCTGGCTGTGCCTGCCACTGCGCAATCGGCATTGAACGAAATCCTCAGCGGCGGTGTCTTGAAAGTCGGCACAACGGGTGACTGGAACCCGATGTCGGTGCGCGATCCGGCAACGAATTCCTACAAAGGCTATGACATCGACATCATGACGCAATTGGCCGCCGATTTGGGGGTTGAACTGGAAATGGTGCCCACGGACTGGAAGACACTGGTGAACGGCGTTGTGGCAGGCAACTACCACATGACGGGTTCTGCCTCGATCAGCCCGGCGCGTCTGAAAGCAGCCGGTTATTCCGACAGCTATATCTCGGTTGAAATGCTGCCCTTTACGATGGCCGACAAAGCCGACCGTTTCGACAGCTGGGACTCCATCAACCAAGCCGATGTGAAAGTGGCCACGACACTTGGCACCAGCTTTGAGAAAAACGTACGCGAATGGTTCCCGAATGCGGAAATCATCGTCGTGGAAGCGCCTGCACGTGGCTACCAAGAGGTCTTGTCGGGCCGCGCAGACGCCTTCATCACATCTAACATCGAAGGTGCGACCCTGCTTGAGAAATTCCAAGACCTGCGCCAGATCGACGTGTCTGAAGCGCGTGCACCAACCCCCATCGCGATGTTGCTGCCCCAATCCGATCAGGTTTGGATCAATTACATCAACAGCTGGGTCGAATTGAAAAAAGCCCAAGGGTTTTTCAAGGCCACTGCTGAAAAATGGGGTCTCTAACGCGTTTGACGCTTGATTGATTGTCCAAAGCGGCGTCCTGTTCGGGCGCCGCTTTTTCGTTTCTACACCTTTGATATGATTGCTGTTCCATGATCGACGCAGACCTGACAACTGGCCCGATTTCGGGGCATTTTCGACGTGTGGCATGGCCCGCTGCGATGGGTATGTTGTTTGCGACCCTCTATAACGTCGTGGACACGTTCTATGCAGGCTATTTCGGCACGCAGGCTCAGGCGGGGCAAACTGTTGGGTTTCAAGCTTTTTTCATTCTGGTGGCTGTGGGGTTCGGACTTGGGTCCGCCATGAGCGCGCTTGTCGGCAACGCAAAAGGCCGAAAAGCAAACGCAGAAGCCAAAGGACTGGTGGCGCAGGGGATCAGCTTTGCGGTTCTGGCCGTCATAGCGATGATCGCAATCGGCCTAAGCCTTGGGTCATCATTGATCGCGATTGTCTCTGAGGCAGGTGCCTACCGCGACGCAGGCCAGGATTATTTCAACTGGCTGCTGCTGGCGCTGCCCGCATTTATTCTGGCCTATGCCTGCAACGGTGTGTTGCAAGCCCATGGCGATACGGTGTCGATGCAACGCGCCTTGATGGTGGCATTTTTTGCCAACATCGGCCTGAACCCTTTGTTGATGTACGGAATTCCCGGTGTTGTATCCGGGCTGGGGTTCAATGGCATCGCGTTGGCCACGGCTGTCAGCCAATCCGGTGTGGCATTGTTTTTGCTACACAAAGTCTTTGGGCGCAGTGTGATGGATGATGTGATCATATCCGACTTCCGTCCAAACTTTGCCACCTACAACGCCATTGCAGCACAAGCTTTTCCAGCAGGCTTTGCGTTGCTTGTGACCTTTGCCAGCGGCTTTATCGTCCAGTTTGCGCTTAAGGCTTACGGCCCGGACGCGTTAGCCGCATACGGCATATCCTTGCGCGTTGAGCAGATATTTTTGTTGCCAGCTTTGGGGATAACGGCTGCTTTGGTCCCAATTGCCGCACAAAACTACGGGGCAGGGCACCACGACCGGGTCCGAGACGCCTTTCGGCGGTGCTGGGGTCTTGGTGTGATCGCCACAGGCCTCGCCTTTCCATTTTTGTGGTTTGGCGGTGGCTATGCGACGGCTTTCTTCTCAAGTGATCCTGATGTGATTGCGGCCGGTGCGTTGTTCTTGAAAGTCGAGGCCGTGATCCTGCCGCTTTATGTGGTGCTGTTTTCCGTCAATTCCTTGTTGCAGGCATTGAAGAAGGCTCATTGGACCATGTGGATCGGAATTTACCGGCAAATCATCGGCATAGCGCTGTTCATCTGGTTGCTTACATCTGTGTTCGACTTCGGCTTGGCAGGTGTGCGCTACGCGATTGCATTGGCTGTAATCACCGGGTTGGCCATGTCATGGACCATCGCCCGGCAGGTCGCGCGTGACCGCATTGAGGGGTTGGGGGGCGCCAATTGACATCCACCCCGTATCCCCAAGCGGCTAGGCTAAACTTGGCAACCACAGCACGATGCCGGGAAAGGCCACCAGCAAGGCAATGGTCACGGCGTCTGCCAAGAAGAAAGGTGTCACACCTTTGAACACATCTTGTACGCTCAGATCGTCCCGCACACCTGCCACAACAAAGCAGTTGAGGCCAATGGGCGGCGTGATCAGGCAGAACTCTGCCATTTTGACCACTAAAATACCAAACCAGATCGCACACATCGGGCCTGACATTCCGAATGCGCTGTCTGCAGCGCTGACTGCCTCACCGCCATTCAAGGCCATGACAGCAGGATAAACCACAGGCAGCGTCAAAAGCAGCATACCGATGGCATCCATGAACATGCCCAGCACGGCATAGGCCAGCAGAATACAAATCAGGATCAACATGGGCGACATCGTCAGCGACGTGATCCAATCCGAAAACGCACTTGGCAAGTCCGCAAAGCCCAAAAAACGCACATAGATCAGTACACCCCATATGATGGTGAAGATCATCACGCTTAGCTTCGCGGTTTCCAACAACGCATCACTCAGTTGAGGCCAGCGCATGCCCTGCCAAAGCGCCATCAGAAACACCACAAAGGCCCCGATCGCGCCGCCCTCTGTGGGCGTACCCCACGCATCTCCGCCAAACGGATTGTAGACAAAGCAGATGATTGTCACGACCACGAAAACAATCGGCAAGGCCGGGGGCAGGGCCGCAAAACGTTCGCGCCATGTGAAGCCCCGCACCGGCGGGCCTACGGTTTTGAAGGTCACCGCAATGCCAATGATCAAGCCTGCATACACCAAAGCGGAAAACGCACCGGGAATGAAACCCGCCAGCAACAGCTTGCCCACATCCTGTTCCACGATGATCGCGTAGATCACAAGGATCGCAGAGGGCGGAATAAGCGACGCCAAAGTGCCACCTGCGGCCACGACGCCTGCCGCGAATTGTTTGTTGTAACCGATCTTCAGCATCTCCGGGATGGCGATGCGTGCGAAGACCGCAGAGGTCGCCACGGATGCGCCGGAAACGGCGGCAAAACCGGCCGTGGCAAACACAGTCGACACCGCCAAACCGCCCGGCACCCATGCAATCCAGCGCTTGGCCGCTTCGAACAGGGCTTTTGTCAAACCAGCGTAATACGCCAGATACCCGATCAGGATAAACGTCGGGATCAGGGACAGCGCCTGACTTGAAACTTTTGAATGCGGCACCTGACCCGCGGTTTTGACCGCAACCCCCAAAGCCCAGCCAAATTCGTCCAGCCCATAGTCTTTCTTGGCCCAGAATATCCAAATCAATCCCAACATTCCGGCCAGCCCAGCCGCAAATGCCACGCGCATCCCCAAAATGACCAACACCAGCATGCCGCCAGTGACCCAAAGCCCAATATCAATCGGTTCCATCAGTCTTGTCCTTCCAATTGATCTGCTTCCATGCGGGCCTGCGTGGCGGCGTCCGCAATCAGTGGCACCGCGATCGCAGCGCCTGTGATGATGGCGCGACCATAGGCCCAGAGCTGCAAACACAGCCGGGCGCACAACACGCTGAAGGCCAAAGGTGCCATCAGTTTGGCGGGCCACAAAGGCACCGAAATATCCATAGAGCTGTCGCGGCTCCAAAGGGGGGCGGCAAAATCAAAGCTTCGATCAAAATGCGACCAACTGCCCCAAACAAGCAGGATCATCAACATGAGCACACACAGCGTGGTGATCAGTTCGACCGAATACAAAAGACGCCCCCGCAATTTGCCCACCACAATGTCCATTCGGATGTGGCCGCCTTCGCGCATCACGTAAGACACCCCCATGAAGGCGATCAGCGGCATGGCCTGTTCAATCCAGTCGACATAACCCGGCAACGGCGTGTTCATCGCATTGCGTCCCGTCACCGAAATCACGGCCAAAACCATAAGCCCAAAGACACTGATCCCGCTGACCAACGCAAAAATGCGTTCAAGGCGCAAAAGCCCGTGGTCGCATTTGCTAAGTGCGCTGTCGTCAGACAGCACAAGTGACGCCGTTGCCATAATGGCCCCCTAAAATTTTTGCAGAAATAGAAAATAGCCCCGCATCCAAACGACGCGGGGCTGTTGTGCGGTTACTTGTTTTTGGCAATCATGCCTGTAACCAGATCATACAGCTCTTGGCCGGGCAGCCCCGCAGATGTGCTTTGTTTGATCCAGGCGGTCGCCGCAGGCACCGCAGCGGCGTCTTTAAAGCTGGCCAGTTCGGTGTCCGGAAAAGTCACAACTGTTATGCCGCGATCTTCCAATGCGGGGCCCCATGCGTCCATCGTCGCCCCGTTGTAGTTTGCCACATAGTGATCCAAAGCCGCGTCAACGGACCCCAACAAGGCGTCGCGGTGCGCCTCCGACAGGCTGTCCAATGCATCGGAATTGACAACAACCGGACAATTTACCGTGCCAGGGTTCAGGTTCTTGGTCCACCATTTTGCATTTTCGATGGTGCCAAAAGACATATGCGCGTGTGGCGCGAAGGCGACGGCCTTCACCACGCCTGAATCCATGGCCTGACGGACTTCTGATGCCGACATGGATGTGGGCACGGCACCCACCGTTTCCATCGCCGCACCGATACCACCCGTGGCCCGCACACTAAGCCCGTCGAAATCAGCCAAAGTGGCGGGGGCGTCGCCCACACCGACGATGTTGTATTGCGGCAATGGCGATGGCATCAAAAGCGTGGCGTTCCAGCGTGCAAGATCCGCGACAGTCGCAGGATGCTGGTACACAGCCATCGACAGCGCTATTTCCTGTTCCAGCGATGACACCCCCAAGAACGGCAATTCCAGAACGGTGATGGATGGGTTTTTGTCGCGGTGATAGCCTGCGCAGAATTGCGCCATCTCAAAGGCACCAATGGCGATCCCATCAAGGTTTTCGCGGTTTTTGGACAAACCACCATAGCTGATGTTCAACGTGAATTCGCCGTCCGTCTTTTCAGACACCAGTTCGGCCAGCTTTTCAACATGCTCTGTAAAGGCACGCTGCTTGCCCCACAAAGACACGTTCCATTCTTCCGCTTGTGCGGACGCTGCCGCACCAATGGAAAGGACCGCCAAAGCCGCGGATGTTGTAAGGTTTTTCATTTTGTTTTCCTCCCAAGAAAATCGTGCGGCTATTGAGCACGAATTCAAAGGCGGCACTTATGAAGAAAACTGCGTGGTCAAAAGGGCGTGGCCTGCGGATTTCCGCAGAGCTACAAAAGGGCGTTTTTATCAAGGCCAAGCTTGACGATCTTTTCGTTCAATGTGCGCCTGCCAATGCCAAGTTCATGGGCCACGTCCT
Organism: Ascidiaceihabitans sp.; assembly: GCF_039986515.1. Taxonomy (NCBI): domain Bacteria; kingdom Pseudomonadati; phylum Pseudomonadota; class Alphaproteobacteria; order Rhodobacterales; family Paracoccaceae; genus Ascidiaceihabitans; species Ascidiaceihabitans sp. The sequence continues at coordinate 544,557 of NZ_JBDWQO010000007.1, read as the reverse complement.
CCATGCGCCCCGCATGGGCATGGAGCGCTTTGCCGATCATTTGTCGCTCAAAGGCGGCGACGGCAGTGCGCAGACCGGTTTTGTGCGTGTCGCCGGGTTTGGTATCCTGCGCCGTGTCTTGGGGCACCGTCATGCCGTGACGGGCCATCATGACACGCCTGTCCATAAGATTGCGCAATTCGCGGACATTTCCAGGCCATTCATGGGCCATCAACGCACTTAATTCGTCTTCTTCTAACGGCGGTGGCACACAATCATATTGTGTCGCAAATTCCTGCCGAAAGCGCGTCGCCAACAACGCGATATCGTCTCGGCGTTCGCGCAGAGGCGGCAAGTTGATAGAAAACCCGTCCAAGCGATACATCAGATCCGCGCGTAAGGTGCCGGCTTTGACCGCCGCATCCGTGTCTTCGTTTGTGGCAGCTATGATGCGCAGATTAACCTGTTCCGGCCCCCCTTGATCTACGGGCAGAACCTCGCCTGTGTCGATCATGCGCAATAAAACGGGCTGCACATCGGGCGGGCAGGCGCCAATCTCATCCAAAAGAATCGTACCGCCCGATGCTTTGTGCACAATATGGGGCAAGTTGGCGGCCGTTATTTGCGCCGCATTCACCGCAACATAAGGACCATCGCACCGCGACGACAAATCATGGATCATGCGCGCCACAAGGTCTTTGCCGGTTCCGGTTTCCCCCCGCACCAACACGGCACTGTTTGCGCCAGCCACCATTGCAATCATATCGCGCAACCGGTGCATCTGCGGGGATTGCCCCAGCAAAATGCGATCCACACCCGATAGCTCACGCAAGCGTTCCTTAAGGCGCAGATTGCTTTGCTGCATTTGATAGTTTTCGGCAGCGTGCGACAGGATCAAAAGCAGCCTTTTGGGATCAAACGGCTTTTCCACAAAACTGTAAGCGCCGTTGTTCATTGCGTCTACGGCTGTGGGGATGTCACCGTGGGCCGAGATTAACACAACCGGAGGTGCCGCATTCAGAGATTTCAGCAAATCAAGGCCCGAAGTTTCCGGCATGCGAACGTCGGACAGTATAACGTCTGGCTGAAACTGGTCGATCCAGCGTTCCGCATCCGTCGCACGGGCCAAAGCCTTTGTCGTCCATCCTGCAGCCTCGATCAGATCCACCAACGAATTGCGCATCAAACGATCATCATCAATGATCAGAACTTTTTGATCAGTCACCGGAATGTTCCTTGTTTGGCAAAGTCACACAAAACACGGTGCCGCCTGTTGATCTGTCATCCGCCTGTATTGTGCCCCCGTGATCGGTGACAACGCCTGCGGTGATGGTCAGGCCAAGCCCCATACCCTCACCACTTTCGCGTGTTGTCGCAAAGGGTTCTTGCAAATCATCCAGTGTTTTGCCCCGCAACCCGTGCCCTGTGTCGGCCACTGTAAACCACACATCGCGTGATGTTTGTCCCATCGCAATCTCAATCCGGCGCACATCAGCGTCGTATACCGCGTCCAGCGCGTTGCGCACGATGTTTGTCATGACTTGTTCAATGCGCAGCTTGTTGGCCATCACGGTGGTGGCTTCAACCGGCCGCACAAAATCAATGTAGGCCTGCCTGTCTTTAATGCTGGGTTCCAGCAATTCCAGGGCTGCGTCCATCGCCTCGCATAGATCAAACCGTTCAAAGCTGTCGCGTCCTTTGCGCGAAAAGAACTTGAGCTGACGTGTGATGCTTTCCATCCGGTCCACAAGGTTCTGCATCTTGTTGCTTAACGGTGAGGGACCCACCGTCATCTCCGATGCCACCAACTGGTTTTTCATGGCAGCAATCGGTTGGCCAAGCTCATGCGTGACCGACGATGCCAATTGTCCCAAAGCGGCCAAACGACCTGCGCGTTCAAGCTCGGCCTGGGTTTTTTGCAAATTGCGCTGTGCTGCGCGGCGGTCTTCGATCTCTATGGCCAAACGGGCATTTGCGGACCGCAATTCTGTTTCCTCGCGTTCGGATTTTTGCAAAGCGGACCGCACACGCCGCAGCCGGTTGACCTGAGCCAAGCTGAAAAGCATCAATGCAAGCGTCAAAAACCCACCCGTCACCAGCCAGGCCCGCGTCACAGCTTGATCGCCCGGCACAAAGAAATGCAACGTCCAGCTGTTGGGCAAATCCGATGTGCTGAGATACAGCAGCCGCTCTTGCCCGACTGTGGCGGTTTGGCGGGCATTATCGAAGGTCCAATCCAACGGGTTCAAATGTTCTGTCCCGAATTGACGAGACGTCAGAATGCGGCTGCGTTGTTGCGCGGACAACTGCGCCATCGTTTTGTACCGCCAGTCAGGGTCCGAGGCCAACAAGACCACACCGTCATTGTTGGCAAGAATAATTCTTTCTCCCGAAGCCTGCCAGGTTTCTTGCACCGCGGACAAATCGATTTTGATTGCAATGACACCGTCCAAATCCGTTTCAGGCGGGCGCACTGGCATCGCATAAAAGTACCCCGGAATGCCTGTCGTCACGCCGATCCCATAAAATTCCCCCAATTCACCTTGTTGCGCCGCTTGGAAATAGGGTCGAAAGGCATAATTTTGCCCTTTGAAGCTGTTGGGTCCTTTCGCGTTCGACGCTGAGATCGTATCGCCCGTGTCGTCCATCAAATAAATCGCATCAAGCCCCGCGCTTTGGGCAAATCGTGCCAGTCGGTAATCCAAAGGTTTTGTGGGACCACCCGCCAAAGTACGCGTCACCACAGGATCGAGCGATAATAAAAAAGGCAGATGCGCAAAGTGGCGTAATTCGGTTTCCAGCGTACTTCGGTACAGTGTTAGCCGCGCTTGCGCCTTTTCGATTTCTTGCGATTTGAACAGGCTGAAGGACGCCCAATACAGCCCGGCAGCAAGCAGAAATACCAAAAACGTCGAAAGAAGCTTTGTGAAACGCATGGCGCATGAGTGACGCGAAGGCGCCGCAAAATCAACCGTGTCCCATCTGTGCCAAGGTAACGGCGTGCCATACGTCGAATGCAAAAGCCAACTTCGATGGGGAAACGCCACATCAGCTGAATTTATCGTGTCTGGCCGAAATCAAAAAGCCTTGGGGTAGGAATGTAGATTGGGGGGATGGACGCGTATCGGTTGATGTCCTTATGTGGGGCCATGACAGTCACACCCGAAACGTCCCAACCCACTGACCGAATTCTTGCTGGTGTCGCCTTGATGCTTGGGTTCTGTTTGACCGCGCCACTTCTGGACGTGGCGGCTAAGCTTGCATCGTCAAGCGTGCCGGTGGGGCAGATTACGGCCGCACGGTTTGTTGTGCAGTGCATTTTGATGGCACCGTTTATCTGGTTTATGGGTTTATCATTGCGCGTGGCGCCGGGACACAGACTGGCGCTGCTATTTCGCGCCATCCTACTACTTGTTGCAACATTTTGTTTTATAACGGCAATCCGCGTTATGCCGCTTGCTGATGCGTTGGCAATTGTCTTTGTGGCGCCGTTTATTGTTTTGCTAGTGGGAAAATATTACCTTGGCGAAGACGTCGGTCCACGCCGTGTCGGTGCGGCTGTGGTCGGGTTTGTCGGGGTACTGTTTGTCATTCAGCCCAGTTTTGCAGCTTTTGGGGCCGTTGCGTTCATTCCGTTGGGCACAGCCGTTGCCTTTGCATTCTACATTCTTCTGACACGTGGCCTGTCACGCCGGATGCACCCTGTGACTTTGCAATTTCATACAGGGCTGATCGCGAGCCTGCTTTGTATCCCGATCTTGATTGTGGCCCAAGGCAGCGGATCTGAACAGTTTGATCCGGTCTGGCCCACCGGTATCGCATGGGTTTGGTTGTTGGGTGTCGGCTTTTTCGCGACCCTGAGCCATATGATGGTGACCTACGCGCTGTCATTGGCCCCATCCGCAACACTGGCGCCGTTGCAGTATTTTGAATTGCCGGTGGCGACGTTATTTGGATATCTGGTGTTTCAGGATTTTCCCAATGTTCTAAGCCTGATAGGCATCGCCATCATCATCGGGGCAGGGCTGTATATGATCCACCGCGAAAGGGTCACTGCCCGGCAATTGATGACCGAACGCGCCGCACCACCAATCTAGACCACGGGTATTTAAGAAAAGTGGCGGACCATAGAGGATTCGAACCTCTGGCCTCTGCCTTCGGAGGGCAGCGCTCTATCCAGCTGAGCTAATGGTCCACTTGCATTGGGTATAGTCAGCACGCCAAGCGCCTGCAATTGCGAAAAACAAAAAAGGCGCAGTTTCCTGCGCCCATTACACCAAAAAGACAGCTTGTGTTTAGCTGCCCCACGTCCGCACGACACCACAGTCCATGTGCACGAAGTTGGATCCGGAATATCGCCCAACACCGCCACCACGGCATGCAGCCGCTGCACGCGACATTTGACCGACAGAGCGCGTAGACAAGCGTAAATCCGCGGCTTGGCCTTTCATGTGCAAAGAATTCTTTGCAACGCCACGCGATCTGGACCGCAACATGGCGTTGGTCTTCGGGCTGCGGTAACCGGACAACAACATGTAAGGTTCGTTCACATCCATCAAATTGTGGGCCGCCGCCATGATGTCGACTGTGCGCAAGTCCATCGACTTGACGCCATCAGTGCGCCAATCCCGCATAAAGTGATTCACTTCTTTGACAGCGTCTTTGATGTAGTTGCCTTCGATCCAATAGATCATGTCGATGCGTTCGCCGGTGCGGCCAGAATACATCCGGATGCGGCGAATGTCGCCAGAGCCGCGCAAAAATCCCGCTGCATTGGAAAAAGTAGGGGCTGCCGTCACCATCGTCGCTGCAAAAGCGCCCAATACGGAGCGGCGGGTAATACCCGGTGTGCCTGTCTTTGTCATCGTCAGCCGTCCCATTAGCCTGTGTACCCGTGATGTTACACGGGTCCGTTCATCTCATCCCCAGATGCAACTCTTCTATGACATATCACGAATCGTGAACCAAGTGTTGAATCTGCCACAGTCAAAGTATCAACATTTTTAGGCGAAATTTTGCGCAAATTTTGACCAATGTGTCTTTTGTCCGCTTGCCACGCGAATGAACGCGACCCAGTTGCATCGGTTGACAGTTTGTTCAGGCAATTGGGCGATTGTGATTAGACTTTTTGTGCGCACGCAGACAAATTGCAGGCCAAATTTACGATTAAAAAATCCGAGTGGGGGACGACTATGACGTCAATGGTTCGAAGGTTCACACCTTTGCTGGCAATGCTAACTTTGGTGACAGCCTTTTTTGCACAGCCAAACACAGCGCATGCACAAGTCACGGCATTCAAACAAGCCGTCGCTGAAGCTGCTGCGCGCGACAAAGACATCGCTGCATTTTATCAGGCCAACGGCTACAAAAGCATCTGGACAGGCCGCGCCGGTCGCGACCGTTCGCGGCGTGTGTCCTTGATGAAAGCACTGTCCAATGCCTCTGCGCACGGCCTGCCAGCCGCACGCTATGATGCAAAGGGCCTGCAAGCCAAAATGAAATCCGCCAAAGGCCCCCGCGAACGCGGCGCATTGGAAGTCGAAATCAGCCGTGTCTTCTTGCAATACGCGCGTGATTTGCAAACCGGCGTTCTGATCCCAAGCCGCGTGGACAGTGCCATTGTGCGTCAGGTGCCATACCGCGACCGCACGTCCTATCTGGTGAATTTCTCGAAATCTTCTCCGAACGGTTTTTTCAAGGCGTTGGCTCCAAAAACCATGGAATACAATGCGCTGATGAAAGAAAAGCTGCGTATGGAACGGCTGTTGGCCAAAGGCGGATGGGGTGCAAAAATACCATCAAAGTCGCTGAAACCCGGCCAGTCGGGCAACGCCGTTGTTGCCATGCGCAACCGCTTGATTGCCCAAGGCTATATGCGTCGCAGTGCCAGCCAAACCTACGATGACACTATGAAGTCCGCAGTCCAACAGTTTCAGTTGGCGCATGGATTGTCAGCTGACGGTGTTGCAGGTCCTGGTACCGTTTCGGAAATCAATAAAACGGTTCAACAGCGTTTGCAGTCGATTATTGTGGCAATGGAACGCGAACGCTGGGTCAACCAAGAACGTGGCCGTCGCCACATTCTGGTGAACATTCCCGACTTTACTGCAAAGGTCATCGACAACAACAAAGTGACGTTTGAAACGCGTTCGGTCGTGGGCGCCAATAAATCGGACCGTCCGACACCGGAATTTTCCGATGTTATGGAATTTATGGTCATCAACCCAAGCTGGTATGTGCCGCGTTCTATCGTCACAAAAGAATACTTGCCCGCGTTGAAGCGCAACAGCAATGCGGTACGCCACATCGAGATCACAGACAGCAAAGGCCGCAAGGTCAACCGCAGCGCTGTAAACTTCTCGAAGTACACAGAAAAGACCTTTCCGTTCTCGATGCGTCAACCCCCCTCCAAGGGCAACGCTTTGGGTCTGGTGAAGTTTATGTTCCCGAACCGCTACAACATCTATCTGCATGACACACCGGCCAAGAACCTGTTTGGACGTGAAGTCCGCGCCTACAGCCACGGGTGCGTGCGGTTGGCGGATCCGTTTGATTTTGCTTACGCCTTGCTGGCCAAGCAAACAAATGACCCGAAAGGCTTTTTCCAGTCCAAACTGAAAACTGGAAAAGAAGCCCGTGTGAACCTGAAAGACCCAGTGCCGGTGCACATCATTTACCGCACTGCATTTACAACGGCCAAAGGTCACACACAGTACCGCCGTGATATCTACGGCCGTGATGGGCGCATCTGGAGTGCGCTGGCCAAAGCAGGGGTGGCATTACGCGCCGTTCAAGGGTAATTCTGGCCGCAACCCAAGCGCAAAGGTGCATCACACCTTTTGCCCACAAGGATGCGGACATGAGCCATAGTGTAAAAGACATTGCAGCGGCGCTGGGGGCACAAGCCTTTGGCGCCGTTGACCTTTTAATCGAACGTGTCAGTGAACCCGGTCATGCAAAAGACGGCGACCTGGCGCTGGCCACCAACCCCAAATATGCAGAAGACTTGTCAAACGGGCGCGCCCGGGTCGCACTGCTTTGGGAAGGGGCCGATTGGCAGGCTCTTGGCTTGAAAGCGGCCATTATCCCATCGCGTCCGCGCTACGCAATGTCTGCTTTGACACGCATGATGGATCCTGGCCAAGGCACGGATGCCGGCATCCACCCAACATCCGTTATTGACCCAACGGCACAGATTGCCGCTGATGTTTCCATCGGACCGTTCACTGTGATCGGCGCCCGTGCCACCATCGGCGCAGGCAGCGTGATCAGCGCACAATGCTTTGTCGGCGCGGATGTCACCCTTGGGGCCAACACCTTTTTGCGCGAACAGGTCACTATCGGCGCCCGCGCACAGATTGGTGACAGGTTTATTGCCCAACCGGGCGCACGTATCGGTGGCGACGGCTTTAGCTTTGTCACAGCGGAAAAATCCGGCATCGAAGCTGTGCGCGAAAGCCTGGGAAGCCAAGACGACACAGATGGCCAGCCCTATGCGCGTATCCATTCCTTGGGGGCCGTACAGATCGGCCATGACGTTGAAATAGGCGCCAACGCCACAATCGACAACGGCACGATCCGCGACACGGTTATTGGGGATGGATGCAAATTCGACAACATGGCCCAAGTGGGCCACAACGTCGTTATGGGACGCGATTGCCTGATTTGTGGCCATGTCGCCATCGCGGGATCTGCGCGTGTGGGCAACAATGTGGTGCTTGGCGGTATGACCGGGATTTCCGACAACATTTTCATCGGTGACCGCGTGATCACGGGCGGCGCCACCAAAGTGCTGTCCAACGTGCCTGCGGGCCGCGTGATGTTGGGCTATCCTGCAACCCAAATGGACAAACAAGTCGAGACCTACAAGTCCATTCGCCGTCTCCCGCGCCTGTTGCGCGATGTCGCAGACCTGAAGAAAGCTGTTTTCAAGACGCCCTCCAATGACTAAATCAGCCTTGTATCAATGGGGTGTTTTACCATGACGGTCGAAACCAAAGTTATCGAAATCATTTCGGAACAAGCCTTGCTTGAACCCGGCGATGTCACACGCGACAGCACTTTGGCGGATATCGGTATAGACAGCTTGGGGCTGGTAGAATGTATTTTCGCCATCGAAGAAGAGTTCGACATCACAATCCCTTTCAACGCAAATGCCCCCGAAAGCGGGGATTTCGACATTTCGTCCGTGGATAAGATCATTCAAGGCATTCAAAGCCTGATTGCGGAAAAAGCAGGCTGACCCATGAAACGGGTCGTGATCACAGGGGCCGGAACCATCAACGCCTTGGGGCATTGTGTCGATGACACAATGGCTGCAATGCGGGATGCCAAATGCGGCATTGGTCCGCTGGAGTTGCGCGATGTGGACCGTTTGTCGATCCAAATTGGTGGGCAGGTGCGTGGCTTTGAGGCTGAAGGCCGCTACAACCGACAGCAAATCAGCCTTTATGATCGCTTTACCCAATTTACACTTGCCGCCGCCCATGAGGCATTGTCGCAATCCGGCCTTTCCCTAAGCGGGGAAGATGCAGCAAAATCGGGTGTTGTGTTGGGCACAGCAGGCGGTGGCGTCAGCACATGGGACGACAATTACCGGTCTGTTTATGAAGACGGCAAAAATCGGGTGCACCCGTTTGTTGTACCCAAATTGATGAACAATGCCGCGGCCAGCCATGTGTCGATGGAACATAACTTGAAGGGGCCCTCGTTCACCGTATCCACGGCTTGCGCATCCTCGAACCATGCCATGGCCCAAGCCTTTCAAATGGTGCGCTCTGGCATGGCACCTGTGATGGTGACGGGGGGATCGGAATCCATGTTGTGCTTTGGCGGCGTCAAAGCCTGGGAAGGGTTGCGCGTCATGTCAAAGGACGCGTGCCGCCCGTTTTCAGCCAACCGCAACGGCATGGTCCAAGGCGAAGGTGCAGGCGTCTTTGTGTTCGAGGAATATGAACACGCGCGGGCACGCGGCGCGGATATTTTATGTGAGGTGGCAGGGTTTGCCATGTCCTCGGACGCCGCCGACATTGTGATGCCGTCCAAAAACGGCGCGGCACGGGCGATGCAAGGCGCGTTGCAGGACGCAGGACTTAACCGCGAAGACGTGGGCTATATCAACGCGCATGGCACGGGCACGGCCGCGAACGACAAGACCGAATGTGCCGCTGTAGCCGATGTGTTCGGACCACACGCCGATAAGCTTATGATGTCATCCACCAAATCCATGCATGGTCACTTGATTGGCGGCACAGGCGCGGTTGAATTACTGGCCTGCATTATGGCCCTGCGCGATGGGGTGATTGCGCCCACCATTGGCTATGAGGAACCCGACCCTGAATGCGCATTGGATGTTGTTCCCAATGAAGCGCGGGATGCGAAAGTGGATGTGGTGTTGTCCAATGCCTTTGCCTTTGGGGGCATGAATGCAGTGATTGCCTTGCGCAAAATCTAAAACAAAAAAGGTCGCGACACAGGCGCGACCTTTCAGATTGATATCTCAGCGCCGTTGTTACGGATCGATCACAGATGCTTTTTCGAAGCTGGCTGTAAAGCCTTTCAGGGAAAGTGCCAATTCCACTTTCTGGTCTGGGGCCAATGCTGGAATAATCGTCAAAACAGCGTCGGCACCGCGTTTGAACACATTCACATCTGCCTCGGTCAAACCGATGCGGGCATAGCAGCCGACAGCGTTACAAAACGCATAAGGATAACGACGTGCCGATCCGCCATCGACGGTGATCGTAAGCTGCGGGGGCAGGGCGGTTTCCAAAGGCACAACCACTGTAGCACCAGCCACGGCTTTGCTGCCTTCTGGCAAGCGGAACAGCGAAAATTCGGCAACAGGCACGCCTTCGCCGTCGTCCATCAACTGATACATTTGGCAAGGGTCGACTTCTTGTTCGGTCTTGATGCACCGGATTTCCCAGGCGCCAACTTCTTCTTTTGTGTAAGGCTGGCCCAGATCCGGGTCTTTGTTGGCGTCTTCACCAAGGCTGAGTTGCGATTCAATTTCCGCGGCATTGCCCTGCTTGGGCGTTGTGTCTTGCGCCAAAGCCACGAAAGGCAGGGTCGCTGTCAGGGTCGCACCGATCAAGGCGCTGTGAAATAACTTTGGCATATTGGGTCCACCACTCTTTGCTTTTGTCCGCACGCTAACATGCGATTGCAGGCATGTCAGGGGCGATTAAGTATGAATGTAGTGGATAGTTTCGTTTTTTGAAGACACGAAAAAAGCCAAACGCACGCTTACGACAAACTGGCGCGGGAAATTTCATAAAACCGCTTTGGAAATAAAAAAAGAGCACTCTAACGGTGCTCTTTTTCTATGTCTTCTCCCCGTCGGACTGGCCGACTTATTATTGTTTAGAGGTTACGAAACAGGCGACTGTGCGTCAACAGCTATCTGATCACTTTTTCAGCCCGAACAAAATCAAATCTTTTGGTAAAAAAAGGGCCGCACCACAAAGGGCACGGCCAGTCTGACAGGGAGGAAGTGTCCCGCACTGCGAGGACATGCGATGCGAGACAAAATCACTATGGCTCTCAAAGGTTAAGTTTGTATGGTCGTGCCGAATAAAGGCGTGATCAAAAGGTTAACAAAATGACAACAGAGCTTTTCATTGGCGGCGGTGGCCAAGACTACGGTGACAAACAAGGACTGTCGTTGGGCTATGCGAATCGTCACGGATTGATTGCAGGCGCCACTGGCACGGGCAAAACCGTAACTTTGCAGATCTTGGCTGAAGGGTTTTCTGCCGCGGGTGTTCCTGTCTTTTTGTCCGACATCAAAGGCGATTTATCCGGTTTGGCCAAATCCGGCACACCCGATCACAAGCTGCATGGCCCGTTTATGGAACGTGCTGGCGTCATTGGTTTCGACGATTTCACCTATGATGCGTTCCCCGTCACCTTTTGGGACCTTTTTGGCGATCAGGGGCATCCGGTGCGCACCACTGTCTCCGAAATGGGCCCCTTGTTGCTGTCGCGCTTGTTGGAATTGACCGAGGCGCAAGAAGGCATCCTCAACATCGCGTTTCGCCTGGCCGATGAAGAAGGCTTGCCGTTGTTGGATTTGAAAGACCTGCAATCGCTTTTGGTTTGGATCGGTCAAAACGCCAAAGACCTGTCACTGCGATATGGCAATGTATCTGCGGCCTCTATCGGGGCCATTCAGCGCCGCTTGCTGGTGCTGGAAAATCAAGGGGGCACCAAGTTGTTCGGTGAGCCTGCGCTAGAGCTGTCCGACCTGATGCGCACCGACGCCGCGGGACGTGGCATGATCAACATTCTGGCCTCTGACAAACTGATGTCGGCGCCGGGCCTATACGCCACATTCTTGTTGTGGCTGCTTTCAGAGTTGTTCGAAGAACTGCCCGAAGTTGGTGATCCAGAAAAACCCAAGCTGGTGTTTTTCTTCGACGAAGCCCACCTGCTGTTCGATGACGCGCCCAAAGCCTTGGTCGATAAAGTTGAACAAGTGGCGCGTTTGATACGCTCTAAAGGCGTTGGAGTATATTTCATCACCCAGAACCCGGCTGACGTGCCCGAAGACATTCTGGGGCAATTGGGCAATCGCATCCAACACGCCTTGCGCGCCTTCACGGCCAAAGATCGCAAAGAATTGCGTTTGGCTGCCGAAACCTACCGCGAAAACCCGCGTTTCGATACCGAAGAAGCCATCCGTGAAGTCGGTGTCGGCGAAGCCGTCACTTCGATGTTGCAAAAGAAAGGGGTGCCCGGCATCGTCGAGCGCACGTTGATCCGTCCGCCATCTTCGCAATTGGGGCCAATCACCAAAACCGAACGCGAAAACGTCATGGCTGCGTCCGAGATGTCCGGCAAATACGACACCACATTGGACCGGACCTCTGCGTTTGAAATCCTAGCCAAACGTGCCGCCAAAGCCGCTGCTGAAGCCGAAAAGGCCGAAGAAGAAGCAGAGCAGGAAACCCGCCCTGCGTTGCGCGAATTTAATGCCGGCCGGCGCTATCAAGGGGCGCGTGTCAGCCGATCAACATCCAAGCCTGCGCGCCGCACCAAAAGCTTTGGGCAAGCGATGACACAAATGGTGGTCAAAGAACTGACAGGCACCACAGGGCGGCGCATGGTGCGTGGCATCTTGGGAGGGTTGTTCAAGGGGCGCTGAAAGCGCTGTTTTCTTACAAAGAAAACAGACCGGAAACTTTGAAAGTTTCCGGTCCCTGTCTCACTTCTCGGGGATAAGTCCTCGCGGACTGAACCTGAGCACCAGTAACAAAACCAGCCCCATCGTCAGCAACCGCATATGGGCTGCACTGTCGATCAGATGATCTTTCAAGGCAGACCCGTCTGGCATACCCGCAGTGATGAAATTCATGACCGTCAATCCCATAGGTTCGACCATCACCCAAAGCCACCAGATTAGAAAACCACCCAGAACCGCACCCAGATTGTTGCCAGATCCCCCCACGATCACCATCACCCATATCAGGAAAGTGAACCGCAAAGGCTGATAGGTGCCCGGCGTCAACTGGCCATCCAACGTGGTCATCATTGCCCCTGCGATACCACAAATGGCAGACCCCAGAACAAAGACCTGCAAGTGCCGCGCAGTGACGTTCTTACCCATCGCTTCGGCGGCAAATTCATTGTCGCGAATGGCGCGCATCATGCGGCCCCACGGGCTGTGCAACGCACGCTGCGCCATCACAAACAGAACCACCAGAACGGTTGTGAAAAGCCCGGCATAGATCACTTTGACCCACAGCGTTGACGCCGTGACTGGATCAAGGCCCAACCCCGAAGCACGCTCAACAAAGCTTGCGCTGTTTTGCAAGTCGATCTCGTAAGGGGCAGGGCGCGGCAAGCCGACCACGTTCTTTACGCCCCGTGCCATCCAGTCTTCGTTTTTCATGACGGCGATGATGATTTCCGAAATCCCAAGTGTGGCAATCGCCAAATAGTCAGACCGCAGGCCAAGCGCCGTTTTACCGATCATCCAAGCCACACCAGCCGCAAGCAACCCACCAACAGGCCATGCCACAACCACAGGCAATCCAAGCCCGCCCAGATAACCCGTCGCGGCAGGATCCACAGCTTCGATGGCAGCCACCGCAGGATCGAACACCGCACGGTAAACAAAGAACCCGACAATCAGGATCGCGGCAATCACCAGCCCGCGCACACGCCCCGGCTTCATCTTGGCATAGGCAATGACAGCACCAACGATGGTCGCAGCCCCCAATGCCAAAGACGCGATGATCCCCATGCCACCATCATTCCAAGCCTGCGGAACCGGAGGCATCGACACAAGAACCGTCGCCAACCCGCCCAAAGCCACGAACCCCATGATGCCCACATTGAACAGGCCCGCAAAGCCCCATTGCAGGTTCACACCCAAAGCCATAATTGCCGAAATCAGACCAAAGTTCAGGACAAACAACGCTGTGTTCCAGCTTTGGACAAAGCCCGTGCCGATGATCAGCGCCGCAACAAATGCAAAGTAGATGGTATTGCGTACTGTATCAGTCATACCGATTTCCCCGCGAACAAGCCTGTTGGGCGGAACAGCAAAACGATCAACAAGATCACAAAGCTGACCGCGAATTTATAATCGGTGGACAAAAGCTGGACCAATGTGTCTGGCGCCCAAGCCTCCGGCACCACATAGGTCGCGACCTTTTTCCACGCGTATGTGATTGTGACTTCCGAAAAGGCGATCACAAACCCGCCTGCGATGGCCCCGATAGGGCTGCCAAGGCCGCCAACGATGGCCGAGGCAAAAACCGGCAACAACAGTTGCAAGAAAATGAACGGCTTAAAGGACTTGTCCAAACCATATAGCGTCCCCGCAATCGTCGCCAATGTCGCTACAATCAGCCATGTGACCATGACCACACGCTCTGGGTTGATACCCGACAACAAGGCCAGATCTTCATTGTCGGAATAGGCCCGCATGGATTTTCCCGTGCGCGTGCGGTTCAGGAAATAGAACAAAAGCGCCACAACGATCACGGCTGTGATCACAGTGATACCTTGGGTCGTCTTGATCGCAAGACCTTCTTTCAGACCTGTGAGCGCTTTGAAATCGCGCACAGAAATGATGAAGCGTTCCCCATCCGCAAAGCGGCGATCATCCGGCCCGATGATAAAGCGCACCAAACCGTTCATGATGAACATGACCCCAAGCGAAACAATGACCAGGATCACGGGTTTTGCTTTTTGCGCACGGTAGAATTTGTACACAACACGGTCGGTGAACAAAACCAAAGCCATACAGCCAAGGATGCCAAAGGGCAGGGCAAGCAAGGCTGTGGGAAGCGGTCCCAGCGAGATGCCCCAACTTTGGAACAGCCATGTGAACAGGATTGTGATCATCGCACCAAATGCCATGGTGTCACCATGTGCAAAATTGGAAAAGCGCAAGATACCATAGATCAGCGTCACCCCAAGCGCCCCAAGCGCCAGCTGCGCGCCATAGGCAGTGGCAGGGATCAGAACGAAGTTTGAAAAGGCCACAAGGGCGTTCAGTAAATCCAAGACCTCAGCCCCCCAAAAACGATTTGCGCACTTCGGGGTCCGCCAGCAATTCCTTGCCCGTCCCCGTGAATGCGTTTCGGCCCTGCACCAGCACATAGCCTTTGTCGGCAATCTCCAGCGCCTGACGCGCGTTCTGTTCCACCATCAAAATCGGAATGCCGGTGCGCGCCACTTCAATGATGCGGTCGAACAGCTCATCCATGACGATAGGCGACACACCCGCCGTTGGTTCGTCCAGCATCAAGACCTTGGGCTGGGTCATCAAAGCACGCCCTACGGCCACTTGTTGACGTTGCCCACCAGACAGCTCACCGGCGGCCTGATTGCGTTTTTGCTTCAGAATCGGGAACAGATCATAAATCTGCGCCATCGTTCCGGATATATCATCACGGCGGATAAAAGCGCCCATTTCCAGATTTTCTTCAACCGTCATAGAGGTAAAGATATTCGAGGTTTGCGGCACAAACCCCATGCCCTTCACAACGCGGTCTTGCGGCGACAAAGACGTAATATCCTCACCGTCCAGCATAACCTTGCCTTGACGCACATCCAGCATGCCGAACACAGCCTTCATCGCCGTGGATTTACCCGCACCATTGGGACCAACAATCACAGCAATCTCACCGGGGTTCACAGCAATTGTGCAGTCATGCAAAATATCGGGACCAGCCCCATAACCGCCCGTCATGGTGTCGCCGATCAAAAACGGAACACTCATGTCATCGGCCTTTCATCTTGGCAAAAATACCTCGGGGTTTGGGGCAGAGCCCCAATCAAATCAAACATCACGCCCCAACCTGTTCTTTGTTTTTCAAACCCGTGCCTAGATAGGCCTCGATCACCTGCTCGTTGGCTTTGATTTCATCCAATGTACCTTCGGCCAAGACTTTGCCCTCAGCCATACAGATCACCGGATCACAGATGCGACCGATGAAATCCATATCGTGTTCGATCACAACAAACGTGTATCCGCGTTCCTTGTTCAGGCGCAGGATTGCGTCGCCAATGGTGTTTAGCAAAGTGCGGTTCACACCGGCGCCGACTTCGTCCAAAAATACGATCTTTGCATCGACCATCATGGTACGGCCAAGTTCCAACAGCTTTTTCTGCCCGCCTGAAACTTGTCCGGCTTTATGATTGGACAAATGCTCAACAGTTAGGAACTCAAGAACCTCATCCGCTTTGGCAGCCAAAGCACGTTCTTCGTCAGCGATACGCTTGCGTCCAAACCATGTGTTCCAAAGCGTCTCGCCAGACTGTGCGCCGGGCACCATCATCAGGTTTTCGCGACAGGTCATGGACGAAAATTCGTGTGCAATCTGGAAAGTGCGCAGAAGACCTTTGTGAAACAGCTCATGGGGCGGCAGACCTGTAATGTCCTCGCCAGTCATGGTCACGGTGCCGGATGTTGGTTTAAGAACTCCAGCGATCACATTGAAAAGAGTCGTTTTTCCTGCGCCATTTGGTCCGATCAGTCCGGTAATTGATTTTTCGGCAATCGTTAGGCTGGCACCATCAACGGCTTTAAACCCGCCAAAGGCTTTGTGAACGTCATCTACGACGATCATCGGCAATTCCCCCGTTGCACCGCGTTGGATGCAGACATGCTCACTTTAGGTAAGCGTTGTATCTTACTGAAACAGCCCGATGTTTCCACCGGGCCGTTCAATTTCAATCAGACGTCTTAGCGATACTTCGCTGTCTCGACTTTGCCGCCCTTGATGACAACCTGACGGTAGTTACCCGCAGATTCACCGGGGCCGATCAGCTCAACCGCTGTTGCGCCAACATAGTCGATTTCGCCGCCATCACGCAGGATCTGCAGACCTTTGGCCAGCTCACCAGGGAAGATTTGCTCGCCCGGGGCGTTTGCAACATCCATGACTTTGTTTTTGTAGTCTGCGCTGTCTTTGCTGTCTGCGGCTTGCATCGCCAACATGATCAATGCAGCAGCGTCGTAGGATTCAGGAGAAAACGCGCCTGTTCCGTCAAATGCGTCGCCGACCAGTTCAAGATACTTGGACGCGCCGTCGCTGTCTGTGCCGGGATGCTGGCCAGTAGAGCCGTCGATTTCGTCGCCGAAGTTTTCTTCGAGCTTGTCGGAAATCATGCCGTCTGGGAAGTGGAACGTGTCAAACGCGCCCGAATCCAAAGCCGCACGTACAATGCCCGAACCGCCTTGGTCCACGTAACCTGCAACAACCAAACGGTCGCCGCCAGCAGAGGCCAATGCGCCAACTTCAGCAGAGTAATCCGCTTTGCCGTCTTCGTGGGATGCGTTGATTGTGACTGTGCCGCCAGCCGCTTCAAACGCCGCTTGGAATGCGTCGGCCAGACCCTTGCCGTAGTCGTTGTTTGTGTAAGTCACAGCAACAGATTTGATGCCTTCTTCCATCAGCACTTCTGTCATGACAACGCCTTGACGCGCGTCAGATGGTGCTGTGCGGAAGAACAAACCGTTGTCTTCAGCTGTGGACAGGCCGGGGGATGTTGCGGATGGTGAAATCATCACAACGCCGTTTGCCAAGGCCACGTTGGACAAGATCGCACCGGTCACACCAGAGCAATCCGCGCCCATGATTCCGTCGACTTTGTCAGATGTGACAAGACGTTCCGCCGCAGCTGTTGCGGCACCAGCGTCAACACATGTGCTGTCTGCACGAACAGGAATCACTTTGGCCGCATCCAAAAGCAGGCCGCTGTCTGTGACTTCTTGCATTGCCAATTCAGCGCCCGCACCCATTGCAGGTGTCATGGATTCGATTGGACCAGTGAAGCCCAAGATAACGCCGATTTTGACTTCTTTGCCGTGACCGCCAGCAAACGCTGTGCCCGCCATCAAAGCTGTGGCTGCAGTCGCCATAAGTAGTTTTTTCATTCTTACTCTCCCTAGTTGGAACTTGCGTTCTGGCGGGCAGATTACGGTGGTGTTTCCTAAAAGAAAAGTCCCATAAATTACCATGATGCGGGCCATTGTCCTCTGGAATGCATCAAAACTATGCCTATGTCCTGTTTTAGGTCACAGGAGGTCAATATGCGTCTGCTTCTACTTTCCACCCTCGCAGCAATGGGAATCACATCGGCAGCACATGCGCTGGACACGTCGTCCGGACAGCTGCAAGTCGCGCGGGTTGCTGACGGTTTCGATCAACCCTGGGGCATGGCGATCTTGCCGGGACCATCTGCAGGCATGTTGGTCACGGAACGCGGCGGCAAACTGGTGTTTGTGCGCGACGGGGTCCCCCAAACGGTGCGCGGTACGCCGAAAGTGAAAGCAAAGGGGCAGGGCGGTTTGCTTGATGTC
The DNA here is from genome assembly GCF_039986515.1 of Ascidiaceihabitans sp. Taxonomy (NCBI): domain Bacteria; kingdom Pseudomonadati; phylum Pseudomonadota; class Alphaproteobacteria; order Rhodobacterales; family Paracoccaceae; genus Ascidiaceihabitans; species Ascidiaceihabitans sp. The sequence continues at coordinate 526,754 of NZ_JBDWQO010000007.1, read as the reverse complement.
ACCCTACCGCGTGACTTTGCCCAAAGCCGCGATGTGTTTCTGACCTATTCCAAACCGCAACGCGGCGGGTCAGGCACGGCACTCGCCGTTGGAAAACTAAGCGCCGATGGAGCGCAATTGACAGGATTACGTGACCTGTTCGTCAGTGCCCCGGGCGGAACAACCAGCCGCCATTTCGGCAGCCGCGTCGTCGAAGCCCGCGATGGCACGCTATTTGTCACCATCGGCGACCGCGGGGACCGACCTTCTGCCCAAGACCGTAGCAATCACAACGGATCCATCGTGCGCATCACACGCGATGGCACAGTGCCAGCCGACAACCCCTTTGTCGGATCTGACACGACACAGCCACACATCTGGTCTTTCGGCCACCGCAACCCGCAAGGGGCCGGACTGGATGCAAAAGGCCAGCTTTGGACATCAGAACATGGCCCCAAGGGCGGCGACGAGGTCAACGCCATACGCAAAGGTGCCAATTTCGGCTGGCCCGTGATCAACTACGGTGTGCATTATTCCGGCAAGAAGATCGGCGAAGGCACCACAAAGGACGGCATGCAACAGCCCGCCCATTATTGGGATCCCTCCATCGCCCCCTCTGGCTTGCTGATCTACACAGGGACCATGTTTCCGGAATGGAAAGGCGACATGTTTGTGGGCAGCCTGAAGTTTGACCACATTTCACGTTTGGACCTGTCCGGGCGACGTGCGTCCGAGGTCGAGATCCTGAAATCCAAGGACACAAACCGCGTGCGCGACATCCAACAGGGGGCTGATGGCTCAATCTATTTTGTAAGTGCAGCCGACGGGGCGATCTACCGGATCAGTCGTTAAGGTAACGATCCCGGTCTTTTTGCCAAAGCGGCGGCAAATATCCCATGATTTTCTCGGCCCACGCATAATCCGCAGCCCCTTTCAGGGTGGCCTCTTTGCGGAATCCGAATGACATCTGGTCATAGGAACCGCGATTTTGCGAGTATTCGAAATCTCCAACCAGATGCGGACGGGCACCCACGAAATGGCACAGATCGTCCAGCACCTTTTGTTGGGCCTGGGGATCAAAAAGTTCTTCAGTGTAAATGCAATGCACATGCGATGGCGTAAAGGCCTGCAAAACCGTTGCATAAATTTCAGACAGCAGTTTTGTCATCGGTCCATCTGCCGCGGAACTCAAGTAGTTGATCACAAACTGCAAATCAGCTTCGGGAAAGCGGCGTTTTTTAACGTGATGCACCACAGACCATGCGCGATCCGGCTTGTTGCGCAGCAACAAAACGATTTTGGCATTTGAAAACGTATCGTTCATACGTTTGAAGCCATCCACATCCAACCCAGCATATCCGGGGGAAATATCGAAATAGGGGGTGTCGCCGTGAGCCCGTTTTTCAAAGAACGCCCGAAAATCGGCGTCCGTGCGCATCTCTGCACGTTCTTTGCGTTCTTGCCCCTGAATACCCAAATCCAAACCCTGCGCCGCACGGCGGTCACGGATCAATTCATATTGGCGCTGGACGTTGGCCACCTGATTCTCATTGGCTTTGCCTGTCGCAATGTTGAACCAGTTTATTTCCTTGATGAATGGCACAAACACGCCCGGATGTTCGCGCAAAAAGCGAAACAACCACGTGGTGCCGCTGCGTGGCGGCCCGATGATAGCGACGTAATTTCCGTTCCCCATAAACGTGTACCGTAATGAATTTTATCAGATTGACAATCGCGCCGCGTGACTGCCTCTTTCGCGGTAAGGGGTTGTGTCGTAATGGGCACGGTAGCATTTTGAAAAATGTGACGGGGAGGCGAACCCACAGGCCAACGCGACGTTGATGACGCTCATGTCGGTTTGCATCAGCAAGTTCCGCGCTTTTTGCAACCGCAGTTCCATATAGTAACGCTTGGGCGAGCGGTTGAGATAGCGCCGGAACAAGCGTTCGAGCTGGCGGGTAGACATATGCACATCTTTCGCCAGGATCGAAGGGCTGATCGGTTCTTCGATATTGGTCTCCATGATCTGGATGACCTGACTTAGCTTGGGATGGCGCACACCGATGCGCGTCGGAACCGACAGGCGCTGGGTGTCTTGGTCGGTGCGAATGGACGAATAGATCAGCTGATCCGCCACAGCATTGGCCAGATCTTCACCGTGATCATCCGCAATCAGCTTCAGCATCAGATCGATAGACGATGTGCCACCAGCGGTGGTCAGACGGTTACCATCGACCACAAACACGGATTTTGTCAGCTCGACGTCTTCAAATTCTTCCGCGAAGCTGTCCTGATTTTCCCAGTGGATGGTGGCGCGTTTGCCGTCCAGCAAACCGGCTTTGGCCAATGAATAAGACGCGGTGCACAGGCCCCCGACCGTAAGGCCCTTGCGGGCTTCGCGGCGCAGCCAGTTCATCAAGCGTTTGGTCGTGGCAGCCTGCACATCAATGCCACCGCATAACATGATCGTGTCATCACGCGTCATGTCTTCGAGATCGGCATCCAGCTTGAAAGCCGTACCCGCAGAGCAACTGACGACATCACCGCCTTCTCCGATCAAGTGCCATACATATATCTCACGGCCTGCCATACGGTTGGCGATGCGCAAACTTTCAATGGCTGTGGCAAAGCAAAGCAGCGAAAAATTTTCCATCAAAACGAAAACAAAGCGTCTCGTTCCTGCGCCACCAGCGGCATCTCGGATGGGTCTGCGCGGGTTTGACATCGCGGCTTTTCCTTATGGGCGTACAGAAAGGCGATTGGTTTCAGTAAACGCCTGTCTGTGAAAACTTCATGGCGGCCTCAAAAGCCGTCAAAAACCATGGTCACGCCACGCTGGCCCCGTCAAGATGCAAATATACTGGTGATTGCGCTAAACCTTTTGTATAGCTCATACTTCATCAGGGGCGACTGTAAGTGTATGCCCCAACAACGGAGAAAAACGATGAGCACTTGGACAAAATCGGATTGGCGCAAAAAACCGCGGATTCAGATGCCGGAGTATACAGACACAGCCGCTTTGAACGCGGTCGAGGCCCAATTGTCATCTTATCCATTGCTGGTGTTTGCAGGCGAAGCCCGGCGTCTAAAGCAACAACTGGCTGCGGCGTCCCGTGGCGATGCGTTCTTGTTGCAGGGCGGTGATTGCGCCGAAGCCTTCAACCAGTTCAATTCCGACAGCATCCGCGACACGTTTAAAGTGATGCTGCAAATGGCGATGGTGCTGACATATGGCGCGAAAGTGCCGGTTATCAAAGTGGGTCGTATGGCGGGCCAATTTGCCAAACCGCGTTCCGCGCCCACGGAAACTGTCGATGGCGTGGAATTGCCAAGCTACCGCGGCGACATCATCAACGGTCTGGATTTCACATCCGAAGCCCGCATTCCAAACCCGGAAAACATGCTACGCGCCTACACGCAATCGGCCGCGACATTGAACCTGTTGCGTGCATTTTCCACGGGTGGTTTTGCCGATATGAACCGCGTCCATTCCTGGACTTTGGGGTTCGCAGACGGGGGTGAGGCGGCGAAATACAGCGAGATCGCCAACCGGATCCAGGACACAATTGATTTCATGGCTGCAGCAGGGATCACGGCAAATACAACCCACGAGTTTTCTACCGTCGACTTCTACACATCACACGAAAGTCTGCTTCTGGAATATGAAGAAGCTTTGACTAGAATTGATTCGACTTCTGGCAAGTGGTTGGCGGGGTCTGCCCACATGATCTGGATCGGGGATCGCACCCGTCAGCCTGATGGCGCCCATGTCGAGTTCGCCTCTGGCGTGCAAAATCCCATCGGTTTGAAGTGCGGTCCAACAACGACCGCCGAGGACCTGAAAGTGCTGATGCAAAAACTGAACCCTGAAAACGAAGAGGGCCGTTTGACCCTGATCGCGCGCTTTGGTGCGGGGGCGGTTGGCGATCATTTGCCACGTCTTATTCAAGCGGTGAAGGAAGAGGGCGCAAATGTGCTTTGGACCTGTGACGCGATGCACGGCAACACGATCAAATCGTCCACCGGATACAAAACGCGGCCTTTCGATTCAGTGCTGCGCGAAGTGCGCGAATTCTTTGGCGTGCACCAATCAGAGGGCACCGTCCCGGGCGGCGTGCATTTCGAGATGACCGGGCAAGACGTAACTGAGTGCACCGGTGGTGTACGTGCCGTCAGCGAAGAAGACCTGTCAGATCGCTACCACACAGCTTGTGACCCCCGCCTGAACGCCAGCCAATCGCTTGAATTGGCGTTTCTCGTCGCCGAGGAACTATCTGCCTTGCGCACCGAACGTCAGGCCAAAGCGGGCTGATCTGCCGGACACCAGCATTGAAACGAAAAAAGGCGCCGCAGCAATGCGACGCCTTTTTTACATTCTGAAACAAAGTCTTAGTCGTCAGTCTTAATCAACCGCAGATAAGACACTTCTTTAAAGTCCTTCGGGCGGTCCATCGGCATAGATGTGTCTGTGCTGCCTTGGATCTTTGTAATGACTTCCAAAGGTTCTTCCAATGTCGCTTGCGGCAATGTGGCCGGTGCCATAATGGGGCGAATTTTTGCGCCAACGACATCAAAGCGACGCGGACTGCGCCCGACTTCGCCATGTGCCACAAAACAGCCCAGAACGCGGCTGACATCCCCCAAATCGCTTTTAAGCGGAAGCAGCAGCATGCGTGCGTCCATATGCGGTTTGCCGCTTCCGGATTCAGCAGACATACGCACTTCACACGCAGCAGGGCGCTGGAACACCTCTTCAAGTGTATCACTGATCTGGCGGCGCCCTGTCGGGGTGATAAAGGACGTCAGGGGCATGCCGCGCACTTCCATTCCCATCAGATCGCTGAGATGACTGCCGGCGATGCGCAACCGTGCCATGCCGGGTGCGATGCGTTCCAGAATGAAGGTATATTCCAGCGCGGATTCGATGCCGCGAGGATCAATTTCGGACCGTTTGGGCATCATGCGCGTGCCGCGCAGAGCTTCCCAGTAGGACTCCACCTGGTTGAGTGCTGAAAATCCAATATCAGTACGGTGATCGGTCATAGATAAAACATTCCGTTCGTGGTCATGGTCCATTTTCAGTCATCCAGTGTCTATATGCTACACGAAAACACGCGTCGCGGGAAAAAAAGGTTACAATTTTATTAATATCAAACAGAACCGGTCAAATCCGCTCATTTCTTAACAAATGGTTAATATCGCTCAAGCCATGATCCGGATCTTGCAGCCCGTATTGATCCACAATCCGGGGTCAGGGGTTGCCCCGCCACCTGCAATCGCCGTATTGCAAAGACGCAACAACCAAGGGGGCGAGAATGCTCAAATCCATGACCGGTTTCGCCTCTGAGACGGGTGCCCAAGATGCCTTTAGCTGGGCATGGGAACTGCGCAGCGTCAACGGCAAGGGTCTTGATCTGCGCTTGCGGGTCCCGGACTGGATCGAAGGGCTTGAAGCAGGGCTCAGGGCCAAACTAAACGCCCAAGTCAAACGCGGCAACGTCACGTTGTCATTGCGATTGAACCGTGACGAAGGGGCAGGGGCCTTGGCAGTGAACCAAGCCCAGCTGAGCGCCATTCTGGTTGCCATGGCGGACATCGAAACCCAAGCCATGGACGCGGGCCTGTCGCTGGCACCGTCAAAGGCATCAGATATCGCGGCGATGCGCGGCATTCTTGAACAGCGCGCCGCCGATCAAGACACACAAGCACTGGCCAAAGCCCTTCTGGCACAAGCAGATGCGCTTGTTGCCTCTTACGATGCCATGCGCCTCTGCGAAGGTGCCGCCTTGGCTGACGTTTTGCACGCGCAATTGACCGAAATCGAAGCGCTCACAGCGCAAGCCGCCACCATCGCAGAGGCGCGTAAAGATGATGTTGCCGCAACTCTGAAACGAAACGTGGCCCGTGTTCTGGATGCCGCGGACGGCGTTGATCCGGACCGTTTGGCACAAGAATTGGCTTTGCTGGCCGTCAAAGCTGATGTCAGGGAAGAAATCGACCGTTTGGGAGCGCATGTCACAGCCGCCCGTGCGCTGCTGTCAGAAGGCGGTTCTGTGGGCCGAAAACTGGATTTCTTGATGCAAGAATTCAACCGCGAGGCAAACACTCTGTGTTCCAAGGCCCAAAACACCGATCTGACGCAGGTCGGCTTGGCGTTGAAGGCGTTGATCGATCAAATGCGCGAACAAGTGCAGAATGTGGAGTAAACTCTGATGTCAGCGACTGAAAAAAACCGTCTTGGACTGCTTGTGATCCTCAGCTCTCCTTCGGGGGCGGGGAAAAGCACTTTGGCCAAACGCCTGATGGCGTGGGACGAGACGCTGCGGTTTTCTGTGTCCGCCACCACGCGGTCCCCGCGCCCCGGAGAGGTTGACGGAAAAGACTACTATTTTGTGGCGGAAGACGACTTTAAAAAATGGGTCACTGACGGCGAAATGCTGGAACATGCGCAGGTTTTTGGCAACTACTACGGCTCGCCCAAGCCACCAGTCGAAGCCGCAATTCAGGAAGGCCGCGATGTGTTGTTCGACATTGACTGGCAGGGTGCGCAACAGATCGGCAAATCGGCTTTGCGCCACCATGTGTTGTCGATCTTCATTTTGCCGCCCTCCATTCCCGAATTGCGCCGTCGGTTGGAAACACGGGCGCAAGACGACGTTGATGTCATCACCAAGCGGATGGAAAAAAGCTGGGACGAGATCAGCCACTGGGATGGATACGATTATGTGTTGGTTAACGATGATCTGGACACGACCGAAGATCGTTTGAAAACAATCATTGCCGCCGAACGCCTGAAAGCGGCCCAACAGCCGCATTTGTTGGATCACGTTCGTGTGCTGCAATCGCAATTCGAGGAGCTATCATGACCATCTATGCCTTGGGCGATTTGACGCCGCAAATTCACGCCGACACTTGGGTGGCCGCCGACGCCAACCTCATCGGGCAGGTTGTTCTGGATGAAGCGGCCTCTGTTTGGTTTTGCGCCACGATCCGCGCTGACCATGAGATCATCCATATCGGCAAAGGGTCCAACGTGCAGGAAAACACGGTCATGCATGTGGATAAGGGCTATCCTTTGACCATCGGTGAAGGCTGCACCATCGGTCACAAAGTCATGCTGCATGGCTGCACCATCGGCAACAATTCCCTGATCGGCATGGGGGCCACCATCCTGAATGGAGCAAAAATCGGCAACAATTGCCTGATTGGCGCCGGGGCCTTGATCACCGAAGGCAAGGAAATTCCCGATGGGTCTTTGGTTATGGGGGCGCCAGGCAAGATTGTGCGACAGCTCGACGATGCCGCCATCCAGATGCTGCAAGGGTCTGCTTTGCATTATCAGGACAACATGCGCCGCTTTCGCGACGACATGCGTGTGGTGGGGTAAATGATGCGTAACGAAAAAGGATCCCTGATCCGTCCCGTTCCACTGCCCGACAGTGCCAGCCGTCCTGTTGTAACACCGCTTTCTACGTCCGTGGTCTATGCCTCGGACACGCCGGATATGCTGGATCAACAATATGAAGGCGGGTTGCAAGGCTACACCTACAGCCGCGAAGGCCATCCCAACGCCGATGTTGTGGGCGGGTTGATCGACCGCATGGAAGGCGCGCCCAATCCGGGTGTTGTGACCTCTAGCGGTATGGCTGCTGTGGCTGCGGTATTGATGGGTATCACCCAAACTGGCGATCACGTCATTGGCGGAAACCAGCTTTATGGGCGGTCCTTGCGGCTGATGGCCGAAGACTTGCCGCGTATGGGGGTCTCCACGTCCATGGTTGATCCGGGCGATGTGGAAGCCGTGCGTGCCGCGATCCGCCCTGCAACAAAGTTGATCCTTGTTGAAACGGTCTCCAACCCGACGCTGCGTGTGGCAGACATCGAAGGACTGGCGACGCTGTGCCGTGAAAAGGGTGTGCTTTTGGTGGTGGACAACACGTTCACAACGCCACGTGCATTCCAGCCGTTTGATTGGGGCGCAGACATCGTGATCCATTCGATCACAAAGCTTCTGGCGGGTCACTCCGATGTGATGCTGGGCTACGTTGCGGCGCGTGATGAGGCCATCAACACGCGGCTCCGTGTCTTTTCGGTGACCACAGGCATGACACCAAGCCCATGGGACAGCTGGATGGCTGAACGCGGCATGTTGTCGTTTGATTTGCGCTTTGACCGCGCACAGGCGACTGCACTGCGGCTTGCAGAACATTTGGGGGGCTTGGATGGCGTCAAACGCGTGATTTACCCGTCGCGGACCGACCACCCCGACCAAGCCCGTGCGCAGGCTTTGCTGAAGGGGCAGTTTTGCAATATGGTCAGCTTCGAGTTGGACGGTGGACGCGCAGAAGCCAACGCCTTTACGCGTGGTGCAGAAGGTTTGAATTTCGCGCCCACTTTGGGGGATGTCGGCACCACGATTTCGCATCCTGCATCCTCGTCCCACCGTGCTTTAACGCCCGAAAAACGCGCAGAACTTGGCATGTCCGAAGGATTCTTCCGCGTGTCGGTTGGCCTCGAAGACCCCGACACGCTGTGCGCGGTGTTCAGCCAAGCTGTCGCCGCATGTAAGGTGTAACAGAAATGGACCCGCATCTGCTGCAATCTGTACTGGATGCGGTGTCCCTGCCTGCGCTGGCCGTCGGCCCCGACGAAAAAATCGTAGCGGCCAACGCTGATGCCTTGTCTTTGCTGGGTCAAGGCATCGTAACACGCAACTATGTTACGATGCTGCGCCAGCCTATGCTACTCGATAGCATCGAAAGCACATTGCGCGACACATCCCCCCGCGAAACACGCTATCTGGGCCATGACGGGGATCACGACACCACCTACCGCGTGACGTGCCGTGCCGCAGGCGATACCGGATGTGTGATTGTGTGCTTTGATGATGTCACAGCGCTGGAGCAAGCCAGCCAGATGCGGCGCGATTTTGTGGCCAATGTCAGCCACGAATTGCGCACACCGCTGACGGCCTTGATGGGGTTTATTGAAACACTGCAAGGTCCCGCGCGAGATGACACAGCGGCCCAAACGCGTTTTTTGGGCATCATGCAAAGCGAAGCGGCCCGGATGAACCGTCTGGTGGGGGATTTGCTGTCGCTCAGCCGCGTGGAAAGCGACCAGCGCGTGCGCCCCACAACTCAGATTTCCCTGTTGGATGTGCTGTCCAGCACCGTTCACGCGCTACAACCTGTGGCGCAAAAGGCCAAAGTGACGCTGGTTTTTGATCCACCTGATCACGTCCCGACGATGATCGCGGACGCGGATCAACTGCGTCAAGTTTTCACAAACCTCATTGAAAACGCGATCAAATACGGTGGCGAAGACAACACCGTGCAGGTGACGCTGGCCGCCGCAGACCGCGACCCGGCTTTGCGCGCAGCAGGCGTTCGCGTCGATGTCACGGATCATGGGCCCGGCATCGATCCTGCACATTTGCCCCGCCTGACAGAACGGTTTTACCGCATAGACAACCACCGCAGCCGCGAGATGGGCGGCACAGGGTTGGGGTTGGCCATTGTCAAACACATCATCCACCGTCACCGCGGACGGATGCGCGTGACGTCCGACTTGGGGCAGGGTGCCACATTTTCAGTGATTTTGCCGTTGGTCCCCTGACTTTTTATCACAAATTTCGCGATAGATCCGAAGCTGTCATAAAACTGTTACGCAACTGTCACAAAAGCATAGCGAAAGGTGCCTAGATCAGCGCCATGGTCATCAAGGGGATGGCCATCACTTCGAGGTTCAGGAGACATCATGTCATTCGTGAAATGCACAACTTCCGCGCTGGCCATTGCCGCACTTTCCGCAACAGCAGCCGCCGCCCGCGATCAGGTCCAAGTGGCCGGATCATCAACCGTTCTGCCATATGCGTCCATCGTGGCCGAGGCCTTTGGCGAAAACTTTGACTTCCCGACACCCGTTGTCGAATCCGGCGGATCATCCGCAGGTCTCAAGCGCTTTTGTGAAGGCGTCGGCGAAAACACCATCGACATCGCCAACGCATCCCGCCAGATCAAGTCCGGCGAAGTCGCTGTGTGCGCTGAAAACGGCGTCACCGACATCATGGAAGTCCGCATCGGGTATGACGGCATCGTTTTTGCCTCTGACATCAATGGCGCGTCCTTTGCCTTCACCCAGACCGATTGGTTCTTGGCCTTGTCCGAGCAGATTTTGGTCGACGGCAAAATGGTCGCCAACCCCAACACCAACTGGAACCAGGTGAACGCGTCTTTTCCCGACCAACCAATCCAGGCCTTTGTGCCCGGCACAAAACACGGCACACGCGAAGTGTTCGAGGACAAAGTGATCCTTGAAGGGTGCGAAGCCACAGGTGCGTTTGACGTGTTGAAAGCGGCCAATGGCGGTGACAAGAAAGCGGCTGAAAAAGCCTGCATCGCGCTGCGCACAGATGGCAAGTCCGTGGACATCGACGGCGACTACACCGAAACGCTGGCCCGGATTGAGTCCAACAAGGACGGCATCGGCGTCTTTGGTTTGGCATTCTATGAAAACAACACCGACAAGCTGCAAGTTGCGACTATGGCCGACATCGTGCCATCAACCGACAGCATCGCCACAGGCGAATATCCCGTGTCCCGTCCTTTGTTCTTCTACGTCAAAAAAGCCCACATCGGCGTCATTCCCGGCCTGAAGGAATTCGCAGAATTCTTCGTGGCAGATGAAGTTGCAGGCCCGGATGGTCCATTGGCCGAATACGGGTTGGTGTCCGATCCAGAGCTGGAAGCGACACAAACATCCGTAACGGACGAAGCGGTTCTGGGATCGGGTTCCTAAATCCAACGACACTAAAAATATAGGTCGCCCCGCATATCGGGGCGGCCTTTGCGCCACGTACCACACCTCTACCACACCTCGGAGCAGCCCCATGGGTATCACCGGTTTCACTATTTCCGCCGTCATTGCCTTGTCGATCCTGGGGTATATCGTGGCCCGTGCCCGCGCGCTTGCAGGGGCCGGAGGCGACAGACGCGCTTTGCACTCTTTGCCCACGTACTACGGCACCAACGCTGCGATGTTTACGGCCGTTCCGGCCCTTGGGGTTCTGGCCATATGGCTTTTGGCGCAACCGATGATGATCGATAACCGCGTGTCCGCGATGATCCCTGCCAGCGTCATTGGCGATGGATCCAATATCGGCCTTATCATGAGTGACGTACGCCGCGTCTCTGACGGGTTGGATGTGGCCGTCGCGCAGGATGCATTGACCCCACAAGACGCATTGAGCCTGTCGGCGGATACAGACGTGCGCAAGATGCTGGCCGATGTGGGCGTGGCCCTTGGATCGGCTGTGAAACCTGAAGTGCTGGCCGCTGCCCAAACCTACCGCGCATCCGCGCAAACGGGCCGTCTTTGGATGACAACCGTTGTGCTGGTCCTTGCCGCCATCGGGTTTGTCTTTTCCGTCGCCATGTCCAAACCGGATTTTCGCGCCCGCAACACGGTAGAACGCGGTGTGCTGGCCCTTTTGATGGTCGCGGCATCGCTGGCAATTCTAACCACCATCGGCATCGTCTTTTCCATGCTTTTCGAAAGCATCAACTTCTTCAGACTTCACCCATGGACCGACTTCTTTTTTGGCGGATCATGGGCGCCGAATTTTCGCGGGGACAGTGATCTGTCGATCCTGCCGCTGCTTTGGGGCACGCTTTATATTTCAATCATCGCATTGGCCGTCGCCGTGCCAATCGGTCTCTTTGCCGCGATTTATCTAAGCGAATATGCAGGCCCCAAGGTGCGCGCGATTGCCAAACCATTGCTGGAAATCCTCGCGGGGATACCGACCATCGTCTACGGTCTATTTGCTTTGCTCACAGTTGGGCCTGCCTTGGTCCGGATTTTCGGACGCGGCGATGAGGGGCTGTTGGGCGTGGAATGGATGTCAGGGGCCACCGCCGTGCTGACCGCTGGCCTTGTGATGGGCATCATGCTGATCCCGTTTGTGTCCTCGCTGTCAGACGACATTATCAACGCCGTGCCACAATCCATGCGCGACGGATCGCTTGGGTTGGGCGCGACGCCGTCAGAAACCATCCGACAGGTTGTATTGCCAGCAGCTTTGCCCGGCATTGTAGGTGCCGTATTGCTGGCCGCCAGCCGCGCCATCGGTGAAACCATGATCGTGGTGCTGGGGGCAGGGGCCATCGCCAAGTTTTCCGCCAACCCGCTTGAGGCCATGACCACCATCACCACCCGCATCGTCAGCCAGTTGACCGGGGATACGGATTTTGCCAGCCCCGAAACGCTGGTCGCCTTTGCCCTTGGTCTGACGCTGTTTGTTCTGACCCTCGGCCTGAATGTCATCGCGCTTTACATCGTGCGCACATACCGGGAGCAGTACGATTGACCGACGCAACCCAACCCATTGACCCGCGCAAGACCTCATTGCTGACGCTGGACGGGCGCACCAAAAAACGCAATGCCGCCGAGGCACGGTTCAAAGCCTATGGCATCGGGGCCATCTGCATCGGATTACTGATGCTTTTGATCCTTGTGTTCAACATCGTGTCGCGTGGCACAGGGGCTTATCAGCAGACATATGTGACACTCGAAGTCGAACTGTTGGCTGCCAAACTTGATAAAAAAGGCAACCGCGATCTGGCCGATATCAAGAAGGTGTCGACCTTTGGCTACGCGCCTTTGTTGAAAACCGCGTTCGAGACAAAGGTGGCCGACGCAGGCTTTGAAACTGATCTAAAGTCAAAGGCCATGGCGGGCATTCTGTCTAAAAGTGCTGCGGCGGATCTGCGCGATTTTGTTATCGCCAACCCCGATATGATCGGCGAAACGGTCGAGTTTGAATTTTTGGCATCCTCCCGTGTGGATGGCTATCTGAAGGGCCGTGTGACGCGCGATAGCATCGCCAACGACAAGAACATCTCGCCCGCGCAGCTGGACTTCGTCGATCAACTGATTGCGGATGGTAGTCTGGAAAAGCGCTTTAACCTCGATTTCATCACAGGTGCCGATGCCTCTGACGCGCGGCCCGAAGCCGCGGGAATGGGTGTGTCGATGATCGGGTCATTGTTCATGATGATGGTGGTTCTGGTGCTGGCGCTGCCCATCGGGGTCGCAGCATCAATCTATCTGGAAGAATTCGCGCCCAAGAACTGGATCACCGATATCATTGAGGTGAACATTTCGAACCTTGCAGCGGTGCCATCAATTGTCTTTGGTATTCTCGGTCTCGCGGTGTTCATCAACTACATGCATTTGCCAAACTCTGCGCCGCTTGTAGGTGGCCTTGTGCTGACGTTGATGACATTGCCCACAATCATCATCTCGACCCGCGCATCGTTGAAATCAGTGCCCCCCAGCATCCGCGACGCGGCGTTGGGGGTGGGGGCCAGCAAAATGCAGTCGGTGTTTCATCACGTCCTGCCCTTGGCGGCGCCGGGCATCCTGACAGGCACTATCATCGGACTGGCCCAGGCCTTGGGTGAGACAGCGCCGCTGTTGTTGATCGGGATGGTGGGCTTTATCGCGTCCAATCCACCTGACAGCATCGCGGCGGGGTTGATGTCGCCGAATTCGGCCATGCCTGCGCAAATCTACGAATGGGCGAAACGTGCGGACCCTGCCTTTTATGAACGCGCATGGGGGGGCATCATCATCTTGCTGGTCTTTCTTGTGACCATGAACACAATCGCCGTGATTTTGCGGCGCCGTTTTGAACGCCGCTGGTAGGGGGCAAAGACATGAACGATATGAGACTGACGGAGAGAACCGTGGACACCAATGATGTGAAAATCACCGCCAAAGATGTGCAGGTGTATTACGGCGACAATCACGCCATCAAGGACGTGAATGTCGAGATCCGAGACAAAACCGTCACGGCCTTTATCGGACCATCGGGGTGCGGAAAGTCAACTTTCTTGCGTTGTATCAACAGGATGAACGACACAATTGATGTGTGCCGCGTCCAAGGTGACATTCTGATCGACAACGAAGACATCTACGACAAACGCGTCGATCCGGTGCAACTGCGGGCCAAAGTGGGTATGGTGTTTCAAAAGCCCAACCCGTTTCCAAAGTCGATCTTTGACAATGTCGCTTACGGGCCGCGCATCCACGGGCTTGCACAGAACAAGGCCGATCTGGACGAAATCGTAGAACGGTCGCTGCGCAGTGCCGCAATCTGGAACGAGGTTAAAGACCGCCTTGATGCGCCCGGCACAGGGCTGTCGGGTGGCCAGCAACAGCGGTTGTGCATTGCACGGGCAGTCGCCACGGCGCCAGAGGTGCTTTTGATGGATGAACCCTGTTCAGCGCTGGACCCAATTGCCACGGCGCAGGTCGAAGAACTGATTGATGAGTTGCGCCAGAACTATTCCGTGGTGATCGTCACCCATTCGATGCAGCAAGCCGCCCGCGTCAGCCAAAAAACCGCGTTTTTCCACTTGGGCAACCTTGTAGAGTACGGCGAGACGGGCCAAATTTTTACCAATCCAACAGATCCACGCACAGAAAGCTATATCACGGGCCGGATCGGGTAGGGGACATAAACATGAACGACCAACACATCGCATCCGCTTTTGACCGTGACCTTGAAGCGATCCAGGCTCAAATCATGAAAATGGGTGGGCTGGTGGAAGCCGCCATTCTGGAAGCCGCATCCTCGCTTGAGGCCCGCGACGAAGAACGCGCCGAAAAGGTCCGCGCCGCTGACAAACAGATCGACGCACTGGAAGAGTTGATCAACGAAGAAGCCGCCCGTGTGATTGCCCTGCGTGCGCCCACGGCCATTGACCTGCGCCTGATCCTAAGCGTCATGAAGATCAGCGGCAACCTCGAACGCATTGGGGATTATGCAAAAAACATGGCCAAACGCACTGGTGTTCTGGCCCAAATGGCGCCGGTTAACGACAGTGCCGGTGCGCTGCGCCGTATGGCGAAAGAAGTTGGTAAGATGCTGACGGACGCGTTGGATGCCTATATCAATCGCGACGCGGAGCTGGCACTGGATGTCATCGCACGCGACGCTGAAGTGGATCAGATGTACAATGCGCTGTTTCGCGAATTCCTGACCTTCATGATGGAAGACCCGCGCAACATCACGGCCTGCATGCATTTGCATTTTATCGGTAAAAACACTGAACGCATGGGGGATCATGTGACATCGATTGCCGAACAGGTCGTCTATCTGGTCACTGGGATGCACCCCGATGAAGCCCGTGCCAAGGCCGACACGACTTCTGTTAAACTTTAAGGAATAGTCACCATGTCCGCAGTCCAGCCGCGTGTTTTGGTCGTCGAAGATGAACCCGCACAACGTGAGGTTCTGGCTTACAATCTTGAGGCCGAAGGTTTTGCTGTCAGCCGCGCCGAGAATGGCGAAGAGGCATTGCTTTTTGTGGAAGAAGACGCGCCGGACGTGATCGTCTTGGACTGGATGATGCCACAGCTTAGCGGGATCGAAGTCTGTCGGCGTTTGAAAATCAAACCCGAGACCCGAGGCATTCCTGTCATCATGCTGTCCGCGCGTTCCGAGGAAGTGGACCGTGTGCGTGGCCTTGAAACTGGCGCGGACGATTATGTGATCAAACCGTACTCTGTGATCGAGCTGATGGCGCGTGTGCGTGCCCAACTGCGCCGCGTGCGGCCAGCGGCATCCGGTCAACTGTTGGAATTCGACGACATCATACTGAATGGCGAAAGCCACAAAGTCACGCGCGCATCTGCAGATGTGAAACTCGGGCCAACTGAATTTCGGCTGCTCAGCACATTTATGGAAAAGCCCGGGCGTGTCTGGTCACGTGAACAACTTCTGGACCGTGTCTGGGGCCGCGACATCTACGTGGACACACGTACCGTCGACGTGCACATCGGGCGCTTGCGCAAAGCGCTGACCCAGTTTGGGGGCTCGGATCCGGTAAGAACGGTTCGGGGTGCGGGATACAGCCTTGGGTAAGGGTGTTTGGGCGTTATGTTCTGCACGCAATATTTAACATAATTCACATTATAAGAAACACACGTACTGTCTGGCACATTCTAAACTGGGTTGCGAATTTTCCCCTATCTTGCTGGAAAGCAAGGAGAATGAAAGATAGCACATAGTGAGCTAAACCTGCGTGAACGGCGCGTGATTGAAGATATGTTGAATGCCAAGATCCCAGTGCGGGAGATCGCGACGGAGATCGGCAGGCATGTTTCGACGATCTATCGAGACATAAAACGCAACGGATATAGCGACGAAGAACTGCCAGAGTTGAATGGGTACTACGGCGTTGTCGCTCAACGTGCAGCAACCCAAAGACGCGCACGACGTCGCAAATTGGTACGGCTCGTTGGCCTGCGCAAAGCGGTGACCCAGCAGCTCAAGGAGGGTTGGTCGCCAGAACAGATTGCAGGCCGATTGCAATTTGAAGGACAATCCGTGCGCGTGAACCACGAGACGATCTACGCGTATGTTTACGGCCCAGATGGTCAATCCAGAGAACTGGCACGCTATCTGCCCAATCGACGTAAGAAACGGCGGCCACGTCATTCGCACAAGCCCTGCGGCCTTGTATTCCCGCCGGATCGCTCCATCCATGAGCGGCCTGATTACGTTGATACCCGCGAGACATTTGGCGAATGGGAGGGTGATCTGATGATCTTCGAGCGTGCGCAGGGAAAGATGAATGTCGCCTCACTGGTTGAACGAAAAACCCGCTTTGCCGTGCTGTTCCGCAACAACGGTCGCAGCACGACGCATCTGATGAACCGGCTGATGGGCGTGATGGAACCCCTGCCCCAACCGGCCCGCAAGTCCATCACCTTTGACCGTGGCATCGAGTTCAGGAACTGGCGCAAGTTGAAGCCCGGGATCGGCACTGAGGCCTGGTTTCGCGACCCGCAAGCGCCGTGGCAAAAGGGTTCAGTCGAAAACTTGAACAAACGGGCGCGTCGCTACTTACCAAGGGACGCGCCAGTAGCCACGCTCTCAAATCGAGATATGAAGTCGATTTGTGACCGCTTGAACGGCACACCCAGAAAGTGTCTCGGCTGGCGCACCCCAACGGAAGCCTTCAGGGAAGAACTGAAGAAACTGAGATAGCGGAAACAGTCGCAACGACCCTTGAGATTCCATCAGATACGCGGCTTAGATACGCTACCTGCCGGTGATCGGCTTGCGCTGCCTACGCGCCAAATATCGCGCAAAATCCGTTTGCCAAGCGCTAAATGTAAAATGACGTTCCGTCCCTCGGGATTGTCGCATCAAATTTTCCAGCTTAGCATCATCCTTGTGCAAGGCACTGATCTTCAGATCCGAACCTTGCCAAATCTGGGAGGATTTGAATGCGTTTGCTTCTTGTTTGCGCCGCGCGTCTTTTGACTGGACGCAGCCTATGACTGTCATGACCGATACCGAAGCCATGGCGCATGTCATGCAGACGAACCCTGCGTTCGCTGTGACCCACGCCAACATCCGCGGCGTTGATTTTCGTGTGTTCGAAAATGTGCCCTCCCATGTCGCCGCGTTGCTGCATGCCAGCCACGAAGCCCAAGGCAATGGCGCTGCTGAATATCTGATTTTTGAAAACGAACGCTGGACGTTTGATGAATTTTTATCTGATGTAAACCGCATGGCACATGTCCTGCGTGACACCTTCGATGTGACCAAAGGCGCCCCAGTTGGCATCGCGATGCGCAACTGCCCGGAATTGATGATTATGGTTATGGCCTGTGCATCGATCGGCGCGGTCACGGTCTTTGTGAATGCATGGTGGACCACAGAAGAACTGGAGTATGCGTTAAAAGACAGCGGTGCGCGCCTTGTCTTTGCAGACGGCGATCGCGTCGCCAGAATGCAGCCTCTGGTGGATGATCTAGGTCTGACCCTTGTGGGTGTGCGTGACAGTGAAACAACAGCGCACCATAGCTTTACAGCGCTTAAGGCCAACGCACAGTCTGATCAGCGTCCGGACGCGGACATAGACACAGACGATGATTTTGCAATCATGTATTCCTCTGGCACGACGGGCCGCCCCAAAGGGGTTGTGCAAACCCATCGCGGTGCGGTCAACGCTGTGTTTTCATGGCTGATCACTGCCGTGATGGCGCCTTTGATGGACCCCGACCACGATCCGGATGCGCCACCTGTGCGCCCTTCTGTTCTTATCGTGACACCCTTGTTTCATGTCACTGCCACGCACCCGATGTTTTTGTTAAGCCTGCCGGCTGGTGCCAAGGTTGCTGTGATGCCAAAATGGGACGCACGCAAAGCCGTGGAAATCATCCGCGATGAAAAGATCACGCGGTTCCTGGGTGTGCCGACACAATCTGCCGATCTGATGGTGGCCATGCGCGAGATGGGCGAAACGCTTCCGACGCTGGATTACATTGGTGCGGGCGGTGCAAAGCGGCCTCCGGCCCAAGTGGGTGAGCTTTCGGAAATGTTGCCCAACGCGGCTGTTGCAACAGGCTGGGGTATGACCGAAACCAACGCCCTTGGGATCGGCATGCTTGGGGACGAATACAATGCCCGGCCCGACGCCTGTGGAAAACCGCACGGGCCTTTGCAGGATGTGCGTTTCCTGGACGACAGCGGTAAAGATGTACCCCACGGTGAGATTGGCGAACTTACTGTAAAAAGCCCTGCTAACATGCGGTGTTACTTAAACAAACCCGACGCGACGGCCGAGGTTCTGGAAGATGGCTGGTTAAAAACTGGCGACTTGGGGCGCATTGACGATGAAGGCTATGTGTCTATCGTTGATCGCAAGAAAAACATCATTATTCGCGGTGGTGAAAACATCGCTTGTCTGGACGTTGAAGCAGCTTTGCACCGGCATCCCGCAGTGGCTGAGGCATGCGCGTTTTCAGTGCCGCATGACCGGCTTGGCGAAGTTGTTGGCGCAGGTATTCAGCTTAAATCCGGCACATCAGCGCGGGGCGAAGACATTCAGGCGTTTCTTGCTAATCACATCGCAAAATTCAAAATTCCGGAACACATCTGGTTCCAAACAACGCCCCTGCCCCGTGGTGCCACCGATAAAACGGACCGCCGCGCATTGCAGGCTCAATGCTTGAAGGATCACACATGAACATGACCACCGAAGACATCGGCGCCTATATCGCTGCCGCTGGGGCCAAAGCTTGGGACGTTGAGGGGTTAGACCCTGCAACACCACACCGTGCCATCAAAACTGTTGGCATCATCGGCGCGGGCACCATGGGCGGCGGCATCGCGATGAACTTTGCAACCGCTGGGTTTGACGTCAAAATCGTTGAGCAAAAGCAAGAGGCGCTGGATCGCGGTTTGGCCGTGGTGCGCGGCAACTATCAACGGTCCTCTGACAAAGGCCGGTTTCCGCAGGATGAGGTCGAGGCCCGCATGGACCGCTTTCACGGTTGCCTTGCAATCTCGGACCTTGCCGATTGCGATCTGGTAATCGAGGCTGTGTTTGAAAACATGGACCTGAAAAAGACCATTTTCACAGAGCTTGGCCAAGTGATGAAACCCGGCGCGATCCTTGCCACCAACACCTCCGCGCTGAACATCGACGAAATCGCCCCCCTGACGGGCCGCGCGCAGGACGTCATCGGATTACATTTCTTTTCCCCTGCCAACGTGATGAAGTTGTTGGAAATTGTCCGCGCCAAAGATACAGCGGACGACGTCGTTGCCACCTCCATGGCGCTGGCCAAAACCATCAACAAGATCGCCACACTTGTTGGCGTCTGCCCCGGCTTTGTTGGCAATCGCATCCTGTTTGCGCGCCAAATCCAAGCCAACAAACTGGTCTACAAAGGCGTGTTGCCGTGGGATGTGGATGCAGCCCTCAACGCATTTGGCTTTAAGATGGGGCCATTCCAAATGTCCGACCTTGCAGGCCTTGATATCGGTTGGTCCAAAGGGGCTACAACCGACAACCCGATCCGCGACCGTTTGTGTGAAATGGACCGACGCGGTCAGAAAACCAAAGCGGGCTTTTATGATTACGACGAAAACCGCCGCCCGGTGCCGTCCGATGTGACCACAGGCATCATCAGCGAGATTACCGGCGCAGAGCCGACACAAATGTCCGCTGACGACATCCTAAAAGCCTGTATTCACCCGATGATCAACGAGGCCGTCAAAATCCTTGAGGAAAACAAGGCGCAGCGCCCGTCGGACATCGATGTGGTCTGGCTCAATGGCTACGGCTGGCCACCCGACACAGGGGGGCCGATGCTCTATGGTGATATGGTAGGGGCCGCTGCTGTGCTGGACACGATGGAGCGTTTGGGCGCGGATGATCCCGCCTTTGCACCCGCCAAAACACTTCAAGACCTTGCCGCAAGTGGCGGTAAGTTCACAGAAATCAATACTGGAGGCCTCAAGGTATGAGCTACGAATTTATCACCACAGAAAAACGTGGGCACATCTTGGTCGTCACCATGAACCGGCCTGATGTGTACAACGCCGTGCATGTGGACATGCATATTGAGATGTCGCGGTGCTGGGATGAGTTTGCCGCAGATCAGGATCTTTGGGTTGCTGTTCTGACAGGGGCTGGTGACAAAGCATTTTCCGCAGGCAACGATCTGAAAGCCACCGCCATGGGCGGCAACAAAAAGCCAATGCCGGACACAGGCTTTGCCGGGCTGTCATCGCGCTTTGATCTGGAAAAACCAATCATCGCGGCCGTCAACGGCTTTGCCATGGGGGGTGGTTTTGAAACGGCGCTGTCATGCGACATCCTGATCGCCTCAGAGAACGCCAAATTCGCCCTGCCCGAAGTTAAAGTCGGCTTTTTTGCCGCTGCCTCCGGCGTACAACGTTTGTCGCGTTACATCGGACGTCTCGCAGCGCAGGAAATGATGTTCACAGGCCGCACAATCATGGCGGACGAGGCGCTGAAAATGGGCTGCATCAACGAGGTGGTACCACACGCCGACCTGATGGACCGTGCCATGGCCAAGGCCGAGGAACTGTGTACGGTATCCCCTTCTGCCGTCAAAGCCACAAAACGGGTGTTGAACGCCATGATGGAGGGCGACGGCATGGCCGCCAGCATCGCCCATTCACGTGAGGTGATCGCGGATCTCTCGAAAACAGATGACTTTAAAGAGGGCGTGCAAGCCTTTGTTGAAAAACGAAAACCCAATTGGGTAAACAAATAAGAAAGCATTGATATGTCCGAACCATTGGAACTGAACAACCTGGAAATGTCCGAAAAGGCCAAACCGCTTCTGGCCGCTGTGATCAAGCACATCCGCGAAAACGTGGACCCGATCACTGAAGAATTCCACCGCCTTGGCGAAGGTCGCGCCGATCGGTGGTCTTATGCCCCCGGCCAGTTGGAATTGCTGGAAACAGCCAAGCAAAAGGCGCGTGAAAGCGGGCTTTGGAACTTCTTTTTGCCAAATGCAGAAACCGGCGAAGGGCTTGCGAACCTCGATTATGCCTACATCGCGGCAGAGCTGGGCAAGAACCCCCTTGCCTCTGAAACGCTGAACTGTTCTGCGCCTGATACAGGCAACATGGAAGTGTTGGAACGCATTGGCACACAGCAGCAAAAAGATGCCTGGCTGAAGCCTTTGCTTGCGGGTGAAATCCGCAGTGCGTTTGCGATGACAGAACCCGACAAAGCATCATCGGATGCAAAGAACATCGGCATGACCGCCGTGCTTGAAAACGGTGAATGGGTCATGAACGGCGAGAAATACTATATCTCCGGCGCTGGTGATCCGCGTTGTAAGATCATGATTGTTATGGTGAAAACATCGCCTGACGCGGAACCCTTCCGCCAGCAAAGCCAGATCCTTGTGCCTATCGACACACCTGGCGTTGATATTCTTGGACCAATGCATGTGTTTGGTCACGACGATGCGCCACACGGTCACATGCACATCCGCTTCACCAATGTGCGCGTGCCTGAGGAAAACATTCTGTGGGGCGAAGGCAAAGGCTTTGAAATCTCCCAAGTCCGTCTTGGGCCTGGCCGTATCCACCATTGCATGCGCTCTATCGGGCAAGCTGAAAAGGCGCTGGATTTGCTGATTGAACGCGGCTTGTCCCGTGTGGCCTTTGGTAAAAAGATCATGGACTTGGGCAAAAACATGGAAACCGTGTCCCGCGCCAAGATCGAGATTGAATCCATGCGTCTTCTGGTGCTGAAAGCAGCCAAGGCCATGGACGTGCTTGGCAACAAAGAGGCCCGTATCTGGGTGTCGATGATCAAAGCCAAAGTTCCAGAGCAGGTGTGCGACATCATCGACCAAGCCATGCAAGTGCATGGTGCGACCGGTATTTCGCAGTGGTCGCCGCTGTCCAACATGTACGCGCAGCAACGCACATTGCGTTATGCCGATGGCCCCGATGAGGTGCACCATCACGTGATCGCCCGCCACGAAGTCAAAACCTATTCGGAATCCAACGCCCGTCAGGATGCGGCCAAAAAAGAAACCAAAGTGACAGGCTCTGCGGGGTTCATGGGATGAGCATGTTTGACCTGACAGGCAAGGTGGCGCTGTTAACTGGCGCCTCCAAAGGCATGGGGTTTGAGATGGCCAAAGGATTGGCCGAACATGGCGCCACGGTGGTGATCTCGTCGCGCACGCAAGAGGATCTGGATGCGGCAGCGACCGAGATCAACAAAGCTGTGGGGCGGGAGTGCGCCCACGGCGTTGCGGCCAACATCGTGCATGAAGACAGCTTGCAGGCGCTGGTGGACAAAACCCACGAGATTGCCGGCAAAATCGATATCGTGGTCGGAAACGCGGGCGTGAACCCATACTTTGGGCCGATTGGCGGCATTTCCAACAAGGATTATGAACGCACGATGAACGCAAATGTGCAGTCCAATCTATGGTTGGCCAAGATGGTCGCCCCAGACATGGAAAACGGCGGGTCGATGATGTTCACATCTTCCATTGGTGCGTTCAAAGCGTCCGATATGCTGGGGGTTTATGGCATGTCAAAACTTGCCCTGATCGGTTTGGTGCGCAACTTGGCCACGGAATTCGGGCCGCAAGGCATCCGCTTTAATGCGATCTGCCCCGGTCTGATCAAAACCGACTTTGCCCGCGAACTTTGGGACAAGCCGGGTGTGGAAGAGAAGTATTCTAAATCCATCCCGCTGCGTCGTTTGGGCGAGCCTGACGACTTTGCGGGCCTTGCCGTGTTCCTTGGGTCAGATGCCAGCAAATACATGACCGGACAGGCGCTGACTGTCTGTGGCGGGTCGAGCATGTGGGCGTAAGATATGGAACTTAAAGATAAAATCATTGTTGTGACCGGGGCTGCCAGTGGCATCGGAAAAGCCATGTGCATCCGCTATGCGGCAGAAGGTGCAAAAGCGATTGTTTGCGTAGACCGCGACACAGCAGGCGCTGAAGCCACCGCGAAAGAGATGGGCGGAACAGCGATGACCGTTGATGTGGCCCATGAGGATCAGATCGTTGCGATGATCCAAAAAGTCGAGGCCGAGATTGGTCCGATTGATTTGTTCTGTTCAAACGCGGGCATTTCGGTGGCCGGTGGCGTCGAAGTGCCAAATGATGACTGGCAGCGCATT
Organism: Ascidiaceihabitans sp.; assembly: GCF_039986515.1. Lineage (NCBI taxonomy): Bacteria > Pseudomonadati > Pseudomonadota > Alphaproteobacteria > Rhodobacterales > Paracoccaceae > Ascidiaceihabitans > Ascidiaceihabitans sp. The sequence continues at coordinate 503,265 of NZ_JBDWQO010000007.1, read as the reverse complement.
TGGGACATCAACGTCATGTCCCATGTTTGGGCCGCCCGTGCCTTGGTGCCGCTGATGGCGGAACGTGGCGGTGGTTACCTACTGAACACCTCATCCGCTGCGGGGCTGTTGAACCAAGTGGGCAGTGCGCCCTACGGGGTCACAAAACATGCCGCGATCGGCTTGGCGGAATGGATGGCCATGACCTACGGCGATCAGGGGATCAAAGTATCTGTTCTGTGCCCGCAAGCCGTGCGCACGGAAATGACACGCGGCCATGAAGATCATGTCGCAGCCATTGACGGGATGATGGAACCGGAGCCTGTCGCAGAGGCTTGCGTGCAGACCATCCGCGACGAGACTTTTTTGGTTCTGCCCCACAAGGAAGTGATTGGCTATATGCAGGCTAAGGCGCAAAACTACGACCGTTGGATTGGCGGGATGCGCAAGCTTAACAGGAAATATGGCGGCTTTGACGCCTGATATGAAGGACTTACTATGATTGGGTACACAACCATTGGTGTGAACGACATGGAGCGCGCCAAAGCGTTCTATACAGGCGTATTTGAAAGCAAGAACGCAAAGGTCGTGATCGATTCCGGGCGCATTGCTTTTATCGGAACCGAACGCGGGCAACCTATGCTGGCGGTGTGCGAGCCATACGACAAAGAAGATCCAACGCCCGGAAATGGCGTGATGCTGGCGTTTCCAGCGGATGACAAAGCCCATGCTGATGCGCTTTATGCCAAGGCGATTGAGTTGGGGGCGACGTGCGATGGCCCTCCGGGGCAACGTATTCCTGATCGGTTTTATGGTGCGTATGCGCGTGATCCGGATGGCAACAAGATGTGTTTCTATGTCTTTGGCTAAAACATAGTTTTGATTATGTCGGGGGCTCTGCCCCCGGCCTTTGGCCTCCCCCGAGGTTTATTTAGCGAGATGAAGCCCGATCAGCTGCGGGGTTTGATAGGGCGGACCAGTCCTTCTTGAGCGGTTGAGGCGATCAGCGTCCCATTTTTGTCGTATATGCTGCCGCGGTTGAAGCCGCGCGCATTGCCGGTCCACGGGCTGTCCATTGAGTAAAGATGCCAGTCTTGAAATTGCGGTGTTCCATGAAACCACATGGCGTGGTCAAGGCTGGCCGACATCACTTCGCCTTTGAACCATGTCAGGCCATGTGGCCGCAACGAGGACCCCAGCAAGTTCATGTCAGAGGCGTAGGCCAGCAGGCAATGCTGCATTTGGGGGCTGCATCCCGCTGCCTCAGACATGCGAAACCACAGATGGTTTTTGTCGTCTGCCGGTGCTGGGTCAAAGAAGTCCCGTGGTGCGACTTCACGGATGTCGATAGGTCGGGGCCGCAAGAAATCTTTGCGGAACTTTTCAGGAAGTTTGTCGGCCTCTTCTGCACGCAAATCACGACGGTCGGGCCAATTTTCCGGGGCAGAAACATCAGGCATCGGATGCTGATGGTTCCAGCCCTCTTCTTTCACATGAAAGCTGGCGGACATATTCAGGATCTGTTTGCCATGTTGAATGGCCACAACCCGCCGCGTTGTGAAGCTGCCGCCGTCGCGGGCGCGGTCCACTTGATAAATGACGGGTATTTCCGGATCACCCGGCCGAATGAAATAAGCGTGCAGCGAATGGCATAAGCGGTCTGTCACAGTGCCATAAGCCGCGGCCAGCGCCTGTCCGATCACCTGCCCGCCGAAGATGCGGGTTGGCGTTTCACCACCCTGCCCCGTGCCGCGAAACAAATCGACTTCAAGCGGTTCAAGCGCCAACAGATCCAACAGCTTCTGGTGCGTTTCAGTCATGTATTCAGGTCCTGTGCAAAAGCGATGAAAAAATCGAAGCTGTCCGGGTTGGCCATGGAATCGCGGTTTACCACAGTGTTCGGATTGCCCCCCAACAGCAGTTTTTTCACAGGAACTTCAAGCTTTTTACCCGAGAGAGTGCGCGGGATTTCATCAACACTGACGATTTCATTTGGCACAAAACGCGGAGACACTGCCGTGCGGATAGCTGCGTTGATGTCCTGCTTTGTCGTATCTGTCAAAGCGCCTCGTGTGACAACAAACAGTGGCATGAAGCTGTCGCGGCCCAAAAATTCAAGATCGACGACCAGTGAATCCAGCACCTCATCCAAAGCTTCAACCGCCTGATAGATTTCTGCCGATCCCATCCGCAAGCCTTTGCGATTGATCGTGGCATCAGAGCGTCCGTAAATCACCGAAGACCCGTCGGCGCGAATTTCGATCCAATCGCCATGTCGCCAGATGCCGGGGTACATATCGTAATAGCTGTCGTGCAAACGGCTGCCATCGTCGTCGCCCCAGAAAAAGAGCGGCATGGAGGGCAAAGGCTGGGTACACACCAATTCCCCCACTTCCCCTGTCAACGCGTTGCCCGCCCCGTCGAACGCATGGACTGCATTGCCCAACGCGCGACATTGCATTTCGCCGGCACGTACGGCCATGCCGGGGTGCCCCAACACAAACGCACCTGCAAGGTCCGTGCCGCCCGAAATAGGCGCCAACCACACGTCCGCTTTCACGTCCTTGTAAATCCAGTCGTAGGCATCCGACGACAAAGGCGATCCCGTCGATCCGATGGAGCGCAGACAGTCCAAGTCCACAGCATCACGCGGCATGACACCAATTTTGCGACATCCGTCGAAAAACGCAGCCCCTGCCCCGAAAAACGTGAGCTTTTGCGACGCCACAAATTTCCAGACCTCCATCAAATCGGGATGGTGCGGTGCGCCGTCGAACAGGCACACACATGCGCCCTGCCCCAAAGCCATCCACTGCGCGTTCCACATGATCCATCCCGAGGACGTGATCCACGAAAAGCGGTCTTTGTGGGTCAAATCGTGATGCAAAGACTGCTTGGCAGCTTCTAACATGATGCCGCCGTGGCCGTGCACGATGGGTTTGGGATTGCCAGTGGTTCCAGAGCTGTAAACAATCCACAAAGGATGATCGAACGGCACTTGCGCATAATCCAATTGCGCGTGCCCATCACAGGCGGCCTGAAACTGGGCCCAACCTTGCAGTGCACCGCCATCTCCATCGGTGTGAGCCGCCACAAGCAGCTTGTGGCGCACCGATGGCAAACCGTCCGCGATTTGCGCCACAACGGCACTGCGATCCACGTGTTTGCCCGCATGCACATAGCTGTTTTGCGCGATCAAGACTTTGGGTTCGATCTGACGAAACCGGTCCAGAACCGCGACATGGCCCATGTCGGGTGCGCAGAGCGACCAAATCGCCCCAAGACTGGCTGTGGCCAAAAACGCAATCAGCGCCGTTTCGGTATTGGGTAAAATCGCAACAACGCGGTCGCCTTTCACAACGCCGCAGCCCCGCAAATGATCCGCAAAATTGGCCACTTTTTGGCGCAGCTCTGTCCAGCTTAACGTCTGGGTTCCAAAGGTTTCAGACTGCACACACAGCGCGTCCGCATCGGGACGCACATCTGCATGACGTAAGATGTTTTGCGCATAGTTAACATGTGCCCCGTCGCACCAGTCCGCCCCGGGCATGACGGAGCGGGACAACATTTTGTCGAACGGCGTCGAGGATTTCATGTCAAAAAACGCCCAGATTGCAGACCAAAAAGCGTCAAGGCCAGTGACGCTCCAGTCCCACATTTCGTTGTAGTCAGAAAATGTTAGACCGTTCTTTTCATGTAAAAATCGTTCAAATTCCGCCATAGTCGACGTGTTGTAGCGATCTTCGCTGGGGGTCCATAAAACAGGGTTTGTCATATCAATGCTCCGTGAACCAAGGCCTTCAATTCGGGGCGTGCAGGATAGGAGGATGACGGCGAGAGCTGCGTGAAGAAGATCACCGAAAGATCCTGAACCGGGTCAATCCAGAAAAACGTAGACGCCATGCCGCCCCAACTGAAATCGCCTACAGATCCCGCAGAGCGCGCTCTGGCCGGATCAAGGACAACCGCGCCCCCCAGTCCAAACCCCATGCCTTCCATCGGTTGTTCCGCAAAGCTTTGTGGTCCCATGGATGCAATGTCGCCCGGCAAATGATTACGCATCATGAAGGCAACTGTCGCCGTGGACAGCAATCGCACATCCCCAGATATTCCACCCAGCCGCAGCATTTCAGAAAAACGCGCGTAGTCGTCGATTGTGCCGACAAGTCCCCCACCGCCCGACGCCATAGAGGCCGCCAGAAAGGGCGACCCTTTGTTGGTGTCGACACAGCGCAAGGATGGTGCATCGCTGCCCCGTTGCGTCGTATTCAAGGCAAGTGGATCGCCCGTCAGGGGCGTATACAAGGATGCAAAACGGTCTTGGTGACCGGTGCGCACGGAAAATCCTGTGTCTTCCATGCCCAACGGATCCAGGATCATTTGTTGAATTGTCAGTGCCAGATCTTGGCCGGTAATCACCTCGATGACCCGTCCGATCACATCAATACCAACCGAGTATTCCCAACGTGTGCCTGGCACAAAGGACAACGGCAATTTGGCGACCGCTTTGCACATGTCAGCCAAAGCGCCTTGATCAGGCTTAAAAACAAGATCGTCTTCAGCCATTTCGGCGGCCAGCACACCCGGGTTGAACGGATAGCTCAGACCCGATGTGTGCGTCAGCAACTGGTGCAACGTCGGACTGGGGCACGGCACCGTGTCGTCAATATCCTGTGCCCCGGGACGCAAGGCACGACAGTCTTTGAATTCTGGTAAAAACCGCGACACCGGCGCGTCCAGATGCACCAAACCACGTTCAACCAAAATCATCAAAGCCACAGTCGTCACAGGTTTGGTCATCGAATAAATGCGTGCGATTGTGTCGCGCTCAAACGGTCGCCCGGATGCAAGATCGGCATACCCGGCGGTATGGAAAAACCGTTCATGGCCGTTTTCCAAAACAAGCGTGGCGCAACCTGCAAACTTCCCGTCATCGACGTAGGATTGCATCCACGCTTTCACGGGATCCAAACGGTTTACATCAAGATTGAACATCGGCTACCCCAACATCTTTTGCATGGCGGGACGGGTTTCGTCGGTGAACCACAAATCGGGCTCTGCCGTTGTGGCCGCCTTTATTTGCGCAATCACATCACCCCTGATCTGGTGCTTGATGGATGCAAAGGCTTTTGGGGGAAGCTGTGCAAATTCTTGGGCCGCTTCAAGGGCGCAGGCATGTAGGGCATCCGGTTCAACCACATCGTCCACAAGGCCCGCCGCCAATGCGGCCTCGGCGCCGATGGGTTTTCCACGTAAGATCAAACGACGCAGCGTGTTGGTGTCCAATGTGGCACGGGCGATTTCCACCGGACCAACGGGGAAGTCGACACCGACACGGACCTCGGCCAAACCAAACTGTGCGCGGGTGTCAGCGACGCGATGATCTGCGGCCAGAACAAAAAACAGCCCCCCCGCAATCGCCGCGCCGTTAACTGCACATATGACAGGCTTGGGACAACTGTATTGTGCCAAAAACCCTTCGTTCAGCCCGTGCACAATCGCTTTTTGTTGCGCTTCATCAAAGTCCTGAGCGGCTTTCAAGTTCAGCCCCGCAGACAGGACTTTCAAGGGGCTGGTCAGCACAATGGCCTTCACATCTTTATCCGCGCCCAATTGGTGCAGCACATCGCGGTAGCCCATCAACTTTTCCGGCGTCAACGCGTTGACGGGGGCCGCGTTCAGAGAAAGCTCTATAACACCGCCGTCGTGTTTTATCTGCGTGATCCACTGTGTGTCTGTCATTTTGCGCCCCTTGTTTCGATCAAGTTTGCCGCACAGTGGAAGACGCGGAAAGGGAAATCTGCCCCAGGGACACGATTGACCGCAGCGTCACCCCAAGCGTAGCCTTTGGGAAAGGGGAAAGCCCCTGCGACTTCAAGAAAGCCAACACTATGCAAACGATTGAATTTTATTACGATTTCAGCAGCCCCAATGCCTATATCGCCCACAAACTGTTGACCGGTATTGCGAAACGCACAGACGCAAAGCTGATCTATAAACCGTTTTTGTTGGGCGGCGTGTTCAAAACCACGAACAACGCAGCTCCGCTTGTCGCGTTTCGTGAGGTGACGGGAAAAATAGACTACATGCGCGTCGAAATGGCCCGTTTTCTGGAACGCTTTGAGGTGCCGTTAAAATTCAACCCGCATTTTCCCGTCAATACCGTGAATTTGATGCGGGGTGCCGTCTATGCACAGGGCAAACACTGGGAAACAGCCTATATTGATCGGCTGTTTGACGCGATGTGGATCGAAGGCCGAAACCTTGCTGAATCTGGTGTCGTAGATAAGGTCCTGAACGATGTAGATGCCCCGCTAGACAACATTAACAACGCAATTCAAGATACTGAAATAAAGTCACAATTGGCAGATGTGACACAAAGTGCCGTGGATCGCGGGTGCTTTGGGTCTCCTACTATGTTTGTGGGAGACGAGATGTTTTTTGGCAAAGATTCATTAAGTGATTTGGAATGGCGGTTAGGCACGCAAAGCCCCTAATCGTTTCACACGATGGGCATGCTACCGGACACCTTAAATGTCCGGCACCTTTTCACTATCGAAGGCCTGTTAGACCTCTAGCCATTCTTTGCGAACATCATCACGTCCACGCAGTTCGTCAGGTGTACCTTCAAAGACAACTTTGCCATGTCCCATAACGTACACACGATCGGCAATATCCATCGCAATCGACAGCTTTTGCTCGACAAGCAACGTCGCTACGCCGCGCTTTGCGATCTCTTGCAAAACGTCGGCCACACGCTGCACCATTTGCGGACTTAACCCTTCTGTGGGCTCGTCAATCATCACAAGTTCAGGATCGCCCATCAAAGTGCGGCACATGGTCAGCATCTGCTGTTCGCCCCCCGACATCACGGATGCTTCAACATCGGCGCGTTCTTTCAGGTTCGAGAACATATCAAACATGTTTTCCATGCTCCAACGTCCCACACCTTCTTTCTGGCCCGGTTTCATACCCAAAATCAGGTTTTGGCGGGTCGTCAATCCTGGAAAGATATCGCGATTTTCAGGCACATACCCAAGACCGATGTTTGCGATTTCAAAGGCCTTTTTGCCGGCAATCTCCTGGCCTTTGAACTTCACCGATCCATGTGGTTCGACTTCACCCATGATCGCCTTGCAGGTGGTGGAACGCCCAACCCCGTTGCGGCCCAGAAGGGCTACGATTTCGCCTTCCTTTATGTTCAGGTTTACCCCTTGCAGGATGTGCGATTTGCCATAGTAGGCGTGCAGGTCTGTGACTTCGAGCATCAGTGGTCTGCCTCCAAAACTTCGCCCAGATAGGCTTCTTGCACTTTAGGGTTGGCGCGCACTTCTTCGGGGCGGCCTGTTGCGATGATTTCGCCGTAAACCAGCACCGAAATGTAGTCCGCCAAACCAAACACCACACCCATGTCGTGTTCGACCATCACCAATGTCTTGTTTTCGGTGACTTTGCGGATGAGATCCACAATGTAGTCGGTTTCCGAATGGCTCATGCCTGCCGTGGGTTCGTCCAGCATGATAACGTCAGCGCCACCGGCAATGGTGATCCCGATTTCAAGGGCGCGCTGTTCTGCGTAGGACAGAACCCCCGCAGGCAGATTGCGCCGCTCCGTCAGGTTGATCTGTTCGAGGATTTCCTCGGCCCCTTCCGTCAAAGCGCGGCTGCGATCCAACAAGTTCCAGAAGGAATACTTGTACCCCATCGACCACAGCAACGCACAGCGCACGTTTTCAAACACCGTCATGTTGCCAAAGATGTTGGTGATCTGGAATGACCGCGACAGACCCATGCGGTTGATCTCATGTGGGGCTTTGCCCGCAAGATCCGCGCCATGAAGCGAGATCGTACCAGAGGTCTGCGGAAAACGCCCCGTGATCAGATTGAACAGCGTCGACTTGCCAGCGCCATTCGGCCCGATGATCGCATGGCGTTCGCCTTTTGCAATTTCCAATTCCACGCCGCGGATAATTTCGGTTTTTCCAAAGGCTTTACACAGCCCGTTGAGATGTAATGCAGCCGCCATTTCAAACGCCTCCTTTTGGGGGTGTGTTGGCTTCGCCCCATGCCTCTTTCAAGGCAGGCGCGGTTTTACGCGTGATCCAGAACGCCACAGCCGTCACCGCAAAGACGATGATCCACGGCACGATGCTGTGGCTGTCAAAGGTGGTCCAGAACAGGGTCATCTCATTGTCTCCTGTGGCCGCGTGCCGATAGTGGAACGTCATTTCGACCAAGCAGGCCAACCCCAACACCGCAATCAATCCAGGCAAAAGCGTTTTCACGTATGGCATGGTCAATGTGCCAAGCTTTCCAAAGCGCATCGCAGGCACATGCATCATCATCAGCCCTGCAAGGCCCCCGGGGAAGAACATAACCGTGGCAAGGAACAGGGAGCCTGCGTAGAACGCCCAAAGCTCTGTTTCCAAAGACAAGACCGTCTGCAACAGCGTGAAGGCAATCGCCCCGATGATCGGCCCGAAAAAGAAGCCGACGCCGCCCAAAAAGGTCACCAGAAGGATCACACCAGAGGACGCTGCGTTCAGGTTTTCTTCGGTCAGGATCTCGTAGTTGATCGCAAACAACCCGCCTGCGATGCCGCAGAAAAAACCGGACGCCGCAAAGCTGTAAAAGCGTACCCAGCGCGCAGAGTATCCCAAGAAGGCCGCCCGTTCGGGGTTGTCGCGCACCGCATTGGCCATACGCCCCACAGGTGTGCGTGAAAACAGATACATCAGAACCGCAGACACCATCAGCCAGAAGGAAATCAGGTAATACACCTCGATCTGTTTCAGAAACTCGATGCCAAAGAATGGCAGACCATACGTCCGGTCGCCCGAAATCCCCTCTTCACCGCCAAAGAAGGCCACGATGATGATCGAACAGGCAGCAATCAATTCCCCGACCCCAAGCGAGATCATGGCAAAGCGTGTGCCAGCCCCGGTCGTCGAAAACGATCCGATAAGCATCGCAAAGCCCATGCCGAACAGACCGCCAAACAGCGGCAGCAACGGCAAGGGAAAGGCCACCCCGAAATCTTCAACGTAGTTCATGACGTGCATGCAGAAAAATCCGCCAAGCCCCATGTAGACCGCATGGCCAAAGGAAAGCATGCCCCCCTGACCCAGCAACATATTGTAGGCCAGTGCAAAGATCACCGTGATCCACATCTGGTTCATGATGGTGATGGACGAATTGTTGGTGAAAATGAACGGCAAGATCAGCAGTAAAACACCTGCGATGATCCATGGCATATAGGTGATGGACAGAAGTCCTGCACGCATCGGCGAAGCGGTGTTTGTGGCTTGATTGCTCATGCGTCACGGTTCCCAAATAGGCCATAAGGACGGAAGATCAGGATCAGCACCATCAAGATATAAGGCAGAATATCTGCGATCTGGGGGCTGGTAACCGTCCAAAGGTCTCTAAAAATATTGTCATCCAGGTTCTCTGGTGTGGCGATGCCGATGGCATTCAACACATCCGACATGGCAAGGTTGTACGCCTTGGCGAATGTGGTGATCCAACCGATCAACAACGACGCGACAAGGGCGCCCCAAAGCGATCCAAGACCACCAATGACGATTGTTACAAACACAATCGAGCCCAGCACAAACGCCATGCCCGGGAACGTGCCCAGAACCGGCCCTGCAATGACCCCCGCAACACCTGCCAGCGCGGTGCCAACACCAAACACACCCATAAAGATCAACGGGACATTGTGGCCCAGGGCCTCAACCGTTTTGGGATAGCTCAAGGCGGCTTGAATAATCATGCCCACGCGCGTTCTGGTCAGGATGTACAAAAGCCCGATGAAGATCGCGATCGATATGAAGATCATGAAAATCTTGTACGCGGGAATAGAATTGCCCGCGATGGCAAAGGCGGTAAAGTTTAAAACATCCGGAATATCAAAGGGCATCTGGTTCTTGCCCCAGACGAACTGCACCAGTTCTTCGATCAGCAGCGCAAGCCCGAAGGTAAAAATCAACTCGGGCACATGGCCGTATTGGTGCACACGCCGCAATCCGTAGCGTTCAACCCCTGCCCCCATCACACCCACGACGACGGGCGCCACCAGCAACGCGACCCAAAAGCCAAGCGCCAGACTGATCTGGTATCCGAAATACGCGCCCAGCATGTAAAAACTGGCATGGGCAAAGTTCAAAACGCCCATCATTGAGAAAATAAGCGTCAGGCCGGCCGAAAGCATAAACAACAGCAATCCGGTCACAAGCCCGTCGATAAGATTGACGAGGATGAGTTCCATCGGTGCCCCCCAAAGGACTGTGGGTTGGTGGTTGGAAAAGGTGCGGCATGACCCGCCCCGCCGATCCGGCAGGACGGGTCAGTCAAAAAGCGCTTATGGGCGCTTCATGTTGCATGAGGACTCAGAGTCCGCAGATGCCATTTCGATCGTTTTGATCGCTTTCACACCATACTCGGACCCGTCGTAGGCAAAAGTGATGCCTTCTTTTGTGTGGGCCTGAATGTGGACGTTCTGGATCGCCTGGTGATCGTTTTCACGCATCATAACCTGACCACCCCAGAGTGAATCGTAGGTCATGCCTTCCAGCTCGTAGGCAATTTTCACAACATCATCAGCCGTGCCCGCCGCATCGATCGCCGCGGCCAGCATGCCAATGGTGTTGGTGATGCGGGATTGGTCCACGTTGCCGTCAGGATACTTCGCTTTGAACGCATTGTAGTAGTCAGCTGCCGCATCAGACACGGGCGGGTTGATCTGACCCTCAGACACCAGACGGATCACGCCTTCGCCTGTTTCACCAAAGGCCGCCGTGATACCGGAACCCGCAGCATAGTACGTGTAGATCGGGCCGTCATAACCGTTTTCAACGATGGACTTCCCAAGGCCCAACATATCCGCACCCCAGTTACCTGTGATGACCGCTTGTGCGCCGGACGCGACGATTTTACGTGAATACGGGGTAAAGTCTTTCACTTTGCCGATCGGGTGCAATTCGTCACCGACGATTTCGATATCGGGACGCTTTTCGCCAAGGAAACGATTGGCCGCAGCAGATACCGCTTTGCCGAACGAATAGTCCTGACCGATGATGTAGACCTTTTTGATGCCTTCATCAGCGGCAATTGAATCCGTCAACGCGTCCATCTTGATGTCGGCGTTGGCGTCAAAACGGAAGTGCCAGAAGTTGCACTTGTCGTTTGTCAAAGCCGGATCAACAGCCGCGTAGTTGAGGAACAACACGCGGTCGTCTGGGTTGCGTTTGTTATGCTTTTCAACGGCTTCCGTGATTGCGTTCGCAACACCCGAAGAGTTGCCCTGCGCGATAAAGCGAATGCCTTGGTCGATTGCGACCTGCAACTGGATCAGCGACTCTTTCGGGCTGATCTTGTTGTCAAAGGCGACGATTTCGATATTTTGGCCACCCAGAACACCACCGTTTTGGTTGATCAAGTAGTCCGCCGCGAATTCAAATTGGTGCAGCCCGTTTGTGCCTGTGCTGGCAAAAGGGCCTGACAATGGGTCAATAAACGCGACTTTGATGTCGGCCATGACCGCCACAGAGCTGACAGACAGCGCCAGCGCCGCGGATACACCAAGTTTAATGGATTTACGCATAGAAGTTCCTCCCTAGAACAATATCCGACATACATCTCGTGTATTTCGTTAGTGTCGGTATGCAGGAAGCGTCGCACACGTAGGATATAAGTCAAGCTTTTGAAAAACCGCCCTTTTGCCAAACTAAAGCGGTATTGATTAAGAAAAACGAGACTATTTGTCTTGTTTTTTAACCCAAAAATTGCTGCACATGCACCAATTTACGTGAACGTCATGCTTTATGATATTGAAATTATTGTATAGTTTTCGAAATTCTTACAGATGCAAACTACTCAATACTTTCTGCAAGTGCAAAACACCCCGACAGACGGATTTTCATATCACGTTCTACAGTCATCAAACCGACTGAAAGTGACGCAAGGGCATTTGGGCGCACAAGAACACGCAAAAGGGCCAAGGCGCGTGTGTGCCCTGGCCCTCAAAATTCAAAAAAGGCGATATGCTCAATTCTTGGACTTTTGCCGAAAACAAAGGCAGGCAAGTCAGGGTGTTACAAATCCAGGGCCTTCAATCCGTTCTGTGCAAACACAGGAACAAAGGCCCCCACCTTCATCGCACGTTCAGGATTGGACGCATTGCCATCCAAAGCGCGTTTCAACACCCCCTGAATGATTGCGGCCATACGGAAAAAGCAAAAACCGACATAAAACCCAAAGTTATCAATACCATCAATGCCACGACGCATGCAGTATTGGTCGATAAACTCTTGATCCGTCGGCAGCCCCAATGCTGCGCGGTCCACACCAGCCAGCCCGCGACCTTCTTTGCCTGCAGGCAATTGCCATTGCATGATCACCGACGCCAGATCCGCATAGGGATGGCCTGTCGTGCTTAGCTCCCAATCCAGAACAGCCAAACAATTGGTGCCGTCGGCCTCGAAGATCATATTGTCGATCCGGTAGTCCCCATGTACCAACGTGCGCTGCCCGTCATCGGTGGGCATGCGATCCGCCAAAGCATCCATTAATCGATCCATGGCTGGCACATCACCCGTTTCAGAAGCTTTGTATTGTTTGGTCCAGCGCCCGATCTGGCGTTCGAAATAGTTGCCGGGAGGGCCATAATCACCAAGCCCGACGGCTTCGATGTCCACATCATGCAGTGCCGCCAACACACGGTTCATATCGCCAATGATCGCGGTGCGTTCTTCAACCGTTCGCCCGTTCAGCGTGGGTTCATTGAAATTACGACCAACCACCTGATCCATGATGTAAAACGATGACCCAATCACCGCATCGTCTTCACACAGCACATGCATTTTCGATACAGGCACATCCGTGTCCCACAACGCCTTTTGCACACGAAACTCGCGATCAACGGCGTGGGCTGATTTCAACAGCTTTCCGGGCGGCTTGCGGCGCAAAACGAAATTGCGGGCCGGTGTTTTCAACAAAAACGTCGGGTTGGATTGCCCACCTGCGAATTTTTCGGCCTCGATCGGGCCTTCAAATCCGTCCAGATGGTTCTTTAGATATGCGCCAACCGCGTCCAGATCGAGTGTTTGCGTGTCCGCCATGTCGGCCTCTCAGCTATAAGTCATTAAATGTTGAGTGTCGGGGTGATCCAGATGCGGCGTCGCGTTCATGCCAGTCACAAACACGCGCCCTTTGGAAAACACAAACCGCGTGATGGATGCGTTTTTGATCTGCAAATTCACCTCCATCATCATCCGTTTTGGTGCTTGCATCGTGCTGGCCACCAACTGGCCAATCACACCGCCCGAAGACACCACCAAAACGCGCCGTGCGTCCGTGTCTGTCGCAAATTTCAGCGCCTCGGCCACGCGGGTCTCGAACTGACCCCATGTTTCATAGGGATCGTCCAATTGATCGTCCTGCCATTCAAAAACAGTCTCGCGCAGCGTGCGAAAATGGACCTTGCGATCGCCTTTGACCAGTTCCGGCACATTGCCATGGTACTTGGCGCGCAGCAAATCGACAAAATCATATTCGTTAAAACCGGCATGTTCCTCAGCGCTGCCATCAAACTTCATCGCGCTCAAAGTATCGCGTTGCCGTTCAAGCGTGCCAGACACCAAACGATCCGGCACCCAGCCCGTCTGGCGTAAAATATCCCCCGCCAGCCGCGCCTGTTCAAAGCCCACATCTGAAAGTTGATCGTAGTTTTCCTGTCCGAACGCCGCCTGCCCGTGGCGCACTACGACCAGCTCAGCCATCAGGAAAATTCCTTTGCCAATTTCGCGCCCGCCGCTGCATATTCTGCTGCCATCCTGTCGACAATCGCGCCAGCTGGACCGATGGATTTCACTGCGCCGATACCCTGACCGGACCCCCAAATGGTTTTCCACGCTTTGGGTTTTGACGAGCCTTCCGAGAAGTTCATAGAAGAACTGTCAGCCTGTGGCAGATTGTCGGGGTCCATGCCTGCCGCCTCAACAGAACCGCGCAAGTAATTACCCCAAACCCCTGTAAACAAAGAGGAATACACAATATCCTCTGCACCGGAATCCACGATCATCTGTTTGTATTCTTGTTGGGCGTTGGCTTCATCCGTTGCGATAAACGGCGTGCCAGTATAGCCCAAATCGGCCCCCATCGCGCGCGCGGCCAATAGGCTTTCACCCGTCGCAATTGCACCGGACAGCAACAATGGCCCTTCGAACCACTCCCGGATCTCACGGATCAAAGCGAACGGCGATTGCTCACCTGCATGACCACCAGCGCCCGCGGCCACAGCAACCAACCCATCAGCCCCTTTTTCAATGGCCTTCTTGGCAAAACGGTTGTTGATAATGTCGTGCAGAACGATGCCGCCACAGGAATGCGCCGCCTCGTTGACCTCGACCCGCGCGCCCAGCGACGTGATCCAGATCGGCACTTCGTGTTTCACACAAATCTCCAGATCACGATCAAGCCGCCCGTTTGACCGGTGCACAATCTGGTTCACCGCATATGGCGCTGCAGGTGTATCCGGATTGGCCTGATTGTGACGGTCCAATTCCTCTTTGATCTGCGTCAGCCACGTGTCGAGCAGCGGATGCTCACCCTCGCCTTCCCGCGCATTCAAAGCTGGAAAAGACCCAACGATGCCCGCTTTGCACTGCGCAATCACCAGTTCTGGAACAGAGATAATAAACAACGGCGAGGCCACCAAAGGCACGCGCAGCCCTTGTAGGGCTTTTGGAAGGTGTGAATCGTCTCTGGGCATATGGTTTAGCACCTTATCAAAGGAGGAAAGATTGAGGCGGGCAGCAAACCCGCCTCTCTTGTTGGTAAACAACGGCTTACAGGACTTCGAAGAGACCCGCGCCCCCCATGCCGCCGCCGATGCACATGGTGCAGACCACGTATTTCGCGCCGCGACGTTTGCCTTCGATCAACGCGTGGCCGACCATACGCGCGCCCGACATGCCGTAAGGGTGGCCGATGGAAATGGCGCCGCCGTTCACGTTCAGGATCTCGTTTGGGATGCCCAAAACGTCACGGGACGCGATGACTTGGCTGGCGAAAGCCTCATTCAGTTCCCAAAGGCCGATGTCGTCCATTTTCAGCCCATGCGCTTCAAGCAGTTTTGGCACGGCATAGATCGGGCCAATGCCCATCTCGTCCGGCTCACAGCCTGCGGCCATCACGCCCACATAACGGCCCAAAGGTTGCAGGCCCTTTTTCTCGGCAACAGAGGCTTCCATGACCACAGCGGCAGAGGCGCCGTCAGACAGTTGCGACGCATTGCCCGCTGTGATGAATTTGCCTTCGGCCAAGTTCATGCCGTCTTTGAAGACAGGCTTTAGCCCTGCAAGGCTTTCGGCGGATGTGCCCGGACGGTTGCCTTCATCTTTGTCCAGAGTGACTTCGTGTGATGTGATTTCTTTGGTTTCACGGTTTTGCACCATCATGGTTGTGGTCATGGCGACGATTTCATCGTCCAAGCGGCCTGCTTGTTGCGCCTGATGTGTGCGTTCTTGGGATTCAGCGGCGTATTCGTCTTGTGCTTCGCGGCTGACGTTGTAGCGTTCTGCCACGTTTTCAGCGGTTTCCAGCATCGTCATGTAGATTTCCGGCTTGTTCGCTTTCAGCCACTTGTCCGCGCCCACGCGCATTTCAGGGGTTTGCACCATAGAAATGCTTTCCACACCGCCGCCAATCACGACATCCATACCATCGGTGATAACCTGCTTGGCCGCTGTTGCAATCGCCATCATGCCAGAGGCGCATTGACGGTCCAGAGACATGCCAGCCACAGTGACGGGCAGGCCTGCGCGAATGGCGGCCTGACGCGCGATGTTGCCGCCGGAATGGCCCTGTTGCAATGCCGCGCCCATGACGCAATCGCTGATTTCGGACCCGTCGATGCCAGCACGCGCCACGGCGTGTTCAATCGCATGCGCTGCAAGCTGTTGCGGCGTGGTGGCGTTGAAAGCGCCCCGGTAGGCTTTGCCGATGGGGGTACGGGCGGTGGATACGATAACTGCGTCACGCATAGGTTTGGTTCCTTATGGTTTGGTTTGGACCGGGGGCGCTGCCCCCAGACCCCCGAGGTTTATCGGGCGAAATGAAGATAGATCTGGGATTACCAGTCGAGTTTGATGCCTTTGGCCTCTGCGGCGCGTTTGGCGTATTTGCGGGTTTGGGAAAACGCGTCTTGCAGTTCTTCCTGATCTGTTGGATCGGTGATCTTGCTCCATTGGGCTGCGACGGCTTCAGGCGTGATGTCGCCTTCGATCAGTTGCCCTTGGGTTTCATAGATGCGGGTCTGGGCAAACACCCCTGCACCGGCGCTGAGGATGGTCTTGGATGGCGCGTCTTGGCTCACAAGGTAGAGCAAGCCTGGCGTGATCGTTTCCGGTTGCAGCACTTCCAGCGCCTCTGGCGGCAGCAATTGTTCCGTCATACGCGTCGCAGCTGTCGGTGCCAGCGTGTTGACCCGGATGTCATCACGCCCACCTTCATGGTGCAGCACATTCATCAACCCCGCCATGGCTGCCTTGGCAGCACCGTAGTTGGATTGTCCGAAATTGCCGTAAAGCCCTGACGCGGAGGAGGTCAGCACAATCCGACCATATTTTTGTTCTCGCATAATGGGCCAAACCGCATGGCAGCAATTGGCGCTGCCCATCAGATGCACATCTACAACTTTGCGAAAGTCCCCCATGCTCATCTTGGCGAATGTTTTGTCCAAAAGGATGCCGGCGTTGTTGACCAGAATATCGATCCGCCCCCATCGCTTCATCGTTTGGCCGATCATATCATTGACCTGACCTTGGTCCGTGACATCGGCGCCATGCACAAACGCCTCGCCGCCCATGGCCTCAATCTCGGCCACGACACCCCGTGCGGCATCCGAGGATTTGCCTTTTCCGTCGGTCGAAACGCCCAGATCGTTGACCACGACCTTGGCCCCCCGCGCCGCAAGCCCAAGTGCGTGGCTGCGCCCAAGGCCAACACCCGCACCTGTCACAATCGCCACTTGATCGTCGAAACGTATCATTCTTTAGCCCTCCAAGGCTGAACCGAACAGATTTGGGCCGCTCATCACTTGTATACCGCCTGAGACGGGCAAGATGGCCCCCGTCAAGAAGCTGCCCCCTTTGCCGCACAAAAACTGCATGCATCCTGCAATGTCTTCGTCCCGTCCCACGCGTCCCAAAGGCACATCTTGGCCGACCTTTTCGCGCATACTTTCATCTGCTGTCGCAAAGGCCGTCATACGGCTGACAAATGGGCCCGGCGCAAGCGCGTTCACTGTGACATGATGGCCTGCAAGTTCCTTGGCCATGATCCGGGTGATCTGGTGTACGGCCGCCTTGGACGCCGCATAGCTATAGGCCCCATCCCCCAAAGGCGCGTCCCCCATGACCGAGCCCACATTGACCACACGCGCCGGATCATCGGGTCTGGCGGATTTGATCAGGATCGGCAGCAAAGATTGCGTAAGATGGAACAGGCCTGCGTTGTTGACGCCCTGCACTTTGGCCCAAGCCTCAAACGGGAACTGGCCAAGCGGCGCCCCCCAAGTGATGCCCGCGTTGTTCATCAGGATGTTGAGCGTGTCGGTGCGTTTGGTGATCTCTTCAACCATCGCCGCGACACCGTCCGCGCTGCCCACATCCCCGCCAAAGCCTGTGACTTGGCCCGGCACACCGCTGTCGTTGATTTCTTGCGCGACGGCTTCGCAGGCGTCCGCTTTGCGCGACGCTATAAACACATGTGCGCCCGCTTGCGCCAAACCCGTGGCTGCCATGCGCCCGATACCTGTGGCACCGCCAGTGACCAGGGCCACCTTACCATTCAATGAAAACAGATCGTTAGGTGTCATAGTTCAAGTTCCTTAAAACCCGCGGGCCGCAGCCACGCGTTCCGCATGATAACCGTAATCGCCAAGCCATTCCGCAGCGACGCGGGCCCGCTTCATATAAAAGCCCATGTCAAAAGCATCCGTCATCCCGATGCCACCGTGCATCTGCACCCCTTCTATCACTGCCAGTTTGGCCGTGTCTGTGGCACGCGCCTTGGCAAGAGAAACCGCCATGGTGGCATTGTCGATGTCCTCGTCCAGCACGCGACCTGCGTTGCGCACAGCCGACGCTGTTACCTCGGTTTCGCACCACAAATGTGCGGCGCGATGTTGCAGTGCTTGAAAGCGCCCGATTTCGATGCCGAACTGTTTGCGTTCCTTCAGATATCCCACCGTCATGCCAAAAGCACCCGCGGCAAGCCCCGCCATTTCTGCGGCAAGGGCTGCCTGTCCCGCATTGAGTGCGGGCTGCAACACTGTCATCGCATCCCCCACTGTGCCGACAACATCATCGCCCGTCGCCTCAACATCAGCAAAATCAACAGCAGCCGCATCGCGTGCATCGATCATTGCGTTGGCCGTGCGTGTGATACCGTCACGGTCAGCGGGTAAATCAAACAGGGTCAACCCTGCCTCGGCGCGCGCCAAAACCAAAACACGATCTGCGTTGGCGCCATCGACCACAAAACCTTTCGAACCGGTCAATTTAAAGCCATTTCCATCAGCCACAGCTTGCAACGCGGTCGCGTCGGGATCGTGTTTGTGCCCTTCGTCAATAGCCAAAGCATAAATAACCTTACCTTCAGCGATCTGCCCCAAAGCTGCCTTTGAGCGGTCCGTTGCCACTTGCCGCAAGGCTGTGGCCGCAATCACTGCGGTTGATAGAAAAGGCGATGTGACAAGCGTCTTGCCCATTTCCTGCGCCAAAATACCAGCCGCCGCATGCCCCATATCAGAGCCGCCTGCGTCCTCGGGCACCAGCACGCCTGTCCAGCCCATTGCCGCCATTTCGCCCCATAGATTTGCATCATGGGTTTCGCCGGCATCGCGCAACGCGCGCAAATGCGACACCGGGGCCGCGCCATCAAGGAAGCCGCGGGCGGCGTCCTGCAACATGGTTTCGTCTTCTGACATCATCAAAGTGGTCATGTGTTCTTACCCCGGAAGCCCAAGAATGCGGCGTGAAATGATCGACAACATCACTTCTGATGTGCCGCCTTCGATGGAATTGGCCTTTGTGCGCAACCAGTCGGCAGCCAGCCCTGCGTGGGTGCCTTCCCATTCCAGCGCATCTGCACCACCGGCAGACATCAACAGTTCGTGGCGGCGTTTGTTCAATTCCGTGCCTTCATATTTGAGCATGGCCGAGGCATCGCCAACACCACCGCCTGTTTCGGCCTGATCCTTGTAGCGTTCCAATGTTAGGCCAATGGCCAGCTGGTCGACTTCACATTGCAGGGCTTCGGCGCGCGTGATTGCATCCATGCCACCGTCGTGTTCAGCCAAAACGGCCCCCAAAGACCGTGTCCCAAGCAGACCCGCACCACCACCAGAAATCATCTCGCGTTCGTGGGTCAACAAGTGCTTTGCCACGTCCCAGCCACGATGTTCAGTGCCCACCACATTGGATTTGGGCACCCGCACATCATCAAAGAATGTTTCACAGAACGGAGACGATCCAGAGATCAAGCGAATGGGTTTCGTCGACACTCCGGCTGTGTCCATGTCGATCAAAAGGAAGGAAATTCCAAGATGCTTTTTCGCGTCCGGATCGGTGCGCACAAGCGCAAAAATACAGTCGGCTTTGTCCGCATAGGATGTCCAGACCTTTTGTCCATTCACAACATAATGGTCGCCATCACTGGCTGCTTTGGTCTGAACACTTGCCAAATCCGAACCTGCTCCCGGTTCTGAATAGCCTTGACACCAGCGCACCTCGCCGCGTGCAATTGGCGGCAGATATTGCAGTTTTTGCTCATGCGACCCGAAGGCCAGCAAGGCAGGCCCAAGCATCCAAATGCCAAAGCTTTGCAACGGCCAGCGCGCCCCGATGGCATCCAGTTCTTCTTGCAAAACCTTATCGTGGGCACGGTCCAATCCGGCGCCACCGTATTCCACGGGCCATGTGGGCACGGTCCAGCCCTTGGCCGCCATAACCTCAAGCCACGTCTTTTGCGCGTCTGACGTGAACTGCCAATTGCGCCCACCCCAGCAAATCGTTTCCTCGTCGCGGATACCATCGCGCATTTCAGTGGGGCAATTCGCCTCCAACCACGCGCGGGTTTCAGTGCGGAAAGCACCCAAATCTGTATCGGTCATGTTTGTCCTCCCAGACAGGTGACGCTGCGGGTTATGCCGTTACGTTCCACCCTGCAAAATCGTATTTCGCATTTACTGGTCCAAGTGTTGCAGCCAAACTTACCCCTGACAAGATGTCTGGCAGCTATGCCGTTACGTCAAAACTTTTAGGGGAGAGATTACAATGAAAGCCATGTTGAGCACTGCTGCCGGAGGGCCCGAAACACTTGAGCTGACAGAACTGCCAGACCCCAGCCCCGCCAAAGGCGAGGTCCGCATCGCAGTCAAGGCGGCTGGCGTGAACTTTCCAGACACTTTGATCATTCGCGATCTCTACCAGATGAAACCGCCACGTCCCTTTGCACCGGGTGGCGAAGTGGCAGGTGTTGTTGATGCAGTTGGCGAAGGTGTCAAAGGCCTGAAAGAAGGTGACAAGGTGATCGCCATGACCGGCTTTGGCGGGTTTGCCACGCATTTGTGTGTCGCCGAAGCACGGTGTTTGCCGATTCCGGACGGTATGCCGTTTGAAGATGCAGCCTGCCTTGTGCTGACCTACGGCACGTCGCACCACGCATTGAAAGACCGTGCTGCGATCAAGGAAGGCGAAACCTTGTTGATCCTTGGCGCCGCTGGCGGTGTCGGCGCCGCCGCGATCGAACTGGGCAAAGCCGCCGGTGCACGTGTCATCGCCGCCGTGTCCTCCGAAGACAAAGCGGCGTTTTGCAAGGAACTGGGCGCGGACGAGACCTTGATTTATCCCCGCGACATGGACCGCGCAGCCCAAAAGGAGTTTTCAAACCAGATCAAATCCTTGACCGGCGGCAAAGGTGTGGATGTGGCCTATGATGCGGTTGGCGGCGATTACGCGGAACCTGTTGTCCGCGCCATGGCATGGGCAGGCCGTTTCCTTGTGGTCGGCTTCCCCGCAGGCATTCCAAGCATCCCCTTAAACCTGACGTTGCTGAAATCCTGCCAGATCGTTGGTGTCTTCTGGGGGGCGTCCACAATGGTGGATCCCAAAGGCCATATGGAAAACATGAACGAGCTGTTTTCGATGTACAGCAAGGGGCAAATCAAACCCCGTGTGACCCAGACATTCACTTTAGAAGATGCCGGTAAAGCATTGGAATATATATCGGATCGAAAAGTCTTGGGTAAAGTCGCGCTGACCCTTTGAAACCGCTACAACCCTTCCAGATGGCTGATGTCGTTGAACCCACGCACAGCCATCTGATCGCCGGTAATGACCAACCGGCTGATCGACCCGTTTGCCGCGCCCCCGAACGTAAACGGGCCACACCCTGTGGCGATGGACATCGCCGCCGCGATCACGCCGCCATGCACAAAGACCGCCACACGTTCGTCCGCATGGGCCGCTGCAACACGGGCCAATCCGCGTTTGACCCGTCCATGGAACTGCGCCGTGGTTTCCGCCCCGGGAATTTCGCCCCATTCGCCCGTTTCGCGCATGCGATCAAAAGCAGGATCACCCTGCGCGGCTTTGATGCGGTACAGTCCCCCATCCCAGTCGCCCAAATGCACTTCATGCAGGTCGGGATCTTCGACAGATTGCATCCCCAGATGCCCCAGCAGCGGCGCTGCGGTTTGATGCGTCCGCTGCAGCTTGGTCACGTAAACACAAGAAAACGTGTCGTTTTTCAGCCTTTCCCCAACCGCAACGGCTTGTCGTTCCCCTTGGGGGTGCAGCGCCGGGTTGCCATGTCCGTCTTTCATCGGAAAATCCACACCAGCCACAGCGGGCATGCTTTCGCCGTGCCGGATCAACATGATGTCAGCCGACCCTTTGGGCGGTTGATACACTGGCTGCCTGTATTCCTGCGTCATCTCAACACTCCTTTTTCCAAGAAACCTAACAAGGAAATCCCAACATGACCAACCGTCAAATTATTGTTTCACAGCTGCCGCAAGGCACATTGACCGAAGACCATTTCACGCTTCAGGATGCCGAAATGCCTGTGGCGGGCGAAGGCGAAGTGTTGCTTCGCACGATCCTGATGTCCATTGACGCGGCCAACCGGTCATGGATGCAAGGCGCCACATACCGCGACGCTGTGAAAGCGGGCGACGTTATGGCCACCTATTCAATTTGCGAAGTCATGGTATCCAACAGCCCGAAAATCGCTGTCGGGGACATTGTGGCTGCCGAAAGCGTGTGGGCTGATTATGTCACGCGCCCCGCTCGCGCTGTGCAGAAGTTGCCAAAGGTCGACACGTTGTCCAACCTTATTTCGGTCTATGGCATCGCAGGCAAAACAGCATTTCACGGGCTGGTCAGCGTCGGAAACCCTATGGCGGGCGAAACGGTTGTTGTGTCTGCGGCTGCCGGATCGGTCGGAGGCTACGTCGGGCAAATCGCCAAAGCCCTTGGCTGTCATGTGGTTGGCATCGCAGGCGGACCCGAGAAATGCAAATGGGTGGTTGATGAACTTGGGTTCGACGCCTGTGTGGACTACCGCGAAAAGGGATTGTTCAAAGCCCTGCGCGCCGCCTGCCCGGGCGGGATCGATGTTTATTTCGACAACGTCGGCGGACCTGTGTTGGAAACGACCGTGGCACTGATGAACGAACGGGGCCGCATTGCCTGCTGCGGTGCCATCAGCCAATACGACAGCGCCAACCCCACCGGGCCACGCAACCTGCCCGGCGCCTTGGTGGTCAAACGTCTGCGCATGGAAGGCTTCATCGTGATGGACTTTGCCAAAGACGACAACAAAGCCATCCGCGCGCTGCAAACCTGGGTGGCAAACGGCCAGATCAAAGTCACCGAAGATATCGTTGAGGGTCTTGAAAACGCACCTAAGGCGCTGATCGGGCTTTTGGCAGGCGACAACAAAGGAAAACGCATGGTCCGCGTCGGTGCCGACCCAAAGGGAGAATGATCATGACACATATTGAAACCGCAAAAGCAGCAATGGAGGCGCAAATCGGCACAGAAGTCGGCGTCTCTAACTGGATCACCGTTGATCAGGCCATGATCGACGATTTTGCCAAAACCACACATGACGACCAATGGATACATATCGACCCAGAACGCGCCAAAGCCGAAACCCCGTTCGGGGGCACCATCGCACATGGGTTTTTGACCCTAAGCCTTGCGTCGCGGTTTGCCTACGATTGCTTTGACATGGCCGAAGGACAGGTGATGGGCATCAACTACGGTTTCAACAAACTGCGTTTTCTGAAACCAGTGACAGCAGGCAGCCGCTTGCGGGGGCGCTTTGTTCTGACCTCGGTCACACAACGCAACGCCACAGACCTGTTGCGCGAAAATGCGTTGACCATTGAAATCGAAGGATCCGACACACCCGCATTGGTGGCAGATTGGCTAGGACTGGCGGTGTTTGGGGCGTAATGCGTTTGCAGACACAACGCATACACTAGACATACGCCCCCTGTCCCAGCTAACACAGATGGGACGCACTCATGCCGGAACACATCGTTATGACCGCACTCTTGATCCTGAACGGACCAAACCTGAACCTGTTGGGCACACGCCAGCCAGAGGTCTACGGCAGCACGACACTGGCCGACATCGAGGCCACGTGCCGGGCACATGCAAAAGCACTGAACCTTGACCTAGGCTTCATGCAATCCAACCACGAAGGCGCATTGGTCGACGAAATCCATGCCGCCAAAGGGGTGTTTGGCGGTTTGATTTTGAACGCGGGGGCCTACACACACACATCGATTGCGTTGATGGACGCCATCGCCAGCGTGGAATTGCCGTGCATCGAATTGCATCTGAGCAATGTGCACGCCCGCGAAGAGTTCCGGCACACGAGCTATATTGCCAAAGCATCCCTTGGGGTGATCTGCGGCTTTGGCGCGAATGGATACCCCCTGGCCATAACAGCCATGCACACCCATTTGCAGGCCACATCATGACCAGCGCCGACATGCGAAGCTACCTGCATTTCCTGTCCAATTGCCAAAGCATGCAAGAGCTATGGACAGCCCACACCGAACGCATGGCCGACTACGGGTTCGATCGGCTGATCTACGGGTTCACGCGGTACCGCTCTGGTACATCCCTTGGCGACCCCGAGGATTTTATAATCCTCACCAACCACGACAAAGACTACACCGACACGTTTTTGGGCGAACAGCATTATGCCAATGCGCCAATGGTCAATTGGGCGTTGACCCATGAAGGTGCCAGCAGCTGGGGCATTCTGGCTGCAGAAAATCGCCTGAAAGACCTGACACCTGCCGAAACGCGTGTGTTGGATTTCAACCTGTCGATGGGGGTTACGGCGGGCTACACTATCAGCTTCAAATCCATCTCGGCCCGATCAAAAGGTGCAATCGCTTTGACCGCGCGACGCGGTCTGTCACAGCAAGACATTGACGCCGTATGGAAAAATCACGGCCGTGATATCCACCTGATGAACAATATTGCGCATTTGAAAATTCTGACGCTGCCCTATTCCGGCCCCAACCGGAACCTGACAAAGCGCCAACGCGAAGCCCTTGAATGGGTTGGTGACGGCAAAACAATGCAAGATATCGCACTTTTGATGGGGCTGACCTCGGCGACCGTGGAAAAACATCTGCGGTTAGCACGGGAAAACCTGGCGGTTGAGACGACGGCACAGGCTGTGTTGAAAGCCGCGTTTGCCAACCAGATGTTTATTCTGGAAGCAGAAGTTTAGAGTCAGGACTCAAGGCGAAGACGTCCCCTCAATAAACGCAAAAAGAGCCGCCCGAGGGCAGCCCTTTTCGATGGTCGCGTGCGGCGTCTTAGTGGGACGCAAGGAAGCTGTCCACTTCCTCTTTGGTCTTGCCGTATTTGGCTTGCAGGTTGGCTTCCAGCGCCTCGCGGTCGCCCACTGTAAAAAGGCATGTTTTCGATCGGGGCTGTTGCCCGCTAATGATCATGACCGGGATTGGTCCGTTTCAATTTGCGCATCAGACCAGGCCAGACAAGATTGTCACCAGAACCCGGCGTAAAGGCCGCAGCCGCCTGCCCGCCCACGGTGTCAGCCATGGCTGGCGGTTCTTCGATCAGCTTGTCTTCGGATCCCACGCTTTGCGCAAAAATTTGCGTTTTGCAGGCGTTTTCAAGGAAATACATGCGCAAGAATGCAATCGCACAGTTTGGCCCGACCGTCAGGGTGCCGTGGTTGCGCAACATCAGCAGGTTCTTGTCGCCCATATCCTGCACGATGCGGTCCCGTTCGGATAAATCCAGCGCAATGCCTTCATAGTCATGATAAGCCAAGTCATTGTTCACAATCATGGAAAACTGGGTGTACCGACGCAGCCCGTCTTTTTGCACCGACACGGCCACTCCATAAGGCGTGTGCACATGGATCACACACCCTGCGTCTTCGCGTGCCATGTGAATGGCGGAATGGATGGTAAATCCTGCCGGATTGATGAAGTACGGCGTGTCCTGACAAATGGTGCCTTCAGTGTCGATCTTCACCAGACAAGACGCGGTCATTTCGTCAAACATCACCCCGTAAGGGTTGATCAAAAACCGCTCTTCGCCGTCCTCGTCTGGTAATCTTGCAGAAATATGCGTGAACACCAGATCGGTCCAACCATGCATGGCGCAAAGGCGGTAGGTGGCTGCCAATTCAACCCGCGCCTGCCATTCGGCATCAGACACATGTCCTTTAAGGGACTGAATTTCCATAGGGTCTGGGATGTTGAACCCTGTTCCCAAACCTGTTTGTGGGGCTTCATCTTTCATCGTTGTCTCCTCCGCTTTGCACGTAGGATAGGCGCAACACATGAACCTGCATAGTCCCACAGACCTAACGTCATCAGATCCTACACCTATAAGTTGGTAAGGATTCCCTGACTTTCCTTAATCACGGTTAAGTACCATTCTGAAAGCGTTCCTTGAGTGGAGGCTTTGGCCTGAGGGACGTTGGGGAAGACGCTTGCAATTACAAGTTAATCTACCTCGCCCGGTAAATCCCGGACCCCGGCCCAGATGTGCGTAACGTATGCATCTGGGTCGATTTATTGCACATGTCCCGCGTCTCATCCCCGTGGCTTTGGACGTGCAAAAACGGGGCAAGGACGGTGGGGTTGTGTGAGTGCGACCCCGCCGTTTTTCCTTTGTGTGTCGCGGTTCGCGCAGCCGTTGGCCGCCCGATGACTACGCCGCCTTTTTACTGGCGCCGCGCATCAAAATGAAAAGCCCGGACAACACAATCAGACCTGATCCAACAACCATGTTGGCCGTAATCGTTTCGCCAAACCAGAACACTGCGGCGGCGATCCCGAACAACAACCGCGTGTAGCGAAACGGTGTGACAGCCGCAACTTCACCTGTGCGCATGGCTTTCATCAGGCACGCATATGCCAGAACACCAGCCCCGACAGCGCCCGTCATGGTCCATGCAACCACGGAGGAAAGCGCCACTGCACCGCGCCCTTCCCACAGGAAATAAAGCCCCCCTGCCACGGCAACAGCCATGAACCCGTATACCCCCAACACCGACGTGCTTAGGGACGCAGGGGCTGCCCGTGACGCCAGATCGCGCCCCGCAAACCCCAAAAGGCCGACCACCGCCAAAAGGGAGGCCCATGTGAAACTGTCAGCGCTGGGGTTCAAGATCACCAACACCCCCAACAGCCCCATAAAAATAGCAGTCCACCGCCGCCATCCTACCGTTTCGCCCATAAACAAAGCCGCAAAGGCAATGACGACCAATGGCGTCGCTTGTAAAATGACTGTTGCGGAAGACAGGGACGCATAGGCCAAGGCAAGCACGTAAAACAATCGACCGGTGATTTCAAAGCACACCCGCACCAACATGGGCGGCGATATCACAGCTTTGGAAAACAACGGATCTTTAAGGCGAAAGGCATTCAACGCAAACACCAGCGCCCCGCCCAACCCGAAAAGGACCAAAACCTGCGCCACTGGCAAAGTTTTCGTGGCCGCTTTTACTAAGCTGTCCTCGACGGCGAAACCTGCCATCGCAGCGATCATCCAAAGACTGCCAACAAGATTATCACGGTTGGTTTTCATAATCTGCCTGCACAAAAGAAAAAAGGCGCCTCAGTGATTGAGACGCCTTTTCAATACGTTATCAGGTGAAGCTCACCCTTGAGCAGCTTTCGCAACTTCAGCCGCGAAGTCTTCTTTGACAACTTCGATGCCTTCGCCCACTTCGAGACGCACGTAACCCGTGATGGTTGCTCCAACCTCTTTGGCAGCACCGAACACGGTCTGCTTTGGATTGATTACAAACTTCTGGTTCGCCAAAGTATTCTCTTTGATAAACTTTGCCACCTGCTTGTTCGACCAGCTTTCAATGCCAGCTTCAGATTTGCCTTCTTCAGTCGCTTGACCAACAAACACGGCCTTTTCGCGAGCGACGATGTCAGAGGAAACGTCCTCCTCGGTCATGCCAAGAGGGTTTGTAGCTGCAATGTGCATCGCGACCTGTTTGCCAAACGCTTCGTCGCCGCCGTCCATGGCAACCAGAACGCCGATTTTGCCCATGCCGGGTGCCGCCGCGTTGTGCACGTAAGACACCACGGTGCTGCCTTCTTGCACGGCCATGCGACGCACGGACATGTTTTCGCCGATAACTGCGACAGCGTCTGTCACGGTCTGCTCAACGGATTTGCCATCCATGTCAGCCGCTTTCAGCGCGTCGATGTCGGATGTGTTGATCGCAACGTCTGCGATGCCTGCAACCATCTTCTGGAAGTCAGCGTTTTTGCCAACGAAGTCGGTTTCAGAGTTCACTTCAACCGCAACGCCTTTGCCGCCTTCAACTTTAACGGCCACAAGACCTTCAGCTGCTGTACGACCAGATTTTTTGGCCGCTTTGGCCAAACCTTTGGTGCGCAGCCAATCAACCGCCGCTTCCATGTCGCCATCGTTCTCGGTCAACGCTTTTTTCGCGTCCATCATGCCTGCGCCAGTGCTGTCGCGCAGTTCTTTTACCATTGCTGCTGTAATAGCCATCAATGTTCTCCTAGATAAGAGTTTGGGTCTGAGACGGACCCCTGCCCGTCTCATGTATCAACTGTATGAAAGCTTAGCTTTCCGCAGGCGCTTCCGCTGCAGCTTCTTCAGCTACGGCTTCTTCGACAGGTGCTTCTTCCATTGCGCCCAGATCAACGCCAGCTGCACCCAATTGAGCGGACATGCCGTCAAGTGCCGCACGTGCTGCAAGGTCTGTGTACAAAGCGATGGCGCGTGCCGCGTCATCGTTGCCTGGAATGATGTAGTCGATGCCATCAGGAGAGCAATTGGTGTCGACAACAGCCACAACCGGAATACCCAGTTTGTTGGCTTCCGCGATGGCCAATGCCTCTTTTTTCACGTCGATCACGAAGATCAGGTCAGGACGACCGCCCATTTCGCGAATGCCGCCCAAAGACGCCTGCAATTTGCCCTGGTCACGTTCCATGCCCAGACGTTCTTTTTTGGTGAAGCCCTCAAAGCCCATCTCGGATTGCTCGTCGATGTTTTTCAGACGCTGGATGGATTTGGACACGGTTTGCCAGTTGGTCAATGTGCCGCCCAACCAGCGGTGGTTCATGTAGTACTGTGCGCATTTTTCAGCTGCATCAGCGATAGGCTGTGCCGCTTGACGTTTTGTGCCAACAAACAACACGCTGCCACCTTTGGCGACTGTGTTGCGGATCACTTCCAGCGCTTGGTCCAGCATGGGCACTGTTTGTGTCAGGTCCATGATGTGGATGCCGTTGCGTGCGCCGTAAATATACGTGCCCATACGCGGGTTCCAGCGTTGTGTTTGGTGACCAAAGTGTACGCCTGCTTCAAGCAATTGGCGCATGGTGAACTCAGGAAGAGCCATGTTGTCTTTACCTTTCCGGTTTTCGCCTCGTCGGGGGAAGATGCGATTGCATCAACCGGTGGACGTTGGGGGATGTCTGTCCCAAGGCCCGATAACCCCGACTGCGGGTTTAAGTGCCGCGCGTATAAGCGGGATTTGCCTGCACGGCAAGGCGTTATTGCGGGATTTAAAGCACCACACACCGGATCCTATGCGAATCGCCATCCAAAACAACGCGCTATGGTTGTGGCGCAGGCCGAAAATACGAATTTTCCCCATCATGGATCAGCATCTGTACATGGTCAAACACACCTTAGGCGTCAAAAGGTATGGAAAACCCTGTGTCGCAACCCTTGTTTGTCCCAGTCTTGTATCTTGGCGAAAACCTGCATGACGCGTATAGTTGATGCATTGGTTTTAATGACTTTAGGGCGCGTATTTTGCGCCACAACTGTGAAGGATTGCTTGAGCAATGAGTGTGGATCGCGCAATTTTGCTGTGTGACGTGTCAGGCAGCACCCCGCTTTATGAACAACATGGTGATGAACGCGCCAGCCAGATGGTCCACGATTGTGTCGAGGGCATGCTGGAAATCGCCAACCGCCGTGGCGGCGAATTTGTCCGCACCAAAGGCGATGATGTGCTGTGCCTGTTTGAAAACGCGGATCGTGCGTTGATCGCGGCCAAAGAAATTCTGGACTATGGCACCGCGGGCTCTGTGTCTGTCCATGGTGGCTTGCATTACGGCACCGTTTTGTGGCGTGGCACCGAATTGTTTGGGGGGGCTGTCAATGTGGCCGCCCGCTTGTCTGGCCGGTCCAAAGACAACGAAGTTTTGTTAAGCGGCACATTTGTCGACAAGATCGCACCCAGTCAGGCCTCTGAGCTGCGCCCCATGGGGGAAATGACGTTGAAAGGCACCGAAGTGCCAACAGAGATTTACGCCCTGCTGGCCCCAGATGAAGACGGCATGACCCGCCTTGTCGCACAACCCGAGATGCTGAACCTGAAACGCCGCGCCACAGAAACAGGTGCCGTTGTGACATTGCGGTTTGATGGCAAAACGCACACCCTGCGCGAAGGCGAAGAGATCAAAATCGGACGATCCCCTGAATGCACCATTGTTATCGCAGAGCCGTGGATTTCACGGGTGCATGCCACAATGACAGTGCGCGGTGGTCTGGTGGAATTTACTGACCGTTCTGCGGGGGGGTGTTCGTTGACCTTCGGATCAACGATCGATTTTTTCATCCGCCGTCAAACCGTAGCGCTCACAGGTGAAGGCAGTATCGAAATGGCGGGCGCCGCTGTTGGCACCGCCCTGCCGCGTGTTCACTTCGACATCACTGCGGCCTGATCTTCGATCGCGCGGTGTTTGCGGTGGTGCACCGATCGCACTTCAGCTTCGCAGAACGCAGCCAGCGCTTTGCGCCCCCCATGATCCCAAACCTTGGTGGGCGGGTGATAGGTAATTTCCACCGAACCTTGCTGCTTTTGCGCCAAAGTCATCAACAGATGCGTGCCAAACGACATATCACCCCACCAGCCATAGAACCGCGGATCTTCACCCGGCGGCGCATGAAACACTGCCGAAATGCATTGGATATAGGTCTCGTCCGGCAGGCCAGGTGCCAGAAAAGCCTCGAACAACGTCGGTTTGAACGGCAACACCCGCAGCCCGTCCGTGCTGGTGCCTTCAGGGAAAAACAGCATGCGGTGCCCTGCCTTCAGCCGTCGCGTCAACATCGCGGTTTGCTTGTCCGCATGCGCACGGTCGCGCACAACAAACATTGTGCCCGTAACACGCGCCAGAACACCGATGCCCGGCCAGTTGGCGACTTCGTCCTTGGAGACAAAAAACACCTGTTGTTCGGCGTTTAGCACCAGAATGTCCAACCAACTGGTGTGGTTTGACACCACCGCCCCTGCCTGCGTCATGGGCTGCCCGTGTTGCGTGATTTTGATACCAAGGACAAACAATGACGTGCGGCACACAAACTGCACAATGTAAGGGGTCAACGGGCGACGACGGCCATAAAACGCGCGTTCCGGCAAGCGCAAGACAATCAGGGCCAACAACGACACAAGAATCACCGCAATAATGAGGATACCGCGCCGCACCACACGCAGCTTGTCGGCCATGCCAAAGGTCTTTGGCTCGGGCTCTTGCCCGTCGCTCCAGCTGACGGTCATGATGCGGGTCCTTTGACATCTGTGCGCGCATATAAACGCGCGTGCTTTGCATTGATTTTACGTGTGTCCATCATCATAAAAACATCCGTGGTGTTAAACTGCCGGTCAATATACGCGCCTTCCCCGACGACGCCACCCAAACGCAAATAGGCTTTGATCAACGCAGGCATATCAACCATAGCCGCACGTCTGTCCAACGCAGGTTCAGAGATCAGATTCATCGTTTGAAAGGCGTCTGCCTGCGCCCGCACACGCAGCTTTTGTGGTGCCAAATGGCGGTGGTGCAGCAAAGACAAAGGCGCCGCAAGACGGGTGACATCAATGCCATGGAAACTGGCCACACCAAACAGAATGTCAATGCTATGACGTGCAATGTAGTCCGCCAGTGCGCCCCACAGGTGGATCATCGCGGCACCACCGCGGTGGTCCGGGTGCAAGCAGGATCGGCCCAGTTCAAGCACCTTCTGATCTGATCGCAACAGCGGGGCAAGATCGTATTCGGCCTGCGAATAAAACTGTCCGGCGCTGCGGGCTTGATCACGTGACATCAAGCGGTACACCCCCACGACGGCCCCCCCCAAAGCATCGTCAAACAGCAAAAGATGGTCTGATACCGGATCAAAGCCGTCTTTTTCCAGTTTGTTGTCATGATCGACCATTGGGCCCGTGCCGCCCAGCTCTGCCACGAACACGTCATACCGCAATCTCTGCGCCAAGCGCAGGTCGTTGGGGGTTTTAGCAAACGCTGTGCGAAACTTAGGGGTATGCATTTGTGAATTTCGCGTATAAGTAGAATAAGAGATAGTTCACAACCTGAATTAATTAGGATAAACTTGTAGATCACACGTCCCGTTAATCTTTCGGAAACTATGTTGATCCATCAAATACGGGAACCAGCGGCACTCTGGAACTGTCGATTGTGATTTTGCCTTGATGGCGAAAATTCACAGTCACACGACCCGAGATGTTGCTTTGAACCTGCCCGGTGCCCCAATCACTATGATCAGGGTGCCTGACCAACATACCGGGAGCCAAAATGGCATTTAGATCTTCCATATCCCTTTATCGCCTCCCACAGTTTCGCATTGGAACATCCAATGGGGCATAGCACAGTCAACCTTGCCGCATTGATCGGCAGCCGCATTTGCCATGATCTCATATCGCCAATCGGGGCAATCAACAATGGGTTGGAATTGTTGGGCATGACAGGGGCTGCTGCCAATGAAGGCCCCGAGCTGGATTTGATCTCGGAAAGCGTCGACAACGCCAGCGCACGCATCCGGTTTTTCCGTGTGGCTTATGGCGCCTCCAGCGATCAGGAAATAGGGCGCTCTGAAATCGTTTCTGTCTTGAATGACGTGATGCGCAGCAGTCGTATGAAAGTGGCCTGGGGGCCATTGGATGCGCAACCGCGCAGCATGGTGCGTTTGGCATTTCTGGCCATTCAATGCGCTGAGACAGCCATGCCTTACGGCGGACGTTTGGAAGTCACATGCACCGACGGCAAATGGATGATCCACGGCAAAGCCGACAAGCTGAACATCGATACGGCCCTGTGGCGTCTTCTGGACGGCGCTGACGCAGAAGACAGTTTGGCCCCTGCGCATGTACAGTTCGCATTGCTTCCTGCGGTGGCGCAGGACGAAAACCGCACACCGGTCACATCAATCGGCGATCAGGACATCAAGATCAGCTTCTGACGCTTACGCCATCACGCCCGTGTGGTACCATCTCCGACCACCAGATATTTGAAGCTGGTCAATTGGGCTGCCCCCACTGGGCCGCGCGCGTGCATCTTACCTGTTGCGATACCGATCTCGGCCCCCATACCGAATTCGCCACCATCAGCAAATTGGGTCGACGCATTGTGCATCAAAATCGCGCTGTCGAGACGCTGCATAAACCTGTCCGCAACGTTTTGGTCTTCGGTAAGAACGCAATCGGTGTGGTTTGATCCATACTGGCGGATGTGGGCAATCGCTTCATCGACGCTGCCTACGGTTTTCGCAGCGATTATCATATCCAGATACTCTGTGCCCCAGTCCGTTTCATCGGCGGGCACAGTTCCCGCGATCTTGGCCAGATTGGCGCCCGCGCGCACTTCTACACCTGCATCGACCAACGCTTTCACGATACCCTGCCCGATTGTGTCGGCCACAGCCTCATGGATCAACAAACATTCCGCAGCACCGCAAATACCTGTACGCCGCGTTTTGGCGTTTAACACCACGTTCAGTACTTTTGCGGGATCGGCGTGTTGATCCACGTAGATATGCACAATGCCCTCCAGATGGGCAAAAACCGGCACGCGGGCTTCTTTTTGCACCAGTCCCACCAATCCCTTTCCACCACGGGGCACAATCACGTCGATGGTGTTGGTCATGGTCAGCATTTCTTGCACGGCTGCGCGGTCACGTGTGGGCACAAGCTGGATTGACGCTTCGGGCAGGTTCGCGTCCTTCAACCCCTGAACCAGACACGCATGAATGGCGCGTGAGGAATTGAAGCCTTCTGATCCGCCGCGCAAAATCACCGCATTTCCGGCTTTAAGACACAGCGCGCCAGCATCCGCTGTCACATTGGGACGGCTTTCATAGATCACGCCAATCACGCCCAAAGGTGTGCGGACCCGCTTGATGTTCAGCCCCGTGGGTTGTGTCCATTCGGCAATAACCTCGCCCACCGGATCGGCCTGTTCGGCAATGTTGCGCAGCCCGTCGACGATGGATTGAATGCGGTCCTCGTCCAGCATCAACCGGTCCATCATCGCATCCGACAGCCCCTTTTCCTTACCATATGCAAGGTCTTTGGCGTTTTCGGTAATGATATAGGCCCGCGCATTCCACACGTTGTCTGCGGCCGAAATCAATGCAGCATGTTTGCGTTCCGCGCTGGCTGATGCCAATGCGCCAGCCGCCGCTTTCGCATCTGCGCCAAGTTGCGCCATAAGGATTTTGATATCTTGAGTGTCGGTCATGTGTTGGGTCCTGTTGCCGGCATGGGGAGCCTCCGGCGGAGGTTTATTTGGCGAGATGAAGATGGGATCACAGTGCCATATCGTCACGATGAATGAGTGCTGCCCGTCCCGGATAGCCGAGCAGAGTTTCGATTTCGGCGCTTTTATGGCCCTGTATAACATTGGTTTCTTCAGCTGTGTAGCGGGTCAATCCCAGGCCAAGCTGATGCCCGTTCGCGTCGTGGATGGCCACGGCGTCACCGCGTTTGAAACGTCCTGTACTGCCTTGCACGCCGGCGGGCAGAAGACTGTTGCCGCGTTTCAGGGCCGTTACTGCACCGGCGTCCAAGATGACGCTGCCCTTGGGCTTCATCGCGCCAATCCAGCGTTTGCGTGCCGTTTGCGGGTCCAGTGTCGCAGTGAACCACGTGCAGTTCGCCCCATTTTCCAGCGCAGTCAACGGACGCCGCGCAGAGCCTTCGCAAATCACCATCGCGCAGCCCGCTGCCGTTGCCGTTTTGGCTGCCATAACTTTGGTTTTCATACCACCCTTAGACAGCCCGGATCCGGCATCCCCCGCCATGGCCTCGATTTCGGGTGTGATATGGTCAATTGTATCGTAGCGCACAGCGGTCGGGTCATCGGCGGGGTTCGCCGAATAGAACCCGTCCACATCCGACAACAGTACAAGTTGGTCTGCCCCTATTGTTGCGGCGATTTGTGCCGCCAAACGATCGTTGTCGCCAAAGCGGATTTCGTCGGTTGCCACAGTGTCGTTTTCGTTCACGATGGGTACTGCACCAAAGCCAATCAACTGTTCGAATGTGGCGCGCGAATTCAAGTATCGGCGTCTGTCGCTGGTGTCTTCGAGCGTCATCAGCACCTGAGCTGCGGTGATACCGTAAGGTGCCAGTGCTTCTTCATATGCGCGTGCCAACCGGATTTGGCCCACCGCTGCTGCCGCTTGTGATTGTTCCAGCGGCAGGTCAGTCTTTGGCAATCCCAAAACCCCGCGCCCCAAAGCGATAGACCCCGAGGACACCAGCACAACCTGCGTGCCATTTTCGCTTAACCACGCCACGTCCTGCGCCAAGCCCTGCAACCAGTCATGGCGCAAATCGCCGGTGGTTTTATCGACCAGCAGGGCCGATCCAATTTTGACAACCAGCCGTTTGGCGGATGTTACGGACGCCAAGGCTCTGCCTCCTCCGCGGGACGATGCCGCAAGCGATCGTCGTCAATTTCACCGCGCAGGGCACGTAACACGTCGGTCACCCCTTCCCGCGCGACCCCGGACATCATCATCACAGGACCACCGGAGGCCGCTTCCAGAATGGCTTTGGCCTCGGCGCGTTCGTCATCGTCCAATGCGTCGATCTTGTTAAGCACCGTGATGCGTGGCTTGTCAGCCAGTTCGCCGCCATAGGCTTCAAGTTCGTTGATGATCGTGGAATAGTCCTGCCCGATGGATTCAGATGTGCCGTCAATCAGATGCAACAGCACAGCACAGCGTTCCACGTGCCCCAAGAACAAATCCCCAAGCCCGCGCCCCTCGGACGCGCCTTCGATCAGGCCCGGAATATCGGCAACCACAAATTCGGTGTTGTCGACGCCGACGACCCCAAGATTGGGGTGCAACGTGGTGAACGGATAATCCGCAATCTTCGGGCGTGCATTGGATGTTGCTGCCAAAAAGGTCGATTTGCCGGCATTGGGTAGTCCCAACAAGCCCACATCCGCAATCAGCTTCAGGCGCAACCATAACGTACGTTCCACCCCGTCCTGGCCCGGATTTGCCCGACGCGGCGCTTGGTTGGTGGCGGATTTAAAGTGCAAGTTGCCGAACCCACCATTGCCGCCCTTGGCCAATTGAACACGTTGCCCAAGTTCCGTCAGATCAGCAATCACGGTTTCCTGATCTTCGTCCAGAATCTCAGTCCCCACAGGCAGACGCAGGATAATATCGTCACCATCAGCGCCGGTGCGCTGGCGTCCCATACCGGGGATGCCGTTCTTGGCGAAAAAGTGCTGTTGATAGCGGAAATCGATCAGCGTGTTCAGACCATCCACAGCTTCGGCCCAGACCGAGCCGCCTGTCCCACCGTCGCCACCGTCAGGGCCACCGTATTCGATGTATTTTTCACGCCGGAAGCTGACGCAACCGCCACCTCCGGCACCGGAGCGGATGTATACTTTGCACAGATCAAGAAATTTCATGGATGCGTCCTAACCTGTGTCGCGCACAGGCTCAATCTATAGTTTATGGGTGTAGGTCCATGTGGGCACAGTCGAGTCGCGCGCCACGCAGAAACTTTCGGCGTCTCCGAGGTATTCAAAGCCGCAATGGATCAAAACGCGCGCGGAGGCTGCGTTGTCTTGGAAGACGGATGCAAACATTGTGGCGTGCCCCATCGGGTTGGCTTTGACCAAGGCCTCGACTGCGTCGCGCGCAAGCCCCGTGTTCCAAAAGGCCGGCGCCACCCAATAGCCGACTTCGGACTGGTTGCGATCCATACGCTGCAAGGAAATCACGCCCATCACTTCGGCCCCATCCGCTTTGGTGCCATCCATAACCCAGATGTCTTCGGCGCGGTCGTCTTTCATGGCCCGCGCCACAAAGGCGTCTGTGGTGCCGGGGGGCAACGGATGCGGGATCGAGGTTGTCATATGCGCCACACGCTTGTCGCTGCTGTACATCTCGATGAGCCCCTTGTCCGACACCCGCAAAGGCCGCAGATCAAAGCGTTCTGTTTCTATCGTCGGCTGCATCGCCAATTCATTAACGTCCATCGTCATGTTCCTCCTACGAACAGCACGAAAAGCACCGATGCGACCGTCAGGCCCGCAAGGGTGTACATAAGATAGGGTTCACTGCGCGTTCCTGCGAGGGTGTGCGCGATCACATGCCCGCCAAGCGTCCAGAACGGATGCATCAAAAGCTGGCACGCCAGCAATACAGCCCCAATCGTTGCAGTCGCGTAAAGGGCCGACGTGCCCGGCTCAACAAATGCTGTAAAGCCACCCACAATCATCGCCCAGGCCTTTGGATTAAGCGGATGCACGATCAGCCCTGCGGCAAAACCGGGTGGCTTGCCCGGTCCCTGTGCCGTGTTCAACCGCATATTTGCAACTTTCCACGCCAGCCGGATAATATACGCGGCAGACACATATTTGAGGGCCGTGAAAACAAACGGCGCACGGTCGGCCAATTCCATCAGACCGAACCCTATGGGCCAGATGATCAGCTGTTTGCCAAAGGCGACACCCAGCATGAAAGGCAACGCGCGGTAAAACCCATACCGCGCCCCTGTGGCCAGAAGCGCCATGTTGGCAGGCCCGGGCGTGCCCACTTGGCTGGCCGCGAAAATGGCGAAGGATGCGATGGCCACGCTCATGACAGTGCCTCCCAATGTGTTCGCGTCAGGCATACAGACTTTGCCGGGACCGCGATGCCACGCGAGCGGATGTGCAACATTGTGTTGCCAACAACCACAAAACCCAATTTTCGCAAGACCGCAGCCGACGCGAAGTTGTCATCGACATAGCCAGACATCACATCTGTATCGCTGTGGGCGAAATGATCTGCCAGAACGGCAAGCGCGGCTTCAGTGGCGTAACCTTTGCCCCAATGCGGTTTTGCAAACCAATACCCCAATTGCGCACCCAGCCCAATGCAACCAATCAACTGGCCGGCTTTCAAACACACGGCAGACGCCTGCGCCGTACCCTCTGAAATGAACTGGTCCGCATCCTGTTTCGTATAAGGATATGGCACCACTGTCAGCCCGCGACAGGTTTCGGCATCATTGAGGGCTGCAACGATAGCATCAGCATCCTGCGGCACAAACGGGCGCAAGATCAGGCGTTCTGATGTCAGGGTGTGTTGCACAACGAAAAGATCCTAAATTCAACAAAGGGATGAAACGAAAAAGGGACCGGCGTTTCCGCCGATCCCTTTGATGCTTTTCAATCCGGGTACGGCTTATTCAGCGGCCTCGGCCACCGGTGTCACGGAGATGAATTTGCGGTTTTTCAGGCCGGAGTGGAACGTCACGTTGCCGTCCACTGTTGCAAAGATCGTGTGATCCTTGCCCATGCCTACGCCTTGGCCCGGCCAAAACTTCGTGCCGCGTTGACGGACGATGATGTTGCCTGGGATGACAGCTTCGCCGCCATATTTTTTCACGCCAAGACGACGACCCGCTGAATCGCGACCGTTCCGGGATGAACCACCTGCTTTTTTGTGTGCCATTTGGAATTCTCCTGAATTTTGGGGCCTTAGCCTTGAGCCAGCTCTTTGGCTTGCTTGATCCACTCTTCACGGCCAACGCGGCCTTTGAATGACAGTTTCTCTTCGATCGCTTCAACGTCGGCATCTGTCCACGCAGCGATTTGCGCGAATGTTGTAACGCCTTCAGCGTGCAGCTTTTTCACGATGACCGGACCGACACCAGAAATGGTGGACAGATCGTCGCCGGCGCCTTTGGCTGCTTTCTTGGGCGCGGCCTTCTTAGGCGCTGCCTTTTTCTCTTCAGCTTTTTCGGCGGGGGCTGCTTTGGATGGCTTTTTCACCTGGTCTTTGTTGGCCGCAGGTGATTTTGCGTCGATTGCCGCCAAAGCAACAGAGCCAACGGACCCTGCACCAACAGCTGCTGCAACACCGGACTTGTCTGCGCCAGAGGCGAGAATTTCGGTGATTTTCACAAGCGTCAGTTTTTGACGGTGGCCTTTGGTGCGCTTGGAGGAGTGCTTACGACGGCGTTTGACGAAATTGATCGTCTTTTCGCCTTTGATCTGATCGACCACTTCGGCTTGCACGCCTGCACCAGCGATGAGAGGTGCGCCAACAGTGACCTTGTCACCGCCCAGCATCAATACATCGTTGAATTGGATTGTTTCGCCAGCATTTGCAGCCAATTTTTCAACGCGAAGAATATCTCCGGATTGAACTTTGTACTGTTTGCCGCCGGTTTTCATGACCGCGAACATGGGGTCTTCCTTGTGTTTACCGCGTCTTGTGGCAGCTGTTTCACCAGCATTTTCGGGCACTTACCCGCCTCGGACTGCGCATCCCGCTAGAGATGTTCATATAAATAAGAGGGATGTATCCCCCAATGGAAGCCGCCAAATGCACCGGATCGCCCCCCAAGTCAAGCGCTTTGCCCCTATAAATCCCCCTACAGGTCAGCGCCCTGCATGTTCAACGCAACGGCCCGCCCCAAGGCATAGGAAATATCGGCATACATCGTGTTGAACCCGTCAAAGACCGCAGCATTCAACGCCCGCCCTGCCGGCGTTTGGGTGAACGCCAAATACGTTTGGAAATCCTGCTCGTCCAAGGGCCGGTAGCTTAGCATCAGATACCCCATCAACCACAGCTCTGTTTCAATGCGTATATCTGCTTCTTGCGCCCAGGATTCCGCCAGCATTTCGTCGTCCGTCATATCGAATGCCCCCCCGTCGACCATTCCGCGGTAAAAGCGATAGTTGGCCGTCAGCGCACCCGTCACATTGCGATCAATCATGTCGCCGGCACTGGCAAGGTCTTTCAACGGGTTAACTTGCATAGGATCCTCATCCAAAGCCTGTTCATACGCGTCTTTTGCCATGTCCTCGATGGTTTCATCCATCATGGCGCGTCTGGCCGCCAGTTCCAGTTCAATGATCTCCGATCCCAGTTCAGACCCGAAGAACAGGTTGATCTGTTGTAGATGCAGGTCCGACATTTCGTCAAACGCACCGCGTACTGTTTCATACATACGGTCCGCATCGTAGATGTCCTGGATTTGCCCGTCCCAAAGGCCGCCGCCCTGCCCGCCCAGAAAATCGGTGTTCAGCGCTTGCGCGTAATCCGCCCCTTCGATGCGCATGATGCCGATCATGTCCGCCACACGCAATCGGTCGAGGGCCACAGTCAACTGTGCATCGGCCCAGGCCATAGGTGCGGACCACACCAAAATAGCGGCAGACAGAAGCGTACGACGCATCATTTACAGCTCCTGTGAGGGCTGCAAACCCTTCATACGGGCTGCCAGCGCCTCAAAGCGGTTGGCCATGATTTCGTATTGCACGGCGTTCATCAAATCATAGACTTTACGCATATCGGGATGTTCCAACGCTTGCGTATAGGCTTCGACTTCGGCATCTGAAAACGCCTGATAGGTATAGGCCGCACCAGACAAGGCAGACACTTGCAAGCTGCGGCGCATTTCGCCTTCATCTGCACGGAACGCTTCGCGCAGGTCCGCTTCGTCCATACGCAATTCCACCACACCCGCCGCCGCCGCCGCCATCAAAAAGCGCACCTGCACCTCTTGAATGGCACGCACGGCCGTGCCTGCGCTGTCGCTGGCCTGGTTCATACGTTTCAGGATTTCCAAACGCGGGCTGCCGATACGCAAAAGGCCTGCCACGATGTCTTCACCGCTTTCGGATTTCAATCCATCGTCTTGCGTCAAGTGTGATGCGTTTTCCACCGCGACCAGTCGTTTGCCCAGATCCGTTTCATAGAATGCCGCCGCGTGGTTCAGCAAATCATCGCTTAACGTTTCGCCAAGAATATCCAGTGCAAGCCCATGCATGATCTTTTTGTCAAAGACCTGTTCCGTCAAAGCGGTCCATTGAAACCCGAAATCCTGCGCATCTGCGCCCAGCATTTGCGGCGCACTTTCCGCCGAAAGCTTGATGCTTTCCAATGCAACATCAAACCCCGTCACCTCTAAAAAGTCTTGCAATCGGGCGCGGTCGGCAGCTTGGGCCGCAACTGCAACACACAATGACGCGACAAGGGCTGCAAACAGTCGGTGAAGTGTAAGGCGGACGTGATGCATGGGTTCAATCCTTTGATAGGTTGGACATCAACTTAGGTGTTCGTAGCACATGTGCAATTAAAAACCCCTTTCGTAAGGATGGATATCATTGACGCTTGCGTGATGACGCATTGCGCACTAAGTGACGCGCACCAGACCCCCGCGGAGAGGTGCCGGAGTGGTCGAACGGGGCGGTCTCGAAAACCGTTGAGCCTTCACGGGTTCCCAGGGTTCGAATCCCTGTCTCTCCGCCACATTCTTATTCCTGCAAACTGCCCCTGTTCATTCTGTGCAAGACGGCAGTTTTGGGCGCACAAAAAACCTGCAATGACTGCTAAAGTGCGCGTGGTCCGCGACGTTCGCCGCTTTACCGTGTCGTTGTCTAAACAATGACCATTGCAAGCGCCGTTGGCGTCATGTTGTGTGATGCTGGAAGCAACTCAGGAAAAATGATGCCCCGGTCAGCTGCCAAATCTATCGTTCTTATTGGCGGCGGCCATACGCATGCTTTGGTGCTGAACGCCTTGAAAACTGCCCCATTGGCAGACGCTGACGTCACGGTGATCAATCCGGGCACGACGGCGCCTTATTCAGGCATGTTGCCGGGATATGTGGCGGGGCACTACACGCGCCAAGAACTGGACATAGACCTTGCGGCATTATGTCGACGCGTCGGGGCAACTTTGATTGACGGTAGAGCCGTGGCAATGAACCTGACCCGCAAGACTGTTCAACTGGAAGACGGAACCGACGTGAACTACGATCTGGCATCGGTCGATGTGGGGATCACGTCGCGGATGGACGCCCTGCCCGGTTTTCAAAAATACGGCGTGCCCGCAAAACCACTGGATCGTTTTTCACGCCAATGGGATAGGTTTCGCACCCAATCTGGCCCGAAAGACGTGGCCATTATTGGTGGTGGTATCGCAGGTGCGGAACTTGCCATGGCGATGGCTTGGGCGTTGCGGCAGCATGACGACACCGTTTCAGTGACACTTTTGGACCGCAGCAAAATTTTGTCCGCAAACAGCACGCAAACGCAAAACCGCATCCGGCGGGAATTGAAGGTAAACGGAGTGGATGTGCGCGAGGGTGTGGACGTTGCCGAAGTCACAGCTGCCCGCGTTGTTTTTGCAGATGGGACTGAAACAACGGCCAACTTTGTTGTTGGTGCTGCCGGTGCCACGCCACATGATTGGATCACGGACACCGGCCTAATCTTGGACGCTGGGTTTATTGAGGTATCAGACACACTTGAAACCAGCGCACCCGGCGTGTTTGCCGTCGGTGACTGCGCACATATGGGGTTTGCTCCGCGCCCAAAGGCCGGTGTTTACGCCGTGCGGCAGGCACCTGTGTTGTTGCAAAACCTACGGAATTCTTTGCTTGGGGATGCGCTGCAGAAATATGACCCACAATCTGACTATCTTAAACTGGTCTCGCTTGGCGGCAAACGCGCCTTTGGCGAAAAAAGAGGTTGGAGCGCTGCAGGACACCTTGTTTGGCGGATCAAAGACCACATTGATCGCAGCTTTATGAAACAATTCTGAAGGGTGGCCACGGCAGGTTGCGATCTACCCGCACCCGTCCCGCTTTAACCAAAAGCTTGCGATGCGGAAAACAATCCGTCATATTCCTATAAAAGAATTTATAAGTGGATTTGCCAGTGAAACCTTCACGCAGAGCGTTTCTTGCAGGCGGAGGCGCCGCGGCCTTGCTTGGATTGCACCCAAAGTTCGCCCATGCAGAATTGACCTTGGGGGATATCCGGATGGATGTTGTCAGCGATGGGTCGTTGACCTTGCCGGGCGGATTCATTTTTGACCCTATGCCAAAGGACAAACTGGCCCCTATTTTAAACAAATTCAGCCTTTCGGCCGACGTGCTTGAACCACCCTGCAACGTCACGCTTATGCGCCACGGTGATCGCACGGTGTTGTTTGATGTGGGCTCCGGGCCGGATTTCACACCCAATTCCGGTGTCCTTCTGAAGTCGCTGGACGCTTTGGGTGTGGCCCCCGAAGACGTCACCGACGTTGTATTCACCCATGCGCACCCCGACCATCTGTGGGGACTGCTGGATGATTTTGACGATCCGCTGTTCACGCAAGCGTCCTATCAGATCGGCAAAGCGGAATGGGATTACTGGATGGACCCCAACACGGTCGACAGCATTGGAGACGCCCGCGCGTCTTTTGCGGTTGGGGCCAAACGGCGGCTTGAGATGATCGAAGACAACATCACCTTCTTCAACGACGGCGAAGAAATCATGCCGGGCGTCGCGGCGCGTGCCACTTTTGGTCACACACCTGGCCACATGGCCATCGAAGTGCGTAACGGCACAGAAGCGGTGATGATTTTGGGGGACTGCATCGGCAATCATCACGTTGCGTTCGAAAAGCCCGAATGGAACTCTGGATCGGATCAGGATCAGGAAGGTGCCGCACAAACCCGTTTGCGTCTGATGGATCAACTGGCTGCGGAAAAGACCCGCATCATCGGATACCATTTGCCCGGTGATGGCACGGGCTATGTCGACAAAACCACCTCTGGCTATGTTTTTGTCCCGGAGGATACGTGATGAAACCGCTTGCCTTTGTCTTGTGCCTTGCCGCCCTGCCCTGTTCCGCCAGCGAAGATATTGCCGATCAATATCCGGCGTCGGTTCTCTATTCCAAACCTGTAGAAGTCATCCCCGGCGTCTTTTCCGCCATCGGCGCCACCGCCCCGCCCACCTATGAAAATGCGGGCCACAACAACAATCTAAGCTTCATCGTCACAAACGAAGGCGTCGTTGTGATCAACAGCGGTGCATCCTATGCGCTGGCCGAGGCGCTGCACGCCGAAATCAAAGCCATCACAGATCAGCCTGTCAAACTGGTGTTCAACGAAAACGGTCAAGGCCATGCCATGCTTGGCAATTCGTATTGGGCAACGCTGGGCGTTGACATTGTGGCCCATATCGACGCCGCTCACGAATTTGAGGAATACGGGGACAGGTCCCTGCAAGCCGTCCAAAACCGCGTCAAAGAAAAAGCCGACAAAACAGATGTTGTGCTGCCCACCAC
The DNA here is from genome assembly GCF_039986515.1 of Ascidiaceihabitans sp. Classification (NCBI taxonomy): domain Bacteria; kingdom Pseudomonadati; phylum Pseudomonadota; class Alphaproteobacteria; order Rhodobacterales; family Paracoccaceae; genus Ascidiaceihabitans; species Ascidiaceihabitans sp. Next base: position 459,304 of record NZ_JBDWQO010000007.1, on the reverse strand, counting down.
CACCTTTGACGGCACCTACGCCGTGACATTGGGCGGGATCGACATCGAAGCACGGTTTTTGGGGCCCGCCCACAGCCCCGGCGATATTGTCGTCTGGCTGCCCCAAAAAAGTCTAGTGATTTCCGGAGACATGGCCTTTCACGAGCGGTTATTGCCGATCTTCGATCACACGATGACCGCCGACTGGATCACAACGTGGAACGACGCCTTTGAACCGTTGCAAGCGACTTATGTCATTCCCGGTCATGGCCATCCCACCAATATGGATCAGGTGCGCCGGTACACCCATGACTATCTGGTTTATCTGCGCGGCAAAATCGGGGACCATCTGGATGCGGACGGAGACCTTGCCGAAGCCTATTACGTCGATCAATCGCCCTATGCCCATCTCGACACGTTCGAAGAGCTGGCGACGAAAAACGCAGGCCGCGTGTATGAGCAAATGGAGTTTGAATAGCTGGTTTGCCTTAGGACGTTGATGCACATCAAAGCGGTTCGGGCACTGGCCTGATTATTGTGCGGCCATCGGGATACGGGCCAGTTGGCATTGTTCCCATAGATCACCCAACGCCCCGATCAGATGCGCGATATCAGCGTCTGAATGCACAGGGGACGGCGTGATGCGCAGACGTTCGGTGCCTTTGGGCACGGTCGGGTCGTTGATGGGTTGAATATAGACGCCGTGGTCCTTCAACAGCACATCCGAGATGAATTTACATTTCACCGGATCGCCAACCATCACCGGAATAATATGGTTGGGGTTTTCCACATGCGGGATGCCAATGCGGTCCAGCTCTGCACGGACCTGTGCCACTTTGGCTTGATGCGCTACACGCTCAATGCTGCTTGACTTGAGATGCCGAATGGAAGCCGCAGCGCCCGCCGCCACCGCCGGCGGAATGGCGGATACCTTCAATCATCGACGCTTGGTTCAACGCGTCTGACAGCACGACACAATCAGGGATACGCCCCGCCAACGTGGCCAAAGCGGCCCAGTTCGACACGTAACCGGACGTGAACAAAAGCGCGGCCTCTTTGGCGTGCAGATCAGCCAATTCCCCTTCCAACAACACGTGGTCATGGGTGGTTCCAGAGATATTGCGCGTGCCGCCAGCCCCCGCCCCACAGCGATCCAACGCATCGTGCATCGCGTTCAAAACATCCGAATGCTGGCCCATGCTAAGGTAATCATTCGAACACCAGATCGTAACGTCTGCGGTCTTGTCACCACGGGCCGTCGCCCGTGGAAAAGATCCACGGTGGCGTTCAAGATCGGCAAAAAACCCGGTAGTTGCCTTGGTCACGCAGGTCATTAAGCGCGTCTTTGAAGAAAGTCTGGTAGTGCATCAGAAGTCTATCGCCTCGTTTACAATGTCGTCCAACAGCGCCTGCACCTCTTGCATGGGGCCTTCGGGGTAGTTGCGATAGCCGATCATCACCTTGCCGTCGCGCTCTGCGACAAAGATGCCATAAGGACAGTGTGCGATGTTCATCGGGTCGGCTTCCATCACTTTGCGGGATAGGGCCGCGGAACAAAAAATGAAAATGTCAGCCGCTTCAAACAGTGTCACGTCACTGCCCATGTCCGCGCGTGTCCGTTCCAGCATTTCACCGGTGTGGCTGACGTAATCAATCACCAGCCCTTTGCCGATGATGGCGCTTTCGACGCTGAACGCCGCGTCATCAAACGAGCCGTCGTAGATGTAGGTCGTTGAGGTGTCTTGCGCGGCTGCCAGCGTCACAGACGCCGCAGATATTACTCCGCCCAAAAGTATTGATTTCAACATGCTGCTGTCCTCCTGTTGAGCAGTTTGCGTCGGATTGGAACAAAGGGCCCTGCGCTAGATCAAGGCCCCTTGATGTATCAGCCGAACATGTCCGCCGTGATACCTGCATACCAACCTTCGGATTCCTCATAGGTGGCTTTGCGCAATTCGGCACTTTCGCCTGTGGCCGAGATGAACCCGTCGACTTTGGCGATTTTTTCGTCCGTGGCCTCATAGGTGGCACCGACTTTGACACCATCATTTGTGTCGATCAAAGACCAGCAAGTGTTCGAGAACTTGGCCGGAAAGACCTTGGAGCCAGTCAAAGCACCACGCACCGCGTTGGCGCACACTTTGGCCTGAGAGTTGGCTGAGAAGCCCGATTTCGGCATGTCGCCCTGGCTTGATGCATCGCTTAACACATAGACATCCGCGTCCGCCTTGGTGGACATATCAGCGGCATTCACAGGCGCCCAATTGCCGTCTGTCACACCGGCCAGCTCTGCAATGCGGCCCGCTTTCATGGCAGGAATGACGTTGCAGACATCGACCTTGGTGACTTCGCCGTCGATGGTGACGGTCATCGCATTTGGATCAACGGACACTTCGCCGCCGCCAAAGTCTTCACCGATCCAGTCGATCATACCATCGTAGTGTTCGCCCCAACCTTCCTGAAACAGCGCCATTTTCGAGAATTTTGGCTTGGGGTCTGCGACGATGATCTTCGCCGTCGGGTTGTTGGCCTTAAGGTAATGCGCAACCATGGAAACACGCTCATATGGTCCGGGGGGGCAACGATAGGGGTTTGGTGGGGCGACCATCGCAAATGTCCCACCTTCGGGCATCGCGGCAAGCTGTGCTTTCAGCAATTCGGTCTGTGATCCCCCCTTATAGGCATGGGGCATCGCGTTTTGGGCAGAGAGGTCCCAGCCGTCCACGGCGCCCTCAACAAAGTCGATGCCCGGGCTTAGGATCAGCTTGTCGTATGGTACGCTGCCACCACCGGCCAGCGACACAGTCTTGGCGTCGCGGTCCACCGCAACGGCCCAATCATGCACAACATTCACACCGCCTGCGGCCAGACCGCCGTAGGAATGGCCCAGATCGTCGATCTCTTTCACGCCACCAAGATACAGGTTCGAAAAGAAGCATGTGTAATACATGCGCGTGGGTTCGATCAGGGTGACGTCAATCGCGCCTTTGCTGTCTTTGGCGATGTAGCGGGCGGCGGTTGCCCCTCCGGCTCCACCACCAACAACCACAACACGTGGTTTACTGTGACCATCGGCAAAAACCTTTGGCGCGGACAGTGTTGCCGCCGCAGCGGCCCCTGTTCCTAAAAATAAGCGTCTGTTCAGTTTCATCGTTTTCTCCTCCCAGAGTGTGGCCTCTTATTCGAGGTCCTTAAAATACGCAGCCAAAGCTGCGATTTCTTCGTCGTTCAAGCGCCCCGCCATCATTTGCATGACGGGGTGAGGACGCAGTTTGCGTTTGTAGGCGTGCATTGCGATCACGAAGTCTTCCGTGTCCCATAGCGTGATGGATGGAATACCGTCCGCGCTGCCGTCCGCCCTGTGGCAGGTCAGGCATTCACTGGCGAGGTATTCGCCGTATTCCGGGTCGCCCTCCAAGGCGAGGATCGCAGGATCGATGTCGTGATCCGTCGCAAGCGCCGTGGGTTCAGCTTCGGGAATGTCAGCGGGATTGTCAGAGAAACCGCGTAGATAGGCCAGCACGTTGGCGCGGTCTTCGGCATCTTTCAAACCCCGAAAGCTCATACGTGTTTTGGACACAAGGGCACGAGGGTTTTCAAGGTAGGCGTCCAGCGTTCCTGCCGTCCAGATCAACCCGTCGTCGCCGGCGCGTTTCATGGATTTGGAATAGCGATACCCGTCGTGGGTTGCGGCCTGACGACCAAAGATGCCGTTCAGGTGCGGCCCGATCTTATCGACGGCGCCGCTGCCAATTTGGTGGCACCCGGTACATTTCTTGAAGATCTTTTCACCCTTTTCAGGGTCGCCAAGGTCCTCTGCAACAGCCGCCCCCGCAGCCAAAAGGGCTGCGCAGGTTAGCAATAATCGAAATCGGCCCAACAAGGGTTATTCCCCCACCGATTTGAGGTATTCAATCACCGCACGCTGGTCCGCTTCCTTTTTCAATCCGGCAAAGGACATTTTTGTGCCTTTCATGTACGCCTTCGGCTTTGCCAGAAATGCAGCCAGTTCTGTTTCGGTCCAGATCAATCCACCCTCGGCGGCGGCCTTCATAGGCTTGGAGTATTTGAACCCGCCCACAACACCCGCAGCACCGCCCACAACACCGTTCAACACAGGACCAGACCGGTTTTTGGCCTTTTCACCGACTTGGTGGCAGGATTTGCACTTTTTGAAGACCTTTTCGCCTTTGGCCGCCAAATCAGGATCAAACGCGGCTTCAACGACCTCTGGCGCGGGTTCTCCAACTGCCGCTTCTTCCACCACAGCCGCGGGTTCGGCTTTGGGGGCCTCCCCTTCTTCTTGTGGGGTCACATCCAGAACCATGGCACGCATCGTCACTTGGACTGCGCTGTCCTTGCAGTTTTCCATGCACGGCGCACCTGTCCATTGTGCGTATTCCGCCTCTGCCCGATCATCGAGGATGAAACCATCTGCGTTTGGCATCTCCACATCAAAGAATGTCTCGTTCGACAGAACAAAATCATCGTCAATCAGGTCGTTGGAATAAAGGATATAGGCCACGATTGCGTAGACCTCATCGTCGGACAATGTGCCCGCGTTGCCGTAGGGCATGGACCGTTTGATGTAGTCATATGTTGTGCTGAGGTACGGCCAGTAAGACCCCACTGTTTTCAAAGGATCTTCATGGTCCAATGTCCCTGCACCACCTGCAAGTTTTGGCCAGTTATCAATGCCTTCGGCGAAATCACCGTGGCAGGCAGCACATTGATCAGCAAAGATTTCTTCGCCATCAATCGCATCCCCTGAGCCAACGGGAAGGCCCGTGCCATCCGGGCTGACGTCACCGTCCCATGCCGCGATTTCAGCCGGAAGGGCCGCACGTCCAAGTCCGAATTTCTCTGCCATCGCGGGACTTGAAACCAGCCCGAACACCGCGACCAAAGCTGTTGATCTAAGAAACTTCGACATTTTCCGCCTCGCCGTTTGAGCGCACCAACCACGTTTGAATGCAGTTGTTGTGATAGATTGAGTTCAGCCCGCGCACCTCGCGCAACTGCGCTTTGGTCGGTTGCACATAACCTGTGTCGTCCATTGCACGGCTTTGCAGCATCATCTCTGAGCTGTCCCAGTCCGTGTCCAGATAGAAGCGCGTCAGCGCCATTTTCTCGCCCGGTTTGGCCAGACGCGCGGTTTCCCATGTCATGCCGCCGTCTTTGGACACATCAACGCGGGTGATCGCGCCGCGGCCCGACCACGCAAGGCCCGTGATGACCAACGGCCCTTTGCCATGGGTGATGGGGGCTTGTGGACTTGGGCTGGTGACCAAGGATTTGGCATCCATCGCCCATGTCCATTTGCGTGCAATACCGTTGTCCAGAACGTCGGTGTATTTGCTGGTTTCTTCTCGACTTTCAACGGCTTGGTCGGTGACCTCGATGCGCCGGATCCACTTGACCCACATGTTGCCTTCCCAGCCCGGCACAACCAGACGCACAGGATAGCCGTGTTCCTTGCGCAGGGCCTCGCCGTTGGCTTTGAAAGCCACCAGAACATCGTCCAGTGCCTTTTCCATCGGAATAGAGCGCCCGTTTGAAGACGCATCCGCCCCCTCAACAAAGACCCATTTGTCCTTCAGGTCGCCTGCCGTATCCAGACCCGCTTCTTCCAACAAGGTGCGCAAAGGCACACCTGTGTATTCCATGTTGTGGATCATGCCATGGGTGAACTGTGCGCCATTCAACTGTGCGCCTGCCCATTCCATGCCTGTGTTAGCCGCACATTCGCAGAAATAGACGTGGTTTTCGCGGGGAAAACGTTCCAGATCGGCGTAGGAAAAGACCAACGGCGTGTCGACAAGCCCGTTGATCATCAAACGGTAGTCTTCCTTGCGCAGCTCGATTGCGCCGGAATGGTGACGCTCAAACGCGCAGCCTTGGGGCGTGATCGTGCCATCAAGCGCATGGATGGGCGTGAAGTTGATAGAGCTTACTGTGTCGGCTGTCAGCCATTCGACGTTGCGGCGTACCACGTCATCTTCAAACTTGATCGGCATGCCATAAGGCGTCTCGTCGACCCCTTCCCCGAAGGCTTGCGCCCAAGGCTGTACTTCGGTGATAAGCGGATCCGGCGTTGCGGCGTTTGCCCCCGTGGCCGTCAGCGCCCCTGCGCCTGCCGCAGCCGCACCACGCAAAAAAGCACGCCGCGACGGATGAGCGGATGAATCGTTCCCTGTTTCATTCTCTGACATGGCTTATGCCTCCTTTTCGTGGTGCGCCTAAGCGCCAACCACTTTCACGCTATTGTTTGGATCAAGGGAAATTGTCCCCTGTTTGGCGATGTGCGCCTCAACCACGTCCCAGATTTGCGGCCCTTCAGTGTCTTCATTGACCGACGCCCAGCCGGCCACTTGATAAGACTTAGCAGGGTCAATGGCTTCGCCGGTTTTCAGCAAGGTCATTTCGGTGATGCGGTCCCCTTGGGGTTTGGAGATGTCGATGCGGTAGCCCAGACCACCGACACGCACCATATCGCCACCTTGCTGATAATAGGGGTCCGGATTGAACAGGTTGTCGGCCACGTCTTCCAACACCACATGCAGGAATTCACCAGTCATTTCAGTGCGATAAGCTTGACCATAGGTCATGGATGTGACGTTCCAGATGTCTTCGCGGGTGATGTCCTGGCCCGGCAAAACAGACGGCCCCCAACGTACGCCCGGCGACAGGGCGATGTCGGCCTCGCGTTCGGAAATCAAAGCATCGCAAATCAAATCGTCCCATGTCCCGTTGAAATTGCCACGGCGGTACAAAAGCTGATCGTCTGCCGTTCTGCCGATGACTTCCCGCAGTTTGTCGATATGTGGTGCGCGTTGTTCTTCGATGACTTTGGTGACAATCGGGTCAGGCGCAATAACGTCCGACAAAATCGGGATCAGTTTGTGCCGGAACCCCATCATGCGGCCATCGCGCACGTCCAGATCCACACGGCTGACGAATTTGCCTGTGGACCCGGAGGCCACGATGATTGTCTCGCCAATCAAAACGGGTTCTGGCAACGCGTCATGTGTGTGGCCCGACAAGATAACGTCGATGCCGGTCACTTTGCCTGCCATCTTCTTATCCACGTCAAAGCCGTTGTGGCTGAGGCACACAACCAGCTCTGCGCCTTTGCTGCGCACCTCGTCCACCATCTCTTGCATTCGCTCGTCGCGGATACCGAAGGAATATTCAGGGAACATCCAACCGGGGTTGGCGATGGGCATGTAAGGGAACGCTTGACCGATAACGGCAATCTTCACACCGCCGCGTTCAAAGAATTTGTAGGGTGGAAACAGCTCTGCAGGTTCGTCCCATTCGGCGTCAAAGATGTTTTGACCAAGGGCTGCAAAGGGCAATCCTTCGACGATCTCGGCCACGCGGTCCGACCCCAGCGTGAATTCCCAATGGAACGTCATCGCGTCCGGTTTCAGCGCGTTCATGACGTTGACCATATCCTGACCCTGACTTTGGTAACAGGTGTAGCTGCCGTGCCATGTGTCACCGCCATCCAGCAGCAATGCATCGGGGCGATCGGCGCGGATCGCATTGATCACGATCGACACGCGGTCCATGCCGCCAATGTTGCCGTAACCTTTAGCAAGTGAAGAAAAATCGTTGTAAGTCAACGCATAAGCAGAATGGCTGCCGTCGTCGATCCCGTACAGTTTGCGAAAATCAGCACCCGTTACATGCGGCACCGCCCCTGTGTTTGACCCGACGCCGATGTTGACAGAAGGTTCACGGAAGTAATGCGGCACCAACTGGGCGTGGATGTCTGTGATGTGGATCAGGGACACGTTCCCGAAGGTGGCGAATTCAAGCAGCTTGTCTTGCGTCAGGCTTTGCTGTGCGGCCAGACGGGACCAGTTTCCAAAACCCGACGCCCCGTAAAGGGCGGCTGTGGCCATGCTGGTCTGTAGAAAGTCGCGGCGAGAAATCATGGGAGGCTCCAGATCATGCGCACGTATGCGCATTTGTGAATTATTTTCTTGTAAAAACGGCCCCGCACCAAACCGGTGACGGGGCCGTTTTCAGGTTAGTTACGGATAGACGGACCCTCGACGCTTAGGCCGTTGCCGCGTGACGCGACATATAGCTCAAGCGCTGTGAATTCGTTGCTGCCCGGGCTGTAGGTTTCTGCACGCGTGTCGCGCACACACCCTTTGAAGCGGGAATGTGCCCCGTTCAGTTTGGTGTTTTTCAACCGGTACACAGGAAAGCCGTTGATCTGCCCCTGGCTGAGGTGGTCGGCGCGGATCATCATACCGTAGCTGTCTTCGTGGCAATTGGCGCAAGACAGCTCAAGCTGACCTGTGCGTGTATAGTACATTTCTTTGCCCAGCTCCCACGTGGATTGCGCAGGGCCGTCGATGGCGACATTGACAGGCATGCCGCGTGACACAGAAGACAAAGCAGCTTCCATGTTGATGGCGTCGCTTTTGTCATATTTCCAAGGCTCGGCCCCCATGCGTTCGGTGCGACATTCGTTCATCTGCATTTGCAGCGTTTGAACCTTGCCTGCCGCCTCGTCCCACTTTGGGTAGGTTGGCTTGATGCCCGCCATGCTTTCGATGTCGTTGTGGCAAGACGCACATGATTTGCCTTCGGATCCATCAGCAACCGCCCATGCGTCCATAGCTTGTTCCACAAAGATCATGCCGGGGTTGTCAAAATCGTCTGCTTGCATCGCGCGGGTTTCCGTGCCGCGAAACAACCAGCCAGACATCACTTCGTCCAAGGCGTCGGACACATGTGCAGGGGCGGCTGTGCGCGTCACAATTTGCGTTTCTTCGTTCAGGACAAGGTTGTCATCAACTGGATCAGCTGAAGCGACCGTCGTTGTCAGAACTGTCGCCAGAATGGCGCCCGTCAATTTTCTCATGATGTCCCTCCCAAGACTGTTTCGCTTATTCGATCGCGATTTTTTTGGTTGTGTCGTAGACAGAGCCGTCGTCGTCGTACCACGTGAACGCAAATTCACCGGCTTCAGGAACGACCGCTTCGAATTCGAAATACGGGTTGGTCGAAATCGCAGGCTCAAGCTTTACATCGACAACGTTCTCACCGTTGAAATCGCAGGTGAAGCGGTTGATGATCGAACGCGGGATCACGTTGCCTTCTTTGTCCTTGCGCTGGCCGGATTCCATTTTGTGGCTGATCAAAGTCTTGATCGTGATCGTTTCGCCAGCCGCCGCTTTTTTGGGGACTTTGACGCGGGGTTTTACACCAGATGCCATGATTGTTTCTCCTAGATGCTTTTAGCCGCCGCAGCCGCCGATTGTTACTTTGACAGTGCTGGACGCTTTCACAAACGACCCGTCTTCCAGCTTTGCGATGGCAACGACATCTTGTGTGCCTGCCAAGCGGATACGCGTGGACGCGGCACGAGAGGCCGCCAATGTGCCAAATTTGAATGTTGCGACGCTTGGCGTTGGGTTGCCCATCGCAAGCACCAGAATTTCAGTGGCCGTGCCAGAGGATACCTCGATTGGCACTGTGTTGCCGTTTTCGGCAATTTCAGGCGCCGTCAGTTTGATGTCGCCTGCGCCAACCTCTGCACCACCCGTGAAGGCCGCGATCAATTCATCGCTTGTTGCCGCTGCAGCACCCTGTTTTGGCAGCCCCGCCACAAACAGCGCACTTGCGCCCAGAATGATTGCACTACGTCTTGTGAGTTCCATAAACGTGTCTCCTTTTTGTCCCGATCAGGGGACTTATTCTTCTTTGAGCGTGGCAAGGTATGCCACAACATCTTCGATCTGTTGGGCGCTGAGAAGTGGGCCAAACGTGTCGTCCGCCGCTTTTCCTGTGTATGCGTTGCCGGGCCGGATGAAGCCTTCGGTTTTGTAGAAAGACGGCATCATGCTGTCTTCAAACATGATCTTGGCGTTGGCCACGATCCCGCGCAATTCCGCCTCTGACCAGCGTTCGCCCGCACCGTCCAGCGCCGGACCGATTTCGCCCTGAAACGGCACATCTGCCAAATCCGAAACCTGATGGCATGCAACGCAATTGCCCTGCTTTTTGTCGCCGACAATGATGCGCCCGTTTGCGGCATCACCCGTCACGCCAGACAATGACTGCTCAACGGCGCCGTCGTTGAAGGCCACATTGGTTGGCAGAACTTCTTCAGCGTGCAAACCCGTCGCGGCGATCATCGTGGCCGCAACTGCAAAAATAGAATTCTTCATGCGTCCTCCCAAACACTTAGCTTTGTATACCGTAGCGCACGAAAACGTGATGACGCAACATCAAATTCATGTAGTTGAATTATAATATTTGATTGCAAACTGCCACGTCCCCAATTTTGTCATTTGGATTGCTCTGCAAACTTACGCGCATGATATCGTTGGAAACTTTCTTCCCCGTCATACCCTTTTTCCACAACCCAATTCAGCATATTGAAGGTGGTGTATTGCCCAAAAGCCCCTGGCATCGTTGCAACAGCGACCTGAGCTGCGCTTTGGCCGTCTGCCACTTTTTCGGGAAAAAACAGAATCGTCGGGGTAAACAAAGCCCCCCATTTCCGCACCATGTCCTTTTCCGGCAAGGTTGTGCCGTCGAAGTCTGTGACCTCTACATCGCCAAACATGTTGATCTGAACAACAAAGTAATTGTCTTCGATAAAGGCCGCGATGTTTTCAAGCGGCAAGACATCCTCATGCATCTTTTGGCAATAGATGCAGCCGCGTTGTTCAATGATCACCATCAGGCGTTTGCCTTCGGCCGTGGCCTCTTCAAGATCCTCGGGCAGATCTTTGAAAGTGTCCCGCATCCAAGGCGCCTTGTGCAAACCATCATCGCCCAGTTCAGCGGCATACGCCCCCGATGCTGCAAAAATGCCCACAACCCATGCCAGCAAAACCCGTTTCATATCTGGTCCTTTCAAATTAGCGCAACACACCGATGTCCGGTCCGACTTCAAGCATCCATTGCGCGATGATGTTCATAGAATTGGTGGCGATCAGAAGGCCAAAAACGATCAGCAACACGCCCATGATTTTCTCAATCAGTCCTAAATGCCTGCGAAAACCGGACATCCAACGCATGAAAGGCCCGATAAACAGTGCCGCCAGAACAAACGGCGCTGTCATGCCCAAGCCATACACAAACAACAGCAATGCCCCATGGGACGCGGTGTCAGCCCCCGCGGCCGTGAATAAAATTGCCGCCAGCACCGGCCCCACACAGGGTGTCCACCCAAAGGCAAAGGCCAGCCCGATCACATAAGCACCCGCAAGGCTGACACTTGACGTGGCCCCGGTATCCGCCCGCAATTGGCGATACAGTATGCCGATCCGTAAAACGCCCAGGAAATGCAGCCCCATTGCGATGATGATCGCCGCCGCAACCCAGCGCAATACATCAAAGTAGTCCCGAACAACCTGCCCAAAAACAGTGGCCGCCGCCCCAAGCCCCATGAAGATGGTGATGACGCCAGCCGCGAAAAAGCAAGCTGCCAACACGGCCCGTCCACGCGTTTTGCTGTCGATCTCTGCATCTGCACTGATCTGGTTCATGCCCACACCTGCCAGATAACTGAGGTAAAAAGGCACGATGGGCAGAATGCAGGGCGACAAAAAGGACAGCAATCCGGCAAACGCCGCACCTGCAAACGTGATATCCAACATGGGTGTGCCGTCCTCTTGTGTAATTCACATATTCATATTAAGTAGTTTATTATCGAAAGGTCAATTTCACATGTTCTTCCGCCGCCTGTTCCTTGCCATATCCTTGCTGACCGCTTCGGTTGGAGCAGCTTGGGCTGACACCCAGCTGGTTATGGTCGAGGAAAAGGGGTGCATCTGGTGTGCAAGATGGAACGCGGAAATTGCGCCGATCTATCCAAAAACCGAAGAAGGGGCCGCAGCGCCGCTGAGGCGGATGGATATTCGCGCGAAACGGCCCGATGATATCACTTTTGCGCGATCTTTGACCTTCACACCCACATTTGTGCTGGTCGTGGAGGGACAGGAAATGTCACGCATAGAGGGCTATCCGGGCGAGGACTTTTTTTGGGGATTGCTTGGCAAGATGCTGTCTCAGGCCAATGTTGATATCTCAGGGTAAGAACAGTACATGACCACGATCAATCATATGGACGCTGATATCGTTCCAGCTGATATCGTTCCACTAAACAGAGAGAGACCTATGGGGCTTCCAGTTTTTGACGCCAATATGTGTACGGAAGACATGGACAAGATGGCGGCCAACGCCATGCAAGCCGCCAACTTCCTCAAAGCCATCAGCCATGAGGGTCGCTTGATGATCCTGTGCCATCTGGCATCCGGCGAAAAGTCAGTCACAGAACTTGAAGGACTGCTATCTGCACGTCAGGCCGCCGTGTCCCAGCAGCTGTCCCGTCTGCGTCTAGAAGGTCTGGTTGTGCCGCGGCGTGCGGGCAAGGCAATCTACTACAGTTTGGCAGATGATCGCCCCACACAGATCATGGAAGTGGTTTATGATCTGTTCTGCCGCGACGATTGAAAGAACCAAAACATTTCCATCGCCCAATAGCAGCGGACTAAGTTCATGGGTGACATGATATCAGACGCCGGACTGGTTGCTTTGATCGGCACCTTTGGTGGTATTCTTTTGGGGCTGGCTGCACGGATCGGGCGATTTTGCACTTTGGGTGCGATAGAGGACCTGTATTACGGCGAAAATCCCTTGCGACTGCGCATGTGGGGCATCGCGATTGGCGTGTCGGTGATTGGCACATTCGCCTTGTCTTTGTTCGGTTTTCTGGACCTGCAACAAACACTGTATCTTGGGCGCGGTTGGAACCCCTTGGCCAGTATTTTTGGCGGTCTGGTCTTTGGCTACGGCATGGCCTTGGCAGGCAATTGCGGCTACGGCGCCTTGGCGCGTGTCGGCGGCGGCGATCTTCGGTCCCTTCTTATTGTTCTGGTGATGGGCATCTTTGCCTACATCGCTTTGGGCGGGCCATTGTCGGCGCTGCGCTTGTGGATGTTTGGCAATCCCGACCTGACAAGCGATCCAACACACAGCACAACAACCTTTGCACATGTTTTGGCGCACTGGACCGGTGCGCCCCTCGAAGTAAGTGGCATCGTCATAGGCACGGCAATTCTGGGCTTTACCCTGTTAAGTCGTAGTTTGCGGCGCGACCCAAGCTACATTGTGTGGGGTGCTGTGGCAGGCGTGGCCATTGTGTCGGGATGGGCAGGAACGCAGTGGGTGGCCGCGACTGGCTTTGATGCGACACCTGTCCTCAGCCACACATTTTCAGCGCCCATTGGCGAGACGGTTTTATATACGATGACGTCATCGGGCAATTCTATCAGTTTTGGCACCGGATCTGTTGTGGGCGTATTGCTGGGGGCTTTCCTTGGCAGCCTTTACAAAGGCCATTTTCGCTGGGAAGCCTGTGACGATCCACGCGAATTGCGCCGCCAGATTCTGGGCGCGGCCCTTATGGGGATCGGTGCCGTTGTCGCCGTTGGGTGCAGCGTGGGTCAGGGATTATCTGCAATGTCGGTTCTTGCGTTCAGTGCACCTGTCACACTTGTGTGCATTTTGATGGGTGCCGCAGTTGGATTGCGACAGCTTATTCTGGGCTTTGGAAAAGTGATTTAAGGCCCCTTTTCGCCCACAAAGTAAATCATCAAGCCTGCCCAGCCTTGAAACCTGTTGTTCCGCCGCCTAAACCATTAACTGACTATTTTTGTAAACTAAATAGCCACCGGTAACACCCCGAAGGAACCAGGCCAAATGCCCAAAACGCCCAATCCCTGTATCGATGTCTGCAAGTACAAACGCCAAGGGCATTGTATCGGGTGTTCCATGACAAAGACCCAGAAATCCATGTTCAAGCGATTGAAACGGGACGACCACCGTGCCGCATTTGTTGACATGCTTACGGCTCAACAACACCGTCTTGGACAGTATTCCGCATGGAATTTAGCTTATGCTAAAAAATGCAAAAAGAAGGGCAGTGCCCTGCCCCCCTCGTTACGTGAATGCGATTTTAATTAGCGCAGATGCGACCGCAAAATCCACGCGAACTTTTCGTGGATTTGACCACGCGCGATACACAGGTCTTCGGTCAATGTGTCGGCGTAATCGGCTGCGATTTCACCACACCCCGCCAAGGTCGAGGCCAGTGTTTCTTGCGCAGTCAGTAGTGCTGCGATCATGTCTTTGTCTGTACCGTGGCCTGAATCTTCCGATACCTTTGACCGTTTCAGCATCCCGGCCAATGTGCCTTCCGCATGGCCATCCAACGCTTTGATCCGTTCAGCCAGATCATCCTGACCGATGAAATGGTCTTCGTAGATCTTCTGGAACAAGTCGTGAAGCGGACCAAAGCCCATCCCTGTCACATTCCAATGAAAGTTCTGCGCCAACATGGTTGTCACGGCGGTTTCAGCAACGGATTGGTTCAGTGCCTCGACGATGGCGGCGGTGGCATCTTGCGACAGTGCGCTTGCGGTCTGTGTCATGATATGTCCCTGCATGGTCTATGATAAATCAGATAAACTGGCTGGCAACGAAGCTGGCTATGCACATCATTTATGACGCTGATGGTGTTTGCCAAGTCCTAATTTAGAATTATTCTAAAAAAAAATATGCTACTTGCACCAAATACCGGACATGAAATTGCGATGTCGCATCTGCTAGGTGTCCTTCACACCAAAGCTCAGCTTAACGCCTTGCCAAGCCGCGGCAGTCTTGCCTTTTTCATCAAGGTGCGAATGGACCAATCGGGGCCGGACATTTGTCTTGCCTGATGCAACACACGTGCCCCTACGTCTGCCATGGCTTCGGGATGCGTCTGTTGGATGCGCACCAAAAAGCCGTCAGGGTCCACGCGGTCCAACCCTTCATCGGCCAGAATGTGTTTCGGGAAATCCTTGGTGTTGGACGTCATGATCGCATCGGCAGACCCAGTAATCGCAGCTGCCAGAACATGAATATCATTGTCATCTGGCAGCCACAAACGTCGATCAAGGCCTTGTTTCGGCGTCACTTCTGCCTTGGGAAACGCGCTGCGCAGCAACGCAATTTCGGCGCGGGCCTGCATCTCGCCCATGTCCCCCAAACGCCGCGCCGCGCGGGCCCATTCCTCAAGCACGCGGGGCGAATACTGGATCTGGAATGCACCCGAATTTGCAGCGCCCACGATCATTTCCCGCATCACCGTCGGAAACAAAACGCAAGCATCCAGAAAGACGATCACAGGCGGAAGAACACTGACTTGAGATATCCGCTTTCGGCCAATTGGGGCAGCATCGGATGGTCGGGACCTGCAAAGCCAGTGTGGATGATGGCCCCTTGCCTGCCGCCGCGCCCGATCCCACGCACGCAAGCCGCGCGGAATTGCGACAGGTCAGCAGCATGAGAACACGAACACAGCCCCAAAATTCCGTTGTCTGCCACCAATTGCGCCGCCAGTCGCGCGATACGCTCATAAGCACGCAAACCGGCATCCAAAGCTTGACGCGAAGGCGCAAAGGCGGGCGGATCACAGATCACAACATCAAATGTGACCCCTTCTTCGCGCAGTGCCGCCAATGTATCAAACGCGTCGCCCTGACGGGTTGAAAACGCATCGCCAAAGCCCGACGCCGCAGCCCCGGCTTGCGCCAGTTCAAGCGCGGGCGCAGAGCCGTCCACAGCCACAGCAGAGGTCGCCCCAGCCGCCAAAGCCGCCAAGGAAAAGCCGCCCACATGGGAAAACACATCCAACACGCGTGCGCCCTTGGATGCCATCGCTGCAAAGGCATGGTTGGGGCGTTGGTCAAAGAACAGCCCGGTTTTCTGCCCGCCTGTCAGATCCGCCATATACGTGGCACCATTCATCAAGACAGGAACTGGGGCAGATGGCGTGTCACCCAAAAGCGTCATGGACACATCATCCAACCCTTCCAAGCCACGGGTGCGCCCGCTGGCGTTTTTCAAAATACACGACACTCCGGTGACGGACGCCAATGCGTCGCGGATCATTTCGATATGCACATCGGCATAGGCCGCATTGGGTTGAATAACACACACATCGCCGAAACGGTCCACGACGACACCGGGCAAACCATCCGCTTCGGCATGGATCAAACGATAGAACGGCGCATCATAGATTTTCTCGCGCAAACCCAATGCACGCGCAATGCGGGCTTCGAACCACGCCTGATCGATAACAGCGTTTGGGTCAGTGTCGATCATACGCGCGATGATTTTGGAGGCCCCGTTGACCGAAACCAATCCCAAAGGCACCCGCGCTTCGTCTTCCAGAACGGCAAACGCACCGGGCGCCAAAGCCTTGGTGCGGCGGTCGGTCACCAATTCATTGGCATACACCCAAGGAAAGCCATGGCGTATGGCACGCGCATTGGACTTTGGGCGCATGCGCACAACGGGACGTGAAGGGGCGAGGGTCGGGTCATCAGAAAAGGGCGCTGTCATAGCGCCCTTCCCTACGGTCTATTGTTGCATTGTGAAAGCTTAAAGCTTGTTCACCGCTTGCAGAAATCCAAGTTTGGCGTTTTCGTAGCCGTCGGGGTTGGTCAATTCCAGCCGGATCACTTCAGCCAGGTGGTCTGTGATGCGGACCTTTTGCGTTTGTCCGCGGGCTTCGGCGGCCAAAGCATGACGGCCACCAAAGGCTGTCAGATCTGCGGTCACCTCATAGGGTTCACCCAAAGCCAAGCCGGTCACGGCATCACGCAGGCGCATTTTGAAGATGATGTTGTGAACACCACCAATTGAATAGCGCGCCTTTTCGGTCAGCGCATGAAAGCGTTGCACTTGTACGTCCAGCACAACCGGCACCAGACCATCCATTTGTGCAGCACCCTTAGCGAGACCTGTCTCAAAGATGGCTTTGACTTGAGCATGGCGGTCGCCGATGGGATCTTCGCGCCATACGATGTCACCGCCTGGGTAGTACAGATTGCGTTCAGAAACCTTCAAGGTGCGCGGCACAGCGACGTTGATGCGTTCAATGCGGATAGACGACTTGGTGATTGCAGGAACTGCCGCTTCCAGTTTCGGGGCTTCAGGCACGAAACGCGCGTTACGTGTTGCGGTGTCCTGGCTTGCACAAGCAGAAACCAATCCGCCAACGACCAATGCCATCATAAGTTTAATTGTCTTCATGTCGTCCTCCCGCCGATTGTTCGGCAATTACCATTTTTGGTTGAGACAACATTTGACGTGGAATTGGGGCAACTTTGCGTCAAATTTTCTGTAATGCTGTGAAACTATATGGGCAATGTAGCGGCGGGTGCATCCCGGCACGCTATGTCCAATGACGTGGAAAAGGCCAAAGCGCAGGGATCAATCCCGCGCCCTGCTGCGCCATCCACCGCGCCTGCGCGGAGCAGCCATTCCGACAAGACCCTCGTGCATCACCTCGGACATCGGATGCTGTGGCGCATCCTTTGCGTATTTTTCGATCAAAGCGCGCAGCGTCTGTGCCGTGTCTGTTTCCATCGGCAAACTCAGCGCCCAGTCCAGAAAAATCGTCCGGCATTCCGACTTCAGGATGCCTTCAATGCGGTAGGCTTCAAAGATCAAACCCTTCGGGTCCAGATCATCCCCTTTTTTCATGCTGCTCTCCCAATGCAACGACCCTGTCAATGACTGCCGCCGCTTTAGCATAGTGTGTTTCAAGATCATCGGATCCGATCCCATCCATTGTCCGTCGCAAAAAGTCATGACCGCCAGACCTGACATCGTCATGCCCCAATGATCGCCCCGTCAGTAGCTTGGACGCCATTTGCACGCGCCAACACACATCATAAACGTCAGATAAAACAACGCCATCCGCGTCATTCAGAAGGCCAGCACCGACACCAGCGACAATACCATCGCGCACAGATCGCGTAATGCCGCCCGAAATCAGCAAAAAGGCCTGGGCGCACAGTTCGATATCCTGCAACCGGCCGGGGCCGATTTTGGCGTCCCACACCGATGTGGATTCTTTCGCTTGCGCGATCCGCACCCGCATTTGCGCAACCTCGTTCAGGATGTGGGCCGCGTCGCGGGGCATGTGAAGCACTTCGTGGCGAAATGCTTCGACATCGCGCCCCAATGCGTCTGCCCCCGCCACCACTGCCGCACGGGTCAGGGCAAGATGTTCCCAAACCCATGCCTGTTCTTTCTGGTAGCTTTGAAAACTGCCCCAACTGGTGGCCACCGGCCCTTGGGTGCCAGAGGGCCGCAGGCGCATGTCCACTTCATAAAGCCGGCCTTGCGCCATAGGCGCGGTCATGGCCGTAATCATCGCTTGCGTCAGGCGCGCGTAATATTGTCGTGCGGCCAAGGGCTTGGGGCCTGATGACGCCTCGACCCCGTCCGCATCATAGATCACGATAATATCCAGATCAGATGTCGCATTCAGGCGCCCAGCCCCCAGCGATCCCATGCCAAGCACCACAGCTCCGCGCCCCGGTGCGGCCCCGTGTTTCTTTGCAAACTGTGCGCCCACCTCGGGCCACAAGCAGACAATGACAGCCCGCGCCAGATCGGCATATTGCGCGGCCGCTTCAGAGGCGCTGACCAATCCACGCAACTGGTGCACACCGATGCGAAAGTGCCACTCCTTGTTCCAACGGCGCACAGCATCCAGTTTTGCCTCATAGTCCGCTTCATGGTTCAAAAGCTGCGTTAGCTCGGCTTGCAACGCGTCTTGGCCGGGCCACTGCGCAAAGAAACTGCCCCCAATGACCGCATCAAACACGCCGGCATTGCGCGACAAATATTCCGCCAAGGCCGGCGATGTGCTGACAATGTCGACCAGAAGGTCCACCAAAGACGGGTTGGCATCAAACAGCGCAAACAGCTGCACACCCGCAGGCAACCCCGCCAGAAACCCGTCAAACGCCAACAATGCATCTTGCGGTCGGGGCGCTTGTTCAAGTCGGCGCAGCAGCGTGGGTTTGATCCGCTCGAACAATGCGGCAGCTCGTTCACTGCGCAGCGACGGATAGCTGTGCCACCGTTCAATGGCCGCCGTGTCCAATGTATGCTCTGGCGCGTCATCTGTTGCCGAAGGGGCGAAAAAGCCTTCGATGGCGTCATGCACAGCGCTGAGCCTGCGATGCAAATCGGCTTCAAGGTCGCGCACGTCCATATCCATCAGACAGGCGATCCGTGCCATGCCATCGCTGCTTTGCGGCAAACTGTGTGTTTGGGCATCGCGCACCATTTGCAAACGGTGTTCGACGGTCCGGTGTGCCACGTAATTGTCAGTCAACAGGTCCGCGACATCCGCATCAATCCAGCCCTTTTGGGAGAGCCCCGCCAATCCTTCACAAGTGCCACGCATCCGCAGATCGACATCGCGCCCCCCTGCAATCAACTGGCGGGTCTGGGTGAAAAATTCGATTTCGCGGATACCGCCACGCCCCAGTTTCATGTTGTGACCCGGCAACGTGATGGGGCCACCCAGCCCTTTGTGTTCGCGGATCGCAAGCCGCATGTCATGGGCGTCTTGAATGGCCGCAAAATCCAGATGCTTGCGCCACACAAATGGCCGCAGTGCTTTCAAAAAGCCGTCGCCTGCGGCAAGATCACCCGCCGCTGGCCGTGCTTTGATGTAGGCGGCGCGTTCCCAGGTGCGGCCAAGGCTTTCATAGTAACGCTCGGCCGCTTCCATCGCCATACACACTGGCGTCACCCCCGGATCAGGGCGCAGGCGCAAATCGGTGCGAAACACATAGCCATCGCCCGTCAGATCATTCAGCAAAGCCGACATCGCGCGTGTCGCTTTCACAAACCCCATGCGGGCCTGCGCAAAATCCGCAACATCAAAGCGGGTTTCATCAAACAGGCAGATCAAATCGATGTCGGATGAATAATTCAATTCCCCGGCACCCATTTTCCCCATGGCCAGCACCACCATACCGCCTGCGGTTTCCACATCATCCATCGAAACGCCGGGCAGTTTGCCCCGCTTCACTTGGGCCGCGATGCTGGCTTGCAATGCGGCCTGAGTGGCAGCATCCGCAAAATCTGTCAGGGCTTGTGTCACCTGCCCCAACGACCACGCCCCCCCCAAGTCCGCCAAAGCCGTCAGCAAAGCCACCCGGCGCTTGCCTTGTCGCAAGGCCGCCCCCAACTGATCCGGCGCCACATCCTTGCCACACAGCATTTGCGCGGCAAGGGCTGCATCAGGATCATCAATGGCGCCGACAATCCAATCGGCTTCCTTTTGAATAAGACCCGCCAAATAAGGGCTGCTGCCCGCCGCGCCATGCAGAAGGTTTTGCGCCAGTGGGGCAAGGTTCTGGACGTGATCTGTGGCCCCTGCCCCAAGTTCGGGGTCAAAGGCGCGGGGGCATCGGGTCATTTGATCAAGCAAAGTCATGACGCAACTTCCGCCGCAGCGACGTCAGCGTCAATGGGGCTTGCACTTGTTTTGTGGCATCGACAGGATGCGCTCATGAGCAAAAGTCTAAAACGTGTCCGCGCCGCTTTAGAAGCCGCAGGGCTGACCCCGAATATTGTAGAAACGGCACAAGCCCGCACCGCAGCTGGCGCAGCGCATGCTATTGGATGCGAGATAGACCAAATTGCCAAATCCATCATTTTTGCAGGCGAAACCAGCGGAGAGGCAATTCTGTTTATCACCGCTGGTGGCAATCAGGTGGACGCCGCCAAAGCAGCGGCATTGGCATGTGAGCCTTTGGGCAAAGCAGATGCCGCGTTGATCCGTGCGCAGACGGGGTTTGCAATCGGTGGCGTGTCGCCAGTTGGGCATAAAAACCCAATACGGGCGTTTCTGGACCCTAAATTGCAAGAATTTGATGTGATTTGGGCGGCCGCAGGCACCCCGAACCATGTTTTTTCAAGCTTGGCCGCGGAAATTTGCGAATTAACATCCTGCCAAGTATTTGATTTTACGAAGTAAAAACACTCAATGTAAAAAAGATTTACATTACACCTTGCCAGACACCGGTTGCGGTCCCATCTTGTATGATGTGAAAGGGATTTACATTGTCTTTCACACTGATCGTCACCAACGAAAGGCAACAGATGACAACCCTGACGCAAACCGCCCCTTCCTCTGCCTCTGGCGGATGGTTCACGAAGACCGAAGACTGGCTTGATAGCAAAGGCAAAGGCGCATGGATCACAGCCATGGTTCTGGGTTTTGTGTTCTTCTGGCCCGTCGGCCTCGCCCTTCTGTTTTACATGATCTGGAGCAAACGCATGTTTTCTAAATCCTGCAGCCACAAAATGAGCCGTCACAGTGGGTTTGGCGCGACACGCACCACAGGCAATTCGGCCTTCGACAGCTACAAAGCAGACACGCTGCGCCGCCTTGAAGAAGAGCAGCACAATTTCGAAGCCTTCCTTGAGCGCCTGCGCGAAGCCAAAGACAAGTCGGAATTCGACCAGTTTATGGACGAACGTGCCCGCAAGTCTGACGACGCTGCAGCATCCGACGCGTAGCCCCGTGTCCGGCCCGTATTCCATCGGGCCGGAGCCACCTTTTCCCTGTTCCTGACATACAAAGCACAAAAGACACCCCATGACACATCTGCCTGATCCAGATCGCCAATCCCAATTCTATGCCGATGTGCCGGGCAAACGGTTGTTGGCTTGGGTTATCGACGCCGTGATCATCGGTATTCTCACCGCCGTTATCGTGCCCTTCACCGCCTTTACAGCGCTGTTTTTCCTTCCCTTTTTGCTGTTTGTGGTTAGCCTTGGCTACCGTATCATCACCATTGCTGGCGGATCGGCGACATTTGGCATGCGTATCGCAGCCATCGAATTGCGCAACCGCGACGGCATGCGCCTGAACTTTGCAGAAGCAGCGTTACACACCATCGGCTACCATCTGACCTTGGGTACGGTCGTTGTTCAGATCGTTTCGGTGATCTTTATGTGCGCCAGCCCGCGTGGTCAGTCTTTGACCGATATGGTCCTTGGCACGGCAATGCTAAACCGCCGCAGCCGCTGACACAGGTTTCATAAACCACAATGCACTGAATCGCTTGCGCTTGCAGGTGGTTGGGATATATTTGAGTAAATCAGTCAGGTCCCTTATGCGCCACACGCTTCCCATTGCGCCGCAGTTTTATGTAACGGCACCGCAACCCTGTCCGTATCTGGATGGGCGCATGGAACGTAAGCTTTTCACCGCATTACAGGGCGAAAACGCAACCACACTGAACGACAGCCTATCACAACAAGGATTTCGCCGGTCACAGAACGTCTTGTACCGCCCGTCCTGTTCGGAATGCTCTGCTTGTTTGTCTGCGCGCATCGACGTTTCAAAATTTGTGCCCTCCAAAAGCCAAAAGCGCGTCATACGCCGAAACACATCCTTGTCGCGCCGCGCCACATCCCCTTGGGCCACCGAAGCACAATATGACTTGTTTCGCACCTATCTGGACAGCCGCCACGCAGATGGGGGCATGGCGGATATGGATGTGTTCGAATTTGCCGCGATGATCGAAGAAACACCGATCCGCAGCCGTGTCATTGAATATACCGAAGACGTTGCAAAAGATCTCACTGCCGTCAGTTTGACGGATGTTTTGTCTGATGGCGTCAGTATGGTGTATTCTTTTTACAAGCCCGACATGCCACGCAACAGTTTTGGCACTTACTTGATCCTTGACCACATCGAGATCGCCCGCGAAGCAAACCTACCCTATGTCTACCTGGGCTATTGGGTGCCGGGCAGCCAGAAAATGGGCTATAAAGCCAACTTTTCCGGGCTTGAGGTCTACACAGACGGCGCATGGACCCCGATGGACGATCCAGAGAAATTCCGCGCCCGACGCCATCCTTTGTCCACTGATCCCATCGCGGAACAGGTGGCCAATATCTCTTTGCCAGACACACGCCCCACCACCTGACGCGGTGATGCCGCCCGTCTGTTACAACGCCTGACAGCTTTGTCATTTGGCCACGGCAGGTAGCGCGTCATATATACCCGCTATGGAATTTGTGTTTGCGTATCTCGCCGGGCTGCTGACCCTGATCAACCCTTGCGTACTGCCGGTGTTGCCGATTGTCTTAGTGTCTTCACTGAACGCCAGCCGCATGGGGCCGGTGGCTTTGGCCGCGGGTATGAGCCTGTCTTTTGTTGTCTTTGGCGTGCTGGTCACAGCCTTTGGCGGTGCCATCGGGTTGACGCAAGACACGTTGGCCCAAATCGGGGCCGTTATAATGGTCGTCTTTGGCACGGTCCTTTTGGTCCCTGCCTTGTCCACCCGCTTTGAAGCTGCGGCAGCAGGTATGGCAGGTCGTGCAGACGGCGCGATGAATGACATCGACAACCAAAGCACCAAAGGACAGTTTATCGGCGGATTGCTGTTGGGCACCGTTTGGTCGCCGTGCATTGGTCCGACGCTGGGTGGGGCAATCGCGCTTGCATCACAGGGCGAAAACCTTGGCTATGTGACGCTGATTATGGTGGCGTTTGCCGCGGGCGTGTCCACTTTGATCCTTGGTCTTGGTCTGGGTGCGCGCGAAGCCATACGCAGCCGCGCCACACGTCTGCGCACGTTGGCTGCAAAATCAAAACCGATCCTTGGTGCCACATTTGTGGCCGTGGGCCTGATGCTGCTGTTCAAAGTCAACCACATCATCGAGGCGTGGTTGGTGCAGGTTTTGCCCTACTGGCTGCAAGACCTATCTGTTTCAATATAATCTCAGGAGATCCAAATGAACCGTCGTGACTTTTTTCTTGCCTGCACTGCCACAGCAGTCTTGCCGATGGCGGCACAGGCCAGCACGGACCTGAAAGACTATACGCCCGGCCTGATCCAAGACGCTTTGGACCGCGGCGAAACCGTGTTTGTGGATTATGCCGCCGACTGGTGTTCCACATGCGCACGCCAAGAACGCATCATAGGGCAATTGCGCGGCGAGAACCCCGCCTACAACAGCGCCATGACGTTTGTGCGCGTAGACTGGGACGACTACAAGTCACACGACGTCACCACATCACGCAACATCCCGCGCCGTTCCACGCTGATCGTTTTGAAAGGCGGTCAGGAATTGGGCCGCATCGTGGCGGGCACGTCGCAGGCCGATATCAAAGACTTGATGGACAAAGGTTTGTAGACCAAACGCCTAGTCTTTTTGATACTGCTTGAAATTGCGCCCGTTGCGGCCTGCGATATGTTCGCCGGCCGTGACAACAGTATAATTCGGATCAACTGCCCCGAAATCCGCCGGATCAATCGGTGTCTGGCTGGCGGGGTCGAAGAAAATCGGCACCGAGTACCGGCTGCGGCCCGAACTGTTCAACACCCGATGTTTGGTGGACACCAGACGCCCGTTGCTCCAGCGTTCCAGAAGGTCACCGATGTTGCACACGAATGTGCCCGGCAGCGGCGGCGCGTTGATCCATTCCCCTGCAAGGTTTTGCACCTGAAGCCCGCCCACATCGTCTTGTTTCAAAATTGTTAGCGCTCCGAAATCCGAATGGGCCGCAGCACCAAAACGCTGGGCCATCCGGTCGTCTTCGGTCATGGCAGGATAATAGACCAATTGCCCCCGCGCCAAAGGCGCTGCATAGGCTTTGTCGAAAAATGTGGCCTCGCGCCCCAACCCAGTGGCAAGGGCGCCCATGATCTTGCGGCCCATATCCACGACACTGAGGTAATAGGCCATCAGCTGTGGCTTCAGATCAGGGGCGACCGCGTCTGGCCATTGGTTGACGGCCACCATCGGCACACCTGCTTTGACGTCCTTGTCGTCAGCATCCACATCCCATCCCCAGAAAAACACTTCCTTGGCGTCGTGGGTTTTGGCGCCCTCCAGATGGGTCATGCCCTGCCCCATCCAGCCTCGTTGATCCGTGTTCACTTGTACCGTGGCTTTGTCATCCGCCGGTAAAGCAAAGAAATCACGCGAAGCGGCAAAGGCGCGGTCTATCAGGTCTTGGTGGATACCGTGGCCCGAAATATAGAAAAACCCCGACGTTTGCGCCGCCGCCATGATGTCAGCGCTGATGCGGGCGCGGCCGACAACTGTGTCCAGGTCAGACACATCCACAACGGGAATTTCGTCGAAATCAACAGTGCGCGATGCTGCGTAGTCAGTTTGGGTCATTTCGGCCCCTCCTTGCCTACCACCCAACACCAGCCCCCAAAAAAAGGCCACTCAAAAGAGCGGCCTTTCCGGTTTGTGATTTTTCCCTGATCAGTTTGGGATCAATTCGGGATCAGGTCCGGCACGATCGTGACAATCGCAGGGAACCAATACAGCAGGAACAATCCCCCCACCTGGATCAGAACGAATGGCAGGATGCCGCGATAGATGTGGCGTGTCGTGACCTCTTTGGGGGCAACCCCGCGCAGGTAGAACAGCGCAAATCCAAAGGGCGGTGTCAGGAAGGACGTCTGCAAGTTCACCGCGATCATGATCGTCACCCATTTGGGGTCAAAGGTGCCACCATAAATGACGGGACCCACGATCGGGATCACGATGTAGATGATCTCAAGGAAATCCAACACGAAGCCAAGGATGAACAACACCAGCATCACGATCAGGAAGACCGTGACCTCATTGTCAAACGACTTAAGGAACTGCTGGATGTAATGTTCGCCCCCGAAGCTGATGACCACAAGGTTCAACAACTGCGATCCAATCAGGATGGTGAAGACCATCGACGTGACCTTGGCGGTTTCGCGCACCACTGGCGTCAGGACGCCGCTTGTGAACAGGATCCAGCACGAAAACAGCAAGCCAAACAAAGCGTACATGTAAGCGCCATAAGCCACGAAGAAGGCGACCCAGCTTTCAAAAGATACATCGTCCTGGTTGATGCGCAGATCAAAATTCACACCCACAAGGATGCAGATGATGATGGCCAGCGTAGACCAGATGATGACCTTGGGTGAGCGGTCTGTATCACGCAGTTTGCGGTAGGCCGCCAACATGATCGCCCCACCTGCCCCAAGAGCCGCAGCAGGCGTCGGGTTTGTGATGCCACCAAGGATAGACCCAAGAACCGCCACGATCAGGATCAGCGGTGGAAAGACCACGCGGATCAGTTCGTTTTTGGCGCAAAGCGTGACACCAAAAACAACCCCGTACAAGATCGCCACCGCAGGCAGGAACATCATAGCGACGTAAACACCAGCTGATGTTTCTGGGCCAACCAAGGCAATGTCCACAATCAAAGCCAACACAACACCAATGCCACCGACGATCAGAGGGCGCGGGTTTGCCGAAGGTGACACGCCGCGTGCGACGCTTAGGATCAGCCCCATAAAGATCAGTAAGATGGCCGTGCCAGTCCCGATGGGGGCTGCAGCCGCGACTTTTGCATCAATCGCCGCTTGCAACGCTTCAGGGCTGAGACGTTCGGATTGTTGAACACCACCTGCCGCTTCAATGGCCGCTTGCTGTGCCACGGCTGCATCCCATGCAGGCTGGCCATGCAATTCGATCATCGCCGCTTGGCACATTTCAGAGACATTGGTGCGCAACGACGCGCTTTCGCCGATGTCAGAGAACGAAGACACCACCATGCTTTGGCTGCCCACAATCCCAAGGTTGCCCAAAAGCACCGTTCCCACGATCAACGCCACAGGCACAAACAAGAACCATGTCAGCGCTTCACCGCGTGTGACGGGTTCAGCGTTGGTGGATCCCATCGGTACCGCAGGGGCCTTGTCGGGGTTCAACAACGCATATCCAAAGGCATAAAGCGCATAGAGCAACGCCAACAGAATGCCCGGCAACAAGGCCGCC
The DNA here is from genome assembly GCF_039986515.1 of Ascidiaceihabitans sp. NCBI lineage: Bacteria > Pseudomonadati > Pseudomonadota > Alphaproteobacteria > Rhodobacterales > Paracoccaceae > Ascidiaceihabitans > Ascidiaceihabitans sp. Next base: position 432,634 of record NZ_JBDWQO010000007.1, on the reverse strand, counting down.
TGGAACAAGGTGCCGACAGACACAACCGCAGGCTCACCCAAATACGTCAGCGCCGATTGGCAGCCCACGGACATGGCGCGTGCCTCTTGCGCGGATGAATACAAGTCCCCCGCCAAAGTGCCCAATAAAACAATCACGATGGACGGCGGAATGATCTGACCCAAAGTGCCAGAGGCCGCTATGACGCCCGTTGCGATCTCGGGTGAATACCCATTGCGCAGCATTGTCGGCAGCGCCAGCAGCCCCATTGTCACCACTGTTGCGCCAACGATACCCGTCGAGGCCGCCAAAAAGGCACCAACCACAACAATCGAAACAGCCAGACCACCCGGCAACGGGCCAAAGACACGCGCCATTGTGGTCAGCAGGTCGTTGGCAATCTTTGAGCGCTCCAACGTGATGCCCATCATAACAAACATCAAAACCGCCAGCAGCGTCTCAATAGACGCCCCCGCGAACACGCGTTCGTTCATGCGGTTCACGATGAACGATACGTTCCGGTCCAGCGCAACTTCCCAGCCTTTCGGGAACACCGGTTCGCCAATACGCGGCAGGTCGGGGAACCTAAAGACGCTGATGCTGTTGGGATCAACGCCGGAATTGACCAAATCGCGGTAGGCTTGTGCCGACTGGTCAATGGCTTGGTGGATCAGCAATCCTGCACTGTCCAAGGCGGCAATAATGCCGAAAGATATGACACCCGCACCACCGATGGCAAAAGCCACGGGAAAGCCGGACAGAATGCCGCCGAACAGGCAAACAAAGACGATAATCAGGCCAATCTCGACCCCATCAAGACCAAATAGCATTATTTAGCTCCCGTCACATTTTCGAACCGAGCGAGGGTCGCTGACCCAAAGACCGGTACCCACTTTTTCTGAAAATGTTCCATTAGTGCGTCCCTTCATAGGCTTCTTCGCCTTCGCCAAGTGTGTCGCGATCCAGATATTTGCCTTCGCTTTCTTCGCCCTCTTTCCATTCAAGGTAAGAGCGATACAGGAAGGCAATTGCGTGTAAAAACACCAGTGCTGTGAACGCGACCAGCAGAATTTTGAACAAGAAATAGCCCGTAAATCCGTTGGGCGAAAAGCCGATGGTTTCGACGTTCCAGCGCATGGCGCGTGATTTCAGCAGCAAGCGGTCCAACGTGTCAGAGGCCGATGGTTTTGGCACGATCAGGTGGCGCCACAAGAAGTACCAGCCATACATCCATGTCAGGATTGCCGCAGGCATCATGAAGAAAACAGCTCCGAACATGTCGATGACCTTCTTGGTGCGGAATTTGACGGCGGAATACACCAGATCTACGCGGACGTGGCCGCCCTGCACAAAGGTATATGTCGCGCAAAGGGCGACGACCAAGGCGTTGTAAAGCTTCAGTTCTTCGGCGAACCACGAGATATCGAACTGAAGCGGAATACCAAAGCCGATTGAGATGTCGGGGCGCGTGAAAATCCGCTGCAAAAATACGATGATGATCTGCTGAAGCACCATCAAAAGACCAGCCCAAGCAAACAAGCGACCGATGCCGTTGGCGAAACCTTCAAGGATGCGCACGACCCCCCACATGATTTCGTTCCGGATCAAGCCGGCGATGGTCAGCACCAGAAAGAGGGCAAACACCGCAAAGAAAAATTCCGTAGAGCCGCCGTAATACACAAAGCGCATGACAGCTTCTTTATTGCTCCAGTCCAGCCAAAGGCCCGGATGCGTTATCGCGTAGGCAATGTTGTAAAAGGCCATCACCGTTTCGGTGAGCATCCATAAAATGCCTGACCCGATCCCGCTGATCAGCTGTCCAAATGACACGACGCCTTCATTTCCCATGATGTCCCCCCGAACCCGCTATGGGCCTTGCAATTCTTTTAAGGCGATGCGTGCCTGTAACCGTGATTTGTGTCAAAAAGGCCCCTGAATTTATCATTAAAATCAGGGGCCTATTCGATGTTTTTAAGCTAAGCCTCAGCCGCCCAGAACGCGGATACGCTGTTGGACATAATAGGCATCGGATTTGTTGATCCAGCTTGCGGAAGACGCCAAAGACGTCTCAAACGATGCACGGATTTTCGCGAACAACTCGTCGCCCATGTTTTCGTCCATGACTTCTTTGGAGGCTGCACCGAATGCATCCCAAACGTCGTCACCAAACTGCAGGGTTTTCACACCTTGCTGCTGCAAACGGGCCAAGGCCGCGCCGTTGTTGGACAGTGTTTCTGCCAACTGGACGTGGGTCGTGGCGCGCGATGCGTTTTGCAAGATCGACTGGTGCTGTGGTGTCAGGTCGTTCCAAACGTCAAGGTTGACGGAAGACGCCAAAGCCGAACCCGGCTCGTGGAAACCAGCCGTGTAGTAGACTTTTGCAACTTCTTGGAAGCCCGCGCGCTCGTCCGCTTGTGGGCCAACCCACTCCAGACCGTCCAAAGCACCGGAAGACAGCGCTTGGTACAGTTCACCGCCGGGGATGTTTTGAACAGAAGCGCCCAATTTACCCAGAACCTTGCCACCAAGGCCCGGCATACGGAATTTCAAACCGTTGAAGTCAGCGGCAGAGTTGATTTCGTTGCGGAACCAGCCACCGGACTGCGAACCGGAGTTACCCGCCAGCAAACCTTTGAGGTTAAAGATTTCGCCCAGCTCGTCGTGCAGCTCTTGGCCGCCGCCGTGCTCGTACCAGTTTGTCACTTCTTGTGCTGTGCCACCGAAAGGCACGGCTGTGAAATACGCGTAGCCTGGGTGCTGACCGATGTAGTAGTAGTCGGCAGAGTGGTACATGTCGGCTTGACCGGACGATACCGCGTCAAACACTTCCAGCGCGCCAACCAGCTCGCCAGGGGCTTTTTTGTCGATGGTCAACTGGCCATCGGACATTTCGCCCACAAATTTTTCCATATATGACGCAGCATCATCCAGAACCGCGAAACCGCGCGGCCATGATGTTACCATTGTCAGTGTGCGCTTGCCTTGCGCGTAAACAGGTGCGGCCAATGTAGATGCAGCAGCGGCTGTGCCGCCCAGTGCAGATGTCTTCAAAAATGAACGACGATCCATATAGTGATCCTCCCAGATATGATGTCCAAAGGGGAGTTGCCCCCGCAGACGGATCGTTTCGAGTGTCGCCACACTAGTCACATCGAACAAATTTGAAATACCTATTACTGCGTAGACGCAGCACGTAAGCCCCCGCATTTAGCGCTATTGGGGGATTTTTTTACATCATTTCCAATGGTTTTCCGCCCCTCGCACCCCCCTGCCCCTTTGATTCGGGCGAAATCCCGCGTATCGATTCGCCATGCGCCGCCTCTTGTCAGCCTTCACACCGAACTATGGTCAAAAGCTATCTTTGGTGGCCTCTATCCCCCTTATTCTGGCGGTGGCTGCCATCGCAGCCCTTGTCGCGGTCCAAAGCCGCGCTTTGGCGGAACGCGAAATCAAAGCACTGGAAAACCAGTTGCTTGAGGCAAAGAAAGCCGAATTGCGCAATTACGTCACCCAAGCCCGAAACGGGTTTTACTTTATCTACGGAAATGCGTCCCCCGATGACGAAGAAGCCAAACAACAGGTAAAACAGATCCTGTCAGCGATGATTTACGGCGATGACGGGTTCTTTTTTGTGTATGATTACGATGGCACCAATCTGGTCAGCCCCCGTCAGACAGAACGCATCAACCAGACTTTTGTGAACGAAACCGACAGCGAAGGAACGCCCGTTGTCGATGAATTGATCCGCATTGCACGGCAAGGCGACGGGTATTTGACGCATCTGTGGTCCAAACCCTCGACGGGCAAAGAAGCGCGCATGATCACCTATGTCACCTCTTTCCCCTCATGGCGGTGGGCTGTTGGTACAGGCGTGTTCATCGACGATGTGCTGGCCACAGTTGCCACAGCCCGCGCGGACGTTGAAAGCCGCATCCAGCGGACATTCGTATACATCTCGGCGATCACGCTGGCTGCAATTCTGATGGTGTTTTTGTCAGGCATGGTCATCAACTTTCGTGAACGCCGTTTGGCCGATGCCAAGCTTAAGAAACTGACCCAGCGCGTTTTCGATGCCCAAGAGGAAGAACGCGGCCGCGTGGCGCGTGAATTGCACGATGGCATCAGCCAGATCTTGGTGGGCGTGCGCTACACATTGGACAGTGCGCGGCGCAGATTTGATCGTGGCACGCCAGATGCCGATCAGTCCCTCGACCAGGGCATTGAACACTTGGGCACAGCCATCAACGAAGTACGTCGCATCAGCCGGGATTTGCGCCCCGGTGTTCTGGATGATTTGGGGCTTGGTCCCGCCCTCAAGTCTTTGACCGAAGATTTTGAAGACCGCACAGGCATTCAAACCGACTTTCACACCGTGGTGTTTCGCAACCGGCTGGATTCAAATGCCAAGATCGCGCTGTATCGCATCGCGCAAGAAGCCTTGACCAATATTGAACGCCACGCCGGCGCCACGCAGGCCAAGCTTGATCTGCGCGGGCACAAACGCGGCGCGACGTTGCGCATATCAGACAACGGTCGGGGTATGAACCAATCCGTAGAACAGCGTGGCCCCGGTATCGGGTTGCGCAACATGCAAGAACGCGTTGAGCAATTGGATGGCACATTGCGCATCCTGTCTGCACGCGGGATCGGCAAAGGCACCATCATCGAAGCCACTGTCCCGCTCACGCATCTTCTGCCGCCTTCTTCTGACGAAACCCTCGCAAAACGAGTTCCCGTATGACCCAGCCTATCCGCGTTCTGATTGTTGATGATCACCCGATGGTTGCCCAAGGCATCCAATCCGTTCTGGAAAGCTATCCTGAGCTGGATGTGGTCGGCACCTTGAACAACGGCCGCGCAGTCGTTGAGCAACTTGAGACCCTGAACCCCGACGTCATCTTGATGGATCTGAATATGCCGGAAATGGGTGGTCTGACCGCCACGGAAATGGTGATCGAACAGCGCCCGGGCACACGTGTGCTTGTGCTGTCGATGCATGACAGCCCCGAATACATATCGTCCGCCCTAAGCCACGGTGCGATGGGATATGTCCTGAAAGATGTGCCGACCGATGAAATCAAGCTGGCGATAGATGCGGTGATGCGGGGCGAACAATACCTGTGCACCGGGGCTGCCGGGTCGTTGAAACCCAAACCCGGCGATGCACGTGATGCGCTGACAGGGCGTGAACAAACAATTTTGCTGCAACTGGCGCAGGGTAAGTCGAACAAGCAAGTGGCGAATGAACTGGATATTTCGGTGCGCACGGTTGAGACACACCGCAAAAATATCAAACGGAAATTGGGGATTTCCTCAACCGCCGGGCTGACGCGCTACGCGATGGAACATGGCGTGTTGCAAGGAACAGGCAGTACCCTTTGACCGTTGCTTTTTAGAGTTTATTAGCAATTTTCAGCTATCGCCTTTGGGATGAACATCCAAGCTCCACAATCAGTGCCCCCTCCAATAAACGTATCACACGTTGACAACTTTCCGATGCGCCGTGACGTGATCGACCGCATAGCGACCACGCGGGCAAAGGTTATTCGTGTCGGACTGACTGGGCGCATCATCTATTTGCCCGACCCAATAGCTAAATCGTCGGATGCGGACCAAGCTGCGATTTTTGATATTCTGACCCAACAAATCAGAGAAATAGAAGACGTCAAGGCACTGTTGACAGGCTCTTACATCGCCGAGGACATTCCGCAAGAAACCGCGGATTGGGTGTTCAGGCTGGCAAAGACAATGCCCGCAGAGGTCGACGGTGTCTTGCACATGCTGGAGCTGTCAAAAATTATCGAAAAAACAGCCGCGCAGCCTCAAAACACCAAAGCACTTTCGAACGCGCTGAAGGCCCAATTGGATTTTGCCCGCAAAAAAGGGTTCCACGATATGGTCACACGCCTGTGCAACCGGCTGTGGACCGATCTGGACAGTGCGCGGGAACAAAAGGCCAGCGACGCCCAAAAATCATCCCGCGCGGTCATGTCCACATTGGCTCGGCTTGAACACATCGGTAAACATGTGCGGCTTGTGTCGCTCAACGCCTCTGTGGAAGCGGCCCGCGCAGGTGACGCAGGGCGCGGGTTGGCTGTGATTGCCACGGAATTCAAATCACTTGCGGAAGAAATCCAGTCTCTTGCCACAAGCGCACGTGCGGAAATCGAGACGAAATAGATCAAGTCAGGCGAAAACCGGCATTCAATTCGCAAAAATGTCGCGCAGAACGCTCGTGGCGAAATAAAAATACAAAAATTTACAACCTTGCGACATATTTTTCGTCAAGCAGGTGTTGACGCTGCTGTTTACCACACATATTGTCACAAAACGTAATGAAAGGCCCAAAGGGTATGTACGCACTTGTCGTCATTCTAGGAAAACAGCGCATGGGCCGGTAACGGACTTCCCTAAAGGATCCCATGCGCCCCCGCCAGAACGGGGGCTTTTTTTTGCGCAAATGAAAATGACACATCTTTAAACGGAGCACAAAAAGATGACACGCCAAATGACCGGAGCGAAAATGGTTGTTCAAGCCCTGATTGATCAGGGTGTCGACACAGTATTCGGATATCCTGGTGGCGCTGTGCTACCGATTTATGACGAGATTTTTCAGCAAAACTCTATCAAACATATTCTTGTTCGCCATGAACAAGGTGCTGTGCATGCCGCCGAAGGCTATGCGCGATCCACCGGCAAACCCGGCGTTTGCCTTGTGACATCAGGCCCCGGTGCAACGAACGCAGTGACCGGATTGACCGATGCGCTTTTGGACAGCATTCCGATTGTCGTTCTGACTGGTCAGGTGCCCACATTCATGATCGGCTCTGACGCTTTTCAAGAAGCCGACACCGTTGGCATCACGCGCCCCTGCACCAAACACAATTGGCTGGTCAAAGAAACGGACGCGCTGTCCGGCGTGCTGCACGAAGCCTTTCATGTGGCCACCAATGGCCGTCCCGGCCCGGTTTTGGTCGACATCCCGAAAGACGTTCAGTTCGCCAACGGCCAATATACCGAAAAGAAACCGTCGGTGTCACATTACCAGCCTAAATTGAAGGGCGACATGGAAGAGATCGAAGAACTGGTCGCCGCGATTGAAAAGGCCAAACGCCCCTTGTTTTACACGGGCGGCGGCGTGATCAACTCTGGCCCCGGTGCCAGCCAGTTGCTGCGCGAACTTGTTGGCGCCACAAACTTCCCCATCACATCCACATTGATGGGCCTTGGGTCATACCCCGCGTCCGGCGACAATTGGCTGGGGATGCTGGGCATGCACGGGCTATACGAAGCCAATATGGCCATGCATGACTGCGATTTGATGATCAACATTGGCGCACGGTTTGACGACCGTATCACCGGATTGATAAGTGCGTTCAGCCCAAAATCCAAAAAGGCCCACATCGATATCGACCCATCGTCTATCAACAAGGTGATCCGCGTCGACATTCCGATTGTGGGTGACGTGGGCCATGTGTTGGAAGACATTCTGAAGGTCTGGAAGTCACGCGGTCGCAAAACGAACGTGGACGCTGTTGGCAAATGGTGGGGCCAGATCAACGAATGGCGCAAAGTCGAATGCTTGAAGTTCACGCAAAAAGGCAAAGTCATCAAACCGCAATATGCGTTGCAGCGCCTTGAGGCATTGACCAAGGGTCACGATCGCTACATCACGACCGAAGTGGGCCAACACCAGATGTGGGCTGCACAATATCTGGGCTTCGAAGATCCAAACCGCTGGATGACGTCCGGTGGTCTAGGAACAATGGGTTACGGGTTCCCTGCCTCTATCGGCGTGCAAATGGGCCATCCCGAAGCTTTGGTCATCAATGTTGCAGGCGAAGCCAGCTGGTTGATGAACATGCAAGAGCTGGGCACCGCAATGCAATACAATTTGCCGGTCAAACAGTTCATTTTGAACAACGAACGCCTTGGCATGGTGCGCCAGTGGCAGGAACTTTTGCATGGTGAACGCTATTCGTCTAGCTGGTCCGAAAGCCTGCCCGACTTTGTGAAGTTGGCCGAAGCCTTTGGGGCCAAAGGCATCATTTGTTCAGACCCCGATGATTTGGACGACGCCATCATGGAAATGTTGGACCATGACGGGCCGGTTTTGTTCGATTGTTTGGTTGAAAAACACGAAAACTGCTTCCCGATGATCCCGTCGGGCAAGGCGCATAATGAAATGTTGCTGGGCGAAGCCGACACCCAAGGTGTGATCGACGCAAAAGGCTCTGTTCTGGTTTAATTCAGGCGCACAACAACCGGGGCTGGTGCGCTTGCCCCGGTGCTTACCTAGGTGTTGAATTCGGTGCTGAGTTACCGATACGCAAATGCCGGTCCAGACACGTCAAAAGGTCATCCAGACGCACAGGTTTGGTCAAAAAGTCATCCATCCCCGCATCTTGTGCTGCTTCTTTGTCTTTATCGAACGCATTGCCCGTTAAGGCCACGATTGGGCAACGCGTCTTCCCATTGTTCTGTTCAAATAACCGGATTGTTACGCTGGCTTCCAGACCGCTCATGACGGGCATGGACAAGTCCATCAAAATCAAATCAAACCGTTCATCCATGTAAATCTCGCACGCCCGTTCACCGTTGTTGGCCGCCACGATGGTAACACCGTTTTTTTCCAACATTCGCCGAACGACCAACTGGTTGGTCTTGTTATCTTCGGCCACCAGGACCCGTACGCCTTCGAAGCATGTATGATCATGTCTTGCCTCAACTTCGGGAGTTTTGAGGCTGGCGGCTGCCTCTTCTAAAGGCAAGACCACGCAAAACCGCGACCCCTTTCCCAAAAGGGATGTTACAGACAGGGTGCCGCCCATGACTTCCACGATGTTGCGTGTGATGGACAGACCAAGGCCAGTTCCCTCGAAACCTCGCCGCAAGCCTGCATCGACTTGTTCGAACGGTGTGAAAATACTATCCAGCATTTCTTCGGGGATACCGATGCCCGTGTCAGACACCGCAAATGCAAGAAGTCCAGTTTTTGGGTTTCGTGTCACAGTCAGGGCAACACGTCCTTGCCGCGTAAACTTCACAGCGTTGCCAAGCAAATTTAGCAAGACCTGACGCAATCGAAATGCATCGCCCATCACATCCGTTGGCACGTCCGGATCGACATGCAGGCTTAAATCCAGCCCGGTGGACTGCGCAAGCGGGTGCAACAACCCGCAAACTTCGCACAACAGGCTGCGCAATTCATAAGGTTCCAGTTTTAGCTCAAGATGCCCAGCTTCTATCTTGGAGAAATCCAAAATGTCCGAAATCAACCCCGTCAAAGCCAAAGCAGAAGACCGGATCGTTTCAATGTATTCTTGTTGATCCTTGTCCAATTCGCTTTGCGCGAGCATATCGGCCATGCCAACGATGCCATTCATCGGGGTCCGGATTTCATGGCTCATGGTGGCAAGAAAATTTGACTTGGTGGTCGCAGCCACTTCGGCGGCATCTTTGGCTTCTTGCAGCATCAGATTATGTGCATGTAATTCTGTGACATCTGAATGTACCAGAATGTAGCCACCGTTGCGGCGCATACTTGAGGTCACAGAACAGGTCCGGTTCAAACCGGGAATGTTCATCAGGACAGGGCGCATGGCCGTGATTTCTTCCTCGAAACGCTTGCGCAATACATCGTCCTTGGAGACATGCCCCCGCTCTACCAGTTTGCCAGTGAGATCCTTCACCAATGTTCCCGGCATCACGTCATCGTCTTCAAGATCAAACAGTTTCCGGTATGCCGGATTCACCATGATAACTTCATTTTCCGGGTCAAACAGCTTGTGCTTGGAGGTCACAATCAAGCCTTCCCCCATCGCTTCCAATACCTCGCTAAGAAGTTTGTTGTTGGCCTCAAGCTCTGCGTTGCGGGTGGACAGTTCACGTTCAAGCGCATCTGCACGCGATTTGAGCCCGTAGACCAGACCGGATGTTGCGCCCGCCTTTTCGATTGTGTGCGTCACATGAATGCTGATGCCGTTGAAACCGCGAAACACCCCCATGTCGTCGAAGACCGGCGTCGCACTGTCCATCAAAACCACGCGCGTTCCGTCATTCATGTTTCGTTCGTAGCATAAGTTGTTAAATGGCCGTTGCGCGCGTAAGGCCGAATAATAGGCATCTATGCCTGCTTCGGTTTTGGCGTCACCATAGATAGGATCCAAGATCGAAATGCCCTTTAAATCGGAAGGGATGGATCCGGTGATCACGCCGACATTGTCGCTGAGATACGTCAAGGCATAGTTTTCATCGACGCTCCAAAACCAGCCAGGCAATGTGTCCAGTATAGGCTCCCAATCGCGGGACAACGCCGCCAGCCCGTCTGGTGCACCAAATGCTTGATCGATCAGATTTTGCAGCAACATCGACTGTCTCTTTCTGTGCTTTTCCCCCTCATATCGCCAAGCTCTTAATCGACAATTATCAAGCTCAAAAAAACAGTGTTTCTCTGGTCATTTGACCGGAACAGCGGTAGGCTTAAACATCGTTTGCGTAAGGAAAAATCCCATGTCCGCTCTGAAGATCAAAAAAGGTGCTTCATCCAAATCCGCATATAACTTGCGGCCCACGTTTTCAGACGTCATTGAACGTCACACGTTGGCGGTCTTGGTCGAAAATGAACCCGGTGTTCTGGCGCGTGTGATTGGGTTGTTTTCAGGACGCGGGTACAACATTGAAAGCCTGACGGTGGCTGAAGTGGACCATCAGGGTCATCTAAGCCGCATCACAATTGTCACCGCCGGCACCCCGCAAGTGATCGAACAGATCAAGGCGCAGCTGGGACGGATCGTGACAGTACACGAAGTACACGATCTGACTGTAGAGGGCCCTTGCGTTGAACGCGAACTGGCCATGTTCAAAGTGGCCAGTACCGGAGACAAACGTGTCGAAGCCCTGCGGCTTGCGGATATTTTCCGGGCCAACGTGGTGGACAGCACGCTTGAAAGCTTTGTTTTTGAAATTACCGGTGCGCCCGAAAAAATTGACGCTTTCGCTGATTTGATGCGCCCCTTGGGGCTTGCTGATGTCGCACGCACCGGTGTTGCCGCCCTGTCACGCGGCGATTAAACGTCTACGCGCCCTGCGCGTTGCGTTTGATTGGTATAGTTGGTGTCTCAGGCACTGGCCGGAATGGAATAATTTTGGCCGATGCCTGTGATGTGTCAAATCGTTGAGGCGCAGTTTGCGTGTTTGCCGTGTCGTCCTCTAGTATTGTTGCATTGTGCGCCCGTCGCAGGTTCACCTCGACGTAAAGGTCGAAACGCACAGCGTCTCCGACAGCAAAAAACGGTTTGCCCTCGGACAATGAACTCGCATCATCCAAAAACGCCAGATCGCCCTGGTCTTCGCACCAGACAACGGCCTGACGATCTACTTCGTCGCTCCAAAGGATGACACCAATCATGAAACTTGCCCTGCTTGTTTCGCAATAACCATATCTGACTAGATTTTGGAGCCGGAGCACATGGTTAACTCGGTATCGTACTCTTGCAATTTGTGTCCATGAGCGTATCGTGATGCTGCGCTTGTGCAACGCAGGTGACACTAATTGGCGTCATCTTATTAACATCAAGCTAATCCACGCCCTTAACTCGTTAATTTGTATGATCTATTACGTAGGACACAGACGGAGCTAAGATGCCCCCCCACGTTAAAACACCTGCTGAATTGCGCAGTATGTTCGGCTCGAATTTGCGGATTTTATCCCAAAACTACCAATCTGTGTCAGAGTTGTCGCGGCAACTTGGTATCAACCGCACCCAATTCAACCGGTACCTGGCGGGGGAAAGTTTCCCGAGACCTGATGTTTTGGCGCGGATATGTGCATTCTTTCATGTAGACGCACGCATGCTTTTGGAACCGGTCGAGACGATCAATTCGTTGTCCGACCCAATTTCAGGGCCATTTCTACGCGATTTCGTCGGACGCGGCGCTTATAGCATCCCCGAAGATCTCTTTCCCAGTGGCTTTTTCCGCTTTACGCGCCGCAGCTTTCTGGAAGCTTCGCAATTTGTTGAAGGCTTGGTGTTTGTAAAACGCGAAAACACTGTCACTTACATCCGCGGCTACGAGACGCGCCAAGCCATGCAATCCCAGGGGTTGTCGGCAAAACGCAGTGCCAGTGAATTCCGCGGCCTTGTCATGCAACAAGAAGAAGGCATCGCTGCCCTTATATCGCGGCGCAACTCCATGACCTGTTCATTTAACTACCTCAGCCGCGTTGCATCTTTTGAAAACAATTTCTGGGTTGGTTACGTGGCCCGCACGGTACGCGAAAGCATGTCTGGTGATCGGGCTGTTCGCATGGTGTATGAACATCTGGGGAGCGATTTCTCGACTGCGATGGCGGCAGCGCGGAAATCAGGATATTGTGCCGAAGAAGATCTTATTCCGTTCCACAGACGTTTGTTGGACCCTGCACGCCCCTTTGGCTGACGCCCGTGGGCAATGTCGCATTGGGAAAACTCAAGTCGCGGATGAGCACACAAAGCAATGGCTTCCCTTGTAACGCTGGAACAAGACATCAGCGAGGGGCCAGCCATGACCACCACCGATCTAGACACAGTATGCCAACCCATCGAGCACGCCAATGGCTTGCCAAATGCGCACTACATTGATCCGGACATCTTCGATGAAGAAAAAAACGCCGTTCTGTTTGCGGGCTGGGCGGGTTTGGCTGTGGGCGCAGATGTGCTGGATATCGGTGACGCCGTGCCCATCGACTTTTTGGGCATGCCATTGCTGATGGTGCGCGACAAAAACGGCGCAGTACGCGTTTTTCAAAACACATGCCGCCACCGGGGTATGATCCTTGTCGATGCCCCCCGCAAAATCGAAGGCGCAATTCGCTGCCCCTATCACAGTTGGTGCTATTCAACGGAAGGTCGCCTTGTTTCAACACCCCATGTCGGCGGGCCGGGGCAAAACACACATCCCGACATAGATCGTTCATTACTGGGTTTGGTCGAAATCCGCAGCCACATCTGGATGGATGTCATCTGGATCAATATTTCGGGGGATGCAGAGCCGTTTGAAACTGTAAACGCGGCCCTGTTAGAGCGCTGGTCGGAGTTTGACAAACCGATCCACCATGGTGGTGCCGACAGCCGGTTTCAGCTTGAGATCAATTGCAATTGGAAGTTGGCGGTCGAGAACTATTGCGAAAGCTACCACTTGCCTTGGGTACATCCCGGCCTGAACAGCTATTCCCGCCTCGAAGACCATTACCATATCGAGAAAAAACAAACCTTCGCGGGACAAGGCACATATGTGTACCGCCAGTTGAAGGATGATCAAGGCAACAGCTTTCCCGACTTTGACGGGTTGTCACAGACATGGGACACGGCGGCAGAATATATCACAGCCTTTCCGAATGTCCTGTTGGGCGTGCACCGCGACCATGTTTTCTCGATTATTCTACTGCCGCAAGGTCCCGAAAAAACAATTGAAAACATCCACTTGTACTACGCGTCTGACAAGACAGACGCGGACTTGCGGGCCCAAAACACGCGCCTTTGGAAAGAGGTCTTTGCAGAAGATGTCTTTGTTGTGGAAGGCATGCAGCGCGGACGTCATGCTGTTCACTTCGACGGCGGCCGGTTTTCACCGGCCATGGACAGCCCCACCCATCTGTTTCACGAATGGGTCGCGACCCGGATCCAAGCCCGCCGCAGCCCCCTTGCGGCGGAATGACAGATTTGAATACCGCTATGATGGCGGCACACGCAACATCTGACCAAAACGCTTTGGTGGCTTTGTACACCCAAGCCGCGGATCAGGCTGTCGATCTGGATGCGGCCTGCTTTTTCCTGACACATGCTTATGTGTTTGCTCTGGAACTCGGACACACACAGACAGAGGCATTGCGGCTTAGGCTGGTCGCGGAAGGCCGCGAACCGGCATAGGTTTGGCCGCCCACCGGAAGCTGTGGTTCAGGGATGAGAAGTCCTGTCCAGAAGTGCTGCGTAAACATGCCACGACGCATGGCCCAGCCACGGAAGAACGATCAACAGGCCCAAAAAACCAGGCAGCAGCCCCAAAAGACAAACCCCTGCAACAAAAATCGCCCATGGCAGCATGACCCAAGGATGCGCCATCACGGTTTGAATACTGGTCAGCATCGCTGTCACATAATCAACTTCACGGTCCAGCAACAACGGCAGTCCGATCACGCACATTGAAAACAGCAAAAGCGCAAAACCGGCGCCGACCACTGTGCCCATTCCCAACATCATCACCCCGTCCGGCGTCAAAAACACCGTCAGAGACGAGGAAATATTCGTCATCGGCGCAAGTCCCAGAAACAGCGCAAAGATCATGTGGCCAAGGAAAAACCAAAACAGCAAAACGACGATCATGATGGCACACAGCCAAGGCAGTTGGCGATTGCGCTCTCCCCACATAACGCGCAACACTGCGCCCACAGACACGCGATGCCCCGCTGCACGTCTGCGTGATACCTCATAGGTGCCAAAAGCTGCAAAAGGCGCCGCCAACGGAAATCCGAACACCATCAAAATCAACCAAAACGTGTGACCCGAAGCATAGGTCACCCCCACCATCATCCATCCAGCCAAAATACAGGCCAATGCAGCGAGCAGACCAAACACAGGGGCTGCTTTAAAATCCTGCCACCCCGACACAAGTGCACCACGTAAAATGACGATAGTGGGCGCATCCATGTCAGGCACCCCATGATTGGCAGGTAAGGTTTCTGGTGATCGCTCCATTTCGGGAGTGTGCGCCATACTATACTGCGGTTTCAAGTATCGGGCGTCGTGCATTTGGCCAATCGGTCGCAAGGTGCCAATTTTGCGCCAAACGCAAAAGCATGGCATCTGCCCCACGACGACCGATCAGTTGCAGCCCCATTGGCAGGTCATTCGGCCCGCCAAAGCCCATTGGAATATTGACGACGGGCAGACCAAGAAGGCTTGGGGCGATCACAATTTCCATCCAGCGATGATAGGTGTCCATTGTTTGCCCCGCGACTGTTTTGGGGTATTCCAATGCCACATCGAATGGCCACACCTGCGCGGATGGCGCAATAATTACATCATATCTATCAAATAGATGTGACGCGACCTTAAACCAGCCAGACCGCACTGCACTGGCTTTGTGAATTTCAGTGGCCGACAAGGCCAACCCCTTTTCGATTTCCCACTGCGCAGAAGGTTTCAAGCGCTGGCGTTTCGTCTCATCCTCGTACAATGCGCGCAAACCCATTGACACATTGAACGCGCGCAACGTGGTCCAGCTGTCCCAGATCGCGTTGGGCGAAAACGGAGGGTTCAGTGTATCTACAACGCAGCCCATATCAGACATTTGGCGCAGCGCGGTTTGCGACAGATCGTCGATGCCATCCTCAAGCGGGATTGCACCGCCCCAATCCCCCAACCACCCCACACGCAAGCCTGCGACGTCTCCGTTCAGGGCAGGCAGGGTCTGGGCCTGCGCAATCCCATGTGGTTGACGCGGATCAGGGCCTGACATTGTATCCAACAGGGCCGCAAGATCTTTTGGGTTTCGCGCCATTGGCCCGTTTGTCGCATTTTGATGCAAGAACGTATCGCCTTGTGGTTCTGATGGCACCAACCCGAATGTTGGTCGCATCCCGTAGACGTTGTTCCAAGCGGCCGGATTGCGCAAGGACCCCATCATATCCGACCCATCCGCCACACAAAGCATCCCTGTCGCCAAAGCAACCGCCGCCCCACCCGATGATCCACCAGCCGTTTGACCCGGACCGTAGGGGTTTCGCGTGGCGCCGAACACGGGATTGAACGTATGGCTTCCAAGACCAAATTCAGGCGTGTTGGTTTTGCCTATGACAATCGCACCCGCGTCCCGCAGACGTGCCACCATAACATCATCTGCCTGAGCCATTTGTCCGGCAAACAAAGGGGACCCCATAGACGTCGGGAGCCCTTTTGCATTGGCCAAATCCTTGATCGCAATGGGTATTCCGTGCAGCCAACCTTTACGTGGGGTTTCATCCGCGTGGCGGGCTTCGGCCATTAGCGCATCGTTGTCGCGCAAAGACACAATGGCATTTACGGTCCCATTTACGGCGTCGACACGGTCCAGCGTCGATTGCATTACGTCCGAGGCGCTTATGGTGCCATCAGCCAGTTTTTCGGAAAGCGTCAGGGCACTTTGGAAACTTAAATCTGTCATGCGTTAAGGGAACGCTAAAACCTTGGTCAGTTCAAGGGTATTGCAGCCTTTGTCGCCAGACAATTGGACCGTGTCAAACACGGTCGGCCCCCAAAGGTTGGAGATCAGTCGCCCTGTGCTTCTGCGCGGCTTTTGCCTGACACGTCCATCGCCAAAGTGGCCCCCATCAACCCGTCCAGATCACCGTCAAGCACCCCTTTGGTGTCAGAGGTCTCAAAGTTCGTGCGCAGATCTTTGACCATCTGATAGGGCTGCAAAACATAGGACCGGATTTGGTTGCCCCAGCCCGCATCACCCTTGTTCTCGTGCATTTCGTTCACCGCAGCATTCCGGCGGTCCAGCTCCATCTGGTATAGACGCGACTTCAACGCTTTCATCGCGATGTCCCGGTTCTGGTGCTGCGATTTTTCGGAACTGGTCACCACAATGCCAGTTGGCGCGTGCGTGATACGCACGGCGGAATCCGTGGTGTTGACGTGCTGTCCGCCCGCCCCTGACGACCGATAGGTATCGATGCGTATATCAGCCGGGTTCACCTCAATTTCGATGTTGTCGTCCACAACAGGATACACCCCGACCGAAGTAAAAGAGGTGTGCCGTTTCGCAGCGGAATCAAACGGCGAGATACGCACCAAGCGATGGACGCCGCTTTCCGATTTCATCCAGCCATAGGCGTTTGTTCCACTGATTTTATAAGTCGCGGATTTGATCCCCGCCTCTTCGCCGGCACTTTCAGACTGCAATTCAACCTTATAGCCTTTCTTTTCGGCCCATCGCACATACATACGCGCCAACATGGATGCCCAGTCACAGGATTCTGTGCCGCCTGCCCCGGAATTGATTTCAAGGAATGTGTCATTGCCATCGGCTTCTCCGTCCAGCAATGCCTCTAGCTCTTTTTGGGCCGCCATCACTGCAAGAGCTGTCAGTGCCGCTTCTGCATCTGTAACGACTTCGGCGTCTTCTTCCATCTCGCCCAGCTCAATCAATTCGATGTTGTCGGCCAAATCGGTTTTAATGCCTTCATAGGTGTCGATGGCATCCACCAACATCTGACGGTCTCGCATCAATTTTTGGGCGGCGTCCGGATCATCCCACAGATTGGGGTTTTCGACACGCGCGTTGAATTCTTCAAGGCGGTAAGGCGCGGTTTCCACATCAAGCCGTTGGCCCAAAAGCTCTAGGGATTTTTCAATCTCGGCTACGGTATTTTGAAGCTCTGCGCGCATCGGATTTAACCTTTAGGTTCAACAGTTAGACCCGCGTGATAGACCACCGTGCGCCCATGGGCAAGCGACGGGGCAAGCGGTGGCGCTTGTTAATACAATCCACCGGAACTGAGCGTGCCGAAGCTGGCTTTTCCCCCCACCACGGCTTTCTTACCTGTCGAGGTCGTGACCTGCTTGGACGTCCGCTGCACTTCTTCCACCAATGGCAGATCACCGCCCATCGCAAAGCCACCATCAAAGGACACACCAAAGGTCGGCTCTTCACCGTCACGGAAGTATTCCGCAACCACGTTAGGGCCAGACGCGCCATCCCCAAGACGTGCGCCGGTGAAGCGGTCGATGTTGATAAAGTGTCCCCCAGGCGGGACATCAAACGGGCCGCCACCATATTTCTTGGTCGCTTCTTTCATAAACTCCTGAAAGACGGGTCCGCACATGCCGCCCCCCGATGCGCCGCGTCCCATAGATCGCGGTTGGTCATACCCGATGTAGCACCCTGCAACGATGTTGCTGGTGAACCCAACAAACCACACATCTTTGGAATCGTTGGTTGTGCCGGTTTTGCCTGCTGTGGGCACTGGCAGTTTTACCGCTTTGCGCGCCGTTCCGCGGTCGACAACGCCGCGCATCATCGACGTCAATTGGTAGGCCGTGATGGGGTCCATAACCCGTTCGCGGTCTGACAGGATTTGCGGTGCAAACCCCGGATCAAGGCTGGCAATACGGCAGTCATCACAGGTGCGTTCATCGTGACGGTACACAGTTTTGCCATAGCGGTCCTGAACGCGGTCCACCAAAGTCGGGCGCACCCGTTCGCCGCCATTGGCAAACATCGCATAGGCCGCAACCATTTGGTAAAGCGTGGTTTCTTCAGATCCCAAAGCATTTGCAAGAAACCGTCCCAGCTGGTCGTAAACACCAAAGCTTTCGGCATAGGCTGCGACGGTGTCCATGCCCACTTCTTCCGCCAAACGAATTGTCATCAAGTTTCGTGACTGTTCAATCCCTGTGCGCAAAGGTGTCGGCCCGTAAAACTTGTTAGAGGCGTTCTTGGGGCGCCACAGCCCTTGTGGCGTGTTGATTTCAATCGGCGCGTCGACCACGATCGTGGCGGGCGTGTACCCGCTGTCGAGCGCTGCCGCGTAGACAAACGGTTTGAAAGACGAACCCGGCTGGCGTTTGGCCTGCGTCGCGCGGTTAAAAACCGAATGTTGGTAGCTGAACCCGCCTTGCATGGAAATCACACGGCCCGTGTCCACGTCCATCGCGACAAAACCACCCTGCACTTGCGGAATTTGGCGCAGGGTCCAGCGGATGAATGATCCGTCAGCATCCGCCGTCATGCGGCGCACCAAAACAACATCACCTACTGTCAGCAAGTCACCGGCCACGCGGGCTTTCTTCGCCAAAGAGCCGTCTTCGCGTCGCTTGCGCGCCCATTGCACGTCTTTTGCAGGCACCCAATGCCCGTCTTCGTCCTCTTCCACGCCTTCGATGCCGATACGGGCGTCGTTGTTGCCCACCTCAAGCACCACGGCAGGGTACCACTGGTTTTCCAGATCAACGTCACGCGCCACTTTGACGTCGGACAGGGCAGCGCGCCATGCGGCTTCGTCAGACAATGCATCTTCTGCGATGGATTTTCCCGTGCCACGCCAAACACCCTGCCCCCGGTCAAAACGCTCAAGCTGTTTGCGCAAGGCGTTGGCGGCAATGGGCTGCATTTCGTTGTCGATGGTGGCCCGAACACTCAGGCCACCAGTGAAAAATTCGCCTTCGCCAAAATCACGGGTCAGTTGGCGGCGAATTTCATCGGTGAAGTAGTCGCGCGGCGGCAGTTCCTTTTTGAAGCTGTCAAAGTCGCCGTTTTGCACCGAACGCAAAGGTTGGGCCCGTTCGCTTTCATAGACGGTTTCGGAAATATAGCCGTTCTCCATCATCTCTTTGAGCACAAAATTGCGACGCGATGTCAGGCGGTCTTTGCGGCGCACCGGATGGTAGTCGGATGGCGCTTTGGGCAGACTGGCCAGTGTCGCCGCCTCATGCGGGGTCAATTGGCCGAGGTTCTTGTTGAAATATGTCTGGCTGGCGGCTGCCACGCCGTAACTGTTTTGACCCAGAAAAATCTCGTTCAGGTAAAGTTCCAGAATCTGCTCTTTGTCCAGCGTTTCCTCGATACGGCTGGCCAGAATGATTTCCTTGATCTTGCGCTGTGCTTGACGATCACCAGACAGCAAGAAGTTTTTCATAACCTGCTGGGTGATCGTAGACGCCCCGCGCACGTCGCGACCGCGGGATTTAATCGCGTCAATTGCAGCGGCTGCGATGCCGCGCAAATCGTACCCTTCATGGGTGTAAAAATTCTTGTCTTCGGCGGACACAAATGCCTGTTTGATCAAGTCCGGGATCGTGTCGGCAGGGGCAAACAGGCGGCGTTCCTTGGCGAACTCATCAATGATGCGGCCCTGGCCCGAATAAATACGGCTGATTGTGGGCGGTGTATATTGTGCCAGAGATTCGTGGCTGGGCAAGTCCCGTCCATACATCCAGAACACCGCACCAATGGTTAGGGCCAACATGCCCAAACCCATTGTAATCGTTGTGAAAATACCGCCAAAAAACGATAGAATAAATCGGAACATTGTGCCCGCGCCTCTCTGAGGTTCTGCTCTGGGGTCCACCTATACCGGAGCGCGTGATTTTGGTCAAAACACGAAGTGGTATTCAGACGGCTAAAACCCGCCCATTTGCCGATGTTTTACTGGCGGATCAGCGCCCGTTTCGCCAAATCATCCGCCCGCCAATCCAAGATCGATTGCGCCAATGCATTGATCATCCCCTCGCGCCAGACAGGATCCCGCAAATTTGCCAGATCACGGGGGCTGGACAGGAAACCGACCTCAAGCAAAACGGAAGGAATATCAGCGGACTTCAACACCGAAAACCCGGCGCGGCGCTGCCGAGTTTTGGCAAGTGGTTTTCCCGCCGCTTCCATACCGTCCAACAGTGCCGTGGCCAAAGCGTCGTTGCGCGGATTGGTTTCCTGACGCGCCAAATCAATCAGCACCCCGGCCACGGCATCATCGGCCCCGCTTAAATCAACACCGGCAATAATATCGGCGCGATTGTGTTGCGCGGCCAACTGTGCCGACGCAGCATCAGACGCTTCATCTGCCAGCGTATAAACCGTCGCCCCATGGGCTTGCCCTTGGCTAAGCGCGTCTGCATGAAGCGACAGGAACAGGTCGGCTTTTGCACGGTGCGCCATCCCGACGCGCGCGGGCAAAGAGACAAAAACATCTTCGTTGCGGGTCAAATACACATCCGCCTGCCCCGACCGCGCCAGCGTTTCCGCCAAGCCACGCGCCATGGTCAGCATCAGGTCCTTTTCATTGATCCCATCGCGCACCGCCCCCGGATCAACGCCGCCATGCCCCGGATCAATCACAATCACGAAACGGTCGTCTGCTTTGGCTGCAATCTGCGGCTCTGTTGTGCTGGCTTCCCAGCGTGCGTCGGCTGGTGCACCGGCCTTGGCCGCAAAGTCCTGTTCAGACGCGACTTTCAGCGCGATGCCCAACACAGCTTGCCCTGTTTGCGCATCGACAGGCAATCCAATCTCGCTGGGCAGCATCGGTTCCGCCAGATCAAGCACCAAACGGGACCAGCCCTGCTTGAATGGCCCAAAACGCACCTGCGTGATCCGCCCGGGTTCTTCTAGAATATCGGACGGCTCAACGCCGGCCCAATTGGCATCTTGGAAATCCACAACCAAACGCGGCGGATCGGCCAGATGGAACACGCGAAACGGCACCCCTTGGCTGAGATGCACAGTCAGTTGCGTTTTGCCGAACCATCCGTCTTCTATACTACTTTTGGTGCCATCCACACGGGCCACAGCACTTAGGCTTTGCGCGGCCGCAGGACCACACAGCATCGCAAACACGCAAGTTGCCTTCAGAAAGTTCCACATACCGCTCTGCCTCTGTTGGGCCTTTGGCGCATCTTACGCCAGATTTCACGTCAAGCGAAGCCCCGACGGACCATAAACGCCTGCAATCTGGCCAAACCTTCCGTGATGTCCTGAGAACTACGTGCATATGAAAACCGTAAAGTTTTATGACCACGCACCGGGTCAAAATCCAGTCCCGGTGTGACAGCAACGCCCGCTTCGCTTAAGATGTCGGCTGCAAAGCTGCGGCTGTCTTTGGTGAAATCAGAGACATCCGCATAGACATAAAAAGCGCCATCCGGCGGCGCGAATTTTGCAAATCCCGCCTTTGGCAGCCCATCTAACATCAAGGCGCGGTTGGTTCGGTAAACGTTCATGTTCGCTTCAAGCTCATCTGTGGCATCCATCGCCGCCAATGCAGCGACCTGACTGGCATGCGGCGCACAGATAAACATGTTTTGCGCAATCCGCTCTACCACACGCACGTGATCTTCGGGCACAACCATCCAGCCGATGCGCCAGCCGGTCATGCTGAAATACTTGGAAAAAGAATTGATGACGTAACAGTCATCCGTGATGCTCAAGGCCGTTACAGCTTTGGCTTCATATTCAATACCGTGGTAAATTTCGTCAGAAATCACCGAGGCCCCTTGGGCTTGCGCACCTTCAATCAGCTTTGTCATCGCAGATGTATCAAGCATTGTGCCGCTTGGATTGGCGGGACTTGCAAATAGCAAACCCTGCAAATCACTATTTGCAAAGTCACCTGCAGAGGGTTGCAAGCGGTTTGCAGAAGATGTTTGCAAATCCACCGGCATCAGCCCCAACGCATGTAAAATCTGGCGGTAGCTGGGATACCCTGGCGCCCCGATCCCGACGCGGTCGCCACTGTCAAACAGTGATGTGAAGGCCAGAATGAAGCCGCCCGACGAGCCGGACGTGACAACCACGCGGTTTGGATCCAGATCAATACCGTGCCAATCGCCATACATCTTTGCAATCCGCTGGCGCAGCGCAGGCAGCCCGAGGGCCACAGTATATCCCAAAGGTCCATCATCCATCGCCTGCGCCAAAGCGCGCGTTGCAGCTTTGGGCGCACCGGTTCCGGGCTGGCCCACTTCCATATGGATAATGTGGCGGCCTTCCGCTTCTGCACGCCGCGCAGCCTCCATAACATCCATCACAATAAAGGGATCGACGTTTGAGCGGGTTGAAACTCTCATGATATTCCTTCCTAGTGTGTCCATGTCCTTTCACAGCGTCCTTGCACACCCGTCAACACCTGCCCGCCTGATTGGCCGGACAATGGCTTTGTTTTTTGCGATGTGTCTGGCGGTTCTTCCCGCATCCGCCACAAGCCTGCTGCGCGATGCCGACATCGAATACGGCCTGAAGCAAATCGCAACGCCTATTTTGCAAGCCGCGGGGCTAAGCCCGCATAGGGTGAAAATCCTGATTGTTAACGATTCCACGTTGAACGCATTTGTCGTGAACAACAGTGCGATTTTCATCCACTCGGGCCTTATCAACAAAATGACAAACGCCGAAATGCTGCAAGGCGTGATTGCGCATGAGGCGGCCCATATCACAAACGGGCACATCACACGCCGCATCACCAATTTGGGCGCCTCACGCACAGCTGCCGGTTTGGGTTTGGCACTGGCCGCCGTCGCTGCAGCCGCCGGTGGGGCCGAAGCCGCCACAGGCATCGCGTTGGGGACACAAAGTGCGGCACAACGCGCCTTTTTAAGCCACACGCGCGCCGAAGAAGCATCCGCAGACCAAACGGGCGTTCGCTACATGCGCAGCGCTGGCGTCAATCCCAAAGGGCTATTGGACACTTTGGATATCTTCCGGGGCAAGGAGCTCTTGAGCGCGTCGCGTCAGGACCCGTACCTGCGCAGCCACCCTTTGTCGCGTGACCGTATTCGTGCTTTGGAAGCCTATGTTGCAGCCAACAAAACCACAACCAAAGACCAGAATGCCAGCTATTGGTTTTCGCGGGTCAAAGGTAAACTTACCGCCTTTCAACGCGCCCCGAAATGGACACTGCGCCGAGCGGGTGAAAGCGGTTACGCGGATGTGAAGCTGATGCGTCAGGCTGTGGCGTACCACCGGACCTCCAAAACCAAAAAAGCTGTGAAAACGATCAATCAAGCGATTGCACAACGGCCGAAAGATGCATTTTTGTATGACCTCAAAGGGCAGATCTTGATGGAATCCCGTCAATTTGCAGCGGCTCAAAACGCTTACGCACAGGCCGTACGTCTCGCCCCGCGTGATGCGCTGATTTTGTCGGGATATGGCCGCGCATTGCTGGTGCGGGGCGACATCAATGCCGCACGTACAACCTTGGAAAAGGCCAGATCAATCGATTTTCGGGACGGCATCATGTTGCGCGATTTGTCCGTGGCTTATGCCAAATCAAAGCAACCCGGCATGGCCGCTTTGGTGACAGCCGAACGCTATGCCCTGACGGGCCGACTGAAAGATGCTGGTATTCACGCCAAACGCGCATCGGATCTATTGCCGCAAGGCAGTGGCCCTTGGCAACGGGCGCAAGATGTGTTGATTGCCACCAAACGCGCCGCAAAAAAACGGAGATAACCCAATGTCCTTGCACCATACTTTGACCGCAGCCGCCGTTGCCGGGCTTTTTGCCATGCCTGCTGCGGCGCTTGATTTGACCAAAATGTCCTCAGAAGAACGTTCCATTTTCCGACAAGAGGTTCGGTCCTATTTGATGGACAACCCGGAAGTGATTATGGAAGCGGTCAATGTACTGGAAGAACGCCAGCAGCAAGCGCAGGTGCAAGCAGACCTGAGCATGGTCACAGACAACGCCGACGAGATTTTCAACGACGGGTTTTCCTATGTTGGCGGCAATCCCGATGGCGACATCACATTGGTTGAATTTCTGGATTATCGCTGCGGGTATTGCAAACGCGCCCACGGCGAAGTGGCCAAGCTTTTGGAAACAGACGGAAACATTCGTCTGATCGTGAAAGAATTCCCAATCCTTGGGGACCAGTCGGTTTTGGCATCGCGGTTTGCGGTGGCCACAAAACAGATTGCTGGTGGCGAAAGCTACAAAGCCCTGAACGATGCATTGATGACTGTGAACGGGGACGTATCGTTGCCGATGTTGCGCCGCTTAGGCACAACTTTGGGCTTGGACACCGCAGCGATCGAAGCCCAAATGGACAGCGCAGACGTGACGCAGGAAATCACCCGTACACGCGCTTTGGCCCAAAAATTGCGCATTACCGGCACGCCGACCTTTGTCGTGCATGATGAAATGCTGCGTGGCTATCTGCCGTACGACCAGATGATGGAAATGATCAAAGAAAAGCGCGGCTGAGGCCCAGCTTTTCCCCCCCTATTCTACAAGATGTCAGGACGTGGGGAAAAACGCAGGAAAATTCAACACCACTTGCGTTCCACGTCCGACCTTTGAGGTCAGATGAAGCTGCCCGCCGGACTGTTCGACAAAGCCCTTGGCCATCGACAAGCCAAGCCCGGATCCCTTACCGACCGGTTTGGTCGTGAAGTAGGGATCAAATACCTGTGGCAAAATACTCGGTTCAATCCCGGTTCCCTTGTCTGCGATTTTTATGCTGAGCGTGCGGTTTTTTAGCGCATAACTGGGTTCGGCGTAGAACTTTATCGTGCCGCCATCGCCCATCGCGTCCCTTGCGTTCAAAATCAAGTTCATCAAGACCGCTTGCAGTTTTGCCAAATCCACATCAATCAACGGGGTTTCCTTAGAGATGTGGAATTCCAAAGTATGCTTTTCGCCCAATAGCCTCATAATAAGCGGTTTCACATCCTTCACAATTTGATCGATGCTTGCAGGCTCGGGCAACAGCTGCGATTTTCTGGAAAACGCCAAAAGTTGACCTGTCAAATCAGCTCCACGCCGCGCGGCCCTTTCCGCTTCGCGCAGAAGTTCTTCACGTTCCGCGACCTCTGTTATCTCGCCGTGTAGTTGTAGATTGCCAATAACAACGGTCAACAAGTTATTGAAATCATGGGCAACCCCACCCACAAGCTGGCCAATTGCCCGTTGTCTGTCGGCTTCTTTTTCGCCACGACGAAGCTGCAACAGCTTCCCACGAAACCTGGCAATCCCGCTGACAGATTGAATATAATACAAAAACAGCGCCAAAAACGAAACGCTGAATACAGTCAACGTCGCGCCGTCGGTGCCGCGCATAAATTCGATCATCAGCATGAACACCCCCGACAGGAAAATCACACAAATATCCATGATCAAGAAATAGCTCTCCACCGCTCTGGGGGAGATCGCATTTAGCATTGCCGCAAACCACAACATCATACCCAATGACTGCGCGATACGTCCGTCAAAGGACCACAGCAAAACCGCGCAGCTGATAAACATGGCGTGTGTGATCAACGACAATATCAACAGGCCAGCCAAATGCCCTTTGCCGACTTTGCGAGGCGCTTGCGCAATGAGACGGAAATACACCGACAACACCACCAGATAGGCTGCCATGATGTACGAAAACAAAGGCGCACTTAACCACCACGTCAATTGCAACGCCAACGGGGTCAATAACGCGATACGCAGCCGCACTTCCATATTCGAAAAACTGTCAATGATTTTGACGCCCGACAAATCGTATCGCCTTCGGTCTTGCACTGCAGTGTTCTTCAAATTGTGGTCCAATCCCTGTGGTCTAAGTTGCGGATCGCCCGTCTGTTATTCTGCTGCCGTATCCAGTGCAGCCTGCTCAATTGCGGCGGCTTTGGTTTCGACTTGTTCGACAATATGCTCGATCATTGCGTCATTGCCCAGCTTATGGCTTTGTTTGCCGGCAAGATAGACCATTCCGGCACCATTGCCGCCGCCCGTAAACCCGACATCTGTCATCAAAGCTTCGCCCGGCCCGTTCACAACGCAACCGATGATCGACAAAGACATAGGCGTTTTGATATGCGCCAATCGGTCTTCCAAAATCTCGACGGTTTTGATGACGTCAAACCCCTGACGCGCACAAGACGGACAACTGATAATGTTCACACCGCGATGCCGCAGTCCCAGCGATTTAAGAATTTCATATCCAACTTTTACCTCTTCCACGGGGTCCGCAGACAGCGACACACGGATCGTGTCGCCGATCCCCATCCATAACAGGTTGCCCAAACCGATAGCAGATTTGATGGTGCCAGATGTCAGCCCCCCCGCTTCTGTAATGCCAAGGTGGATCGGCGCATCGGTGGCTTCCGCCAGTTGTTGGTAGGCGGCCGCAGCCATGAACACGTCCGAGGCCTTGCAACTGATTTTGAAATTGTGAAAGTCGTTGTCTTGCAGGATTTTGATGTGATCCAGACCACTTTCGACCATCGCATCCGGGCAAGGTTCGCCGTATTTGTCCAACAAATGTTTCTCAAGCGATCCTGCGTTGACGCCGATACGGATCGAACAGTTGTGGTCGCGCGCGGCTTTGATCACCTCTTTTACACGCTTTTCATCGCCGATGTTGCCTGGATTGATGCGCAGACATGCGGCCCCTGCCTCAGCGGCTTCAATCCCGCGTTTATAGTGAAAATGGATGTCCGCCACCAAAGGCACGGGCGATTCACGCACAATTTCTTTCATCGCCTGGGATGACGCTTCGTCGGGCACTGAAACACGCACAATGTCTGCGCCAGCCTCGGCCGCTGCCTGAATTTGGGCAATCGTCGCTTTGGCATCCGTAGTCAAAG
The DNA here is from genome assembly GCF_039986515.1 of Ascidiaceihabitans sp. Lineage (NCBI taxonomy): Bacteria > Pseudomonadati > Pseudomonadota > Alphaproteobacteria > Rhodobacterales > Paracoccaceae > Ascidiaceihabitans > Ascidiaceihabitans sp. The sequence continues at coordinate 405,559 of NZ_JBDWQO010000007.1, read as the reverse complement.
TGTTGGTCATCGTCTGCACAGTGATTGGGGCGTCGCCCCCCACAGGCACATTGCCCACCATGATCTGCCGACTTTTGCGACGGTAAATATTGCGCCAAGGACGAATGTGGTTCAGCGACATTTCAGTCTCCGCAAGAAGGATAATCTGTAATGTAAGGTAGACAGTTTAGAACACTGTCACAAGGACCCGCAGCAGATTAGTCCGTGCCGTTTTCGCCTTGCGTCAACTCAAGCGCTTTGGCGTCCGCATACTGTGTCAGCCCTGCGTCAGTTTGCAAATCGGCTGGCACATAGTTTTGTTTCAGCTCGGCCACATCCAGCGGCAGATTGGATGTTACAGACCCGTTGGGTCCAACAGGGCCATAGAATTTATTGTCCATAGCAAAGTAGATCGCACCGCTTTCGCCCGTTCGCAAAGTGGGGGGTTCTTCGGTGGCTGGCGCGTTCCATGTGTCGCCTGCCTGCATGGTGGATTCGAAGATGATGGTGCCATCAGCAGCCCGCACACGCACCCAAGATGGGCGCACTGCAACCATTTGCAACGCAGGTGCTGGGCCTTCAACAACCTGCGGCACATTCAAGCTGCCCGTCAAAGAACCGGACGACGCAGTCGCGTCATTGATACCAGCCACGACAACACTGTCAGGCGATGGAGAGGTGAAACTGCCAATCGAGCTGGGATCGATGTTTGCAATGGGCGCATCGCGCGCAATCAAAACCGGCACGTCCAACGCCTGAGGCCGATACAAGCGGTCCAGCACATCACCACGCGGATTTTCCGAAAGCTGTGGCGCGGCAGGGTTCACTTCAGCGCTGGGTGCCGAAACGGCATCATCCAATGGGTCAAGGTCGGCCAAAACGATAGGCGTTTGATCCACAGGGGCCACTTGCACACGTTGCACTTCTTGCAACACGGAGTAGCCACCAAACCCGATGGCCCCGATCAGGGCGATCAGAACAAGCGACGACCCGATGGCACCCGGTTCAACCCGGTTCCAAATGCTTTCACCAGTCGGGATAAAAGGTGTTGCAGGTTTCGCAAAAATATCAGCGCTGCGGCCACTGTTCAGGCGATCTTCGCGGGACGGTTTTTTGACAACAGAAGCCTCTGCCGACATGCCGTGCGCTACAGAAAATCCGCTCTCGGTGCAAAACACCGCAAAGGCCCGGTCCGGATCCATATCCAGATACCGCGCATATGACCGCACGTAGCCGGCGATAAAACCGGGCGTGTCGAACGCTTCCGGATCGCAGTTTTCAATGGCAGCGATGTAGCTTGCTTTGATGCGCAGTTCGCGTTGCACGTCCAACAGGCTTTTGCCCATCGTGGCGCGTTCGCCGCGCATCATATCGCCAAGGCGCAGTTCGAAATCGTCAAACCCTTTTGGTTCAACGTTTTCTTCAATGATCTTGGGTTGCTTTCGCCCGATCATAGTTGGTGCGCCCCGTCTTCCATATCTGCACTGCTCTTAGGCCTTAAAGTCCGCCATCCCCTAGGCGATTCGACTTTCGACCCGTTGTTAGCAGCACCTTAGCATAGCGCCAATTGAAATGCACCCTATGGGGAATTATGCCGTTAGTTCGGCACGATTCAGCGCACAATGTGACCATAAACCATCCATTGCAGTCACAAGCGCATCCATTTCGGGAGCACCGTGTACTGGTGACGGCGTAAAGCGCAACCGTTCAGTGCCACGCGGTACCGTCGGAAAATTGATGGGCTGGACGTAAATGCCATAATCTTGCAACAACATATCACTTAGAATCTGCGTGTGCACAGGGTTGCCCACCATCACAGGTACAATGTGGCTTCCGTGATCAATGATGGGCAATCCAAGGCCCTTCAATCGAAGTTTCAGAATTTTGGCTTGTGTCTGTTGTTGTTCCCGCAGTTCAGGCGCAGTTTTCAAAAACGCGACAGAGGCCGCAGCACCCGCGGCAACGGCTGGCGGCAAAGACGTGGTAAAGATGAAGCCCGGCGCGTAAGATCTTATGGCGTCACACATTTTCTCGGATGCCGCAATGTATCCGCCCATCACGCCGTATGCTTTGGCTAGGGTGCCATTGATAATGTCCAACCGATGCATCAAGCGATCGCGCTCCGCAACCCCCGCGCCACGTGGCCCGTACATGCCTACGGCGTGCACTTCGTCAATATACGTCAGTGCCCCGAATTCATCCGCCAGATCGCAGATCGCTTCGATGGGGCCAAAATCGCCATCCATCGAATATATCGATTCAAAGGCAATGATCTTGGGGGCCGCGGGATCATCAGCAGCCAGAAGCTCACGCAGGTGTTCTACATCATTGTGCCGGAAAATACGCTTTGACCCCCCGTTGCGCCGCACACCTTCGATCATAGAGGCGTGGTTCAACGCATCAGAGTAGATGATGAGACCCGGAAACAGCTTTGGCAAAGTGCTAAGTGTCGCGTCGTTGGCGATATAGGCCGAGGTAAACAGCAGCGCGGTTTCCTTGCCATGCAAATCCGCCAGTTCGGCCTCTAGGCGCTTGTGGTACACTGTCGTGCCGGAAATATTGCGCGTCCCGCCAGACCCTGCGCCCGTGGCTTCGATGGCTTCATGCATCGCATCCAGAACAACAGGATGCTGGCCCATGCCCAAATAGTCGTTGCCGCACCACACTGTGATGTCTTTTTTGTCGCCCTCTGGCGTTGTCCAAACCGCATGGGGAAACTGGCCGTTCTGGCGTTCAATATCGATAAACGTGCGGTAGCGTCCCTCTTCGTGTAGGCGCCCAATCGCTTCATCTAGCTTTGCAGTATAGTCCAAACCGGTCACTCCGTCGTCTTAAGGTGTTGTAATGGCTTTGATAAAAATACGTCTGATTAAATATATGTCATACTTAGAATGAATTTAGATTCTGCGCCAGCACTTCGACCACCTAAATTATGCGCACCTTGTCGCATCTGCAAAACACATGTACGTCATGACGCCGATAGGAAACGGGCTGGACAGTCGGCTTGGCCTGCGTAACGTGGCACCAACACACAATTATCCGGAGCCTCCCCATGTCCCTTGATGCCGTTCTTGCCAAAATCGACACTGATCTGCCTGACGCCACTGAGCGCCTCAAAGAGCTGTTGCGCATCCCGTCTATTTCCACCGATCCCGCCTACGCGCAACATTGCCAAACGGCTGCCGATTGGCTGGTTGCGGATCTGGCGCGTCTGGGTGTGCCTGCGCAAAAACGCGAAACCCCCGGTCATCCGATGGTTGTGGGCCACATCAACGAAGACAGCGACGGGCCGCATTTGCTGTTCTATGGCCATTATGATGTGCAACCTGTCGATCCCTTGGACTTATGGGACAATGATCCGTTTGATCCGCAGGTTGAAGACACCGCCAAGGGTCCGGTCATTCGCGGTCGCGGCTCTGCCGACGACAAAGGGCAATTGATGACGTTTCTGGAAGCCTGCCGCGCCTGGATTCATGTGCATGGTGCCCTGCCCTGCCGCATCACCTTTTTCTTTGAGGGCGAAGAGGAAAGCGGATCGCCCAGCCTTGTGCCCTTCATGAAAGATAACGCCGACGAATTGCGGGCCGACATCGCGCTGATCTGCGATACAGGACTGTTCGAAAGCAAAACACCCGCCATCGTGACCATGCTGCGCGGGCTTCTGGGCGAGGAATTCACCATCCAGGGCCCCGACATCGATCTGCATTCCGGCATGTATGGCGGCATTTCCATCAACCCGATCCGCGTCATGGGCAAGGTTATTGCCGGTTTGCACGACGATGAGGGGCGCATCACCGTTCCGCATTTCTACGACGGTGTGGCAGAGCTTTCCGATGAAATGGAAGCCCAGTGGCAAGGCTTGGCCTTTGATCATGCGCATTTTCTGGGCGAAGTGGGGCTGAGCCATCCTGCAGGCGAACAGGACCGCACACCATTGGAAATGATCTGGTCACGCCCCACCTGCGAAGTGAACGGAATTTGGGGCGGCTACACCGGTGATGGCTTCAAAACCGTCCTGCCCGCGCAGGCCCATGCCAAGATCAGTTTCCGCCTTGTCGGTGATCAGGACCCTGACGCCATTCGCACCAATTTCCGCGCTTATGTGCAAAGCATGTTGCCCGAAGACTGCACCGTGGACTTCAAAGGCCACAGCTCGGGTGCTGCATCGGCCACGGAAACCACCGATCCGATGTTTGAAAAGGCCCGTCAGGCGCTGTCGACCGAATGGGGGGTGCCTGCGGCTTATGTGGGCTGCGGCGGCTCGATCCCGATTGCAGGTCATTTCCAGAACATTCTGGACACAACGCCCATGCTGATCGGCTTTGGCAAGGATGATGACGCGCTGCATTCCCCGAATGAAAAATACGACATGGAGAGCTTTCACAAAGGCATCCGCAGTTGGGCACGTATCCTTGATGCGCTGACATAAAGGGCAGATCATGATTGACGGGTTTGAAAACGGCACAGCCCAGCTTGGCGACCAGACGATAGCGTACAGCATAGGCGGGTCCGGCCCTGCCTTGTTGTTGCTACACGGCTTTCCACAAACCCGCGCAATGTGGCGACAGGTGGCACCGGCGCTTGCACAACATTTCACCGTCGTTGCAGCCGATTTGCGCGGCTACGGCGACAGCGCGGCGCCGGAAGGCATGGAAAACTACAGCTTCCGTGCAATGGCGGCAGATCAAACGGCACTTATGGCCCATTTGGGGTACGACAGCTTCCATCTTGTGGGGCATGATCGTGGTGCGCGCACCGCGCATAGGCTGACACTGGATGCCCCCGAAGCTGTCAAAAGCCTGACAGTGATGGACATCATCCCAACGCATACACTGTTAAACGATCTGCAACAAAACGTGGCACGGGCCTATTATCATTGGTTTTTTCTGGCGCAGCCCGCGCCATTTCCAGAAAACCTAATCGCATCCGACCCCGACACCTACTACCAAACCGCCTTGACGGCTTGGGGGGCAACACCGCTTGACGCTTTTGATCCCGTCGCACTGGACCACTACCGCAATGCGTGGCGCAAACCGGAAGTGATCCATGCCACATGCAACGATTACCGCGCGGCCATTGACGTGGATTTTGCATTGGATGCGGCCGATCTGGGGCGCGAAATTACCTGCCCTGCTTTGGTGCTTTATGGCGCAGACGGCATTATGGGCAAGCTGTATGATGTGCCAGCCACATGGGCGGACCGCCTGACGCACATGCAAAGCGCAGGCCTGCCTGGCGGGCATTTCTTTGTGGACGAACATCCCGCAGGCACCAGACAGGCCTTGTTGGATTTCTTGTTGTCAGACACTGTTGTCGGGCTTTGAATAACCTTGGATGCGCCCCACCATTGGCGCAATCTTCGCGCATGGTTTTGTGACTGAAACACAGGACAATCTTATGTCACGACATCTTCATGACCCCAAGGACCCGCGCCATTCGCGGCTGTTTGAGCTGTTTCGCCAAGGCGAACGTGCCGCTGACGTCGTGGCCCCTGCCCGCAAATTGACGTTTCGCAAAGCGACACCTGAAGAGGTGGAGATGATCAAGCTGACTGCCGCGAAAACGCTACAGCGCCCCAACTAGGCCCTGCTGCCCGTCACATCACCATCGACTTGTGCTTTAGCCTTTGAACCCGGTCGCCACGACAAACTTTTCAGAGCTGTCGGACCGCGATGAAGGTGGCTTGAAATTCGCCACTTTCTTAAAGCGTTGCTTCAGCAACTTTTGCAAATCGCCCTCAGCCCCCCCGGCCAGAACTTTGGCGACAAATGTGCCGCCCTCTTCCAGAACGTCAAAAGCAAAATACGCAGCAGCCTCACACAGGGCAATGATGCGCATGTGATCGGTTTGCTTGTGACCGGAACTGGAGGCCGCCATATCGGACATCACAACATCCGCCTGCCCACCCAGCCAGTCCTTGACCTTCAGATCGGCATCGTCTTCCATAAAGTCCAATTGATGCAAAGTGCAGCCTGCAATCGGTTCCATTTCTTGCAGATCCACGCCCAAAATTGTGCCAACAGCTTTGCCTGATCGCTCGTCCAGCGCATTGACGCGTTTGACCGCCACCTGACACCAACCGCCCGGCGCACAGCCCAAATCAACCACCCGCGCCCCCGGCACCAAAAAGCGGTACTTGTCGTCCAGCTCCATGATCTTGAACGCGGCCCGTCCGCGATACCCTTCGGCGCGGGCGCGTTTGACATAAGGGTCGTTCAACTGGCGCTGTAACCAGCGGGTCGAACTGGTTGTGCGCCCGCGGGCCGATTTGACCTTTACTTTCAGATCACGCTGTCCGCGCCCCGAGGTGTTCTTGCCCGTAGGCGTCTTGCCACTGCCTGATGGTCCGGGTTTCTTAGCCATGCTCAAAACGCTCCACTGTCCAGAACGCCATCGGCGCTCATTTGTGCATATAACAGCCCTTCACGCAGACCGCGATCCGCAACTGACAATTTGTCTGTGGGCCAGCAGCGCATCAACGCCTGCAAAATCGCGGCCCCCGACATGATCAACGCCTGACGGTCTTGACCGATGCGCGGATCGGCGCGGCGCCCGTCAGGGCCCATTTCCAGATAAGAGCTGATCACGGTGTCGATTTGCGTCGACGACATGCGCAGCCCGTCCACCTTTGTGCGGTCGTACCGCTTCAGCCCAAGGTGACTGGCCGCCACAGTTGTGACGGTGCCGGACGTGCCGACAATCTGAAAACGTTCGCGGGCTTCTGTGTCGTGGTAGGGTGAAAAATCAGACAGGTTTTCTTCGAAAAACCAGCTCATAAGTGCAAATCGTGCGGCGTCGTTTTCAACATCATTAAACTGGTCGCGCAATGTCGCCACACCCAAAGGCACGGAAATCCAGTCAACGACCCGCGCCGCCGGCATTGATTTGTCCAGCGCGATAAACCCCGAATGTAACCGCATGATAGACTGCGGCCGATCCCGTTTAGGCACATTTTTCATGTCGATCCAAACCAGTTCGGTCGACCCGCCCCCGATATCTACAACCAACAGGTTTTCGGTTTTTTTACTGACCAATGGGGCGCAGGAAATGACAGCAAGCCGTGCTTCTTCTTCGGGCTTGATGATTTCAAGGCGCAGACCGGTTTCGCGGTGGGCACGGTTGATGAAATCATCCGCATTAAGCGCCCGGCGACAGGCTTCAGTCGCCACCAAACGCATGCGTTTGACTTTATGTTTGCGTAATTTTTGCTGGCAGATGCGCAAAGCCTGAACGGTACGCGCCATTGAACCGCGCGACAAACGCCCGCTTTTCTCAAGCCCCGCCCCCAATTGGACGGACTTCGAGAAACTGTCCACCACATGGAACCCACCCCCTTTGGGTTGGGCTATCAACATGCGGCAGCTATTTGTTCCCAAATCCAACGCAGCATAAAGCTGCTCAGACCGGGGCTGTGCCGGTACGGGACGTCTTTTTGACGGACGTTTTACAACGCCCTTATCGTTTTGCGCGCCCGCACCATCGGGACGCTGTGGCGCCATCTTGCGCGCCTTTCATATCGAGTTGTGTTTACGATAAGCCTGCAACCCAGCACACGCAAGACCCAAGCGCCGCACAGACCCATTTAGGGACCGGACCCATTTAGCGACCAGACCCATTTAGCGACCGGACACCTAAAATGCCTGCAATTGCGCCGGGCGTTTGCTGTAGTGGTTGATCAAGAACCCATATTCTAAACACAACCACGGCGTCAGCGCTTTTACAGTTTCCGGTTTCAAATCATCCAGCGTCAACGTCATCGAACTGGTGTTTTCGCGCCCAATCTCGAATGGCGCATTGGTCCAATCCTGCACGTCTCTGACAAGATCAGCCATTTTCTCCGTGGTATAAACTTTAGTAAAAACACTCAAATCCGGCCCGGTAAAAAGCCAAGTATGCATCGCATGGTGCTTGATTGAAGAGGCCGCCTTTCGATAGGTGTCGATATTTTGAAAGAAGAAATCCGGATCTGGTTCAACGGGCAGATTATATGTGCCATTCTTGAGATTACGGCTATTTTTAAGTTCACCGCGTTCGACAACCCTGTTCGTATAGCATGCCATCAAACGCTTGACCGGATCACGAACAACAGCGAACCCAAACCAATCCTTTTCAATATTCCTCTGCCAGCGATGTATTCTGAATTTTTGCGTCGGATAAACTGAATGCCATTTGTCATAGTCATATTTTGTTTCCGGCAGGCTTTCGACATCCACCGCAGGATCAATCATCGCCAGCGCTTTTTTCACCGAGGAACACGCCGCTTTTGGCAGCGCCATATAGGCTATCTTATGTGCTTCGACTTTGATCATTTTGGTATGCAGCCTCACGCTTTTGCACATGTGATCCATGCTTTGGACACAACCTAAAACATCGCACTCATGAAAACCATGAGGATTTTGAGCCCCCCGCGCACTGGCCCCTTTGACAGAGCCCGCCTAAACAGGTGCAGACAAAGAGGTCGCGGACAGCTTCGTTTCTGTCGAAAAACGACGCCGGAATGCGCAAAACCTGCCCTACACAGGCCAAACCAACCAAGGGGAATCACACATGCCAGACGTCACGATCGTATATTGGCGCGACATTCCTGCCCAAGTCATCGTGGGCAAAGGACGTCGTGGATCAAAACGCCAGCTGGAAGAGCGGTTTGAACAAGCCATCGACCGCGCCGCCATGAAAGTGAACGCCAAAGATGCCGATGCTTATCTCGCCGAATGGCGCAAAGCGGCCCCCTACCCCATGGACGGTGACCCCGACCAGATCGCAGAGGCAGAAGCCCTGCGTCTGGAAGCCGAATATGATGCAGATCGCATCAAGGCGTTGATTGCAAACGACGGACACGCCCCAACCTGACGGGTCCACTCCTTGGAAAGGAAAGCTGATGGCTTTGTTCAATTTCAAAAAATCCGAAGGTCCCGATGCGGGCCGTTTGTCCCCAGAGGTTGAAAGCTTTCTGCAAGGCTATTCCATCGAGGTGATGCCCCGCACTGCTGCAAAAGTGGACAACTTTGGCGACATCTTGCCTGAAGGCACACGCGTCTACATCGCGCACATCGAAGGCACCCCCATCGAAGACATGGTCGACACCGCCAAGCGTCTGAACGCCGAAGGCTTTGATGTGATGCCGCACTTTCCGGCCCGCATCATCAAAGACGCATCCACTTTGCAGGACTGGATCGCCCGTTATCAAGGCGAAGCAAACGTCGATCAGGCGTTGCTATTGGCCGGCGGCGTCACAACGCCCCATGGTGACTTCGACAGCTCCATGCAGCTTCTGGAAACAGGTGCGTTTGACGCGGCCGGCTTCAAACATTTGCATGTTGCGGGCCACCCCGAAGGCAACAAAGACATTGATCCCGACGGCAGCATGAAAAACGTCGATGACGCGCTGCGCTGGAAGCAGGATTTTTCCACCCGCACCGATGCGAAGATGGCTTTGGCCACTCAATTTGCCTTTGAAGCAGGTCCGATCATCGAATGGGCTGATGCGCTGAAGGCAGCGGGCATAGATTTGCCCATTCACATCGGCATTGCCGGTCCCGCCAAGCTGCAAACCATGATCAAATTTGCTATTGCTTGCGGCGTTGGCCCCTCTTTGCGTGTGCTGCAACGGCGCGCCAAAGACGTCACAAAACTGCTTTTGCCGTTTGAACCCACGGAAGTTATCTCAGAATTGGCTGCACACAAAGCGGCCAACCCAGATTTCAACATCGCCCAAGTTCACTTCTTCCCGCTGGGCGGCATCAAAACCAATGCAAATTGGGCTATCGAAAACGGTGGGGCCGCAGCCACACCGAAAAACGCATAAAGGATTGCCGTCATGGTAAAAACAATTGTCGAATCCAAGACAAAAACAGCCGTCATCGGGTTTGACCAACCCTTTTGCGTGATCGGAGAACGGATCAACCCAACGGGCCGCAAAGTACTGTCCGAAGAATTGGAACGCGGTGATTTTTCACGCGTTGAAGCCGATGCATTGGCACAGGTCATGGCGGGCGCGAATATCCTCGACATCAACTCTGGCGCTGTCTTTTCCAACAAAATGGCCGAAGACCCCCGCTATGCGGACAACAACTTTGTTGAGCCCATGTTGATGACTGAACTGGTGCAGCGCGTACAAGCCATTACAGACTGCCCCTTGTGCATCGACAGCTCTGTTCCGGGGGCTTTGGAAAACGGTTTGGCCGCTGCCGAAGGTCGTCCCCTTCTAAACTCGGTTACGGGCGAAGAAGAACGTCTGGAAATGGTTTTGCCGTTGGTCAAGAAATACAACGTACCTGTTGTCGCGATTTCCAACGATGACACAGGTATTTCCGAAGATCCGGATGTGCGTTTCGCTGTTGCCAAGAAAATCGTGGAACGGGCGGCTGATTTCGGCATTCCCGCACATGACATCGTTGTTGACCCATTGGTTATGCCGATTGGTGCGATGGCCACTGCCGGACTTCAGGTTTTCACGCTTGTACGCCGTTTGCGCGAAGAACTGGGCGTGAACACCACATGTGGCGCGTCCAACATTTCTTTTGGCCTGCCGAACCGTCACGGCATCAACAATGCGTTTTTGCCGATGGCAATGGGCGCAGGAATGACGTCAGCGATCATGAACCCTGTGGCTTTGCCGGTTGGCCCAAAGCGTTTGGCAGAGAAACGCGCGGAAGTCGAAGCATCAGGTATCATCTTACCGGCTGATATGGATGACGAAGCTTTTGCACAAATGTTTGGGATCGGATCGACCCAGGCGCGCGCAGGCAAGGAAATGGAAGCCATTCGCGCAGCCAATTTCCTAACAGACAATGACCCGCACGGCGGTGATTGGATCAGCTTTAACAAAGTGGCACCCAAAGCTGGCCAAGAAGGCCGCGGGCGCGCCGGGCGCACCGGTGGACGCCGCCGCAAGGCCTAATCGCTACACAAAACAACAGTTTTTAACGCCCCGTTGCCTCCGCAACGGGGCGTTTTTTTTGGAGGTAAAAAAGAAATTTTAGCTAGTAACGGTGTCTTAAGAACCCCTCGGCTAAACAGAGACCGTTCTAATTGAGACTGGATGGAGAACGCGATGACGATGCAACAGGTTGGTAGTTTGGGTCAGATTAATGGCTGAGACAATTAAACTAACAGCGCGGCTCGATCTGTCCTTTTCTGAGAAACTGTTATCGGATTTGAAAGCAGTCGATGCAGGCACCGACATTATTTTGGACGCCTCAGACGTCGTACATTTCGGCGCATTAGGTGCACAGGCCATTTTGGCAACGGCACGGCGCACCCACGCATCAGGGGCATCTTTAAAGCTTGAAAATGTCAGCGAACGTGTCGAACGGCAATTGGGCTACATGGGGCTCAATTCCGCAAACCTCATGGAGGGCACAGCATGAGCCTTGAAATTTTGGCCGTTGATGACAGCCGTACAATGCGTGAAATGATCCGACTGGCGTTGGAACCGGTCGGTTTTACTGTCCATACTGCCGATGACGGTATTCACGGTGTCGAAATTCTTGAAAACCTTTCCCCTGACGCGATTATCACCGACATCAACATGCCTCGGATGGACGGCTTCGGGTTCATCGACGCGGTCCGCCAAAAGAATTCATATCGCGCCACGCCTATTTTGGTCCTGACCACTGAAGCTGCACCTGAACTTAAAATGCGTGCGCGGCAAGCCGGGGCAACAGGGTGGATCGTGAAGCCGTTTGAACCGACGAAATTGATCAAAGCGCTTCAGATGGTTGCCGGGTAAGGACAAAAGACATGACCGAACCAACCGATCCAATGGCCGAAATTAAGGCCTCATTCTTCATTGAATGTGAAGAATTGCTTGAAGCGATGCACGATGGGTTGCAGACCATTGACGACGGCGAATGGGACGCTGAAACAATCAACGTCGTCTTTCGGGCGGTCCATTCGATCAAGGGTGGTGCCGGTGCTTTTGGTTTGGAAAAACTGGTCCGGTTTGCGCACCGATATGAAACAGTGATGGACAGTATCCGATCGGGTACTTTGGAAATCGACAGCAGTCTCTTGAAACTGTTCTTCCGTTGCGCTGATCACCTTTCAGATCTTGTTCGTGCAGCACGGGACGGTTTTGATCTACCAGACGATCAGGGGAAACTGCTGACTGATGAGCTTGATGCTGCAAATGGCGGAAGCCCGGAAGAAGAAGCTGAAGAAGAAATCTACTTCCAACCATTGGGGCTAAATTTGGACCTGGATCTGGACTTACCCGATATGTCCGTCGAACCAGAGCAGCCCAAATTCTACATTCATTTCACCCCTAATGCAGAACTTTTCGAAACTGGAAATGAACCGTTTCAAATTCTCAAAGCATTGCAAGAACTGGGTAAATGCAAAACCGAATGCAATCTGGACAGGCTGCCGAGCTTAGAGGAATTGTCGCCAGAAATCCCTTATCTTTCATGGCAGGTGACGCTCTCGGCAAATGTTGAAACCGCTGAAATCGAGTCTGTTTTTGAATTTGTCGAAGGACTGTGCGACCTTAAAATTTATTCGGACAGTGCGCAAAGCGCAATCGTCGCACCTGAAGCGGAAGATCTGCCTGATCTGCCAGAACCTCCACCTACACAAGATGACGAACCTGATACTGATCTCGCAAAGAAGCCTCCACAACCCGTGCAAACGCCGCCCAAAGCACCCGGAGCCGCTGCAGCGAAGTCCGTTGTGCGTGTAGATTTGGACAGAATTGAACGTTTGGTAAACTTGGTCGGTGAATTGGTTATCAACCAGGCCATGTTGTCGCAAAGTCTGGAAGCAGCCGGACTGTCACCACATTCGGATGCGATGAACGGACTGGAAGAGTTTCAACGTCTCACCCGTGACATTCAAGACAGTGTCATGATGATCCGTGCACAGCCTGTTAAATCTCTATTTCAAAGAATGTCACGTATCATACGTGAAGCATCTGCAGCCGTTGATAAAGACGTTCGGCTGGAAACTGACGGCGAAAACACCGAAGTCGACAAAACTGTCATTGAACGTCTTGCTGACCCCCTGACCCATATGATTCGAAATGCTGTCGATCACGGGTTGGAAACAACTGCAGACCGCAAAGCAGCGGGGAAATCCTCACAAGGGCAAGTCCGTTTGACCGCTGCGCATCGCTCGGGCCGCGTTGTGATTGAAGTTTCAGATGACGGCGGCGGAATAAACCGACCCAAAGTTCAGCAGATTGCCATCGAGAAAGGGCTCATTCCTGCTGACGCTGTACTTCTGGACACAGAAATTGACAATCTGTTGTTTCTTCCAGGCTTTTCAACCGCAAGCAGCGTGTCAGACCTTTCGGGACGCGGTGTGGGAATGGACGTAGTAAGGACTTCTATTCAGGCTTTGGGCGGACGCATCACAATAACCTCCCAAAAAGGGGTTGGCACAACTTTTTCAATATCTTTGCCATTAACACTGGCCGTGTTGGATGGAATGGTTGTTCAAATCGCAGAAGAAACGCTTGTTCTACCTTTAAATGTCGTGGTCGAAACACTGACCCTTACCGAAGAAAATTTGGACCAGGTCCGCCCTGGGCTTGACGTCGTTCGGGTCCGCGGAGAGTTCGTTCCCCTTTTCGATCTGGGGGTCTCTTTAGGGTACCGGGAAACTAAAGACAGCTACATAGATTCAGTCGTATTGTTGATTGTTCAGGAAGACGGCAATAGGGCCGCGCTTATCGTTGACGATATTCAAGACCAACGCCAAGTGGTGATCAAAGGGTTAGATGACAGCTTCTATCGTGCCCCCGGAATAGCCGCAGCAACCATTCTGGGTGATGGGCAGATTGCCCTTATTCTCGACCCTTCGGACATAATTGTTCAAGCGCAGGATAGTTCAGCTGCGACCAGATTTGCTTCGTAAATGACAGGACATTTCAAATGACCGATGTAGAAACCAGCGTACCTTCCGAATTGCTCACCTTCCGTCTTGGGGACCAAGAGTATTCACTAGACATCATGTGTGTCCGAGAAATCCGAGGATGGACGCGGACAACGCCGTTGCCACATGCGCCTAAGCATATGAAAGGCGTTATAAATCTCCGCGGCACCGTTCTTCCAGTAATGGATTTAGCGGAACGACTGGGAATGGAATCTCGAGAACATACCGAGCGAAATGTCATTATTGTCGTCAAACACAAAGATAGCATGACGGGGCTTCTTGTAGACGCCGTGTCGGATATTATCGCTTTAACGGAAAGCGATCTTCAACCTCCTCCTGAAATGTCAACAAGTTCACAAGCTGGTGTTATTAAGGCCCTTACTCTGCTGGATGAACGCATGATCCGGGTGTTGGATTTGTCGAACATTATAGAGCTGGAAAAAAGTGAGGCCGCCTGACCAAAAAAACAACAGAACAGACGCTTCGAAATCATCCGATTTTGAAAAAGAAAAATCAAATTTTCGACCACCGTACACCGTAGGGAAAATAAATGGCACTGAGGGATCAAATCAGAATTATGGTCGTCGATGACATGTCCACAAGCAGAGGACTGATAACTCAAGCCCTCGATTCATTTGGTATTCCAAATGTGTCGTCAGCCGAAGACGGTGCAGATGCACTTCGGGTTCTGGCCAAGGCTCCAGTTCACTTGGTCATATCTGACTATAACATGCCAAATATGGACGGCCTAAAGTTACTTCACAGCTTACGCAGCGGAGAAAAGACAAAAGGCGTTGGGTTTATTCTCATAACCGGCCGTGCTGAACAGCAAATTATAGACTATGGGCGTAAATTAGGCATGAATAACTATTTAAAAAAGCCATTCGACCCAGCAGATTTGCGCAGATGCATAGAGACCGTTGTTGGTCCTTTGTAAAAATGAAGGATCATGATCCAAATTCCGAAGTACAATATTTGTTGACTGTTTTGGGCAGGATGGCCCAGCACGTCGCGAACTTGTCGAGAACTTTGACAACCACAGAAGACTTCATGACAGAACATTTCCATGTCATCGTGTCCAAACATCCGAATGCTATGGAAGACTTTCAGCGGCTAGACTTTTTGAACCAATCGATTATGGACACGTCCAGATTGCTATGTAGTCTTAGCGAAGGGTGTACGGACCCAAAACAATTGGTTCAAGATCTACATCTGGCAACGACACAGCATCTGGTATGCCCAGTCACGTCTGAAAAAATGCATGAAGATGATTCAGGCAATGTAAATTTGTTTTGACATAATGTCCGTGACACCAATATTTTGCTAGATCAAAACAGTCGGGGTTTGGCTGCCGTAACGGGATTCTGAAAGTAACCTTAAAAACCAGACCCAACGGAAATTCAATCCATCGGCTCACTGGTCTGATTAGAGGTTACTCAACAACGTCGGTGCGGCTGCGTTTCACAATCATGAAAAATGATACCGAGGTTCATCACTTATCCACTTTTCGTCTTTGATCGTCTCGCCCCATAGCACTCAACAACCCAGTTTCGGCCTGAAGCTGCAAAAAACTGTCTCGATCGCGCATACCCAACCACCCGCAGCCCACCAGAGATTGTGCAACAGCGCCGCCCAACGTCGTACCTGGCCCCGCGACAACAAACAAATCGGGGGCGAATTCTTTTGCTGCAACCTGTACAGCTTTCGTAAAATTATAGGTTTCACAGATCTGGTCGCCTAAAGTGTAGGCCGCCAAGGCCTGAAGGTCCGACATGTCAGGCCACCAGATCTTACCGGTTCCGTCAATAATGGGGACGTTGGGCGCACTCCAATCAATATCAGCCAGAGCCTGCCGCCCCAGTTGCGCAACTTTTTGTTGCATGTGCGTGTGAAATGCGGCGTGGTTTTTCAGCCTTAATGGGAATACGCCCTTCTGCGGAACCGCTTTTTCAAACGCCGCCAACCCGGCAATGTCCCCTGCGACAACAAGCATGCCACCTAAATCAATAGACAAAGACAACTGATGTTGAGGCTTTGACGCTATGTCTGAAATCAAGTTTAAAAGCCGCTGCTTTTCAACCTCATCACTTTGCCAGTCATCGGCAACAAAAGGATACACAGTTTGCCCGCCAACACCGTGGTCCTCCATCAAACGGCCCATGGTGTCGGCCACTCGAAAACCGTCTGCAAGCGACACAGCACTGGCAGCGGCCAAAGCCGTATACCAACCCATCGAATTGCCTGTAATCGCAACAATTTCAATGTCATCCGCCAAGACCTGAGCATCCAGGGCCCCACACGCAAAGATCAAAGCCGACGCAACACTGCCAGTCGAATAGGTTTCCGGTTCAAACTTTGCAGCACCGTCAAGGTCCGACACAGTCAAGTGACCATTCGATTTCCTATGCGCGTCGAATTGTCGAAGAGTGTCGTTTTCAAGCCCGTGATGCCGCGACAAATACCCCAGTTCAGGCGCATTATACGTCCCCCTTCCAGGGAAAATCAGCACCGCACGGCGGGTCATGCGCCCTCTCCTGCGACCATGTTTCTGGCCATCGCAACAATTCCCTCACGGGATGGAAGTGTTGCAGCATAGGCCGGACCCGTCGCAATAAAGCTGTCTTCAGCCGCCAAAATACCAACCGAATTTACGTTGTTCCGGGCCAGCAACGCGATCAGCGCATCGCCCTGTCCGCCGGTGCGCCGACATTCGTCCACGACCAATACGTGATCGCAGCCTTGAACAGCTTGCACAATTGCAGCTTCGGCCAAAGGCGCGATCCAACGCATATCAATAACACGCGCATTGATGTTGAGCCCCCCTAAATCAACCTGCGCCTGACGCGACAGATAATGCCCATTGCCATAGCTCAGTATCGCGATGTCGGTGCCATCACCATGCACACCGACATCGGTTAACCCAATACTCTGACGGCCCAAAGGATACGTCGACATCCAGCCACCATCGCCAGTTTGTGCAAGATCGCGCATAGGATAAAGGGCGATAGGTTCTACAAAAACCACGACCCTTTGTTCTTCACGCGCCAACCGAACGGCTTCGCGCAACATGCCCACAGCATCCGCCCCATTGGACGGGCAGGCAATAATCACGCCAGGAATATCGCGCAGAACAGCTAAGGAGTTGTCGTTGTGAAAATGCCCCCCGAAGCCCTTTTGATACCCAAGCCCTGCGATGCGCAAAACCATCGGGTTGGTGAATTGACCATTTGAAAAGAACGGCAGCGTCGCCGCTTCGCCGCGCAATTGGTCTTCGGCGTTGTGCAGATAGGCCAAGAACTGGATTTCAGGGATCGGAATAAATCCGTTGTGCGCCATGCCAATCGCAAGACCAAGGATACTTTGTTCGTCCAACAGGCTGTCAATCACACGGTCTGGCCCGAAACGTTGCTGCAACCGCTGTGTAACACCGTAAACCCCGCCCTTGCGCCCGACATCTTCCCCCATCATCACCGTTTCGGGATGGTCCAACATAATGTCGGTCAAAGCCCAATTGATCAGCTTGGCCATAGGCTGCGGCGAAGCTTGTGCTTTTGCGTCACTGCCAAACACCGCTGTCCGCGCTGATGTGCTGGGTCCATTGCTTGGGGCGCAGGTGCGCTTTGGCGGAACGATGGCCGCCATCACATCTTGGGCCGTCTGCAGATGTGGCCGCGTGACCACTGTGGCCGCCACGTCTTTGACGCGCGCGGCTGTGGATGTGTAGATGTTCAAAGCATCTTCCGGCACCAACACCCCCGCATCCCGAAGCAAACGCACGCCGTGCAACAGCGGATCATTTGCCTCATCCGCCTCCACTTCGGACCTGGGCAAGTAACTGGTGGCGATATCTGCACCAGCATGACCGTACAGACGTACCATTCTGAGGTGCAAAAACGCAGGCTTGCGCCGTGTACGCACATAATCGGCAGCCGCTTGGGCCGTGGCGTATGTGTCATAGATATCCAAACCGTCAGCCTCAAAATACGCAACCCCGGGGCGGTGTTTCATGGATGCCGCAATCCAGCCCTCAGGCGTCTTTGTCGAAATCCCGATGCCGTTGTCTTCACACACAAACAGCAAAGGCAAAGGTGTGGCCTGAACAGATGTCCAACCCGCGGTGTTAAACGCCCCTTGTGCTGTGGAGTGGTTGGCAGACGCATCGCCGAAACTGCACATCGCAATGCCGTCTCGCGGCAATTCCCGATGTTCCGGGGCGTGCCTGCGGGCCAACCCAAGTGAAAATGCGGCCCCGACGGCTTTTGGCAAATGACTTGCGATGGTTGATGTCTGGGGTGGGATCATCAGCGACTTTGATCCCAGAACTTTGTGCCGCCCGCCGCTTGTCGGATCTTCGGAGGAACAGGCAAAACTCAGCAGCATGTCCCATGTTATCGTCTGCCCTGGCACTTGATCCGCGCGTGCGATTTGGAAAGCTGCATCGCGGTAATGCAAAAACGCAATGTCATCGGGACGTAACGCACGTGCCACAGCCGCCATCCCCTCGTGGCCGGACGATCCGATGGTGTAAAAACCCTGCCCCGCCTTTTGCATGTCACGGCTGGTCAAGTCTAACGCCCGGCTCAGGCAACCTGCCCGAAAAATCTCGATCGCTGTGGTTGCGTCCAAACCAGATTTCGGCGCGACCCCCTGAGGGAAATCCTGCGCCTGCACGCGCCGCAAGAAATTCTCATGCACGATTTTTGCGCGGTCCATTGGGGCATCCTTTTATTGGTGTTGCTTGCACAAAAGGCTTGATCGGCGCCAAGGTCAAGCTTTGTCAAAGCGTGTCTTGCAAAAGCTGTGGATACGATCAAAATATGAAACATGACTGACAAATTCACCTTATCTTGCGGCCCCTTACAAGCAGAAATTCTGGCCCAAGGGGCAACCTTGTCTCGTCTGCGCTACGTGAAACGCGACCTTTTGCTGGGGTTTGAGGATTCAGCAAACCATGCGAACATTCCTATCTTTGCCGGTCCATTGGTCGGACCGATCGCAAACCGTCTTGCGAAAGGCCAATTGGTCATCGATGGAAAAACCTATCAAATGCAAGGTAACGAAAACAACCGTACCACCCTTCATTCGGGTGACAGCGGATTGCACGCCATTCATTGGACGGCCTGTGAAGTCACCCCGACACAAATCACCCTAAAGTGCGTTTTGGAAGATGGCGTTGGCGGCTTACCCGGGCTTCGTAAAATTACAGCAACCTATCGTTTGACCGCGAACGCACTAAGTTTGGATATCACGGCGACGACGACGCAAAAAACCCCGATGAACATCGCCCACCATCCCTATTGGGCATTGGACAAAACGATCTCGGACACGAAACTTTGGCTGGCGGGGGACCGGTATGTAGAAGTGGACAACGCGAACATTCCAACAGGCCAGACGCCCAAGACCGAAGGAACAGTTCTTGATTTCAACACGTTACGATACCTACCTCATACGAAAAACATAGACCATTGTATTTGTTTGCCTGGATCAAAACACATGACCCCCCGCCACATCGCAACGCTGCAGGCAAGCGACGGGTTATGCGTGGACATCGACAGCACGGAAGCGGGCCTGCAGGTCTATGACGGCGCAGGTCTGCCGCAAAACGCAACCTGTGGCAGCGTTCCCCATGCGCTGGCGCCCTATGCCGGTGTTGCATTGGAACCCCAAGGTTGGCCAGACGCCCCAAACCATGGCCATTTTCCAGACATCCTGTTGGCCCCCGGCGACACCTATCGCCAAACCACCCGTTACCGCATTTCAAAAGGGTAAAGCCCCGCTAACCTGGTCATAATCTTGCCACATTTGCGCCCCCCTGTAACCTTAGAGCTGTGGTGAAGTTAACGGGTTCATAACCCATTGAGGTCCACAATGTCACAAAAAGACCAGGCACCAGCCCCGCAACCCGTTCAAGCGCAGGACAACCGCCCTGCCCCCGTCATCACGGATTACGCCAGCCTTTAGGCACGTTGTATTGATGACAAACTGAACCACAGGCCCTAAGATCAGGGCATGACAACGCCTGTATCTTCTATCCGCAATCTAGGCCCTGCCATGGAAGCGTCCTGTGCAAAGGCGGGGATACATTCTGCGGAAGAATTGCGGGCACTTGGGCCGGATGAAACCTACCGTCGCCTTTTGCAAACCGGCATGAAGCCGCACTTTATCGGGTATTACGTGTTGGTGATGGGCCTTCAGGGGCGTCCATGGAACGATTGCAAAGGCGATGAGAAACGCAAATTGCGCAAAGTCTTTGATCAGATCAAATCCCAAGCCTCCGATGAAGGGCGTGGGGCATTCGAGCAAATGATGAATAAAATCGGAATTTTGGAAAGGCGCTAAAACAGGCGCCCACCGTACGTCATACAAAACAAACCTATTTCTACAAAAAAGGGCCGGTGACTTGCACCCGCCCTTTTTCTAATCTTGTCGCTAGAAGCAGTTAGGGCTTAGCCCACCAACTCCAAACCAGAGAAGAAATACGCGATTTCAACTGCAGCTGTTTCTGGCGCATCGGAACCGTGAACAGAGTTTTCGCCGACGCTTTCGGCAAATTCCGCGCGGATCGTGCCGGGTGCGGCGTCAGCTGGGTTTGTTGCGCCCATGACTTCACGGTTCTTCGCAATGGCGCCTTCGCCTTCCAGAACCTGCACAACGACGGGTTCGGAAATCATGAACTCGCACAATTCGCCAAAGAAAGGACGCTCAGAATGGACGCCGTAGAATTCTTGCGCTTGCGCCAGCGTCATCTGGATGCGCTTGGATGCAACAACGCGCAAACCGGCTTCTTCGAACTTGGCAACGATCTTGCCTGTCAGGTTGCGTTTGGTGGCATCTGGTTTGATGATGGAAAAAGTACGCTCAAGCGCCATGGTATTCACTCCTGGGATGGTGCGGACCCCGGCCCGCCTTGACTATTGCGCGCCGCCTACCATGCACGGCGGCCCTTGAAAAGAACAATTCCGCCCGCCCACCACCGATTGACAGTGCAGCGCCCTTGCGCCACACCGCGCCCATGTTGCGCATCAATGATATATCCTATTCCGTCGAAGGCCGCCCGCTGCTTGCTGGTGCCAGTGCTGTCATTCCCGAAGGCCACAAGGTTGGCCTGATCGGGGCCAACGGTGCAGGCAAAACCACGCTGTTCAAGCTGATCCGCGGCGAATTGTTGCTGGACGGTGGCGACATTTCATTACCCTCCAAGGCCCGCATCGGTGGTGTGGCCCAAGAAGTCCCCGCATCCGAGACATCGCTTGTCGACACGGTTTTGGCCGCCGACACCGAACGCGCATCTCTTTTGGCCGAGCAGACCGAAGACCCCAACCGCATCGCAGAAATCCAGACCCGTCTGGCCGACATCAACGCATGGTCGGCCGAAGCACGCGCATCCTCGATCCTTAAGGGCCTCGGCTTTGATGACAAAGAACAACAGATGCCCTGCTCTGACTTTTCTGGCGGTTGGCGGATGCGTGTGGCGTTGGCCGCGGTGCTGTTTTCGCAGCCCGACCTGTTGCTGCTCGATGAACCGACCAACTATCTTGACCTGGAAGGTGCGCTTTGGCTTGAGGCTTATCTCGCCAAATACCCCCATACGGTCATCATCATCAGCCACGACCGTGGTTTGTTGAACCGCGCCGTAGAAGGTATTTTGCACCTCGAAGAACGCAATCTGACGTTCTATTCCGGCCCTTATGACCAATTCGCCCGCCAACGCGCCGAACGCCGTGCGGTGCAGGCTGCCATGGCCAAGAAACAACAGGCGCGCAAAGACCACATGCAAGCCTTTGTAGATCGCTTCAAAGCCAAGGCATCCAAAGCGAAACAGGCGCAGTCCCGCCTGAAAATGATAGAAAAGATGGATATGATCGCGGCCCCCGAAGAGGCTGCAAAGCGGGTGTTCACCTTTCCCGAACCCGAAGAAATGTCGCCGCCCATCATCAACATTGAAGGCGGCTCTACCGGCTACGGCGACACAGTTGTACTGAAAAAGCTTGACCTGCGCATCGACCAGGACGATCGCATCGCGCTGCTGGGCAAGAACGGGCAAGGCAAGTCGACCCTGTCCAAACTGCTGTCTGACCGTCTGGATTTGATGGGTGGCCGTATGAACCGCTCCACCAAACTGCGCATCGGGTATTTCGCACAGCATCAGGTGGATGAATTGTTCGTGGACGAGACGCCGCTGCAACACTTACAGTCCATGCGTCCCGGCGTTCTGCAATCCAAGCTGCGGGCCAATCTGGCGGGCTTCGGTTTGGGGCCGGATCAGGCCGAAACTGTTGTAGGACGCCTCTCTGGTGGGCAAAAAGCGCGGCTTTCGTTGTTGCTGGCCACGCTGGACGCACCGCATATGCTAATTTTGGACGAACCGACAAACCACCTGGACATCGAAAGCCGCGAAGCCCTGGTCGAAGCACTAACCGCCTACACCGGTGCGGTCATCTTGGTCAGCCACGACATGCACCTGCTGAGTATGGTCGCAGACCGGCTTTGGTTGGTGTCTGATGGCACAGTAAAGCCCTACGACGACGATCTGGAAAGCTACCGCAAACTTCTGCTGTCCAGCGACAAACCTGCCAAGGCAAAGGCGGCAGCGCCCAAAGCACAAAAGCCCAGTCGGGACGCAATGTTGGCGTTGAAAGCCGAGGTGCGCAAATCTGAAGACCGTGTCGAAAAACTGAATACAATGCGCGACAAGCTGGCCACCAAACTGGCAGACCCTGCCCTTTATGAGGACAGCAAGCTTGGGGAAATGGAAGTTTGGCAGAAGAAGTACGCCGAAGTCATGAACGCGCTGGACCGCGCCGAAGCCTTGTGGATGCAGGCTTTGGAAAAGCTTGAAAAAGCCAATGCCGCATAGACCACAAGCTTTTGTTTCTTTTCGCTAAAAATATCCCGGGGGTCCGGGGGCAGCGCCCCCGGATACAACGCCAATGATTGACACCACATTTCTGATTACCGCTTTCGTGACGATGTTCGTAATCATCGACCCTATCGGCCTCGCGCCGTTGTTTTTGGCGCTGACACAGGGGCAGGATGTCAAAAAACGCCGCTCGGTCGCGGTGCGGGCCTGTGTGATCGCAATGGTCATACTCATCCTTTTTGCGCTTCTTGGCGAATCCTTGCTTGGGTTTATTGGCATCTCCATGCCCGCTTTTCAGGTCTCGGGCGGGGTGTTGTTGTTTCTTACTGCCCTCGACATGCTGTTTGAAAGACGCACAAAACGTCGCGAAGATCAGGCAGACGAAGATGACAACGAAGACCCTTCGGTCTTTCCTTTGGCTATTCCCCTGATTGCGGGGCCAGGCGCCATCGCATCTGTAATTTTGCTGACAAACCAGCGTCCCGGATTGGAAGGTTTGGGCATGGTGCTTGGCGTAACAGCGGCCGTTGTGCTGATCGCTTTCGGGTTGTTTTTGGCCAGTGGGTTGATCGAAAAGGCCCTGGGCAAGACCGGCATTACCGTTTTGACACGGCTTTTGGGCATGCTTTTGGCCGCCCTTTCCGTGCAAATTATGCTGGACGGGCTAGCCGCGTTCGGGTTTGGTCCCGGCGCAGGCTGACATTTCTAAAAGAACCACTATGTTCTATCCGAAGCCGTCGGAGGGTTCATGGAAAACGTCGATCAAGCCAGTGCAATATATCTGATCCTTTTGGGGCTTTTGTTGGCCGTAGGATTCTGGACACAAGCACGCAGCAACTGGAATCGGACGTTGCAACAGGCCGCCATTTGGGTGCTCATATTTTTAGGGGCCATTGCCGCCGCTGGACTTTGGGGTGACATTTCCAAAGGACTGAACCCGCAACAAGCCAGCTTCGATGAAAGCGGCAAAGTCGAGGTGCCACGCAGCCCGGATGGGCACTACTATCTGACACTGACTTTGAATGGCGCGCCCGTAGATTTCATCGTCGACACAGGCGCCACCGACATGGTTTTGTCCCGCAAAGATGCAAAACGCGCCGGTTTGAACCCGGAAACCCTGATTTTTTCCGGGCGCGCCATCACTGCCAACGGTGAAGTGAAAACAGCCACCGTACGCTTGGACGAGGTCGCTTTGGGCCCGCATGTCGACACAGATGTCCGCGCCATTGTGAACGAAGGCGACATGGCGGGATCATTATTGGGCATGGGATACCTGCAACGCTGGGGCAGGATCGAAATCACGGCAAAAGGGTTAAGCTTGACGCGATAGGCGCCTTACATCTCTGCCTTTTTCTCCCAAGACCCGCTTTCCTCGGACCAATATTGCGCCGACGCGCCTGCCGCTTTCAGGGTCTTCCATTGCCCCCGTGCCCGGTCCAAAGCACGGTCGTCATTGCCATCAAACAACACGCAAACGCGGTCCAGCGTTGCAATTTCATCGGCGGTCACGTCTGCCCCATCGATGCTCATGACACAATGCGGTGCATTAGCGGATTGGGCTTGCGTGGTCAGCAAGACCGGTTGGTCCGCATCATGTGAACCGCCTGCGATCCCATGGGGCAGAAAACTGTCGTCTGCCCCCATCCACAGCTTTTCATCCAGCCACATCATGCGTCCCGGATCGACACCACGCACAGCCACACGCCACCCCGCCTGCCCGGCTTTTCCCAGCAGCATTGTCAGCGTCTCGTCCATTGAACGGCGTGTTAGATGATAGAAATAGGCGGCCCCCATCAGCCGTCCTCGTAGACGTCCGACACCAAGCGGTTCAATGCCATAACGCCCCACCCTGTGGCCCCTGTGGGTGCCAGTGCTGTTTCGGATTTGACCGATGCAACACCTGCGATGTCCAAGTGGATCCAAGGTGTGTCATCTCTCACAAACCGCTGCAAAAACTGCGCCGCAGTGATAGATCCCGCCGGACGCCCGCCGATGTTTTTCATATCGGCAATACGGCTTTTCAGCATGTCGTCATATGCGTCGCCCAAAGGCATGCGCCACGCGCCTTCACCTTCGGCCTTGGCCGCTTTCAAAAATGCATCGCAGAATGTGTCATTGTTGGAAAACACCCCTGCGTTTTCATGCCCCAATCCGATGATGATCGCACCTGTCAGTGTGGCCAGATCAATCATTGCCTTGGGTGCAAAACGGTCCTGCGCGTACCACATCACATCACACAGCACCAAACGACCTTCGGCGTCTGTGTTGATGACCTCGACGGTATCGCCTTTCATGGATGTGATCACATCCCCGGGGCGGGTTGCATTGCCCGACGGCATGTTTTCCACCAAACCGACAAGCCCCACAACATTGGCTTTGGCACCGCGCAACGCCAATGCACGCATCGTGCCCGCCACAACGCCTGCGCCCCCCATGTCCATGGTCATGTCTTCCATGCCGCCTGCGGGTTTCAGGCTGATGCCGCCGGTGTCAAACACCACGCCTTTGCCGATCAGCGCCAGTGGTGCGTCGCCCTCAGTGCCACCGTTCCATTCCATCACGACGACTTTGGACGGGCTATCTGAACCTTGACCAACCGACAAAAGCGTTCGCATTCCCAGGCTTGCCAGCGCCTCCTCATCCAAAACCTCTACCTTCAACCCCAAGTCGCGCATGTCTTCCAACCGGTTGGCGAATTCCGTGGTTGTCAGAATGTTCGCGGGTTCGTTCGTCAAATCGCGCGTCATGAATGCGCCTTCCGCGATGGCCAACAAAGGCGAAGCGGCTTGTGTTGCGTCGTCGGGTTTGGAGCACATAATCACCACAGAGCCCGAAATGTCATCGCTGCCGGTTTTGTGATCTACAAAAGTATAATCCCGCATCGCCAGCCCAAGTGCGACGTTTTCGACACCGCGCAAAGGCCCGGCTGCCACCAACACTTCAGCCGTGCCGCGCAGCTTGGCCAAGGTGGCCCCTGTTTTACGCAACTGCACAACTGTCGACCGACGCGCCACACGCACAATATCAAGCGCAATGGCTGCCATGCCAACAGGCATATTCAGCGTAAATGCCTGTCCGGGCTTGGTTTTTGCAAAAACATCGCCTTCTACAGCGCGTGCGACTGCACCTTTGGTCAAGGCGTTGCAGCGTCGCGCATTGCTGTCCAAACGGCCCTCTTCATCCACAAAAATTGCCACACGCCCTGTGTGATCTTTCAGCTTTGCGATGTCCGTCATCTCGAAACGGATAGCTGTTGGTTTTCTCATTGGGGGACCCTTTCATGGAGGCGGCATGCGATGTTTCGCCAAGACCTAGCGCGACCGCTATGAAAAAACCAGATAACAGTTTTCCCCGCGCCCCGCTTGCCCTATTGTGGCTGCAAACGAAAAACACGACAGACCTTGGGGGAAATGAGTGGCCAAACTCGACAGATATGTCCTGTCGCAGCTTCTGCTGTTGTTTGGATTCTTTTCGCTGGTTCTGGTGGCCGTGCTTTGGATCAACCGCGCCGTGGTTTTGTTTGACCGGTTGATCAGCGATGGCCAGACCGCTTTGGTCTTTTTGGAATTCACCGCACTTAGCCTGCCCAAGTTAATCACGACAGTATTGCCCTTGGCGACTTTTGCCGCTTCCGTTTACGTCACCAACCGCATGAACAATGAAAGCGAACTGACGGTGATGCACGCCACAGGCAGCAGCCCCTGGCGTTTGGCCCGTCCTGTTTTTATCTTCGGTTTGATTTCGGCCACCATGATGTCGCTGCTCAGCCATGTCTTGGTGCCTTCGGCGCAGGCTTTGGTCAGTGAACGCGAAGCGGAAATATCCCAAAACGTCACGGCCCGCCTTTTGACAGAAGGCACCTTTCTGAACCCCACCAAAGGTGTCACCTTTTACACCCGCGAAATCGATGACGAAGGTGTGTTGCGGGATGTGTTTTTGTCCGACAGGCGTGCGCCTGTGGAAACGGTCACCTACACCGCCTCAGAGGCGTATCTGGTGCGCAACGGGGATGGCAGCACATTGATTATGGTGGATGGGCTGGCGCAGCGGCTCAACACCCAAACCCAGACTTTATCTACGGCAAAGTTCGCGGACTTTTCTTTTGATATCAGCGCCATCGTCAAATCCGACGACGGCAAATCGACCTCAATCAGGCACCTTAATTCCTTGGCTTTGATGCAAGACTGGGATGTGATTGCCGATGAAACCGGCGCCAAACGCGGCAGCATAGCCGAGGAATTGCACAGCCGTTTTGCCCAGCCATTGTTTTGTGTCGCTGCTGCATTGATCGGGTTTTCGACACTTTTGATCGGTGGCTTTTCACGCTTTGGCGTGTGGCGCGAAGTTGTGATTGCATTTGGATTGTTGATCTTCATTGACGGGGCCCGATCGGCTTTGGTTGATACCGTCGTTCAAGACGCATCCAAATGGTTTGTGATGTATGTGCCTGCCCTGATCGGGGCGGTTTTGGTTGCGGGAATGTTGTTCACCGCCGCCCACCCCAGATGGTGGCGCCGCCGCAAAGAGGTGGCGTTATGATTTTACACTTCTATTTTGCCCGCCGCTTTGCCATAAGTTTTTTGATCATTACGGGCGTCTTTTTGACGTTGGTTGTTTTGGTCGATCTGATTGAACAAACCCGCCGCTTTTCGGATATGGGGGTCACGTTGGGGCAACGTCTGACACTGTCTTTGTTGAATGCCCCCGAGACCATCAACCAGATTTTGCCATTGATCATGATCCTCGCAACTGTGGTTCTGTTTATCAGCCTTGCGCGGTCTTCTGAATTGGTGGTGGCACGTGCCGCTGGGCGATCAGCCATGCGCACCCTTATGTCACCTGTAGTGGTGGCTTTGATTATCGGATGTATGGGGGTGGGTATGCTGACCCCTATCGTTGCCGCCACAACAAAGCGTTACAGCGCATTGGTGGACGGCTACCGCAGTGGTGGCGCATCGACACTTTCCATTAGTGCGGAAGGCCTGTGGTTGCGCCAAGGCAGCGAAAGCGGCCAAACGGTTATTCGCGCAAACCAATCCAACGCAGATGCGTCCGTGCTATATGACGTGACCTTCATGGAATATGGCGAAAACGGCAGCCCTTTGCGGCGCATCGAAGCCAAAAGCGCCGCTTTGCTGTTGGGGGCATGGTCTTTGCGCAGCGCCAAGGAATGGCCATTGCAAGCCGGCATCAACCCTGAGGGCAACGCCACAACACACGAGTTGCTAGAGGTGCCATCGTCGTTGACCTTGGACCGCATCCGCGAAAGCCTTGGCACACCGGCCAGTGTGGCCATCTGGGATATGCCCGAATTCATCGCACAATTAGAACAAGCCGGTTTTTCCGCACGCCGCCACAAGGTCTGGATGCAGGCCGAACTGGCGCGGCCCGCGTTCTTGATGGCGATGGTTCTTGTTGCCGCGGCCTTCACCATGCGCCATACCCGTTTTGGGGGGACGGGCATTGCTGTGCTGTCCGCAGTTCTAATGGGGTTTGGGCTGTATTTTATGCGTAGTTTTGCGCAGATTTTGGGGGAAAACGGGCAGATTCCCACCGTTTTGGCAGCATGGGCGCCACCTGCTGCTGCGATTCTATTGGCTGTTGGCCTCTTGTTGCATGCGGAGGATGGATGATCCGTAATCTGACAGTTGCATGTATTTTGGCCTGCGCCCCTTTGGCGGTCCTTGCACAAGATACCCCACCGCCGCCTGCGGCTTTGGTCGCGGACAGTGTAGAAGTCACCCGTGACCGCGTTTTGATCGCAACAGGCAACGTCGAGATATTCCAGGGCGACACCCGCCTTCGTGCGCAAGGCGTAACCTATGACGCCCGCAAAGGGTCGCTGGTTTTGACAGGGCCGATTTTACTGCAAGACGGGCCCGACATCGTGGTTGTGGCGGATCAGGCAGAGCTTAGCAAAGACCTGCAAGACGGGCTTTTGATCGGGGCGCGCGTTGTGATGAACGAACAGTTGCAGCTGGCCGCTGTGGAAATGAACCGCGTCGGCGGGCGCTACACCCAGCTTTACAAAACTGCTGTAACATCGTGCCATGTCTGCGACAGCGGCAAAGCCCCCTTGTGGCAAATCCGTGCAAAGCGCGTTGTGCATGACCAGCAAGAACAACAGCTGTACTTTGATCGCGCCCAGTTTCGCATCCGCAATGTCCCGGTGTTTTACTTGCCGCGCCTGCGCCTGCCCGACCCGACGTTGGAACGCGCCAGCGGGTTTCTGATCCCGTCGCTGCGCACCACGTCGCAATTGGGCACAGGCATCATTGTTCCGTATTTCATCAAGCTTGGCGATCATCGGGATCTGACCCTAAGCCCCTATTGGTCCGCACGCACAGACACGTTGAATTTCCGCTATCGTCAGGCGTTCAAAACGGGCCGCATTTCGTTAGAAGGTGCCTATACCCGCGATGATCTGCGCCCCGGCGAAGATCGCGGTTATTTGTTCGGGGAAGGCCGTTTTGATCTGGAACGCGGCTATGTTCTAAGCTTTGCTTTGGAAACCACATCAGATGACGCCTATCTGATCGACTATGGCATCACCGACGCGGACCGCTTGACCAGCGAGCTGGCTTTGACACGGGCCAGGCGCGACAAATACATACGGGCGGCCGTGATCAACTTCCGGACCTTGCGCGAAGGCGAAGTGAACAAGACCCTGCCGACAAACGTCATCGAAGCGACCTATGAACAGCGCTTTTTCCCCAACCAGCTTGGCGGCGAATTTCGTATTGCGGCCAACGCCCATGGGCATTTCCGCCAATCCGGTGATCCCAACGATACGAACCTTGATGGCATTGCTGACGGGCGGGATGTGCTGCGTTTGAACCTTGAAGCGGACTGGCACCGTCAATGGACCTTCCGCAGCGGGCTGCAGGCGGACTTTGGCATCGGATTTGCTGCAGACCTGTTCCACATCAAACAGGATGCGCTTTTCACCGATCCGGACTCTGACATCGTGCCCCGCACGTCGCTGACGTTGCGCTATCCGATGGTGCGTCAGGGCCGCAATGGTCGCCAATTGCTAGAACCTGTGCTGCAAATTGGTGCGACAGGTGGATCAAGCCTGAACATTCCCAACGAGGAAAGCACCCGCGTCGAATTCGACGAAGGCAACCTGTTGTCCCTGTCACGTTTCCCGCGCCCTGATCGGCGCGAACGCAGCGCCACCGCCGCAATCGGGATCAACTGGAGCCACTTTGGCAACGAAGGCTGGGACAGTCATCTGACCTTCGGCCAAGTCATTCGCCGCCGTGCCAACACCGACTTTTCTGACACATCCGGCTTGGCCGGAACACATTCCGATTTCTTGCTGGCTGGACAAATCAAATCCAAAGGCGGGTTTTCTGTGACGGGCCGCGCCCTGTTCAACGAAAAGTTCGACGTCTCCAAAGCCGAATTGCGCGGTGATTGGGCCGGACAACGCAGCAGCTTTGGCACCTCTTATGTGTGGCTGACCGCGGATGCCGCAGAGGACCGTCCCACAGCCGTATCGGAACTGACGTTTGATGGCACATACAAGCTAAGCAATGTGTGGACCGCCAATGCGAACTGGCGGTACGATCTGGTGGATGACCGCGCGGCCAGCGCTGGTTTGGGCATCCAATACGTCAATGAATGTGTTACAGTCGATTTCTCTGTGAAGCGGCGCTATACATCCTCAACAAGTGTTGAGCCTTCGACCAATCTGGGCTTTACAATATCCTTGCGCGGTTTTTCAGCCTCCAATGGAACCGAAAGATACGCCAACTCATGCGAAACAAAAACAAGATGAGCAGTAAACCGATGAAACGATCCGTCCTTGCCTTGGCGCTCACTGCGGCCCTCTCGTTGCCTGCCACAGCCCAAAACCTGTTTAAACCCGTCGTGCAAGTCAACGACAGCATTGTCACGGAATTCGAAGTCAACCAGCGCATCCGCTTTTTGCAAATCATTGGCGCCCCCGGTGGCACGCGTGATGCAGCCATTGAAGCGCTGATCGAAGACCGCTTGCGGATCGAGGCAACCCGCGACGCAGGTCTTGTCCTGACGGAAGAAGGCATCACCGCGTCGATGGCGGAATTCGCGACACGCGGCAACATTGAGCTGCCCGAATTTGTGCGCCTGTTGGGGCAAGCCGGTGTATCACAAGAAACGTTCCGTGATTTCGTCACCGTCAACATTGCGTGGCGCGACCTGATCCGGGCGCGATATGGCAACCGAGTTCAAATCTCGTCTGCGGAAATTGACCGGGCATTGGCCGCGTCCAGCGACCAAGGCAGCATTCGCATTCTGCTGTCGGAAATTATCATTCCCGCCCCGCCCCCGAAGGCCGCCCAAGTGCAGGCTTTGGCGGAACGGATTGCCCAAGCCAAAAGCATCGCTGAATTTTCGAGCTTTGCCCGACAGCATTCTGCCACGGCCACGCGGACACGCGGCGGACGGCTGGATTGGGTGCCGCTTAGCAATATGCCGCCTCAGTTGCGTGGCGTGATTTTGGGGCTGAGCGTTGGTGAAATCACGCAGCCATTGCCCATTCCCGGTGCCGTGGCCCTGTTCCAACTGCGCGACATTGAAGAAACGGACGCCCCTGCCCCAGAATTCGCAGCCTTAGAGTATGCAGCATACTACATGGCAGGTGGCCGGTCTCAGGCGACCTTGTCCGCAGCCGAAGCCCTGAAAACCAAAATCGATGTTTGCGATGATCTTTACGCCGTCGCCAAAGGCCAACCCGAATCCGCGTTGGATCGCGGCAGCTTGGCCCCTGCGGACATCCCCCAAGACATCGCCATCGAACTGGCAAAACTGGACCCCGGCGAAGTCTCTACCAATCTGACCCGGTCCAACGGCGAAACGCTGGTCTTTTTGATGCTGTGCGGCCGCACTGCTGCGCTGAACGAAGAAACCGATCGTGAAACCGTTGCAGCCGGCCTGCGTCAACAACAGTTGACGGGCCTGTCTGACAGTCTTTTGGAACAGCTGCGTGCGGACGCTCGTATCGAATACAAGTGACACTGCCGGTCGTTATAAGCTGCGGTGAACCTGCGGGTATTGGCCCCGAAGTCGCCGCAAAAGCTTATCAGGTTTTGCGCTCAGCGGTGCCCATGGCCTATGTGGGGGACCCCAGACATCTGCCAGCAGACACACCTGTTGTGGGCATTGACCATCCGTCTCAAGCGGCGGGTGCCATGGCGCAAGGGCTTCCTGTTCTAACCCATGGTTTTGCCGGACATTCAACGCCCGGGCACCCTGATCCAAAAGACGCGCAAGGCGTCATCGATGTCATTGCGGCTTGTGTGGATTGGGTCACCCAAGGCCATGCCAGTGCAATCTGTACCGCCCCCATTCACAAAAAAGCGCTGCAAGACGGGGCACAGTTTGCCTATCCCGGACATACTGAATACCTAGAGGCTTTGGCAGGCAACGGGGCACATGCCGTCATGATGCTTGCCAGTGATGCGCTGCGCGTGGTGCCCACAACAATCCACATCCCGCTGGCCGATGTGCCTGCGGCGCTGACGCCTGCATTGTTGCGTGACACTATCGCCATCACGCACCGCGATCTGCAACGTCAATTCCAGATCAAAGCCCCCCGCCTTGCCATCGCAGGTTTGAACCCCCACGCAGGCGAAGGCGGTAAAATGGGCCGCCAAGAGGTCGACTGGATAGCCGACCTTGTGCGTGACATGGTGGCAGAGGGCTATGACCTGACCGGCCCCCTGCCTGCAGACACGATGTTCCACGCCGCAGCCCGCGCCAAATATGACGCCGCGATTTGCATGTACCACGACCAAGCGCTTATTCCGATAAAAACACTGGCTTTTGACAAGGGTGTCAACGTCACGCTTGGACTGCCCTTTGTCCGAACATCGCCGGATCATGGCACAGCCTTTGATATCGCAGGCAAAGGCATTGCCGATGAAACCAGCATGGTAGAGGCCCTGAAACTGGCCCAAAAGATGAGCAAAACATGAGCCAGATCGACACCCTTCCCCCATTGCGGGACGTGATTGCCACCCATGACCTGAGCGCACGCAAATCCTTGGGACAGAATTTTCTGCTGGATCTGAACCTGACGGCAAAGATTGCACGACAAGCCGGTGATCTGACGGGTTGTGATGTGCTTGAAATCGGTCCCGGCCCGGGCGGGTTAACCCGTGGTTTGCTCAGCGAAGGGGCGCGGCGGGTCCTGGCGATTGAAAAAGATCCGCGTTGCTTGCCTGCACTGAACGAAATCGCCCAAGCCTACCCCGACCGTTTGCAGGTCATTGAAGGTGATGCATTGGACATTGACCCGCTTGTGCATCTGACCCCACCCATTCGCGTCGCTGCAAACCTGCCCTATAATGTGGGCACCGAACTTTTGGTGCGGTGGTTGACGCCCAAGGACTGGCCGCCTTTCTGGGACAGCTTGACGTTGATGTTTCAACGCGAAGTGGCACAGCGGATCGTGGCGCAGCCAGGGTCGAAGGCTTATGGGCGTTTGGCCATTCTGGCGCAATGGCGTGCAGAGGCGGAAATCGTGCTGTCGTTGCCGCCCGGGGCCTTCACGCCACCGCCAAAAGTATCCAGCGCCGTGGTGCATTTGAAGGCGTTGGCTGAACCGCGCTTTCCTGCCAAGGCAGCAACGCTGTCGCGCATTGTGGCTGCCGGGTTTGGGCAACGTCGTAAGATGCTGCGTGCGTCGTTAAAAAGTGTCGCGCCCGATATCGAAGACCGTATGCGTGAGGCTGGCATTAAGCCCACAGACCGCGCAGAGCAAATCCCGCTGGAAGGGTTTTGCGCGTTGGCCCGTGCCGTAGACGCGGCCTAAATCAACCCTTTTTGTCGCGGGCCGCTTTTTCTTCTTTTGTCAGCTTGTTGTTCCAAACATTGTTGCTTAGGCCCAGTTCAGGCTTCAACGGTTTGGTTTTGCCAACGCTGACCTTGCCGCCTTTGTTCAGAAATTCCTGAATAAGGGCGTCGTCTGTGGTTTCTTTTGGGACATGTTTCATAGTCGAAAGCCTACGTGCGGCAAACCGCACTGACAACAGCGTTTCGTGCACAAACTGTCCAACACACGAAAAAAGCCCCGCGACTGGCAGGGCTTTTGTCATCGTCGTGTTTTTACGCGATCACTCGTTTTTACGTGATCACTCTGCGGCTTCGGGCGCGTCCGGAGTGCTTGGGGCCTCAGGCGCGGGGGCCGCGTCGGCGGCTGGTGCCGGTTTTGGTTTGGGTTTGCGACGTGGCCGCGGTTTTGGCTTGGGTTGGCTTTCCGGTGTTTCGACCAACCCGCTGTCAGCCTCTGCTGCCTGTTCGGGCTGTGGTTTGGGTGCAGGCTGTTCCGTCACCTCAGGCTGTGGCGCTTCGCCGGGGTCGTTTGATGCGGCTTCCTGACGATCCACACGTTCTTGACGTTCGCGATCCCGTTCGGCCTGACGTTCGCGGTTCTGGCGTTCTTGTTCTTCGCGCTTGGCGTCCATTTCACGCTGCGCTTCAGACAGCATACGTGTGTAGTGTTCGGCGTGTTGCTGGAAGTTTTCCAACGCGACGCGATCACCGCTAAGTTGCGCATCGCGGGCCAGTTGATTGTATTTGTCGATGATCTGTTGCGGCGTGCCGCGCACTTTGCCCTCGGGACCGGAGCTGTCGAACACGCGATTGACGACGTTGCCACCGCTGTTGTTGTTGTTGCCACCGCGGTTGCGATTGTTCTTGGACCTAGAGCGTGATCTGGACGATTTCATAAATTCACTTCAGCCTTCGTGATTAAGCTTGGACGATGTCGGATGCGCCTTGCATCTTGTTTGCGATATCGAATTGTTGGGCTATGAGCCGCGCGGGACTACCTAACGTAGGCATCCACCACTGCAACGCCCTTGAATAAACACGGTGGCCCTGTCGCGGCAAGCCTAAATCCCACTATAGCCCCAATAAATCACATGATTCAGTAGATTAATGCTGAATTCTTTACGATCAGCCAGCAAAATCCGCACAAACCACCCTGTCGCGCCCATCCAGATCCGGCAAAATCCGAACATTGCGCCAGCCCGCGGCCTCGAACAGCGCACACACACCCGGCCCCTGTTTGTGTCCGATTTCCGTAAGCACACGCCCCCCCGGGTCAAGATGGTCTTGCGCCAACGCCGCCAACACGCGGTATCCCGTCAGCCCGTCTGCTTCATCCGTCAGTGCCATACGCGGTTCATGGTCGCGCAATTCCGGTGACACATCTTCCATTTCTTCGACAGCAAGATAGGGCGGATTGGACACGATCAGATCAAAGCGCCCCCGCACAGCTCCGAACCAGTCGGATTGGAAAATATCGGCGCGCTCCGCCACCCCGTTGGACACAGCATTTGCACTGGCTTGCAAACAGGCCGCTTCGGACAGGTCGGTGCCCACCCCGACGGCCGTGGGGCGTTCGGCCAACAGCGTGATCAGGATGCACCCCGAACCGGTCCCGATGTCCAAAACCGACCCAAACGGCTGCGCCAATGCCGCTTCGATCAGCGTCTCGGTTTCGGGCCTTGGGTCTAGAACATCAGAGCTTACGTTAAAGCGGCGGCCATAAAATTCACGCGCCCCGATCAGATGAGATACTGGCACGCGCACAGCCCGGAGCGAAATCAACTGGTCATAGCGTTCGGCAATATCAGGGGCCAAATCTTCGGGTGCAATCAAGGTGATACGCGCCGCATCCACCGAAGCGGCATGGGCCAGCAACACCCGTGCATCGCGCGCAGGGTCCGGCACACCAGACGCCCGTAGTTTCGCCGTCGCGGCCACCAAAGCTTGCGCTGCGGTCATGTGCCCATCTCTGCCAGTTTACGGGCCTGATCGTCGGCGGTCAGCGCATCGACAATTTCATCCAGATCCCCCGTCATGACCGCATCCAGCTTGTAGAGCGTCAGGTTGATACGGTGATCCGTCATGCGCCCTTGGGGGAAATTATAGGTGCGGATACGCTCTGACCGGTCGCCCGACCCCACTTGGCTGGCACGGTCTGCTGAACGCGCGTCATCAATGCGGCTGCGTTCCATGTCATAAAGCCGCGCGCGCAGAACCTGCATCGCGATCTCGCGGTTGCGGTGTTGGCTTTTCTCGGAACTGGTGACCATCAGCCCTGTGGGCAAATGGGTGATGCGCACGGCAGAATCGGTGGTGTTGACGTGCTGCCCACCAGAGCCTGACGCCCGCATGGTGTCGATCCGCAGATCGTTTGCGTCAATCTGGATGTCTACGTCTTCAGCTTCGGGCAGCACCGCGACCGTGGCCGCAGACGTATGCACACGCCCCTGACTTTCGGTAGACGGCACACGCTGCACACGGTGCACGCCGCTTTCGTATTTCATCCGCGCAAAGACGTTTTCGCCTTTGATGTGCACCACGACTTCCTTGACGCCGCCCAGTTCAGTCAGCTGTTCTTCGATGATGTCGTATTTCCAGCCCCGCGCCTCGGCGTAACGCAGATACATACGCAGCAAATCGCCCGCGAATAACGCCGCTTCGTCGCCGCCTGTGCCGGGGCGGATTTCCAGCATGGCAGGCTTCGCGTCTGCAGCATCTTTGGGCAACAGCGCCAGTTGCAATGCAGCTTCGGCGTCCGGCAAGGCGTCGCGCAATTGCGGCAGTTCTTCGCGCGCTAACTCTGCCATATCAGGGTCGTCCAGCATCGCCTCTGCGTCATCAATTCCGGTCAGAATTTGGCGATATGCGGTGATTTGGTCCACGACGGGCTTCAAATCGGAATATTCTTTGGCCAACGCCGCAATATCCGCGCCATCAGCCCCCGCCGCCATTGAGGCTTCAAGGAATTGAAAACGCTGATTGATCTGTTCTAGTCGGTCTGCAGGGATCATGACCTGTCTGTGCGGGATTGAAGGGGTTTGGTCAAGAGGCGGACCTGTGATAAGCTTCATCGCATGAGATATGGCGTTTTTATCCTAAGCCTGTTGGCTTGTCCCGCAGCCGCTGACGTGACCAGCCCCAGCCGCAAAACGGTCGAGTGTTATTGCACTGATACATCCGGTGCCCGCATTGAATTGGGGCAAAGCATTTGCCTGCATGTTGACGGGCGCATGTTCACAGCCCAGTGCCAGATGTCCCTGAACGTGCCAATGTGGCGCGAAGTGCAAAACGGGTGTTTGTCCAGCATGGGGCCAGACGTGCGGCCCGGCCTAGGGCAAAGCCGCCAGCAGTTGCCCCAATCGCGCATCGTTGACGCCAAGATCTGAACGCCCGAACCGCAAACGAGCGTGCAATTTTAACGTCCCATTTGCCTGTTGAACTGTCGTGTAGTCGGGAAACCCCATCAATTTGGACCGTGTGATGTAGGTGATGTGCCCGTCCTCGACGGATCCGGCCAAACGTGACGTGCGCGGCAAAGCCTGTGCAGCCTTATCGACAAGAGCCAGCGCATCTGGACCTGCTTGCGTCACCCGAATAGCGCCCGCCGCGAAGCGTTTGTCGTTGTCGGCTTCAATCGCGGTGTGCCAACGCGCCGGATCAGACGGCGCCAACCGGATGTAAGCCAGCCCCGCCACAACCAGCAGCAATATTCCCCAAATCGCCATGCGCACACCTTTTTTCATGTTGCTTTCGTCACATCATCAAAATCGGCATTATCGGTAGGCCACCCCGGGCAAAATGCACAGCATTTCGTACAGAATGTTGGCCCCGACCAGCGCCGTGTTTCCAGACGTGTCATAGGGCGGCGATACCTCAACAAGGTCGCAACCCACAACATTGACGCCACGCAACGCACGAATAAGTTGCATGGCTTGCGGTGTGGTTAGCCCGCCAATTTCCGGGGTTCCGGTTCCGGGGGCATAGGCCGGGTCAAGGCTGTCGATGTCATAAGTGATGTATGTGGGCACATCCCCGATATCGCGCCGGATTTCAGCGCCCAAAGTGTCCAGCGGACGATGCCACAGTTCGTGGCTGGGAAACTGCTGGAACCCCCACCGCGCCGCTTCTTTGAAATCATCTGCACCATACCCTGTGCCACGCAGGCCGACTTGGTAGGTCTTTTCGGGAATGACCAACCCCTCTTCATAGGCGCGGCGGAACACGGTGCCGTGGGTTTCTTTTTCGCCAAACATCTCGTCATTCACATCCGCATGGGCGTCCACATGCACCAGGGCCACGGGCCCGTGCCGTTTGGCCATCGCCCGCAGGATGGGCAAGGTGATTGAGTGATCGCCCCCGAT
Organism: Ascidiaceihabitans sp.; assembly: GCF_039986515.1. Classification (NCBI taxonomy): domain Bacteria; kingdom Pseudomonadati; phylum Pseudomonadota; class Alphaproteobacteria; order Rhodobacterales; family Paracoccaceae; genus Ascidiaceihabitans; species Ascidiaceihabitans sp. Next base: position 367,666 of record NZ_JBDWQO010000007.1, on the reverse strand, counting down.
GGCCATAGGCATCGCATCGTAGTTTAAGATCGCATCATAACTGTCTTGAATAATGCGCAAACTGTCGCTTAGGGAAAATGTATTGATCGCCAGATCGCCAATGTCCGCCACTTGCAAACTGTCAAAGGGTGCTGCCCCCGTTTGCATATGATAGGGCCGTAACATAGCACTTTGGCTGCGCACTTCCTTGGGGCCAAAGCGCGTGCCCGACCGCCAGGAAGTGCCGATGTCCATGGGAATGCCCAGAACCGCCACATCAAGGCCTTTCAGGTCGTTGACCGCAGGCAGACGCATAAATGTGTTAGGACCCGAAAAACGGGCCAGCGCATTTCCACTGATCGGTTGATTTTTATCGGCCATCGCGCAGTCTCCATCCCAGCAGGCAACACAGCTCTGTTGCAACATGGGCGCCCGCAATCGCCGTGGCCCCCGTTGTGTCAAAAGGCGGGGACACTTCCACCACGTCGCCGCCTTTGATGTTGATGCCCGCCAATTCACGCAACAGTCGCGCCGCTTGTGCGCTGCTTAGACCACCCCAGACGGGGGTGCCTGTGCCGGGCGCAAAGGCGGGGTCCAATCCGTCTATATCAAAGGTCAGATAGACAGGATGGTCGCCCACAATCTTTTGGGCGCGCCGCGCGGTTTCTACAGGGCCGATGTCATGCACGGTGGCCGCGTCGATGATGTTGACGCCCAATGTGTCTTCGTTCGTGGTGCGAATGCCGATCTGCACCGACCGCGCCGGATCGACCAAACCCATTTTGACGGCTTTGTAGAACATCGTGCCGTGATCGACGCGGTCCATATTGTCATCTGCCCAAGTGTCGGTATGTGCATCCACCTGAATCAACGACATGGGACCGTATTTGGCGGCATAGGCCTTAAGGATCGGAAAGCTGATGTAATGGTCACCGCCCAAGGTCACAGATGCTGTATCCGTCGCCAAAATACCCGCGATGTGATCGGTCAGGGACACAGGAAAAGCAGGAATATTGGCGTAATCAAACGCCAGATCGCCATAGTCCACGATGGCCATTTCGCTAAGCACATCAAAGGGCCAGCCATAGGGCGCATCAGGGGCTTGCAGGGCAGAGGCTTCGCGGATTGCGCGCGGCCCAAGCCGTGTGCCAGGGCGGTTGGTGACCGCTTGGTCGAACGGCACACCCGTCACGGCGATATCGGCGTGGGTCAGGTCCTTGGTGTAACGGCGACGCAGAAAAGACAACGCCCCACCAAAGGTGTTTTCATTGGTCAGCCCTTTTAGGTCATCGCGGGTAAACCCATGATCCACTTGGCTTTTTGCATCTTCCAATCCCATGACCTTATCCCGCCACCGGTTGCGCCGTTTCCACCAGCCGCGCAAAGAAGGACGCACCGACAGGGGCCACTTCATCGTTGAAATTGTATTCAGGGTGGTGCAGCGATGCGCTTTTGCCTTGGCCCAGAAACAGGTACGCGCCCGGGCGGGCCTCAAGCATGTAGGAAAAATCTTCAGACCCCATGACGGGTTCCACATTGTCCAGAACTGCGTCCGCGCCCACAACATTCCGCGCCACGTCTGTGGCCAGCGCCACGCCCACTTCCGTGTTCACAGTTGGCGGGTAGCCGCGATGGTACACAAAATCTACAGTGCAGCCAAAGCTGGCGGCCTGACCTTCGGCAATCTCGCGCAGGCGGCGTTCGGCCATGTCGCGGATCTCGGGATCGAAGGTGCGCACGGTGCAATTCATGTAGGCCGTGTCAGGGATGACGTTTTCCACCGAACCGGTGTGGATTTGCGTCAGTGAGATGACCAGTTGCTTGAACGCGTCCATGTTGCGGCTGGAAATCGTCTGGATCGCTTGGCCGATGGAACACGCCGCGACCACGGGATCAATGGCGTCGTGGGGGTTGGCGCCGTGCCCGCCCTGTCCCTGAATGGTAATATGCACCGAATCCGCAGCCGCCATCAGAGGGCCCGGCGTGGTCATGAACTGGCCCACCGGAAAATCGGGCGCATTGTGCACGCCGTAGACCTGCGCGATCTCAAAGGTGTCCATGATGCCTGCCTCGACCATGGCTTCGGCCCCGCCGGTGGCTTCTTCGTCGGGCTGGAAAATCAGGGCAACACGGCCCGAGAAATTGCGTGTCTCGGCCAGATATTTGGCGGCGCCCAGCAACATGGTGGTATGACCATCATGACCGCAGGCATGCATCCGGCCGTCGTGGGTGGATGCATAATTCAGCCCCGTGGCCTCAACAATGGGCAAGCCGTCCATGTCTGCCCGCAACCCGATTGTCGGCCCCGGCCCCTGCCCTTCGATGATTGCGACAACACCCGTTGTCGCAAACCCTTCGTGAATGTCAGTGATCCCGAACTCACGCAGCTTTTGCACAACAAACGCTGCCGTCTTGTGACACTCGCGTCCCAATTCGGGAATGGTGTGCAAGTGCTGCCGCCACGCGGCCATGTCTTCGGCAAAGCCTGCAATACGATTAACGATGGCCATGGGTGGACTCCTTTGCCCTGAATAAGGTTTGGTACATCCAAACCGAAACCGCAGGGGGCTGCAATGGAAGATGCACTAATCCACGACCAGAATGCGGGCATCGACCGTCTGCTTGAGATCATGCGCCGCTTGCGTGATCCTGCCACAGGCTGCCCTTGGGACATCGAGCAAACCTTTGACACCATTGCCCCTTACACGATTGAGGAAGCCTATGAGGTCGCCGACGCGATCGAGCGCGGCGATTGGGGCGATCTGGAAGGCGAATTGGGCGATTTGCTGCTGCAGTCGGTCTATCACACCGCCATCGGTGAGGAATTGGGCCATTTCACCTTTCAATCGGTGGTCCGCAACATCAGCGACAAGATGGTGGCGCGACATCCCCATGTTTTTGGCGACGAATCACGCGACAAATCCGCCGAACAACAAACCCGCGACTGGGAGGCGATAAAAGCAGCCGAACGCGCTGGAAAAGCGCAAGGCGGGACACTGGACGGTGTTGCCGTCGGCCTGCCAGCACTTTTGCGGGCATATAAGTTGCAAAAACGTGCCGCCCGTGTTGGCTTTGATTGGCCCAGCACCGATCAGGTGATCGATAAAATCCAAGAGGAAGCCGCAGAACTCGTCGAGGCACGTGATACGCTGACCCACACAGAAGTCGCCGAGGAATTCGGTGATCTGATGTTTGTCATGGCCAATCTTGGCCGCCATCTGGGGGTAGAACCAGAAGCCGCCTTACGGGCCGCCAATGCCAAATTCACGCGCCGCTTTGAAGGCGTAGAGGCCGCCCTTGCCCGAAAAGGCAAAACCCCACAAGACAGCGATCTGCAGGAAATGGATGCGGCGTGGAATGACTTGAAACGCGCCGAGAAAGCCAACCGCCCCGCCTGATCTACCGGACACTGCCCACAATACCATGTCACCGCGATGTGTCTGGACAACCCCGCACCGGCTTGCGACAGTCCGCGCCACAGCACTAAAGGCCAAAACACCACATGCCCCCTCGCAAGATTATCATCGACACGGACCCCGGTCAGGACGACGCCGTCGCTATTTTGCTGGCCCTCGCCAGCCCCGAAGACCTTGAAGTCGTGGGCATCACTGCTGTCGCAGGCAATGTGCCACTTGATCTGACCCAGAAAAATGCCCGTAAAATTTGCGAGCTGGCGGGCAAAACGGATGTGCCTGTCTTTGCGGGTTGTGATCGCCCTTTGGGCCGCGACCTTGTGACAGCGGAACATGTGCACGGGCAAACCGGTCTTGACGGTCCAGACCTGCCAGCCCCTGCGATGCCCCTGCAAGACCAGCATGCGGTTGATTTCATCATCGACACCCTCAGATCCGAAGCCCCCGGCACCGTGACACTTTGCCCCTTGGGGCCGCTGACCAACATCGCCACCGCCTTTGAAAAAGCCCCCGACATTGCCCAGCGCGTGCAACAGATTGTGCTGATGGGGGGCGCCTATTTTGAAGTTGGCAACATCACCCCGACTGCCGAATTCAACATTTACGTTGACCCGCAAGCGGCTGATATTGTGTTTAAAAGCGGTGTGGACATTGTGGTTATGCCCCTTGATGTCACACACAAAGCCCTTGTAACCAAAACGCGCAACGACGCATTTCGCGCCCTTGGCACCCCTTGCGGTGTTGCAGTTGCGCAAATGACCGACTTCTTTGAACGCTTTGACAAGGAAAAATACGGATCTGCGGCCGCCCCGTTGCACGATCCTTGTGTGACAGCCTATCTGATACGCCCCGATATTTTCAGTGGCCGAAAGGTCAATGTTGCGGTGGAAACACAATCCGAGCTGACGATGGGCATGACAGTGGCCGACTGGTGGGATGTGACGGACCGCCCCCCAAACGCGCTGTTCATCGGAGACCTTGATGCCGATGCTTTCTTCGCGCTTTTGACGACGCGGTTGGCACGTTTGTGACCATTCTTGTCGCACCAGACCCAAGCTGGCCTGCTGTTGCGCAAGCACTGTGCGATGAATGGCGGGCTTTGAAACTTGTGGGTTTGCAAACTATTCACCACATCGGGTCGACCTCTGTGCCGGGGTTGCCTGCGAAACCGGTGATTGATCTGATGCCGATCTTTGACACGCAGCCCCATGCAGCTGCGGCAGCAGATGCCGTGACTTCATTGGGCTACGAATGGCTGGGCGCTTTTGGCCTTGAAGGGCGGCAATATGCCCGCCGCGACGATCCGGTCACTGGCGCTCGGCAGGTTCAGGCCCATTGTTACCCGCAAGACCACAAAGACATTGCACGCCACCTCGCCTTCCGCGATGCCTTACGCGACAACGGCATTTTACGCGCCGCCTACACCCGTGAAAAAGCCAGATGTGCTGCCCTGCATCCAGGTGACACACACAGCTACGGTGATTGCAAATCCGACTGGATCAAAAAGGCCGAAGCCAAAGCATTGGAACACTACGTATGAGCGCGGCCCTGACCCTTGCAACCCCCGAGCACCTGGATCGTTTGATGACCCTGGTTGCCGCCTGTCACGCCGAAGAAGGCATCGCGCAATCCGACGATATGCGCCGCGCGGGCCTTGCCCCTTTGCTGGACGGTATTCCCCACGGCGTGGTTTACCTGATTGGCCCCCCTAGAGCCGCTATCGGTTATATCGTGATCACCTTTGGCTGGTCGGTCGAGTTTGGCGGCTTGGACGGCTTCATCGATGAACTCTATATTCGCCCCGGCGTGCGCAAACGCGGCATCGCCTCCGAAACGCTTCTAAGTTTGCCGCGCGCGCTGGCAGGTGCCGGACTAAAGGCCTTGCACCTTGAAGTTGATGAAACAAATGAAACCGCCCAGCGTCTTTACGCCCGGGCAGGATTTGCGTTGCGACCCAATTATCACCTGATGACACGCCGCTTCTGACCTATTTCGCCCAAAGGCTTGCCCCATGACCCTGACAATCCCCTTCGACAACAGCTTTGCGGGCCTACCAAACACCTTTTACAGTGCGCAGAACCCGACGCCCGTCAGTGCCCCCTATATGATTGCGTTTAACGAAAACCTTGCGCAGCTTTTGCGGGTTGAACCGGGGGATCTCGCGGATATGGCGCAGATCTTTTCTGGCAATGCAGTGCCTGACGGGGCAGATCCTCTTGCGCAGCTTTATGCCGGACACCAATTTGGCAATTACAATCCACAGCTTGGCGATGGCCGCGCGGTGCTGCTAGGGGAAACTGTCGGCACGGACGGGATACGACGCGACATCCAGCTTAAGGGATCAGGACCCACGCCCTACAGCCGTATGGGCGATGGGCGCGCGTGGTTGGGGCCAGTGCTGCGTGAATACGTCATCTCGGAAGCAATGCATGCTTTGGGTATTCCTACAACACGTGCTTTGGTCGCCGTGGGTACCGGAGACACCGTATACCGTGATACCGGCGCAATGCCCGGCGCGGTGTTGACCCGTGTGGCCCAAAGCCATTTGCGAGTGGGCAGTTTTCAGGTTTTTGCGCATCGCGGGCAAATCGCGCCTTTGACGCAACTGACAAACTACGCCATCGCCCGGCACTATCCGGAAGCAGACGGGCCGATGGGGCTGCTAGAAGCGGTATGTGACGCGCAGGCGGCACTTATTCCTGCTTGGATGTCTGTGGGCTTCATCCACGGTGTTATGAACACCGACAACTGCACGATCTCGGGGGAAACCATCGACTATGGCCCCTGCGCCTTCATGGACAATTTTGATCAGGGGCGTGTGTTCAGTTCCATCGATGCTCACGGGCGGTATGCCTATGGCAACCAACCGGGGATCGCGGTGTGGAACATGGCACAATTCGCAACGGCACTTTTGCAACAGATGGACAACAAAGAAGCGGCATTGGAGCAGGCAACAGCTATTGTGCACGCGATGCCAGACCGGATCGAAGCACATTGGCTCACCCGTTTTGGCCAGAAAATCGGGTTGGTGGACGCAAAAACCGATGACCGTGCACTGATCGACGATCTTCTGGCTTTGATGCAAAAAGACGGTGCGGATTTCACCAACACCTTTGCAGCACTTGGCACAGACACCGCTCGGGACCAATTTGTGGACCGCGACGGTTTTGATGCTTGGGAAAAGGATTGGATGGCGCGTTTGCAATCCGAACCCGATGCACAAAAAACAATGGCGCGGTGCAACCCGCAGGTCATTCCCCGCAATCACCGCATTGAAGACATGATTTCCCACGCAGTTGCAGGCGACTACGAACCGCTTGAACGGCTGAACAAAGCACTGAAGACGCCCTACACATCCACGGACCCTGATCTGCACAGCGCCCCGACGACACAGCAAATCGTGCCCGCGACGTTCTGCGGCACGTAACGCTTCTTTTCGCTAAAAATATCCCGGGGGACGCGCGAACAGCGCGGGGGGCAGCGCCCCCTACCGCCGGTTGATCAAGAATATTCCGGCAGCGACAAGACCCAAAGCAGCCCAAATTTGCACCCCCACCTGTTCGTCCAGAACCAACCATCCAAGGATCACGGCAAACACCGGCGACAAAAAGCTGAACGACGCCACCGTGTTCGCGGGATAAACCGACATAAGCCAGAACCAAGCCAAAAACCCCAAGCTGGCAACGGCGATGATCTGATAGACAAGCCCCACGAGATGAATGGGCGCTATGTCGCGCACCAAAGGCCCGAACAAAGGCGCCAAAAGCAGCAAGATGGGCGCGGATACGATCAGTTGCCAGTACAGTTGTTGGGCCGGCGGAACTTTGGCCAATGGCGTCAAACGGACGCCCAGCGCGATCGCAGCCCAACACATCGCCGAAAACAGCGCCAACGCATCGCCCAACCAGCTGACCTGAACCTGATCGCGTTCAAAAATCGCCAACACCACACCTGACATTGCCAAAAGCAACCCCAACGCCCGTTTGCCCGTCAAAGCTTCTCCCGGCAACAACACATGGGCGCCAAGTGCCAACCAGACAGGCATGGAATAGAAAATGATGGACACACGCGACACGGTGGACAAATCGATGGCGGTGAAAAGTGCGGTGAACTCTGCGGCGAACAACACACCCGACAAGACCCCCGCCCACAAGGTCGCCATCGACAACCGCAGCGACACACCACGCCACCACATCCAAAGCGTCAGCACCAAAACCGCCCCAACAGACCGAAGTCCGGCTGCAAAAACCGGCTCTAACCCGCCATTTGTGATTTTGACCACCACCTGATTCACCGCCAAATTCAAGGCGAATGCGGTCAAGGCAATCGTGCCAAACTGGTCAAGATGCGCTTTGCGTTCCATGGGCGCAGCAAGCGGCAGGACCGAAACAAAGTCAATCACTTGCGCGATCAAACCTGCACATGGTGGCCGAAGGGATGCGCCGCCTTGGATGTCTCAAAATCTCTCTGGGACAGGCATTTGTGTGCATAAGCTGCAAAATCTGCCAAATTAACCCAAACGAATCTAATTTACACAGGGAACACTGTCATGAGTCTGATGAAAACACTGGCCCAAGTCGCCATCGGCGTCGCCACATCCAAAAAAGCCAATCCTGCGGCTGCGCAAGCCGGCGGCGGTGGTCTTGCCGGACTATTGGGCGGATTGTCAGGCGGCAGTGGTGGTGGTGCTGCAGATCTACTCGGCGGTCTTCTGGGCGGCGGTAGTCAGACGGCGGCCAATGCCAGCGGTGGAGTTCAGGATTTGCTGGGCGGTTTATTGGGCGGCACACAGCAAGCTGCGGGCGGTCTTTCAGGCGGTTTGGGCGGTCTGCTAGACAACCTTGGTGGGGGCGCGAACAACAGTTCTGGCGGGGGTCTATCGGATGTCTTGGGCGGTCTGGCAGGGGCCGCAGGCGCCGGTGGGCTTCTGGGCGGGCTGGCGGGCGCACTGGGCAGCAAGCCCACCACCAGCAACGACAGCTTCGGCTCTGTGCTGAATTCTGCGTTTTCGCAAACACCAGAACCTGAAATTGAACCCTCTGCCGATCAGGAAGCCGCCGCAGCATTGATGCTTCGCGCCATGATCCAAGCCGCAAAATGCGATGGCAATTTTGACGACGCCGAACGCGACGCGCTTTTGGGTCAGTTGGGCGAAGAGGTCGACACCGAAGAAGCCGCCTTTGTGCAATCAGAAATGCAATCACCCGTCGACGTGAACGGTTTGGCGTCACAGGTGCCCGCCGGCATGGAGGAACAGATTTACGCGGTTTCTGTTCTTGGCATTGATTTGGACAGCCAAGCCGAAGCGCAATATCTGGATCAGCTGAGCAAAGCGCTGAACGTGGCCCCGCAGACAGTCAACCAAATTCACGAAAAGCTCGGAGAGCCTGCGCTTTACACCTGATACCACACCAACTTGCATAGCCTGCACATCAAAACCTGCGGGCTATGCGTGCCACCGGGTCAGGATATCTTGCGCCACGGCGCTTGACCCGCCATAGCTTACGATGCGCACGTCCAGCCCGCTGTCTGCAACACATGCCAACCCGTGCAACACCGCATCCACAATCCAATCCGCGCGATTGTCAAATGCGCCCCCACCCAGAAGTGTCTACAAAGTAGTTGCGAAAAACCGTGCATGCGCCACAGGCAATCGCGCAAGCCGGTCCTTGGGTCTGGTCGTGTTCGTAAGTGCCAACACCCTGTTCCGGCGAACCCCGTGGCGACATCATTTCCAGCATGTTGAACTGCGAAGCCACCTGAAACACGGCCCCCGCATGGACGGGGACTGTGTGCAATGCCTGCACATCCGCCACAACGTCACGCACCTTCAACGGGCCTGTGGCACGTATTGGCGCCTGCTTTACCTTTGAAAGACGCGGCATGGTCAAGTGCCCTGCCCCTTACTGCTGACCATTGGGCGCACACATCAGTTTGTCTGCTTGCATGTGCAAATGCTTATGCACCTGCACAGGGGGTTCTGTCGCAAGTCCAGTCACCTGTGTCATCCAAGTCATATCAAACCCCACCAAAGCAAAAACCGCGCCCGGTTGTCGGGGCGCGGTCCAGTTTAGATCAATCCCCCGCACCCCCCGCAAAAAGCGAAGGACATGCAAGGCAGCCTATCAAGCCTTGGGGGCTGGCTTGCGCCGACGACGATTGCCACCACCGGGCTTGCCTGCACCACCACCCGAATGTCCTGCACCGCCACCGGGACGCCCCCCCCCAGCATTGCCACCGGGTTTGCCGCGCCCGCCGCTGCGATGACCGCCCGGTTTGTCACCGGGGCGTCCGCCACGTCCGCGTTGCTTGGGCTTTTCTTCTTCGGAAGGCTCCCATGCCCGACCAGAGGCCACGGGGATCGGTTTCCCGATGGTTTTCTGAATGTCGCGCAATTCCTTGACCTCGTCCGGGGCACAGAATGCCACCGCGGCACCGTCTTTGCCTGCCCGCGCCGTCCGACCGATGCGGTGGACGTAATTGTCTGGCACATTGGGCAGTTCGTAGTTGTAGACATGTTTGACGTCTGGAATATCCAAGCCCCGCGCGGCCACATCTGTGGCCACAAGCACTTTGATCGTACCTGCCTTGAAGGCCGCAATCGCACGGTCGCGTTGGCCTTGGGATTTGTTGCCGTGAATGGACCCTGCCGCAAATCCAGCCTTTTCAAGATTACGCGACAGCTTTTCCATGCCATGTTTTGTGCGGCCAAATACCAAAGCGCGTTCGTCTTTGTGGGCGCTGAGCAATTCAATCAGCAGCTTGGATTTTTCAGCCTTGGCTATGTAGTGCAATTCCTGCGTGACTTTATCCGCCACCTTGCCGGGGGGCGAGACTTCAACGCGAATTGGCGATTTCAGATAGCTGTTGGCGATCTCGTTCATCTGTTTGGGCATGGTTGCCGAAAACAGCATGGTCTGGCGATCTTCAGGCAACATAGACGAAATTTTGCGCAGCGCATGGATAAAGCCCAAATCCAGCATCTGGTCGGCCTCATCCAAGACCAAAAAGACCGTTTCATCCAACAGCAATGCGCGGCGGTCCATCAGATCGATCAAACGGCCCGGTGTCGCAACCAGCAGGTCGATGCCCTTTTCCAAACGCTTGATTTGCGCGTTGATGGATTGGCCGCCCACCACAATGGCCGTTTTGATGGCAGTTTTCTGGGTCAGGGCCTGCAGTTGTTCGGCAATCTGCGTGGCCAGTTCACGGGTTGGTGCCAAAACCAGACCGCGCACGGTTTTGGGGTCGGGCTTTTGGCCGTATTCCAGCATTTGGGCCACCAAAGGCACACCGAAGGCCAGCGTTTTACCGGTGCCGGTTTGCGCCAGCCCCATCACGTCACGGCCGTTCAGCCCGTGTGGAATGGCTTGTTTCTGGATCGGTGTGGGTTCTTTGATACCCATCGCTTCAATCCGTGCCACCAGTTTGGGTGGCAGGTTCATCATGTCAAAATCGCTCATATCAGTCCTATCGCGGCTCTGATCATCTCAGGCCGCAGCGTTCTTGGGTGCCGCAGCAACATCACGCCATTGCACCAAACGTACAAAGGCGGCCACCACGGGGTCGGCCCCACGCGTGATTTTGGGAACATCGGCGTTGCTGCTGTTTCATCAGGACCATTTTGGTCCGTCATTGAGGCGGATAGACCCGCTCTTACTTGCACTGCTCACGCGGCAGACAGCATCGCTTGGGGGGCAGATGCGCCTTTGCACACAATAAGTCAACCCGCAGCCCATTGCCCACTGGCCCCTGTGCGCAAAGGTCGCTACATTGAAGAACCACGATCCGAACACGAGACGCCAGCCCATGCGCCAATCCATCATTCAGCGTTGCGAAGCCAAAGGGTTGCGCATGACCGCACCCCGTCGCGTCATCGCCCAAGTGTTGCAAGACAGTGACGACCACCCTGATGTGGAAGAACTTTATGCCCGTGCAAACGCCATAGACGCCGGCATTTCAATCGCCACAGTCTACCGCACCGTGAAACTGTTTGAAGAGGCAAACATCCTCGACAAGCTGGAATTCGGCGATGGGCGTGCGCGCTATGAAGACGCCGAACGCGAACATCACGACCATCTGATTGATATGAATTCGGGCGAAGTTATCGAATTTGTGGACCCCGACATCGAAGAACTGCAAGAACGCATCGCCAAGAAACTTGGCTATGAGCTGCGCGGCCATCGGTTGGAACTGTTTGGGGTGCCGATAAAAAAGTAACGCGGTGGCACAAGCGGCATTCTGCGCCACGAGATTTGTGTTGTCGCATCTGAAAGGACATCAGCGTGCAAGACGCGTCTGTCCATCTGAAAAATGTTGTCGCAATTGGTGCATGATTCCGGTTTTCGACCGTCGATTGATGCGTTGTTCATGACGATGGCTGCAGAATACGGTGATCGGGCGGTGGCTGTTATCTTGTCAGGCACGCTCAAAGACGGAATGCGCGGTGCGCAGATGGTCTTTGACGTGGGCGGGCGTACCATCGTTCAGGACCCCCCGAGAAGCTGCATTCGACGGCATGCCCAACAACATCATTTTCAACGATCACCCGGAAAAAATTCTGCCTGCCGCGGACCTTGGCAGAGGGTTGACGCAAGAATTGGGCGAAACCTAATAAGCGCGGACCACTGCGTTAAGGCACCCACGGGTGCGGGGCAAATTGCCTTGCCCCATATGACGGTCTGCTTTGATATTGGTCTCGACTTTCCCTGCGTTCACTGACACCTGTGCGGCACACGGGCAAAGGACGCATCATGGACAATTTACGCGGGGCTGGCATCATGGTGCTGGCGATGCTTGGCTTTGCGATCGAAGACATGTTCATCAAACTTCTGGCGGGCAGTCTGCCTATTGGCCAGATCATCGGGCTGATGGCCACGGGCGGCGCGATTACTTACGCCCTTATCTGCCGCAGCATGGGCCTTGCGCTTTTCTCGCGCGACATGCTGACCGCCCCTGTGCTGATCCGCAACTTTGGCGAACTTTTTGGCACCGTGGGGTTTATGACCGCGATTGCCCTGACCCCTATTTCAACCGCTTCGGCCATTTTGCAAGCCACCCCCTTGGTTGTCACGCTTGGGGCCGCCGTGTTTTTGGGCGAAAAGGTCGGCTGGCGGCGCTGGTCTGCCATTCTGGTGGGGTTTGTGGGCGTCATGTTGATCATCCGCCCCGGCATGGAGGGCTTTGATTACCTGTCCCTGTTCACGCTGCAAGGCGTGTTGGGACTTGCCATCCGCGACATCGCCACACGGCGCATCCCTAAATCCATGTCGTCCATGCAACTTAGCTTTTTGGCCTTTGTTGTGCTGATCCCTGCCGCGCTGATCTTGCAAAGTGTAAATGATACGTGGTGGGTCGCGCCCTCGCCCACGGGTTGGCTTTTGGTGGGATGTTCGATTGTGATCGGTGTGACTGCCTATTACGGGATCGTCGCCGCCATGCGTGTGGGCGAAGTCAGCTTTGTGACCCCCTTTCGCTACAGCCGTTTGTTGTTTGCATTGGTTGTCGGGTTCTTTGTGTTTCAAGAACGCCCCGATGCGCTGACGTTGTTGGGGTCGGTGATCATCGTCGCTTCGGGCATCTATACCGTCTGGCGCGAACGCCGCGTCAAAACCGCACTTTAACCTTAGCGTCAGGGCTTGTAGAAGGCGCATATCAGCCACCAAAGGACACGCATCATGAGCACCATCATCGACATTCACGCCCGCGAAATTCTGGACAGCCGGGGCAACCCAACGGTCGAAGTCGATGTGATCCTCGAAGATGGCACAATGGGGCGTGCTGCGGTGCCTTCGGGCGCATCGACCGGCGCCTATGAGGCCGTGGAAAAGCGCGATGGCGACAAAGCACGCTACATGGGCAAAGGCGTGTTGGAAGCCTGTGCCGCCGTCAACGGCGAAATCGCCGAAGCGCTTGTGGGCATCGAGGCCGTCGAGCAAGTCGAAATCGACCAGGCGATGATCGAACTGGACGGCACCGACAACAAAAGCCGCCTTGGGGCCAACGCAATCCTTGGCGTGTCGCTGGCCACGGCCAAAGCCGCCGCCGATTACTGTGCCCAACCGCTGTACCGCTACGTTGGCGGCACGTCAGCGCGCATGTTGCCTGTGCCGATGATGAACATCATCAACGGCGGTGAACACGCCGACAACCCCATCGACATTCAGGAATTCATGATCATGCCGGTCGCGGCCGAAAACATCCGCGACGCTGTGCGCATGGGCGCCGAAGTGTTCCACACCCTGAAAGGCGAATTGTCTGCGGCAGGCTTGTCCACGGGCATCGGCGACGAAGGCGGGTTTGCCCCCAACATCAGCTCTACCCGCGATGCGCTTGATTTCGTTCTGAAATCCATCGAAAAAGCAGGCTACCGCCCCGGTGAAGATATGTATCTGGCCCTCGATTGCGCGGCGACGGAATACTACAAAGACGGCAATTACGTGCTGGCAGGCGAAGGCAAAACCCTGTCGTCAGAGGAAAATGTCGATTATCTTGCCGCATTGGTTGCCGACTACCCGATCATTTCCATCGAAGACGGTATGTCCGAGGACGACTGGGACGGCTGGAAGGCTCTGACCGACCGTTTGGGTGGCAAAGTGCAACTGGTGGGCGACGATTTGTTTGTGACAAATCCGGCCCGTCTGGCCGAAGGCATCAAACGCGGCAGCGCCAATTCCATGCTGGTTAAAGTCAACCAAATCGGCACTTTGACGGAAACTCTTCAAGCTGTGGATATGGCCCACCGCGCAGGCTTCACCAACGTCATGAGCCACCGCTCGGGCGAGACGGAAGACGCCACCATCGCTGATCTGGCTGTGGCCACCAATTGCGGACAAATCAAAACCGGGTCATTGGCGCGGTCGGACCGGTTGGCGAAATACAACCAGTTGATCCGCATTGAAGAGGCATTGGGCGAAACCGCTGGCTATGCGGGTCGCTCTATCCTGAAATGACCTTGCGCATCCGGTCTGCGCACTTGCCTGAAGACGCTGCGGCCCTTGCCACTTTGGCATGGGCCTACCGCGACCTGTTGATCGGGCGCACAGGTCACGTGCCCGATATGGTGGAACGCTATTATTCCAAGACATCTTATGCGGCCCTGATCGCTGATTTGCCCCACATCCATGCGCGTCCTTTCGGCGACATTCTGGTCGCGGATCTGGACGGGGATGTGGTCGGCTGTGCAATGTATTACCCACACCCGTCCGGCCCATGCGAAGTCAAACGTATCTATGTATCTGACGCCGCACGCGGATTGGGGGCTGGCGGGCAATTGCTACAGGCTGCAATGCGCGCTGCAAAAACCGACGGACACACCCGCATGGTTCTGGACACGGTGCATACATTGACCGAAGCCATTGCGTTATATGAAAAAAATGGTTTCCAACCCTGTGATCCGTTTTATGATCCTGACCCCGCATTCGCAAACACATTGCGGTTCTTTGATCACGCGCTTTGAAAGCGATCTGGACGGTAAGGGGCAATCAGATCAGCCTGCGCGTTGGTCAAAGGCTGCTCCAGTATCTCTTGCGCCAGAATCTGCGCCACGATCGGGGCCAACGTCACGCCCGAGTGCATGACTGACGTGAACACGCCGTCTGCACCGCAAGCCCCCACCACTGGCAAACCGTCTTGCGGCACAGGTCGCATGGCAAGGTTGGCTTCTTCCCATTCAAGCGCGACATCTGGCAATATCTTTTGCAAACGGGCGCAGGCTTGAGTTGCAAGATCGTATGGCGTGGCGTCGATCGCGCTGCTTTGATCCGCCTGATGCGCCACAGCCGCTGGCATTACGATACGCCCATCGGGACATTGCCGAAACTCGCCAATCGGCGCCACGCAGACATGCGACACCACGCGTGGCAATGGGCGCGTGTGAAAAATAACGCCGGGACGGCGCAGCATCGGCAGGTTGACCCCCATTGGCGACAACAGATCGGGGCTTGCCGTGCCTGCGGCAACCACAACTTTATCCGCCTTCAAAACGCCCCCCGCAATACGCACCCCGGTGGCACGCCCCTGCGATATCTCAACGGCGTCCACAGCACATCCCATAACGCGCCGTGCACCGCTGGCCTTCAATAATGCGTGCGTCATGGCCGTCGTATCTGCCGCCGCCTCTGCCTGAAAGAACAACGCGCGCTCCGGGGCTTTGATATGCGGTTCCATTGCAGCAATCTGCTTGGATGACAGAATGTCAGCCTCATAGCCCAAATCCACCAAAGCCTGCGCCTGTGCATCCAACGCCGCCCCTTGATCTTCCCAGCACAAACATCCCGAAAACGTCACGGGCAACGCAAGGTCACTGCAAAGCTTGCGATAAGCGTCGATACCAGCCGCCCGCAGCCGAAAATGATCCGTGTCATGAAAAAAGCTGGCGTTGATCCACCCGAACGACCGGCCAGAGGCTGCAGCCGCAGGCCCGCTTGCATCAACGACCGTGACCCGCCCACCCGCCTGCGCGACTGAATATGCCAGACTGGCCCCGATGATCCCGGCGCCGATGATGACCACATGCATAGAAGTCCCCTTGGAAGTCCTTTGTGATACCTTTACGCTTTGTGAATGACAGCTCAAGACATCATCGACCGCTTGAACCTAAGTCCCCATCCGGAAGGCGGCTTTTACCGTCAGACCTGGGTGGCTGAAACCGTGGAAGGGTCAGACGACCGCCCCTCAGGAACATGCATCTATTTCCTTTTAAAACAGGGCGAAAGCAGCCATTGGCACCACGTCGACACAACCGAAATCTGGCTTTATCACGCCGGTGCACCTTTGATATTGTCCCTGTCTGCTACGGACGAAGGCCCCGCCAAAGATCACATTTTGTCCCCTGACCTGTCCAAAGGCGCACCCCAGATCATCGTGCCAAAAGGCCATTGGCAAGCCGCCGCAACAACAGGCGATTACACCTTGGTCAGCTGTACTGTCTCGCCCGGCTTCCGCTTTGACGGTTTCACTTTGGCCGCCCCCGGTTTCGACATTCCCAGAGACTGAAAAATGCACACAGACATCATCGCAGGCATCGCGCCGGACACAAAAGCCAGCTTGACGCAAAAAGACACCCGAAAGGGCCTGCGTCATCTGGCGGTGTATGTTGCGGCCTTGGGTTTCGCCACCGCGTACATCGTGTTGCAAGGCCCGTTCTGGCTGTTGATGATGATCCCCCAAGGGGTGTTGATCGTGTTTTTATTCACCCTTAGCCATGAATGCACCCACCACACGCCTTTTGCACAAAACTGGATGAACAACTTTGTGGGGCATCTGACCGCCCTGCCCTTGATTTTGCCTTTCATGTGGTTTCGTTATTTTCATCTGGCCCACCACCGGTTTACCAACGATCCGGACCGTGACCCCGAACTGGCAGGCGCAGGACGGCCCCGTACATGGAAGGCTTATGTGCTGTACCTAAGCGGATGGGGATATTGGACGGGCAATGCCAAAACACTGTTGTCCAACGCGTTTGGCGCACTGGATGCACCATACCTGCCACCGCGACAACACGGTGCCATGCGTCGCGAAGCCCGTGTGTTGCTGGGGCTCTACGCCCTGATTGCACTGTCGTTGACGGTTTCGCCCGTCGCGTTGTGGATATGGGTTGTGCCTGCCTTGATCGGTCAACCGGTGTTGCGCTTGTATCTTTTGGCGGAACACGGTCATTGCCCGCCTGTCGCCGATATGTTGGAAAACACGCGCACCACATACACATCCCGGCTGGTGCGCTTCCTTGCATGGAATATGCCCTACCACGCTGAACACCATAGCTATCCGACCGTGCCGTTTCACCAATTGCCAGCGCTGCACGGTATCATGCAGCCGCATCTGAAATCGACCTCGCCCGGCTATAGGCGTTTTACGAAAGACTATGTGCAGGGCTTGGATAGCTAAGCGTCCCCCCAGACACTGCCGCCCGCACCCCTGTTGTACTGGAACACGACGTGGGCAGCCCCCGCGCCACACGCACAGCCAGATAGGCAAAAGCCTGCGCTTCCAGCATATCCCCGTCGAGGCCCACGGTTTCCACAGCCGCAACGGGGCAATCCAGCGACACCGACAGCATTTGCATCAACACCGGATTGTGCCGCCCGCCGCCTGTGACCAAAACGCGGGACGGCGGTGACGGGCAATGTTGCATCGCTTCCATCACGCCTGCCGCACACATGGCAGTCAATGTGGCTGCGGCGTCGGCATCATCCAGTTCCGACACCAAGCCGATCATTTCCGAAAAATCGTTTCTATCCAATGACTTTGGCGGCATTCGGGTAAAGTAGGGTTCTGCCAGAAACAGTTCAAGCGCACCTTGTTCTACTGTGCCTTTAGCCGCAATCTGACCGCCTTCATCAAAGGCCAACCCACAGCGCGCCTGCACCAGATCATTGATCGGCGCGTTGGCGGGGCCAGTGTCAAAAGCCAGCACAGCCCCGTCGGTTTGTGGCTGCGGTATGCGCGGATCAACCCATGTGATGTTGCCCACGCCACCGAGGTTCAGAAATGCCAAAGGCGCCTTTGTCTTGATGTACCGAGCGCAGGCATGGTGGAAAAACGGCGCAAGCGGCGCGCCTTCGCCCCCCATCTGCACGTCGGCACTGCGAAAATCCCAAACCACCGGCGCATTCAACGCCTGTGCCAATGCCGCCCCATCGCCCACTTGCAACGTGCCTTGCAAGCGCGGGGCATGCGCAAGGGTCTGACCGTGAAAACCGATCACATCTACAGCCCCGAACCCCTGCAACGCCTGTGCGTGGGCCGCGTCCACAACCGAAGATGCAGCGTCAACAGCGGTGCCCGCCCACTGGCCAAAACCCGCAGCGATGGTGGCCCGTTCTTGGGCGGAATACATCCGGTACTCCGATGGGCCGAAACCGACAATATCATGACCGTCGGTTTCCAGCACCGCCGCATCGACACCATCCAATGACGTGCCGCTCATAGCGCCCAAAGCACGCACCACTGCATCTTTTGTCTTAAGCTTGCTCATGGCGCGTTCCCTTTGCCCCTTTTTATTCTCTTGCCCTGCGCCTATAGATTGCCCCGCAAATCAAACCAAGGGCAAGAGCCATGACCTACCACCCAAAATCGGAATTCGTCACTGTGATGATGGAGCGCGGCTTTCTTGCCGATTGCACCGACTATCAAGGGTTGGACGAGGCGCTTTTGAAAGGCGGCATGCCCGGTTACATCGGATTTGATGCCACGGCCAAGTCTTTGCATGTCGGATCGCTGATCCAGATCATGATGCTGCGCTGGCTGCAAAAGACCGGCAACAAGCCGATCACCCTGATGGGGGGCGGCACAACCAAGGTGGGCGATCCAAGCTTTCGCGCGGATGAGCGGCCTTTGCTGGACGCGGCTGCCATCGACGACAACATCGCAGGCATCAAAAAGGTGTTCTCGGCATACCTCGACTACGGCGACGGCCCCACAGACGCGATGATGATCAACAACGCCGAGTGGCTGGACGAGTTGAACTACCTCGATTTCCTGCGCGACATCGGGCGGCATTTTTCGATCAACCGCATGTTATCCTTTGAAAGCGTCAAATCGCGGCTGGACCGCGAACAGTCGCTGTCGTTTCTGGAATTCAACTACATGATCCTGCAAGCCTATGATTTCATGGAGCTTCACCGCCGTTATGGCTGCATCATGCAGATGGGTGGATCGGATCAATGGGGCAATATTGTCAACGGGATCGACCTGACGCGCCGTGTGATTGATGGCGAAGTCTATGGGCTGACCTCTCCCCTTTTGACCACGTCTGATGGCAAAAAGATGGGCAAATCCCAATCCGGTGCTGTGTGGCTGAACCCCGACATGCTGTCGCCCTACGAATTCTGGCAATTCTGGCGCAACACCACGGATGCCGATGTGGGACGTTTCCTGAAGCTGTATACAGAGCTGCCTGTGGACGAATGTGACCATCTTGGTGCTTTGGAAGGGTCCGAAATCAACGCCGCGAAAGTGCGCCTTGCCAATGAGGTCACAGGGTTGCTGCACGGGGCCGACGCCGCAGCTGCAGCAGAAGCAACTGCGCGCGAAGTGTTTGAAAAAGGCGGGATCGGGGATGATCTGCCCACTTTGACGCTGAGTGCCGCGGATGTCGGTGACGGGATTTCCATTGTCCAGCTTTTGGTCAAATCTGGGCTTGCAGGGTCTGGCAAAGAAGCCAAACGGCTGATTTCTGAAAACGGCGCAAAAATCGATGACGCGCCTTTGACGGATGCAGGGATGATGATCGACGCGGGCGCCTTGGCGTCACCAATCAAGCTGTCAGCAGGCAAAAAGCGTCACGCTTTGGTGCAGCTGGGATAACTCAAAACCCGCCATGCCGTTTTACCTTTGATTAAGGTTAATTCGGCATGGTGGCGGCTATGTTCGACATGGCCAACGCCCCCGACACCTCCTTGATGCAGTCGCATGACTTTGCAGACGCTTTGCGGCTGTGTGGTCAGGATCCTGTGATTTTGCCTGATGGTGCCCTTGTTCTACACCGCCGTGTCATGGGCGTATCCGTGGCCATGCTGCCACGCGCCACGCCCTGCGCAGCCTTAAGCGACCATCTGCGACAGGTCGGGTTGCATCGCCTTCCGCTGATCCTGTCACCTGAAACCTTTACCCGTAAGCATGGGCTGCGCCTGCGTAAACCAGCCTGCGCGGCCAAGATCGACTTGCGTGTTCCGCAGTCCATCCGCTTTGCCAGATTGCATCAAAAATGGCGTAACCAGTTGCGACATGCGCAAAATTCGGACCTGACCGTTGTGCGTGCCCCCATGTTGCCAGATGCCGCATTGCCCGATCTTGATGCCGCACAGGGACAAAAGCAGGGTTACCGCAATTGGCCAGTCGGGCTGACACGGGCATTTGCGCAAGTGGCCCCAAAGAAGTGCCAGGTCTTCACCGCTAAGTTGAAAGGGCAAACCGTGGCGCAAATGTTGTTTTTGTTGCATGGCACCACCCGCGCGACGTATCACATCGGGCACACCACCACGCTGGGACGACTACATCATGCCCATAACCTGATCTTATGGACCGCTCAGAACTGGTTAAGTGATCGGGGTATCGGGCGGCTGGACCTGGGGCTTTTGGACCCCAAGACACCAAATCTAAACAGGTTCAAGCTGCGCTCGGGGGCGCAAGCGTTTGAAATGGGGGGGACTTGGTTGCGTTGGTCGCCCCTTGCACGGCATGACACCACGTGATTAACTGAACAAATGTTCAAATCAAGGTGATCTTGTCGGATCGCCCTTCTCACTGCGAGGCGCACCATGGATCTTTCATCAACAGCGGCAATCATTACCGGGGGCGCGTCTGGTCTGGGCGAAGCCACCGCACGCCATTTTGCGTCTTTGGGCGCCTCTGTGACCTTGCTGGACCGCGACGCGGACCGCGGCCCGACTGTGGCAGAAGACATCGGCGGCACATTCGTGCAAACGGACGTCACAGACGAAGCATCCGTGGCAAATGCCTTGGATACAGCGACCAAAGCCATGGGTCGCATCACAACAGCTGTGAATTGCGCCGGCATCGCATTGGGCATCAAAACCGTGGGCCGCGACGGGCCGCATCCTTTGGGCGCCTTCCAGAAAACCATCGACATCAATCTGGTGGGCAGTTTTAACGTGTCGCGCCTGGCTGCGGCAGCCATGGCCAAAAATGATCCCGACGCAGATGGCGCACGCGGGGTTATCATCAACACGGCCTCTATCGCGGCTTTTGACGGCCAAAAAGGCCAAGCCGCCTATGCCGCGTCCAAAGGTGGGATCGTGGGCATGACACTGCCCATGGCTCGCGATTTGGCATCCAGCGGCATCCGCGTCATGGCGATTGCGCCCGGTATCTTTATGACACCCATGCTGGCAGGTTTGCCCGACGACGTTCAGGCATCGTTGGCCGCAGACGTGCCAAACCCTGCACGTTTGGGTGATCCGAAGGAATACGCAAGACTGGCCGCATTTATCGTGGAAATGGACTATCTGAACGGCGAAGTGATCCGGTTGGACGGCGCATTGCGGATGCGGTGACAGTACCACCACCGGCTCGGGGCGCGTCGTCACAAAAGATGTGGCGGCGGGTGCGACGGTTGTCGGCAACCCCGCACGATCACTCTGAGGCTTTTTCCTCAAGCATCAGCCATTCTTCTTCAGCTTCCTGCAGCTTTTCGTTGCGCTGTATCAACGCATCGGTGGCTTTCTGGAATTTGACAGGCTCACGCGTGAACAATTCCGGATCGCTCATCAGGTCTTCAAGCTTTGCGATCTCGGCGGACAAACGCTCCATTTCGGCAGGCAGCGTTTCCAAACGGTGCTTTTCAGTGAAGCTCAACCCCGATTTAACGGTTTTTTCATCCCTGACCTTCGGCGCAGACCCTTTTGTTTTCACAACACTTTGTGAGAAATCATCTTGCTGGCGTTGCGCGATGTAGTCGGACCAGCCGCCCGCATAAACTGTGGCCTTGCCGTCGCCTTCCATAGCGATGGTCGTCACGGCGACGCGGTCCAGAAAATCACGGTCGTGGCTGACCAAAAGGACAGTGCCGTCATATTGGCTTAGCAAATCTTGCAACAGGTCCAGCGTTTCGACGTCCAGATCGTTGGTCGGTTCATCCAAAACCAGCACGTTTGACGTGCGTGCCATGATCTTGGCCAGCAGCAACCGCGCTTTTTCGCCACCGGACAAAGACCGCACCGGTGCGCGCGCCTGCCCTTCATCAAACAGGAATTCTTTCAGATACCCCACAACGTGTTTGGGATGGCCGCGCACCATGATCTGATCCGCTTTGCCTGAAACGCGCATCTCCGGATCCCCTGTCAGGCTGTCCCAAAGGCTCATGTCGGGGTCAAGCTGGTCGCGGGCCTGGTCGAACAACGCAAGTTCCAGATTGGTGCCCAGTTTGATGGTGCCTGTGTCTGGTTCTTCGCGCCCGATCAGCATGTTCAAAAGCGTGGTTTTGCCCACACCGTTGGGACCAACCAACGCAATCCGGTCACCGCGTTGCACCGTCAGATCAAAGGGTTTCAGGATGACCTTTTCGCCATAGGCCTTTGTAATCCCTGTGGCTTCCATCACCTTGCGACCCGATTTTGGTCCCGCATCCAGCGCCATGGCGGCGGCCCCTTGGCGATTGATCTGGCTGGCCCGTTCAGAGCGCAGCTCCTGCAACGCCCGCACCCGGCCCTGATTGCGTTTGCGTCGCGCACTGATGCCTTCGACGGCCCATCGCGCTTCGGCTTTGATCTTGCGGTTCAGCTTATGGCGCTGGGTATCTTCTTCATCCCACGTCTCGTCGCGCCATGCCTCAAAGGCTTCAAAGCCTTTTTCCTGACGCCGCACAGATCCTCTGTCAATCCAAAGGGTTGCACGGGTAAGTTCACGCAAAAATGCACGGTCGTGGCTGATAATAATGAACCCCTTGCGCGTCGCTTTCAGCTCTGATTCCAGCCAAGCAATCGCTTCGATGTCCAAGTGGTTTGTCGGCTCGTCCAGCAGCATCAGATCGGGCGCATCGGCCATCAAACGCGCCAATGCGGCGCGGCGCCGTTCCCCGCCTGACGCAGTTTCAACAGGGCGTGCCGGATCGAATTTCAACCCTTCGCCTGCGCGTTCCACCTTGTACATCTCGGAAGCATCAAGCCCCGCTGACGCAAAATCCCCAAGCGTGGCGTAGCCCGACAAATCCGGGTCCTGCTCCATGTATCCCACCGAGACCCCCGGCCCCGCGATCACTTCACCGCGGTCGGGTTCGATCAGCCCTCCCATGACTTTCATCAAGGTGGATTTACCTGACCCATTGCGCCCGACCAAAGCGACGCGGTCGCCCGGTTGCGCCACCAAAGACAATCCGTCAAAGACAGGATCGCCTCCAAAGGTCAGAGATATTTCGTTGAGCTGTAAAAGAGGTACACGTGCCATGCCTGCCAGCTAGACTGCGCAGGCCATAGGGTCAACGCCTACCCTTGCGCGGAGCACAAAATAAACATCAAGCCTTGCGCGAAGCGCAAAATAAGTGGGGCCCTACACGGGCCCTACACGGGGCGAACACGGGGGCGAAAAATATACGCGCGTCACGTCTCAGCCCGCAACGGCCCGCAAAGCCCGTTTGCGCGACGCGGGGATTGCCGCCACATCCACACCTGTAAAGACATGCAGCGTGTTCATGTCATGATCCACAACGGCATGATCCGACACCCACCCCCCCATCACCAGATAGGTCCGCAACAACGGCGGCATCTGTTTCAGCGCAGCGCTGCGGTTGATGGTTTGCACCGATGTATCAGGAAATGCGCACCGATGGGCGGCCTTTGCTTTTGGCAGCCACTGGTCCGGCCCAAGGTAGCGGGATTTTAGCAACGCAAAGGCATCGCCGTAAGGCGCGGGTTGGATCCCTGCAAAAGAAGAACACCCAAACAACATTTTTACCTTGTTCTCATCGACATAGGAGGTGATGGCCCCCCAAACAATGCGCAAAATGTTTGGGTCAAAAAGTGTCGGATCAATGCAAAAACGGCCCAGTTCCATCGTTTTGTCGGGATATTTTGCCAAAGCGCCCAGATCATAGAACTGCGCCGTATAGCTGTGCAGGATATCGCCACCACGCAACGGCATCATGCGCGCGCAGCACACAAGCACATCATCACGCCGCACAAGGATATGGGCGCATCCCGCATCAAAACGGTCCACATCCGGATGTTTGACACCAAAACAGCGCGCACGAAGATCAAAGGCTTCGTTCAAATCTTGTTGGGATGAGGCCAATGCTGCGACGTATCGCCCTTTGTACAACGGCTTCATTGGATCAGAACACTCAGATGGGCGCGGCTTACAACGCCCCGGGTGAAAAGCGGCCCAAGTTGCCAAGCAACTGACGCAAGAACGTCTTGTTGGTCACACCAGAGCTGGTCACACGGCGCGCCAAAGGCACGACACGACCATCTTCCAACCCGAAGCGTTCAATGTTTTTCACAACGCCCGCTTCGTCAAAGCTGATCGCCAGCACCTGACGTTCCACAACCGTGGGCTTTTTGAACCCAAAGGTGCGTACCCGCGAAAAGACATAGAAGTAGTCGCCGCCTTCCAACACGCCCCCCGCGGATGGGGATCCCACTGATTCCTCAACGGACGCACGGGTGTCGATGCCCACAGCCAACAGATCAAGATCTTCTTGCGGTGGGATATAGCCGTGGTTGCGAAAGGTCGCTGCACATGCAGTTAAGCTAAAGCCCAAGGCCAGAATTGCGCACGAGCGCACAACCGTGCGGTTCAAATTGCTGCGTGTCATTTACTCTGCCCTCTTGCCCTAAACCCACTTGGCTTTTATCTCGCCTAACAAAGGAACGGCCCCGTTTCAAGAAATGAAAGCAATAACATGTGTTCACAGATCGCTTCACCCACCGCATATCGCGTCGCTGACCTGCCGCAACGTGCGCCAAAACCGTTTGATTTACGGCCCAACGCTGATGCAATGTCCGAAATTGCCGCGCAGCTTGATCTGACAAGCCTGCGCAAACTGCGATTCTTTGGTT
Source organism: Ascidiaceihabitans sp. (assembly GCF_039986515.1). Lineage (NCBI taxonomy): Bacteria > Pseudomonadati > Pseudomonadota > Alphaproteobacteria > Rhodobacterales > Paracoccaceae > Ascidiaceihabitans > Ascidiaceihabitans sp. The sequence goes on along the minus strand of NZ_JBDWQO010000007.1, from coordinate 342,759 downwards.
CCATCCGCGCCGTCGGCAAAGTTGACTGGCAATTGAAAGGCACCCTCGGGGCGACCGTCGTGCAGCCCTGCACCGTGACTTTGGACCCTGTGACCACACGCATTGATACGCCGGTGGAACGGATGTTTCTAAAATCGATTCCCGAAGTGAACGAAGAAGAAGTCGAAATGCCTGACGACGATGGCATCGAGTTGCTGGGCGCGTTTATCGATCCCGCAGACGTCATGATTGAAGCCCTAAGCCTTGCGGTCCCCGATTACCCCCGTGCGCCAGATGCGGCCCTGTTCAACACAGTCTTTACCAAACCGGGTGAAGCGGCGATGACGGACGCAGACGCACGCCCCTTTGCCGGGCTGGCAGCCCTAAAGGACAAGATGGAAGACAAACCCGACTGACAGGTCAAAATATCTGCTTGCTTAAACACGAATTCGCAGTATTTTGCCGCCCTCATTGCATTTAGCGTTGGACATGCGGGGCCTTGCACCCTAAACGCTCCAAAAGCTCAAAGAACCGATACGCTGTAACCTTGGCGGCAACATGAACGCCGCCCTCAAACACAAAGGCCCTTCCTATGGCTGTTCAACAGAACAAAGTCTCCAATTCACGCCGCAACAACCGCCGCGCGCATGATTCTCTGGTGGCTGCAAACCCAAACGAATGCGACAACTGCGGTGAGCTGAAACGCCCACACCACATTTGCGCGTCTTGCGGTCACTACGACAACAATGAAATTGTTGCGATGACTGAAGAAGTTGATCTGGAAGACGACGCGGCCTAAGCTCCTTTGGCCGCCTTAAGGCATCCCGGCAAACAGGCACACCTATGACACTGGCGCGACCCGATAAGACGGACACCACGCGCCAGCGGCTTGTGATCGCAGTGGATGCCATGGGCGGAGACAGCGGCCCGGCAACAGTGGTTGCCGGCTGCGCTATCTTCGTCAAACGAAATCCCAACATTGATCTGATCTTGCACGGCCCCCAGGCCGAGCTGGACGCATTGATCGCAAAACGTAAACCGTTGCGGGGCCGTTGCACCGTACGTGCGGCTGATTCCGTCGTGACGATGGAAGACAAACCCAGCCATGTCGTGCGCCACGGCAAAGGCACGTCGATGTATTCTACCGTCGAAACGGTGCGTGCCCGCGAAGCCGATGTGGCCGTCAGCTGCGGCAACACAGGCGCGCTGATGGCGCTGTCCATGATCCGGTTGCGTAAATTGCCGGGTGTCAACCGCCCAGCCATCGCCGTTCTATGGCCCTCACGCAATCCGCAAGGTTTCAATGTGATGCTGGATGTGGGCGCCGACATTCGCGCCGATGCTGATGATCTGTTGCGTTACGCATTGATGGGCGCGTCTTATGCCCGCAATGGTATGGACCTGCCCCGCCCGCGTGTCGGATTGCTGAACGTCGGAACCGAAGAACACAAAGGCCGCGCCGAATTGCACGATGCCTTTGATTTGATCAAAGCCAACGAAGCCCAAGCCGAATTCGATTTTGTGGGCTTTGTCGAAGGCAGTGACATTCCGGGAGATGTGGCAGATGTGATCGTCACAGACGGGTTCACGGGCAATGTGGCCATCAAAACAGGTGAAGGCACTGCGGGTTTGATCGGTGATTTGCTGAAAGAAGCATTCAAGTACACCCCTTTGTCGCGGCTTGCCTCATTGCTTGCATTTACGTCATTGCAGCGACTGAAACGGCGCATTGATCCACGCCGCGTCAATGGCGGGGTGTTTTTGGGGTTAAATGGCACAGTCGTGAAGTCGCACGGGTCAGCAGATGCTACCGGCGTATCAGCGGCTATTTCCCTTGCGGCACAATTGGCGCAGAATGGGTTCAACGATAAACTGGCGGCCCGAGTCGCCGCCGTTTTGCCAACCGAAGACAAAACGACAGAAGACACAGGACACACGCAGGCATGACACTTCGCGCAACAGTCAAAGGCGTTGGCCACTATTTACCCCAGCGCGTTGTACCAAACGCAGAGTTTGAAAAGACCCTGGACACCACCGACGAATGGATCGTGTCGCGATCCGGTATCGAACGGCGGCACTTTGCAGGCCACGGTGAAACCACATCAATGATGGCCACAGAAGCGGCCAAAGCAGCCTTGGCAGATGCCGGTCTGACAGCTGATGACGTGGATGCCATCGTACTTGCCACGTCGACAGCCGACCTGACGTTTCCGTCAGCCGCGACCATGGTTCAGGCCAATCTGGGTATGAAAAAGGGCTTTGCGTTTGATATTCAGGCCGTGTGTGCCGGTTTCATCTTTGCGCTGTCCAATGCCAACGCTTTGGTGTTGTCCGGTCAGGCCAAACGCGTGTTGGTGATTGGTGCCGAAACCTTCAGTCGCATCATGGACTGGACAGACCGTGGCACTTGCGTGTTGTTTGGCGACGGGGCCGGCGCATTGGTGCTGGAAGCCACGGATGGCAGCGGCACGAAAGACGACCGCGGGATTTTGGCCACCGACCTGAATTCGGACGGCACGCACCGCGATTTGCTTTATGTGGACGGCGGCGTCAGCACAGGGACCACCGGATACTTGCGGATGCAGGGAAATCAGGTGTTCCGCCATGCCGTCGAAAAACTGGCTGGAACCGCCAACACCGCTATGGCGGACGCCAATGTAACCGCGGACGACATCGATTGGGTCGTGCCCCACCAAGCCAACATTCGCATCATCCAAGGCACCGCCAAGAAGATGGGTGTGCCGATGGAAAACGTTGTGGTGACGGTTCAGGATCATGGCAACACGTCGGCTGCATCGATTCCTCTGGCTTTGTCCGTGGGACGTGATCGCGGACAAATCAAAGACGGTGATTTGATCGTGACCGAAGCAATCGGCGGCGGTTTGGCGTGGGGTGCGGTGGTTCTACGTTGGTAAGCCGCTCTTTTTGCGCAAAAAACCTGCAGAAACAACGCAGCACAAGTCATTGATATTGACTCGTAAATTCACAGCACCCTATGGTTGCTCAGAATAAGGGGATGAGTAATGGCCGAAAAGACTTTGACACGGATGGACCTAAGCGAAGCGGTATTTCGCGAGGTTGGATTGTCGCGCAACGAAAGTGCGACATTGGTGGAAAGCGTGCTAGACCACATGTCCGATGCTTTGGTCAAAGGCCAGCAAGTCAAAATTTCATCCTTTGGCACCTTTTCTGTGCGTGAAAAATCCGCACGCGTGGGCCGTAACCCAAAAACTGGTGAAGAAGTTCCAATCAATCCCCGTCGCGTTTTAACCTTTCGTCCCTCGCATTTGATGAAGGACCGTGTGGCGTCAGGCAACAAGTCCTGATCACATGAGTAAATCCGCCGACGCCTTTCGCACAATCTCCGAAGTGGCAGACTGGCTTGGGGTCCAAACCCATGTTCTGCGGTTCTGGGAAAGCAAATTCACCCAAGTGAAACCTGTCAAACGCGCAGGTGGTCGCCGGTATTACCGTCCTGTTGACATGTTGTTGTTGGGCGGCATCAGAAAGCTGCTTCACGACGACGGACTGACGATCAAAGGTGTGCAAAAGGTGTTGCGCGAAAAAGGCATCGCACATGTGTCTGCAATGTCTTCCAGCTTGGATGAGGCCTCTGCCGCTATTCCTGCCGATGTACCCTTAAAACGACAAAGTCAGACAACTCCAAAAAATATGCAAGACGCAAATGACACGTCCACATTGGACCTTTTCGACAATGGTGCACAGCCGAACACGGACGTCACAATTACAAAGTTTGCCAGTCCGGTAGATGTTCAGCCCAAAGCACCCGAAGACGCGCCGCGCCCGTCTTTCACCCAAGACGCCGTCGTGATGCCGGAGGCCGCGCCATCTGCATCCCAACAACCGCAAGCCACTTCTCCTGTGGCCCCTCCTCCGCCCCCTGTACCGCAGCAGCCACAAACGGTTGAGCCATCCCAAGTGGTCCCGGACGACGAAGCCTCTGCGCAAGACGAACCACCACGAGACGAACCACCACAAGACGAATCTACGCAGGACGATCCCCCCCCAGAAGACACCGCGCTTGTGTCCGACGCAGCAGACGAAGTTATCGCTGACACATCATCGTCTGCGGACAACGGATCGGATGATACCGCTGACGTGCCAGTGCCTGCACCCGAGATGCAGACCACACCGGCAGAGCCAACCGCGACCTCCTCCCCTGAAGCTGACGTTGTTGGTGATGGTGATGGTGATGGTGATGGTGATGGGGCGGACATTTCGGATACGGTGCAAGCAGATACCGAAATGGTCGAACCAGTTGCGTCGGAACCAGATGTACCAGAGGTGATGTTCAAAGCGTCTGCCCCATCTGCACCTGACCCGTCTGAGCCTGCCCCTTCTGAACCTGACCCTTCTGAACCTGAGCTGACGCCAGACACAGCGGATGATACGCCCGTTTCAGACCCCATGCCACAGATGCCCGCGTTTGTCCGGCGCACATCGCCATTGTCTCCGCCCCCGGTTGCGGACGAAACCCAAAGCACGCAGATGCAGGCCCCCGAAGCAGCCCAGCCAAATCCTGACGCCCAGACAGAAGCTGACGAACAACCAGAAGCTGACCTTCCAGTTGACGCCAGCGATGCAGTCACGACGGATCCCGTAGAAGACATTGCGCCAACCCCGGCCCCGGTGCTGAAGCCCAATATCATTGATGTGCCGGACACGCCGCCCGATTCAGAATTTCCGGCGCACCCCGCAGTGTTGACGGCACTGACAACAGCGAAATCCGCATCCCCCGAAGCCACGGCTTTGCTGTCGCAGCTGGCCGCATTGCGCGACAGGATGACCGCCGCACATAAAGAGTAAGCGAAGTGGCAATTCTTTCTTGCTTGCCGCCCAAAATCGGGTATGAAGCCCCACAAGTCGGGCTATGGCGCAGCCTGGTAGCGCGTCCGTCTGGGGGACGGAAGGTCGCAGGTTCGAGTCCTGCTAGCCCGACCAATTACCGACTTGCTCAAATCGCCCGCGGCCATTCGGTTGCGGGCGTTTGTCGTAGATAGGAAGCAAAACCTGTGACAGGCGTCATCCCAAATCAACACATCAGCCAGATGATTGAAACCGGTCAGATCACGGGGTCCCCTGCTGTCTCTGTACCACAAATTCAACCCGCAAGCCTTGATCTGCGTCTGGGAACTGTGGCGTACCGCGTGCGTGCTTCCTTCTTGTCGGGTGCTGGTGCAAAAGTATCGGACAGGTTGCAGGAATTTGAAATGCACCGGGTCGACTTGACCGATGGTGCGGTGTTGGAAAAGGGCTGCGTGTACGTGGTGCCTTTGATGGAAGGGCTTGCTCTGCCTGCGGGTATGAGCGCTGTGGCCAACGCCAAAAGCTCAACCGGTCGTCTGGATTTATTAACGCGCACAATTACCGATGGCGGCACAGAATTCGACCGTATTCCCGACGGCTACACAGGCCCGCTTTACGCAGAAATTTGCCCCCGGTCTTTTTCCGTTCTCGTGCGGCCCGGCATGCGCCTGAACCAAATCCGCTTTCGCACCGGACATGCTGTGCTGGACGATGCCGCCCTCAGCGCGTTGCACAACGACACGCCGCTTGTGAATGGTACAGCTGTGATTGATGACGGGCTTGGGTTTTCTGTCGATCTAAAATTGCCCGGCACGTCCTTGGTGGGCTACCGCGCAAAACCCCATACAGGCGTGATAGATCTGGACCGCATCGGCCACTACGATCCGCGTGCCTATTGGGAAGATGTGCACAGCACGGATGGGCATATCATTCTGGATCCCGGCGCGTTCTACATTCTTGTCAGCCGCGAGGCCGTGTGCATCCCGCCAAGCTATGCTGCTGAAATGGCCCCTTACCTTGCCATGGTCGGAGAATTCCGCGTGCATTACGCAGGCTTTTTTGACCCCGGGTTTGGCCACGCGACAGCCGGTGGCGCAGGGTCCCGCGGCGTGTTGGAAGTGCGCTGCCACGAGGCACCTTTTGTGCTGGAACATGGTCAAGTCGTGGGCCGTTTGGTCTATGAAAAGATGGCCGAAGACCCAACGCAGCTTTACGGTGCGGACCTGAAATCCAACTATCAAGGTCAGGGTCTTAAGCTAAGCAAGCATTTCAAAACGCCGACAGCCTAACGCGTATCAATCCTGTTGACGTGCGGCGCGGCGGGCCCGTCGCTCTGCCCTAATGCGGTCGCGTTCAGAGGTGTCTTTGGGCGTGCTGCCAGACCGACCTGTGGGATTTCCATAATCGTCGATCTCGCCCATTGGCTGCTGCTGCTGCTTGCGACGCCGCGCCATACCGCTGGCCCCTTTGAACCCTGCATCAATGCCTTTGCTCATCATTTTGCGCATCACAAGACGCATAAACATGTTCAATATCTGGTTCATTGCAGAGCACTGCCTCGTTTTAGGTATGGCACCAATATAGCATCAAATACGGCGATTTTCAGGTTAATCCTCAAAAAGTTCGGATTGCCCTTCATCGGTTTCATCTTCTTCGACTTCTCCCGGACCCGGCATCGACCCTGGCGGTGGCCGATTTTCCAGCAATCCGGCAGATCGCAGTTCTTTCAAACCCGGCAAGTCGCGTGCGTTTTCCAAGCCGAAGTGATCCAAAAACCCTTGGGTGACCACAAAAGTCACAGGCCGCCCCGGTGTCATTTTGCGGCGGCCAAAGCGGATCCATTCCATTTCCAACAGCTGGTCCACAGTGCCCCGACTGACCGAAACGCCACGAATTTCCTCAATCTCGGCGCGGGTCACGGGCTGATGGTACGCAATGATGGCCAGTGTTTCGATGGCCGCGCGACTAAGCTTGCGGGTTTCAACCGTTTCCTTTTGCATCAAAAACCCAAGGTCGGGGGCGGTGCGCATCGCCCAGGCATCCCCCACCTTGTTCAACGTCACACCACGCCCGTCATAGCGTTTGCGCAAATGAACCAGTGCCTCCGCGGGATCACAGCCATGCGGCATCCGTGCTGCCAGTTCCTTGGCCGTGACAGGTTCGGCTGTCGCAAACAAGATCGCTTCGACCATACGTTCCTGTTCCCCCATCGGAGGGGCTGCAAACAGGCTTTGTTCTTCATTTTCAATCTCTTCCACGCGATCCGTCATGCCTTTACACCTTCTTACGCAGCTGGATAGGTGCAAAAATCTCGGTTTGCCTGATTTCCATATGCCCTTCTTTCACCAACTCCAAAGATGCGGCAAACGTCGCTGCAGTGGCAGAGCGTAGTTTGACGGGGTCCATGTCCCACCCTTCAGGCAAATAGCTTAGAATGTCAGTCCATTCCCCCGCATATCCCATAAGGGGACGCATCCGCTCCAAGGCTTGCTCCATCGTAAACACCGAATCCCTGTCCAGAATGAAGGGGCGGAAATCGTCACGGGTTCGAATACGCGCGTAGCCTTGCATCAGGTCCAAAAGCGTCGCTGTGTATGTGACCCGTTTGACCCGTTCCACGGTTTCGGCCTGCCCCCGCGCAAAGAAATCCCGCCCCAATTGGTCGCGCCCCATCAAGCGTGCCGCACTGTCGCGCATCGCCTGCAAGCGTTCCAACTGAAACGCCAGATGGGCGGCCAGTTCCTCACCTGATGGACCCTCTTCTGTTGGGTCCGGTGGCAACAACAAACGGGACTTCAAAAAAGCCAACCACGCCGCCATCACAAGGTAATCCGCCGCCAATTCCAGCCGCAGAGCCTTCGCTTTTTCAACAAACGCAAGGTATTGACGTGCCAATTGCAAAACAGAAACTTTGCGCAAATCAACTTTTTGCGTACGCGATAGGGTCAAGAGCAAGTCAAGCGGGCCTTCAAAGCCGTCCACGTCGACAATCAATGCCTCTGCAGCCAAACGGTCGGCTACAGAAACGCGATCTTCCTCGAATGTATCTTCAGCCATTTGGCCTGCCCCGCTTCAGCCCCCTGTCAGCGCTTCAAGTTCGGCGTCACACGCGGAAATGTCAATCTCGTCAGGGGTTTTGCGCGCATTCAAGGCAGCAATGGCCCGTGTTTGCGCCGCATCTGTCATTTCGCCCGAAGCTTCTGCCACCCTGCGCCGTTCGGCCAGTGTGCCGTTGCAGTGCAATATCACGTCACATCCAGCGTGCAGAGCCTGACGGCTTAGGTCCCCCAGATCGCCGCTTAGTGCTTTCATGGCGATGTCATCGGTCATGATCAAACCATCAAAGCCGATGTCCTTGCGGATCACGTCCATCACAGGTTTGGACAACGTCGCAGGGGCTGTGTCGATGTCGGAATAGACCAGATGCGCCGTCATCCCCATGGGCAGATCACAAAGCGCCTTAAACGGCGCAAAGTCATGACCTTGCAGATCGTTTTTGATGTTTGCAACATGTGGCAAATCAAAGTGGCTGTCCGCCGTTGCACGCCCGTGGCCCGGCATGTGTTTAACGACAGGCAGAACGCCGCCATCCAACAAACCCGTCACCGCCGCACGCCCCAAAGCGGACACCGTCACAGCATCCGTTCCGTAACACCGGTTGCGCAGAAAATCATGGGTGTCATCGCCCGCAACATCCACCATAGGGGCACAATTGCTGTCGATGCCAAGCGCAAACAATTCATGGGCGATCACCCGGTGGCGCAGATACATGGCACGCTCGGCTTGCGGTCCGGCCGCTGTGACAAAATCCATCGGAGGCAACCATTCGCGCCAGATCGGGGCACGCAACCGCTGCACACGCCCGCCTTCTTGATCAATGGTTATGGGACAATCGTACCCAACAGCCTCGCGAAAGTCGCCACACAAGGCACGTATTTGATCCGGCGTGTCGATGTTGCGGGCAAATAGAATAAAGCCAAACGGCTTCACATCTTTGAAAAACGCTTTTTCCTCAGACGTCAGCCGCAGCCCGTCCGCATCAAGGATCGTCGCCCCGAAACGGTTCATCGCGTGACGACCGGAATACAATCGGCTTTTTCAGCCAGCAGCGCCGAACAGAAACGGCGTGCATCGCTCAGGTCTTCGAACCCCATGGCGCGCAGGCGATAAAATGTGCGTCCACCACTTTTCGCTTTTTGCACAATGCGCTGTTTTCCATACAGATAATCCCCAAACCGACCTTCCAACTTGGCCCATTGGCTGCGCGCGATTTCCGCGCTGTCAAAGGCACCAAGTTGCACCAGACGCGTCCCTGCGGGCAAGGATGCGGCATCCACTTCCGCGTTTGCGGGTGCGGCTGCGAGGGTGGCATTTGTTGTGGCCGTGGCAGACGCCACTGCGTTCAAAGCCTTCGGGCGCAGTTGTGGGCGAAATGACTTTTTTATGCCAGGGGCATCAATCACCACAGGCGTTGGCATGGCTTCCGGTGTGGGCGGCGTGACTGAGGCCACCACCTGAACAGGTTGAGCTTCCGTTTCCGCTTCGATCCTGTCTGCGCCCGCTGTCAGCTGGTTCACCAAATCCTCAACTGATCCACTTTCAAGCGCTGCGGCCACATCCAGCGTTTGTGGTTGCTCAATCGGGGCGGATGATACAACCGGCTGTTGCACAGGCGCCACCATTGTGACGGGTGTTGGCATATCTTCGTGGGTCAAATCCACCGGACGTGGCGCAAGAACCAGCCGATCGGCAGGCTTTGCAGCCACACCAACAGCAGCCACTTCGTTCACGGCAAGGCCCTGATTGATGGCAAGTTGCCCACCCGGGTCTTCGGGACGCACACGCATGTCACCGCTGGCCGCCTGCACCACAGGAATACCGCTGACATCACGCACCATCAGCTTGTAGCCCCAAACAGCGACCCCAGCCATCAGCGCCAAAGACACTCCGGCTGCAGTCAGATTTGTCAGGTTAGTCAAAGCATTACGCGGCTTTGGTGATGTATGGGGTGCGGATTGCGCATAGCTACCAGCGCCCAGATCATGGGTATAGGATACGTTTGCCATTTTGCCTCTTTGCCGGTCAGATACATTGCCTGATCGGTCAACTGATTTCGTGCCTGTTCAGCCGAGGCGGTTATTGGTTCAACGCATCTCTTCGGCTGGCTCAACTCCCAAGATACCAAGGCCGGCAGCTATTACAACAGCTGTGGCACGTGCGAGGGCGATTTTTGCCTGACTTGTGGCATGATCATCGTCCTGAATTGCCCGCAGCCCGTCTTCCGACCGGCCCAGATGGTACAAACTGTGGAAATCAGACGCCAATTCGTAAAGATAAAACGCAACCCGGTGCGGCTCATTTGAGCGGGCCGCCGTTTCGACCAAACGGGGCCATTCGCTCAGCTTCATGGCCAGCGCCAATTCGGCTGTGTGATCCAGCTTGCTCAAATCCGCAGAAGACAAATCTGTATCCTGGACCGCTATGCCCGCATCTGTGGCTTTGCGCAAAATCGACGCAATCCGCGCATGGGCGTATTGAACGTAATAGACAGGGTTGTCTTTGGATTGCTCCAGCACCTTGTCAAAGTCAAAGTCCAATGGCGCATCGTTCTTGCGGGTCAGCATCACAAACCGCGTCACGTCAGACCCCACCTGATCCACAACATCGCGCAGGGTGACAAAGGTCCCTGCCCGCTTGGACATTTTGAATGGCTCGCCGTTTTTGTACAACTTCACAAGTTGCGTCAACTTGATGTCCAGCGGCACACAGCCGTCCGACAGGGCCGAAACAGCAGCCTTCATGCGTTTCACATAGCCGCCGTGATCTGCCCCGAACACATCAATCAACATGTCAAATCCGCGCTGCACCTTATCAAAGTGATAGGCGATGTCGGGCGCAAAATAGGTCCATGCCCCGTCCGATTTCTTTACAGGGCGGTCTACATCGTCGCCGTGGTCCGTGGATTTGAACAAAGTTTGTTCGCGTGGTTCCCAGTCCTCGGGCTTTTTGCCTTTGGGAGGTTCAAGAACGCCTTCATAGATCAGGCCCTTGTCATCCAGTGATTTGATGGCGCTTTCAATCAGCCCCGTGCCGTACAGGGACTTTTCAGAAAAGAAATTGTCCATTTTGATGCCCAGCTGACCCAGATCCGCGCGGATCAGATCCATCATGGCTTCGGTTGCGTATTCCCGCACCTCTTGCAGCCAAAACTGTTCGCCTTTGCCGACAAACGCATCGCCCACTTTGGCTTTCAGGGCTATCCCGACATCAATCAGGTAATCACCGGGGTATGTCCCGTCCTCGAATGCGACGTCCTGACCGTGCGCCTCAAGGTACCGCAGGTACACAGACCGCGCCAAAACATCGACCTGTGCGCCACCATCATTGATGTAGTATTCACGGGTCACATTATAGCCTGCAAAATCCAGCAAAGACGCCAAAGCATCGCCAAAGACGGCGCCGCGGGTGTGCCCCACGTGCAAAGGCCCCGTCGGGTTGGCAGACACATATTCCACCATCACCTTTTTGCCCTGCCCCAGATTTGACCGGCCAAATCCGGCACCTTGTTGCAAAACATCCTGAACGACGCCCTGCCACACAGTCGGGGCCAAACGCAGGTTCAAAAAGCCAGGACCTGCGACTTCGCAGGACGTGACACGGTCATCAGATGTCAATTCATCTGCAAGCGCCTGTGCAATGTCGCGCGGCTTCATGCCTGCGGGCTTGGCCAGAACCATAGCAGCGTTAGTCGCCATATCGCCGTGCGCCGGATCACGTGGCGGTTCAACCGCGACGTTGTCCATGGAAAGCCCTTCTGGCAACACACCGCGGGATTGCAGCGCTTCCAAATCGGATAGGACACGGGCGCGCATTTGGGCAAAAAGGTTCATGGGACTTTTCCTAAGATGATGGTGTGCGCGGTGTATCACGCAGCACAGGCAGGTCAACGGTCAGAGCGGCAAGGCCTTGGGGCGATCACCCGCTGGGGTGCAAGCGCAGATGTTCCAAAAGCGCAAACCGGTCAGTCATGCCTGAAATATAGTCACTGACCGCACGCGCCGTGCCGCTTTTGTCCAGATTTCGTGTCATCGCATACCAGTTTTCAGGCATTTTGTCAGGATGGTTTAGAAACAGTGGAAACAAGTCCTCGATGATCTGGCTGACCTCTGCCCGCTTTTGCATCACGCTGGGTGCGCGGTACATTTGTGTGAACAGAAAGTGACGGATGGCTTGAAGGTCTTCCCAGACCTGCGACGAAAACTTGATCACGGGGCGCCCCAACATGCGGATGTCACGGGCAGATGTCGCGGCGCTGGTTTCCAGCAGTGTTTGCGATGTCTCGATCACATCGGCCACCATCACACCAAAGACGCGGCGCAACGCTTCGTGGCGGCGGCGCTCAACGTCAAGGTTTGGATATGCATCATCGACCTGCGCATAGGCTGCGCCAACTATGGGCAACGCCTGAATGTCTGCGTCCGTGAACAGGCCTGCGCGCAAGCCATCGTGCAGATCGTGGTTGTTGTAGGCAATGTCATCGGACAAGGCCGCAACCTGGGCTTCGGCACTTGCGTGTGTGTCCAGTTCCAGATCGTGCAATGCATCATAGGTTGCAAGTGCCACGGGCAATTCCCCGACCACCGGGCCGTTGTGTTTTGCAATACCTTCAAGGGCTTCCCAGGTTAAGTTCAACCCGTCGAAGTCTGCGTAATGCTGTTCCAGAGACGTCACAATCTTGATGGCTTGGGCGTTGTGATCAAAGCCGCCGTACCCCTTCATCAACGCGTGCAAAGTGTCTTCGCCGGTGTGCCCAAACGGCGGATGACCCAGATCATGCGCCAATGCCACAGCTTCGGTTAGTTCAGTATTCAAACGCAGCGCGCCTGCGATGGTGCGTGCCACTTGCGCCACTTCAATGGAATGGGTCAGACGTGTGCGGTAATAATCCCCTTCGTGTTCAACAAACACTTGGGTTTTATGTTTCAGCCTGCGAAAAGCGCTGGCGTGAATAATACGGTCACGATCGCGTTGAAAACACGACCGAAAATGCGATTCTTCCTCTGGCACGCGCCGTCCCTTGGACGTGGCAGGGTCACAAGCATATGCGGCGTTCATCGGCCTGTCCTTGTCGCTTGGCTACAGCCCCTCTATATTGATGTCGAACAGCGATGGAAATATAGCCATCACTTAATTTTCGGAGCTTCAGGTTATGCAACTGCCCCCAAAAGTCACACCCCGCGCATTTGAACGCCTTGCTGAAATTGGCGCCAACGATCAGGGCCAAGCCCTTCGTGTTGCTGTTGAAGGTGGCGGGTGTTCCGGGTTTCAATATGAAATTGCACTCGACACTCCGAAAGAAGATGATCTGGTACTGGAAGGATCAGGGCAGAAAGTTATTGTGGACGCCGTGTCGCTGCCGTTTTTGTCCAATGCTGTGATCGACTTTTCAGAGGAATTGATTGGTGCACGTTTTGTGATTGAAAATCCGAATGCAACCAGCGCCTGTGGATGCGGAACTTCTTTTTCTATGTAACAGGTTACGACGCAAAGCTGACGCGGGAAAACCCTTCAAAAAACACATCGAATTCATCTATCGACTGTGCCGCAGATTGCAAGATCAAGTAGCCATTTTCGTCCACGGATTGTTCCAGAACAGGACGCATTTTGTGCCAGTCCGCGCTGCGTGACCCCTCCATTTGAAACAGGCAGGCTGACATGCTACGCAGCGGACCTGCTGGCAGTGTTGCTGCCGTCAACCGCATGCGCCCTTCGGGGATCGTAGCATTATGCGCAGTCCCCCCTTTAAGGCGTGACAGCCATCCGCAAACAAAAAACATGTGGTAGTCGTCGGCGACATCAACGTTATGGCCAGCCTGAACATCAAAATCCGAAAGCGTTCGCATCACCCAATCTTCCCATACCTGCGGGGGTGTTTGGTTTGCATACCGCAGTGCGATGCAGATTTCCGCCAACAGATCGGCGTTTTGATCGAGATAGGCCAAAACACCCGCAAACCGCAGTCCGCGAATAGCGCTGCTGCTCAGTTTCGGATCACAACGCCCGTATTGAGAAAGGTAGAACACGATATGTGTCAGCTCATAGGCTGCTTTTTTGTTGGGCAAAGCAAACGTGTCCGCCCTATCGATAAATCGGTGCAACCGTTCCGTTAATCCTGTATCACCTTTCAGGTCCACGCCGCGCCTTGCCAATAACCGGCGGGCCTCAGCACGTTGTAAGTCTGACACTTCTGCTTCAGGCAGGCCTTGCCTTACCACCCAATCACACAAGCCTTCGCCTTGCGACCCGCCATACCCAAGGTCTTCCAGATCCAAGCAGATAGACAGTAAGAACCTGTAATATTGTGGAAAAAAGGCAAACCTTTGCTTTAGACCCAGGTAGAACTCTTGGTGATTTTCCAAGGCGTTTGGCAAGATATTGGCCTTGGTACATTCCAGAATATTCAATAATTCCGCATTCTCTTTTAGCCAAAACACATCGTCTGGCCCTCTGCGGTGCTGCCCGAAGCCTGCAATCAAATGCGATGTTTGATCTTGGTCCGTTTGGCGGCGTGCGGGCACGTTCAAAGTTACGATATTGGTCATAATTCAGGTGTCCTTATGTGACTTCAAACGTGCCAAAGCGTGGGGGTTAAGACCCAGACGAGAACATCTCGGTCGCATCGCCCGTCACTTGCGATGTGGTAACTGGCGCGGACCCTGACGAAAACATCTGCACGGCTTCACCGCGTGTCGCATCAGATGACATGACCGGCGCAGAGCCCGAAGAAAACATCTCGACAGCATCACCAGTCAAAGACATCGACGCCAGATTTGGTGCAGATCCGGACGAAAACAACCCGGTTTCAGCGCCAGTTGTCATCGTCGGCGCAGAGCCGGAAGAAAACGCATCACATAGATCTCCTGTCAGCATTTCAGAGGCAGACGGGGCCGAACCAGATGAAAACATTTCAACGCCTTCGCCAGCAAAAGCAGCGGTATCTATCAGATCGAATTGAAGGTCGGATTTGCGCAGTGCAGTCATTGTAAACTTCCTTTTTGAGGTTGGCTTGAATGCTTCTTTGCTTGCACGCTAAAGGAGAGTGTTAAAAGAAAAATACAGTTAATAATTGATTAATACGCACATTTTTTCACTTTACAAAACACGCATAATTATATGTTTTTAATAATTTATAATGATTTTTATCTAATTCCAAAAAACTTTCATTTAGTCAAAATGAGCAGGTGTGTGTGCTTCAAATCACATCAAATCAAACAACCTTAAGGTGTATTTTTTAGTTAATAGATTCTTTACCGGCGAATCTGTGAAGACACGCCCCTTGCCCAATCCATCGACTTCGGCGATAGCTTCAGGACCACTGCAGGGAGCGACCAAATGAAAATCGCCAGTTTCAACATCAACGGTATCAAAGCGCGCATAAATGCACTTCCCGAATGGTTGGATGAAGCGCAACCAGACGTGGTCGTCTTGCAAGAAATCAAGTCCGTCGATGAAAACTTCCCGCGTGAGCTGTTTGAGGACCGCGGCTATAATGTCGAAACCCACGGTCAAAAGTCTTTCAACGGCGTTGCCATCCTGTCAAAACTGCCGCTCGAAGACGTCACACGCGGATTGCCCGGCGACGACACCGACGAACAAGCGCGTTGGATCGAAGCAACGGTTATGGGCGATCACCACCCCTTGCGCGTGTGCGGCCTGTATTTGCCAAACGGCAACCCTGCGCCCGGTCCAAAATACGACTACAAACTGGCCTGGATGCAGCGCCTACAAAATCGTGCTGAACAGCTGATGGCGGAAGAAATGCCATTTTTGATGGCGGGCGATTACAATATTATCCCACAATCCGAAGATGCCGCCCGCCCAGAAGTCTGGACAGAAGACGCCCTTTTCCGACCCGAAAGCCGCACAGCTTTTCGTAAATTGATAAACCTTGGTTTGACAGATGCGTTCCGCGCTCGTGATCCGCGGCCCGGTCAGTATTCATTCTGGGATTATCAGGCAGGGGCATGGAACAAAAACGACGGCATCCGCATCGACCACTTTTTGCTGAGCCCCACATGCGCCGATACATTAACCAATTGCGCCATTGATAAAGACATCAGAGCACGGGAAAAGCCATCCGATCACGTGCCCATTTGGGTCGAACTGGCGATCTAACGCGATGCCGTGACATCGTGGCGATACAGCCAATCGAACTTCCCCAGCATCACGCCAGGGGCCAGTTTGCTAAGCGTTTTCAACCCTAAATGCGCAACAGACCGCATCGGTCCGGGCCGCAAATGGTAGTTTCGTGCATTCCCGTCAGCCACTTTTAAAACGCGCGGCACGCGGGCCATGCGAATGTTCTGATAGGCTTGCAGGCCGTCTAAGCCTTTGTTTTTCAAACATTGTGCCAAAACCCAAACGTCTTCAAGCGCCATATTAGCGCCCTGTGCCAAAAACGGCAGCGTCGGATGGGCAGCATCGCCAACCAACACGACACCTTCATTGTACCAGGTCTTTGCAATCGGATGCCTGTGCAACCCCCAGACCGACACGTCACCAACTGCGTCCAGCAACGCAGCCGACGGCCCTTCAAAATCGGCAAACCGCGCCCGTAGCACGTCGGCGTCGCCTACGTGATCCCATCCTTCAGAAACCCAAGTGTCGCGTTCTTCAACAGCCACGATGTTCACCAATTTACCGTGGCGCAGTGGATAGCTGACGATATGTCGTCCCGGCCCCATGAACACGCGGGCTTCGGATGGCACATCATGCGTGTTCTCTACCATCGCCCGCCAAGCCACCTGCCCTGTGAAAAACGGATCGGATGTAGGGTTCAGGCCGCTGCGACCGACAGAATGTACACCGTCAGCAGCCACCACAAGTTCGGCCCGCAAACACGAGCCATCCATCAGCTCGACCGACGCCGGCGCACCGGAAGAGATCGCTTTCACAGCCGCATTGGTCATAATCTGCACACCGGCCTGACGCGCGGCATTGACCAAAACGGTCAACACATCTGCGCGATGCACAAAGTAGTATTTTTGGTCATTCCCAAGACGTGTCAGATCCAGACGGGCCACCTCACCGGGTCGTTTGTAATCACACAGACACACCGCCTGCGCTTGAACGGCGCCCGATTGTTGCAAAGGTGTTTCAAGCCCCATGGCCCGCAGAACAGCCAGGCCATTCGGACTAATCTGGATGCCTGCGCCCACCTCGCGCAGGACCGGGGCCCGTTCCAAAAGTGTAACAGACGCCCCTGCACGGCCCAAAAGTGTGGCCGCCGCAAGACCGGCAATCCCGCCACCAACCACAATCACATTTCGAAGCATCGCCTTGTCACCCACTTAACACATCGCCGAAACGCAAAAACGCGCAGGCCGACAGACCCACGCGTTTTTGAAACTTTATCCAAGACGCATTCAGTCGTCGCGGTGCACTTTTTCACGGCGCTCGTGACGCTCTTGCGCCTCAAGGCTCATGGTCGCGATTGGACGTGCATCCAGACGTTTCAAAGAAATGGGTTCGCCCGTGACCGAGCAGTAGCCAAATTCGTCTTCGTCGATACGGCGCAGGGCCGCGTCGATCTTTGCGACCAGTTTGCGTTGGCGGTCACGCGTCCGCAATTCCAATGCGCGGTCTGTTTCTTCCGACGCACGGTCCGTCACATCCGGAATGTTACGTGTTCCGTCTTGCAGCGCTTCAATGGTGTCGCGGCTGCCTGCTTGCAATTCCGATTTCCAGTTTTGCAGTTTGCGGCGGAAATATTCCACCTGACGGTCGTTCATAAATGGTTCATCTTCGGCAGGACGGTAGTCATCCGGCAAGAACGTCTCTTGTTTCATGTCGTCCCCCTCGATCGTTTTGGCATTTGCCATTTCTGATCCCTCAAATTCTATGAAGCCAAGGCTTATGCCGCAGCGTCTATCGCAGCCCCCGACGATTGTCACTACACAATACTGCGTATTTGTGGCTAAAAGCGAGCAACACGTTACGATATTCTTAAGGGGAAAAGACTATGAAATTCCAAGGCACTGACAGTTATGTCGCCACCGACGACCTAACGATTGCGGTGAATGCCGCCGTCACTTTGGAGCGCCCCTTACTCGTTAAAGGCGAACCCGGCACAGGTAAGACCGAATTGGCCAAGCAAGTGGCCACATCCCTTGATCTACGTATGATTGAATGGAACATCAAATCCACAACCCGCGCACAGCAAGGCCTGTATGAATATGACGCGGTGTCGCGGTTGCGCGACAGCCAGTTGGGCGAAGAAAAAGTGCATGATGTCGCCAACTATATCCGCAAGGGAAAATTGTGGGAGGCTTTTGAAGCCGGTGAGAAAGTCGTGCTGCTGATCGACGAGATCGACAAGGCGGATATCGAATTTCCGAACGACCTGCTGCAAGAGCTCGATAAGATGGAATTCTATGTCTACGAGACAGGCGAAACAATTCGCGCGGTCAACCGCCCTATCGTTATCATCACCTCCAACAATGAAAAAGAACTGCCAGACGCCTTTTTGCGCCGCTGTTTCTTCCACTACATCCGCTTCCCCGACATGGACACGATGCGCTCAATCGTCGAAGTCCACCATCCAGGTATCAAAGAACAACTGCTGACGACGGCGTTGACGCAGTTCTTTGAAATCCGCGAACAAGCGGGACTAAAGAAAAAGCCGTCTACATCTGAAGTGCTGGACTGGCTCAAGCTGCTGCTTGCCGAAGACATGAGCGCCGAGGATCTGAAAACCGGCGGCGCCAGTGCCTTGCCAAAGCTGCATGGTGCCTTGCTGAAAAACGAACAAGACGTACATCTGTTTGAGCGTCTCGCATTTATGGCCCGCGGTGAACGGCGCTAGCACGCTCTTGAAGCCAATCAAATGGCATTAACCAAACTTGGCAGCCGCTTGAGGCATAATTCATTAACTCATGCCCGGCTGCCAAGGATTTGAAATAAGGCAAAAATCGGCTTTCCGCCCCATTTGGGACTTTTTTGCCACGGGCCTCCAAAGTAACATTTCGTTAACCTTAACAATGCCTTAACACCAGAAGTGCGGCCGGGAGATTCCCGCTTGACGTGTAATTTTCTGTACCATTTGCCACGTTTTTGCCTTAATTGCTCCCTATCAAGGTCGGGTTGAGGGGGCAAAAGACCCTCCAACGGCAATAATATTGGGCAGGCACCAGTAATGACGACAACCAACGCACTCCGTGTGCGGCCTCTTGCGGCGTCAGACCGCGAACAATGGGCCGCGCTGTGGACAGCATATCTGGAGTTTTACGAAACTTCGGTGCCCACAGGCACGTTTGACGTCTACTTCGACCGCCTTCTCGGAGATGATCCACAAGATTTCTCAGGTCTGGTCGCCGAACTGGATGGCCGCCTTGTCGGGTTAACCCACTACCTGTTCCACCGTCACGGCTGGAAAATCGAGAACACCTGCTACCTGCAAGACCTGTACGCTGTTCCGGCTGTACGCGGACAAGGTGTCGGCAAAGCCCTGATTGAAGCGGTCTACGCCGCCGCAGACGCTAAAAACGCCCCGTCCGTCTATTGGAATACGCAAGACAGCAACGCCACAGCCCGCAAACTTTACGACTGCGTCGCTCAGTTGACCCCTTTTCTTAAATATCAGAGGGCAACATGAGACGGTTTCTTCTGCCCCTGGCCCTGACGTTGAATGCCTGTATGCCCACAACGCCCACGGACACAGCCACCCGTGCCGCGATTGCAAACAGCACATTCCCACCGATGAAAACATTTGGAGCGCCGCGTCCAGTGCGTCCAGCCAAATCGAACAACGATCTGGCGCTGGATTTTGTGGAACTGTCTTTCAATTTGGAAAGCGGGCGCGCATTGCCGGTTTTCACCCGTTTTGAGACCCCGATTTCGGTGCGTGTCACAGGTGCCCCGCCTGCGTCTCTTGGATCTGATCTGAACAAGCTGCTGCACCGACTGCGCTCAGAAGCCAGCATCGACATCCAGCAAACCGCATCAAACAAGCCCGCAAATATCACCATTGAAGCGGTCAGTCGTGCCGATATTCGCCGCGCCCTGCCCCATGCTGCATGTTTTGTGGTGCCGAACATCACATCCATCAAGGAATACCGCCAAGCCAAACGCACGTCGCGCACCAGCTGGGCCGAGATGCGCGAACGCAAACAATTGGCGATTTTCCTGCCCAATGACGCAAGCCCCCAAGAGGTACGTGACTGCCTTCATGAAGAACTGGCACAAGCCATTGGGCCCTTGAACGACCTGTACCGTTTGCCCGACAGCGTGTTCAACGATGATAACGTGCACACGGTTCTGACAGGCTTCGATATGATGATGTTGAAGGCCTATTACGCGCCTGAAATCCGGTCCGGCATGACGCGCGGCCAAGTGGCGCAGCGTTTGCCGCAGATATTTAATCGTATCAATCCTGCGGGCGGCGCCCGTGCCGCCAAATTCGCCACCCGCACTCCGCGCGCATGGTCCCAAGCGGTGCAATCCGCACTTGGGCCCGGAACCGCAATGAAGGCCCGGATTGTGGCCGCAGACAAAGCGTTGAACATTGCGGCCGCCATGGGATGGCAAGATCACCGCCGTGCGTTCGCGCATTACGCCAAGGGCCGTATTTTGTTGGGGGCCGACCCCGAAGCGGCGTATCAGCACTTTTTGATGGCTGACAAATACTACGCCAAAACCCCCGGAGCGACCCTGCACCGTGCCTATGTTGCGACCCAACTGGCGGCCCGTGCCGTGACCCAAGGCGACGGCGAACGGGCTTTGCGCCTGATCTCGCCGCACATCGACAAAGCTGCGCAAAACGAAAATGCTGCACTGTTGTCCACGCTGCTGTTGTTGCGGGCCGAAGCGCTTGATTTGCAAGGCCGTACCGCAGAAGCACGTACCGTCAGACTGGACAGTCTGGGGTGGGCGCGATACGGATTTGGTCCTGACTGGGCCGTGCGGGCCAAGCTGCGTGAAATCTCGTCTCTCAGCCCGCTGAAAAAAGGCCGCATTTAATACCTTTTTGCTAAGGGGCGGACACTATGATCATCTGGGGCGGCGCGGCATTCGGCGCAATTATCGGCGGTTTCACAGCACAAAGACGCGGTGGCAACAAACTGGACATCGCACAATATGCAGCGGGCTATGCACTGGCTTTTGCCATTGTCGGCACGATCTGCGTCGTGATCTTGCAGCGCGTGGGCGTCTGATGTTCATTCCCTTCTTCGAGAGCCTGCGCAGCAACGGCGTACCTGTGTCCTTGCGCGAATTTTTGGCGTTTCTGGAAGGTATGAAAGCGGGGCTTGCGACCTACGACATTGAAGCCTTCTATTATTTGGCCCGCGTCAGCATGGTCAAAGATGAACGCAACATCGACAAATTCGACCGTGCCTTTGCTGCCGCCTTTGAGGGTTTGGAAAACATTTCCATCGAACAAGTCATGGAAGCTGTCGATATCCCCTCGGATTGGCTGGAGAAGTTGGCGGAAAAGCACCTGTCCGCAGACGAAAAAGCCGAGATCGAGGCCATGGGCGGCTTTGAAAAGTTAATGGAGACGTTGAAAAAACGTCTTGAGGAACAAAAAGGCCGCCACCAAGGCGGCAGTAAATGGGTCGGCACTGCGGGCACCTCGCCTTTTGGGGCCTACGGCTACAACCCCGAAGGCGTCCGCATCGGCCAAAAAGAATCGCGTCACCAAAAGGCCACCAAAGTTTGGGACAAACGCGAATTCAAGAACTTGGACGACACAGTTGAACTGGGCACGCGCAACATCAAAGTCGCTTTGAAGCGTTTGCGCAAATGGGCCCGCGATGGCGCACAGGACGAATTGGACCTGAACGGCACCATCCGCGCGACGGCTGAAAACGGTTACCTGGACGTAAAGACGCGCCCCGAACGCCGCAACGCCGTTAAGGTTTTGCTGTTTTTGGACATTGGCGGATCAATGGACCCGCATGTGAAAGTCGTTGAGGAACTTTTTTCGGCTGCGCGCACAGAATTCAAACACATGGAACACTTCTATTTCCACAACTGCCTTTACGAAGGCGTTTGGAAAGACAACCGCCGCCGCTGGGACGCACAGCAATCCACCCAAGAAGTTTTGCGCACCTATGGCCCTGATTACAAATGCATTTTTGTGGGCGACGCATCCATGTCGCCTTATGAGATCGCCTACCCCGGGGGCGCGAATGAACATTGGAACCCCGAAAGTGGCCAAGTCTGGCTGGAACGGGCCCGCGACCAGTGGTCGTCACATCTGTGGATCAACCCCATCCAAGAGAAATATTGGAACTACACCCATTCCATCACCATGATCCAAGAGATCTTTGGCAAAGACCGCATGGTGCCGATGACATTGAACGGGTTGGAACGCGGGATGAAGGAATTGACCCGTTAGGCGCCCAAGGGCCTTATTTAGTTCTGGTCTTTATGGCGCCGCACATCAATGACAGAGCACTCAAGCAACCCGAGCTTTACGCGCAGTTTGTAAACCTCCGCTGTGTCTTGGCCTTTGAATCGTGCGCCGTATCTGCGGCAATCCGCCAAAGCGTCTGAAACAGCACGCGCTTCATGCCGACGCCCCCAGCGCGCAACTGCAAAAAATCCATTCACAGCAAATGCCGCGTAATCACGCGGGTACCGTCGGGTGTTTTTCAAATATGTCTTTTCGAAGTACTCTGACTGCGCCAGCGACAGCCCAGTCGCATTTGTGCTGCTAACGGGTAACGCGGCCGGAATTGAAACTGCCACAATTTTGCAATCCGATGTGCCGCCCAAGATGTTGCATTTGCCCCGTACAAAATCTTGCACCTTTGCCTGACTGGAAAAACCTGTTTCTGCATCCCAACGGCCTGTTGACGGGCTTGCAGCAAAGGCCCCGAAATATGAGCGTTTTTTGGTAAAGCTCCGTAACTC
Source organism: Ascidiaceihabitans sp. (assembly GCF_039986515.1). NCBI lineage: Bacteria > Pseudomonadati > Pseudomonadota > Alphaproteobacteria > Rhodobacterales > Paracoccaceae > Ascidiaceihabitans > Ascidiaceihabitans sp. Next base: position 320,037 of record NZ_JBDWQO010000007.1, on the reverse strand, counting down.
TTTTGTTTGCTCTGCGCTCAAACCGGTGTCGTCGATGACCAGAACCTTTGCTTTTGTGCCAAAGGTTTGAAGCTGCTGCGCCTGAGCCTGCATTGGCACATGCACCGCAAAAACCGCGAAGGCCACACAAATTAGGTTTGTCAAAAACGTCATTTCACTATCACCACGACCTCAACTACCTACTGTTCAAGGGATCTCACCCGTCGTCTTGCGTTCCCAACAGTGCCGAAACAGGTGCCAGATCCACACGGGATGCGCGGTCTTGGAGGCCCCATAAAATCAGCGCCGAGATGGTGTCGGCCCGCAAACGCCCCATCATGATTACACCACCTTCTTGCCCTGCGCGGAATGCGGCCTGATCCAAAAAGCGACGAATGACGGTGGGGGTCTGGTCCGCGCTGTCAAAGTCGCGGAACACCGTCGCCGATGGCACTCCGGCCCGTGCGGCCAGTTTTTGCGCCGTGTTCAGCCCTTTGGATTGCACCACAAAACCGTGCCCAGATGCCGCCAAAATCTGGGTCACCTGATCAGACGCTTCACGGTTTTCCTGTACCCCTGTCGACACACCTTCCAGAACGCCAACGGCTTCGGGCAATGCGGAAAACGCCACATCCAACGTCACTTCTGCATCAGTTGGCGTGGCCCCTGTTGGCAAATCCATCAAGATCAAAACCTCAAAACCTTGCGCGCGATACCCTGTCATACGTGATGCCGCGTCGGGCAAATTCGGGTCAATGGCAAAGGTGATCGGGTACGGGAAGCTGCGCAAAGCGGCCAAACCGACGGGTCCTTCACTGAGGTCCGTGCCTTGGTCGATCAACACAATAGACATCAACGGCTTGTCTTCCGATCGCTCAAATGGCTGGGCGAAGGCCACGATCGGACGCGTGTCTGACGCGGGCTCAGTTGGTGCCGGCGCGGTGTCCACGACTTCGGGGGTATCGTCGGTTCGGTCCACCAAAGAACCGGCAGGCTGCCCGATGGTCGGGCGGCGCTCTGGATCAGCCGCTTGCGCATTTGATGTGGTGGGCAATGTGGTGTTGTTTTCGGCCTGCGCGTCCGGTTCGGCCGATGTTTCTGGTAGCTGCGTTTCTGGTGTGTTGGTGTCTTCAGACGTTACATCGTCCGGCGCAGCCTGCCCTGTCACGTCTGGGGCTTGCGGCTGTGCAGGCGCATCCGTCGAGGGCGTTTCAAAGGCTGTTTCGGCATCAGGCACCGAAGGCGCCGGAGGTTGCGCAGGATCCGTGGAAATTGACAGTTCTTCGCGTGTCTCCGCTTCGGGCAAAACGGCTTGCGGGCTTGGCAATACGGGCGCGTCCCCGTCCACTTCCACCGCAGCAGAGCTTGCGCCTTGTGATGGATCGCCCAGCCCCTGAACATTGCCTGCTTGCGGCACTGTTGGACGATCTTCGCCCGCTTGTTTTGCCGCAACCACATCGTCCGGTGTCGGTGTTGCGGTTTGCGCGGCACCGTCTTGTACAAGATCTGCGTCGCGTGCGGCGGTGGTTTGTGCTGTGGTTTGTGCGGCCTCTCCAACAGCTGGCGCGTCCACGCCACCCGGTGCCGCATCAGACACTTGCGGCACGGCCAAATCGCCCGACAAAAGCGATGCTGCCCCCGCCACTGCAACGCTGACCACGCCGCCCATCACTGCTCCGCTCAGAAATCCCCGTGCCATTGCCCGTCGTCTCCGCCTGTTTGCTCTGTCTCAATTGCCTGATCTTGACTTGCCGCACCTCTTGACGCTGGCGCACAAGCCTGAACATGTATGACGCATACTCTACACTGCCCCGCGACGCCTCTCTAGCCCTGAAAACAAAGCCGGAACCAAAAGTTAATCACATGCTGCTTCTGATCGACAATTACGACAGTTTTACCTATAACCTCGTGCATTACCTTGGTGTTCTTGGCACCGAAATCGAAGTGCGCCGCAACGATCAAATTGACGTGCAGGCCGCGATGGCGATGAACCCAGCCGGGATTTTGTTGTCACCTGGACCATGCGATCCCGATCAGGCCGGAATATGTCTGGCCTTGACGCAAGCCGCTGCCGAAACGCAGACACCGCTTTTGGGGGTTTGTCTGGGGCATCAAACCATCGGTCAGGCCTTCGGAGGTCAAGTCGTGCGCTGCGATGAAATTGTACATGGCAAAATGGGGCGGATGCATCACACAGGCCAAGGGCTTTTCGCGGGATTGCCCACGCCCTTTGAAGCCACGCGGTATCATTCGCTTGTGGTTGACCGTGACACCCTGCCCGACAGCCTGGAAATCACCGCCGAGCTTGAAAACGGAACCATCATGGGTTTGCAACATCGCAACCTGCAAATACACGGCGTGCAGTTTCATCCCGAATCCATTCGCTCCGAACACGGGCATGCCCTTTTGAAAAACTTCGTCGATACAATGAAGGTGCCTGCATGAGTGACGCTTTAAAACCGCTGATTGATGCCGCAGCCGACGGGCCTTTGACACGTGATCAGGCCCAGCAGGCATTTTCAATACTATTTGACGGCGAAGCCACCCCCGCCCAAACGGGTGGTCTGCTGATGGCGCTGCGCACGCGCGGCGAAACCGTGGATGAATACGCCGCAGCCGCCGCTGTGATGCGTGCCAAATGCAACTCGGTACGTGCCCCCGAAGGTGCGATGGACATCGTGGGCACCGGCGGCGACGGCAAAGGCACGTTGAATATTTCCACGGCCACTGCCTTTGTGGTGGCAGGCGCGGGCGTCGTGGTGGCCAAACACGGCAATCGCAACCTCAGCTCCAAATCCGGCGCGGCGGATGCGTTGACCCAGATGGGGTTGAACGTGATGGTTGGGCCGGACGTGGTGGAAAAGGCGCTGAACGAAGCCGGCATCGGTTTCATGATGGCCCCGATGCACCATCCGGCCACGGCACATGTTATGCCTGCGCGGGCGGAATTGGGCACACGCACTATTTTCAACATCCTTGGGCCGCTGACCAACCCTGCCGGTGTGAAACGACAGCTGACGGGTGCCTTTTCGCGCGACTTGATCCGGCCCATGGCGGAAACGCTTTTGGCGCTTGGCTCCGAAAAGGCATGGTTGGTTCACGGCTCCGACGGCACGGATGAGCTGACAATCACCGGTGTTAGCTGGGTGTCCGCCGTGGAAAACGGGGCTGTGCGCGATTTTGAGATCACCCCCGAAGACGCGGGCCTGCCCGAGCATCCCTTTGAGGACATCATCGGCGGCACCCCTGAAGAAAACGCACGTGACTTCAATGCGTTGCTTGACGGCACCCCCTCCGCCTACCGTGATGCCGTGCTTTTAAATTCGGCGGCGGCGTTGGTTGTCGCGGACGCGGCCCCTGACCTGAAGGCGGGCGTCGAAATGGCGCGTGAAAGCATCGACAGCGGTGCGGCACGTGCTAAAATCACAGCTGTGGCTGCAATAACAAAAGGTGCATCATCATGACCGACACCATTCTGGATAAAATCAAAGCGTACAAGCTGGAAGAAATAGAAGCCGACAAGGCCGCAAAACCACTGGAAGCAGTCCAAGCAGAGGCGCAATCTGCCCCTGTTGTACGTCCCTTTGCCGATGCGTTACGCGTCAAATCCCGCGAAGGCTATGCACTGATTGCAGAGATCAAAAAAGCGAGCCCGTCCAAAGGGTTGATCCGTGATGATTTTGATCCCGCTGCCCACGCCAAAGCCTATGAAGACGGCGGTGCTGCTTGTTTGTCGGTGTTGACAGACACGCCCAGTTTCCAAGGTGCCAAAGAATTCTTGGTAGATGCCCGCGCCGCGTGCAAGTTGCCCGTTTTGCGCAAAGATTTCATGTATGACAACTATCAGGTGGCCGAAGCCCGCGCCCTCGGTGCAGATTGCATTTTGATCGTGATGGCGTCCGTCACCGACGCTCAGGCCGCCGAACTGGAAGCCGCCGCTTTTGAATGGGGCATGGACGCTTTGATCGAAGTACATGATCAGGCAGAACTGGAACGCACGGGCCATCTAAAAAGCCCGCTGATCGGCATCAACAATCGTAATCTCAAGACCTTTGAAACCACTTTGGACACCACGCGCACCCTGTCCAAACTTGTGCCTGCCGATAAAATGATCATCTGCGAAAGCGGTTTGAACACGCCAAAAGAACTGGCTGAAATGGCCATGTATGGTGCGCGTAGCTTCCTGATCGGAGAAAGCCTGATGCGGCAGGACAACGTGATGTCCGCGACCCGCGATCTTTTGGCCAATCCGCTTATGCCAGGTGGCATGTAATGGCACTGACCCATTTTGACGCCAAGGGCGACGCCCATATGGTTGACGTGTCCGAAAAGGCCGTCACGGACCGTATTGCCACGGCGACAGGCTGGATTAAAATGCAGCGCGAAACCTTTGATATCATTACTGAAGGCCGCGCCAAAAAGGGTGATGTTCTGGGTGTTGCACGTCTGGCCGGTATTATGGCCGCCAAACGCACCAGCGATCTTATCCCGCTGTGCCATCCGCTGCCCATCACCAAAGTCGCGGTCGATTTGACCCCCGACGCAGATCTTCCCGGCATCCGCATTACGGCCACCGTGAAAACCACCGGACAGACCGGTGTCGAAATGGAAGCCCTGACGGCCGCCTCCACGGCTGCATTGACCGTGTACGACATGTCGAAAGCGGTGGACAAAGCGATGGAAATCGGCGGCATTCACGTGGTGCTGAAAGACGGCGGTAAATCAGGGCGTTACGAGGCGTCATGACGTCAAACGGTAAAGACTGGCGGAATTTAACCAGTCTCGTTTCGGCCATTGACGAAGAAGCCCCAGAAATCGATGCACTGGCACAGGAAGGCGAATTGTCATGATCACCGTCACAGAAGCTTTGGATGCGCTGTTCGCTTTGGTCTCGCCACTGGCCACCGAAGACGTGCCCTTACGCCACGCCAATGGACGTGTTTTGGCACGCGATGTTATTGCACAGCGTACACAACCGCCTTTTGCAGCGTCTTCGATGGACGGATACGCCCTTAAGGCGGCCGAAGTCGAGGCAGACGCGCTTTTCAAGGTGATAGGTGAAAGTGCAGCAGGGCATGGCTGGGACGGCGTTGTAGGTGCGGGGCAAGCCGTGCGTATTTTCACCGGCGCACCTGTACCGCAGGGCGCAGATTTTGTCGTCATTCAAGAAGATACAATCCGCCGCGGTGATTTGATTACTCTGGGCCGGAATGTTGGATCCAAAGACAACATTCGAGCGGCTGGCGTTGATTTCACAAAAGGCACCCCCCTGTCTGCGCCACGTCTGCTGACGCCTGCCGATATCGCACTGTTGGCGTCAATGAACATCGCCGATGTCCCTGTTGTGCGCCGACCTGTTGTATCCCTGATCTCAACGGGGGATGAATTGGTCATGCCCGGCGAAGCCCCGGGCCCCGATCAGATCATCGCGTCCAACACCTTCGGGCTTGCAGCCATGTTGGAAGACCTTGGCGCACACCCCCGCATATTGCCGATTGCTGCCGACACGGAAGGGTCGCTTCGTGCGGCTTTCGATCTGGCCAAGGGCTCCGATCTGGTGATCACAGTAGGCGGCGCATCTGTGGGGGACCATGATCTGGTGGCGCCAGTGGCCGCTGAAATGGGCATGGAGCAGTCGTTTTACAAAGTCGCCATGCGACCGGGAAAGCCGCTGATGGCGGGGCGTTTGTCAGGCATGCCAATGGTCGGGTTGCCGGGAAATCCTGTGTCTGCAATGGTCTGCGGCAGTGTTTTCATAGCGCCACTTGTGCGTGCCATGCAGGGTTTGCCTAAAACCGCAGCGCCACGGCGAAATATGGCTTTGGCAGCACCTTTGAACGCAAACGGACCACGCGAACACTACATGCGCGGCACGACCACTGCCCAAGGTGTCATCAGCGCGGATCTGCAAGACAGCTCATTGTTGTCGGTTCTGTCCACATCGGATGTTTTGATCGTGCGCCCGCCCAGCGACCCTGCCCGCGCCATAGGCGATATCGTCGAAACAATTGCAATTTAACGATTTGGTAAGATATTTGCGTCAATTTTAACAATTCGTTGACACAAAACAAGAACAGGAATAGAACAAACGCAAACCAACAGGCGTGAGGACCAAGTATGCTGACCAAGAAGCAGTTGGATTTGCTGGGATTTATTCACAAGCGTGTGCAGCGCGACGGTGTCCCCCCCAGCTTTGACGAAATGAAAGAAGCGTTGGATTTACGTTCCAAATCCGGCATCCACCGGTTGATCACCGCTTTGGAGGAACGCGGCTTTATCCGCCGCCTTGCCCACCGCGCCCGTGCCATCGAAATTGTGAAGCTGCCCGAGAGCATGGGTGGCGCACCCACATCCGGATTTACACCGCGTGTCATTCAGGGCGATCGGCCTGATGGGCCACCCCCTCCGGCTGCCCTGCCCGTCGAAGCCATTCACGCGATCGAACTGCCGGTTATGGGTCAGATCGCTGCTGGTGTTCCCATCGAAGCCATCAGCCATGCATCGCGCAATGTCGCCGTGCCGGGCCAGATGCTGGCAGGCCAAGGCAACCACTATGCCCTTGAAGTCAAAGGCGATTCCATGATCGACGCGGGCATCAATGACGGTGACGTGGTGGTGATCCGCGAAACATCTGTGGCGGACAATGGCGATATTGTCGTGGCCCTTGTCGAAGACCACGAAGCCACGCTGAAGCGCTACATGCGCAAGGGCAACACCATTGCTTTGGAAGCCGCCAACCCCGCCTATGAAACGCGCGTGTTTACGGACGACAAAGTCAAAGTGCAGGGCAAGCTGGTCGGCCTTATCCGCACCTACTGACCACACCATTTCTTTTTGCAAAGGCGGTCAGGTTTCGGCCGCCTTTGTCATGTTCATTTGGCCCAATTTGACCACAATCTGTCCCCCGTCATATCGCGCACCGTCACCACATCAAGGCCATCCCCTTTGGCAAACAAAGCCACGGCGCCTGTCTGTCGCAAACGTTGCGGATCATACACCGGACATCCGCTGATCTTGAGCGGCGCTGAGGCCACCAAAAGCTGTCGTGCATCGCAATCCAGAACGGCAGATGCCGCTTTTTTACCAATGACATGAACCAGTTCCACCGATCCGATGTGCGTGACTTGCAGCCGTCCCCCTTCGCCCGGCCAACGCCCTGCAGCATATGATTGACTGCTGGGATCCCCATCATTTTCCAACCAGTTGCGTGCGACAAACCCTGCCCCTTTGGCCTTGCTGAGGGCGCGGCCCGCATCTGTCATCACACCAACCAATGATCCATTGTCGGCAATCAGTGCCGTGGGACGCTGTGCGCCCCCCCACATTGCAAAAGCTAAAATGACAGGAACAGCGCCAAGCCACCGCAATCGGCCGTGCCAGATAATGACCATGCAACCGCCCAATGCCATCACTGGCAGAACCCACGGCCCCGGCCCCGCAACATAACCACGCGCACCATCCAGCGCAGCGACCCAGTCAGCCACACCAAGGATCCACTGCAACCCCAATCCCATGACCCACAAGCCCAAGCTTTCCAGCCCAAAGGGCGCCAAAAGGGCGGCAAACACAGCTGCGGGAATAACGATCATGCCCATCAGTGGCACACTCAACAAGTTTGCCACCAAACCGTAGTGCGCCACAGCGTTGAAATGGGCCGCCCCGATTGGCGCTGTGGCCAATCCGGCAATCGCAGATGACAACACAACCCCAACAACGGGTTGCGCCCAATCCGGTCCTATTTTGATTTGTGCATCGCGCATCCAGCCAAACACGGCAACCAACGCCGTTGTCGCTGCAAAAGACATCTGGAACCCCGGCCCCAACATGGCTTCGGGTTGCAGAACCAAAACAATGATTGCGGCCATTGCCACGGCACGCAAACTGATGGCGCGTCTGTCACACATCACTGCCGTCAATGCGACCGCAACCATGATGAATGCACGCTCTGTGGACACGTTGCCCCCCGACAACGCAAGATAAACCGCAGCGACACAAAGCGCACCACCGGCCGCCCATTTGCGTGCCGAAATGCGCAAAGCCAACGGCTGGATCAATGCGATAACAATGCGCAACAACGCAAAGACAAAACCGCTCAGCAATCCCATATGCAGCCCTGAAATCGCAATCAAATGTGCGGTGTTGCTGGCGCGTAGATCATTCAACGCCTCTTTGCTTAATGCCGATCTGTCCCCTGTTGTCACTGCGGCGGCAAATCCGCCCACATCACCGGGTAAAGTCTGCTGGACACGCGCAGAAATCGCCATGCGCAGTCGAAAGATCATCAACGACATGTCGCCACGTTTCGGGGCTTTGATGGCGACCAAAGGCACACGTGTATATCCGACCGCCCCCAACTGGCCAAACCACGCATGACGTTGGAAATTGAAACCGCCGGGTTCCACAGGCCCCCCCGGAGGCGACAGATGCCCGGTTGTCATGATGCGCATTCCAGGCAAGGCCGTGACCCCGAAAGCCGCATCACCGTGTAAGGATATACGAACCCTGAGCGGTGTACGCCGCGGCGACACATCGTCTAGTGTCACCGCGTCCAAAGTCAGGCGCACCGCATCGGAAGACGACCGGTCCATCGCAATCACCCGCCCTTCGATAGCGCCGTAATACCGCCACCCTAAAATTGGCCCCGCAACGCTGTGGGCGCGCCATGCTGCACCAACAAACCCAGCGCAGATGATAAAAAGTGCGATTGCCAGAGGTGATCCCAAAGCACGCTTGTGCCAGCCCCAAGTCGCCGCAAAAGCGCCGATCATCCCAACGCCTGCGATCATCCCAAAGGACGGTTCAAACCGCAGGGAAAAGAATGCGCCGATGCCAATCGCCAAGCACACCGGCACCCAAGCAAACAAATGCCCACGCTGTGCGGCCCAAACGCCGCCCACTGCTACTAAGGCGCGCATCTTGCCCCCGGTTTCTTCACTATATAGACAGGTTAAAACGCTATCCCCTTTATGGTTACGGAAAGGTAAATTCCGCCAATGACCGATGCAGTCGTCACCCGTTTTGCACCCTCTCCCACCGGCTATTTGCACATTGGCGGGGCGCGGACCGCCTTGTTCAATTGGCTATATGCGCGCGGTCGCGGCGGAAAGTTCCTGTTGCGTATCGAAGATACAGACCGTGCGCGTTCGACCCCCGAAGCCACCGAAGCGATTCTGAAAAGCATGGCGTGGCTGGGACTGGACTATGATGGTGATCCCGTCAGCCAGTTCGAAGGCGCCGCCCGTCACGCAGAGGTGGCCCACACACTGCTGGCCGCAGGCAAAGCCTATAAGTGTTTCGCAACACAAGAAGACATCCAAGCCTTTCGCGACGCTGCGAAAGCGGAAGGAAAATCAACGCTGTATCACAGCCCATGGCGAGACGCGCAAGAGGGCGCCCACCCCGATGCACCTTACGTTGTACGCATCAAAGCGCCCCGTGATGGAACCACCGTCATCAAGGATGCCGTGCAAGGCGATGTGACCATACGCAACGACCAGTTGGACGATATGGTGCTGCTGCGCTCTGATGGCAGTCCCGTTTATATGTTGGCTGTTGTGGTCGATGATCATGATATGGGTGTGACCCATGTGATCCGCGGCGATGATCATTTGAACAACGCCGCACGCCAGATGATGATCTACAACGCGATGGACTGGAACGTCCCAGTTTGGGCACATATTCCTCTGATCCATGGGCCAGACGGCAAAAAAATGTCCAAACGCCATGGTGCCACCGGCGCGGAAGAGTATCAGACAATGGGGTATCCCGCCGCAGGTATGCGCAATTATCTGACCCGGTTGGGATGGAGCCACGGAGACGATGAATTCTTTAGCGACGCGCAGGCGCTGGACTGGTTTGATCTGGGTGGAATCGGCAAAAGCCCCGCGCGATTTGATCTTAAAAAGCTGGAAAACCTGTCAGGGCAGCACATTGCGGCGGCAAGTGACGCTGCGTTGCAGCGCGAATTGATAGCATTTCTGAACGCGTCTGGTGGCGATTCATTGGATACAGCGCAACTGACAGGCTTATTGGCTGCAATGCCATTTTTGAAAGAACGCTCTAAAACTTTCCCTGAGCTTCTTGAAAAGGCAGCATTTGTTCTATCCAGCCGCCCTATCACGCCAGATGAAAAAGCATCAAAACATCTTGATTTGGTATCCCGTGGTATACTGAGAGAATTGACGCCGCATCTGCAAAATGCTAGCTGGGACAGAGACACACTGGAGACAGTCCTGAATGGCTTTGCCGAGGCTCAGGGCACCAAGTTCGGTAAGTTGGCTGGGCCTTTAAGGGCGGCACTTGCAGGACGCGCGGTAACCCCTTCGGTTTTCGATATGATGCTTGTTCTGGGGCGCGAGGAAACTCTTGCCCGACTGAATGAGGCTGCATCCGTCGAGGGTTAAGACCTTTGAAAGGGTGCACAGTATAACAACTGCGCAACTGCGGGAATTGAACCGCAAAAATGCGCTGAGCGTCGCTGCTCAAACGCAACCGGGAGAACCCCGGATGATGACATAGGAAGGGATAACATGACCGACAGTAATAAATCCGCAACGCTGACGATTGACGGCACCGAGTATGAGTTGCCAATGTTTTCGCCAACCGCAGGCCCGGACGTGGTCGATATTCGCAAACTCTATGCGCAGGCTGGCGTCTTTACATATGACCCGGGCTTCACCTCAACGGCGAGCTGTGACAGCACAATCACCTTCATTGACGGTGACAAAGGCGAATTGTTGCACCGTGGCTATCCCATCGACCAGTTGGCGGGTAAATCCCACTATCTAGAGGTATGCTATCTGCTGCTGTACGGTGAACTGCCGACACCAGCAGCTTTGGAAGAGTTCGAGGCGACGATCACGCGCCATACGATGATCCACGAACAAATGCACAACTTTTTCCGTGGGTTCCGCCGCGATGCACACCCGATGGCCACAATGGTCGGCGTGGTGGGCGCGATGTCTGCGTTCTATCACGACAGCACGGATATTTCCGACGCGTATCAGCGCGAAGTTGCGTCCCACCGTTTGATTGCGAAGATGCCGACGATTGCTGCAATGGCGTACAAATATTCGATCGGGCAACCGTTTGTGTATCCACGCAATGATCTGGATTACGCCGCCAACTTTCTGTACATGTGTTTCTCGGTTCCTGCGGAAGAATATAACGTCGATCCCATTTTGGCCCGTGCTATGGACCGGATCTTTACGTTACATGCAGACCACGAACAAAACGCATCTACGTCTACAGTCCGCTTGGCGTCCTCGTCCGGTGCCAATCCGTTTGCGTGTATTGCGGCCGGCATCGCCTGCCTTTGGGGCCCTGCCCACGGTGGTGCGAACCAAGCGTGTCTGGAAATGCTGAATGAAATCGGCACACCGGATCGCATTCCTGAATTTATCGCCCGGGCCAAAGACAAAAACGATCCATTCCGCTTGATGGGCTTTGGACACCGCGTCTACAAAAACCACGACCCGCGTGCGACCGTGATGAAGCAATCCGCAGACGAAGTTCTGGAATTGCTGGGTGTGGACAACAATCCAATCTTGCAAGTTGCCAAGGAATTGGAAAAAGCCGCATTGGCCGATCCGTATTTCGCAGAGAAGAAACTGTTCCCGAACGTGGACTTTTATTCAGGCATCATTCTTGAAGCGATGGGATTTCCAACATCCATGTTCACACCGATCTTTGCACTGTCACGGACCGTGGGCTGGATTTCACAGTGGAAAGAAATGATTGCTGATCCACAAAATAAAATTGGTCGTCCACGTCAATTGTATCTTGGTGACACATCCCGCGACTATGTGGACATCGAGAACCGCTAACGCAAATCAAGTTCTTACCGGATTAAACGCCCCGCGCAGATGCAGCGGGGCGTTTAATTTTGTGCCCATCAAATCACGTAAGATCCGGATACCCCCACACCAAAACAAGCGGTTTTTCGCTGAATTGTCATCGTAAACAACAAGCAATAAACGCGATAAAAGGCCATTGTTGCCGCAGCTCTCACAATGGCCTTACGGCGCTTGACCCGGCAATCCATCACCCATTAACTAAGCTCAAGACGATTCAAAAACGCAGATTTGGCTGGCATCAGCAGCTGCTAAATGGACCGCACGCGGCTATTTGGACGTGGCGTGCAGACAAGAGGCAAAACACCATGGCGACACACACGCAACGACCCGCCCCCGAACAGCACTGGGCTGCGTTGATGAAAGCGCCGATGATTGAAACCGAATGTGCGTTGCTTGCTGATCCTGATGCGGAAAATGACCAGATCGTCGTGATCTATGACGCGCAAAACGCCCCCCCCGTCATAACAGTTGACGCAGACGATGCGTCTGCTCTGATCACCCTGCGTGCGGACGGCACCCCAGTGGCAGTGCTGTCACGCGCAGGCGATGTCCCGTGTGCCGAAGATGTGCTTTTGGTCGCCCGACACGCGACCTAAAACACAAAGACAGGCGGATCGTTTACCGCCCCTCAAAAAGCGCCGGACGCTTTTCTGAAAATGCCAAAACACCTTCTTTAAAATCGCGGGTGCGTCCGCAGTTGCCTTGTTCTTTGGCTTCCAGGGCAAGCTGTTCTTCTCGATCGTTGTCCCAAGTGCCTCGAATGGCGATCTTGGCAGAGGCGTAGGCGGCCGTTGGCCCTTGGGCCAGATGGGCCGCTCTTGCTTTCCAATGCGCGTCAAAGACATCGTCCGCAACGTGTTCCCAGATCATACCCCAGTCATCGGCCTGCTTGGCACTGATTTTCTCCGCAAAAAGCGCAGCCCCCATGGCTTTGGCCATCCCCATGGTGCGCGGCATTGTGTAAGTGCCGCCCGCGTCAGGGATCAAACCGATGCGCGTGAAGGCCTGCATAAAATAGGCACTTTCCGAAGCAATCACCACATCAAATGCCAACGCCAGATTGGCCCCTGCGCCTGCTGCGGCCCCGTTTACGGCCGCGATCGTAGGCACAGGGCAATCAAAGATCGCGCGCAGCATCGGTTCATATTCGTCCCGCAATGACTGCTCGGGATCAGAACCGGTACCATCCCCACTGTCCCCCAAATCTTGTCCCGAACAAAACGCCCGACCATTGCCTGTCATGACAACCGCACGCGCAGAGCGCCCGCCTTGTGTCACCGCATGTTGGATTTCGGCCCGCATTTGCGTGTTCATCGCGTTCATCACATCTGGGCGATTAAGCGAAATCAGCGCAATGTTTTCAGACAGTTCATATGTCAGCGTTTGGTAATCCATGGGGCGTCCTTTTTCAAAGCTTGCCCCTGACATATCAAAACGGTCCCGCCTGAAAAGCGAAACCGCGCGTCATTCTCTCAAAATTTGCCGCAAACGTGCTTCTTCCTCAACGCTCAAAGCGTCCTCTTGTGGCGCTTTGGCCCCCGCCCGCTTGCGCACATAGCCAAACCCGATCGCGCCAGCCAACAAAAGCATCAAAGGCCCCGCCGCCCAAAGCAACAGGGTTGATCCGGACGCACGCGGATTCAACAGCACATATTCGCCATAGCGCTCGACAATGAAATCAACCGTTTGCGTGTCGCTGTCGCCCGCCACCAACCGTTCACGCACCAGCACCCGTAGGTCCTTGGCCAAAGACGCGTGGCTTTCGTCGATACTTTCGTTTTGGCACACCAGACACCGCAATCCTTTTGAAATATCACGCGCCCGTTGTTCCAGCACTGGATCACTTAACACCTCATCCGGTTCAACCGCCCACGCAGGGGCAGCCAACAGGCACAACATCAAGACAAAGCGCTTCATTCCGCGGGCACCCCTTGCGGCTTCGCAGCTTTGCGGGCGCCGGCTGCTACGCGGAACCTCCGGTCGCTTAGGCTTAGAAGTCCACCCAAGGCCATCAAAGCGCAGCCAATCCAAATCCAGTTTGTCAACGGCTTGATATAAGTCCGAATGGCCCACCCCCCCGCAGCTTGCGGGTCGCCAATCACAACGTAGACATCGCGGGCCAGATCATAGTCAATCGCCGCCTCGGTGGTTGGCATTTGCGCCACGGGATAGATCCGCTTTTCCGGACGCAACTGTGCGATTTCACGCCCGTTTTGCGCCAAAGTTACCAATCCCATGGTGGACAGGTAGTTTGGACCTTCGAACTCTTCGACACCATTCAAAGTCAGCGTATATGCACCTACATTGAAGGGTTCACCGATCTGGGCGACACGGATGTCCTCTTGCTGCCATGCCGTTAGCCCAGCGACCCCCATCATAGTGATCCCAAGCCCCGAATGGGCAACCGTTTTGCCCCAATCGGCACGCGGAAGGCGCAAAAGCCTGCCAAAGCGGTCCCCGCCACGACCAGTGCGCGACAACAGATCCACCACAGACCCCATAATCAGCCAAGCCACCAGAAACACCCCAATCGGCCCCAACAAGCTGCGTCCGGTTTGCATCGCCCACACCAGTCCGCCGATGGCAAAAGCCAGCAGGAACGCGTACTTCAAAGGCGCCATTGCGCGGGTCAACTGACCACGCTTCCAAGGCAACATGGCACCGACCGGCAACACTAGGCCCAACACCAACATGAAGGGTGTGAACGCCATGTTAAAGAACGGGGGCCCAACGCTGAGCTTTCGGTCAAAAAACATCTCTGCGACCAGCGGCCACATCGTGCCGACAAACACCACAAAGCAACTGACAGCCAACAGCACATTGTTCGTCACCAAAGCGCTTTCCCGGCTAACAACCCCAAAGATCCCTTTGGCTTCCATGGTGCTGGCGCGAAAGGCAAACAACAGCAAAGCTCCGCCCATGAAAAAGCCAAGGATCATCAAAATGAATACGCCCCGCTCAGGGTCGTTGGCAAAAGCATGCACCGATGTCAACAAGCCAGACCGCACAATGAATGTCCCGATCAACGAAAATCCGAACGCCAGAATTGCAAGCAATATGGTCCAGCTTTTCAAGCTTTCGCGCTTTTCAACAACAATAGCGGAATGCAGCAACGCAGCGGCCAGCAGCCAAGGCATGAATGATGCGTTTTCGACAGGATCCCAGAACCAGAACCCACCCCAGCCAAGCTCATAATACGCCCACCAAGATCCAAGCGCGATACCGATGGTTAAAAATACCCATGCGGCCAAGGTCCAAGGACGCACCCAACGGCCCCATGCCGCATCCACGCGCCCCTCGATCAAGGCTGCAACCGCAAAGCTGAACGCCATGCTGAGACCGACGTAGCCCAAATACAAGAACGGCGGATGGAACGCCAAGCCGGGGTCTTGCAAAAGCGGGTTCAAATCTTGTCCGTCAAACGGAGGAACGCCCAAGCGCACAAACGGGTTGGACGTGAAAATGATGAAAGCGAAAAACGCCACGGCAATGGCGGATTGCACCGCAAGAACGCGGGCGCGCAAGGTTGGGGGCAAGTTGTTGCCAAACCAGGCGGCTGTCGCCCCGAACAATGTCACGATCAGCACCCAAAGCAGCATTGATCCTTCGTGGTTGCCCCACGTGCCGCTGATTTTGTACAAAAGCGGCTTTGCCGAATGGCTGTTCAACACCACAAGACGCAAGCTGAAATCAGATGTCACAAATGCCCAAGTCAATGCAGCAAAGGAAAAAGCAGTCAGAAAGAACTGCGCCGAAGCTGCGGGTTCTGCAACCGCCATCCAAGACGCCCAGCGTTTGTGTGCCCCGATCAGGGGAACGATAGTCTGCACGATCGCCACAACAAAGGCGAGCAGCAGTGCGAAATGTCCAAGCTCTGTAATCATACCTAAGGGTATAGGCCCGCATCCGCCCCGCGCCAATGGAATTCCCCAAATTCAGGTGATCACATTGTCGCGGGGAAAAGCATCACGCTTTGCGACGTTTCCAAGCGTCAAGGGCAGCATTGGCGTCAGGCAGGATAGATGCCGCACCCAGACGTGCATCTTGCCCGGTATCTGCGGCACCTATGCTGTCCGCCCGCAAGCTGCGCAGGGCTTGGATGTTCTCCATTACTTGCGGAACATGCGCCATCGATCCCACGATCTCGCGTTGAAATTGCTGGCTTTTGACTTGGTGACGAGCGCCAAAATAAAAGGATACGATCACCCCCAACAACCACCAAAGCGGTTCAGGCACCAAAGCGATGCCTTGCATACGCTCTGCAAACCAAAGCGGGTTGACCATGGCGGAAACAAACAACCCCATCGTGCCCAGTGCCAAAGCGGGCCGCGGCAAACGATTTACGCCATCCATAAACCGGTCAAAGCCGCCTTGGCGTGGCACCTCGAACTCGCGTCCGTATTGCTGCATGGCTTGACCTTGAATACGTGCTTGACGCCCGGCGCCATTTTCGGCGTTCTCCCGAAAGACATGTGCTGTGTCGCGGATGACATTGCTGCCTCCGCCAAAGACCAGACCAAACATACGTTCTATCAACCCCATGACGCGATCCTTTGCTTAAATTGTTCCGCTGACAGGTGGTACTGGGGTGAAATGAATTCTTCTGCGCGGGTGATCCAGCCCCCTTTGCCCCCTGCCCGTGTCCTTGCATATTTGCGACTGGCGCTGCGTTTGTCTGCGATGCGAAAATAATAATTCCGGCGTGCGATGCCATAAGCGTCCACCATATAGCCGTGCGCCTGTTTGTGGGCGGCATGCGTGGCGCCAATTGATTGCGGTCCAAGTGCGCCGTCCACAACAACTGCCTGTCCCATGTCACGCAACAAGCGTTGCAAAATCTTCACCGCATTGCCGCCTGCGTTGACATACATGTCAAACACGGTCGCATGCAGCCCTTTGGGCAGCTCTGCGATTTGGGGGCGCTCAAAGTAGTGCTTTACGAAGATATCGATGGCCTGCGCACGGCTAAGTGCCTGAACGTCACGCGGTGTGATTGCGCCATCGCGGTCCAGATCCAGCCCCAACCGGCGCATGGTGTGGATGGTTACGCCAAAATTTGTAGCCCCTCCCGGATCATCGGGATCATTGACGTACCCGCCTTCACGGTGAACAATCTGGGTTGCAATGTCGTGAACCGTTTGCATGTCGCTGCCTCGCCGCATGTTTCATTGCGGCAAGACTGCACATATCAAGGTTAACGCAAGGCTTGGGCTGCGTACGGTGCGGGGCGCCTCACGCCTCGGGTTCGACGTAAACGCCTTGTTCTTTCAAAGCATCGATAACTTCGGATGGCATGTATGTCTCGTCATGCTTGGCCAAGATTTCAGAGGCTTCAAAGATGCCGTTCACATAACGGCCAGTGCCCACCATACCCTGATTTTCTTCGAACAAGTCCGGCAAAACGCCAGTGTAGACTGCAGGGACAGAGGCCCCGCCGTCCGTCACAACAAACCGGATGCTTTCGCCCTGCCCGCGCACAATAGACCCTTCTTCAACCAAGCCACCGATGCGGAACACTTCAGTCGGAGGTGGGGGCGCGTCAACGACCTGGCTGGGTGAGCGGAAGAAATTGATTCCGTCGCGCATCGCGTAACCAATCAGAACTGTGGACAAAACCAACGCCACGGCCGCAACAGCAATCACTTGAATACGGCGTTGTTTTTTCAGCGATTTCATCAGCAGCTCCTGCGGTTACGGGAACAAAGGCGCCATCATAAGGCCTTCGGTCTCATCCACACCTAACATCAGATTGGCATTTTGCAACGCCTGCCCGCTGCTACCTTTTGTCAGGTTATCCAAGGCCGCAACAACTATCGCACGGCCATCGATGCGGTCTTTGATGACGCCGATATGGCAAAAATTCGACCCGCGGATGTGGCGCGTGCTTGGGGCTTCGCCCATCGGCAGAACTTCGATAAAGGGTTCATTCACATAAGCTTGCGCCAGAGTGTCGTAGATCGTTTGCGCATCGCCTTTGACATAAGTTGTGGCCAGAATTCCGCGATTGGCAGGAACCAGATGTGGCGTGAACTGCACATGCACCGGACGTCCCGCGAGGGCTGTGAATTCCTGATCAAACTCCCCCAGATGCCGATGCGTGCCACCAACGGCGTAGGCATGATAGCCTTCGGACAATTCTGCATGCAGCAGGTTTTCTTTTAACGCGCGCCCCGCCCCTGATACGGCACACTTTAGGTCCAAGATGATTTCGTCCAGATCAATAACGCCAGCGGCAATCAAGGGGCGCAATGCAAACTGGCCAGTGGCGGCGTTGCAGCCAGTGCCTGCCACCAAACGCGCAGCTCTGATCTCGTCGCGGTAAAATTCAGTCAGGCCGTAGACCGCCTCGCCCTGCATCTCCAAAGCAGAGTGCGGATTACCATACCAAGCTGCGTAAGCCTCCGGATCACGCAGCCTGAAATCAGCACTCAGGTCAACGATTTTCAGCGTCTTTGGCAGGTCGCGAATGACCTCTTGGCTGGTTTTATGGGGCAAGGCGCAAAAGCACAGATCAATCCCAGACCAGTCAATTTTGTCAAAGCTGACCATGTCCGGTAAATCCAGATGGCGCAGATGCGGGAACACTTGCGCGATGCTTTGTCCGGCTTTGGAATAGGCGCCCAAAGCCTTGATTCGCATAGCGGAATGCCCGTCAATCAGCCGAATAAGTTCGGCACCAGTGTAACCACTGGCGCCCAGGATTGCGATAGAATGTGTCATGTTGGTCTCGTGTGTTTAGATCAGGATCAAGCGGCGTCAAAGCTGATCTGTCGTCGCAAAAATTGCGTCGCGCGGTCACTGACGCGCTTGGGATCGCCTGTGGTTAAATTGGCGCTTTCACCTGCTCCGATTTTGTCAGGATGGCGGCCCAGATAGTCAGCAAGGCTTTCGCCCACCAGATCGGCTTGCGAAAACAGCTTCACATCAGCGCCCAAAGCCGCTTGAAACGCATCTTTCATCAAAGGATAATGCGTACACCCTAAAATGCCCGCTTGCGGTTGCGGCATCTTACGCATCAACGCATCCACATGGCTGCGCACAAGCGCTTCGGCAAGGATCATGTCACCGTCTTCGATGGCATCTACCACACCGCCACAGGCCTGTGCTTCGACGTCGACGCCAATAGCGCGGAACGCCAGTTCACGCTGGAACGCGCGGCTGGCCACTGTCGCAGGGGTCGCAAACAATGCCACGTGTTTTACCTCGACCTCACGGGGAGGAGAATTGTCACCCCACTGCCGTTCTGTCAGCGCCTCTATCAAGGGGACAAACACACCCAAGACACGCTTGCCTTCCGGTATCCAGCCTTCTTGCATCCGACGCAAAGCGGCAGCAGAGGCTGTATTGCAGGCCAAAATCACCAAATCGCAACCGGCATCGAACAGGCGTTGAACGGCTTTACAGGTCAAGTCGTAGATGTCATCGGCTGTGCGCACGCCGTAAGGCGCATTGGCGCTGTCAGCAAGATACACGAATTCGACATCCGGCAAACGCTTTTGCACGGCCTCTAGAACGGTCAAGCCGCCCAATCCACTGTCAAAAATACCAACCGCCATAAGGTCACCCAACTTTGCTATCGAAGTTTGGTTTCAAACTCGTACCCAAGATCAAAGCTTTGATTTGGGCTTGGTGACAGCTCATACGTGGCTTTGCGCAGGAAATCCATCATCTGTTTGCTGTCGCCATGAAAGCTGTTCAAGACGTCGCGGCCAATCGGATTGCCGATGGCCAAACGCACAGGTGTATCGACGCGTGTTTTGAATTCTTTAATAAGCAATCCAAGGCGCAGGGTGCTGTGCAAATGGCTGGCGATCTGAAACATCCGGCTGGTGTGCCCGTCAAAATATACGGGCACCACTGTGGCATCAGACTGTGCGATCAGCCGCGCCGTAAAATGACGCCAACCGGGATCCAAAGGCTGGCCAAAAGGCCGCTCTGCCGTGCTTACCGTGCCACCAGGAAACACACCCATTGCACCGCCGTTGCGCAAATAAGACAGGGCATCTTTACGGGTTTGAAGATTAACCAACGCCGCTTCTTTGGATGCGTCAAAAGAGATTGGCAAAACAATCCTGTTCAACGCCTCCGCTTTGCAAAACACCGAATTGGCCAGTATTCGAAAATCCCCACGTGCTTGGGACAGGATATGTCCCATCATCAACCCGTCCAGAATACCATACGGGTGATTGGCAATCAAAAAAACTGGACCGTTGCGCGGAATATTGGACAATGCCCCGTCGAAGATTTCCAGTCCAAGGCCATATCGATCCACCATAACGGACCAAAAGTCGCGGCCCGCAGCCACTTCTGCCTCATAGCCTTGCGCACGTTTGATGAGACCCAAGCGCCCAGTGGAATTCTCAATCACACGTATCACTGCACGTCCTGCTTTGGAGGATGCGGAATGGGCGTAGGTGATATCGCGTGTGACATCACGGCGTGAAGGCTTTTGCGAAGGCATATGTGACGGCATATGTGACGGCATTTGTGACGGCATTTGTGACGGGGCCATGGCTTTGGTTCCCAGCGGCATGTTTGATCTGTCGGTGTTCTAGGCGCTGCGCTTCACTGTGCACAGGCCTTATGACACAGATGTGACATCGCTATTCCGCCGCGTGCGCCATGGGTGCCCCACCTGATTTGATTGCACTTAGCAATTCTTCACGCCGCTTTGCTGCCTTGGCCTCATTTTGGGCCTTCACAGGACCAAAGCCCCTTATCTGCAACGGCAGCTCTGCCAACGCCACAACCGCGTCTTTGGTGTCCGCAGTCAGCAGCGGCAGAACAGCTTTCATGTCGGCCTCGTATTGCTTGATCAGGGCACGTTCCATTTTTCGTTCTGCTGTGTAGCCAAACACATCCAAAGGCGTGCCGCGCAAGCGTTTGAACTTGGTCAACATGCGCAGTGGCGTTTCCAGCCATTGTCCAAATTCACGCTTCATCGGACGCCCTTCGGGTCCCATCTTCGACACCATGGGCGGGGCCAGATTGAAGGTCATTTTGAAGTCGCCATCAAACTCTGCACGCGCCTTTTCACGAGAGGTCAAAAGCAGGCGGGCTACTTCGTATTCATCTTTATAAGACAGAAGCTTATGATAGCCTTTTAATGCAGCTTTTTTAACGTCGTTGTCTGCAATAGCATCGACCAGCTTACGGTACCTCTTCGCCAATCCGCGGCCTTGATAAGCCACCAATTGAGCAGCACGAACCTGCAGTTCTTCCTCTGTTGATTTCGGCAACGCAACCACATTGGGCGTTAAGATCGCCTGCGCATCTTGCGGGTGCAAAACGGCCCAGCGCCCGATCTCGAAAGCACGCAGATTGCGGTCAACCGCAGCACCGTTCAACGTGACAGCTTGCACGATTGCGGCATGGGTCAGAGGCAACAATCCACGCTGCCATGCGGCCCCGAAAATCATCATATTGGAAAAAATGCTATCACCCAGAACGGCCTTTGCCAGATCAGAGGCATCAAACAGGTCCACACGGTTCTGCATGCGTGCCTCAAGGGCAAGGCTTAGGCGGTCCGATGGCAGCGAAAACTCGGTGTCTCGCGTGAAATCACCGGTGATAATTTCGTGGCTGTTCACCACAGCGCCTGTGCGACCGGACTTGGTAAGACCAAGCGTTTTAGCCCCGGCCGACACAACCAAGTCCCCACCTATCAACGCGTCGGCTTCGCCGGTGGCGACACGGATGGCCGAAATATCATGCGGATCATTCGCAAGGCGACAATGGATATGCACCGCACCGCCTTTTTGCGCCAATCCTGCCATTTCCATCATGCCGGCGCCTTTGCCATCGATATGCGCGGCTTGCGCCATCACGGCACCGATGGTCACGACACCTGTACCGCCAACCCCTGTGATCACCACATTCCACGTGCCGTCAATTTCGGGAATCGTGGGTGCTGGCAGGTCGGGCAATTCCAGATCTGTTGTGGCTTCTTTGCGCACAACTGCGCCTTCCAAGCTGATAAACGACGGGCAAAACCCTTTAACGCAAGAAAAGTCCTTGTTGCACGATGATTGATCAATCGCGCGTTTGCGGCCCAGTTCGGTTTCCTTTGGCACGATAGACACGCAGTTGGACTGCACGCCACAATCGCCACAGCCTTCACACACATCAGAGTTGATGAACATGCGCTTGTCGGGATCGGGAAAGGTGCCCCGTTTGCGACGGCGACGTTTTTCGGCAGCACAGGTCTGAATGTAGACGATCACCGATACGCCCGTTAACTTTGCAAACTGCTCTTGCACAGTTTGCAAATACGCGCGTTCTTTAATTTCAATACCTTGCGGGAAATTTGCAAAGTTCACGTCTTCTTTATCATCGTACACCACGGCAAGGTTTTGCACACCCATCGCCCGCAATTCAGATGCGATGCGCTCAGGACTTAAATCGCCGTCGTTGTCTTGGCCCCCTGTCATGGCGACCGCATCATTGAACAAAATCTTATACGTGATGTTGGTGCCAGCTGCCAAAGCTGCACGGATCGCTTGCACGCCCGAGTGATTGTAGGTTCCGTCGCCAAGGTTCTGAAACACGTGTGGCGTTTTGGAAAATGGCGCTTCACCGATCCAGTTCGCGCCTTCTGCCCCCATGTGGGTAAATCCAAGCGTTTCGCGGTCCATCCACTGTGCCATGAAATGGCACCCGATGCCTGCGTAGGCCCGACTGCCCTCCGGCACTTTCGTCGAAGAGTTGTGCGGACATCCTGAACAGAAGTACGGCAGGCGCGCTGCGATTTCCTCTGCGTTGTCCGACCTGCGGGCCTCGTCCAACATGGCCAATCCACCAGTGATGCCGTCAGTGTTGCGACCTTCATCAACCAGAACTTGCCCGAGTTTTTCTGCAATCTCGATCGGGTCCAGCGCCCATTTGGCGCTAAAAAATATCTCGCCTTCGCGGCTTCCGCCATACACACGGCGGCCCTGTCGATTGTCGAACAATGCCTCTTTGATTTGCACCTCGATCAATTTGCGCTTTTCTTCAACGACGATAATCAGATCCAGACCGTCAGCCCAATCGTTGAAGGTCTTCATATCCAAAGGCCACGTTTGCCCCACTTTGTAGGTGGTTATGCCCAAACGCTCTGCCTCTGCGGCGTCGATGTTCAGCAAGGACAACGCATGAACAAGATCAAGCCAGTTTTTACCCGCCGCCACCAAACCTATTTTGGCGCCGGGCTTGCCCCAAACGCGTTTGTCCATTTTGTTGGCAGCAGCAAAGGCTTCGGCGGCGTGGCGCTTGTAGTCGATCAATCGCGCTTCTTGTTCGATACGGTCATCGACAAGGCGTATATTCAACCCACCATCTGGCAATTCAAAGCCCGGCGTCACAAAAGACAACCTGTGTGGATCGCCATCCACCACAGACGTCACTTCGACTGTGTCCTTCATGGTCTTTAGCCCAACCCAAACACCGGCAAACCGAGACAAGGCATAGCCATACAAACCATAATCGAGAATTTCCTGCACACCCGCGGGCGACACCACGGGCATATAGGCGTCGACCATCGCAAATTCGGATTGGTGCAACACGGTCGACGATTCACCGGTGTGGTCGTCCCCCATTGCCATCAACACACCGCCCTGTGCGGACGACCCCGCCATATTGGCGTGGCGCATCACGTCGCCGGACCGGTCCACGCCGGGGCCTTTTCCGTACCACAGGCCAAACACACCGTCGTATTTGCCTTCGCCGCGCAATTCTGCCTGCTGTGCCCCCCAGTGGGCTGTGGCTGCGAGGTCTTCGTTCAAACCGGACTGAAAGGTAATATCTGCTGCTGACAACGGCTTTAGGGCGCGCTCCATCTGCATGTCGACCGCCCCCAGCGGAGATCCACGATAGCCTGTCACAAGCCCAGCCGTGTTTAACCCAGCCGCCTCATCACGTGCCTTTTGCATCAACATCAAACGCACAAGCGCTTGGGTCCCGTTCAACAAAACCGGGCTTTTTTCCAAATCATAGCGATCATGAAGCGAAATCTTTTGCGTGGTCATCCCCGTGCCTCCCAGCTTGGATCAGTCTAACGTAATTTGACATCATATTAGGTCACAATTGCTGACCTGTATAGTATTTTTTTTGCCCATTGGGACAAAAGCTGACCAACCCTATGTGTCATTTGCGTCATTTCACGGTATGACATAGCCAAACTGGAAAGAGTGTAAGATGGACTGGGACAAGTTAAGAGTTTTTCATGCGGTGGCTGACGCTGGCAGTTTGACACATGCAGGTGACAAACTGCACCTTTCGCAATCGGCGGTCAGCCGTCAGGTCCGCGCCCTCGAAGAATCACTGAACGCAACATTGTTCCATCGTCATGCACGCGGCTTGATTCTGACCGAACAAGGTGAGCTGTTGTTTGACGCTACCAACGCCATGACCAAACGGCTTGATGCCGCCAGTGCGCGCATTCGCGACAGTGAAGAAGAGGTGTTCGGAGACCTGCGCGTCACGACAACCATCGGTTTTGGCACGCTGTGGTTGGCCCCGCGCCTGCCGAAGCTTTACGAACAGTACCCAGACCTTAGCGTTGACCTGATGCTGGAAGAACGTGTCTTGGACTTGCCCATGCGCGAAGCTGACGTGGCCATTCGCATGAAAGAACCCAGTCAGGCCGATTTGATCCGGAAGCGGTTGATGAGTGTGCGCATGCAGGCCTTCGCCTCGCCTGGGTATCTTGATGCAAATGCGGCACTGAACACACCTGAGGATTTGCAAAATCACCGGCTGATCTGCCAAAACGTAAACGCCACGCAGGTTGGCGCAAGTGCGACGCTTGTGCAAAGCTTGATGACCCATGACGTGAAATCGCTGTTAACCGTGAACAACTACTTCGGAGTTTTGCAAGGCGTTTTACATGATCTGGGGGTCGGCATTTTGCCGGACTATGTAACACAGGATTTTCCTGACCTTGTGCGGGTTTTACCCGAAGTCGAGTCGGCCGAAGTGCCTGTATTTTTAGCGTACCCAGAAGAATTACGTCAGTCCAAGCGAATTTCTGCCTTCCGTGACTTTGTGCAGGAAGAGATCATTTCGTATCGTAAGCAATTGAGAGCTCAGCAAAAAACCTGAGATATGCAAAAAATGCATAGCGGGTTTGATCACCCTGCGGCACAATGCGCCTTGATCGTAGGCACTGTGATTACTAATTCAACTCATGAAGATACTGAGCGCTTCCCAGCGCCGCATCTTCAACCTCCCTGTTGGACTGGGCCGAGCTTGTCTCGGCCCTTTTTTTTCGCTTAATGCGAACGCTAGAACGATAAATCCTCTTGTTTCAACGACGGATTTGAAGTCACCCTTCGTTTAAGGCCTAGGGGGACACTTAATGTTAAGATTAATCCAGATTGCTGCGCTTTTGCTGTGTGTGTGCATCGCGCCGACGTTTGCGCAGGCACAAATGGGCTTACCAAGCGGCACGTCCTCTGTCCCGGACACGCAAGTAACATTACCCGACAACCTTACTGTTGAAACAGCCAACGCGTTGATTTCCAGGCTATCGGATGCCGAAGTGCGCGCCATTTTGCTGGATCAGCTCGAAGCGAAAGCTGTCCAGAAGCCTGACGGAGACAGCAACGTCTCGGACTTTTTCTACCACGCCACAGCCGGTGCTTTTAGTTCGATCACAGTGGCAATCGAACGCCTGCCGCTTCTTTTCACCCAGCAAGCAAAGGCATTTTCGACGTTTTACAATGACCGTCTAGGCGGCTTTGGCGGATTGCTGAAACTGTTGGGGTACATGGCGTTGGTGTACGGGTCCGGTATCATTGCTGAATTGTTTTTTCGCAGGTTGACGCAGAACTGGCGCATTTTACCCCCAGCAGACCCCGACAACATGCAACTGCGCGAGACAATTCAGTTGCTGGTGCAGCGGCTGACAACACAGGTCGTGGCAGTCCTGATCTTTGTGGGCGTGTCACGTGCCGTTGGCCTGACGATTTTGCCCGAAGACATTATGCCGATCGTGGCCATTGTCGGGCTCTATCTGATCGGGTTCCCCCGCTTTATGCTTGCCATTGGCTTTTTCTTGTTTGCCCCCATGAACCCAGAATACAGACTGCTGAATGTCGATACAAAATCGGCGCGCTCTGCGTGTTTTCACCAGTTTTGGATCGCGTTCATGCTTGGGTTCTCTGGTGCAATTATCGCGTTTAACGAATTGCACGGCGTGCCCATGGGGGAAACACGGCTTGGGTTCTGGTTGAACCTGTCGCTTCATATTTATCTGATTGTTGTCCTTTGGCGCTACCGTAGCAGCATGCAATCCATGATGCGCGGATTTGATCCCGACGTCAGTGTCATGGAAAACAGGATCGCACGGGCCTATCCCTATTTCGCTATCTTTGTGGTGTTTGCTGTATGGTGGGTTATCAACATCGTTGTCAGCTACGAAAATTTCGAATTGCTGCGGTCGCAACCCCACTACAAAACGATGATGTTGCTGATGTTTGCACCTGCTATGGATACGATGATCCGTGGACTTGTCCGCCATTTCGCGCCCCCCATGACTGGCGAAGGGGCTGTGGCAGAACGCGCCCATGCCTCGGCCAAAAGGTCTTATGTGCGCATCGGACGTGTTGTCGTTTTTGGATTGGTGATCATCTCTATTGCTGGTTTCTGGGGCATGAGCCCGGAAAACGTGGCCTCAGCAGGCGTTGGGCCACAACTGGCCGCCAAACTGATGGAATTCCTGATCATCATGTCGATCGGATATCTGATCTACGAGGTTGTCTCACTTTACATCAACCGCAAACTGGCCGCGGAACAGACTGCATCGGGCTTCGACCCTGAAAGCCAAGAGATCGGCGGAGATGGTGGCGGTGCGGGTGGATCAAGGTTGTCCACAGTGCTTCCACTGATTTTGGCGGTATGTCAGGCCACAATCGTGGTGGTGTTTTTGCTACTTGGCCTATCCAACGTCGGCGTTGACACAACACCCTTGCTGGCAGGGGCCGGGATTGTGGGCTTGGCGATCGGGTTTGGGGCACAAAAGCTGGTGACAGACGTCGTATCCGGTATTTTCTTTCTGGTCGACGATGCGTTTCGAACCGGAGAGTATGTCGAGGTCGAGGGCACCATGGGCACGGTCGAGAAAATCTCGATCCGGTCCATGCAACTGCGCCACCACAAGGGACCCGTGCACACGATCCCCTACGGTGAAATCCCCAAGATCACCAATTTCAGCCGCGATTGGGTGATCATGAAACTACGCTTCACTGTGCCCTTCGACAGCGATCCCAACAAAGTGAAAAAAATCTTCAAGAAAATCGGTCAGGATCTGCTTGCCGTGGAAGAATTCAAAGATGATTTCCTTGCCCCCTTCAAATCCCAAGGCGTCTTGGAAATTGATGATGTCGGTATGGTGATCCGGGGCAAATTCATGTGCAAACCCGGCACACAATTCATGATCCGAAAAGAGATCTTCAACCGTGTGAACGCGGCGTTCGCGTCCAACGGGATCGAATTTGCACGCCGCGAAGTACGCGTTGCACTGCCATCCATGGACAATGGCGATCTGACAGAGGAAGACAAAGCTGCAATTTCCGCGGCCGCCACACAAGCGGCCCAAGACACCACACCCGGCGGTGCAGGTGATCAACGTTAATTTTTAAATTAAAGTCAATTACTTAACTTGCACACCGAATCCAATTAGAAAGTTTTTGGAACGATTCCTATGATCTTCACGTTGTTTCCCCAGACAGCGGCACACACGCCGCAGAGCAAAAGGAGACAACCGTGAAACGCAATGTATTTCTGACCCTGACCACAGCTTCCGACACAGGCGCATTGGCCGGATACAACGAAGCTGAAACAGACAATGCGACCACTGTGGCGTCGACGCAGAAAGAATACGACACCAATTCGCCTGCAATCTCTACCGGAGACGCCGCTTCCGACGTGCAATCCAGTGGTCTGGAGACGAAGAACATCATCGCGCTGGAAAACGCAAAGGGCGAGATGCTGAAAACCAATGAAGGCGAACAGATCGGTGTGATCGAGGAAATTGATTACAACGCCCAAGGCAATCCAGAACTGGTGATTGACGTGTTCGACAAGTCCGTCGTTGGCGCCGACCGCATGGTCATGGCGATCCAGCCCGACAACATCGTATTGGCAGGCAACGCCATTGTGCTGAACACCGCATACAACGAGCTGTTGGCAAAAGTGAAAGCGTCGGGCGTGCAAGGCAGCGCGGACCGCGTGGACGTCACAATCTTCTAAGACCCCGCAAACCATCGGCCATCACACCGGGTCGTGCGCATCGTTGCATGGCCCGGTTTTTCGCAGGTTCGCCCTTGTCCACCCGCAGCCCCTTCCCCCCACGCGCAGGTGCATGTAAGAGACAGCAACGCATTGCCATTCGGGGGACATCAGGCACATGACAGAGCCAGCAATCACACCAGATCTCATTGCCAGCCACGGGCTTAGCCCTGATGAATACGACCGCATCCTCGAGATCGTGGGACGCGAGCCGACGTTCACCGAACTTGGCATTTTTTCCGCGATGTGGAACGAACACTGTTCCTACAAATCCTCCAAGAAGTGGCTGCGCACCCTGCCCACCGAAGGCCCTCAGGTGATCTGCGGCCCTGGTGAAAACGCCGGCGTGGTTGATATTGGTGACGGGCAAGCCGTTGTTTTCAAAATGGAAAGCCACAACCACCCCTCCTATATCGAACCCTACCAAGGGGCGGCCACAGGCGTCGGCGGCATCCTGCGCGATGTGTTCACCATGGGCGCACGTCCTATTGCATCGATGAACTCGTTAAGCTTTGGCGAACCCGGCCACCACAAAACCAAACAGCTTGTGAACGGCGTTGTTGCGGGCGTTGGTGGTTACGGCAACTGTTTCGGCGTGCCATGCGCGGGCGGCGAAGTGCGCTTTGACCCGGCCTACAACGGCAACTGCCTTGTGAACGCTTTTGCCGCAGGTTTGGCGGACGCCGACAAGATTTTCTATTCGGCCGCCTCTGGCATTGGCATGCCCGTTGTTTATCTTGGCGCAAAAACGGGCCGCGACGGTGTCGGTGGTGCCACGATGGCCTCCGCCGAATTTGACGACACGATTGAAGAAAAACGCCCCACCGTTCAGGTCGGCGATCCCTTCACCGAAAAACGCCTGATGGAAGCGACGCTTGAGTTGATGCAAACTGGCGCCGTGATCTCGATCCAGGATATGGGCGCCGCTGGCCTGACCTGTTCCGCAGTTGAAATGGGCGACAAAGGCAATCTTGGCGTCCGTTTGCATCTTGAAAACGTGCCTGTGCGCGAAGAGGCGATGACAGCGTACGAAATGATGCTGTCGGAAAGCCAAGAACGTATGTTGATGGTTCTGAAACCGGAACTGGAGGCCGAAGCGAAAGCCGTTTTCGACAAATGGGACCTCGATTTTGCCATCGTTGGTGAAACAATCGCCGAAGATCGTTTCCATATCGTGCACAATGGCGAAACCAAAGCCGACCTGCCGCTGAAGACGCTGGCGGGCACTGCCCCCGAATATGATCGCCCATGGGTTGAAACACCTGCGGCGGAAGAATTGGCAGACGTGCCCAGCATCGACCCCATCGACGGGTTGAAAGCGTTGATTTCGTCGCCAAACTACGCGGCAAAACAGTGGGTGTATGAACAATACGACACGATGGTGATGGCAGACAGCGCCCGCACCCCGAACATCGGGTCGGGCATTATTCGCATTCACGGCACCGACAAGGCGCTGGCTTTCACGTCAGACGTGACACCGCGCTACGTGAAGGCAAACCCCGTTGAGGGCGGCAAACAAGCCGTGGCCGAAGCCTATCGCAATTTGACAGCCGTGGGTGCTGTGCCGCTGGCGACCACCGACAACATGAACTTTGGCAATCCTGAAAAGCCGGAAATCATGGGCCAATTTGTGGGTGCTATCAAAGGCATAGGCGAAGCGGTTAAAGCGCTGGATATGCCGATCGTGTCGGGCAATGTGTCCCTTTACAACGAGACAGACGGCACCGCGATCCTGCCAACACCTACCATCGGCGCGGTTGGTTTGTTGAAACACACTGACGAAATTATCGGCTGCGACGTGCGCGATGGTCATGTGGCATTGGTGGTCGGCGAAACCACAGGTCATCTGGGACAATCAGCTTTGTTGGCCGAGGTCTTCAACCGCGTTGAAGGCGACGCCCCGGCGGTTGATTTGGCAGCCGAGAAGAAACACGGCGACTTTATCCGCGACAACCGTGCGTTGATTACGGCCTGCACGGACTTGTCAGATGGCGGCCTTGCTCTGGCTGCGTTTGAACTGGCTGAAGCGGCAGGCGTCGGTGTTTGGCTGGACAGCGACGACACGCCCACATTGTTTGGTGAGGACCAAGGACGTTACCTGATTGCCTGTAACTTTGATCAGGCAGAGGGGCTGATGTTGGCGGCTGGACAGGCCGGCATTGCGATCCAGTCCGTTGGCAAATTCACATCAGAAGACGTCTGGTTCAGCAACACAAGCAGCGCTACTTTGGCAGAATTGTCTGACATCTACCGCAGCAGCTTTGCGGCTGCAGTCGCCTAAAGCCCGGCCATAAGACGCGCTTTCTCGCCCACATCATCCGGGCGGGAAATCACCTCTGCGAGTTCCTCCAGCGATGCAATCGAATGGCCTGCGCGAAAGCTGTCCACATGGGGCAGCATCGCGGCAATCCCGCGGGCCTTGGGCGCAAACCCGTCCCAACGCAACAAAGGGTTCAACCATATCAAGCGCTTGGACGACAGCTGAAGGCGTTGCATCTGCTTGGCCAATGCATCGGGATCGTCGCGATCCAACCCGTCGGTGATGACCAACACAACCGCGCCCTGCCCCATCACACGCCGCGACCAATCGCGGTTGAACGTCTCAAGACATTGCCCGATGCGCGTCCCGCCTTCCCAATCTTGCGCTTCCGCCCCTGCAGCCGCAAGGGCCGCATCCACATCGCGTTGCCCCAAGTGGCGGGTGATATTGGTCAATTGCGTGCCAAAGGTGAACGCATGCACCTTAGCCCACCCCGCCCCTTTGGCATTTGAAACCGCATGCAAAAAATGCAAAACCACACGGGAATATTGGCTCATGGAGCCTGAAATATCGCACAAAACAACCAAATTCGGCCAGCGCAAGCGCGGCGCTTTGCGTTCAATCTTGTGCAATTCGCCCCCCCGACGCATCGCGGCGCGCAGGGTCTTGGCCGCATCGACACGACCCTGATGCGCGGGCTTTGAGCGGCGCGAAGGGATCGGCTGCACAGGCAGTTTCATGCGCGACAACATGCGCTTGGCGGCGGCCATTTCAGCTGTGCTCATCTGTTCAAAATCAAGACTGCGCAAACGTTCCTCAGCGCTCATGGTGAGGGAGGCGTCGATCTCAAGCTCTGATCCGTCTTCGCCTTTGGGTTGTTCAGGCTGATCCACAGGCGCCTCTGCGCCGTCCAGCAAAGCCTCGGCGGCCCGCTTTTCAGCGGCCTGAGCGCTTCGGTCTTCTTGCACACCACGCACGGCAGGCAACATCGCAGCCATCATATGTTCCAGATACCGCGGGTCGCGCCAATACAGGCGAAAAATCTGGGCAAAGACGGCACGATGTTCTGGCCTGTTGACAAAACACGCGTGCAACGTCCAATAAAAATCCTGCTTTTCGGTAAACCCGGCAGCTTCCACCGCACGAATAGCATCAATCACCCGCCCCGGTCCAATCGGCAGACCACCACGCCGCAGCGCCCGTGCAAAGTGGGTGATGTTGCCGGCCAGTTTCGGATCATCCGGCAATTCAAGAGGTATGTGTTCGACCACAGCTAGACAGGTTCCATTGTCGCTTTGGCCTGATCCAGAATACGCTTGGCTTCTGATCCGTGTAGCTTTGCAATGTCGTCTTGATACTTCAGGATGGCGCCCAACGTGTCGGCGATGACTTCCGGACTTAGGGTTATGACATCCAAAGCCAGCAGGCATTTGGCCCAGTCGATGGTTTCTGCAACGCCGGGCTTTTTGAACAAGTCCTCTGTGCGCAATTTCTGCACGAAAGCAACCACTTCGCGACTTAGGCTTTCGGCAGCTTCCGGTGCACGTGCTGTCAAAATTTCCATTTCGCGTTCGAAATTCGGGTAGTCCACCCAATGATACAAACACCGTCGCTTCAACGCGTCATGGACTTCGCGGGTGCGATTGGACGTGACAACCACAATGGGGGGTTCCGGTGCTTTGATTGTGCCCATTTCGGGGATGGTCACCTGAAAATCGCTCAGCGCCTCTAGCAAAAACGCCTCAAAGGGTTCATCGGTGCGGTCAAGTTCGTCAATCAGCAAAACCGGCGGGCCGTTTTCATTGGGCCGCATCGCTTCCAGCAACGGGCGTTCGATCAAGTAGTCGTCGCTGAAAAGTTCGGTTTGCAGCGCCTTTTTGTCCGACCCGCCTGATGCCTCTGCAGCCCGTATCGCAACCATTTGAGCTGGAAAATTCCATTCATACACCGCGCTGGATGCGTCCAACCCTTCGTAGCATTGCAAGCGGATCAATTTGCGGCCCAAAGACGCGGCCAGCGCCTTGGCGATTTCGGTCTTTCCAACACCAGCCTCGCCTTCCAAGAACAAAGGCCGCCCCAGACGCAGCGACAAGAACACAACTGTGCCCAACGCCCGACTACAGACATAGCCTTGATCCGCCAACATTTTTTGCACCGCATCGATGGATGAAATTTCGGTCATACGTGGTCTCCCCTTGCGCGTATCAAGTGCATTGCAAAGGTGCGCGGTCAAGGGCGCATAAAGTCGTGGTTTCGGAAAGATTGACCTGATTCGCAGAAACTGGCATGCTATTAAGCGAATAAAAGAGGTCCGTAAGCCATAAGGCTGTGACCCAAGAGGCGGAAGAAACGATGCACGCACACATTTTATGCGCGGGGCTATGCCAGATATGCGCATAACCGCAGTCACCTGTGTTAAAAACGAAGGCCCGTTTTTGCTGGAATGGATCGCGTTTCACCGCGTTCTTGGCGTAACCGATTTCCTTTTCTATTCAAACGATTGCACAGATGGCACAGACCATTTGCTGGATGCGCTTGCGGCCAAGGGTTTGGTGCAACACCTGCCCAACCCCGCAGAGGGGCGCAATTATCAGATGGAAGCCTTGAAAGACGCACGCAAACAAGACGTCGTCATCAATGCGGATTGGGTTTGGGTCGCAGATGTTGACGAATTTCTAAACATTCATGTGGGTGATCACACAATTCCCGCGCTGATCGACGCCTGCGGGGATCCACAAGCCATCAGCCTGACCTTCCAGTTTTTTGCCAACGATGATGTGGATACATTCGAAGACCGTCCTGTCATTGAACAATTCACCCGGTGCCACAATCCTGATCTGTGGTGCGGAGAAGCCGCGATCGAAGTGAAGTCGTTGACCCGGCACGATTTTCCCCTGCACTACTACGGTGCACACCGTCCATTCTTTAAAGGCAAACTGCCCCCCAAAAAACGCCCTAGCTGGACAGACGGATCGGGCAGACCTGTGCCGCACCGTTTTTTGGTTGCGGCCAATCCACGGCGTATTCGCAAATTTCCCGCCGCTGGCGCACGGAATTTTGCAACTTTGAACCATTACGCCCTGCGCAGTTTGGACAGTTATCTGGTCAAAAATGACCGTGGCGATGTCAACCGCGAGAACCGCGCGTTTGACGATACCTATTGGCGCGAACGCAATGATCCCGCATGGGAAGACACGTCAATTTCACGCTACCTTCCTGATCTGGCATCAGAAATGGCTGCGTTGATGGCAGATGAAACAATCAAGCGTTTGCATGAAGATGCAGTGGCTTTGCACCGTGCAAAACGCGACGAGCTTTTGGCACAACCCGCCTATCAGGATATGCAAAAGCAGTTGCGCAGCGCATCGAAATTGCCGCCTCAAGAAGAAGAAATGCTTGTCGCGTTGGGCCTGCCCCTGGACATAGCGTCATGAGCTTGAGCGTGGTCAACCTTGGCTTGCCAAAAACCGGCACCACGACTTTGGCGCGTGCTTTGCGCCGCGCGGGCATGCATGTGGCGGATCACCGTATCAAACCGAAGCAAACCAACAACCGCGCCATACACCACCAGTTTGTCGCAGAATTGCTGTATCGCGGGTACTACGAATCCGGAAACCCCGCCGCGTTGCTTTATGGTTTTGATGCCGTTGCAGAAATGAGCACCCTATCCGAGGGCAAATCAATCTGGCCGCAAATGGATTTCGGGCTGATCGAGGCGCTGCGCGAAACCAATCCCGGCGTCAAGTTCGTGGCCTCCAATCGCGACAGCTGGGATGTGTCGCAATCTATGCTGGCGTGGTCCAATCTGGGCACTGTGCGCTTGCCGGAAAGCAACATTCCCGGTTTGCCCAAAGGCTACGGCGAAACATCGAAAGAGCGTGTTCAATGGATCGACGCCCATTACGCGACACTGCGAGCATATTTTAACGATGATGATGATTTTCTGGAATACGAAGTGACCGACCCCAATGTGACCGATCTTTTGAGCGGTTTTGTTGGCGTGCCGATCACATGGTGGGGCCGCGCCAATGCCAATCCGGAAAACCTAAATACAAACAATGAGGTAGCGTAATGCGCATCCATTTGCACATCGGTTTGGAACATGTCGGCGCAGACCGGCTGCAAGACGTTCTGGCCGACAAACGCGACCAGTTGATTTCCAAAGGCGTTCTGTTTGCACGCAGCCCCGGCAACAAAAACCACACCCGCTTGTTTATGGCTGTGACCGACGCCGATCATGTTGATCCGCTACGCTACAATCGCGGCTACATCACTGCTGACAAACAAAAAGTGCTGCATGATGCCCTAGCTGGTGATTTGGCCAAGGAAGTCGCGCAACATCAGCCGACTGATCTGATCCTTTCTGCCTCGCAACTGGGCGCTTGCCTGTCGCGGGCAACTGAATTGCACCGCCTTAAGGCACTGTTGGCCCCTCTTTCAGATGACATTCGCATCATTGCCCATGTTGACGAACAGGCCGCTGTGCTGACGCGCCATTACCACGAACAAATCCTTGAAGGCCGTGGCGTGTCCTTGACGCAGGAACTTGATCTGGCAGGCACAAAAACGTGGTGGGATGACTGCATTGCATCGCATCCTAAAATCGATCCGCAAGCCGGTGTGTTTGAAGAAAATCAAGGGGCCCCCTTTTGGCTGGATTACGCGCGCCTTGTCACGTTCTGGGAAGAAGTGTTCGGCACCGGTTCTGTCGCATTGCGCGGATTTGATGCCGAAGCATTTGCAGCCCAAACCGTCACGGACGAGCTGCGCGATATGTTCGGGATCAAAGCCGCAATCGGCAAAGCTGCGGCCAGCAATGTATCGCCACTGCCATCAGCGGCATGGTTGGCCCGTGGACGGCAATTGAATGCGTTGATCTTAAAGGTTCTCGCGTCCAAAAAGCGTATTTTACCCCGCCAGTTATGGCGCGGTTTTGTCAACGAAATCAAAGTAGACGGCGATGCAATTGATGTGGCGTCCCTTGGCGACATCTCAAAAACCTTTACCGCCAACAACGCGAAATTAACCAAAGCACACAAAGGGTTAACCACGGCAACCTTCAAAAAGCCCCGCGCAAAAACCACATGGATCGAAGCCGATCCAATGTTCGGGTTTCGCGCCTCTCAATATCTTTTGGGCTTTATGTGGCGCATCGACAAAGCCACCAAAGAAGAACGCAAAACCAAAGCCGCAGATTTGGCCCGCATCAATGGCAGTTCTGCGCCCGCGCCAGTCACCGACGATACAGCCCCCAAAGACGGTTTAAGTGCCACGGCGCGCAAATTGATGCCCCCGCTGGCTGTGCAAAACTTTGAAAAGCTGCGCACATCGTCTTTCGCGCCGCACAACAAAATGGGGGCTGTAAACGAAGAAGAGTTGGCGGCGGCTTACACCCCTGTGCCTCCTCGGGATTTGCCCAAAAACAATTCCGGCAACGTCATTGTGGGCTGCATGAAAAACGAAACGCCCTACATCGTGGAATGGATCGCCTATCACCGCGCGATGGGCGTCGATAACTTTCTGATTTACACAAATGACTGTTCTGATGGCACGTCTGAATTGCTGGACCGCTTGCAGGACATGGGCGTGATCCAACATCGCAACAACGACAACTGGAAAGGCAATTCGCCCCAGCAATATGCCCTGAACCAGTCCCTGAAAGAACCTGTGATCAAGAATGCGGAATGGATCATTCACATTGATGTGGATGAATTCATGAACGTGCGCTGTGGCAACGGAACACTGGCCGATTTCTTTGAACGCGTCCCGGATGCGACAAATGTTGCGATGACTTGGCGCTTGTTCGGGCACAACGGTGTCACGCGGTTGAACGATGATCTGGTGATTGATCAATTCGACACATGCGCCCCGAAGTTTTGTCCAAAACCACACACGGTCTGGGGCTTCAAAACCATGTTCAAAAACATCGGAGCCTATGAAAAAATCAGCTGTCACCGCCCAAACAAACTGGACGACAGCTATAAAAATAAAGTGAAATGGGTGAATGGGTCCGGTCAAGACATGACCAAAGAGGCCGCCGAAAGCGGGTGGCGGAATTCCAAGAAATCCATTGGGTACGACCTGATTCAACTGAACCACTACGCGCTTCGCTCTGCCGAAAGCTTTCTAATCAAGCGTCAGCGCGGACGGGCGTTGCATGTCGATCGGTCCATTGGCATCAACTACTGGATTCGCATGGATTGGTCCGACTTCCGCGACATTACGATCAAGCGAAACGTACCGCGCACCCGCGCCGAATATGATCGTCTGATGTCTGATCCGCACTTGCGAAAATGGCATAAAACGGGTCTAGAATGGCATCTTGCCAAGGCGGAAGAATTGCACGGCATGCCCGAATTCGAAGACCTCTACCAGCAAGCGCTCAAGGTGAAACTGAACGAAACAGAACGCGTGGCCTATGCGTTGGCGCTGGATATGGAAAGCTGATGACGGGTCAATTCCCCAAGGCAAGCCATTGAAATTCCTTGCCATCTTGACTGTCCGTAATGAAGGCGCCTTTCTGCTGGAATGGTTGGCCCATCATCGGGCTGTCGGGTTTACGGATTTTCTTGTCTTCTCAAACGATTGCCAAGATGGCACCGACGCCATTTTGGACCGGTTGCACAATATGGGGCAGATCACGCATATCCGCAACGATGGCCCCTATGACAAAGGCGGCATCCAGTTCACGGCGCTGAAGCAAGCCGATAAATTGGACATCGTCAAACAAGCAGATTGGATACTTCCACTGGATGTGGATGAATTCGTCAACATTCACGTCGGTGATGGCACTCTGCCCGCGTTGTTGTCTGCACTACCAGACGCGACGGCCATAACGCTTACTTGGCGCTTGTTCGGGAACAGCGACGTTGTCCGCTTCAAAGACATGCCCGTTCTGGATCAGTTTACCAAATGCGCCCCAGCGGTTTTGCAATGGCCATGGCGGGCGTCGATGTTCAAAACGCTTTACGCCAACAACGGCACCTACCGAAAGGTCGGTGTACACCGCCCCCGCAATCTCGATGAAAAGAAACTGGCGCAGGCACATTGGTACGATTGCGAAGGCCGTGCCCTGCCAGACCAGTTCAAGACCAAACGCATTTTTTCAAACTTCGGGCAATCAAATTATGCTTTGGCACAGCTGAACCATTATCCTTTGGGCGCTCTTGAAAGCTATGTGGTGAAAGCCGATCGGGGGCGTGCGGTGCATTCCGATGATATTCTGGGGCTCGATTACTGGGTCGAGAGGAATTTCAACACCGACACAGACACAAGCATTTCCCGGATCATGCCCAAACGCGCTCAGGTTGTTCAGGAATTGCGAGGCGACAAAAAGCTGGACGCGCTGCACAATAAAGCGGTTCAGTGGCGCCACAAACGCTTTGAAGAACTGATGTTGAAAGAACCGTTTCGCGCCTTGTTCGGACGTTTGCTGATGGCGGCCCCGACGCGGCCCGTGAATAAATCGGCGGCCCGTTTCATGGTAGGTTTTGCCAATGCGGCCCGCAAAGCGAAACAAAAATAGTTAAAATACGACAGCGCATGTAACCGGCAAATGGCCCGCAATTGGCACAAATTGTTCCAATTTATGCCCCAATCGACGCCTAACTTGATTGCAACCATCCCCATCAAAAGGGGAGATTTTGTGATTGAGGACGTGACGCACATGGAAGACCATGCCCAAACATTCGAGACACCTTTGGGTGATCTGGCCAAAGGTCCATGGGTCACGCGTATTGCAGAAATTACCAATGAACACGGCTACTTCAAAGCGTTAGGGCGCAAGCATTTCGCAGCCTTTGTACAAAAAAGCGATACGTTGCTGGTGACTTTTGAGACGGTACAAGGCATCCGTGGCTTGCGTGAAAACGCCCTGCCTTTGGGCTGGGATATGGTTGCCAGCATGGGGTGGTCGCATTTGTGCCTGGTCAGCGATGGCGACACATGGTTCCGCGACGGAAAGGTCTACGGTCACTTTGATGCATTGATCGACGACGGTTTTTTCGACGACTTCTCACAGGTGATTTTTTACGGCGCGGGCCCTTGTGGTTATGCGGCTTCCGCGTTTTCTGTGGCCTCCCCGGGGGCGCGTGTTGTGGCGATACAACCGCAAGCCACTTTGGACCCCCGCGTCACCGAATGGGACGACCGCTTTACAGACCATCGCCGCGTGAGCTTTACAAACCGTTACGGTTACGCCCCCGATATGCTGGATGCGGCCGACGCTGCATTTGTGTTCTACGATTCCAACGACCCGCTGGATGCGATGCATGCGGCGCTGTTCACCCGCCCGAACGTATCCAAATTCCGGATGCGTTTTATGGGGGCAGCTTTGCAAAGCCAAATGATGGAAATGAACATTCTGTTTCAGGTCATTTCCAAAGCGAACGCAGGCAAGCTGGACACAGAAAGCTTTGCAAAAATGTACCGCGCACGGCGGGACAACCGTGGATATCTACGTACGTTAATGGCAGTCACCGATCGCGACGAACGGTTCGCATTGACGCGTATGATTTGCAAGAATGTGACGTCTCGAACCAAAGCGCCCCGATTTGCGCGGCGTTTGGCGGAACTGGACGCCCCCCCAAAATAGCGCTCATGACGATGCCGCAGACACATCGCCACAAGCGTAAAGCTCTGGCCTCAGCACAGTTGCCGTGCTAACGCGCCACCATGACACAAACGCTTACGCTTCGTCGCCCCGATGATTGGCATTTGCATCTGCGCGATGGCGCGATGATGCAAGCCGTTTTGCCCCATACCGCCGCACATTTTGGCCGTGCGATAATCATGCCAAACCTCGTGCCGCCAGTTGTCACAGGCGCGCAAGCCGCTGCATACAAGGACAGGATTTTGGCAGCTTTGCCAAAAGGCAGCGCCTTCACCCCCCTGATGACGCTGTATCTGACCGAAGACACCGATCCCGGAGATGTGGCCGCGGCCTATGCATCCGGTCTGATCAATGCTGTCAAACTTTACCCGGCAGGCGCCACAACCAATTCCGCTTCCGGGGTCAGCCGTTTTGAAAATGTGCGCCCCACACTGGAAAAGATGGCAGAAATCGGCTTGCCTTTGTGTGTGCACGGCGAAGTAACAGATCATGACATCGACATTTTCGACCGCGAAGCCGTCTTTATCGACCGCGTTTTGGATCCGATCCGCAAAGCAACGCCGGACCTGAAAGTTGTGATGGAACACATCACAACAAAAAACGCAGTCGATTATGCCCGCGCCCAAGGGCCAAACCTTGGTGCGACAATCACAACCCACCATTTGGTGATCAATCGCAATCACATTCTGGCAGGTGGAATCAAGCCGCACTACTACTGCTTGCCTGTGGCCAAACGCGAAGAACACCGTCTGGCACTGCGCGACGCTGCGACATCAGGTGAAATGCGCTTCTTTCTTGGGACAGACAGCGCACCACACACCGACGCCAACAAGTTGCTGCCATGCGGCTGCGCAGGCTGTTTCACTGCGCCAAATACGATGTCAATTCTGGCACAGGTCTTTGAAGAAGAAGACAAGCTGGGACATCTGGAAGGCTTCGCCAGCTTGCACGGCCCTGCGTTCTACGGGCTGCCAGCAAATACAGACACAATCACGCTGACAAAAGGCGACGTTATTGCCTATCCGGGCCACGTGGACACCGACGAAGGCCCGGTCACAGTCTTTGATCCCGGCTACCCGCTCCATTGGCGTGTGACCTGATCCTGCTTCATCTCGCAAAATAAACCTCCGCCGGAGGCTCCAACCGGCGCACCATACGAAAGTTTCTCTGATGATCCCCACCAGCTACCCCACAGCGCAAGAAATGGCCCGCCTGACGGCACGTATGTTGCTAGAAATCAAAGCGGTACATTTCAACACCGAAGACCCGTTTACATTGGCGTCGGGCCTGCCCAGCCCAACGTACATCGATTGCCGCAAATTGATCAGCTATCCACGAATCCGTAGCACATTGATGGATTTTTTGACGGTAACAGTGATGCGCAACGCAGGTTTTGAAGCGTTCGATAACATTGCCGGTGGCGAAACTGCAGGGATTCCGTTTGCGGCAATGGTCGCGGAACGCATGGCTCTGCCAATGACATATGTGCGCAAAAAGCCCAAAGGCTACGGTCGCAATGCCCGCATCGAAGGGGCAATGTCCGAAGGTGAACGGGTCTTGTTGGTCGAAGACCTGACCACGGACGGTGGTTCAAAACTGTCATTTGTCGATGCGATTCGCGACACCGGAGCAACCTGTGCGCACACAGCGGTGATTTTCTACTATGGTATCTTCCCCGAAACCGAAAAGACGCTTGGCGATCATGGGGTTGGCCTGCACTACCTTTGCACATGGTGGGACGTTCTGGCAGAGGCCAAAGCTTCTGGCGCTTTTGACGACGCCACCATTACGGGAGTGGAAGCCTTTTTGAACAACCCTCGTGAATGGCAAGACGCCAACAAAAAATAGATTATTTTCGCTGCATCTAGGGGTAATGCGTGCATTTACCCCCTACATCCTGTAAGCGTTCACTTATCCACAGGTTATACAATTTGCGCCCCACGCGGGCGTGATTGTAGAAGGTGCAACAACGCGTTCCGGGGGGAAGGCGATCAAAAAAGGTGGGGCACATGAACGAAATCAGCAGTTTTTCCGGTGACAGTCCGCAGGTTGAAGCGGCCGAAACCATGCCCCATTCCATCGAAGCTGAACAACAGCTTCTAGGTGCAATTCTGACCAACAACGACGTCTATGACCGCGCGGCGTCGATCATCGGGCCAAAACACTTTTATGAACCCGTGCACGCGCGGATTTTTGACATCGCTGCGGCGCGGATTGCCAAAAACAATTTGGCCAGCCCCGTGACGTTGAAGTCCTTTATGGAAGACGACGAAGGCCTGAAACAACTTGGCGGTCCCGCCTATCTGGCCCGCCTTGCGGGGGCTGCGATTTCATCTTACGCGGTGCGCGACTACGCCCAGATGATCTATGATCTGTCCACCCGCCGCGATCTGATCCTGTTAGGGCGCGATATTTCAGCGAAAGCGGCGCGAATTGACGTCGCATCCGAGCCACGCGAACAGATCGTGGAGGCTGAACAACACCTGTACAAGCTGGCAGAGCAAGGCCAGGTGGAAAGCGGATTTCAAAGCTTTCTCAAGGCCGTAACGGACGCAGTGAATGTTGCAAACGCAGCTTACCAACGTGATGGTGGCTTGTCGGGTGTCTCAACTGGCCTGATCGACATGGACAAAAAGCTGGGCGGGTTGCACCGCTCCGACTTGCTGATCCTGGCCGGACGCCCATCCATGGGCAAAACCTCTCTGGCCACCAACATTGCTTTTAATGTCGCCAAAGCCTATCGGCGCGGACTGACGGCAGATGGCACGGAAGGTGCGGTAGACGGCGGTGTCGTGGGCTTTTATTCACTGGAAATGAGCGCCGAACAGCTTGCTGCCCGTATCCTGTCCGAAGCCTCAGAAATCCCCAGCCAACAAATTCGGTCAGGCGACATGACTGAAGGCGAATTCCGGCGTTTCGTGGACGCGGCAAAAGCACTAGAGGCCTGCCCGCTGTTCATTGATGACACCCCTGCTTTGCCGATCAGCCAATTGGCAGCACGTGCACGGCGTCTGAAGCGGACCCACGGTCTTGATTTGCTGATCATCGACTATCTTCAGCTTGTGCGCGGCACGGGTCGGTCGGAAAACCGTGTGAACGAGATTTCCGAAATCACGATGGGTCTAAAGGCCATCGCCAAGGAACTGGACATCCCAGTGATCGCACTGTCCCAGCTGTCGCGTCAGGTCGAAAACCGCGAAGACAAACGCCCGCAGCTTTCGGATTTGCGTGAATCCGGCTCTATCGAACAGGATGCGGATGTGGTCATGTTTGTGTTCCGCGAAGAATATTACAAAGAACGCGAGAAACCCGGCGATCACGATCTTGAAGCCATGGCAGCTTGGCAAGAAGAAATGGAGCGCCTACACGGCCGCGCCGAAGTTGTGATTGGCAAACAGCGTCACGGTCCAATCGGCACCGTTGATTTGTCGTTTGAAGGCCGCTTTACCCGGTTTGGAAATCTGGCCCCCCAATACCTGAACCAAGGCGACGATCAGGAATTCTGACTTTGAGCGCTTAGGTGCAAGCTTAAATCCACTTGACCGCAAATCCACACATGTCACAACGCAGGTCATGAGCACTGCACATTTAACAATTGATCTGGGCGCTTTGGTCGCCAATTGGACGTCGCTGGACGCTATGACAGAGGTCGACACCGCCGCCGTGGTCAAAGCCAACGGATATGGATTGGGTGCGCCGTCGGTCGGACGCGCTTTGGCCAAAGCCGGTGCACGCACCTTCTTTGTCGCAGCCGCCGAAGAAGGTGCCATTTTGCGCACAGCCCTTGGCCCCGGTCCGACAATCAATGTGTTTTCAGGGCATATGGCCGGCGACACAGACGTGATCCGCGACGCTGACCTGACGCCGATGATCAATTCGGTTGACCAGATGCTACGCCACGTAGAAGCCCTGCCCGGTGCCCCCTTCGGGTTGCAGCTTGATACAGGGATGAACCGGCTGGGCATGGAACCAAGCGAATGGTCTGCGCTGCGCGATATTGCGTTGGCGCAAAACCCCACGTTGATTATGTCTCATCTGGCCTGTGCAGATGACCCTGCCCATCCGATGAACGCGCAACAACTTGGCAGCTTTGTCGAAATGACAGACGGCATAGACGCGCCACGGTCCTTGGCTGCCACAGGCGGAATTCTGCTTGGATCCGATTATCATTTCGACATGACCCGCCCCGGGATCGGCCTATATGGCGGTGCG
This sequence comes from Ascidiaceihabitans sp., assembly GCF_039986515.1. Taxonomy (NCBI): domain Bacteria; kingdom Pseudomonadati; phylum Pseudomonadota; class Alphaproteobacteria; order Rhodobacterales; family Paracoccaceae; genus Ascidiaceihabitans; species Ascidiaceihabitans sp. The sequence continues at coordinate 276,851 of NZ_JBDWQO010000007.1, read as the reverse complement.
CCGTTTGCAGATGCAGCGCCCGTCGTGACACTGGATGTTCCCGTAATCCAGACCCGCGAGGTCGCCATCGGAGAAAGCGTTGGGTACGGCAATGCATGGGTGGCTACACGCCCCAGTCTGGTTGCAACCGTGGCCGCAGGATATGCCGATGGCTTGATCCGCGCCATCGGGGACGGTGCATCCATGTACGCCGGTCAGGTCGAAGTCCCCGTGATTGGCCGTGTGTCTATGGACATGATCACAGTCGACATCACAGATGCACCCCACGCGTCACAGACATTGCAGCTGTTGGGACAAAACCAAACCGTGGATAATCTGGCAGCTTGTGCAGGCACCATCGGTTATGAAATCCTGACATCAATGGGCCACAGATACCACAGGACCTACACGGAATGATCTGGCTTGCGGGCATAGGACGTTCTGCTTTGGGGCTGTTGGGCGCAATCGGGCGCGTGACTTTGTTCGCTTTCTCGACGTTAAGCCATATGGTGCGCCCCCCCTTTTATCTGCGCGAACTGGCCGTTGCCTTACTGAATATTGGCTGGCTGTCATTGCCCGTCGTGGGCCTGACGGCGGTGTTCACAGGCGGTGCGTTGGCCTTGCAAATTTATGCAGGCGGGGCGCGTTTTAACGCAGAAGCCGTGGTGCCACAAATTGTGGCCATCGGCATGGTCCGAGAACTTGGGCCGGTTCTGGTGGGATTGATGATTGCCGCACGGGTCACATCATCTATCGCCGCCGAAATCGCGACCATGAAAGTCACCGAACAAATCGACGCATTGGTGACGCTGTCAACGCATCCCATGCAATATCTGACTGTGCCGCGCGTCGTTGCCGCCACGCTGACAGTGCCTGCGCTGGTCGCCGTCGGTGACATCATCGGCATCTTCGGAGGCTACGCCGTGGCCACAGGCACGCTTGGGTTCAATCCTGCGGCCTACATCCGAAACACCGTCGATTTTCTGGAACTGCGCGATATTGGATCGTCGCTGGTCAAAGGTGGGGTCTTTGGATTTATCGCAGCCACGATGGGGTGTTACTACGGTATGAACTCCGGTCGCGGCGCCCAAGGGGTTGGACGCGCAACCAAAGGGTCAGTCGAAGCTGCAGCGATCCTCATTCTTGCAGCCAACTTTGTGCTGACTGGGGTGTTTTTCTCGCTATGATCAAACTTGAAAATGTCCATAAATCCTTTGGAAACAATCATGTATTGCGCGGTGTTGATCTAAAGGTCGAACGCGGCACATCCATGGTGATCATTGGGGGGTCCGGCACCGGCAAATCGATCACAATCAAGTCCGTGCTGGGGTTGGTCACACCCGATCAAGGCACAATCACTGTCGATGGGCAGGATGTAACCAAAACAGAAAGGGATGCCTTTCTGGCCAAATTCGGAATGTTGTTTCAAGGGGCTGCGCTGTTCGACAGCTTGCCGGTCTGGCAAAATGTTGCGTTTCGTTTGCTGCGGGGCAGCTTGAAAAAACCCAAAGACGAAGCCCGCGCCATTGCGATCGAGAAACTGCGCCGCGTCGGGCTTACCCCTGATGTTGCGGACCGTCTACCGGCAGAGCTGTCCGGTGGCATGCAAAAACGCGTGGGGCTGGCGCGGGCCATTGCTGCCGAACCCGAGATCATATTTTTTGACGAACCAACAACAGGTCTGGACCCGATCATGGCCGGTGTCATCAACGATCTTATCCGCGAAATTGTGACGGAAATGAAGGCGACGACCATGACAATCACCCACGACATGACGTCGGTGCGCGCCATCGCGGATACAGTGGCGATGTTGCACAACGGGGTTATCCAGTGGGCGGGTCCTGCGACAGACATTGACGCGGCCGGCGATCCATATCTGGATCAGTTTATCCATGGCCGTGCCGAGGGCCCTATTGAATCGGTACGTTAAAAAGTATCAAAGATGCATGTTCGACGCCGAAAACCTTTCATACCCCTCCAAATGAACCCGTTTTTGACCCCGTCTAAGGCCTGAACCCAATGCAACGCCCCATCGTTCTGACCTTCCTGCGCTGTGCCAATCTGAGTTTGCTGGTGCTTTATCCTGTGGCATGGTTCGCTCCACTGATGCGCGCCGGTGTCCTGCCGCTGTTCAGTTTGAATGAAATCAGTGTAGTAACAGGCTTGCAGTCGCTTTGGGGCAGCGATGTTTTTCTGGCGCTTGTCGTTACGGTTTTTGCGCTTTTTGCGCCGTATCTCAAAACGATCCTGCTGGCTTTATTGCATTTTGACCTTCTGAGTACGCGCACTTTACCCGCCATCCACGTGATGGGGAAACTGGCGATGGCCGACATATTTCTAATCGCGGTCTACATCACACTTTCAAAAGGCATCGGGATTGGGCGCATAGAAACAGCCTGGGGCCTGTATTTGTTTACCGTGCTCATCCTTGCCTCAATCTTGATCAGTTGGCTCAGTGAACAATTGCAAAAGCGACCAAAGGATTGACGCGGAAGTTGAAACAATCACCTTAAAAATTTCTTCAAAATGATCACGTTTTAGCGGGTTGGTGTAGATTTCTTGGTTTTCCCCTTCGTGAAGATGGTTAATCGGCGTATGTTTGCCTACGAAATTATCTTCTGGGGGGAAGACGGTCGTGACGCATGTGCGTGGTGTTTTTTATCTGGTGCAGTTTTTAATGCAACGCGTTGCCTTGGCTTGCTTTGCCTTCACCGCCTTGGCACTTGTTACTGTAACGGGTCTTGCTGTCCTTGGGCTGTTGCCTTGGTTGGAAGTCAACGCAATCTGGAATGGTGAATTCGTCGACAATGCCGGCATGTATGTGCAAATCACCGCCACCGTGTTGGCCGTGGCCTTGTGTTTCTTCCTGCCCTCGAACAGACGCATAATGGCTTTGGAAAATTCCCACCGCCAGTTTGCCATTGGCATGCAGGACGTGGCCCGCGCGTATGGGGCGGTTCACGCGGCGGATCGGGGTGATGTTTTTCGGATCAGTTCGGAGTTTGACGCCATCAAAGAACGCTTGGCCTATCTGCGCGATCATCCAGATCTGTCGTCTTTAGAACCTGAAGTGCTTGAGATTGCAGCACAAATGTCGCACATTTCGAAAGAACTTGCAGAAGTATATTCAGATGATCGCGTCACGCGGGCGCGGGCCTTCTTGAAAGAACGACAGTTTGAAGTGCAACAATTCAACACGCGTCTGGCAGAAGCCAAAGCCGTCAGCACAGAATTGAAACACTGGCTTCATGAAATTGAGCTTGAAGAAAGCGTCGCTGCCGCACAATTAGATCGTTTGCGGGATGAATTGCGTGGGGCGCTGCCGGAACTTGGTCTCGAAACCATTGTGCGCACGGACAATACCGTTGTGGAACTACCACCAAAAGCAGCCGAATAAGCCTTTGACCCCCTTCCTTGCTTAAGGCAAAAGGCGCCATGGCCAAATCATCAACGACATTCACCTGCTCTGCTTGCGCGTCCAGCTACACCAAATGGTCCGGGCGGTGCGACGGTTGCGGCGAATGGAACACCATTGTCGAAGACAAGGGGCTGTCAAAGTCCGGCCCATCGGGAAAATCCCTGGGCGCACGGCGCGGCAGCACGGTACAATTGACCGATCTCGCCACCAAAGAAGCCCCGCCGCCGCGCACGCGATCCGGAATTGACGAACTGGATCGGGTTTTAGGGGGCGGCTTGGTGCCTGCCTCCGCCATTTTGGTGGGCGGCGATCCAGGCATCGGAAAATCCACGCTTTTGCTGCAAGGTGCGGCGCAGTTTGCACGTTCCGGTTTAAAAACCATCTATGTGTCAGGCGAAGAAGCCAGTGCACAGGTCCGCATGCGCGCCCAGCGCCTTGGGTTGACGGACGCGCCGGTGCAATTGGCATCAGAAACCAATTTGCGTGACATTCTCACGACGCTTGAAAACGAAAAACCACAGCTTGTGATCATCGATTCGATCCAGACCATGTGGTCTGACACGGTGGACAGTGCGCCGGGCTCTGTCAGTCAGGTGCGTAGCGCGGCACATGAGCTGACGACATTTGCAAAACGCAACGGCATGTCCGTGATTCTGGTTGGTCATGTCACCAAAGAAGGACAGATTGCCGGCCCACGCGTTGTTGAACACATGGTTGATACCGTGCTTTATTTCGAAGGAGAGCGCGGCCACCAGTTTCGCATTCTGCGCGCGGTCAAGAACCGTTTCGGGCCTGCAGATGAAATCGGCGTGTTTGAAATGACGGGATCAGGTCTGGCCGAGGTCACAAATCCATCAGCCCTTTTCCTAAGCGAACGCGGCACACCCAGCGCCGGATCGGTCGTTTTTGCAGGCGTCGAAGGCACACGCCCCGTGTTGGTTGAATTGCAGGCATTGGTGGCCCCTAGCCCACATTCGCAGCCGCGCCGGTCCGTTGTGGGATGGGATGGCAGTCGTTTGGCGATGATTTTGGCCGTTCTAGAATCGCGGTGCGGCATCCCGTTTGCGGGGTTGGACGTCTATTTGAACGTTGCAGGCGGTATGAAGATCAGCGAACCTGCGGCAGATCTGGCCGTGGCAGCCGCCCTTTTAAGTGCGCGTGAAGACGCACCTTTGCCGGAAGGTGCCGTTGTTTTTGGAGAAATCAGCCTATCTGGCGCCCTGCGTCCCGGCCCACAGACCGAAAATAGGTTGAAAGAAGCGCAAAAACTTGGTTTCACAACCGCGATTGCGCCATCGGGTGGAAAACCTATAGAGGTTACTGGCATGTCCTTGCGACAGATGGGCGATTTAACACAGTTTGTTGGTGACATTTTCGGCGCCGGATAAATAAGAACAAGAAAAGGGCAGAAAACCATGGAAGGTTTTACCATCATTGACGGCGTCGTCGCCATTGTCATCATACTCTCGGCCTTATTGGCTTACGGCCGTGGTCTTATGCGTGAAATCATGGCCATCGCCGGCTGGGTTCTGGCCGCTATCCTGGGTTTTCTTTTTGCACCGAAAGTTGAACCGCTGGTCCGCGAAATTCCTGTCGTGGGCGACATCATTGCAGACAGCTGTGAATTGGGGATCATCAGCGCGTTTGGCTTGGTGTTCGCCGTGGCGCTGATCGTTGTGTCTTTGTTCACACCGCTGTTTTCTTCTCTGATCCAACGCTCCGCATTGGGCGGTGTTGATCAGGGCCTTGGGTTCTTCTTCGGTGTTTTGCGCGGCATCCTTTTGGTAGCCATCGCGTTTTTCGTCTACGATACCGTAATCACGGGACAGGAATTTACAGTTGTCGACGAAAGCCGGTCCGCCGCGGTCTTCGGGCGTTTCACAGGCCAAATTCAAGATCAAGAACCAGAACAGGCATTCGGTTGGATCACTCAACAATACGAAAACCTGATCAGCAGCTGCGAAGCCCCTGATCCCCAATAAAGACAAACCGTCTTGGCACTATTCTAATCAGGTCGCGCATCAGCGCGGCCTTTTTTATTGTGCAGTCATCTATCACCGCTCGGATTGCGCCTGCGTCACTCCGAAATTGCGAAGCTCTTGGTTCAAGGTCTGGCTGTAACGTGTGAGACGCTCGACGGAACCTTGGTTGTCCGACGCCGATTGAGCGCTTTTTTCGCTGGATGCGGCAAGATCACGAACAACTGCATTGATCATTGCAACGCGTTCCGCCTGTTCGCCTGCCTCTCTGGAAATCTGTGTCATGCCTTCAGCAACTTGGCGAGATTTTTCCTGAACATCTTTTAGATTGGCTTCGCTTTCCGTGACATGGTTCTGGGTGGTCTTGGCTTGCTGGACAGAGCGTGCGATCAAAGCCTGAATTTTGCCAGAAGCATCTTGGGACCGCCCCGCAAGATTTCGAATTTCAGTGGCCACCACAGCAAAACCTGCGCCACTTTGGCCCGCGCGGGCAGCTTCAATACCTGCGTTCAAAGCCAAAAGATTGGTTTGGAATGCTATAGAATCGATGACCTCATTGATTTCCGACATTTCCGTTGTCGCTTTGCGCATCTCAGTGGTTGCATCCAAGGCGCACGCCATTGTGCTTGCGCTGGAATCGGCGATCTGTGCCGCTTTTTCCGTATTTTTCAACGCATGTCCTGCGTTTTCAGAAGTCTTGGTGACGGAAGATGCGACCACATCAACCTCTGCCGAGGTTTCTTCAAAAGACGCAGCATTGCGCAAGGCTGCGTCAGCTGCTTCGTTGGCACGGTTCAGAATGTCCGCCGCTGCAACGTTCAATCCCTTGGCGACCTTCCCTACGGTCTGGAACACATGTTCCAATCGTTCCATAGAGGTATTGTAGCCCCGGGCCAGATCAAACAATTCATTGTCGGGCGTCACTTGGACCCGGTATGTCAGATCACCATTCTCAAGTTGCGACAACCCTGCAGAAATGGCGTTCATAGCGTTGCGCCGCTGTGTAACATCCGACGCAAGTTTAATGATCGAAGACACAGAGCCATCAGCTGCAAAAACCGGCGCATATGACGCCTGTAGCCACATTGCCTGCCCCCGTTTTGTAAAGCGTTCGTACTGTCCTTGGTGGGTCTGGCCCGAATTGAGGTAATCCCAAAATTCACGATACTGCACAGACCTGCCATATACCGGATCGACAAAAATTCTGTGATGTTCGCCCACAATTTCATTCATTGTGTATCCCATGACCCTCAAAAATAGGTCATTGGCCTGTAAAATATGGCCGCTGGCGTCAAATTCGATCACTGCATATGTGCGATCGACCATTTGGGCCATGGCTTTGGCCATTTCGGCATCGCTAGAAGATTTTGTGAACTCTGGGCGCATAAGTCGTTCCAAATATGATCAAGTCTGCCCTGCCTTAAACACAATTTCTTTAGAGACAGCTAACAGCCTGCCTTTTTGTCATCGCACCGTGACATACGCGCCCGAACCCCTTAACAGAGGGATGAACCTTCCCTGTCCGGATTCGGAGCTGCCGCTGTGTCCAATCTAATGCCTCCCGCACACCCCTTTGATGATGACAAGCTCAAGGAGGAATGCGGAATTTTCGGCGTCCTTGGCACCAAAGAGGCCGCCAATTTTGTGGCCCTTGGTTTGCACGCGCTGCAACACCGCGGTCAGGAAGCAGGCGGCATCGTAAGCCATGACCCTGAAATGGGGTTCAACTCTGCGCGCCGCTTTGGCTATGTGCGCGACAACTTCACCTCGCAAAAAGTGATGGAAACCCTGCCCGGCCCCCTTGCTATCGGCCATGTGCGCTATTCCACTGCCGGATCAAAAGGCCAAACCGCGATCCGCGATGTGCAGCCATTCTTTGGTGAATTCGCCATGGGCGGGGCCGCTATTGCCCACAACGGCAACATCACCAACGCCAATGCACTGCGCCGTGAACTGATCGAACGGGGTTCGATTTTTCAGTCTTCCTCAGACAGCGAATGTATCATCCACCTGATGGCGCGGTCCTTGCAGCGCAACATCCCTGAACGCATGGAAGACGCTTTGCGCCGTGTTGAAGGCGCGTTTTCAGTGGTCGCTATGACCCGCACCAAACTGATCGGTGTGCGCGATCCCTTGGGCGTGCGTCCGCTGGTGTTGGGCAAGGTCGGTGACGGCTGGGCGCTAAGTTCAGAAACCTGTGCGCTGGACATCATCGGCGCGGAATTCGTCCGCGAGATTGAACCCGGTGAAATGGTTGTCATTTCGGAAAAACACGGCGTCCAAAGCCACTTTCCCTTCCGCCGCCAACCGTCCAGGTTCTGCATCTTTGAACATGTCTATTTCAGCCGCCCCGACAGCATCCTTGGCGGACGGTCCGTCTATGAGACCCGCGAAAACATCGGACGTGAACTGGCAAAAGAATCCCCTGTCGAGGCGGACCTTGTCTGCCCCGTACCCGATTCAGGCACGCCCGCAGCTATTGGCTTTTCGCTTCAATCCGGCATCCCCTATGCCATGGGCATCATCCGTAACCAATATATGGGACGCACGTTTATCGAGCCGACGGAAAGCATCCGCAACATGGGGGTACGCCTGAAGCTGAACGTGAACCGCGCCCTGATCAAGGGCAAACGCGTGATCTTGGTGGACGACAGTGTGGTGCGTGGAACAACCAGTCGCAAGATCAAGGAAATGATCCTTGATGCCGGCGCCGCAGAGGTCCATTTCCGCATCGCATCGCCCCCAACTGCATGGCCATGTTTCTACGGCGTCGACACGCCTGATCGCGACAAACTTCTGGCCGCCACGATGTCAGAAGAGGAAATGCGCGACCACCTTGGCGTTGACAGCCTGAAATTCATTTCACTGGATGGTCTTTACCGCGCGGTCGGCCAAGCCAAGGGGCGCGACAAAGCCTGCCCACAATATTGCGACGCCTGCTTCTCGGGGGAATATCCGGTTATCCCCGCGGATAAGATCGACGATGGCTTTGTGATGAAGGCGGCTGAATAGCACTATAGCTACTCTACTGCATCACGGTGTTTCCTCTCAAATCGTGTTACACCTTTGGCGTCATTCACGTAAAAAAACAGTAGTGTCCCACGTGCATCGTAAAGGGCCAATGCTGGGCTGCTTGCATCAAAAACCTTGGTAGATGTTGACCCGTTTTCAAGTCGTGTGACCTCGAACCGCTTCAAATTTGATCTGCCGGGTTTTGGAAACGACAAGCTTACATGTCTTGTGCGGGCAGACGGTATTTTGTCCAACGTTAAAGAATGGCCCTTGAGTGAACAGGTCATGCGATCAACCAGAAAGCGTTTATCTGGGCCAACAGGCAATCGAACCGTTTTTGGCGTAACAAATGACTTTGAATAGTTCGGGCCCTCAATAGTACAGGTCGCTTTGGCAATGAACCGATCTTCAACTGCCTCGATCCGCAATGCACGTTTGCTTTGCGCGGCAACCGAAGTCGCAAGACATAACACCGCACTACTCAGTACCAAACACCATCGCATAACCACCTCACTTTCGTAGGAATAACGTTACTGTAATTTGTCTCTAATGGCCAAATCATTTCATTACTGCCAGAAACTGACAACAGCCCCCACTAAGCATGTCTCATGCACCCTCTCGCCCTAAACTTCACCGCCATCCTGCAAAACTGGCCCACAGCCGCACAAAATCACTTCCGTGAACTGCGCAGCATCGTGCACGATGCCGCCCGCTCCGCAGATGTTGACCTGCTGGAAACCACCAAATGGAACGAACCTGCATGGCTGCCTTCAAAGCCGCGCATTGGCTCCACGCTGCGGTCCTGCTGGCATCCAAGACACGCGGACGCCTTGGGGCTATTCCTCAATTGCAACAGCACTTTGCCCGAAACAATGCGCACGCTCTACCCCGACACCTTCACCTTTAAAGGCAAACGGTCCATCTGGCTGCCCCTTGATGCCCCCCTGCCCGAAGACGCGCTGCATCACTGCGCCACACTGACGCTGACCTATCACCGCAGCAAAGCTTGACGACGGGCCGAAAGCGCATCACTACGCAGGCATGACAAAAACAGCTCTTATAACCGGCGCCTCTCGCGGCCTCGGCGCAGCCCTCGCAGAAGACCTCTGCGCAACGCACCACATCATTGCCGTGGCCAAAACCACAGGTGCACTGGAAGAGCTGGACGATAGGATCAAAGCAAAGGGTGGCAGCGCCACACTGGCCCCGATGGATGTGACGAACGCGGATGCGATGGCCACCTTGTGCCGCGGCATCCATGACCGTTGGGGCACATTGGATGTGTGGGCGCACACTGCGATCCACGCAGCCCCGCTTGCCCCTACCAGCCACATCGACGGCAAAGATCTGGCGAAATCCATTACAGGCAACATCACCGCGACAGCAACATTGATCCAGTTCATTGCGCCCCTTCTGGGCGACACCGGACACGCATTGTTCTTCGACGACCCATGCGCGGGTGCAAAGTTTTTTGGCAGCTACGGAGCCACAAAAGCCGCGCAAATTGCTTTGGCGACGAGCTGGCAACGCGAGACCGAGAAAACCGGACCTCATGTGCATATTCTGACACCGAAGCCAATGCCGACAAGCACCCGCGCACGCTTTCATCCGGGCGAAGACCGCAGCACTTTGAACACGCCTGCGTCACAAGCACAGGCGCTGTTGGCACATATCAGCATATAAACCGTTCCAAATAGACCACGACCACACCACAAGACCAAACGCCTGAGTCCCAAACGCAACGCCGCACAGGTCTTTTTCCGTAAAAAATCCCCGCCAGAGGCTCCTGCCCTTGCCGCGTATCCCCGCCGCGCCTATCAAGATGCAAAAGGGGACCCAAATGCGCATTCTCATTACAAACGACGACGGCATCGCAGCACCGGGGCTAAAAATCATGCACGCCATCGCATCCGAGATCGCGGGGCCAAAAGGCGAAGTCTGGACAGTGGCCCCTGCGTTTGAACAATCAGGCGTCGGGCATTGCGTCAGCTACACACACCCTATGATGATTTCCGAACTTGGCCCCCGCAGATTTGCCTGTGAAGGCGCACCAGCAGATTGCGTTCTGGCGGGGCTGCACGAAGTGATGCAAAACGCAAAGCCAGATCTTGTACTTTCAGGTGTCAACCGCGGCAACAATTCCGCCGAAAATACGCTGTATTCCGGTACCATCGGGGCCGCGATGGAAGCGGCCTTACAAGGGCTGCCTGCTATAGCGCTTTCGCAATACTACGGGCCTGCCAACAACACTACAGACAATCCGTTTGAGGCCGCAGCGATGCACGGCGTCGATGTCGTGCGCAAAATACTTGCCGCCGCCCCGCAAGAACGCGATGATTATTCCTTGTTCTACAACGTCAATTTCCCGCCAGTGATGGGCGCCGATGTCAAAGGTATCCGGCTTGCGGCACAGGGGCGCCGTGAAAACACGGGCTTCTCGACAGAACCCCACCATGCGCCGTCAGGACGCAAGTTTCTCTGGATCAAAGGCGGTGACCAACGTGCTGAATGCGCCCCGGGTACAGATGCCGCAGTGAACCTTGATGGGTATATTTCGGTCACACCGATGCGCGCCGATTTGACGGCACATGACACGTTTGACAGCCTGCAAAGCCTCAACACATGACGGATGACGGTGCTCTGTCTCAGGCGGAACAAAAGATGCAGTTCCTTTACCATCTGCGCTCTAAGGGGGTGACAGACAAACGGGTGCTTGAGGCCATGGAAGCGATTGATCGCGGCCCCTTTGTGAAAGGCATTTTCACCGACCGCGCCTATGAGGACATGCCGCTGCCAATTGCGTGCGGACAAACCATCAGCCAGCCATCGGTTGTTGGTTTGATGAGCCAGGCATTGAATATCACCCCACGCGACAAGGTGCTCGAAGTGGGCACGGGGTCCGGCTATCAGGCCGCGATCCTCGCCAAACTCGCGCGCCGCGTCTATACCGTCGACCGCCACCGCCGCCTTGTGCGCGAAGCACGCGACATCTTTGACGCGCTTGACCTGCACAACATCACTGCCATCACCGGCGACGGCAGCTTTGGCTTGCCCGACCAAGCGCCCTTCGACAAGATCATCGTCACCGCCGCCGCAGAAGACCCCCCCGGCCCCCTTCTGGCACAGCTCAAAATGGGTGGAATAATGGTGGTGCCTGTTGGCCAAAGCGACGCCGTCCAAAGCCTGATCCGCGTGCACAAAACCGAAAGCGGATTAGAGTACGACGAAATGCGCGACGTGCGATTTGTACCGTTGCTGGAAGGCTTGGGAAAAGACAGTTAATCCAAGTCCGCTTTTTTGGCGGGCATGACCTTATTTGTGTCTGTCATTGTTTTAGAATTGACCAAACAGCACATCGGTGCGAGCGTGAACTACGATTTGAGACGTTTATTTTTTTACATTCAAAACATTGGAGATCCCTATGGGAATCGTATTCAAAAAGATTAAAGAAGTTGGTGAAGATATTGGTGAAACAGTTATCCACACTGTCACGCACACAGCACATTTAACCATTGATGGCGTTGAACAGGCCGTCAGCGTTGTGACCGACGAAACGGGCAAAGCCGTGCATGACGTTGTTGTTGCAGGCAAAGTTGTCGTCAAAGCGGGTGAATTGATCCACTGACATGCGTCCAACGCAAACGAGCGACTTAGGCGCTCTGAACAACTGGTTTCAAGCCCGTGGCTGGCCCGGCATCTCAGAGCGCCATATGCAAATGAAAGGCTTCATCGTTGACGATGTGGCCGCTGGTTTTTTGATGCAAACCGATGCAGGCGTTGCCTATCTGGAGAACTACATCTCCAACCCGGACGCGCGCCCAAAACAAGTGGCGACAGCCATAGATCAGATCACCGCAGCACTGCTGGGATTGGCACGCGCAAAAGGGTTTGAATATGTGGCCGCCTTCACGGCCTTGCCCTCAATCGAAAAACGGGCGCAGCGGTTGGGGATGTCTTTGCACGACGAACCCTATGCGCTGCTGACCAAAGAACTCTAACCAACTTGAACTCAAAGGAATTTTCATGGGAAGCGTAGGAAAAACAATCTGGCATCACACCGTCAGCACAGGCGGAAAAATTATAGAAGGCGGCCTGCATGGGGCGCATGCCGCTGAAAAAGTCGCGGGCACAATCGGCTCAGGCGCTTCAGGTGGTGGTGAAGAACCTGAAGAATTTGCACTGCCCTCCAACGGGCTGCACCGCATCTACCACACGGCACATATCACGCTGAATGGCGAAAAACACACATTCACCCTCATCACAAACGCCGATGGCCAAGCCATGAACGATGTTGTTCTGGCGGGCAAAACGGTCGTCGTAAAAGGTGAACAAATCTTCTAGGGTCAAGATGTCTCTAGGGTCCTGACCCTAGGATAACAGCCGACAAGTTTACCCTGCGTTAGCATTAGAGATTGCAGCCCTGCCGTCTTAACTGATACGGCAGGCTGTGCGCCAGACCTGCGCAATAACTTGTCAGGATTGCCCGTGTCACAGGAACAGCCCTCTGCGATCGTCCCTGTGGACGCCACCCCGGTTCGTCTGCTCAAACGCGCCCTTTTGAGTGTCGCCGGTCCGTTCTATTTCCTCTTCATCGCGTTTGTGCCCCTGCTTTGTGCCCGCCGCCCCGGTTTTCGCGGCTGGTATTGGCGCACTGTGAAACGGGCCTGCACGCGGCTGCTGAACCTCCTCAGCATCAAAGTCGCCATCACACAGGCGGAAAGAGACGCTTTGGCGGCCGACGAAAACAGCGTGATTGTTATCAACCACCGCAGCCATCTGGACGGATTCACCCTGATGGACGCGGTGCCGGATCAGAAATGGTTCACATTCGCGGCCAAAAAAGAACTGTGCGACGCCAAACTTCTCAGCACCGGTTTCAAAGGCGCAGGACTGGTCGAAATCGACCGTCGCAGCGGCAAGGTTGCGATGGAAACGCTATCAGAAGCCGTGGGAACCATGCCACCGCGCCGCTCTGTGGTGCTGTTTCCCGAAGGCACACGCACAAAGACGCAATCCTTGGGGGAATTCAAAGCCGGCGCTGTTTTGGTGGCCCGCGAAACGGGGCGTACGATCCGGCCTATTCTTATTCTGAATTCAGACCGTTTACTGCCAAAGGGGCGGTTTTTCCCCTTGAGCGGCACAGTCACGTTAAAGGTTCTACCGCCGTTTCATTGCGACCCGGACGCCACGCCGGACGAAGATATGGCGCGCCTGCGTGCCCAAATGATGGCTGTCTTTGACGCAGAGACTGCCGCCACGGACATCTAAAACGGGATGTCATCCACGCCAGAGATGAACTTGGCCACAACCTTCTTGGTGCCTGCCTTTTCAAATTCGATTTCCAGCTTGTCGCCTTCAATTTCCAAAACGGCGCCATAACCGAACTTTTGATGAAACACGCGTTCGCCCACTGTAAAGCTGCTGACTGCGGTCATATCGATGATGGTGTTTTTGCTTTCGGCGGGTTGACTGACAGGACGCTGTTGTGACCGCGCCTGCAACCTGCGCCATCCGGGCGAATTGTATACATTCGCCTCAGAAGCCGCCTGATGCAAATTCGACTGCACCTCTGCTTGGGGGGCGGCAGCACCAAACCCACCGCCATACAGCCCCGGAGGGGTCAGAACATCGACATGTTCCTGAGGCAGCTCATCAATGAAACGCGACGGTAAGCTTGATTGCCATTGCCCGAACACGCGGCGATTGGCGGCAAAGGAAATCGTACACAACTCCTCTGCGCGGGTGATGCCCACGTAAGCCAGACGCCGTTCTTCTTCGAGCCCCTTTTGCCCGCTTTCATCCATTGAACGCTGCGATGGAAACAACCCGTCTTCCCAGCCGGGCAAAAACACACAGGGAAATTCAAGCCCTTTGGCCGCGTGCAGCGTCATGATGGACACTTTTGGTTCACTATTATCGGTGTTGTTATCCATTATGAGTGCGACTCTTTCGAGAAAGCCTTGCATACTCTCTTCCTCGCTGAGGGATTTCACTAACTCCTTCAGGTTTTCAAGCCGACCACCAGCCTCTGTATCTTTGTACTTTCGTTCAACGCCCTTCGCAATTTCAGCGTCGGTTTGAGGAATAAAAAATGAATCAATATAACCAGATTCATCTAAAATGGTTTCGGCAACCTCAGTCAAATTGTATCGAGGATCGCGGTTCATTTGTCGCCATCTAACGAAACCGTTGACCAATTCTTCCAACTTTCGATTTTTTAATATCCCACGATCCAAAGCAATTTGTGCGGCTTCCACAAAATTTACACCATTCTCCTTAGAAGCTTGTTGGATTTTCTTTTGTGCGACATTGCCAAGGCCCCGTTTGGGTGTATTCACGATGCGCTCAAACGCTAAATCATCATCGAGACTTGTTACAACGCGAAAATATGCCATGGCATCGCGGACTTCCATGCGCTCATAAAAGCGTGGCCCCCCAATCACACGGTACGGCAGGCCTATTGTCAAAAATCGATCTTCAAAGGCACGCATCTGATGTGACGCACGGACCAAAATGGCCATATGGTCCAGCGACATAGGGGCCATGCCCCGCGTACCGCGTTGGGACGCCTCTATCTCGTCGCCAATCCAACGCGCCTCTTCCTCACCGTCCCAATGACCAATCAAACGCACCTTTTCGCCGTCGGTTTCTTCGGTCCATAAGGTTTTGCCAAGCCGTCCTGCGTTGCCTTCGATAACCCCGGACGCAGCACCCAAAATATGGGGCGTGGAGCGGTAGTTTTGTTCCAGACGCACCACGTGCGATCCGGGAAAGTCGGTTTCAAAGCGTAGGATATTGCCCACTTCTGCCCCGCGCCACCCGTAGATAGATTGGTCATCGTCGCCAACACAGCAGATGTTTTTGTGACCCGAGGCAAGCAGCCTAAGCCACAGATATTGCGCGACATTCGTATCTTGATATTCATCCACAAGGATGTATTTGAACCAACGCTGGTATTGCGACAGAACATCGCCATGGGTCTGAAAAATCGTGACCATGTGCAGTAGCAAATCGCCAAAATCTGTGGCGTTCAGCTCCAGCAAGCGGGCTTGATACTGGGCGTATAATTCCGGGCCTTTATGGTTGTAGGCACCGCCGTCAGCTGCCGGAATTTTATCTGGCGTCAATGCGCGGTTTTTCCAATCGTCGATAATGCCAGCCAGCATGCGCGCAGGCCAACGCTTGTCGTCAATGCCAGCGGCAGACACCAGCTGTTTGAGCAAGCGCAACTGGTCATCCGTATCCAAAATCGTGAAGTTGCTTTTCAATCCGGCAAGTTCAGCATGTCGGCGCAAAAGCTTCACACAAATTGCGTGAAATGTGCCAAGCCACGGCATGCCTTCGATCTGTTGGCCTAACATGCCGCCGACGCGGTTTTTCATTTCACGCGCGGCTTTGTTGGTAAACGTAACTGCCAGAATTTCATTGGGACGTGCACGGCCCGTATTCATCAAATGCACAATGCGTGCAGTCAAAGCTTTTGTTTTGCCAGTGCCAGCGCCTGCCAACATCAAAACAGGACCGTCCATCTGCTCGACGGCGGCCCGCTGTGCGGGGTTCAACCCGTCCAGATAGGGTTGCGGACGCGCAGCCATGGCGCGGGCGGACAAAGACGCGCCATCAAAGGCGTCCATTTCATCAAAACTGCTCATGGCGATAATGTAACGCCAATTCAAAAAAAGGAAAACCCGTGTTCACAAGATGTTCCCCGCTTCTTTTCGCTAAAAATATCCCGGGGGAGTCCGCAGGACGGGGGCTGGCCCCCTTGCACCCTTGCCAAGCCATGCAAACCCAGCGCAAATGCACAAATGGACCTTCACAGCAGTTACCCCGGCCTTTCTGACCTGCGCCATGCAGCCCAAAAACGTATCCCGCATTTCGTGTGGGAATACCTCGACAGCGCCACAGGCGACGAACGGACAAAGCAGCGCAACCGGGATGGCTTGGACGCTGTAGGATTTTTGCCCTCGATTTTGCACGGCGAATTCAAACCAGACCTCTCAACATCATTGCTGGGACAAGACTATCCCTTGCCCTTTGGCATTTCCCCTATCGGGATGTCCGGGCTGATATGGCCCGGCGCCGAACCATTGCTGGCCGCCGCAGGCGCTAAGCTTGGCATTCCTTACGCATTGTCGACGGTGGCCACGCAGGCCCCGGAAGACGTCGCACCGCATCTGGGGGACCATGCTTGGTTCCAGATGTACCCCCCGCGCGACGAAGCCATTCGCACAGATATGCTGAACCGTGCAAAGGCCAGCGGGTTCAGAACGCTCATATTGACCGTGGACGTACCCGTGGCTTCGCGGCGCGAACGCCAGACGCGGTCGGGGCTGACAAACCCGCCAAAGCTGACGCCGCGTTTGCTGGCGCAGGTGGTTCGATGCCCGGCTTGGGCCATGGGTATCATGAAGACAGGCATGCCGCATATGCGCATGCTGGACAAATACACCGATGCGGCGGGAGAAGGCCGGTCAACAACAAAGCATGTTGGTTACTTGCTGCGTACCTCGCCTGACTGGTCTTATGTAGAGTGGTTGCGCGATACCTGGGACGGGCCATTTGTGATCAAAGGTGTCACGCGGCCCCAAGATGCGGCACGGCTTGAAACACTTGGCGTAGATGCGATCTGGTTGTCCAATCATGCAGGGCGCCAATTTGACGGGGCGCCGGCCGCCATTGATACATTGCCTGCAATGCGGGCCGCGACGACTTTGCCAATCATCTTTGACAGCGGAATTGAAGGCGGGCTTGATATTTTACGCGCTTTGGCGCTGGGGGCAAATTTTGTGATGATGGGCCGCGCCTGGCACTATGCCCTTGGCGCATTGGGCAAAGCGGGTCCCGCACATCTGGCCGATCTGCTGGCACGCGACATGGAAGCCAACATGGGTCAGTTGGGTGCACGGACGTTGGGCGAATTGCCTGACACGGTCCGCCATGGGCGCTAAGTCTCTGGTTCTGTTCACAACTGCATATAAGTGACCTAAGGGAAACAATTGCCCCCTTGCGTCGCCCCCGTTGGCGCAAACATCGCTTTTCTACCCAAAACTACGCGTTTACCGCTTTAAGAAAACGACATAGAACGTGGCGCAACTGCATACCGGCTCCAAAAAGGACCTGCCCTATGACCGACTTCAAAAAAATCCTCATCGCCAACCGCGGCGAAATCGCCATCCGCATAATGCGGGCCGCCAATGAGATGGGCAAAAAAACGGTGGCGGTGTTTGCCGAAGAAGACAAACTTGGGTTGCACCGGTTCAAAGCGGACGAAGCCTACCGGATCGGGGAAGGCATGGGGCCCGTGGCGGCCTACCTCAGCATCGACGAAATCATTCGTGTGGCACGTGAATGCGGTGCTGACGCGATCCATCCCGGATATGGTTTACTGTCTGAAAACCCCGATTTTGTGGATGCTTGCGCAAAGAACGGCATCACATTCATTGGCCCCAAGGCCGAAACCATGCGCGCCCTTGGCGACAAGGCGTCCGCACGCCGCGTCGCGGTTGAGGCTGGCGTTCCCGTCATTCCTGCCACAGAAGTTCTGGGTGACGATATGGCAGCCATCAAGGCAGAAGCGGCCGAAGTTGGTTATCCTTTGATGCTGAAAGCGTCATGGGGTGGCGGTGGCCGCGGCATGCGACCCATCATGTCCGAGGACGAGCTGGAAGAAAAAGTGCTGGAAGGCCGCCGCGAGGCCGAAGCCGCCTTTGGCAACGGTGAAGGTTATCTGGAAAAGATGATCATGCGCGCCCGCCACGTCGAGGTGCAAATCCTCGGCGACAGCCACGGCGGCATGTACCACCTGTTTGAACGCGACTGTTCCGTGCAGCGCCGCAACCAAAAGGTCGTGGAACGCGCCCCTGCGCCCTACCTGACAGACCAACAGCGCGAAGACATCTGCCAGCTTGGCTATAAAATCTGCAAACATGTGAATTACGAATGTGCCGGCACCGTCGAATTCCTGATGGATATGGAAACCGGCAAATTCTACTTCATCGAAGTGAACCCACGTGTGCAGGTCGAACACACCGTGACCGAGGAAGTCACCGGGATCGACATCGTGCAGTCCCAGATCCTGATCGCCGAAGGTAAAACCATCGCCGAGGCCACCGGCAAAGCCACTCAAGCTGATGTGCAACTGACAGGCCACGCTTTGCAAACGCGGATCACCACCGAAGACCCGCAAAACAACTTTATCCCCGATTATGGCCGCATCACCGCCTTCCGCGAAGCGACAGGTTTTGGCATCCGATTGGATGGCGGCACCGCATATTCGGGCGGCGTGATCACACGCTACTACGATTCACTGCTTGTCAAAGTCACCGCCAAGGCCCAAACGCCGGAACTGGCCATCGCGCGTATGGATCGCGCCCTGCGTGAATTCCGTATTCGCGGCGTCAGCACCAACATCGCCTTCGTGGAAAACCTGCTGAAACACCCCACGTTCCTCGACAATACCTACCACACCAAATTCATCGACGAGACGCCCGCGCTGTTTCAATTCACCAAACGGCGGGATCGCGGCACCAAGGTTCTGACCTACATCGCCGACATTTCCGTGAACGGGCATCCCGAGACCAAAGACCGCGCCGTGCCACGCACGGACCTCAAGGAACCCAAAGCCCCGGCCCATCTTGCCGAACCACAAATGGGCACGCGCAACCTTTTGGAACAAAAAGGCCCGCAAGCCGTGGCCGATTGGATGAAGGCCCAGCAACAACTGCTGATCACCGACACCACCATGCGCGACGGGCACCAATCGCTGCTGGCGACGCGGATGCGCAGCTACGATATGGTCAAGGTCGCATCGGCCTATTCTGCCAATCTGCCACAACTGTTTTCCATGGAATGCTGGGGCGGTGCGACCTTTGATGTGGCTTATCGCTTCTTGCAAGAATGCCCATGGCAACGCCTGCGTGATCTGCGCGAACGTATGCCCAACATCATGACGCAGATGCTTTTACGGGGCGCCAATGGCGTGGGCTACACCAACTATCCTGACAATGTGGTGCAGGATTTTGTGCGTGTGGCCGCAAACACCGGCGTCGATGTGTTCCGCGTGTTCGACAGCCTGAACTGGGTTGAAAACATGCGTGTGGCGATGGACGCAGTGCAGGACCAAAACAAGGTTTGTGAAGGCACCATTTGTTACACCGGCGACATCATGGACCCCGACCGGTCCAAATATGATCTGAAATACTATGTGGATATGGGCAATGAATTGAAGGCCGCTGGTGCGCATGTGCTGGGGTTGAAAGACATGGCGGGTTTGTTGAAACCCGCAGCCGCACGTGTTTTGGTGCGTGCGTTGAAACAGGAAGTCGGCCTGCCGATCCACTTCCACACTCACGACACAGCCGGCATCGCGTCAGCCACGATCCTCGCGGCGGCTGAGGCAGGCGTGGATGCAGTCGATTGCGCCATGGACGCGCTATCGGGCAACACATCGCAAGCGACGCTTGGCACCGTGGTCGAAAGCCTGCAACACACCGACCGCGACACAGGGTTGGACATGAATGCAATCCGCGACATTTCCGATTACTGGGAAGCGGTACGCGGGCAATATGCGGCGTTCGAGTCTGGCATGCAGGCGCCCTCGTCCGAGGTCTACCTGCACGAGATGCCGGGTGGCCAGTTTACCAACCTCAAGGCCCAAGCACGGTCTTTGGGCTTGGAAGAACGCTGGCCCGAGGTCGCGCGCACCTATGCGGATGTGAACAAGATGTTTGGCGACATCGTAAAAGTCACGCCTTCCTCGAAAGTCGTCGGCGACATGGCACTGATGATGGTGTCCCAAGGATTGACCCGCGATGAGGTCGAGGACGCGGACAAAGACGTGGCCTTTCCTGACAGCGTGGTCGACATGATGCGCGGCAACCTGGGCCAGCCTCCGGGTGGGTTTCCTGCAGGCATTCAAACCAAAGTGCTCAAGGGTGAGGCCCCCAACACAATGCGCCCCGGTGCAGACGTGCCCCCCACCGATCTCGATGCAACCCGCACAGAACTGACAGCCTTGCTGGAAGGCAAAGACGTCGATGACGAGGATTTGCAAGGCTATCTAATGTATCCAAAGGTGTTTTTGGACTACATGGGGCGTCATCGTACGTATGGCCCTGTACGCGTGCTGCCGACGCATACCTTCTTTTATGGCATGCAGCCCGGTGACGAAATTACAGCCGAGATCGATCCGGGAAAAACGCTGGAAATTCGCATGCAAGCCATTGGCGAGACCAATGAGGACGGCGAAGCCAAAGTCTTCTTTGAATTGAACGGTCAGCCCCGCGTCATCCGCGTGCCCAACCGTATGGTCAAAGCCACCACGATCCAGCGTCCCAAGGCCGAAGCAGGCAACTCCGATCATATTGGTGCGCCGATGCCGGGGGTTGTGGCCTCTGTTGCCGCAGTAGTCGGCAATGAGGTCAAGGAGGGCGATTTGCTTTTAACCATTGAGGCCATGAAGATGGAAACCGGTATTCACGCCGAACGCGACGCTGTTGTGAAGGCTGTGCATGTGCAACCCGGCGGCCAGATTGACGCCAAGGATTTGCTGGTAGAACTTGAATAAGTCTGTCCCTTGAGCATGGGGCGCGGTGGTTGGGGGCGTTGCCCCCGCGCTTTCGCGCCCCCCCAGGATATTTTTAGCGAAAAGAAACCCTGCCTCGGCGGGGCTTTGCACGGTTTTGCGCCTGTGCAATCGTTTCTGGCAAAACGGTGTTAAACCCTATATTCTTGCGCCCAAGCGCCCCGGGCAAACATGGGGCCACATGAGGACGCAGTCGATGACCCACGTTAATTCCCGCCGGAGTGTGCGCACTTCTTTGTTTTTTGCCGTTTCCGGTTTGATGGTTTTATCCGCTTGTGACGAACCACTTGATTTTGATCTGCGCGGTATTGGCGGCGGTTTCACCACCAAGGATGCAGCTGTGAACGCCACAGCCAAACGACCCTCAGCGGACAATCGGGGGGTTATTTCTTATCCGAACTACCAAGTCGCCATTGCGAAACGCGGCGACACTTTGAACGATGTGGCCGCGCGTCTGGGGCTGGATGCCAATGAACTGGCCCGCTTTAACGGTGTTGCGGCTGATGTTCCCTTGCGCAAAGATGAAATCATCGCCCTGCCCCGCCGCGTGTCAGAACCATCGCCAGCAACCGGTGCCGCCACCACAGGCCCGATCCGTCCTTCTTCTGTTGATGTCACCACATTGGCTGGCAGTGCAATCGACAATGCCCCCGACACCACGCCTGTGCAAACGGCCACCCTGCCAGACACCCCGAAACCTTCAGGCGTCGAGCCCATCCGCCACAAGGTTGAACGCGGAGAAACCGCCTATACGATTGCGCGCCTGTATCAAGTGCCTGTGCGGTCTTTGGCGGAATGGAACGGGCTTGGCAGCGACTTTGCCGTGCGCGAAGGTCAATTCTTGCTGATCCCTGTTGCCAAACAGGCCCCGCCTGCCCGTGTACTGGATGACACTTCGGTGCCCGGCGCCGGATCCGCCACGCCAACCCCGCCCAGTGCGACCAAACCTTTGCCCGATGAAGACACAACCCCCGCAGCTGCAAAGCCCGAGCCAGCCCCTGCCATTGATGTGGGCGCCCCCTCAAAGGCTGCAACCAACGCCCGCTTGGTGTACCCCGTAAAGGGCAGCATCATTCGCGAATATGCAAAAGGCCGCAACGAAGGCATAAATATCAAAGCAGCCCCAGGCACGTCCGTGAAAGCCGCAGATGCAGGCACGGTTGCCGCCATCACCAAAAGCGGTGACGGCGTGCCAATCGTTGTCGTGCGCCATGCAGACAACCTTTTGACGGTTTATGCCAATGTCACGGACGTTCAGGTCCAAAAAGGCGACACGGTGCGCCGCGGACAAGGCATTGCAAAACTGCGCGATGGCGATCAGTCATTTGTGCATTTTGAAGTGCGTAAAGGCTTCGACAGCGTCGATCCAACACCTTACCTCCAGTAAGCGCCTAACCGGTGCGGCGCACGCTGTCTTTTGGGCTGCACGGCCTGCTTGTTGTGTTTCTGACTGTGGTGACGCAATTGGGGGGCATTGCCTGGATTATAGCCCTGTTGACGAGACGCCGAGTTTTGGTTTTTCTGTGTGCATATGTCGTTTTGTCCGTAACATCTGTGTTTGTAGCGCCTGTTTTTGGGCGGACGCCATTGTCCTGTCTGCCATCAGGACCGCTTCAGATGCAATCCACCCTGTATTGCGCCTTGAACCGGCACTATGTGACACCTGAGCTTAGCACAGTGCTACAAGACATGGCCCGCGACATGGCCGCTGCCCATCCCGATACAGTCATACAGGTTCTGGATGCGGGATTTCCGTTTTGGAACGGCATGCCTTTGTTGCCGCATCTGTCCCACAATGACGGGGAAAAGGCGGATATCGCGTTTTTCTACGAAAACGAAAACGGTTATCTTCGGGGGCAAACAAGATCACCTATCGGCTATTTTGCCTTCCAGAACGGACCGACATCCTGCCCCAAGCGCTGGCCGTCGTTGCGGTGGGATATGGCATGGTTGCAAGGTGTTTGGCCAAATTGGTCCTTGGATGACAGACGCATGGCCACAGCGTTGCGTCTTTTGAAGAACGACCCGCGTGTGGACAAGGTTTTTGTCGAACCGCATTTGGCGCAACGGTACGGCGTGACAGGCGGAAAGGTACGGTTTCAAGGGTGCCGCGCCGCACGTCATGACGATCACATTCACATGCAGCTGTAGATAGGTTTCTTTGACCAACTGCTGCCACAATCGCGGATATCTGCCCCATTTGTTTAAAAATGACCTTGTATTTGCCTCAAATCGACTGTTTCCGCCGCACTGAGGCCCTGTTGCCCATTCAGAAACAATTCAACGTAACCTATTGGATTGGTAAGAAACGATGGCTGTTTTTTTTGGGTACACCTTTGCCATTTTAGGCACACAAAGCACATTGGGCGGCAGTGCCGTTGACTATCGGTTCGCCCCCTCTGGCACGTGGCGCTACAGCGGTGACAGCACTTACTTTGTGGTCGAGGAAAACGACGGCTCCACAAACTTTAACGGCGACGGCACAAACAACGAACAGGTCAATGCCCAAGAACAAATCGGCGGCGTTGGCGAGCAAACGACAAACATCGGTGGCACAGACACCCAATTGATCTGGGACTATACCTTTTCCGTCTCGGACGGGTTAGGCAATACATGGACCGTGGGGGTCATTGACGTCGATCTGGACAACAGCGACACCATCACCGCTGGCGCGGAAAACGGCTATTTCCTTGTTTTTCCCGATGGCATGCCCCCTGCAGACACAGACCTGACAGTGGGCGGCATCACCGACAACGGGGACTTTGTGCCCCATACCGCCCTCGGCGGCGAAGTGGTTTGTTTCGCAGCAGGCACGATGATCGAGACCCAAACAGGCCCTCGCGCAATCGAAACATTGTCACCCGGCGATTTGGTTTTGACCCGGGACGCAGGATACCAACCCTTGATCTGGTCAGGCTGTACCCGGGCCCCTGCCATTGCAGAAACGGCCCCTATCGTGATCCGCGCCGGTGCGTTCGGCAACACCCAGGATCTGGTTGTGTCGCCGCAAAATGCTATTTTGCTGGATGATTGGCGTGCTGATTTGCTATTTGGTCAGGATGAGGTTTTGGTACATGCTGTCAATCTGTTGGGCTGCGATGGTGTTTTTCGCCGTGTAGGCGGTATGGTAGACTATTGGCACATCTTGTTCGACGCCCATCAGATTGTGCAAAGCGCAGGACTTTGGAGCGAAAGCCTGTACCCCGATGAAATCACGCTGCAAACTATCAGTCCCCAAGCACGCCGCGAAATCGGAGCTCTGGTACCTGATATTTCGGCTTTTGGTCCAAAGGCTGCCCCATCTTTACGCAAATATGAGGCCTCGGTTCTGGCCGCATAAATTTGGAACATTGGGCGCACGGCCCCCCCGAAATTTATAGGAAAAAGACATTGGCCCTTTTAAAGCTTAACCCCGTGACGGCCTGCAAGGTCCGTAAAAAACTGCCAAGCGACGCGCCCCGATCTGGACCCGCGTGTCGCCTGCCATTCAATCGCTTCGGCCCGCAACGTGTCCGTGTTCGTCTTGAGACCGTAAGATGCGCAGTACCCGTCAATCATTGACAGATATTGATCCTGATCGCAGGCATGGAACCCCAGCCAAAGTCCGAAACGGTCGGACAATGATACCTTTTCTTCCACCGCTTCCGCCGGATTGATCGCAGAACCGCGTTCATTTTCGATCATGTCACGCGGCATCAAATGACGTCGGTTTGACGTCGCATAAAGCACCACGTTGTCTGGTCGCCCTTCAATTCCACCGTCCAAAACGGCCTTTAGCGATTTATAGTGCGCGTCGTCGTGCCCAAAGCTCAGATCATCGCAATACAGGACAAAACGCCCCGACGCGGCGCGCAATAGATTAAGCAAACGTCCAACCGAAGGCAGGTCTTCGCGTTGCAGTTCCACAATTTTCAGGTCGGGATGACGGGATGCGACGTCTGCATGCACAGCCTTGACCAGACTGGATTTTCCCATCCCCCGCGCACCCCAAAGAAGGGCATTGTTGGCGGGCAATCCTTTGGCGAACTGCGTCGTGTTTGCCAAAAGCGTATCCCGGGACCGATCGATGCCCACAAGCAAATCCAACGACACGCGCGACACGTTTGATACCGGTTCAAGGCGATCCGGTCCTGTGTGCCACACGAAAGCGGAGGCTGCAAAATCAGGCGCAGGCGACGGCGCGGGCGCCATACGTTCCAGCGCCTGCGCAATCCGTTCCATGGGGTCCACGATCATTTCTTTGGACCGTCTTCGCCCAGACTATCATCCAGATCATTGTCAAATTCATCGACCATTTCATCGCTCAGATCATCGTCAAGATCATCCCCGAGGTCATCTTCGTCGTCGTAATAGCCATCAGCACGCAGCTTTGCCTCGCGCGTCTTTTCAACACGCGCCACCAAAAAGATGGAAATCTCGTAAAGCCCGTAGACCACGACAAACAAAATCCCTTGGGTGATCACATCCGGTGGCGTCACCAAAGCCGCCAACACCAAAATGCCAACAACCGCATATTTACGCACATTGCCCAAGCCCTCTGCACTAACCAGACCGGCTTTACCCATCAGGGTCAAAAGGACAGGCAGTTGAAAGCACAACCCAAAAGCCATGATGAATTTCAGTGTAATATCAAGGCTTTCATTTACTTTCCCAAAGAATGTGATGCGTACGCTGTCATCTGCCACGGCCGCGTCCAAACCACCGGTGGCCACATTCACGTCGGCGGGAACGTCACCGCCCACAGCCCCCCCCAGAATTGCGGCAAAGATCGAAGATACATCCGCGAAACCTAAAAAGAAGGCCATCGCCAGCGGCGTCACCACGAAGTGTGCAAAGGATGCGCCAAGCAAAAACATCAAAGGGGACGCGACCAGAAACGGCAAAAACGCATTCTTTTCCTGTTTGTAAAGCCCCGGTGCCACAAACCGCCATAGCTGGTAGCCGATTACGGGAAAGGACAGCGCAAATCCGAAAACCATGGATATTCGAAACAGCGTAAACAGGTATTCTTGCGGCGAAGTATATTGCAGCGTGGGCGCCGCGTCGCCCAATTCGATCAATGTGTTTTTGATCGGCACAAGCAGGAATTGCAAAATCGGTTCAGCCACAACAAAGGCCAGAATGATGCCCACCAGAAACGCAAGCACAGCGCGGATCAACCGCGTGCGCAATTCGGTCAGGTGTTCAATCAGCGGCGCTGTGCTGTCGTCCATATTGTCAGATTGGCTCATGTATCACTCTTGGGGGTGTCGGCCTTCAATGCGGCCTCGTATGCGTCGGCTTTTTCCAAAGCGTCCTGAGCTTCGCGGGCTTTGCGCTCGGCCGCGGCACGCGCAGAGGATGCTTGCATCTTCTTGGCTGTTTCTTTTGCCTTTTCGATGCGCTCTGCCTTCTGCGCCGCCAACTTGCCGGTTTCGCTGTTGGCATCGACGTCGGTCAAGGAACTGGTGACATCGCGGGCGGCATCCTTGACGCCATCCATGGCCGACCCGATGGGGTTGGTTGCGGTCTTGAGGGTCTTGGAAATATCACCCATGCCGGTGTCATCAGCCGCTTTGTTCATGGCGTAGGAAAATTCGCGCGCCATGCCTTTGGCTTTACCGACATACCGGCCCACATTGCGAAACAGCACTGGCAAGTCCTTGGGGCCAACCACAATCAGCGCCACGACCCCAATCACCAACAGCTCTGTTCCGCCCAGATCAAACATGACTTACGCCTTGTCTTTTTCAGTAGATTCCGGTGTCACGTCTTTGATTTCGTCGGCAGTGGCGGTTTCTTCTTCCAGCTCTTTCTGGCCTTCGTTGATGCCCTTTTTAAAGGATGTAATGCCCTTGCCAACTTCCCCCATCAGGTTGGAAATCTTGCCACGTCCAAACAGGACCAAAACAACGATAGCGATAAGCAGGATGCCCGGAAGGCCGATATTGTTCAACATTTTGTAATTCTCCCAATGGACGCACATCAGATGCGCTCGTGATTTTTCCAAGGACGTAATCGCAGTGCGGCGGTCATGGAAAGCGCCAAAGCGCCAGAATGCAATTCTGTAGGAAAAATTTCACGCCATTCCATTGGACATTTACAACAACTGACAGTTTAATGGCAGTTGGATATCCTTCAAACAGAGGCTCAATGGCCCACACACGGCATCACAAACCAACACACACACGACACGGCTTGGGTTTCTTCTTGCCAAAAATATCCCGGGGGTCGCCTGGAACAGGCGTAGGGGGCAGAGCCCCCTGTCCAAGATCGAACATCACGCGACCGTTTTGGAAAAACGCATCACAAAGGCATTCCCATGCGCCGCTCTGACCGCCTGTTCGATGCCATGCAAATCCTGCGCGATGGGAACCTGCACCGCGCAAAAGACATAGCGCAAAAATTGGATGTGTCTTTACGCACAGTTTACCGCGATATGGACACGCTGATGGCATCCGGCGTGCCCATCGAAGGGACGCGTGGCGTGGGGTACAAAATCAGCCCTGCCGTCACCCTGCCCCCGCTCACGCTGACCCCGTCAGAGCTTGAAGCCCTGAACCTGGGAATAGCAATTGTGGCCGAGGCTGCGGATCCTGATCTTAAGGCTGCTGCCGAAACACTGGCCGAAAAAGTGGACGCGATGCTGCCAGAACGGGGAATTGCGGATTCCGACCTTTGGAAATTCGCAAGCTACCCTTTTGCCGACGCCGCACGCGGATTTTCCCACATGGCAACCCTGCGCACAGCAATCAAAGCCCGCCAAAAGCTGCGCATCACCTACCATTCAAAAGGCGACCGCATCACAACACGGAAAATCCGCCCGCTGCACCTAGAATATTGGGGACGGATCTGGAGCCTGACCGCGTGGTGCGAAACCCGCGATGCCTTCCGCGTGTTCCGCGTCGATCTGATCCAATCGGCAGATGCTTTGCCGGAATTGTTTGTGGACGAACCTGGCAAACGCTTGGACGACTACACAGCCTAGGATCACTCAAGTCTTGTGATGCTCACACGGTCAGGCAGATCAAGGCGGTACACAGACGTCGCAAAATCCGGCTGCCAGGCTTTGGCGCTACGTCTACATTTCACCGGTTTGCCTTGAAGGTCGCCAAATCTGTTCTTTTCAAACCGCAACTTGCGCAACTGGGCATTGTGAACCCGCCAATCTTTGGATTTTACCAGTGCATCGACTTCGGCACTCGTCACTTTGTACGTCACATCTGTAAAATACCCCAGATCACGACGCATGATGGTACCGTCTTGGGCCACCAGCCTGCTTTGGTCCAGAAAATTGCGTAAATAGGGATATTGGGTTTTGAAAGCGCCACAAACATAGGTGCGGCCTTTGTGCGTCATCACTTTGAAAAAAACAGCAGTTGCTGCGTTATCAACGGACACTTTACCCGTCTTTTGCCCCGAAACAAAAAATTGAAACGATCCATCCAATGGCACTGTCAGGCGCGCTTGCGCTTGGGCGACACCGGCGGGCACCTGCATCAAAAGAACAACAAGAAATGCGTGAATGAATTTCATAAAATACCTCTGTTCCTCTTAAAGCGGAACCGCCCTACCCTTTCAACCGCCACCCAGTCTGGGGCGGCAGGAATGCCTCGACAGCCGCTTGGGCAATCACAATTGTATCTGCCCCTTCATCAGACACCACATTCATACCACCAAATACAGCCCGCACTTCAGCACGGCCGCGTGGCAGTTTCGCAGTCAACACGTCCATATCCAGCTTGTCGGGTTCCTGTACACCAACTGTCACCTGCACACGCATTGCATCATGGGACAACTCAAGCGCACCGAACAATGGCAGCGACGAATGGCGAAACGCATCTTCGATCGCACGGGCTGCTGCTTTGGTGTAATCCTGACCGTGCAAATCATTGCCCATGCCCATTTCGATAATCACCCGCTGTTCAATTTGATCAGTCATCGGCTTTCTCCATGTCAAAGGCCACAGACAGGGCAACATTGGCCATTATGGTGGGGTTTCCGTCCCCGTCAGGGCGCGGGACATCAAGGCCGCCTTTGTGGACCTTGAAGGTGGTTGAACCGTAGGGAAACACCTCTGCGACGGCTTCAACATCCACCAAATCAGGTTTTTGCACGCCAATTTCAACGGTGATCCGCATGGCGGCTTTATCAAAGCCAAACAGCTCTGCCAGATTGATCGAATTGTGCCACAGCGCGTCTTGCACAGCGCGCTTGGCCGCTTGGGTGTAATCGCCACGACGCAGGGACGTGCCCATGCCAAACTCAGTCAAAAGCCGCATCACGCGCCCCCTTCAGATGGAAAAACAAAACACCGGTCACGCCGGATCGTCAGCCACATGGCTTTGCCCTTGGCGGGCAAAAACACCGCCGGTACTGTGGCTTTCATGATAGAACCATCGTGATCCAGACGGAATTCCACCAGACTTTCGTTGCCCATGAAACGCGCACGTTCCACCACCGCGCGCGCGGGTGTTCCGTCTACAGGCGTGGGCACAGGGCCTTGGCCCGCGCGGTCAAAATCAATACGCAGATGCTGGGGGCGAAAGACGATATCCACGGCCGTACCATCCGGCACACCAGGGGCCAGAAAGCGACCAAACGGTGTCATCGCCAGCGCCCCCTCGACCGTGGCAGTAAGCATGTTCGCATCCGAGAAAAACGCAACAGAGGCACGGTCAATGGGGCGCGTGTACACATTGTAGGGTGCACCCTGCTGCACAATCTTGCCGTCGCGCATCAACGCGATCTCATCGGCCATTCGCATAGCTTCGTCCGGTTCGTGGGTGACCAGCAAAACAGCTGTGTCTTCTTCTTTCAAAATCGCCAGTGTCTCATCGCGAATGCCATCACGCAGGCGATTATCAAGGCCCGAAAACGGCTCATCCATCAGCATGATACGCGGTTTGGGGGCCAAGGCGCGGGCCAAAGCCACACGTTGCTGTTCCCCACCCGAAAGCTGATGCGGATATCCATCGATAAAGCGCAACAGGTCCACACGCACCAATAATTCCTCAACCCGGGCGCGTTTGTCGGCCTTGGAGCCTTTCAGACCGTATGCCACGTTGTCGGCCACGCTTAGATGCGGGAACAGGGCAAAATCCTGAAACATCAATCCGATCTCGCGCCGCTCGGGTGGCACCCGAAACACCGTGTCGCAAATCAGCTTGCCGTCCACAAAAATTTGTCCGCTGTCTTGCATTTCCACGCCAGCAATCATGCGCAACGTTGTGGATTTGCCGCAGCCGGACGGCCCCAACAGGCACGTCACCTGCCCCGGCATAACACGCAGCGACACGTCATCCACCACTGCGCGGCCTTCAAAGCTGCGATGCAGATTGCGGATTTCAAGGCGGGGGGGCGTCACATCGGCAAAGGACGCTTCGTTCACTGGCTTTTCCAACATTGGCAAATTCCGATTAAAACCATCGGATAAGCAGCTATCAGCCCTTGCGCGCCCCTGCAAGCACCGCAACAAAACCCGTCGCCAAAACCAGCACACAAATCACCAACAGCTGTTCGTATTTGTGCCCCTCTGGCAAAACTGCCGCAAAGCTTGGCCAGCTGCGCCCAAAATAGGCCAAGGCGCCCAAAATAGCCGCGCCAAAAGCCACAAGATAAGACCAAAGCGCAATTTTGCGCCCCAGCACCAGCCCGACAACCAGCACAGGCGTCAAGAACATCGACGCCGTTCCCGACACGGCAACCGCGTCAAACAGCGTCTTATTGCCCCACAATGTCAAAGCCGCCCCAAGCGCCATGAAAACGACCATGACAACACGGCCCCCCATTAGGCTACGTGGCGCCAGCTTTAGTTCTTCCACAACCAGCCGCGCCGAAGAGGCCAACGCCGAATCCAATGTGCTGAGTGCCGAAACAATCAGCGACACCATCAAAAGCGCAAAAACCCAAGGCGGAAACATCTGCGCCCAAGTGCCAATCAGCTCATTTTGGTATTCGGCCCCCACGAGGCTTGCCTGAATACCAAAAGCGCCAAATGCCAGAATGCACAAGGTCGACAGCCAAAAGGCGTGAACAAAGGACCGTTTGGTTGTGTCGCGGTCCGCGATAAACCCGCGGTCCATCATCACCGGATCATGTGCCGGATAGGAAAAGACCTGCAACCCCGCAACCACCAGCAAAATCCAACCGTTATAAGGCCCCGAAGCGCCGGGTGCCGTGACAACCGCCACGGCGTCAAAGCCGGGGCTTAGGATCAGGCTGAGAAACGCAGCCCCGAATGCCACCAAAAACAGCAGCATCTGGACCACATCGGTGCGCAGCGCGGCACTGAGCCCACCCCACGCCGAATACCCCAAGCCTAAAATTGCCACGATAACGACTGCCAACGTCCCGGAGCCACCCAGAACAGCCGACGCAATCAGCCCCACAACCAACAGATTGGCAAAGACTTCTGACAACAAGCGCAAGCCGATGACGACATTGTAGCACGTCGTGCCCAAAGCGCCAAAGCGGGCTTGCAACCAGTCTTGCACCGACATTGCGCCGCCTTCACGCAGTCGCGCCACGATAAAACCACCACTCAGAAACGATCCATAGTAGGCCGCATAGGCCAACGTGCCAGCACTGCCGTAGTAGTAACCCAGAATGGCCGCGTTCATCAGGCTGCGTGCAAAAATCCATGTCGTGACTTGGCTTAGAACCAGAACCCACAACGCCGGCGCTTGGCCTTGCGCGCCGCGACCAGAGAAAAACCCGTCCACCGATGCACGTCGGGGGGCCGCCAGAACACTGGCCACAACGAGGGCCGCAAAGACAGCGATAAGGATAGTGGTTTGCATAAAGACCCCGAAATACTGTTTTTGCGCTGCTAGCAGGTGCGCCAGCCTTGAACCAGCACATCCGCCCTTTTGCACTTAAATGTGATGCGCTAGGTTTGGGTCAGATCGAAATCCAGTTTTGCGTGATCGCGCCCGTTGACCTGCACAATGATTTGATGCGCACCGGGATGCAGCGTAAACGTGCTTGCACCCTCCTTTAGTTTATGGGCTTTTTTGACCACGCAAGGCTTTCCCCCATGGACTTCGGTTTGTTTCAGCTTGAATACTTTTTCGCTGGTTTTACCACCCGGACGCGCAAAGCGGATACGGTAGTCGATCAACAGGGGCACAGTTTGTGACGCTTCAATTTCAACCTGAAAAGTAACGGCCTGCCCCATCGCCACATGGGTGTCTTGCAACGTGGCCCGCACCGCAATCGGCGCATCGGCGTGGTAGCCAAGGTGGCCCATTGCACCTTCGTGCCCCTGCTTGATCAAGGTGCGCAGCGCGTGTTTTGTCATCCAGCCCAATTCTTTGGGATCTTGCTGCCCGCCAGCCTGCCATGCGCCCAGCCATTGCAAAACAGTGTCCGGTTCGGACTTGCTTAGATCGTTAAGGTGATTGGCCACCGACCGCGTGACATAGCGTGTCTTGTCCCCCTGCAACGCATCCAAAAGAGGTTGGCGGGCCTGCGTACTCATGGTGATGGCCTTGGCCCATGGCAACTTCGGGCGAGTGCCTTCGCTGACCAAACGCCGCACATGATAGTTGTCGTGCTGCGCCCAGTCGATCAGGCGGGCTTGCGTTTTTTCAGGCCAGTGATTGATGAAGTCACGAATGTAAAATTCCATCGAAAAGCGCTGGGTGGCAGCCAGTAGCAAATCCAATGCGCGGTCCGGAGCGTCTTGTAAACCGTGGCGCACAGCCAGAATTCCGGGTACGGCATGGATGAAATGCCCAAAATCGTCGTCTGTCAGGTCGGGATCCAACGGCGCGGGCATCGCGGCTTCCAGCTGATCCGCCATCACGGCGAACTCCGGCGACAATTGTGCCTGTGCACAATCGGCAAGCCATTCCATGCGCGCCATAAGCGCACGGCTTTCGAACCCGGCCAGAGCATCACGCGCAAAACGCGCGGCGTCAAAGCCGGGCACGCCTGCGGCAAACTCTGCCGCCAGCTGGCCCACGCTGTCCGGATTGAACAGCGCATCCGCCATGCTTTCCCCCTGAGCTACCATTGCGATGCTACCATTGCAGTGCGCCCCTTAAATGGTGGCGTTGGTGCCGCCACCGTCCAGCAAGATGTTCTGCCCCACGATAAAGCCCGCATGTTTGCTGCATAGAAACGCGCAGGCCGCACCGAACTCTTCTCGTGTGCCATAGCGGCCCGCTGGAATGGTTGCACAGCGTTCGGCTTTGGCCTCTTCCATTGTGATGCCTTTGGCTTTTGTAACGCCTGTGTCCAGCGACACCGCGCGGTCAGTCGCGTGTATGCCCGGCAGCAGGTTGTTGATGGTCACACCTGATCCCGCGACTTGGCGCGATGTCCCGGCAACATAGCCCGTAAGCCCTGTGCGTGCGGCATTGGACAGCCCCAGAACCGCGATGGGGGCTTTGACGGATTGCGACGTGATATTGACCACGCGGCCCCATCCGCGATCCATCATGGCCGGCACAAGGCCTTTGATCAAAGCGATGGGCGTCAACATGTTGGCATCAAGCGCTGCAATGAAATCATCGCGGTCCCAGTCCGACCACATGCCGGGGGGCGGACCACCTGCGTTATTGACCAGAATGTCCACACCTTGCGCGGCCTCTAACACCGCCGCCTGCCCTTCGGCTGTAGTCACATCCGCAGCCACTGTCACCACATCGACCCCGAAGCGCGTGCGAATATCGGCGGCAGAGGCTTCAAGCGCCTCGGCCCCACGCGCGTTCATCACCAAATCAACACCAGCCTCGGCCAAGGCTTCGGCACATCCAAGCCCCAAACCTTTGGACGACGCACATACCAATGCTCGTTTGCCTGTGATCCCTAAATCCATTTCGCAGTCTCCTTGATGGATGCAGCCCAATTCGGGGTGCCATTTGCCAAACCCTACCGTTGCCCTTGCCCCAACGCCAGAGCACGAAAATGCAATCTCCTGCAAAATAACGGAAGTTTGACGTGTCTGTGCCATATTTCTAAACTACGAACGGATAGAGACATAGTCCGTCGCACCACAAGGTTTTTGAGTTTCATGTCACACAGCACACACAACCGCCCCGGACCCGCCCGAAGCGTACCTGTTTTCAGGGCGCAGGCGTTGTCTGTGATCGACGGCGCAAATATGGGGGACGCTGTGTCTTTCGCAGCAGAACTGATGTTGGACGATACCTATGAACTGTCTGCCGCAACGGCTCCGGTCCAGTTGTCCCTTCAGGCGGGCACAGGTGCGCAATTCACCGTGTCCCAAGGCAGCGAAACCGGTGCGCCGGGATCTGCCGTTCACTTGGACAGCGCCCTGACCTTTATGTCGCCAGACGGGCAAACCACAGATGTTTTGGTGCTGGTCGAGGTCGATGGCGCAGGTGATATCAACGATATATATGTTCTGCCCCTCGCGATGCTGTCACCCAAAACCACCTATTCGCTTGTGGGCATCGACACCAAAAACGCTGCACAGAAATTTGCCCATGTTGCCTGTGTCAGCTTCACCCGCGGAACCCATATTACCATGGCGTCGGGCGAACAGCGACTGATCGAAGACCTGAAACTGGGCGATAAGGTCCTGACCCGCGATGACGGGCCACAAGCGGTGCGTTGGATCGGGCAAAGCACTGTGCGCGCCGTCGGGGAATTCGCCCCCATTTGCATTCGCGCAGGCACTTTGAACAACGACAACCACCTGATTGTCAGCCCGGACCATCGCCTGTTTATTTACCAGCGCTCCGATGAACTTGGCGCTGGACGATCAGAGCTTTTGGTAAAAGCCCGCCACCTTGTAAACGGTGACAGCGTCACAGTGCAGGACGGCGGATTTGTCGATTATTTCCAACTGCTGTTCGACAGCCACCAGATCATCTACGCCGAAGGGATCGCGGCTGAATCCATGCTGATCGACACACGCACAAAACCCGTGCTTCCGACAGAATTGTCAGAGGCTATGGGCGATGTCATCCCGGGCCACTCTGACCTGCCCCATGCAGGCTTGGACGTTCAAGAAGGTTTGTTGAACCGGCCTGACATCGCCGAAGTGCTGCGCAAAGCATCGTCGCGGTAGTCTGCAGTCCAGACAAACGCTTGCCAAATGCCGATGATGCGCAGGCAAGCACATCTCAACGCCCCATATCGTTAGTCTGCCAAGCCTCTTGCGTCAGACAATAGCATCGCCAGCGGGTTTCGCCCCCTGCCAGATCAATATCCGCCTCATGGGTAAAAACCGCCCCAAGGCGCATGGTTGCAGTCTGAGATCGCACGTTATCTGGTGCAATATGAAACCAGGCCTCAGAGCAATAGGTGAACAAATGGCCAAGCGTCAGTCGCTTGACGATCCGGTTTGTGTTGCCACCCCAATGCGCACGTTCCAAAAAGGTAAAGCCAATCGACAATCGCGACCGCGCGTTGGTGTCGGTGTAAAAGACTGTGCAGCCGATGATGCGGCCCGTTTTGTCCCGGATGGCAAGCGCCGCATTGGATGCCAAAAGCATATCAAAGTAGGGTTCGAATACAGCTGGTTCGTGCCTGTTACGCACAGGATGCCCTGCCCAAATCAGCGGATCACTGGCCGCCTGTGTCAGGCCTTGGCGATCCCGTTCGACTAAAGGACTTAACGTAAGACCGCCTGCTGTCAGGATGGGGTTCGGATCGAAACCTTGCGGGAACATAAATGCCATTTTTCGATGTCTCATTTTCCACAGGTTTTGTGTGATGTCCAACCAGCCCTGCAAAACAATGGGTTACAAGCCTAAGACGCTGGGCTGTGTTGGCCTGTCGTGTTGGCCTTTCATAAAGGCCCGTCAGCTTTCAAAGGCCCGTCAACCGGTGTCTTTCATGGCCACCGCTTGAATTTTGATCTTGGCGCCAAACGGAAGCTTTGCCGCCTCATAGATTGTCCGTGCTGGAAAGCGGGAAAACTGCGCGCGACACACCTCGTTTACCTCTGCCAAGTCACGCTCGATGTCAGAGAATGCGATGTCGATATACACTATGTCGTCGCGATCAAAACCCGCAGCCTGCGCGACTTTGAACACCAATTCAAACGCGCGTTCCGCTTCTGTGCGCGCACTGCCCACGCGGTATCCATCGTCAAAAACCGACAATTGGCCGGATATATGGCAGGTGCCGCCAACAACAACGGCGTTTGATATCGGTGAAGAAGATGCGGGAACACCCGCAACGTCTGTTATGTGAAGGGGGGGCATACGCTGGACCTTGTTTAAATGTAAGCTGAGAATGCCAAATTAGATGATATTGGCGATGTCAGATATGGGGCGTCACCTTCACAATCGGACAAACCGACATCATCCGCTCTTCGCTGCCGTCTTGCGCCCCTGCCCCCCCCAATCTATAGCAGTCTTCATGTTGGACACGCCCAAAAACCGCCCCGCCTTGCCGCCAGAAATTGCGCGGCGTCGCACCTTTGCGATCATCTCTCACCCCGATGCGGGCAAGACCACGTTAACGGAAAAATTCCTGCTGTTTGGCGGGGCCATTCAAATGGCAGGACAAGTGCGGGCCAAAGGTGAGGCGCGCCGCACGCGATCCGACTTTATGGCGATGGAAAAAGATCGTGGCATTTCGGTTTCAGCATCCGCAATGTCATTTGATTTCACCAACAAAACCGGGGAATTCCGTTTCAATCTGGTCGACACACCCGGCCACTCAGACTTTTCCGAAGACACGTACCGCACGTTGACGGCTGTGGATGCCGCCGTGATGGTTATCGATGGCGCAAAAGGCGTGGAAAGCCAGACCCAGAAACTGTTCGAAGTTTGCCGCATGCGCGATCTGCCCATTTTGACATTCTGTAACAAAATGGACCGCGAAAGCCGCGACACATTTGAAATTATTGACGAAATACAAGAAAATCTGGCCATCGACGTCACACCTGCGTCATGGCCGATCGGGGTCGGGCGTGACTTTATCGGATGTTACGATATTTTGCGCGACCGCTTGGAAATTATGGACCGTGCAGACCGCAACAAAGTGTCTGAATCCATAGAAATCAATGGGCTTGATGACCCCAAGCTGGCAGAACATGTGCCCGCCGCGCAGCTGGAACAACTGCGCGAAGAACTGGAAATGGCGCGCGAACTGCTGCCTCCGATGGACGCCGCGGCCATGGCTGAAGGGTCGTTAACACCCATCTGGTTTGGCTCTGCGATTAACTCTTTCGGTGTGAAGGAATTGATGGAAGGCATCGCCAAATTTGGTCCAGAACCGCAGATTCAGTCCGCCCAGCCACGGGAAATTCTGCCTGAAGAAACAAAGGTTTCTGGTTTCGTGTTCAAAGTGCAAGCCAACATGGACCCAAAGCACCGCGACCGCGTCGCATTTGTGCGCCTTGCATCAGGACACTTCCACCGAGGCATGAAATTAACACACGTGCGCACCAAAAAGCCGATGGCTATAAGCAACCCGGTGCTATTTTTGGCCTCGGACCGTGAGCTGGCGGAAGAAGCATGGGCAGGCGACATCATCGGCATTCCGAACCATGGTCAATTGCGCATCGGCGACACATTGACCGAAGGCGAAGCCATTCGCGTGACGGGCATCCCGTCTTTCGCCCCGGAATTGTTGCAAGGGGTGCGGGCGGGTGATCCGTTGAAATCCAAACACCTTGAAAAAGCATTGATGCAATTCGCGGAAGAAGGCGCAGCCAAAGTCTTTAAACCTTCGATCGGTTCCGGATTTGTCGTAGGCGTCGTAGGGCAGTTGCAATTTGAAGTGCTCGCCAGCCGGATTGAGCTGGAATACGGGTTGCCTGTGCGTTTTGAGCAATCCCAGTTCACCTCAGCCCGTTGGGTTAATGGTGAAAAGCAAGCCATTGATAAATTTACAGAAAGTAACAAGCAGCACATTGCGCACGACCATGATGGCGACATTGTTTACTTGACGCGTTTGCAGTGGGACATTGACCGCGTTGATCGCGATTACCCCGACATCCGGCTGACGGCGACCAAGGAAATGATGGTATAGTGCCCCCCCACGATCCAGATGACGACATCTACGCAGGCGGTTACAGACGCTTGATGCGCTTTCTGGGAAAACGCCAAATCCCCTTCGAGGATGCAGCCGCAAGATTGCCCCCTTCCGACGTTGACCTTGAGGCGCTTAACAAAGCGATCGTGCCTGTTCCCACGCAAGACCTTGAGGAAACACCACGTTTTTCCGCAGACCGCAAATGGCTGGAATTACAGATAGAATTTCAAGGTAAAAGCCAATTAGAGCTTTTGCACGGCTTTCTAATTGCAGTGTCGCGCCGGGCCGATCCACCTGCCGCAGCGCTGCCCCTGTTCCACCGAATTTGGGAAGAACAAGGCCATGTGCTTGCAGCGGAATTGCCAGTGCGTTGGCTGATCTCGGCCGCCACAACCTTTGCCGATTGCGGGCAAACACCGGAACAAAGGGCCTGTGGTATGGGGCTGTCCACACTGTTTGATCTGGTGAAACTGCATGACAGCGAACGGCGCGCATCCGGTGACGCCGGCGACACACGCCGCCGTGTTCTGCGTCCCAAAAAGCGCCCCCCATTGGCGTTTGACATGGACCCCTACAGCCTGCGTGGCGGTGATTTGGACAAAGTCATGTTGGCGCGACTTTGGGCGCTGGGGGAACACGACAAAACCATTCGCCCCCTCGCCGTTCGTATGTTGCGGATGGTCATGTCGGACACGCGCAGCATTTTCGCGCGGATGCAGGATTTCAAATCCGAGAAAATGCAGTAAACTCGCGCAGAACGGGTAGCAGGACACATTCTATGGACGATGTAAAATGGGGATTGGTCACGACTTTCCTTGGCCCGTCTTCAGACATCCTGAAATTCGCAGCCTACCATTTGGACAAGGGCGCCCACAGACTTTTCATCTTTTTGGATGATCCAGACAGCGATGCATACGCCCCTCTTAAAGCCCATTCAAAAATCAGAGTATTCGCCTGCGACACGGCGCATTGGAAAAAGCTGGGTGGAAAGCGCCCCGTCAAACATCAGGTGCGCCAATCCCGCAACGCGACATACGCCTATAGGCGCAAACAAGACGTCGCCTGGTTGGGCCATATCGATGTCGACGAATTCTTAGTGACCGACGCCCCTGTGGGACGGCATCTGGGCAAGC
The DNA here is from genome assembly GCF_039986515.1 of Ascidiaceihabitans sp. Taxonomy (NCBI): domain Bacteria; kingdom Pseudomonadati; phylum Pseudomonadota; class Alphaproteobacteria; order Rhodobacterales; family Paracoccaceae; genus Ascidiaceihabitans; species Ascidiaceihabitans sp. The sequence continues at coordinate 237,800 of NZ_JBDWQO010000007.1, read as the reverse complement.
TGGCGGACGATGCAATCTGCGCGCGAATGCGCCCCATGGAACAATTGGCGGGCGACGGCACCGCGTTCAAAGCCTTTTTGCCAAGTGGCCCGGCGCGCAAAGCGCTTGTTGCACAGCTTTACCCAACTTACGGCAGCTACTTGCGGGCCGGGTTCCTTAGTCATGTTGCTGGCAAAATTTTTGTCCGCACTGGCCTACAAGATATGCATTTGCGCATCCACAATGCGTTTCAAGGCGACGATATGAACCCTGGCGAAGTTGAACTGCCGGGCATAGATCTTGCGCATTGCCATGCAAAAACATGGGATGACTGGATGGCAAGTTACCAGTTTCGACTGGAACAAGGGTCGTACAGGTCCGAAATCCCCAGCGTTCACAGCACCGAAAAAGGCGGGTTGACGATTCACGAGATGTTCTGCGCGATCGAAGCCCACGACGGTGCTGCCGGATTACGTGCCTTTTACGACGAAGTCGCAGGCGATAGTCCCCAATTGCGGGCACGGCTGGAAGATCACGGGGCGTTGCGACTGATCGATCTGGATTTGGATGCAACAGTCGCGCGTCATTTCCCGCAAATCACGTGATTGTTTGACCCTGCCGCGGGGTTTTGTTAAGTCCCCTCCATGTCGCGGCTATAGGGCCGCCTCTTGGGCCATGCGGGCCGACATTTATTGCTGCCGCGGGCCAAATTGTAGTCCGCAAACCACGGACGTACATGACAAAATTTTCTGATCTGAACCTGAACCCTAAGGTTCTCAAAGCCATTGACGAAGCAGGCTATGAAAGCCCGACCCCCATTCAAGCCGGGGCAATCCCACCGGCCCTGGAAGGGCGCGACGTTCTGGGCATCGCCCAAACCGGCACCGGCAAAACCGCCAGCTTTACTTTGCCTTTGATAACCATGCTTGCACGTGGCCGTGCCCGTGCACGTATGCCGCGATCTTTGGTGCTGTGTCCAACGCGTGAATTGGCAGCACAAGTTGCCGAAAACTTCGACACCTATGCCAAACATGTGAAACTGACCAAAGCGCTGTTGATCGGTGGCGTGTCGTTCAAGGAACAAGACACGCTGATTGACAAAGGCGTCGACGTTTTGATTGCCACACCGGGCCGTCTTCTGGACCATTTTGAGCGCGGCAAACTGATCTTGAACGACGTGAAAGTCATGGTTGTCGATGAAGCCGACCGGATGCTGGATATGGGGTTCATCCCTGACATCGAACGTATCTTCGGATTGACACCTTTCACCCGCCAAACGCTGTTTTTCTCGGCCACGATGGCACCTGAAATCGAACGGATCACAAACACGTTCCTGTCCAACCCCGAACGCGTCGAAGTGGCCCGTCAAGCGACGGCCTCGGAGAATATTGAACAGGCCGTGGTCATGTTCAAAGGGTCACGTAAAGACCGTGAAGCCACAGAAAAGCGCAAAGCGTTGCGGATGCTGATTGATGCCGAGGGCGACAAATGCACCAACGCCATTATCTTCTGCAACCGCAAAACAGATGTGGATATTGTTGCTAAGTCATTGAAGAAATACGGCTATGATGCAGCGCCCATTCATGGGGATCTCGACCAATCGCAGCGTACCAAGACACTGGAAGGGTTCCGCAACGGCGAATTACGCTTCTTATGTGCCTCTGACGTTGCCGCCCGTGGGCTTGACGTGCCAAGCGTTAGCCATGTGTTCAACTTCGACGTGCCCGGTCACGCAGAAGACTACGTACACCGCATCGGACGGACGGGTCGTGCAGGGCGCGATGGCAAGGCCATCATGATCTGTGTTCCCCGTGATGAAAAGAACTTCGAAGACATCGAGCGCCTGATCCAAAAAGAAATCCCGCGCTTGGAAAACCCGCTGTCCAAAGGCAAAACGCCCGTGGAAACCGACGTTGCGGCGGATGACAAACCGGCACCATCTGAAAAGCCGAAACGCACACGCAGCAGATCAAAAAAAACGGACACAGCAAAATCTGAAGCTGCGAACGAAACGCCGAAAGATACGGCAGTCGTTGAAACACCCGCGCCAGCTAAATCTGAACAGACGCCTCCGGCTGAAACGGATCAGAAACAATCCCGATCGAGGGGGGGGCGCGGTCGTTCCAATTCGGGTGATCACGACAAAAACAACAACCGCCACACCAACAACCATAACAAAGTTGTCGGCTTGGGCGATCACACACCGACGTTCATTCAACAAAGCTTTGCAGAGCGTTACGAAAGCCAATAGAGCTTTTGACCCGTGAAATTGAAAAAGGGGCGCAGCCATCGCTGCGCCCCTTTTTTGTTTAGATTAAGCGTGTTGCACATCAATGCAGACGCGACACCACCACTGTGACTTCAGGTTTTTTGCCGATCTCGCCCTGCGCAGAGTTGCGCACAACACGACGCAGCGCTTCGCCAAGTTTGTCATCGTCACGCAAGATTTTGGCGTCTGCACGCCCCAAAAACTGCCCCAGATCATGTTCCAGAACGTCAACCAATGCACTGTTTGAGCTGCCTGTTTCAGGCAACCCCATCAGTTCGCACCATGGATCACCCAACGGCTCATCTTCGTCATCAATGATCAGCGTCACAACCACATGACCGTTCAGCGCCATCCGGATCCGATCACGCACAACCCCGTCCAATGCACCAATTTGAACCGAACCATCCAGATATGTCCGGCCCGTTTCAATGTATTCGGCGACAGTGGGCGCGTTGCCTGACAAATCGATCATCATGCCGTTGACAGCCAAAACACCTGCCATGCCTTTGGCTTTGGCAATCTTCACGTGTTCGCGCAGATGCCGGTGTTCACCGTGCATTGGCACCAGAATTTGCGGTTTCACAATGTCATGCAACGCTTCCAGATCGGGTCGGTTGGCATGGCCCGACACGTGGTACAAACCAGAGCTGTCGTCGACCACGTCCACCCCCATCTCGGAAAACGCGTTGATGATGCGGATCACGCCGCGTTCGTTGCCTGGAATGGTTTTGGATGAAAACAGGAACATGTCGCCTTCTTTCATCGACAATCCCATGTATTTCCCACGTGCCAATTGCGCAGACGCCGCGCGGCGTTCGCCTTGCGATCCCGTAACCAAAAGCATCAGGTTTTCGCGCGGAATGTTCTTGGCGTCTTCCGTGGATACAACAGCCGGGAAGTCTTTTAAAACGCCCGTCTCGATGGATGCCTCGATCATGCGCCGCATAGAACGGCCAAGCAGCACAATGGAACGCCCTGCCCGTTCGGCAGCATCCGCCAGTGTTTTGACGCGTGCGACGTTGGACGCAAATGTTGTGGCCACCACCATACCGGAGGCCGACTTCACCAGCTTTTCGATCTCGGGGCCCACTGTGATTTCCGAGCGCCCCGCGACAGGAGAGAACACATTGGTGCTGTCGCAGACCAGCGCTTTGACGCCCCCCTTGCAGACCTCGGCCCACAGATCGGGGTCAAAGGCTTCGCCCACAACAGGGGTTTTATCCAGTTTGAAGTCCCCGCTGTGGATCACGCGGCCCGACGGGCTGTCGATGACCAACGCACCACTTTCCGGGATGGAATGCGAGATTGGCAAGAAGCCGACTTTGAACGGGCCGAAGTCGCGTTGCTCTGGCCAAGCGCCCATAACTGTCACCGCGTCATCGGGGTGGCCGTGTTCGGACATTTTACGCCTTGCGATGTTCGCAGTAAAGGCACGGGCATAGATCGGGGCGCCTAAGCTTTTGTAAGTATGTGCAACCGCGCCGACGTGGTCTTCATGGGCGTGTGTCACAAAGATGGCTTCAATCCGGTCGCGCCGTTCTTCCAGCCATGTCACATCGGGCAGGATCAGATCCACCCCCGGGGTCCCGTCCATATCCGGGAAGGTCACGCCCAGATCCACAACGATCAGGCGTTCCTGATCGGGTTTCCCGTAGCCATAAACATAGGCATTCATGCCAATTTCGCCCGCCCCGCCAAGGGGCAGATAAATCAATCGTTCACTGCTCATAAGTCAGTTATTTTCCTTGTTGTATCGATGGATCACGGTCAGTCCGTGCATCGTCAAATCATCTTGAAAGTCATCAAAAAGCGCTTGGGATTGCTGGAACAATGGTGCCAGCCCGCCGGTCGAGATCACTTTCATATCCCGGTCGCGCTCCGCCTTTATGCGCGCACATATCTCTTTAACGAGGCCCACGTAACCCCAAAAGACACCAGACTGCATACAGGCCACAGTATTGGTGCCAACAACAGCCTGCGGTTTGGAAATATCTACGTGGGGCAAAGCGGCCGCTGCCTGGTGAAGTGCCTCAAGGCTTAGGTTCACGCCTGGTGCAATGACACCACCCACGTAAGCCCCATCTGTGGCAACAACATCAAAGGTCGTGGCGGTGCCAAAATCGACCATAATCAGGTCCCCGCCATATAGGTCGAACCCGGCCACCGTGTTGACCAACCGGTCCGGTCCCACGGCTGTACCAGCATCAACGCGCACGTCCACAGGCAGCAAACAGTCTGGCTTGCCCACCACAATGGGACGCGTGTTAAAGTACCTGTCCGCCAGAACGCGCAAATTGAAGACCACGCGCGGCACCGTCGAAGACACAATGACGTCGGTGATTTCGACCTCAATGTTCTGGAATTTCATCAAAGTGCTAAGCCAGACATAGTATTGATCCGCCGTGCGTTGCCATTCCGTGGCCGTGCGCCAAGTGCCGATAAACGCCTCGCCGTCCCAGATCGAAAACACCGTATTGGTATTACCACAATCAATCGCCAAAAGCATAAGGTTTCTCCCTTAGAAATAGACGTCCGCCGCAGGCACGCTGATCCGGCCTTTGGCTGTCTCTAGAACAAGTTGGCCATCAGCATCCACCTCTCGAAAGATACCGTGCCATTCTTCACGTGCAGTACGCGCGCGGATCATTTCATTAAGACGGGCCGCTTTTTGCATCCATGCCGTGCGGATGGGGGCGAAACCAAAATCCCGAAATTGGGTTTCATAGTTTGCATAAGCCACAGCCAGCGCATCAAGAAAGGCTTCCGGGGTGACATCGATCCCCAAGGTGGTCCGCAACGCGACAGGCGGCACGGCGCCTGCTTCGACGTCCTGAACACTGGGGGCCGCGGCAAGGTTCACACCGATGCCAATCGCCAAATGCGACAGCACATGTCCTTGCCCTGCGCTTTCCAGCAGAATGCCTGCGACCTTACCGCCGCGCAGCAATACGTCGTTGGGCCATTTCAGCGCAAACGCTGCACTTTGTCCGCTGACCGCGACAAACGCATCATACAACGCCAAAGAAGCCACAAAGGAACGCAATGCTGCGTGTTGCGCAGGTTCTGCAACCGGCAGCACCAATGTCGCTGAAAAGTTGCCCGTAGGCGCAGACCATGCCCGCCCCCGTCTGCCCCGCGCAGCGGTTTGCGTGTGCGCGAGAATCCATTCAGGGCCCGCAATTTCAGGTGCAATACGCGCGGCTTCAGACAAAGTGGAATCCACGGATGCCATAATGCGCCGTCCATATCCGTCCGGCCATCCGCTCATGGTTTTACCTCGTTTGATAAATCTTCCCCGAAGGGTCGATTATTTAACAAGTGATACAGCCGCAACGTTCGCGATGCTTTCGATGCCGAACATATTCACACCGGGCACCCATGCCACACCGATGATAAATGCTCCGCCCATCAAAAAGACCCAAAGCCTGCGTGATCCGCGCATTTCGATACCGCCGTTTTCTGCCCCAAAATACATAAAGAACACAATACGCAGATAATAATATGCACCGATGGCGGACGCCACCGCACTGACCACAACCAGCCAGACCAATCCCGCGTCCACACCCGCTTGCCACACGCCAAACTTGGCGAAGAACCCAAGCATGGGCGGCACACCAGCCAGTGAAAACAGCAAAACCAACATGGCAAGTGCTTTGCCCGGTTCACGTTTCGCAAGCTGGTTCAGGGCCGCGATGTCTGTGACCGGTTGTCCGTCGCGTTCCATCATCAGAATGAAGGCGAAGGTGCCGATGTTCATCGTCACGTAGATTGCCATGTAAACCAGCATCGCCTGAACACCCAATGCCGTGCCTGCCGCCAGTCCGATCAACGCGTAGCCCATGTGTGCGATTGATGAATAGGCCATAAGGCGCTTGATGTTGGTTTGACCAATCGCTGCGATCGCCCCCAGCAACATCGACAACACAGACAAAAGCGCGATTACCTGGCTCCAGTCTTGGACCGCAAGGCCAAAGGCGTCATGCATCACGCGGGCGAACAACGCGATGGCCGCAACTTTCGGGGCTGTGGCAAAAAATGCTGTGATCGGCGTCGGCGCCCCTTCGTAGACATCGGGGGTCCACATGTGGAACGGCACAGCGGACACTTTGAAAGCCAAACCGGAAATCAGGAAGATCAAGCCAAACAACAACCCAAGCGACACTTCACCGTGCACAGCGGTTTGGGCAATGCCGGAAAACAGCGTCGTGCCAGCATAGCCATATATCAGGGAGGCACCGTACAACAGTAACCCCGACGACAACGCCCCCAGAACGAAATACTTCAAGCCGGCCTCGGTCGAGCGTACGGAATCCCGACGCAAAGACGCAATGACATAAAGCGCCAAGGATTGCAGTTCCAACCCCATGTAAAGCGCCATCAAATCACCCGCCGACACCATAACCATCATGCCCACAACGCTGAGCGCGACCAGAACCGGATACTCAAAGCGCAACAGCCCGCGTGCTTTCATATAGCCTTCAGACATGATCAGCACAGCCGCCGCTGACAGCAAAATCATCACCTTGGAAAAACGTGCAAAGCCATCTTCAACGAACATGCCTCCAAAGGCCACATTGACGCCCTGCCCTGTCAACCCGATCCAGACCCCAAAGGCTGTCATGGCCACGGCCGTCGCCCAAACAAGGGCTGACGCCATGCCGTCTTTTCCAGTGTAAACCGCGCCAAGCAAGCCCAGCATCGCAAACAGCGACAACAGGATTTCAGGCAGGATAATGCTCAGATCAGCGGACATATGCCCCGCTCCTTTTAGTTTGAGGCCATCTGGCTTGCAGCATCCGCCGCGGCCAGTGCCGTATCGTAATTCGTAACCAGAGCGGCCACAGATGGCCCGATGATGTCCAACACAAGTGCAGGATAAACCCCAAGCAACAGGGTCATGACCACCAGCGGTGCAAATATCATACGTTCACGGGTCGTCATATCCGTGATCGATTTCAAGCTTTCCTTGATCAGGTCCCCCATCACCACGCGGCGGTACAACCACAACGCATAGGCCGCCGAAAAGATGACGCCGGTTGTCGCCACCAAAGCCACCCAGGTGTTCACTTGGAACACAGCCATCAGCGTCAGAAATTCACCGACAAACCCGGACGTGCCCGGCAAGCCGACATTGGCCATGGTGAACAGCATAAAGATCATCGCATACGCAGGCATCCGGTTCACCAGCCCGCCATAGGCGTCGATGTCGCGGGTGTGCATCCGGTCGTAAATAACACCAACACACAAAAACAGCGCGCCCGAGATAAAGCCGTGGCTGATCATCTGGAAAATCGCGCCATCAATACCTTGCTGGTTGGCCGCAAAAATCCCCATGGTCACGAACCCCATGTGCGCGACCGATGAATAGGCAATCAGCTTTTTCATATCGTCTTGCACCAAAGCAACCAACGATGTGTAGACGATGGCAATGGCCGACATCCACAGCACCAATGGCGACAATACGTCAGACCCTACAGGGAACATTGGCAAGGAGAAACGCAAGAAGCCGTAGCCGCCCATTTTCAACAAGATCGCAGCCAACACGACCGAGCCCGCGGTTGGCGCTTGGACGTGCGCATCCGGCAGCCAAGTGTGCACCGGCCACATCGGCATTTTGACTGCAAAACTTGCAAAAAACGCCAAGAACAACAGCGTCTGTAGCCCGCCCACAATCTGCACACCCAGAATGCTGAATGTCTCAAATGCGAATTCATGGTTCAACAGCACTGTGATGTCTGTGGTCTGGGCATCGGCGTACATGCCGACCATCGCGACCAGCATCAAAACAGAGCCAAAGAATGTGTATAGGAAAAACTTAAAGCTGGCATACACACGGTTCGCCCCGCCCCAAATACCGATGATCAGGAACATCGGGATCAAACCTGCCTCAAAGAAGAGGTAAAACAGAACCAGATCCAACGCCATAAACACGCCCAGCATCAGTGTCTCAAGCAGCAAGAATGCAATCATGTATTCCTTGACGCGGCTTTCAACATTCCAAGATGCGGCAATGACCAGTGGCATCATAAATGTCGTCAGCATCACAAACAACAAACTGATGCCATCGACGCCCATTTTGTATTGCAGCCCCATCAGCCAGTCGGCCTGTTCGACAAACTGGAAGCCGGTGTCGTTCACATCGAAACCGAACAGGATAAACAAAGACACAACAAATGTGGCCGAAGTCGCAAACATCGCAGCCATCTTGGCGTTGCGATTGGCGGCTGCATCGTCTCCGCGTAAAAACACGGCCAAAATCAAAGCTGCAAGAGCCGGGATAAAGGTGACAATGGAAAGAAGGTTATCCATCAGTGCGCTCCTCCGCTGAGCGTCATCCATGTGACGAGTGCTGCGATGCCGATCACCATGGCGAAGGCGTAAGTGAAAATGTAACCCGATTGCGCACGTCCCGCGAGGCGCGTGAAGAACGGGATGATCCCCATAGCGATGCCGTTGAGGCCGCCGTCAATGACGTTTCCGTCGCCACGCTTCCACAAGAACCGTCCGATGGCTTTGGCCGGACCGACAAACACCACATTGTAAAGTTCGTCAAAGTACCATTTGTTCTTGAAGAACAAATACAACGGGCGCTGGTTTTCGGCCAAACGGCCCGGCAGCGTCGGGTTCCAGATATAGAACCACATCGCCATGACAAAGCCGCCAAGCATCGCGACAAACGGCGATACTTTGACCCAAGGCGGCACATTGTGTGCATCATCCAGCACTGTATTGTCAGGGGCAAAGTACAAGGCCCCTTCCCCGGGTGCCCCTGCAAACGCATAGTGGTGTTCGGCTTTTTCGTCGCCGTGTGACCCTGCGTTACCGTGATCTTCTTCGGCGCCCTCGACCTTGGTGTCGCCATGCGAGGCCGCTTCTTCGTAAGGGATGCCGTAAAAATCGGCGACGTAATTTGTGTGCCCGAAAAACGGCTTGAACCAGATCATGCCCGCAAAGATCGCACCAAGGCTTAGAACTCCAAGTGGGATCAGCATCACCATCGGGCTTTCATGCGCATGCTCATGGGTGTGCTTGTCGCCGCGCGCTTCACCGTAGAACGTCAGGAACATCAGGCGCCAAGAATAGAACGACGTCATGGCAGCCGCGATCACAAGCAGCCAGAAGCCATAAGACGACCCACCCGCATAGGCGCTTTCGATGATGGCATCTTTAGACAAGAAGCCCGCGAAACCGTAATGCGTCAGCGGAATACCAACACCGGTGATCGCCAATGTACCGACCATCATCGCACGGAAAGTCCACGGGATCTTTTTGCGCAAACCGCCGTAGTTGGTCATGTCCTGTTCGTGGTGCATGGCATGGATCACCGACCCCGCCCCCAGGAACAGCATCGCCTTGAAGAACGCGTGTGTGAACAGGTGGAACATGGCCGCGGAATACATTCCGACGCCAGCGGCCACGAACATGTAACCCAGCTGTGAGCAGGTCGAATACGCGATCACGCGTTTGATGTCGGTTTGAACCAACCCAACAGTTGCAGCAAAAAACGCTGTCGTCGCACCTATGACGGTGACAAACATCATCGCCTCAGGGGCAAATTCCATCAACGGCGACATGCGGCAAACCAGAAACACACCGGCGGTGACCATGGTTGCGGCGTGGATCAAGGCAGACACAGGCGTCGGCCCCTCCATCGCGTCTGGCAACCAAGTGTGCAGGAACAACTGGGCCGATTTGCCCATCGCACCGACAAACAACAAGAACGCAATCACGTTGGCGGCGTTCCAATCGCGCCACAAGAAGGTCAGTTGCTGCTCGGCCAAATCTGGGACGGCTGCGAACACTTGGTCAAAGCTGATGCTTTGCGTCATGAAATACAGCGCGAAGATGGCCAGCAAGAAGCCGAAATCGCCAACCCGGTTCACTACAAACGCCTTAATCGCCGCGGCGTTCGCAGTCGGTTTGCGGTAGTAGAAGCCAATCAGCAAATAGGAAGCGACGCCCACACCTTCCCAGCCAAAGAACAGCTGCAGCAAGTTGTCAGCCGTCACCAGCATCAACATCGCAAAGGTAAAGAACGACAGATAGGCAAAAAAGCGTGGTTTGTAGCTTTCGCCATCACGCCACTGCGGATCGTTGGCCATATATCCAAAGGAATAAAGGTGCACCAGCGCCGAAACCGTTGTGATCACGATCAGCATGATCGCCGTCAAACGATCGAGGCGGATCGCCCAAGACGTGTCAAGCAAACCGCTTTGGATAAAGCGCAGGATCTCGATTTGCTGTGTGGCACCGTCGAACGTCAGGAAAACAACCCACGACAGTGTCGCGGCCAGAAACAGAAAGCCGGTTGCGATCCACATTGCTGCGGCCTCGCCAAAAACGCGCCAACCAAAGCCACATAGAAGGGCACCAACAAGTGGCGCGAAAAGGATAGTGGTTTCCATGATCTTTAACCCTTCATCACGTTGACGTCTTCAACCGCGATGGTGCCACGGTTGCGGAAGAAACAGACCAGAATGGCAAGGCCAATGGCAGCTTCGGCGGCGGCCACAGTCAGCACAAACAAGGTAAACACTTGGCCCACCAGATCGTCGAGAAAGCTAGAAAACGCAACGAGGTTGATGTTCACAGCCAGCAGCATCAATTCAATGCTCATCAACAGGATGATCACGTTCTTGCGGTTCAGAAAGAGCCCAAAAATGCCAATGACAAACAGCGTCGCCGCCACCGTCAAATAATGTTCTAGTCCGATCATGTCTTTCCCTCGGTCATTTCTTGGCACCCGCGCTTTCGGGGTAATGTAATTTGCATCCACAAAACGCATCAAAGCGATCTTTGCGACGTTGATTTTTGTTCAGGTCATTTGCATCAGCCGTGGTTCGGAACCCGTTTGCTGCAGCGAATTGAACCAGACCGGCCACAGAACCGATACCCGACACATCCAGTGCACCTGTTGGCGGCAAATGCGCTGAAATCGGCAGTGTTTCTCCACAACTTGTCTGTTCGTCTTGCGGTGGGTTCTTGGCCCAGACAATTGCAGATGTGGCAGAGGTGCAGTCCACAACAGCCATTCCACTTGCGAAGAAAAAGCTAAGCTCTTGCGACACAAGTCCGTTGCCTTGATCGACAGCGTCTTTCCCAGCGCCCATGTCATTTGCGCCGGCGTAGTAAAAGGAACAGCTGTCAGAATGTTTAACCCGCTTGTTCCAGTCCGGCTGCGCAACGGAGCATGCCACAGCAGGCACAGCCCACAGCGAGGCCGCCAAACCAAAGGATATAAAAAACAGGCGCACGGTCATGGTTTTGCTTACAACCCCTGCCCCGGTTTGATGTCTTTCAATTCCATCGCCTTCGCCGGGTCGCGCATCATCTGTGCCACAACATCCTGACGTTTCACATCCGTCCGGTGGCGCAGCGTCAGCACAATGGCCCCGATCATCGCAACCAGCAGGATCAATCCGGACAGTTGGAACAAAAGGAAATATTGATCATACAGGATCAGGCCGAGGGCTTCGGTATTGTGACGATCAACGGGTGTGACCTGTGCGCGCAACCCTTCCGCAGCCGCGTTGCTTTCCCACGCCCCGAATGCGATCACGAATTGCATCAAAATAACCAAAGCAATCAACAAGGCCAGCGGCATGTATTTCGCCATTTCGGCCTTTAGTTCTGCAAAATCGATGTCCAGCATCATGACCACGAACAAGAACAGAACCGCAACCGCGCCCACATAAACGATGATCAGCAACATGGCGACAAATTCAGCACCAAGCAAAACAAACAGTCCTGCCGAGCTGAGGAACGCCAAAATAAGCCACAACACGGAATGGACGGGGTTGCGACTTACAACTGTAAAGAAGCCCCCCGCAACTACCGAAATCGCAAAAAGGTAAAAGGCGAAGACGCTCATGATTTGTCATCCTTTGTGTCGGACTTGGTTTCGGCGGTGACCTCTTGGGCCAATTGCAACGCTTTGGTTACAGCAGGCATTCCGGCAAAAACCGTCATCATTCCAATGGTTTCACTGATGTGTTGGTCGGTGGCGCCTGCCTCTTTGGCGTGGCGCATGGTCTGGCGCATGGCAACGGCATTGTCGGCGCCCTGAATGGTTAAGCCTGCAAGGGTCAGCAACAGCTTTGTACGTGCGTCTAATGCGCCTTCGTTCAATGCGTTGCCAAACATGCTTTCCATCATATCCTTGGGCATAGTGCCCATCATCTTTTCAAAACCTTCGGGCGTGAAGGCGTCCATGGCCGGCATATCCTTGGCCATTTTCTGCATCTGCGCCATCATGTCGGCGAACGGATTTTTCGGGTCGGTCATGTCAGCCCCCGCAACCTGATCTCAAGGCCTTCGATTTCCGCGTCCCATGCGCTTTGGTCACCTTCGGCCCAAAGCTCTTGCAGTTCGGAGTTGTCGGCATTCACCCGGGCGAGCGCTTGCAGAGCCAACGGGATCAGATCACGATCCTGGGTGACGTCGTCGATATGCTCCAGAAGCGTTTCGGAATTGTCAGTACCCATTCCGGGATGTGCAGCGCCAAAACACACTGCGACGATTTCGGCTGCAACGCGGGCGGGAATGCCTTCGTCATAGTCCAAGGTGTCACCAGCCGTGGTTTCGACAGCCACCGTTAACGCCCCGCGCACAGCTTCAACGCCACCAGACGTGTAGTCATCCTCGATCCAATCGAGGCTGGTGTCGTCTTCAAATATGCTTACGCTCCAAGCGCCCATGGTCTTAGCCCTAGCCTTCAGCGATACGGCGCGTCGAGTTCGAGATTACGCGCAATCTCGGCCTCCCAACGGTCGCCATTGGACAGCAATTTGTCCTTGTCATAATACAGTTCTTCGCGTGTTTCCGTGGAAAACTCGAAATTCGGCCCTTCGACAATCGCATCCACAGGACAGGCTTCTTGGCAAAAGCCGCAATAGATACACTTTGTCATGTCGATGTCGTACCGCGTTGTGCGGCGGCTGCCGTCATCGCGTGGTTCAGCGTCGATCGTGATGGCTTGTGCCGGGCAAACTGCTTCGCACAGTTTGCAGGCGATGCAGCGTTCTTCACCGTTGGGATAGCGACGCAGCGCATGTTCACCCCGAAAACGCGGGCTTAACGGGCCTTTTTCATGTGGGTAGTTCAACGTCACCTTGGGACGAAAGAAGTGCTTCATACCCAGTTTGAAACCCAGCCAATAATCCTGCAGCAAGAAGTACTTGGCGGCACGTGTGTAATCAATCTGTGTCATGATCAGCCTCCTACGGCCCAGCGGGCATAAACACCCCAGAACCAGTCAAATTTGGCAGCAAAGGCCACGAAAACGACCCAAGCGAGAGAGAACGGCAAGAAGACCTTCCAACCCAAACGCATCAGTTGGTCATAGCGGTAGCGCGGTGTGATGGCTTTCACCATCGAGAAGAAGAAGAACACCAAGCCGATTTTGGCAACCATCCAAAAAATGCCATCAGGCAAGCCCGGGATAGGCGACAACCATCCGCCAAGGAACATCAGCGAAATCAACGCACACATCAAAACAACGGCCACCAATTCACCGATCATGAACAACAAGAACGGTGTTGATGAATATTCGACCTGATAGCCCGCAACCAATTCGGATTCAGCTTCGGGCAAGTCAAATGGTGGACGGTTGGTTTCGGCCAAGGCGCTGATAAAGAACAAGATCAGCATCGGGAAATGCGGCAACCAGAACCAGCCCAGCAAACCCGCACCCGTGTCTTGCGCAGCAACAATTTCGCCGAAGTTCAAAGAACCCGCGCTAATGACCACACCGATGATGATCAGGCCGATCGACACTTCGTATGAAATCATCTGCGCCGCAGAGCGCAAAGATCCAAGGAACGGATATTTGGAGTTGGACGCCCAGCCCCCCATGATCACCCCGTAAACTTCAAGTGAAGACACCGCGAAGACATATAAAATAGCCACGTTGATCGAGGACAACACCCAACCGTCATTGAACGGGATCACTGCCCAGGCAATCAGCGACATTACAAGCGTGACCATCGGCGCCATGAAGAAAACCGCCTTGTCTGCGCCCGCTGGCACAACGATTTCCTTGACGATGTATTTGCCAAAGTCTGCGAAGCTTTGCAGCAAGCCAAACACGCCAACCACATTGGGTCCGCGGCGCATCATAACAGCGGCCCAGATTTTACGGTCCGCATACATCAAGAAGGCCAAAGCCAGCAAAAGCGGGACGACAACAAGCAAAATTTGTCCAACAATCGTTAGCAAAATGCCCAATGTGGTGTTCATAAAGAAGTCAGCCATAGGTCCTCACACCGTCGGTATTCCCTTTTCCACACAAGCGGCAGTCACGACTTCAGCGTCGATCGTGCGCAACCCGCGCGGCAAGGATGGCGAAATGGTGTAAACAGCATCTGCACGCCACACGCCACCCTCCTCATTTACATTTGTGCGCACATGGCGCGCGAAACCCCAGCCACGGATCAGCGTATACTGGGCGGCTGCACATTCGGCATAGTTATCAACGTCTTTGGACGACAAGGCATTCGTCATCGCCACTTTAAATTGCACAAGATCATCATCCAAAAGCGCCGTTTCCACCCCGAGGTAATCAGGAATGAACTGTTCCGCCGTGGGAACAGGGTCGCAGGCCGTCAAGGTCGCTAATGGTATGATCGCCAAAAGCTTCATTCTGCGGCAATCGCCTCTGTTTGGCGGGCCTTTGCCCCCGCGCTAAGTTCAGCCATCAGCTGGCTGGCACGCGCAATCGGGTTTGTCAGATAGAAATCTGTAACCGCCGCGCGGAAGTCCGCTTTGCCCAAATCACCTGCGGCCTCGGCGACCCAGCTGTTTTCAGGAACAACATCTATGTTCCCCAGATGCGGCACGTCTTTGACCAATGCAGCGCGCAGTTGGGCGACGCTGTCGTAGGGCAGTGTCGCATTCAGTTCAGCGCTGAGTGCACGCAAAATGGCCCAGTTTTCCTTGGCTTCACCGGGGGCAAACCCCGCACGTTGCGCCAATTGCGGACGCCCTTCGGTGTTCACGAAAATCCCGGGTTCTTCTGTATAGGCGGCACCTGGCAAGATGATATCGGCACGATGTGCACCGCGGTCGCCGTGGCTGCCCTGATAGATCACAAATGGGCCGTCAGCGACGTCCACTTCATCCGCACCAAGATTGTAGATCACCTCGGCTTGCGACACGCCGTCCATGCCAGTGTCATTTGTCGCCCCCACGTCCATGGCCCCTACGCGGGACGCGGCGGTGTGCAGCACCATCAATTTGGACTGTGCCGCTTCGGCCATAGACATCACAGTGCCCAAGACAGCAGCGCCGTCAGCTTCATTCAAAGCGCCCTGCCCCACAATAGTGATGCCTTTGACGCCGTGTTTGTCAGAATGGTCCATCGCTGCCAGTTTGGACAATGCCGCGCGGTCCGTTCCGATATGTTCCACATCATAGGTCAAATCCGCTGCTTCGCCGATCATTGCCACTTTTGCACCACGCAGCCACGCTTTGCGGATACGTGCGTTCAATACAGGCGCTTCAAGACGCGGGTTTGTGCCGACCAGCAAAATCATTTCGGCGTCGTCGATGTCTTCGATGGTGGCTTGCCCCACATAGCCCGCACGGTTGCCCGCAGGCAGCTTGGCGCCATCGGTGCGGCATTCAACAACACCGCCTTGCCCTTCGATCAATGCCTTCAAAGCGTAGGTGGCTTCGACCGATGCCAGATCGCCCACCAAACCGGCAAGCTTTTTGCCTGTCATTGCAGCGGCAGCAGCAGACAAGGCTTCAGGCCATGACGCTTTGCGCAACTTGCCGTTTTCGCGAATGTAAGGCGTGTCCAAGCGCTGGCGGCGCAAGCCGTCCCAGACAAAGCGGGTCTTGTCGGAAATCCATTCTTCGTTCACGCCATCGTGGTTCAACGGCAAGAAACGCATGACTTCGCGACCTTTTGTGTCAACGCGAATGTTGGATCCAAGCGCATCCATTACGTCTATACTTTCGGTCTTTGTCAGTTCCCAAGGACGCGCCGTGAAGGCATAGGGTTTAGAGACGAGTGCGCCGACAGGGCACAAATCAATAATGTTGCCTTGCAAGTTGCTGTCGAGGGTTTCGCCCAGATAGGACGTGATTTCAGCATCCTCGCCACGGCCTGTTTGCCCCATTTGTGCAATGCCTGCCACTTCGGTGGTGAAGCGGACACAGCGGGTGCATGAAATGCAGCGCGTCATATGGGTTTCGACCAACGGGCCAAGATCCAGATCATCCGTCGCACGTTTGGCTTCGCGGAACCGGCTGAAATCGACGCCGTAAGCCATGGCCTGATCCTGCAGATCACATTCGCCGCCCTGATCGCAGATGGGGCAATCCAGCGGGTGGTTGATCAGCAAAAATTCCATCACGCCTTCGCGGGCTTTTTTGACCATGGGCGAATTGGTTTTGACTTGTGGGGCCTGACCTTCGGGACCGGGGCGCAAATCGCGCACCTGCATGGCGCAAGAGGCCGCGGGTTTTGGCGGGCCGCCAACAACTTCGACCAGGCACATGCGGCAGTTGCCGGCAATCGTCAGACGTTCGTGGTAACAAAACCGCGGGATTTCCACGCCTGCTTGCTCACAGGCCTGGATTAGGGTCATGGCCCCATCTACTTCGATCTCGGTGCCGTCGATGTTAACTTTGCGAAGGTCGCTCATGCGTCAATTCACCCTGAGTAACGAACCAATAAGGCTCGATTTTTCGATTTCGGCGCGGCCAAGCGCGCAATATGTTTCTGGCTGATCCGGAACCACACCATTGGCGGCCAGATATGCCTTGCCTTCTTTCCTGAGACGCGCCTTCTCAGTCGGGGATTTTCGGTACGCGTCGATCTCTGCGTCCGAATACCCCATGTCACGGGCCTTATCGCGCAAACCATTCACAAACCTCAAGGCCTTCAAGTACCTTGGAGAGATTTCTGGGCAGGTTTTTCGTATTTCATCCGCCAAACCCACAGCCAATAGCGCATCGTCGATGGCATCGACATCGCGCAGGTTCGGTTTTGCGGCCGCAGCCCCGGCCATAACGCAAGCAATGGTGGTGATTTGCACAAGTTTATTCATCACATTTCCCTTTCGCGGACATTGGTTGCGCAAAATGCGTCAACCTGTCCGCAGACATGGGAAAGAGACATGCTGTTATGCAATAACAAGCCGTCCCCAGCAGCAAAAATGCTCCGTATGTGAAAATCGGTGTCACTCTACGCAGGCTCCGCGCAAAACAAGTTTGTCACCTTCAATACGAAGCTGTTCGTTCGGGCTGTCCGGGCCAATGACCCATGTTTTGTCGGATGTGCCGAATTGTTCGATGCAATACCGTGTGGCCTCATAGCGGCCGGCTTCTTTGGCACCATCTAAGGAAGACGACACAGGACCAATTGTTACGGTGAACTGATCGCGCTGTTTGTCGACCTTAGAAAGTTTGGCGCGAAAGAACTGGCCGTCAAATGCAATCGCATCTTCCTTCTTGTTGCAGGCTGCCAAAGTTGCGGCGACTGCAAGTATGCCCAAGGAATACTTCACAATCATCCCGACACCTCAATCAAATAGCTACCCATCACAGTCCCCTCTTGGATTTCAGCCCGCCCCGCCGCGCACACCGCATCAGCGGATGGATTCTGCAGACCGTATTTCGTCACAAACGCGTCCTGACGTGACGCCAGTGCATCGGTTGCATCTTCCATGCCGGTTTGTTCCGCGGTCATGGTAAATCCGTCTTCCTCAAGCCGCGCGATAACGTCGCCCGTAGCCTGCGCCACCCGTGGCAAATTTACACTTAACGTCGGACAAGAAAGCGCGAGTTGCTGCGCGGTGGTCGTATCGATCAGAGCGTCCAAATAGTAATCAGGCGCAGGGCGTTCTGCAGCCTGTCCCGTACCGGCCACACCGCACACAGCGATCAAAGCGGCAAACAGTTTCCCGCCGCGCCTGTTCGCTTTGATATGTCTGACACCTGTCACGTGTGGCATTCCTACTTCAACGTGTTTTCAAATTGCAATTGAACCAAACCGGCGGCTGCATTGACCGTCAGGTACGTTTGGCCATTAGGATAAACGGTCACACCCGCAGATTTTGAACCCTCTGGCAGACGTTTGTTCACATCTGTAACAACACGTCGCCCGTCCGGCAAAACGCAAAAGAATGTCCCGATGTCCCCGTACTTTTTCACGTCGACTTTGGGGTGTCCTCTTTTCTTGGACAGTTTGGGAGCAACCCGCGTGCCCTCTGCGCCGCAAACCGTTCCTTTGGGAAAATCTTGGAACAAGACAGAAACTTTGGTTTTAGGCCCTGCGAAGGCGGGCGCTGCACAAAGTGTCAAGGCAAGCACTGTCGCCGATGTTGTACTGTGCGACATCAAGCTCATTCCGCCGCCACTGCGCTGACGCGCCCGGTACGTTTGTGTTTGATGCGATCTTCGATCTCATCGCGGAAATGCCGGATCAGCCCTTGAATGGGCCACGCTGCGGCATCACCCAAAGCACAAATTGTGTGGCCTTCGACCTGTTTGGTCACATCAAGCAACATGTCGATTTCTTCTGGCTCTGCCTCGCCTGTGACCAGACGGTCCATCACGCGCATCATCCAGCCGGTGCCTTCACGGCACGGCGTACACTGGCCGCAGCTTTCGTGTTTGTAGAATTTGGACAAGCGCCAGATTGCTTTGATCACGTCTGTGGAATTATCCATGACGATGACAGCTGCAGTGCCAAGACCGGACCGTTGCTCGCGCAAATAGTCGAAATCCATGATAGCGTCGCGCATGTCTTTGCCCGGGATCATCGGCACCGAAGACCCGCCCGGGATCACAGCCTTCAAATTGTCCCAACCGCCGCGAATGCCGCCACAATGGGTTTCGATCAACTCTTCGAAACCAATCGACATGGCCTCTTCGACGACACAAGGAGTGTTGACGTGACCGGAAATCGCAAACAGTTTTGTGCCCGCATTGTTTGCGCGACCGAAGCCCGAAAACCACTCTGCCCCGCGTCGCAGGATCGTTGGCACAACGGCAATCGATTCCACATTGTTCACGGTTGTCGGGCAGCCATAAAGACCTGCGCCAGCAGGAAATGGCGGCTTCATGCGTGGCATGCCTTTTTTACCTTCAAGGCTTTCCAACAGCGATGTTTCTTCGCCGCAAATGTAGGCCCCCGCACCGTGGTGCAAGTAAAGGTCAAAATCCCAGCCGGATTTCGCGGCATTCTTGCCCAAAAGACCCGCATCATAGGCTTCATCAATGGCCGCTTGCAGGGCCTCTTTTTCGCGGATGTATTCACCACGAATATAGATGTAGCAGGCGTTTGCATTCATGGCGAAGGACGCAATCAAGCAGCCTTCGATCAACGTGTGCGGATCATGGCGCATGATCTCACGGTCTTTGCAGGTGCCGGGTTCGGATTCGTCGGCATTCACAACAAGGTAAGACGGGCGACCGTCGCTTTCCTTAGGCATGAAGGACCATTTCAACCCAGTCGGGAAGCCTGCACCACCCCGCCCACGCAGACCTGATTTCTTCATCTCGTCGACGATCCAGTCGCGGCCCTTTTTGATCATGGCCGCTGTGCCATCCCAGTGGCCACGCGCTTTGGCGCCTGCCAATGTACGATCATGCATGCCGTACAAGTTGGTAAAGATGCGGTCCTGGTCCTTCAGCATAACGCTAACCCTTGTCTGTCTGGCGCTGTCGCCAGATTTTAAAAACGATCCAAAGTGCTGCGCCGAAACCGGCGAGCGTGGCTAAGTCCATCAAGGCGCGGGTCCGGTTGGACCAGCCGAAATAGGAACCTGCCAAATTCGCGCAAAGCCAAAATATGCCCAATCCGGCAATTACCAGCGCAACACGCTGTCCTGCTTTTGTGGTTGTGTCTTGGCTTTGCACAGTTTTGTTTAGCGTTTAGTAAACGCCACCTTTCTTAACCTTGTTCGAGAAGTCGGTAGTCCCGCCTTTTGCCAAAACTTTGGCTTGTTTGGTCCACTCGTCCCGCTCGATGCGGCCTTTGAACTTTAAGCGGCTGTCCACCCATTCGATCTCTTTTTTGCGCCAACCGGCAACTTGATCGAAGTGGTAAAAGCCAAGTTCGTTTAATGTCTTTTCAAGACCCGGTCCCACACCTTTGATCTGTTTGAGATCATCGGCCGCGCCGCCGCGTGCGGCGGTCAGGGTTTCAGGCTTGCCGTCCGCTGCAACCGGCGCACGTTTGGCCGCCGCAGGTTTTGCAGCGCTTGCAGGTTTTTCAGCTGCCGATTTCTTGGTCGGTGCTTTCTCGGCCGTGGCTGCCTTTTTGGCAGGTGCTTTTTTGGCGGGTGCTTGTTTTGTCGCCGCAGCCTTTGTCTCAGCCGGTTTTGCATCTGCCTTTTTCGCCGCTGGCTTTTTCGCAGCCGCTTTCTTGGTCGGGGCTTTGGCCTTGGGCGCGTCTTCCACCGGCTTTTCGTATTTGTAAGTGCCCTTGCGTTCTGCAAGTTCCTTTGTGCCTTTCAGCTCTGCAGACGGTTTAATTACTGCGGCTGTGCTGGCGGTTGCTGCCGCTGCAACCGGAGCAGGCGATGCTGCAGCCCCCGATGTGGATGTATCTGTCGATGCATCGGCGTCTGACGGCGTGGCATCTGTAGCAGACGTTGGAGCCGCAGGCGCTGTCGCCCCAGCCGCGCTTTGTGATGCAGTGGTTGGGGCAGATGCTACAGTATCGGCAGCGTTCTGCGCCTGAGCGCGGGCCAAAGGCGTTTCGACTTCGGACTGTGCACCTGGCGCGGGCAGCGGTTTGCACATCACCAGGCTAAGAAGCAAACCCGCAACAATAAATATAACAGCACCGATGAAGGCTGCCTGCATAAAGGTCCATCCGCCGATAAAGATCAGCAAAACCATTGCCAGCAAGCCGCCCAAAGCAGCAACCAACCAACACCCTAAGGCGCAGCCCATACTTCCTTGATTGTTATCCATAGTCGTCCCTCTCCCGTCTTTTTATGTTCGTATTATTTTTTATAGATACCGTCTTTTTTTGCGCGTTGGGAAAATTCTGTTTCTTCGCCAGCCGCCA
Source organism: Ascidiaceihabitans sp. (assembly GCF_039986515.1). Lineage (NCBI taxonomy): Bacteria > Pseudomonadati > Pseudomonadota > Alphaproteobacteria > Rhodobacterales > Paracoccaceae > Ascidiaceihabitans > Ascidiaceihabitans sp. The sequence goes on along the minus strand of NZ_JBDWQO010000007.1, from coordinate 216,522 downwards.
GTGCGCGGGCTTGGTCCACCCAAGTGTCACGGGTCACGCGACCTTTGAAACCGGCAAGATTCTGATCAACCCAAGACACTTCTTCCGCGGTCCATTTGGAAATCTGGTCGTAGTGGAAAAAACCTAAAGAGTTCACCAAAGCCTCAAGTTTTGGGCCAATGCCTTTGATCAACTTCAAATCATCAGCACCGGCTTTGCGCGGCGCACTCATGGTTCGGGGCTTTTTACCAGGTCCAGACGCGGCAGAAACGGGGGTTGCCGACGCGGCTGCAGGTTTAGATGGTTTGGGTTTTGCGGTGGATTTCTTTTCAGACGCTGGCGCCTTGGACACTGCAGGCGTTTTCGCCGCTTTGGCTTTCGGCGTCGTTGAGGCATTGGCGGCCTTGCCTTGCCACGGTGCAAGCAAAGGCACTTCTGTGCCGTCAATACGCTTGACCGTGTCACCAATATCCGTCGCAAGCTGAACGGACGCATTGTACTGGGTTTTGCCGCTGTCGAAGTCTTTTAAGCTTGTTATGCCCGACAAAGGTTCGGACGCATAGCGGCCATTTTGCGGCCCCGGCGTGGGCACTTTACCGTCGGCCAGTTCCTCAAGAATTTCTGTGAAGCGGGCCGTTGTCAGATCCTCGTAATAGTCTTTGCCGATCTGTGCCATTGGTGCGTTTGAACACGACCCCAGACATTCCACCTCTTCCCACGAGAACTTGCCATCTTGCGAAACCTCGTGCGGTTTGGCGGCGATCTTTTCTTTGCAAACACCGATCAGATCCTCGGCGCCGCAGATCATGCAGGACGTGGTGCCACAAACCTGAATATGTGCCACTGTTCCAACAGGTTGCAACTGAAACATGAAGTAAAAAGATGCGACTTCGAGACCACGGATGTAAGCCAGGCCCAGCATATCCGAGATGTGCTCAATGGCTGGCCGTGTCAGCCAGCCTTCTTGTTCTTGCGCACGCCACAACAAAGGGATGATCGCCGAAGCCTGGCGTCCTTCGGGGTATTTGGTGATCTGCGCTTCGGCCCATGCCTGGTTGGCTGGGGTGAAAGCGAAACTGTCTGGTTGGTCTTTGTGCAAGCGGCGGAGCATTAGATTTTACCTTGATGCGTGCGGAGACTGCAGGAGCCTCCGGCGGAGGTTTTTTGAGCGAGATGAAGTGGGATCCGTTGCATTATCGGTCGATTTCCCCGAATACGACATCCATGGTGCCAATAATCGCAGCAACATCAGCCAGTTGGTGCCCTTTGCTGATGTGATCCATAGCCTGTAGATGCAGGAACCCGGGTGCGCGGATTTTGCAGCGGTATGGCTTGTTTGAGCCATCTGCCACAAGGTAGACGCCAAATTCACCTTTCGGCGCCTCAACGGCCACGTAAACCTCGCCTTCGGGCACATGGAACCCTTCTGTGTAAAGCTTGAAGTGGTGGATCAGGCTTTCCATCGAGGTTTTCATGTCTGACCGCGACGGTGGCGTAATCTTGCCTCGCGCCAGAACATCACCTGTCGCTTCACGCAATTTGCCAATAGCCTGTTTGATGATCGACACAGATTGACGCATCTCTTCCATGCGGCACAGGTAACGGTCATAGCAATCGCCGTTTTTACCGACCGGGATTTGGAAATCAAATTCGTCGTAGCATTCATAGGGCTGCGCACGGCGCAAATCCCATGCCATCCCAGAGCCGCGTACCATCACACCGGAAAACCCATAGTTCAGGATGTCTTCTTCGGTAACAACGCCAATATCGCAGTTACGCTGTTTGAAGATACGGTTTTCGGTCAGAAGCCCGTCAATATCGTTTAACATATTGGGGAATTCATGCGCCCATTGTTCGATGTCATCAAGCAAATCATCAGGCAAATCCTGATGCACACCACCGGGGCGGAAGTAGGCTGCGTGCAAACGTGCGCCACAGGCACGTTCGTAGAAAATCATCAGTTTTTCGCGCTCTTCAAAGCCCCACAACGGCGGCGTCAAAGCCCCCACATCCAAAGCCTGTGTCGTCACGTTCAGCAAGTGGTTCAAAACACGGCCAATTTCGCAATACAGCACACGGATCAGCGACGCGCGACGCGGCACTTCAACGCCGGTCAGCTTCTCGATCGCCAAACACCATGCGTGCTCCTGATTCATTGGCGCCACGTAATCGAGGCGGTCGAAATAAGGCAGGTTTTGCAGATAGGTGCGCGATTCCATCAACTTTTCAGTGCCACGGTGCAACAAACCGATGTGCGGATCGCACCGTTCCACAACTTCGCCGTCCAACTCAAGCACCAAGCGCAAAACACCGTGTGCCGCCGGGTGTTGAGGCCCGAAATTGATGTTGAAATTCCGGATTTTTTGTTCGCCCGTCAAGGCGTCGTCAAATTTCGAGCCGTCCATCACTGCACTGGTCCCTTCATATTGTCCTGCCAACGCGGGGGAACCGCATCGAACCTGGACATGACAAAATCATATTGAGGCTGCATGGCATCCGCCAAGAGCGTGTGTGTGTTTGCATCCATCGCCTGCCCTGCTCCGGCGTTCGCAGGTTCTGACGGACCCGTCAAAACATCATCGAAGCCCAGAAACCCGGACAAATCTTCCAAAGTGTCTTTTTCAAACAACTGTTCAAAAAACAATACTTTTAACTTGGATTTTGGAACAGCATTGGTCAGCCGCGCCAAGGTCGATGCGTAGTCAGATCGCGCCATTTCCGCAGAGTTCGATCCATCCGTGATACCACGCAACAATTCGTTTTGCACATCGTCCAATGGACGCCCGCGTTTCGCCCGTCGCTGCGCCGTCATCGAAAGGTTAGACCACAACCGGTCTACCGGATCGCGCAAGATCATCACAAAGCGTGTATTTCCACTATTCAAAGCAGCCATACGTTTGTACGTTTTTTCAGACAACAACGCATAGGCGGGCGTGATGTCGGCGCATACCCGCGTTTCATCGTTTGCGCGGCGATGCATCAGGACTTCGTACCGCTTGTCGTTTTCAACCTTCGCACCGACTAAGCCCATCCAACGGTCCATTTCCTTGACACGAAATGTCAGCCGGTCGCGTATTTTTCGGGTCTTGGCCTGCGCCAAATCAGCACGTACCCCTTGGCGCACACCGATCAACTGGTCCATGGACCAAAGTGCGCTGTCGTGTTCGAGGCTGTCGAAATAGTGCGTTTCCTTGAACGGGGGCAGTGCCGCTTGCGGATGCGCACGCAGGGCTTGCGCCAGCCAAGTGGTGCCCGCCTTCGCGGCCCCTATCCCGAAAAGAAACGTCGGAGCGGCCATTAACGCTTCTCCAGCTCTTGTTGCTTCATCGCGATAACCCACAACAACACGACTGTGCCGATGGGTAACAAGCAGGCAAAGGCCCACAGTTTATTAATACCAAAAAATGGCAGCAATTTCAGCATTGGAATGATTGTAGCGGCCGCAACAGCCAACCAAAACAAAGTATCCATCAGGCGTAGACCTCCATGCTTTGTGTCCATTTGGCGGGCAATTGTCCAAACATGTCGCGCACATACGTGTATTGCGGCTTCAGCCACACAAACATCTGATGCGCCAAATCCTGCGGCAAATCGATTTTTATGCCCTCATTTACATTTGTCTCGACCGGGGCTTCGATGTTATCAATTCCAAGAAACTTGCAAATCCGCGACGCACCGTCGTCAAACAGGGTTTCAAAGAAATCAACATGTACATCTTGTGCAGGCAAAGTTGCTTTCAAATTGTCCAGCGTCGTTCGGTAGTCCGAACGCCAGGCAACCCCTTTGATCCCACCGGCCTGTATTTTGGCAAAATCGGCAAATGCATGCGCCAGCATGTCTTCGGGTGTTTGCGTCCGTTTTTTCGCCCGCATACGCAAGTTCGACCACAACCGTGACACCGGATCGCGCATCAAGAAAATCAGCTTTGTGTTCGCGGCAACGCTGTGCATTTCACGCAAACTGTCAGCGCTTAGCATTGCATAGGCGGGTGTTACTTCACCAACAACCGACGCGTCGTCACTGCCCAACAATAGATAATTAAGATAGGCGTCTTTATCGATGGTTTCATGTGTCATCAAATCGGACCACTTTTCAAACCGTTCCAGCGCGGCCTCATAAGACATTGGGGCCACGATTTCAGCCGTGCGGTCGGGATCGCCAAAGATCGCAGCCCGACGGGTTTTTACAATATCCGCCATAAACGCCTGACGTTTCATTTCAACACAGTCAAAATAATGCAGTTCTTTGATCGACGACATCGCACATTGTGGATGGTGTTTCAAAAAATAGTGCAGCCATGACGTGCCACCCTTTTGCGCACCAATACCTATGACAACCGTTTTGTCTGTCATAGTGTACCTCGTGGGGTACTTGGTGTGAAAAGATGCGCGCCAACCATGCTGTCAGTCCGTCTTCTCGTCGCCGGGCAGGATGTATTCCGCGCCTTCCCATGGGCTCATGAAGTCGAATTGGCGGTATTCCTGAACAAGGCTGACAGGTTCATAAACCACACGCTTTTCGACCTCGTCGTAGCGCACTTCGGTATAGCCTGTGGTTGGGAAATCCTTGCGCAGCGGATAGCCCCGAAAGCCGTAGTCGGTCAGGATGCGGCGCAAATCCGGGTGGCCGGAAAAGAGAATACCAAACATGTCGAAGATTTCGCGCTCGAACCAATTGGCCGAAGGATGCACATCACACAGCGACGGCACCATCTGATCTTCGCGGATCGACACACGCAAACGGATGCGGTGGTTCTGATACATCGACAAAAAGTGGTAAACGACGTCAAACCGCTTTGCGCGGCCTGTGTAATCCACGGCCGTGATATCAACCAAAGTCGAAAACTTGCAGGTGGCGTCAGTTTTCAGAAAATCCACAAGGCCCGCGATGTTGGTTGGGGCCACATCGACGTTCAGTTCATCGCGGCTGATGTCCCATGACAAGACACAATCCGCCCGCTTGGCTTCGATATACGCGCCGAGTTCTTTTAATGCTTCAGACATGATTCAGGTCCTTAACGAACGATTGTGCCGGTGCGGCGCATTTTGCGTTGCAGTTGCATGATGCCATAAAGCAATGCTTCGGCTGTAGGTGGGCAACCCGGAACATAAACATCCACGGGTACAATCCGGTCACAGCCACGCACAACAGAGTAGCTGTAGTGGTAATACCCGCCCCCATTGGCGCAAGACCCCATGGAAATCACATACCGCGGTTCTGGCATCTGGTCATACACCTTGCGCAGGGCCGGTGCCATTTTGTTGGTCAGCGTGCCCGCCACAATCATCAGATCGGACTGGCGCGGGGACGCACGCGGCGCTGTCCCGAACCGTTCCAGATCATAGCGCGGCATCGAAGTGTGCATCATCTCGACGGCACAGCACGCCAAGCCGAACGTCATCCAGTGCAAAGACCCTGTACGCGCCCAATTGATCAAATCCTCGGTAGAGGTCAGCAAAAAGCCTTTGTCTTGCAGCTCGGCGTTCAAAGACTGGGTGGCGACCTCGCGGTCGGCCCCTGCTGTGGCTGTTACTGCCATTCCAGCGCCCCTTTTTTCCATTCATAGGCAAACCCGGCAGTCAGCACGGCCAAGAACACCATCATAGACCAAAAACCCACCATGCTGACGTCCTTGAAGGCCACAGCCCAAGGGAACAGGAAGGCAATTTCAAGATCGAAAATAATGAATAAGATCGACACAAGATAGAACCGAACATCAAACTTCATGCGCGCATCATCAAATGCATTGAACCCACATTCATACGCCGACACCTTTTCGGGGTCCGGGTTGCGCACGGCAACCACGACAGCGGCTAGAATGAGGGCAAGACCGAGACCGATGGCGACGGCCAGAAAAACGAGAATGGGGAGGTACTCCCGCAGCATCTCTTCCATGTTGGCTCCTTTGTCTTGCACAGCGCATTTTGAGCCGTGCAGTCAAGTGGCGATGTTGACGGTGTTGGGTGTACCCCCACGCCTGTCCGGGGTCAACCAACCGGACAAGGTTTTCGCCTTGCCTGTTCGCGGTGTCGGCTGTCTTCTTCATCCCCTAACGGCCTATAAGTTCAAATCTGGTTAAACCCCGCAAGATTTCACGACACCCCCAATGGCAAGCGCCGGCCTGAAGCCGGTATTTTGGGCCACGATGTTGTCCCTATGTTTTGGGTTTGTGTTCTTTTGTGCACATTCACACAGCATAAATCCGGCCAAACGCTGTCCTGATTCTGATACCTTTACAAAATCCTGTGCGCGGTTGATTCTTTGGTCACCCCATCACCCGGACTGTTGTCAAAAGGACCCAAAAATGTGTGATGCACCGACCCAAGGCACCGCCCTTGCCCATGCCTATATCGAAAACGAACGCACGCGTGTCACCGAATGGCGCTTCCCAAAGCGCGGCGACAACACAGGCTGGCACCGCCATGCTTACGACTACGTGGTGGTCCCACTGTTTGACGTGCAGTTGGAAATCCTGGGCGAAGACGGCGCACGTACATTGGCCGACATGAAGACAGGTGTGCCCTACTTCCGTGAACTTGGCGTTGCCCACGACGTGATAAGCGCAAACGACTTCGAATGCGCCTTCATCGAAATCGAATTTCTGGAGCAGCCAAAGCCGTAATTTACGAACCAAACAAAGGCCTTAGCCCATCCACGCCGCTTTACGCTTGTCGAAGAACGCACCGATGCCTTCGGCCGCTTCATCGGTTTCCCAGCGTGACTTCAAGGCGTTGATGGTCATGGCAATCGTGTCATTGTCGATGCGCGGCCCCAAATCCCGCGCCAAGGCTTTCGCGGCCGCCACAGCACCGGGGGCACAACTCAGGTAAGGCACGACTTCCGCCTCGACGGCCTCTGTCAACGTCTCTGCAGGCACAGCGCGCGCCAAAAGCCCCAGATCCACCGCCTCGGCCGCGCCAAACAGACGCGACGACATAAAGACGCGCCGCGCACGTCCTTCGCCCATGCGTGCAATCACATAAGGGCCAATGGTGGCAGGGATAATGCCCAACCGGGTTTCGGTCAGTCCCATCTTCAGATGGTCCACCCCAATGGCCACGTCACAGACCGACGCCATGCCCACGCCACCCCCAAATGCATTGCCCTGCAACGCGCCAATCAAAGGTTTTGGCATCGTGTTCATGGCCTGCAACATATGGGCCAGTTTTGCAGCTTCGCGCCCGCGCGTTTCGGCGTCTGCGGCCATTTGTTCGCGCATCCAGCCCAGATCGCCGCCCGCGCAAAAACTTTTGCCCGCCCCCGTCAGCACAACAACCCGCACCGCATCATCCGATCCCAGATCGTGGGCCGCTTGCGTCAGTTCCGCAAGCATCTGTGCGCTCATGGCGTTGTGTTTGTCGGCACGGTCAAGCGTCAGTGTGGCGACGCCGCGGGCGTCAACATCAATTGAAATTGTGTCCATTGGTTGTTCCGTTACCCTCGCATCGCACGGGCCATATCAGCCGCTTTGGCAATCACATCCAGATCCAGCCCTGTCTCGTATCCCAGCCGTTCCAGATGCGCGGCCACGGCTTCTGTGGCCACGTTGCCAGAGGCACCCGGTGCATAAGGGCACCCCCCAAGCCCGCCGACAGCCGCATCAAACACCCGCACGCCCAGCGCCAAAGACGCATCAATATTGTCGATCGCGCGACCGCCCGTGTCGTGATAATGGCCAGCCAAACGGCCAACAGGCACCACATCGCGCACAGCCATCAACATACGGGCGATGCTGTCAGGGGTTCCTGCCCCGATTGTGTCGCCCAACGACACCTCATAACAGCCCATCGCAAACAAACGGTCCGCGACACGCGCCACCGCCGCAGGATCAACCGCGCCATCATAGGGACACTCAACAACGCAAGACACGTATCCACGCACCGGCAAGTCAATCATACGGGCCGCTTCGATCACCGGAGCGAACCGATCCAAAGATTCGTCAATCGACGCATTGATATTGGCCTTGGAAAACCCTTCGGAGGCTGACCCGAACACCGCAATCTCGTCGGCTTTGGCGGCTTGAGCATCTTCAAAGCCGCGCATATTCGGGGTCAACGCCGCATAACGCACGCCAGGCACACGGGTGATCCCCGCCAGCACATCCGCGCTGCCCGCCATTTGCGGCACCCATTTGGGGCTGACAAAACTGGCACATTCAATGCGTTTGAAACCTGCACCGCTTAGGCAATCGACCAGTGCCACTTTATCGGCCACTGCAATTTCTGCTGCTTCGTTTTGCAACCCATCGCGGGGGCCAACTTCAAAAATCTCAACGGGTCCAAGCGACATAGATTATCCTTTCAAAGGCCAAGGGGCAAAAAAGCTTTGTTCAAACAGCTTCTCGCCGTCCCTTGGCAAACTGGCCTGAAACGCAGGCCGCGCGGTGATACGTTCATACCATGCGGCAGTTTCCGGGTGCGCGTCCAGCGTTGCAAAGTGACGGGCCATGTAAACGGCTTGGCCGACAGAAATATCGGCCGCAGAAAATCCGGACGTCAGCAAGTAGTCGCGGTTTTCGATGGGCGTGCTCAATCGTGCCTCAAGCGCATCATAACATTTCGAAATCCGGCTGGCTTCCAGCTTCATGACAATGGGGCTGCGCATATGGTCTTCGCGCAGCGCAACATGCTGTTGCGTCAATGCAGCGGCATGCTGGCTAATGGTTTCTGCAAAGTGCAACCACACCAGCCACGCCATGCGGTCGGGATCATCGACGCGGCGCCCGAAGCGGTCGGGGCTGAAGCATTCACACAGGTATTGCGTGATGGCGCCCGTCTCGAACATACGTTCGCCTTCAATCTCAAGGGCTGGCACACGTCCCGCCGGCGACAAGCTTAAAAACGCAGGATCACGCAAAGACCGGTCGAACGGATGGACGATCACCTGAAAATCGATCTCAAGTTCATGCAGCAACCAAAGCGATCGCATGGACCGCGACTGAGGAACGTGATGCAATGTAATCATATGTCTTTCTCTATCTGATGAACAATGTCCGGCCGCGTGCTTAGAAAGGCATCCATTGTATTCAACGCCGCGCACCACCGCGCCAGACAGGCGCGCGACTGCACCATAACGCGGGCTTCGGCATACATGGAAAAATATGCAATCATTGGCCCAAGATGGCATTCTGCACGGGTCACAGCGTCGCCCGTTAGCGCGTGGCCTTCTTGGGCAATCTCTTCCAACGCATCCAGCACGCGGGGGGCCGCCGCCAGCCCTGCATTTAGCGCAGAAAGATTTGCGTCCATGCCAAGATGCGGCAGATACACACCGTTTGAAAACACACCACGCACCAGATTGCTGTACACATAGTTGTCGGCGATGCTTTGCACCTGCGTGACACGGGCGCGGGGCAATCCAGCCTGTGGCATCAATGGAACGCTGGTACATTGCGTGTCGAGATACTCCAGAATGGCCGTTGTCTCGTAGATGCGGGTGTTTTGATGGATCAAGACCGGCACACGCCCGAATGGGTGCACCCCCACCAACGCCGCCTGCCCGTCTTCCTGAAACGGGTCCACTTGCGTGAAGGTGTAGGGCACCGATTTTGCGTGCAACGCCATGCGCACACTGCGGGTGTATACGCTTGGTGCGTACCCTATGAGCGTAAGATCATTCACGCCTGCGTCTCTGTGTCAGCCTCCAAGCGTACCAAAGGGGCCCCCGCTTCGACTTGATCGCCTTCTGCCGCCAAAACTTCAGCGACCACACCATCACGCGCCGCCAAAAGACTGTGTTCCATTTTCATCGCTTCCAACACCGCCAGACGATCACCTGCCTGAACCGTTTGTCCTGTTTGGGCCGCCACCAGTTTCACCAGACCCGGCATGGGGGCCATCACAAGGTTGCCATCCCCCACCGCACCGGCTTCGCGGTTCAGTGGGTCAATCACATCAAAAGGAATGCCATAATCGTCAAACACGGTCACGACACCCTGCGCCAGAACGGCATTTGGTGCCGGTTGTCCGTCAAGCATCCAACGTCCGCCGACATGCCTGGCCTCTACGCGCGTGCCGTCGATGTGCCAGACTTGCGACTGCGGCGAAGTCACTTCGACCTGCAAACGCAGGATCACATCGCCATGGCCGATGTCTACGGATTGGCGCAAAGGGTCCCAAAGCGCGAAACCTGTTTCGGCCTGTGTGCCCCCCAGCCCCAAAGCGCACATGCCCGCACATGCCAAATGGGCTGGCGTGAGCGGCGCGACAGCCGTCAAAGCATCCAGATCATGCGCAATCAACCCTGTGTCCACATCGCCAGCGGCGAACCCGTCGTGGGCGGCCAACGCCCCCAGAAAGCTTAGGTTCGTCACAGTGCCCCCCACTTGCGTGGCGTTCAAGGCTGCGGACAAACGTGCAAGGGCGACGCTGCGTGTTGGGCCATGCACGATCACCTTGGCAATCATCGGGTCATAAAACGGGCTGATGGTGTCGCCGCTGCGCACACCGCTGTCGGCGCGGGCGGTGGCGGGAAATTGCAGATGGGTCAATGTACCCGTGGCGGGCAAAAAGCCTGCGGGCACGTCTTCGGCATACAATCGCGCCTCGAAGGCGTGGCCTTGAATGGTCAGCTCGCTTTGGGTTTTGGGCAATGCTTCACCTGCCGCAACCCGCAGTTGCCATTCCACCAGATCAACCCCAGTGATGGCTTCTGTGACGGGGTGTTCCACCTGCAGGCGGGTGTTCATTTCCATGAAAAAGAACCCGTCAGCTTTGAGACCATCGGACCCATCCACGATAAATTCCACGGTACCCGCACCTTTGTACCCGATGGCTTCTGCGGCGCGGGTGGCCGCCTGCCCCATAGCATCGCGCATCTGTTCGGTCATGTCGGGTGCCGGGGCTTCTTCAATCACCTTTTGGTGGCGACGCTGCAAAGAACAGTCGCGTTCAAACAAATGTACGGCCTGAGTGCCGTCCCCGAAAACCTGCACTTCGATGTGGCGGGGTTTCGAGACGAATTTTTCAACCAGAACATCGGAATTGCCAAAAGCTGTAGATGCTTCTGAACGGGCCGATTGCAGGGCTTCGGCAAATGCGGACGGTGCGTCGACCAAACGCATACCTTTGCCGCCGCCACCCGCAACCGCTTTGATCAAGACAGGATACCCGATTTTATCGGCTTCCGACGCCAAAAGCGCATCATCCTGATCGGCACCATGATAGCCCGGAACAACCGGAACGCCTGCCTCAACCATCAAAGCCTTGGCGGCATCTTTCAGTCCCATGGCACGAATGGCATCCGCCGACGGCCCGATAAACGTCAACCCCGCGGCATCAACCGCATCCACGAAATCGGGGTTCTCGGATAAAAACCCATAGCCGGGGTGAATGGCCTCAGCGCCCGTATCCAAGGCCGCCTGAATGATGACATCGCCGCGCAAATAGCTTTGGGCGGGCGCGTTGCCACCGATATGGACCGCGACATCGGCCATTTGCACATGTTTGGACGCCGCATCCGCATCCGAATAAACAGCAACGCAAACCACGCCCATGGATTGGGCGGTTTCCATGACGCGGCACGCGATCTCGCCCCGATTGGCTATGAGAATTTTGTTAAACATTCCGGTTCTCCTTGGCGTGAAAGCCCCACGCCTGCGGCATGGCGTATGGTATCGGTTTCAAGATGCTTTGAGAGAGCGCACTGGAAACGCTTCAATGATCCGCTTGGCCTGAGCCGCCATATCTTGCATATCGCCACGCGACAGGGTCGTGGACACTGCATAAATGTCCTCATCGTCCTGCGCGTTTGGCGTGAGTTCAATGTCCAGCGAAAAGCTGTCAGGCCCGTCTGCGCGTTGAATTTGCACGTCAACTTGGGGCTCAAGGCTGACAAGGTAGGCTTGAAAGCCTTCCCCGGCCAGCAAAGCGTCCATTTCATCCATAAAATCGAAAATATCGGTGGTCATGAGACAGGAAGACGCAAAGGACACGTCGCCGTCATCGGTCGGGCATTTGACGCCGATATGCAGCCAATTGGCTTTTTCGAAGTCTTTTGCGTCGTCATGTGCATAGCGTTTCACAGTCAGGCACAAAGGACCCAGATTGAAATCAGTCATATGTGACATCCTTTAAAACATGAAGCTTTCCGGCGCAAAGCAGTCGCATACGCAACATCACATCCGGAACACGCCAAAGCGTGTGTCCTCGATCGGGGCATTCAGGGCAGCCGACAGGCTTAGAAACAGCACGTCGCGGGTTTTGCGCGGATCAACCACACCATCATCCCAAAGGCGGGCCGACGCATAAAGCGGATGCGATTGTTCTTCGAACATATCGATGGTGGGCTGCTTAAAGGCGGCTTCTGCCTCGGCGGACCATGTTTCGCCTTTGCGCTCTATCCCGTCACGTTTGACCGTCGCCAGAACACCGGCGGCCTGTTGACCGCCCATCACACCGATACGTGAATTTGGCCATGACCACATGAAACGAGGACTGTAGGCACGGCCCGCCATGCCGTAATTCCCTGCCCCGAAGGATCCGCCCACCACCATTGTGATCTTGGGCACCGACGTTGTGGCCACGGCCGTGACCATCTTGGCACCGTGTCGCGCGATGCCTTCGTTTTCGTATTTGCGCCCCACCATAAAGCCGGTGATGTTTTGCAAAAAGACCAAAGGGATTTTTCGCTGCGAACACAGCTCAACAAAGTGTGCGCCCTTTTGGGCCGCCTCAGAGAACAACACGCCGTTGTTGGCGATGATGCCAATGGGACAGCCTTTCAAATGGGCAAACCCCGTCACCAAAGTCTCGCCAAAGCGCGGTTTGAATTCGTCAAACCGCGATCCGTCTACAACGCGCATGATGACTTCGCGGATGTCATAGGGCTGGCGGGTGTCTGCGGGCACAACCCCCAGCAATTCGGCAGGGTCATATGCAGGTTCTTCTGCTTCTTGCCATTGCACTGTTGTGGGTTTTGTACGGTTCAATTGCGCCACAGCACGACGGGCCAGCGCCAAGGCGTGAGTGTCATCTTCAGCCAGATAGTCCGCGACCCCGGACAAACGCGTGTGCACATCACCGCCGCCCAAATCTTCGGCGGATACAACTTCACCCGTCGCGGCCTTTACCAATGGCGGGCCCGCCAGAAAAATCGTGCCCTGTTCCTTCACGATGATCGTCACATCCGACATGGCAGGCACATAGGCACCGCCCGCCGTACAAGACCCCATCACAACAGCAATTTGCGGGATGCCCTTTGCGCTCATCTGCGCCTGATTGAAGAAGATGCGGCCAAAGTGGTCACGATCCGGAAACACCTCGTCCTGATTGGGCAGGTTCGCGCCACCGCTGTCGACCAGATAAATGCATGGCAGGTGGTTCTGTTCCGCGATCTCTTGGGCGCGCAGGTGCTTTTTCACGGTCATCGGGTAGTAGGTGCCACCCTTCACAGTGGCGTCGTTGCACACCACCATCACCTCGTGGCCCTGCACCCGGCCAATGCCCGCAATGACGCCCGCGCAAGGGGCAGCACCGTCATACATGCCATGGGCAGCCGTCGCACCGACCTCCAAGAACGGAGACCCCGGATCAAGCAAGTTCGCCACACGTTCGCGCGGCAACATTTTCCCGCGCGACACATGACGGTCACGAGACCGTTCGCCGCCGCCAAATGCTGCGGCTTGGGCGGCGTCTGTGATCTGGCCCAACGCAGCTTCGTGGGCGGTCACGTTCACTTTGAACGTTTCTGAGGACGTCAATATCTGTGATTTGAGCTTCATAACCTAATCCTTAATCCTACCCGTGTTGAGGTGCAGCGCGTGCATGCGTGTGGCCATCGCGATCCCAAATGCCATAACCGAACGGTCTGGCACTTGAACACGCAAGCGCCCCTTTGGCTCAAAGCCAACTGACCTCTTGCTTGCGCTCATGTGTGCAACTCCGCAATCGCTATCGCCTTCAATTCTTTCCGAATAACCTTACCTGTCACTGTCATCGGCAAAGCCTTCAAAAAACCGATCTCCCTTGGATAAGAATAGCTTGCAAGCCGGTCTTTAACGTAGATCTGAAGCGCTTCGGCGTCCTGTGCAGCCCCGTCCCGCAAAACCACATAGGCCTTCACGACCTCGGTGCGCAGCGGGTCGGGTTTGCCAACGACGCCGCATGTCACCACATCGGGGTGGGTCAACAGGCAGTCTTCGATCTCGGCCGGACCGATCCGGTAGCCCGCAGATGTGATCACATCGTCCTCGCGGCCCACGAAACGCAGATAGTCACCCTCCCAGATGCCGCGATCACCCGTCAGCATCCAGTCACCACGGAACTTCTCGGACGTCGCGTTCGGGCGTTGCCAATATTCCAACATCATCGAAGGAGACCCGCGTTTGACCGCAATATCCCCTTCCGCGTCTGTCATGTTCCCGTCTTTATCAACCACTTGCACCTCGTGACCGTCCACAGGCTTACCGATGCACCCCGGGGCTGCCGGGAAATCGGCAGCGCAGCTTGAGACCGTCATGTTGCATTCTGTCTGGCCATAGAATTCGTTGATCTGCAGCCCAAAGGCGTCACGCCCCCACGCCAGCATTTCCGCGCCCAACGGCTCGCCCCCCGAGGCCACAGACCGCAATCCGTCGATCCGCGCCCCTTCCGCCTTGAGCATCCGCAAAGCCGTGGGTGGAAAAAACACATTCCGGACAGCGCCCTGGCGGATGATCTGCAGACATTCATCAACCGAGAACTTTCCCATTCTGGCGGCCACCACTGGCACCCCCAAGGCAAGGCCGGGCATGAGCACATCAAACAAACCGCCAATCCAGGCCCAATCTGCAGGGGTCCAAAGGCAATCGTCAGGATGGCCCAGATGGTTGTGGCTGACCGAAACGCCGGGCAAATGCCCTGCAAGTATGCCATGGCCGTGCAACGCACCTTTGGCTGTGCCGGTTGTGCCGGAGGTGTAGATTATGATCGCGGGGCTTTGGTGATCCACCGCTTGGGTGGGCACCACTGCACCGGCGACGCCGCAGGTGTCTGCCAACCAGACCGTAGCCAGCCCATCCACCAAAGCCGCCCCTTCATCGTCCGTCAAAACGATGTGGATGCCGGCATCAGATATGCGCGATTGCAAGGCATCGTGCTTGAACAGTTTGAACAAAGGCACTGATATTGCGCCTATTTTCCAGATTGCGATATGGGCCGCAGCACACCATGGGCTTTGACTAAGCAACACACCCACGCGGTCGCCTGGCTGCACCTGCGGCAGCAATGCACGCGCAATCCCATCGGCCATGTCCTTCAGCTTGCCATAGCTGACATCACGCCGCACACCGTGTGACACATCCACAATCGCTGTTTGATCTTCTGGGTGATCCAAACACTGCATGGCCATATTTTGGGCAGACGTCATCATGCGTCTGGCCCTGCAGTCGGCGTAACCAAACGCCCTGTGCGATCTACCCAATACTGGCTGATGCTGGACGCGGTCCCACAGCTGATCACAAGCCAAGCCCCGACGTCTTCAGCAGGACGCGCCACACAATCGCTGTGAACGCCGCCTGTTTCAGCAACATAACGGTCGGCGATGGCATTTATGACTTTTGTTTCGGACAATGCAGCCTGTTGACGGCCCAGATAAAGCCCGCCCGCAGCCGCCATCATCACCAGCCCCGACACCGTAAGAAGGACTTGGCGTGGCATCAGCCCATCGCGCCCATCATTTCGCGCCCCACCAGCATGCGGCGGATTTCGGATGTGCCAGCCCCAATTTCCATCAGTTTGGCATCGCGGAAGATGCGCCCCACAGGGTTGTCGGACAAATACCCTGCCCCGCCCATGGCTTGCACGGCCTGATGCGCCTGCACCATGGCTTGCTCTGACGCATACAAACAACACGCTGCTGCGTCCTGCCGCGTCACATCCCCACGGTCGCAAGCCTTGGCGACTTCATAGACGTAGGCGCGGGCGGAATTCATCGCTGTGTACATATCCGCCATCTTGCCCTGCATCAGCTGGAAGCTTCCGATGGGTTGGCCGAATTGCTTACGCTCGGCCATATAAGGCATGATTTCATCGAGGCAGGACGCCATGATACCGGTGCCGATCCCTGCCAGCACCACCCGCTCATAATCCAGACCGGACATCAAAACGGCGACACCGCGTCCCTCTTCGCCCAGCACATTTTCAAAGGGCACTTCCACGTCGTCAAAGATCAGCTCGGCCGTGTTTGATCCGCGCATGCCAAGCTTGTCAAAATGGGGCGACGTCGAAAAGCCCGTCATGGATTTTTCGATGATAAAGGCCGTGATGCCTTTGGATCCCATATCGGGGTTCGTCTTGGCGTAGACCACAAGTGTGTCGGCGTCAGGGCCGTTGGTGATCCAGTACTTGTTGCCGTTCAACCGGTAGTGATCGTTGCGCTTTTCCGCGTTCAGCTTCATGGAAACCACATCCGATCCCGCCCCCGCTTCGGACATCGCCAATGCGCCAACATGTTCGCCTGAAATCAAGCCGGGCAGGTATTGGCGTTTTTGGTCATCGGTGCCGTTCAGCTTTATCTGGTTGACGCACAGGTTGGAATGCGCCCCGTAAGACAGTGACACAGACGCGCTGGCACGGGCCACTTCTTCGACAGCGACAGTATGGGCCAGATATGACATCCCCGCCCCGCCATAGTCTTCGTCCACGGTGATCCCCAAAAGGCCAAGGTCCCCCATTTCGGTCCACAGTTCTGGCGGAAAGGCATTTTTAGCGTCGATCTCAGCCGCCATCGGTTTGACACGTTCTTGCGCCCAACGATGCACCATCTCGCGCAGTGCATTTACGTCTTCACCCAAATCGAATTGCATGGTCGCATTGAACATCGTGCGTCTTCCCCCGTCGGATTGATAAATATCGGATCGCTGGATACCGAATTTCAGACCAGATTTATTGAACAGTTGTTCATTACTTAACGCGACCCATGCAAACGGGTCAAGATGTTTCGAAGGATACCCCCCTGTTGGAACGATTGGACGCACTGCGCGTTAACTTTGCGAAGCGCCACGAAACGACCAAAGGAGAGACACATGTCACATCATCTGAAAGAAGAATTCTGGGACTGTATTGAGGACGCCCGCGAGGGGATGTTGTCCTCCGGATTTGGCCGCACAGTGCCAATGTCGCATTACGCCGACGACGATGAAGACGGCAAAGACGACCCGAACCTACAGCTGGTGCCGTTGACCTGGCCAAAGCCGAGGTCTGGGCGACAGAAGGCAAGCTGGCATTCTTGTACGAAGTTGCCAAAGCGAACCTGACAGACGACACAGCGAACCCAGGTCACCATGGAACAATCGTGTTCCGCAAGGCGGCCTGGATCATAAGGCCCGATTGCGGCACACCAAAAACAAACCGGGGTACAAAGCCCCGGTTTTCCTTATATCTCGGACTGATAGACCGCAGATACTTCAGCTTTGATGATACGTGCGATCAATGCACAATCGTCCAAGGAAAAGGTCAAAGGCACGCGAATATCCACAATCCCGTGCAAGATGCGATCTGACTTGGGTATAGGCTGCGGGTCTGCATAGTGCCAACTGTCATAGCGGCTGGTGAAGGCCGCAGGCTCGGGTGCGCCAAACCACTTCAATTCAACGCCCCGTGCGCCGCAACGTGACACCACCTTGCGAATGGCATCCGCAGACCAATCCAGCAGCAAAAACTGGAATGAAGATCCGACGATGGTTTCCGCATCAGGACGTTCAACCACCTGCATCCCGGGCGTGTCGCGCACACCGTCTTCCAAAACATAGTAGCGTTCGTTCCAGCGCTGGCATTGGGTATCCAAGTCCGCAAGTTGCGGCCGCAAGATGGCCGCGCGCAGGTTGTCCATGCGACCGGATATGTTGGGTGTCTCGTATTTGATCTTGGCAAATACCGATGGATCAGGGGCTGCCAAATGCCGTTCAAACAGCATGTAAGATCCTGACATCATGATCGCACGGGCCGCGACCTGTTCATCATCGGTGACAAGAAACCCACCTTCGCCGGAATTGACATGTTTATACGTCTGACACGAATAGCAGCCCACGGTACCTGACCGCCCGGAGGGCACACCACGCCACGCAGCACCCATCGTGTGGGCACAGTCTTCCACCACTTTGACGCCAGCCGCATCGCAAATCGCCATCAGGCGTTCCATATCGCAGATGTGGCCGCGCATATGGCTTAGCAAAAGAACTTTGGCTTGGTCGATTTTGGCCTCAAGATCATCCAGATCGATGGTCAGGCTTTCCGTGACCCCGACAAAGACGGGCTTCGCGCCCACCGATGCAATCGCGCCCGGTACAGGCGCCAATGTGAAAGCGTTGGACAAGACAGTATCGCCAGGTGCGACACCCAAAGCCCGCAACGCCGTTGCCATCGCGTATCCGCCCGATGCCACAGACAGGCAGTATTTGGCTCCGGTCAGTGCCGCGAATTCCTGTTCCAATAGCGCGGTTTCGGACAGCTCATCTGGCATCGTGTTGTATCGGTGCAAGCGTCCGTGCCGCAGGATCGACAAAGCGGCTTCAATGCCTGCTTCCGGAATAGGCTCTTGTTGGGTGAAACTGCCGGTGAAGTGTTCGGTGTCGCTATGCTGTGTCATGGTGTCCGTTGTGAAAAGGCGCAAGCGCAAGGTCAAGGTGTCGACGTCATATTCCGCAAAGCGGAAATGGCACGTTCAGCCTAGCAAATTGTCGATCAAGTCGGGCAAATCGGCAAAATCATGCAGCAAAGCTTCGGGGGTCAAGGCCGCCATATCGCCGCCTGCGGGGCCAAAAGTGACCAAAACCGAAGGTACATTGGCATTCTTGGCCGTATTGCGATCCGTGTCGCTGTCACCGATCAAACAGGTTTTGGCAGGATCACCCCCGGCACGGCGCGCAGCCTCGAACAGGTGCTCGGGGTCGGGTTTGCGGACTGGCAGCGTGTCTGCCCCCACCATAGATGCAAAGGCGTCACGCACCCCCAACCGCTTTAACAACTCTTCGGCCAAACCTTCGGGCTTATTGGTGGCGATGCCCACCCCGTAGCCTCGGGTTTTCAACGTCTCAACCGCGTCCATGGCACCGGGGTACATGACGGTGCGGCTGTCAATGTCTTTGGCGTAAGCCTCTAACAAGATGGGGTAATACCGATCAAGCGTGTCCATATCATGATCTTGGTTCAGCCGCGACAACCCCAGACGCAACATCGCACGCCCCCCGCGCAACGCTGTGCCGGCATCAGACAACGGATCCAGCATATCGCCCGCACCCATGTCACGAAAACAAACGTTTGCAGCTTCGATCAGATCACCGGATGTGTCTGCCAATGTGCCGTCCAAATCAAAAATTACCGTCTTCATTCCGCTTGTCCTTTGGTCTGGTGTCGGCATGTTGCCGCTTGCCGATGTTGCAACCCGCAATCTTGTTTGATGCCACTGCATCTTGTGCCTTCGGGGGAAACGGATAAAACGGAGACGAGCAGAACAAAAGAGAAAACGCTATGGCCGTTGCCCTGATTATCCTTGCCGCTGGCAAAGGCACGCGAATGAATTCCGAAAATCCCAAGGTCTTGCACCCCATCGCGGGGGCGCCGATGCTGGTGCATGCGATGAACGCAGGTGCGACGCTGGATCCCGAACATACCGTCATTGTGGCCGGTCACGGGGCGGACGCGGTCACAAAAGCAGCAACAGCCCATGATGACACGGCCAAAGTTGTTCTTCAGACGGAACAACTGGGTACGGGTCACGCAGTGTTGCAGGCCAAAGACAGCCTGACCGGTTTTGACGGCAAAGCGATCGTCCTTTACGGTGACACACCATTTGTGCAGCCCGAAACATTGCAGGCGATGCTGGACGCCGAGGCCGACGTCGTTGTGCTGGGATTTGAACCTGCGGATGCGGGCCGTTACGGACGGTTGGTCATGGATGGCACGTCGTTGGAACGGATTGTCGAATACAAAGACGCCTCTCCGATCGAGCGCAGCCTGAAGCTGTGCAACAGTGGGGTAATCTGTGCACCGGCGCCGCTTTTGTTCGACCTTTTGGACCAGACCGGCAACGATAATGCGTCGGGCGAATACTATCTGACCGACGTTATCGGTTTGGCGCGGCGCAGCGGTCATTCCGCCACCGTGGTCACCTGTGATGAAGCCGAAACACTGGGCGTCAACTCGCGTGCTGAACTGGCTGCGGCCGACGCGCTGTTTCAAACCCGCAAACGGGTAGAATTGATGGAAGATGGCGTGACTTTGGTCGCCCCCGAAACAGTCTACTTTGCGTTGGACACGATCATCGGGCGCGACACACTGATTGAACCCAATGTTGTCTTCGGACCCGGTGTGACCGTGGAAAGTGGTGCCACCATCCGCGCGTTTTCGCATCTGGAAGGCTGCCATGTGGCGCGCGGCGGCATCATCGGTCCATACGCCCGCTTGCGTCCCGGCACAGAATTGTCCGAGGACGTGCGCATCGGCAACTTCGTTGAAATCAAAAATGCGCAGATCGCCGAAGGGGCCAAAGTCAACCACCT
This sequence comes from Ascidiaceihabitans sp., assembly GCF_039986515.1. Classification (NCBI taxonomy): domain Bacteria; kingdom Pseudomonadati; phylum Pseudomonadota; class Alphaproteobacteria; order Rhodobacterales; family Paracoccaceae; genus Ascidiaceihabitans; species Ascidiaceihabitans sp. The sequence goes on along the minus strand of NZ_JBDWQO010000007.1, from coordinate 196,067 downwards.
AAGCTACATCGGCGATGCAGGCGTGGGGGTCAAAAGCAACATCGGCGCGGGCACGATCACCTGCAACTATGACGGCGTTATGAAGCATTACACCGACATCGGATCAAACGTCTTCATTGGATCGAACACTATGCTGGTGGCACCCGTCTCCATCGGGGATGGAGCAATGACAGGCAGCGGTTCAGTCATCACATCTGACGTTGAATCAAACGCGTTGGCGCTGTCACGCGCACCGCAAGTGGAAAAACCGGGCATGGCCCGCAAATTGTTCGATATGTTAAAGGCCAAAAAGGCCAGACAAAGCAGGGGCAGCTAAAAATGTGTGGAATTGTTGGGGTCTTGGGCAACCATGAAGCAGCGCCCATCCTTGTCGAAGCGCTGAAACGCCTTGAATATCGCGGCTACGACAGCGCGGGTATCGCCACTGTCAACAACGGTGCGTTGGACCGAAGGCGCGCCGTGGGAAAACTGGTAAATCTAAGCGACAAGCTGGTGCATGAACCGCTTGCTGGCAAATCCGGCATCGGCCACACACGGTGGGCCACGCACGGTGCTCCCAACGAAATGAACGCGCACCCCCACCAATCGGGAAACGTGGCCGTGGTGCACAACGGCATTATCGAAAACTTTCGCGAGTTGCGCGAAATGTTGGCGTCCAACGGCATCACGCCGCAAACCGAAACCGACACCGAAACCGTCGCTTTGCTGGCCCAGTATCACATGGCGCAGGGCGCATCGCCTGTAGAGGCTGTGAACAAGACCATCGACGCGTTGGAAGGCGCATTTGCTTTGGCGTTTTTATTTGATGGTGAAGAGGATTTGATGATCGCGGCACGCAAAGGGTCACCTTTGGCCATCGGCCACGGTCAAGGCGAGATGTTCGTGGGCTCTGACGCGATTGCTTTGGCACCAATGACTGACCGCATTACCTATCTGGAAGAAGGCGACCGGGCCGTTCTGACCCGCACATCTTTGGAGATCCGCGATGGAAGTGGCACTTTGGCCAACCGCCCCATCAAGACCATCCAAATTGACGCCGCGCGTGTGGACAAAGCCGGTCACAAGCATTTTATGGCCAAAGAAATCGCGGAACAGCCAACTGTTCTGGGTCATACGCTGGCCAATTATCTGGGCAGCGACGGTCAAATCACCCTGCCCGACCCTGGCATAGATTTCACAAAGATCGACCGCTTGACCATGGTCGCATGCGGCACGGCCTATCTGGCGTGTTTGACTGCGAAATACTGGTTTGAACAAATCGCGCGTATTCCTGTTGAAGTCGATGTGGCATCGGAATTCCGCTACCGCGAACCACCCATCCCTGCCCGTACGGCCGCGATCTTTGTCAGCCAGTCTGGCGAAACAGCCGACACTTTGGCCGCCCTGCGGTACTGCGAAGGCAAAGCCGACAAAATCGTGTCTGTGATCAACGTGCCCGAAAGCTCTATTGCGCGGGAAAGCGATTTGGCGTTGCCCATCCACGCAGGCATAGAGGTCGGCGTGGCATCCACCAAAGCGTTCACATGCCAGTTGACAGTTTTGTTAATGATGGTTCTGAAAGCTGCGCATGCGCGCGGTGAAGTATCCGACGACCAATTGGCAGATCACATCTCAAGTTTGCGCGGTGTGCCTGCATTGATCAACACGGCACTGGAACAAAACAAATCCATCCGCACGGCTGCGCGTAAATTGTCCGAAGCCCGCGATGTGCTGTTTCTGGGACGCGGTCAAATGTACCCTCTCGCGCATGAGGGGGCATTAAAGCTAAAGGAAATCAGCTATATACACGCCGAAGCTTATGCATCAGGTGAGCTGAAGCATGGCCCCATCGCCCTGATCGACAAACATGTGCCTGTTGTCGTTTTGGCACCGAAAGACAGTCTTTTCGACAAGACCGTATCCAACATGCAAGAGGTCATGGCACGCAAAGGCAAGGTCGTTCTGGTCTCTGATGCAAAGGGTTTGGCGGAAGCAAGCGAGGGGGTCTGGGCCTCTATCGAAATGCCTGAATCACCGGATATCGTGGCCCCTATTTTGTACGCGATCCCGGCCCAGCTGTTGGCTTATCATACGGCGGTAGCTAAAGGCACCGACGTGGACCAGCCCCGAAATCTGGCCAAGTCTGTCACAGTGGAATAGTTGGAAAACAATGGGCAAGCAATTCGATCACATCGCAGACGACCACCGCGCCTTTATAGAAGCGCAACACATGTTTTTCAGCGGCTCTGCTGCCCCTGACGGTAAGGTCAACATCTCGCCGAAGGGCATGGACAGCCTGCGCATCCTTGGCCCCAATCGCATCGTTTGGCGTAATCTGACCGGGTCTGGCAATGAAACGGCAGGCCATTTGGCGCTACATCCACGTATGACCTTGATGTGGTGCGGATTTGAAGCGCGGCCCATGATCATGCGCACCTACGGTACTGCGAAAACTCTGCATCCACGGGACGCAGAGTTTGACGCGTTGAATGCGTTGTTTCCCGAAACCTTCGCGGCCCGCCAAATCTATGACATGCAGGTGGATATGCTGCAAACCAGCTGTGGCTATGCCGTGCCATTCTTTGAACACCAAGGCCCACGCGACGTTTTGACCAAATGGGCAGAGGACAAAGGGTCCGACGGCATCCAGACCTATTGGGAAGATCGCAACCAGCATACGCTGGATGGCTTGCCCACCCATATTTTAGCCCCCAATTCCCCGGACGCACCCACATGAACCTAGACGACGCCCTAGAGCAACTGAACACTCACCAAGATGCTGAAAAAGCGGAACAATCGGCAAGCTACCACAAAGCACCCCGCGTTTATCTGGGAATTGCAAACCCCATCATCAATGATCTGACCAAAGCATGGCGCGCGGACATGACCGTGGAGGAACGCGTTGATCTGGCGGATGCCCTTTGGGAAACAGACATCTATGAGGCCCGTCTTGCCTCGGCCAAACTCCTGACACAGGCACGCATCAAAGACGACGACGATGTATGGGGGCTTATCGCGTCTTGGGTGGATGATTTTGACAGTTGGGCGATTGCCGATCACGCCTGCATGGCCGGTCAAAAGCGGTTAATCGCGGATCCCTCGCGTATTGATCACATCGAAAGCTGGACAACATCGGACCACATGTGGACCCGCCGCGCGGCTTTGGTGATCACCCTGCCATGGACAAAGCAAAACCATCCCAAGCCGCTGGATCTGGAAATCCGGCAGCGCGTTCTGGGATGGGCCGCTGATTACGTGTCTGACCGTGAATGGTTTATCCAAAAAGCCATCGCGTGGTGGCTGCGTGATCTGTCCAAACATGATGCAGAGGCCGTGCGCAGCTTTTTGGCGCAACACGGCCCCCAAATGAAGCCTTTCGCCGCAAAGGAAGCGGCGAAATACCTGAAAGTTTAGGCGCCTGAAAGTCTAGGCGTAGGTGCCACGGATCGGATAGGTGTTGTCGGGGTTGCGCACAAATTTGATGCCCCCCAACACAACATTCAGATCCGGGCGCGCAAACGGTGCATTGGAGATGTCCAAGATTTGGATCTGGCCTGCACCGTTGATCACAAACAGACCCGGCTCCGGAAACGGGTGATCGGTTTCCGCTTCAGACCGTGGCGTTGAAATATACAGGCCAAGATCCCGCATCTGTTCGATGCTCATCCCGTACCCCACTGGAAACGCTGGCGAAATATCAGCCAACTGCGTCTCCACTTGTTCTGCGCTGTCTGCACTGACAGCAACAACATCCACGCCTTGTGTATGAAAATCGGCCAACAGGTCATTTATTGTGGTCAGGTAACGTGTGCAGATCGGGCAGTGTTTGCCGCGGTACACCACAACCATCTGCCAGTCGTGGTCACCGGTTGGCACGCCCACTTGCAAGGTGCCGCCGCCGTATTGTGGCACATCAAAATTGGGAAAAGCCGCTCCGGCGGCCAGCTTCATCTCAGGCATGTTTTTCTCCAAGGCAAATCATGTGTTGTTGTTCGGTCAACTTGTGGATTATCGCCGCAAGATCAACTGCCCCACAAACACGAAGCCGTGACACGGCGGTCGCTGGATTTTGCCTTAGCGCCAACCTGACCCTAGATTGAAACGGCAACCTCAACCAGGTCTGTCAAAGACGCACCAAGGGTTTGAAACGCCTGCAAAGACATGCGGCTGCCCGCTGTTTTTGGGCCTTCGATCGGGATCAGGGTAACTTGGGCCGATGTGCCGTTATAGCTAACGGTGCCGGATGTTTGGGTTTTCACCAAAGGGGTTTTCAACCACAAGCCGGGCTCTGCCGGGCTGCCCAAGGATGCCACAGTTGTGCCCAATGCCCCGCTGGCTTTCGCAGGCGGGTTCGCCACGCCGGTAGCACCCGCTTCGGCAGCTGTACCGTCAACAGCAGCACCGTCTGGCCGGCTTTTGGGGCGTTGTTGATCACTTGCCCCCGCAGTGTTGATGCCTGTGTTGATGCCCGTGCTGTTACCCGTGTCTTGCGATTGCGCGGTTTGCACCGCCTCTGCGCGGTTTTTCGGTTTGAACCGGTCTGGCACAATCGCGCAGCTCGCCAAGATTGCGGCCAGCGCCGCGCATATACAGATATTCTTCATAACCCCGACCTTAGTGTGCGCCTTGCACCTCATCAATCACCTTTCCCCCCTTGCCGAGCCTTTGGCGCATCTTTACCTATGATCCTATGAACGCTCCTTTGATTGACCCATTCGCCCGCGCCATCACCTATCTGCGTGTCTCCGTCACGGACCGCTGCGATTTCCGCTGCGTCTATTGCATGTCGGAAAATATGACATTTCTGCCCAAAAAAGAGCTGTTGACGCTAGAGGAACTGGACCGCATGTGTTCGACGTTCATCGGGCTTGGGGTTGAAAAGCTGCGGATCACAGGCGGTGAGCCATTGGTGCGCAAAGGCATCATGACCTTCTTTGACAGCATGTCACGCCACCTTGATGCGGGCACTTTAAAGGAACTGACGCTGACCACCAACGGCTCGCAGCTGGAACGCTATGCCGATGACCTGTTTGCGGCGGGCGTGCGTCGTGTGAACATTTCTTTGGACACGTTGGACGATCAAAAATTTGCCGATATCACCCGATGGGGGCGCCTTCCACAAGTTTTGCGTGGCGTCGATGCGGCGCTGAAAGCAGGGCTTAAGGTTAAAATCAACGCTGTGGCCCTGAAAGGTTTCAATGAACCGGAACTGCCACATATCACACAGTGGTGTGCCGAGATGGGGCTGGATCTGACCTGGATCGAAGTCATGCCGATGGGCGACATCGGCAACGAAGACCGTTTGGGGCAATATTGGTCTTTGAAAGATGTGCGTTCCGAATATGCAAAGCACTATACAGTGACTGATTTAGCCGAACGCACAGGTGGACCAGCGCGGTATGTGCGCCTGGAGGAAACAGGGCAAAAGATCGGGTTTATTACGCCGTTGTCCCACAATTTCTGCGAAAGCTGTAACCGCGTGCGCATCACCTGTACTGGTGAAATTTACCTGTGCCTTGGTCAAGAAGACATGGCCGATTTGCGCGCACCGCTTCGCGCCCATCCCGATGACGATGGCCCCCTTGAGGATGCCATTCGTGCGTCAATCGCTATGAAGCCGAAAGGGCACGATTTTGACTATTCCCGCCAAACGCTGGACGGGCAAATGCCGCGCCACATGAGCCACACAGGCGGCTAATGCAGCCCACCGGCCTTTACCGTACCTATGCGGCGGCCACGGCGCTGGTCTTGCCTTTTGCTGCACGCGCAAGGGTCAAAAAACTGCGCCGTGCCGGCATTTCTGCCCACCGTGCCCATGAGGTTCTGGGCCACGCGACAGAACGACGTCCAGGCGGCACGCTGATCTGGTTTCATGCCGCTTCTGTTGGCGAAAGCCTGTCGGTGTTGTCGCTGATCACAGCTATGGGCCGTGCGTTGCCCCTAGCACGGTTCTTAATCACATCCGGCACCCCCACCTCTGCCACCCTGATTGCCAAACGTATGCCACCGCGATGCCAGCACCAGTTTGTACCACTTGATGGCGCTGGTCCGTTGAAGCGTTTTTTACGGGCGTGGCGGCCCGATGCGTTTGTGTTGGTGGAAAGTGAACTTTGGCCCAACATGCTTGTGCACATCCGCAAAGCCGGTGTGCCGATGGCGCTGGTCAATGCGCGGTTGTCAGAACGATCCTTGAAACGCTGGGCCAAACGGCCAAAAACCGCGCGCTTCCTGTTGGAAGGGTTTTCGCTGGTGTTTGCACAGACCAATGCGCTGGCCGATCAACTGATCGCACTTGGCACACAGCCAGATAAAACACGCAAAGGCGTTGACTTGAAATCGCTGTCCGCGCCTTTGCCAGTGCATGGCAAATCCTTGTCGGATGTGCAGCACGCTTTGGGACCACGCCCCGTTTGGGCGGCCTGTTCGACCCATCCGGGTGAAGAACAAGAGGTGCTTACAGCCCATATTTCACTGCTCGAAACCCAACCGGACCTATGTTTGATCCTTGCCCCCCGTCATCCTGAACGTGGACTAGAAGTCGCCAAGCTGGTCACAGATTTAGGCCTAAGCCTGTCGCGGCGCAGCACTGGCGACATACCCCAAGCGCAAGTCTATCTGGCCGACACGCTGGGCGAACTGGGGCTGTGGTATACATTGGCGCCTTTTGTGTTTTTGGGCGGTTCTCTCAAACCGATTGGCGGGCACAACCCTTATGAACCCGCCCATATGGGAGCTGCGGTCTTGTCCGGGGTACACGTGAACAATTTTGCCGACACCTATGCAAAGCTTGAGGCTGCAGGCGGTGCCCGCTTGGTCAGCAGCGGTGCGAACCTTGCCCAACTGGCGCAAGACTGGTTTGAGCACCCTGTCGCATTGACCCAAGCAAGGCAGGCCGCGCGTGACTTTGCAGGCGGTCAGGCAGACACCCTGGACAGCATCGCAAATGCACTGGTCGACGGGTTGGACCTGAACGTATGAAACACAAGCTGTTCGTCACCAACTTTAACAAGAACTTCACAGGCGTTTCAGCAACCGCAGCCAATGTCGTCAAAGCACAAACCGGGCGGTACGACTTGCATTTGGTGGGCCGTCCCCTGCCCGGCTGCCCTGCACCGATCACGGTGAAACAGGCCCGTGCGCTGTCACGTGGCGGCGCCATTTGGCACGTGCGGCGCAACACTGAAATGCGTGCGGCACTTTGGGCGCGTGATGTGCTGCGCCTTCCTATCAAAATTGTGTTCACGTCCGCCGCCATTCGCCGCCATTCCGCATTTCCCCGTTGGCTGATCGGCCGGATGGACGCGGTCATTGCCACCACCGATGCGGCCGCTTCCTTTGTGCCCCATGTCCGCGCAGTTGTGCCGCACGGCGTTGACACAGACCTGTATGTGCCAGCCGCTGACAGGGCCGCGGCTTGGCAGGCTTTGGGGTATGGCGGCCAACGGGGCATCGCGACAATCGGACGGGTGCGGCCCGAAAAGGGCACCGATCAGTTTGTGACTGCGATGCTGCCGTTGCTGCGTGACCACCCGGACGCAGTGGCGTTGGTGGTGGGCAAGGCATCGCGGTCACATCAGGCGTTTCAAGACAAGCTGAAGTCCGTCATTGCGCGGGCTAACCTAAGCGACCGCATCCTGTTTGTGGGTGAAATCCCGTCACCGGACCTGCCAAAACTGATGCAAGCGCTGTCCTTGGTGGTGCAACTGCCCACATACGAAGGCTATGGGATGGTCCCACTGGAAGGCATGGCCTCAGCAGTGCCTTTTGTGGGAACGGACACAGGGTATTACCGCGCATTTACGGCTGACGGGATTGCAGGAACCATCGTGGGCACCGCAGGGCAAGCCACAAAAGCAGCGGATGATATTCTAAACGGCAATGTTGAGAAAATGGGCGCACAGGCCCGGGTCATGGCCTGTGCAGGATTTGGCATTCAATCCGAGGCAGACGGGATCGACACCGTCTATCAAAAACTGTCAAGGCAAATGCTATCAGGGCAATAGAGACGTAAGGTGCACCTTGGTGCACCACACGCCTGCCAATTAGCTTGCGGGCATACGCTGTTCGACAATTTCGGCCCACCACGAACATCCAGCCGGAATGGCGTCGTCATTGAAGTTGTATTCGGGGTGATGCACCATCGCAGTATCGCCGTTGCCCACCAGAATATACGCGCCGGGGCGTTCTTCCAGCAAATAGGCAAAGTCTTCGCCCCCCATAACCAAAGGCGCTTCATCACATTGGCCCGAAATGGATTTGGCAACGTCTGCTGCAAATTCTGTCTGGGCTTCTGCATTGACCATGACGGGATAGCCGCGGTGGTAAACAACCTCTGCTTTGCCGCCCAATGCCGTCGCTGTGCCTTCACAAATCTCGTGAATACGCTTTTCGGCCAGAACTCGCATTTCAGCAGACATCGTGCGCACAGTCCCTTTCAGGTGAACACGTTGTGGAATGACATTGAACGCCTTTGATGATGTCTCGAAAGAGGTCACAGACACCACCAACTGATCAACCGGATCGGCATTGCGGCTCGCGATGGTTTGCATCCCCATAACAATCTGGCTTCCCATGATCGTGGGATCTGCCGTTTCATGTGGTTTGGCCGCATGCCCTCCCAATCCTTCAATCAGGATTTCAAACTGGTCGGTTGCGGCAAAGAACGCCCCTGGGCGGATTGCGAAACTGCCCACAGGTTGGCCCGGCCAATTGTGCATGCCGTACACCTCTTGGATGCCAAAACGCTCCATCAGCCCGTCTTCACACATCTCGCGCCCGCCGCCGCCACCTTCTTCTGCGGGTTGAAAAATGACAACAACCGTCCCGTCAAAATTGCGGGTTTCCGACAAGTACTGCGCGGCCCCCAACAGCATGGCGGTGTGCCCGTCGTGCCCACACGCATGCATCGCGTTGTCTGTCTTAGAGGCATAAGACAATCCCGTTTGCTCATGAATGGGCAACGCATCCATATCCGCCCGCAAGCCCAGCACCTTCCCGGACCCTGTCGCGTTCCCTTTAATCACGCCGACCACACCCGTACGCCCGATCCCTTCAACCACATCGTCACAGCCAAATTCGCGTAGTTTCTTGGCCACCAAAGCACTGGTGCGGTGGGTTTCAAACAGGATTTCGGGATGTTCGTGGATATCACGACGCCAAGCAGTGATGTCGTCATGCAGTTCGGCAAGTCGGTTTTTTACGGGCATAGGAATCTCTTTTTGTGGTGTCTTGTCTGGGGCGCTTTCAAAAAATCGCCGTGTTTACGCCGCAGGCATGCGCCGTTCAATCATTTCTGCAAACCAGCTACATCCGGCTGGAATGGTATCGTCGTCAAAGTCGTATGCCGGGTGGTGCACCGTTGCGCCCTCTTCTCCGTTGCCCACCATGATGTAGGCGCCGGGGCGGGCTTCCAGCATATAGGAAAAGTCTTCGCCCGCCATGATCGGTGGCGTATCGGTAATCACCGACCCCGCCACCGCGGCTGCGGCTTCGGCGGCGTAATCGGTGTTTTCGTCGGCGTTCACGGTCACAGGATATCCGCGCACATAAGCGATATTGGCTTTACACCCATGGGCCTGCGCCGTGGCCTCCACAATCCGTTTCAAGCTGGTTTCAGCCACATCGCGCACACCCGCATCCAAGGTCCGCACAGTGCCACGCATGGTGACCGATTGCGGGATCACATTGTGGGCGTCGGTGTCAGAATGCAGTGCGCATATCGACACCACAACCTGTTTCAAAGGGTCCGTGATACGTGATGCGATGCTTTGCACCCCCAAGATCACATGGGCAGACGCCACATTTGGATCAACCGCCTCATGCGGGGCAGCGGCATGGCCACCCTGCCCCGTGATTGTCAGCACAAATTCATCAGTCGCCGCCAGCAAAGGCCCTTTGCAAATCGCAAATTCTCCCGCCTTCAGTCCGGGCATATTATGCATGCCGTAGACTTCTTGAACACCAAAGCGATCCATGACGCCTTCTTCAACCATCACACGGCCGCCGCCGCCGCCCTCTTCGGCCGGTTGGAACAAAAGCACAGCTGTCCCGTCAAAATTACGGGTCTCTGCCAGATATTGCGCCGCCCCCAACAGCATCGCAGTGTGTCCGTCATGACCACAAGCGTGCATTTTGCCAGAGGTCTTTGAGGCATAATCCAGCCCCGTCGCTTCCTCGATTGGCAATGCATCCATATCGGCGCGCAACCCGATCACACGGCCTTTTGTGTCGGTTTTGCCTTTGATCACAGCAACCAAACCGGTTTTCGCCACACCTGTCGTGATGTCAGTGATGCCAAAACTGCGCAGACGCTCTTCTACGAATTTCGAGGTCTCGAACAAATCGAAATCAAGTTCGGGAATCTCGTGCAAATGCCTGCGCCATGCTGTGATGTCGGCATGGGTTTCGGCAAAACGGTTTTTGATCGGCATAGTATCTCCTGTAAAATGCGGCCCCCGATGGAAAAGGCCCTTATGTGATACGCCCTAACCTGTCGGACCTTGATTTGGCGGTTCTGGACCGATGGGGCCTAAACAGAGGGGCCGATGTCCATGGGGGAGCCATCCGAAAAGCGGCTCAACCTGAATCGTGTCAGATCATGCGCCACATCTGCACCAGTGACCAGCCCTGCCAGCACTTTGCCCGCCCCCGGTCCGATCCCAAACCCGTGACCGCTAAACCCGGTTCCAATGGTCAACCCCGGCAGGGCGTCGACGCGGTCCATCACAGGCACCACATCAGGCATCGTATCGATCATTCCCGCCCAGGCCGTTTTCAGTGTGACATCGCCCATTTCGGGAAACAATGCTGCGAAGTTACGACACAAGTCAGTCAGTTTTTTCTTGTTTGGCAATGGGTTAAGGACACGCATGTCCTCAAATGGGCTTTGCGCATCGCCTGTCCATTTGCGTTTTGTACCCCACGCATCCGGAAATCCTTTGGGCGCTTTGGGCAAGAAACGGGTTCCAAAGGGATCCTGTTTCAGTTGCGTTAAAAATTTTGGCAATGCGCGAAACGCATCCGGACCAACAAACAGCTCATGAAACCCGCCAGCCGCCAGCGAATACCCGCCGTCGCTACGTGGACGAAACGCGACGTTTTCAGCAGCTGCAGCCCCTTGCGAAAGATGTGCCAAGGGGTGGGTCGCGGCCACTGTGGCGCGGACACTTAACTGTGGAAGCGATATTCCTTCGTTGCGCAAAAACAGGGATGACCACGCCCCCGCTGCCAAAACAACCTGTGTTGTTTTTACAACGCCTGCTTCGGTCACAACGCCACTGACACGGCCCGCTTCGCGGTCCAGACATCGCACTGCACAGTTTTCAACAATTGCAACACCTGCGCGGGCCGCTATTCCGGCCAAAGCGGGCACCGTCACCCAAGGCTCTGCGCGCATGTCGCTGGGTGTATGGAGCGCACCTGCAAACCGACGCGAAATCCCAGGAAACACCTGCGCAATCTCCGCGTCGCTCAACAGTCTACTGTCGACGCCATGTGTTTTGGCGTGTGGCAACCAGTTTGCATAGGTCTCCATTTCTTCGGTCGTTTCTGCCAGATAGGTCACACCACCTTGCACCAAACCAATGTCGATATTGGTTTGGGTTGCCAGTTCACGCCACAAACGGTTGGCTTCGGCTGTGATAGGCAGTTCATCGGGGTCGCGCCCTTGCTGCCGAATCCACCCCCAATTGCGGCTGGATTGTTCACACGCGATGCGGCCCTTTTCCAGCAGCGCGACCTTGTGTCCGTCCTGCGCTAGAAAAAGTGCCGTGCATACGCCAATGACACCGGCACCAATCACAACAACGTCCGCTTCCGTTGGGACGGGACCGGGATACGTAATAGGGGTGGCTTCTGAGATCGGGAATTTCACTGTTTTACCTGTTTGTGATCCTAAAGGACGTGGCGTGGGTCGGTGGGCGGGGCGTCTTGGTGAAGCCAAGCGCGCCGTCTCACTGACAAAGGCGCGTCACCAGATCGCGCATGAACTGATGGCCCGCCTCGAATTGTGTCACTTCGATGAATTCGTTGGGCTGGTGCGCTTGTGCGATGTCACCGGGACCACAGACCACGGCGGAATAACCAGCGTCCTGAAACTGCCCCGCTTCAGTGCCATAGCTGACAACATGGGACCCATTGTCACCGGTCAACGCCCGGGCCAAAGTCTCAGCGCGCCCCATATCTTCTGGCAACAAAGGCGGCACAGCAAACTTCGGGGTCAATCTGATCTCCGCCTCGGGGCGGATCCTTTTCATTGCGGCTTCAACTTGCGCGACCTTATCCAGCCATGCCTTGTCCAACGCGTCCGTGTCGTCGCCTGGCACAGCCCGGTATCCCATGTTGAAATGGCAGTCCTTGGCCGTGATGTTGTCGGCCGTACCGCCTTGAATGGTGCCCACGTGCCAGGTGGTGAAGGGCGGATCGAACTTTGCTGCCAATGGCCCCGGCGTGGCCGCGGCAGCCGCTTCGTTCATATCGTTGGCCCAACCGATCAAACGGGCTGCTTCATGAATGGCGCTGACAGAGCGGTCTTGCAAAGACGAATGCATCTCGAACCCGATCACATGGGTGCGCCATGCATTGCCCCCCTTATGGCCTGTGACGGCTTTCATCATCGACGGCTCACCCACAATAACTGTGCGGCCCTTGGGCACCACTCCTTGCATGGCCCGGATCATAGGCGGCGCACCCGTGCAACCGACCTCTTCGTCAAAGCTGAGTGCAAGCTGCATCGGCGTGCGCAATTCAGCATAATGCGCCTCGACCAGCGCCCAGATCGCCAGCGCATCGTAGCCTTTCATGTCACAGGTACCGCGGCCGTAATAGCGCCCCTTCGCCTCTACCACGGTCCAAGGGTCGGTGTCCCATGGCTGGCCTTCGACAGGGACCACGTCCGTGTGGCCCGACAACACCACCGCCCCTTCGACGTCCGGGCCGACATGGGCGAACAAAGCCGCCTTATGGGGTTGGTCCGGGTCCGGCCACCTATGTGCCGTGATCCCGTGAGACGATAGATAATCTTCCACCCAACCGATCAAAGGCAGATTGGTTTCGCTGCTGACCGTTGGAAAACTGATAAGCTTGGTCATCAGGTCCAGCGGCGCCATTCGTAGGATCATATCAGTATCCGCTGTCCGTCAAAAGCACTTGGTGACCCGGCGAGACTTCTTTGTAGACCGACGGTTCAGCAGTGTAATCCAGCCCGTGGATCGGTGACGGGATCGGCTTAAAATTCAGATCTTTTTCGTCTTTGCGCTTTCGCGGATCCGCAATGGGTACCGCTTTCATCAAGGCTTGGGTGTAGGGATGTTGCGGGTTCTCGAAAACAGCGGCACGTGGCCCCATTTCAACGATCCGCCCCAAATACATAACACCCACATTGTGACTGACCCGTTCAACAACTGCCATGTCATGTGAAATAAACAGAAACGACAAATCCAGTTCGGATTGCAATTCCATCATCAGGTTCAAAACCTGTGCCTGCACCGAAACATCCAGCGCCGACACGGCTTCGTCTGCGATAATCAGCTTGGGGTTCAAAGCCAGTGCCCGCGCAATCGCCACGCGCTGACGTTGGCCACCGGACAATTCATGCGGGAAGCGGCGCATAAAGCTGCGCGGCAGTTCCACACGGTCAAACAGCATCTCAACGCGTTGTTGGATGGCGGCCCCTTTTAAAGTGCCAAAGTTATGGATGGGTTCCGCAACCTGATCGGACAACTGCATTTGCGGGTTCAGGCTTGCAAATGGATCCTGAAAGATCATCTGCATATCCAGACGGCTGTCGCGCAGATCTTTGTGGCTCAGCGCCATGATGTCGGTGTCGCCCACTTTGATCGAACCCGCCTGCGGTTCAACCAGCCGCAAAATGGATCGGCCCGCTGTAGATTTGCCGCACCCAGATTCGCCTACAAGACTTAAGGTTTGCCCCTTGTTGATGGAAAATGACAAATCCTCAACGGCGTGAACATTGGCGACAGTGCGCCGGAAAAACCCGCCTTTCACCGGGAAGCGCGTCGTCAGGTTTTTCACCTCTAGCAGCACTTCATCTGTGCCTTTGATGGGGACACCCGCCGACGGATTGCGGCTGTTCATCAAGACCATGGGTTCCGGATATTCTTTGCCGGTCATTTCGCCCAGCTTGGGGACCGCTGCCAAAAGCGATTTTGTGTAGGGATGCTGCGGATTCTCGAAAATTTCTTCAACAGTGCCTTCTTCGACCTTCTCGCCGCGGAACATGACGACAACCCGATCCGCCATTTGGGCCACCACCGCCATGTCATGGGTAATGAACATCACGGCCGTACCTGTTTCGCGCTTCAACCGATCCATCAGGGCCAGAATTTCGGCCTGAATGGTCACATCAAGTGCTGTGGTCGGTTCATCCGCAATCAGCAGGCGCGGCTCACAGGCAAGCGCAATGGCAATGACAACACGCTGGCGCATACCACCTGACAATTCATGCGGATATTGCTTTAGGCGACGTTCGGGTTCAGGGATCCGCACCTGACGCATCAGCTCAAGGGCGCGCGTGTTGGCTTGGGATTTGGACATGCCGCGATGCAGGCGCAGCCCTTCCGTCAATTGACGCCCGACCGTAAACACGGGGTTGAGCGCCGTCATGGGTTCTTGGAAGATCATGCCGATCTCGTTGCCACGAATGCCACGCATAATCTCGGGGTCGATGTCGGCTAAATCGACTTTGTCTTGATCCTTACGATCAAATAACAGGCGCCCACCCGCAATTTTGCCGCCGCCGAACTCTACCAGACGCATCAAAGACAGCGACGACACCGACTTACCCGACCCTGATTCTCCGACAACGCAGACCGTTTCGCCCGATTTGATGTTGAAAGACACGTCTTTGACACCGACCACCGGCCCGTCTTTGGTTTGAAATTCGACCCGCAAACCTTCAATTTCTGCAATGGTTTGTGCCGGTTGCGCCGCGTCGGCCGTATCGAGCATCCTATGTCCTCAAGGTCTTTGGAAAAATCAATGGTACGCGACGCTACGACCGTTTCTTAGACAGTGTCAAACACCAACCCGAGTAACGCGTGGTTTCGCAGCATTTCCCGCACGACAGCACTTGCTTTTTTTCACAAACCTGTTTCGATAGGATGATCGGCTTGTGGGGGAACAGGCAAAAACTGAATTTAACCGTAAGGTTAAGCATCGCAGTTGAAGCGTCTTTATTCCCAAAGGTCAAAAATGTTCGCGGACAACCGTGACATTCAACGGCACGAAAAGTGTCCAACATGGAGTATGACATGAAACTCAAATCCCTCTTGCTTGCTGCAACAGCTATGGGTGCGATGGCGCCTATGGCTTATGCAGACGGCCACGAAGGTGAACGCGGCCGCGATGGCGAAGTGCGCATCATCTATTGGCAGGCCCCTTCCATCCTGAACCCTTATCTATCGGGCGGCACCAAAGACATCGAATCGTCTTCGCTGGTGGTCGAACCGCTGGGCCGCTACGACCCCGACGGCAACCCTGTGCCGTTTCTGGCGCAAGAAATTCCGACAGTTGGCAATGGTGGCGTGTCCGAAGATCTGACATCCATCACATGGAAGCTGAAAGAGGGCCTGAAATGGTCCGATGGCACGCCCGTGACATCCGCCGACGTCAAATTCACGGCTGAATATTGCATGGACCCAGAAGGCGGTTGCGCCCAGGGTGCCAAATTTGACGGTGTCACAAGCGTTGAAGCCTTGGACGATCTGACCATCAAAGTCACATTCGATCAGCCCAAGCCAAACCCCTATGGTCCCTTCATGGGCGGTCAGTCCCCGATTATCCAAGCGGCACAGTTTGCAGACTGCATGGGTGCACGCGCACCTGAATGCACAGACGCCAACTTTGGCCCCATCGGCACAGGCCCGTTTGTCGTCACAGACTTCAAACCGAATGATGTGATCACGATGGTTGCGAACGAAAACTACCGTGAAGCGGGCAAACCTGCCTTTGCTTCTGTCACGTTCAAAGGTGGCGGTTCTGCCGAAGCCTCTGGTCGTGCGGTCATGGAAACAGGCGAATTTGATTACGGCTGGAACCTGCAACTGGCACCCGACGTCATCGCCAAAATGGCTGAAGGCGGCAAAGGTGTGCCTGTGTCCGCATTCGGTGCGTTGGTTGAGCGTCTGGAAATGAACCTGACAAACCCGTCGCCTGACCTGCCGCCAGAAACGCGCGCAACAGTTGCCGAACCTCACCCGATCCTCAGCGATGGTCGTGTGCGCAAAGCTTTGTCTATCGCCATCGACCGCGAATTGCTGGTTGAAGTCGGCTACGGTGACGCGGGTCGCCCAACATGTAATCTGGTGCCTGCACCTGCGATCTACGCGTCCGACAACACGGAATGCCTGACACAGGATCTGGACGGCGCACGTGCGCTGCTGGACGAAGCCGGTTGGACTGACACAGACGGCGACGGCATCCGCGACAAAGACGGCATGAAGCTGTCCTTGCTGTATCAAACATCCACAAACGCTGTGCGTCAGGACTTCCAAGCCCTGATCAAACAATCCTGGAGCGAAATCGGCGTTGAAACCGAATTGCGCAACCTGGACGGTTCCGTGTTCTTTGGTGGTGACCCAGGTTCGCCTGACACGTTCCAAAAGTTCTATGCGGACGTTGAAATGTACGCGAACGTGTTTGATGGTACAGACCCGCAAGCCTATCTGGCAGCCTACCGTTGCGGCAATGAGCCAAAACCAGACAGCCAGTGGCAGGGTGAAAACATCAACCGCTTCTGCGATCCAGAATATGACGCACTGATCGACAAGCTTGCCACAACAGGCGACTTGGAAGAGCGCGGCAAAATCGCACGTAAAATGAACGACATGCTGACGAAAGAAAGCAACACAATCGTACCTTTGGTCGATCGTGGTCGTGTGTCCGGCCATGCCGTCACATTGGGTGGCGTTCGCTTGAACGTGTTCGATTCAGAGCTGTGGAATGTTGCAGACTGGTACCGTATAGGCGAATAAGGCATCTGCCTTATGATCCATGGGTTGGGGCGCGTGTGCGTCCCAACCCTTTCCCATAAAAAGACTGACGCACAAAGGCGCCGCGCATGCTGACCTTCACGATCCGACGACTGCTTCTGTCGATCCCGACGCTTTTGTTTATCAGCCTTATCATTTTTTTACTGTTGCAGCTCGCCCCCGGTGATCCGATGGCGCAAGTGCCTTTGACCGTGCCTCCAGAGGTGAAACAGAAGATGCGCGAAGCCCTTGGTTTGGGTGAGCCTATCTATGTGCAATACTACAAATGGCTGATCCAGTTCTTCTGGATCGAACCGCAAGTTGCCTTTGATTACTTCTTCGGAACGGAGTTTTCCGAAGGCAAACAACGCGTGATCTCATGGCAGTGGCGTGGTCCGGTCATGGATGTGGTCGTGCAACGCCTGCCCCAGACATTCTGGGTTGTGGGCATGGCCTATGTTGTGGGCGTGCTGATTTCGATCCCTGTGGGCATTTATTCAGCCTACCGCCAGTATTCGGTCTTTGATCAATCGGGTACATTCATCACCATGATCGGCTTTTCCGTGCCACCGTTTTTCACCGGACCTTTGTTGGGCATCATATTTGCGGTGCAACTGGGATGGGTGCCCCTGCTGTACGACACCACCCACGTGGTTGAGGACTGGGCCAGCTTCAAAGTGCAGTTCCAGCAAATGATCCTGCCCGTGATGGTGCTTGCGCTGCAAACCACGGCCCAGATCAGCCGCTATATGCGGGCCTCTGTGCTGGACAACCTGAACCAGGACTATGTGCGCACAGCGCGGTCCAAAGGCTTGTCCGAGGCGGTTGTGGTCATGGTGCATGTCGTGCGCAATTCCATGATCCCGGTGATCACTGTCATCGCTTTGGGCATCCCTGCCATCTTTGGCGGCGCAATCATCACCGAAGTGGTCTTTGGTGTCTCGGGCATCGGCGACATGTTCATTCGTGCACTGCTGTCCAACGACCTGCCCACGGTTCAAACCCTGGCCTTTATCTTCGCGATCCTGATCGTGCTTTTCAACCTGATCGCAGACGTCCTTTACGGCGTGCTCGACCCGAGGATCCGCTATGACTGAGACTGCACCTGACGATCACTTCGAGGCGCTTCGTGACATCGAGCCTCCAAAGGACCCCCGCAGCCAATGGGCTGATGTGTGGAACCAATTCAAAAAGCACAAAGGGGCGCTGTTTGGCGGCGGTTTCCTTGTGTTTATCACGCTGTTTGTGTTGATCGGCCCATACATCTGGCGGGTTGATCCGCAAGCGCTGCCAAAGGGCCGCGAAATGTTGACGCTGCGCGACGTGCGGCCCATCTTTGTCGCACTGTGGGATTTTGATGCCAAAGTGATGTGGTCACGCCCGTTAGGCACGGACAATCTGGGCCGCGATATACTGGCCAACATCATTGCAGGCGGGCGCGCATCAATGGCCGTCGGGTGGGCTGCCATGGTGCTGTCTTTGGTGATCGGCACTGGCATTGGTGTGATGTCAGGCTATTTCCGCAAGATGGATTTCTGGCTGATGCGCTTCACCGACCTTGTGTTGTCCTTGCCGATCCTGCCACTTTTGTTGGTGGCTGTGGTGCTGTTTCGGCAACCCTTACGGTCGAACTTCGGACCCGAAATGGGGATGTTTATTCTGATTGTGGGCGTTATCGCCATTACAAGCTGGATGCAAACCGCACGGATTGTGCGTGGTGAAATACTGGCCCTGAAAGAACGCGAATTCATTCTGGCGGCGCGATCTATCGGAACATCCAACTACAAAATTATCACACGGCACCTGCTGCCCAACGTCATTTCGCCAATCATGGTGTCAGCGACTTTGGGGCTGGCGACGGCGATCATTACCGAAAGTGCGCTGTCGTTCCTTGGTTTTGGCTTTCCATCTGATTTTCCGACATGGGGCAAATTGCTGTCTGATGCAGTTCCGCGCATGACCGAATTTCCAGAACGGGTGCTGTTTCCGGGCATTGCGATTTCCCTCACGGTTCTGGGTGTGAACTACTTGGGCGACGGGCTGCGCGACGCGCTTGATCCACGTATTCGGGGGCGCTGACCAAAGGGCGCGTTTTACCTGCGCCTTTCGGGCTTACTTGCCTTCGACACTGCTGCGGATACGTCGCACCATGTACCAGACCAGACCAACCACAGGCAAAGCGACAAGCGCTGTCAGCATACCTTTGCTGATGCCTGTAAGCTCTGTCACGGGATACAAAACATAAGCAGCCAGCGACACTGCGTAGTAACTGATCGCGACCACAGACAGGCCCTCTACCGTGCGCTGCAACCGCAACTGCAAATCAGATCGCTTGTCCATACTTTCCAACAAGGCTTGGTTCTGGGCAGAGCGTTCCACATCAACGCGGGTGCGCAACAAATTACTGACACGAATAGAACGGCTGGTCATTGCCTCAAGGCGTCGCTCAGCTGATTTGACAGTGCGCATTGCAGGCTCATACCGGCGCATCATGAATTCACCAAAGCTTTGACGCCCAAGATAGCGTTCTTCGCGCAGCGCATTGATGCGTTGATCTACGATGGCCTCATAAGCCCCTGTCGCCCCGAAGCGGAATGCGCTTTCCGCGGACAAGGTTTCCAGTTCCGCGGACACCGCCAGCAGCTCTTGAAGCGTCTTTTCCGCTTCTGCATCCGCATCGCGCATGTTGCCCACCAGCGATGTCAGTTGCGTGTCCAACCGGTTCAGGTCAGGCCCCAGTTCGCGCGATCGCGCGAATCCAAGCATCGACATTGTCTTATAGGTTTCGACCTCGCACAAACGCTGCACGATGCGCCCGATGCGCCGCGCCCCTGTGTTCGGCGCCACAAAGACCGCAAACCGCTGGTGACCGCTTGTGTCTATCCGAAAGTCTCCGGCCACCACAGCGGCACCGTCAAGCACAGAACTGACAGCCAGGCTTTCCGGCACAAACCAATCCTGCAGGCGCTGCACAATCTTGCTTTCGGTAGCTTCCACTTCGATGCGCAAAAGGGCCGACGTCATCGTCACCCCTGGTGCGACACCGAGCCAATCGGCAGGAAAGGGATCGAACGCTAACGGGTCAAACGCACGGTCCCCTACCCCTTCCGAGAAGACCGTGTAGGTGACAAATTCGGTGTGCTGTTCCCACTTCAACCAATGGCGGCCGATTTGCCCGTAGTAATGCGTGGCCCCGGGCTGAGGGTGAGGTGCCCCGTGACGGTCCAACAAGGCAATCAAATGATCCAGATCAAGGGTGCGGTCACGCGTCGCCGATTTGCCCGATTGCTTGATCGCAATATAGGCTGCTGTGCAAGGCGCTGACATGGACGGGAACGGACGCGCATGCAGTTCATTGGCCAATTTGTAGCGCATCGGGTGATCGTCGATAGGGGGCATGTCTTATTCTCCGCTCTTGTAGGAGAGATACGCCCTTTCAACAAAAAGTCAAACTTTTATTATATTTCAACATGTTACTGGAATACAATTGTATACCAAAGGCAAATCCAAGTAGGTTTAGTGTCTTTGTTCGTCCCCGGTGGCGCCTTGTAGTTTTTCGTGCAGAGGTGAAAACGCCCACTTTGGGTGCGCTGCGGAAATTGCATCCAAGGCGCGTTCGGCAAGATCGTAATGCCCTGCATCAATAGCAGAACGGATCAAAACCCGCGCAAAGGGTTTGGATAGGCGCAAAGCGTCAAACTGCCTGTCAAAGGACTGCGCCGTCAGGGTACCGTTCCACGCATCAGGCACCACTTTTGAAAGAAGGTTGCCGTTTTTCAGAACATTTGCCGCCTGATTTTTCAGATGTGGTGTTTTCAACCAGATCAGGTTGTCCGTTTGCAGTCGCATGACGTGTTGCGCGTCTGGTGCAAAAAATGGGTCCACCAGCACATACACCTTTTGTGCCGAAGCAGCACCCGCAACCCCGTCAGCGTAAGGCCCTGTCCATGTGCCGCGGTTGAACGGGGCCGGAAAACGCGTTTCAAATGGAACAATCCGTGGATCAAGCGAAGTTTGCGGCGTCAAAGCCACCACCGTAGCCCCCGGTGACAATGGGGCATAGGCAAGTGCCCCGTAGCCCCCCATGGAACTGCCGTAAAAAACCACCTCGTCGAATTGTTCAAAAAAACCCTTCTTGCGAAACCGGTCCAGACACGCCCACAAGCTTGGATGTCGAAACCAATCATTTCGATCCACCATCACGATCCCCAGATGCGACCAGCCGTGTTTGGCCACAAAATTGTAACCCCACGGATAAACAGGCGCTTTCGCATCCCTGCTTTTCATATTGTCAAACGTCACCACCAGCCGGTTGCTGCGTGGGTAAAACATGACTGCATGCTTTGTCAGCCATTTCGTAAAGCCACCCGAAGTCTTGGCAGCACTGCCTGCTTCGACGTATTTTTCAAGATTATCCATTTGCCTTTGAGTGCCACAAAAATATTGCTATCAAGTTTACAACCCCTCAAAAATGCAGGTCGGGTTTTGCCTTTCCCTTCGCCTTTCGGTATTTCCGTCAGCTAAGTCTGTCTTAAAACCGAGTAAAAGGTGATCCATGAAGACCGTAGAAGATCCCAAATACATTGCCCTACAAGCCGCAGTCGGAGCGACCGTGGCGTTGATGCATGGTCCCGTGGCCTTGGCATTTGTGATTTCAGGAGCAGTGGCTTTGGCGCTTTGGCCGTATTTTTTGTTGTTCCCTACCGTCAGCCTGCGTCGCAGTTTTTCAAAATCAAACAGGCAAGCCAGCATCGCCGTGTTAAAGGGCAATTCCAACATTCCAGAACGTGAGGCCCGCGTCATCGTGTTGGCCATGATCGTGTCGGGGTGTTTGTTCAGCCTGATGGGGCTTGTCTTGTGCGAAGTTTTGTTACCCGACCTGTTCGGTCTAACTCTTAGAAACCGCAACGGGATCACAAGCATGGTTCTGGCTGGCGGGTTATTTGCCCTGTTCAAGACGTTGCAATGGTATGCAAAAAACCTGCCCAAATAGAAAAAGGCGGCCCGAAGACCGCCTTTCCCAAATGTCTATGACTGTGCCTTAGTCGATCATCGGCAAAAGCTTGTCTAGGGATGCTTTTGCATCGCCATAGAACATGCGCGTGTTGTCCTTGAAGAACAGCGGGTTTTCGATGCCGGAATACCCTGTGCCCTGCCCGCGCTTGGACACGAACACGGTTTTCGCTTTCCAGCATTCCAGAACCGGCATGCCTGCGATAGGCGAGTTCGGATCGTCCTGCGCCGCAGGGTTCACGATGTCGTTGGAGCCTATCACGATGGCGACGTCCGTGTCGGGGAAGTCTTCGTTGATCTCGTCCATTTCCATCACGATGTCATAAGGCACTTTGGCCTCGGCCAGCAGCACGTTCATGTGGCCCGGCAACCGCCCCGCGACGGGGTGAATGGCGAAGCGCACGTTCTTGCCCTTGGCGCGCAGTTTGCGGACCAGCTCGGCCACACCTGTTTGCGCCTGCGCCACCGCCATGCCGTAACCCGGGATGATGATGACGCTGTCCGCTTCGTTCAAAGCGGTGGCAACGCCGTCCGCCTCAATCGCGATCTGTTCGCCTTCAACGGCCATTTGTTCGCCAGCCGGGCCGCCAAAACCGCCCAAGATCACAGACACAAAGGACCGGTTCATCGCCTTACACATGATGTAGGACAGGATCGCACCGGAAGAGCCAACAAGTGCGCCCACAACGATCAACAGGTCGTTGCCAAGGCTGAAACCAATCGCCGCCGCCGCCCAGCCGGAATAGCTGTTCAGCATGGAAACAACCACAGGCATATCCGCGCCGCCGATGCCCATGATCAAGTGGTAGCCGATGAAGAGTGCCGCCAACGTCATCAAGAACAAGGGCATAAAGCCGCCTGTGTTGAAGTACCAAACAAGGCAGATGATCGACAAACCGCCTGCCGCTGCGTTCAACAAATGACCGCCTGGCAGTTTCGTCGCGGCTGAATCCACTTTACCCGCCAGCTTGCCATAGGCAATGACAGAGCCTGTGAAGGTCACAGCACCGATGAAGACGCCCAAGAACAGCTCAACGCGCAAAATCGCAATCTCAACGCCGTCTTTCTTGGCGAGGAGTGCGGCGAAACCTTCAAGCGCTTTGCGTTCGTCTTCGCCCATGCCCGCAACGCGGCCCATTTCAATGTGCGCGATGAGGCCCACAAAGACCGCGGCCAAGCCGACCAATGAGTGCATCGCTGCAACCAGTTCCGGCATCTGCGTCATCTGCACTTTGGTGGCCAATTGATAACCAATCATGCCGCCCATGGCGATCAGGATCAGCGACAGCAACCAGTACCCCGCACCAGGACCGACCAGTGTCGCAGCCACAGCCAAAGCCATGCCCGCAATGCCATACCATACCGCGCGTTTCGCGCTTTCTTGACCGGACAATCCACCCAAAGACAGGATGAAAAGAACCGCTGCGACCACATAAGCCGCTGTTGTAAAACCGAATTCCATTGATCCGCCCCCTTACGATTTCTGGAACATGGCGAGCATGCGCCGTGTGACCAAGAAGCCGCCGAAAATATTGATACCCGTCATAAAGACCGACAAGGCCGCCAGCAGAATGACAAGGCCGGAGCCCGATCCGATCTGCATAAGTGCGCCCAGAATGATGATGGACGAGATGGCGTTTGTGACGGCCATAAGCGGTGTGTGCAGCGAATGCGCCACGCCCCAAATAACCTGAAAGCCGATAAAGACCGACAGAACAAACACGATGAAGTGCTGCATAAAGCTGGCGGGGGCAACAAGACCCACAGCAAGCAATGCAATGCCGCCCACGGCCAAAAGCGTGACCTGATTTTTGGTCTGTGCTTTGAAGGCCGCTGTTTCTGCGGCGCGTTTTTCTTCGGCCGTCAGCTCTTTTGGCGCGTCCTTTTTAGGCTGCGCTGCAATCGCTGCGATCTTTGGTGGGGGTGGCGGGAAAGTGACGGCTTTTTCATGGGTCACGGTGGCCCCACGAATAACGTCATCTTCCATGTCGTGGTTGATGACCCCGTCTTTTTCCGGCGTCAGGTCCGTCATCATGTGGCGGATGTTCGTGGAATACAGTGTCGAGGCTTGGGTCGCCATACGGCTTGGGAAATCGGTGTACCCGATGATGGTGACACCGTTGTCGGTGACGATCTTTTCGTCCATGACGGTCAGCTTGCAGTTGCCGCCTTTTTCCGCCGCCAAGTCAACGATAACCGAACCGGGTTTCATGGCCGCAACCATGTCTTCGGTCCACAATTCAGGGGCCTCACGGTTGGGGATCAAGGCCGTGGTGATGACGATATCAACCTCAGGGGCCATTTCGCGGAACTTGGCCAATTGGGCCTCGCGAAACTCAGGGGAAGACACCGAGGCATAACCGCCCGTGGCCGCACCGTCTTGCTGTTCTTCTTCAAAATCGAGGAAGACAAATTCGGCGCCCATGGATTCAATCTGTTCGGCAACTTCCGGCCGCACGTCAAAGGCATATGTGATGGCACCCAGCGACGTGGAAGTGCCCACAGCGGCCAAACCAGCCACACCAGCGCCAACAACCAGAACCTTGGCAGGCGGAACCTTACCAGCAGCCGTAATTTGCCCCGTAAAGAAGCGGCCAAAGTTGTTGCCAGCCTCAATAACCGCGCGATAACCCGCAATGTTTGCCATGGACGACAACGCATCCATTTTCTGGGCACGCGAAATACGTGGCACCATGTCCATCGCGACGACGGTAGCACCCTTTTTAGCGGCTTGATCCATCAGCTTTTCGTTAGCCGCTGGATTGATGAAGGAAATCAGCGTTTGACCATCGCGCAGGCGTTTGACCTCTGTCGCATCCGGTGCGCGGACCTTGGCGACCACATCTGCGGCCTTCCACAAAGCGGCAGCCGTTTTCACGACCTCAACGCCTGCGTCCTTGTATGCAGCATCATCAAAACCCGCCAGCGCACCTGCGCCCGTTTCAACAACACATTCATGACCCAGCTTTTGCAGCTGAAGCGCACTGTCTGGCGTCATCGCCACACGGGCTTCGCCCTCAAATAACTCTTTTGGTGTCCCGATCTTCACTCGAAAGTCCCCCATCGTTCCTATTCAATAAGCGACAACCGCGCTTGGATAGGCGGCAACATGGCGCATTATTCTGCAATGTCCACTACCCTGCAAAAGTTTCCGATACAAGTCACGACGCTGCGACGCAGCAACAATAAACGCAAAGATTTACAGCCAGCGACGTACTTTTTGTTCGTATCGACCATAATCTGCCCGAAATTCACGCCGCATCCGGTTTTCCTCGACCACGACAAACCGCTTTTCGATACACCAAACAAAGATCGGGACCAAGGGCAGCGACAGCACGGCGTCCCAGCGCAAAACCAGTCCCAACAAGATCAGTGCGTCGCCCAGATAGATTGGATTACGCGACTTTGAAAACACGCCGGACTGGATAATCGTGTTTGGTGTGAGATGTGGAATAATTGACGTTTTATGACGTCGGAATTCGTAAGCAGCCAATAAGATCACCACGACCCCTGCCCCAACAAGCAATCCGCCCAGCAATTGGATTATCGGGTGTGCAAGGCTTAATCCCAATGGCAGATAGGTCGCCTGACACCATGCAATCGCAGCGAAGGCTGCCAACCAAACGGGTGGCACATCTATCATTTTGGGTAGGGAAAGCTGTTCCATTCCCCCTTGTCACCTAACGTCACAGCCAGTGCAATGACCCAACGGCACAGTTTGCGATACAAATCCTTGCGACTACCGTGAAATCAACTTTAAGGGAGCACTCATATGACATTGCAGGGAAAACACGCGCTGATCACCGGCGGCGGCACGGGGATTGGTCTGGATATGGCGCGTAGTCTTGCGGCGCAGGGGGCGTTGGTGACAATCACAGGACGCCGCCAAGAGGTTCTGGACGAGGTTGCGACCGCTGGCATGACAGGCATGGCGATGGATGTACGCGAAGAACAGCAGATTGTTGACACCATCGGGGCCGCAGTTGAAGCACGCGGGCCAGTGCAGGTTTGCATCGCCAACGCAGGCGTTGCGACAGGCAAGGCCGTGCATAAAACCGACATGGCATTCTGGCGCGACATGATGGCAACCAATTTGGACGGCGCCTTTCTGACCATCCGCGAAAGTCTCGCCTCGATGCGACACACCGATTGGGGACGTGTGATCGCGGTGTCGTCGATTGCGGGCATCCGCGGCGTGCCGGGGGCGGCCTGCTATTCGGCGTCCAAACACGGCATGATCGGGCTGATCCGCTCTTTGTCAGAGGACTACATGGGCACCGGGTTTACCTTCAATTCGATCTGCCCGGGCTACGTCGACACCGACATCGTGACCCGCAACACCACGAGCATTGCCCAACGTGCAGGTATTTCCGAAGACAAAGCACGTGGGATCATGGTGAATACAAACCGGCATCGCCGCTTGGTCGAGGTCGAGGAAGTGACCGCCGCCATGAATTACATCGTCGGTCCGGGATCCGGCAGCATCAATGGCCAGAACATCGAGATTGCCGGCGGACAGATGTGAAATGGGGTGCACCAAGGTGCACCTTACCCCGTCCCTTTCCCGTCTCACGTTAAACTTCGCTTAACCAAGACGTGGATAGGATCGGGACATGTCCAATTATATCCGTACACAGCAACCCGGCGCTCAACTTTTCTTCACCGTCCGTCTTGCAAACCGCAACGGCGACTTGCTTGTGCGCGAAATCGAGCGGCTGCGACACGCCACACGCATCACCCGCACGCGTTACCCCTTCGAGATCAACGAGATCGTTGTTTTGCCCGCTGTCATCCACACCATCTGGACGTTGCCGCCCGCCGACTCTGATTTTAGCACCCGCTGGCGCATGCTAAAGTCGCAGTTTTCGCGTGGACTTCCTACTCCGGCACACCGCGATCCAGTGACCATACGGCGGGGTGAGAAAGGTATTTGGCAGCGTCGTTTCTGGGAACACCACCTGAAAGATGCCGATGATTATGAAGCACACCGGCAAATGATCCTGAAGGCACCGGTGCAGGCTGGTTTGGTCCGCCGTCCACAGGATTGGGCCTATACGTCGGTTCACAGAGCCATTCGGCGTGGTGAGTATGATCCACAAACGCCTGTGGGGTTTTCGTATGCCCCAAACCAGACAAAGGCGCACAACCCAACTGCCCCAATGCGCGGCAAGCCACGCCTTACGCGCCATCCTCTTCCCAATGAAACCTCTGCGGTAACAGGGTCAAAGTCGCTCTGAAAATGGTAAGGTGCGCTTCAGTGCACCCTCCCCCGTTCAAGCAGACTTCAGCGCAGGGCGCATTTCGCCAGCGTCCCAAGCATGCGCCGCTTCACCAAAGGCCGCAAACAAGGGGCGCGATACCGGATCCATAGCCGCTTGATACTCCGGGTGCCACTGCACGGACAGGGTAAAGCCGGGGGCGCCGTCGATGTAAATGGCTTCGGGGGTGCCATCGGGCGCCGTTCCGTCAACGATCACGCGCCCCCCCGGCGTCTTGATGCCTTGACCATGCAGCGTGTTGGTCATGACCTCGGACGCCCCCATGACCCGGTGAAAAACACCACCGGCGGAAAAAGACACAGCGTGACGCAATGCAAACTTTTCTTCGATGGTGCCATCGGGAGGCATGCGGTGATTGTCCCGTCCGGGCAAATCGCGGATTTCAGGATAAAGAGAGCCCCCCATCGCCACGTTGACTTCCTGAAACCCACGGCAGATGCCCAAAATAGGCAATCCCCGTTCGACGCAAGCGCGGATCAAAGGCAATGCCAAGCCATCGCGGTCGCGGTCGAAATCGCCATGTGCGGGGGTTGGGTCTTCGCCGTATTCTTCGGGATGCACATTGGGGCGACCACCGGTAAACACAAATCCCGCGCAACGGGCCATCAGATCTTCGATGTCGACATGGGAGGGATCTGCAGGGATCAAAACCGGCAAAGCATCACAGACCTGAGACACAGCATCGACGTTCATTTTCCCACCTGCGTGGACCTCGTATTCGTCGTTGATCAAATGTGTGTTTGAAATAATGCCGATAATAGGTCGTGCCATTCTGTCCCTCGTGCCTCACTTTGATCTGAATATATAAAGAAAGGGCAGACTATGAAAAGCCCACCCTTTCGCGCAACCGACTGTGCGCATATCCGCATAACGCAAGATGCGCCAAATTTAGGCGGTTCTAGATCTCGCCCGTCAAGCCAGCCGCTTCAATGCCAGCCATCGCCGCAATCGCGTCGTTGTCAGAGGTGTCACCGGTCACGCCAACCGCGCCAATCACTTCGCCCTTTTTGCCACGCAGCAAAACACCGCCCGGCACCGGAATAACCTGCCCTCCGAACACGCCATTGGCGGCATTCATGAAATATGCTTGCGCCTCGGCGCGCGCCATCTGGGCTGTGCCGGCCATGCCCAACATAACGGAACCATAGGCCTTGCCATGCGCAATCGCAAAGCGGCCGGGGGCAGCACCATCGGCGCGTTCAAAGGCTTGCACATGGCCGCCCGCGTCCAACACGACAACAGACAATGGCTTCATGCCGTCCTCGGTTCCTTTTTCCATGGCTTTGCGGACGATGGTGCGGGCTTTTCTCAATGAGATCATGGTTCTTTTCCTTCTCGTAAGGTGGGGCTCGTAAGGTGGGGTTCAGCCCACCATTTCTTTTTCAACAGGCAAACGGCCAATCAACAGATGAAAACACTCAAGGGGATGCATAGGGGCTTTGCGTTGAAGATGAAATGGGACGATGTCGCGCTGCCTTCGAAAAAATCTACAATTTATCACGCAACACCCGGACCTAGCGTTTGGTCCGGCGGCATCTGTCCGAGCAATAACGCACCTCGTCCCAGACTTTGGCCCACTTCTTGCGCCACACAAACGGCTTGGCGCAGGTGGCGCAGATCTTGGCAGGCAAATCTGCTTTTTTGCGCATTTTTGCCATGCTAGAATTCGAACCCCAACTGTCTTGAATCTGCTTGTTTCGCTTTGGGCAACTTGCGGCCTACGGGGTCGCGTTGGAACCGTCTTTGACTGTCTTTGCGGCTGGCATGTTTGTGCACCACGCGGGCAGCCTCTGAATGAAACGCGCCGCCTTTTCGCACCGCATGTACAGTTTCGCGGGCAAATCGAGCCGCAGAAACCACATCGACAATCGGGGCAGGATACGCCAAGCGCGACGCGCCATCCCACAGCCATGGCTGTTGTAGGTATGCGTCGGGGACATGTGCCAATTCAGGCACCCAAGTCCGGGTGAACACCCCCGAAGGGTCCTGATCGTGGCCTTGCTTAATGGGGTTGTAGATGCGCACCGTGTTCATGCCTGTGACCCCAGATTGCATCTGCATCTGCGACCAGTGGATGCCCGGCTCATAATCGGTAAACAACCGCGCAAGAACAGGACCGGTACTGCGCCAATCCAGCCACAAATGATAGGATGCCACAGCCACAACCATCGCCCGCATCCGGAAATTGAGCCATCCCGTCGCCTGCAATGACCGCATGCATGCATCCACAAACGGTAAACCCGTTTCGCCCTGGGCCCAAGCCGGCAACCGCACGGGGTCTGCGTGCTGCGGGCGCATGCCTTCGTAAGCGGAATGCAAGCAGCGGTGTTCAAGTGCGGGTTCATCTTCTAGTTTTTGCATGAAATGATCCCGCCACGCCAAACGCGATTGGAACGATTTGAGGGATTTGGCCCACTCAGCATCGCGTGGCCTCACGGCCATCTGCGCCGTTTCCCTCACCGATAAGGTGCCAAACGCCAAATGCGCAGACACCCGCGAACAGGTCACAGCCCCCTGCAATGGCGACGACATGTCCCGACGATAAGACCGCCCACGCGTGTCCAAAAAACTGCGCAATACCACCAAGCCCGCCTCACGTCCGCCGGCTTGACGGTCGGGGCACATGTCCTGAAGCCCAAAATCGGGTGCTGGGTCAGACGCAAGCCGCAGCTTTTCCAAGGCGGTAACAGGTGACGGTGGCGCGATGATGCCCGAATTGACGTGACTGTCGCGCCGCTTGGCCCATCCGTTGCGCCCATTCAGGCGGCGCACGACACCACACCCCGCAATCTCCTGCCACCAAACACCCGTGCCCCGCGCCCATGCGGCCACCGCAAGATCGCGTTTATAGCTCCACCCGTTGCCGGTTTCCTCATGGCTGATCATGTGATCAAACGGAACTTGCTTATGAACATCAGCCAAAACGCCTGTGGCCGTTCCCACGCGTTCCACCAGATGCAAGCCCAGCGCATCCAGGGCCAAGCGCAGTTCGGCCACACTTTCGCGTACAAAAGCCCACTGCCGGTGTGACGCATCGTCCTGTGCCCACAGGTCCGGTTCCCAAACGTACAACGGCAAAACAGGCCCCATAGCCATAGCCTGCGCCAACGCCGCATGATCAGCGGTGCGCAAGTCTCTTTTCAGCCATAAAACAATTGGGCGCGTCATAATGCATGACCTAGATCAACGCTTTCACAAAGAAACCGTGGCCACAAAAAACAGGTGCACAAAATGCGCGCCTCTTCTTCACTCAGTACCCCTTAACCCTCTATTTACCCGTCAAGCGACAAATCCCAAAGCCGCGCCAATGCCCAGCAAGGAAGGGCGGTGGCGGTTGGATTGCTTTTCAATATTCGTGTCAGGTGCTGACATGTTTGCGTCCTTTCATTTTGCACAGTCGCGCAGAGGCGCGGTCGTGCTTCACGAAACAAACCGTTCCGGGCACAAAAGGTTCCCCGCGTTGCGCAAAAAAGGGCAACGCGCCTTGTGGCCGCTGCGTGATCGGCCTAGCGTTCCCATCGTTAAACAGGAGATGTGCGATGCGTGATGCGGCCCCCCAAACAATCTATTTGAAAGACTACACGCCCTTCGGGTTCACTGTCGAAGAGGTCCATCTGACGTTTGATTTGGCACCGTCCGCCACCCGCGTCACCTCACGCATCAAATTCGCACCCAATCCGGACGCGACAGACAAGACGTTTTTTCTGCACGGCGAAGAGCTGACGCTGCGGTGGGCCAAAATTGATGGCGAAACCGTAGAGCCATCCATCACAGCCGAAGGGCTGACATGTGACGTGCCGAACATTCCGTTTGTTTGGGAATCCGAGGTACAGATCGATCCCGCAGGCAACACCGCTTTGGAAGGGCTGTACAGATCATCCGGCATGTATTGCACGCAATGTGAGGCCGAAGGCTTTCGCAAGATCACCTACTACCCTGACCGTCCCGACGTCATGTCCACCTTCACTGTGCGGATCAATGGGCCCGAACCCGTTTTGTTGTCCAACGGCAACCCTGTGGCGTCGGGCAAAGGTTGGGCCGAATGGCATGACCCGTGGCCCAAGCCCGCCTATCTTTTTGCACTTGTGGCAGGCGAATTGATCGCACACCCCGGCAAGTTTATTACCATGAACGGTCGCAAGGTCGAACTGAACCTCTATGTGCGCCCCGGAGACGAACATAAATGCGCCTTCGGGATGCAAGCGTTGAAGGATTCCATGGTCTGGGACGAGAAAGTCTATGGGCGCGAATATGACTTGGATATCTTCAACATCGTGGCCGTCGATGACTTCAACATGGGCGCTATGGAAAACAAGGGCCTGAATGTCTTCAACTCTTCCGCGGTTCTGGCCAGTCCCGAAACCTCGACCGACCAGAATTTTGAGCGGATTGAAGCCATCATCGCCCATGAGTATTTCCACAACTGGACAGGCAACCGCATCACCTGCCGCGACTGGTTCCAGCTTTGTCTGAAAGAGGGGCTGACCGTCTACCGCGACAGTCAGTTCACATCTGACATGCGTTCTGCGCCGGTGAAGCGGATTTCGGACGTGATTGATTTGCGTGGTCGCCAGTTCACCGAAGATCAAGGCCCCCTCGCCCATCCTGTGCGCCCCGAAAGCTTTCAGGAGATCAACAATTTCTACACCGCCACCGTCTATGAAAAAGGCGCAGAAGTGATCGGGATGTTGCGTACGCTTGTCGGTGCGGATGCCTATTCCAAGGCGGTGGATCTGTACTTTGACCGCCACGACGGGCAAGCCTGCACCATCGAGGACTGGATACAAGTATTCGAAGACAGCACCGGCCGCGATCTGGGACAGTTCAAACGCTGGTACAGCCAAGCGGGCACGCCACATTTGAAAGTCACCGAAAGCTATGAAGGCGACACATACACGCTGACGTTCACCCAACACACACCGCCCAGCGCGACCACACCGGACCCCAAGCCCCAAGTGATCCCCGTTGCCATGGGTCTGTTGGCCGCCGACGGATCAGAAGCGATGGGCACCCAAGTGCTGGAAATCACCAAAGAGACCCAAAGCTTTTCGTTTCCCGGACAACCCGCGCGGCCTGTCCCCTCTATCCTACGCGGCTTTTCGGCGCCTGTGGTGTTGGATCATTCCGCAGATCATGCGTTTTTGCTGGCCCATGACACCGATCCCTTTAATCGCTGGGAAAGTGCGCGCGCATTGGCAAAGGGATCATTGATGGCGACAATCCGTCAGGGCAAAGCCCCGGACAGCGCATACCTTGGAGGTCTGACGAAGGTCGTGGCCGACGATCGTCTTGATCCGGCCTACCGCGCCTTGATGATTGGTTTGCCCGCACAATCCGAATTGGCAGCCAGCCTGCATGCAGAAGGTGACGTGCCTGATCCCGATGCGATTCATCTTGCTGTCGATGCGATGCGCGAGGCGCAGGCCGAAGCCCTGCAAGATATGCTGCATCCCTTGTATGATGCCCATCAGGTGACCCAAGACTATGCCCCGGACGCGGCCCAATCGGGCAAACGCGCCCTTGGCAATGCCATGCTGGCACTGATCACCCGCCGCGATGGCGGTGCGGTGGCCCAGGCCCAATACGACGCTGCCACCAACATGACACAACAGCTTGCAGCCCTGGGCTTTTTGATCGGAGCCGAGCAAGGCGACGCAGCCCTTGGTGCATTTGAAGCCCAATGGAAAGATGACCGGCTGGTGATGGACAAGTGGTTCGGTCTGCAAGTGATGAAGGCCAAGCCCGATGATGCTGCCGATACGGCCACGGCCCTTACACGGCACCATGATTTCAACTGGAAAAATCCCAACCGCTTTCGCGCCACTTTGGGCGCTTTGGCCATGCATCATGCAGGCTTTCACGCAAAAGATGGATCAGGGTATGCATTGCTGGCGGACTGGTTGATCAAACTGGACCCAGTTAATCCACAAACCACCGCGCGCATGTGTTCCGCCTTTCAAACTTGGCGCCGCTACGATGCCATTCGTCAGACCTTGATAAAAGCGCAATTGGAACGCATCGCCAATACGCCCGGCCTAAGTCGCGACACCGCCGAGATGATTGGACGTATCCGCGAAGCTTGAAGGGGGCCAGCGCCCATCCTGCTGCCCCTTCCGTGGTGTTTTAAAGAAAAGACCTAAAGAAAAAGGAACATACCATGTCCAGACCTGTTGTTTTGGTCACCGGAGGCTCCGCAGGTATCGGTGCTGCTTGTGTCGAATTGGCCGCCCAAAAGGGCTACGATATTCTACTGAACTACAATTCGGACCTGAATGGCGCTGAAGCAGCCCGTGTGTCTGCCGAGGCCCACGGCGCCCGTGTCATCCTTGTGCAGGGCGACGTATCCAAGCCGCAGGATGTGGACCGTATCTATGACACCCTTGATGCCGAATTTGGTGTGATGCATGCATTGATCAACAACGCAGGCATTGTCGGGCAAAAGGCCCAATTGGTCGACATGGATTACGCCCGCATTGCGCGTATGTTCGAGGTCAATCTACTGGGGGCCGTGATGATGGCCAAAGGGGCAGCGCAACGATTGCGATCCGGTGGCAGCATCATCAATATTTCCTCTGCGGCTGCACGTTTGGGATCGGGGAACCAGTATGTAGACTATGCCGCTTCCAAAGGGGCGATCGATACATTTACCAAAGGTTTGTCCGATGAGCTGGCCCCGCAAGGCGTTCGCGTCATGGCCGTGCGCCCCGGTCTGATCGAAACCGACATCCATGCCAAAGGCGGAGAACCCGACCGCGCAGAACGTCTGGCCCATATGGTGCCCATGCAGCGCACCGGATCTGCCATGGAAATTGCCCGCTCCGTGTTGTGGTTGATGTCGCAGGACGCAAGCTACATCACGGGCTCTGCTTTGGATGTGACGGGTGGCCGGTAACTGTATAAGATGTCTCTTCAATAACATGCATTAAAGAGTAAGAGGATCACATGCCGTTCATTCTGGGACTTATCGGATTGGCCACAGCCGCCTATTTCATGGTCATTCGTGCAAGACGTGGCGCGGAAATGGCGTCTGAACTGATGGATGTCGCGTCTGATGTTCGTGCAGCCGCCCGTCGCTTTGGGTTTCGACGCAAGCAAAACATCCATCCCGTCGACAGCATCGACGACCCGAAACTGGCCTTAGGCGGATTGTCCGCGGCCTTTATGGCGTTGGATGATCTTCCGACCCAAGACGGGCGCACCGCGTTGGATGCACAACTGCGCAACCACCTAGAGTTGGACAGCCAGCAGGCACAGGAAATTGCAGTCCTTGGACAATGGTTTGTGGAAACTTGCGGCGGGGCAGATGCGGCTGTGAAACGCCTGTCAAAACGGCTGTACGCGCTGGACAAAGGTCAAAGCTTTGGTGTGTTGATGGCCGTCATTCAGGGCACGATACACAGCACCGGACATCCGTTGTCCACGCGCCAATCAGAGGCTTTGGTGGATATCAAACGCGCATTCCATCTGTCATGACGGACTTCGATTACACGCGATCGGGACGAAACCGCGCAACACTGCTGACGGTTCTGGCGGTGTGGGCCTGTGTCACTGCATTGGTGCTTTGGATCGATATGGCCCTATGGATCGCTGCGATCCTATGTGTTGCGACCCTACCTGCGCTATATGATCTGCTCACGGCGCGCCAAGCCGGTATGAAGATTGCCGCCACAGACATCACCTGGTTTGCTGGGGCCAAAACAGGTAAAGTGGCATGGAACCGTGTGGACCACGTACGCTTTGACACCCGATTGGACCTGTCTGTCCGTATGGCATTGGTCTTGCACAACGGGCGGCGGGTGAAAGTTCCTTTTGAAGCCACACCACCCGCAGACGCCATCGAGGCGGACCTGAAAAACAGAGACATCAAGACCGAAAGACATCACTTCGGCTTTATGTAGCTGGACCGGTCAGTCTTGCGCGTTATGGCCGCGCTTTGGGCCGTATCGCATCGGGCAAAGCGCAATAAGGTTGCCGTTTTAACCACCCTGCCATGTCGGCCCGCTTGGCGGTTGAGCGCATTGGCCCCCAATCGGCACTGACGCCACGCCACTTGCGATCCTTGCCATGCACAAGCCCGTCCCGCGGCACGGTAAAGGCCATAATGCGCACCGCACAGCTTAGGTTGGCCGCACCGTTGCGCAGTGCCTCACCAGTGCCGACATTGCATTTGTAGCCACGCGCCGTCGCAGGCAAGATTTGCAACAGACCGTACCAACGCCCGCCTCCGCCAACGGCGCGGGGCTTGTAGGTGCTTTCGAATTTCGCCAGTGCGGACATAAAGCCAAGCCAAAACGCACGCCGGTCGGCGTCATTTGCATCCGGATATCGGGGGCACCAGTTTTGAATATCACCCGGCACCATGTCCGTCAGGGGCTTCCCATGGGTCTTCAAAGCGGTCAAGGCTGCCCTGTTCCACAACAAATGGCCCGGCTGATGGGTCCAACGGGTGCGTGGCATATGGCCTGATCTGGCCTTGGGACGCAGGTCTTTAACTGAATTTCCGTCAGCGTCCCGAACCACGTCTTGGCTAGTGTCTGGACGCAACGGTTCGTTTGGGACAGCAGCCACAGGCGCCGCCATAAGAACCATGAATAACAAAAGAGAGGTCGCGTGTTTCATGCCAAACTATGCAAATATGTATCTGCAGATTGCAAGTCTGGCCAGTCTGATTGAGGCCCGCGTGAAACAATGACAGGGTCCCGTGACGACTGTTTCGCGCTATGCGTTAAATCTTTGCGCACGCAATTGGGCGACGCAAAATGCAGCCCCTCCCTCATAAAGTGCAACCTCCGCTACCAAGGCGGGAATTGAGGCCAAATGTTAAGTTTCTGCTAACAAAATAAGCCATTTTGCCAAAACATAAGCGCGAAACTTTCGCGTCCGCGCCACGTTTCGGCCCCATTGCTTGGGCAGATTAGGGTCAGTTCTTTAATGGTCCAGGATGGTCTGTCTATGCAATTGGCATCTTATATTTCAAAAACGGTTAACCCTATTTTGGGCGCCTTCAAACGCGCCACACCTCATATTGACGAGGACGGCGTTGTTGTTCCGCACACCCATGTCCGTCCAAAACGCGTTGCTGCACGCCAAAATCAAACGCCAACCCAAAACGATACAGACGCATTGGTGATCCCCTGCCCCGACCCCACGGCCGAGGACCGCGAACGGGACTTTCACCAGATGCGCGGCCAACGTCTGGCACGGCAAGAAAACTGGCATGATATTTCAAGCGCTATACGATTGGCTGACAGATCCCTGAGCAAAACGTCAGGCGGTATGCCGGTCGCGGATCTGATAAGCTATGGTGCGCGCGCAGACGTCGTACAGGCCTGTGAACACGCATTGCTTTCTGGCAAACCAGCCAAGGGTGCGCCCATTCTAGCCGGGATTGAAGCGCTTGAAGAGGTGCTGGCTGAGTGCGGTCAAGACTACATCATCGCTGCCATCGTGGCCCATGCGCATATGGACATTGCTTGGGCATGGCGCGGGACGTGCTGGGACGCTGAGGTGTGCCAACGCAACAAAGAAGCTTTCCAAGCCCACTTTGACCGCGCCCGTGACATTCTGGAACCCTTTCAATCCTTGACGCCAAAGCCTGCATTTCTGGCCGCCGCTGAATGTGCTTTGCGTGGTGGGTGCCCTGACGGAAAACTCAAAATTGCCGATGCATACCAGCAACTTATTGATCTGGACCCGGAAAATGCACGCGCGATGCGTGCCATGGGCAACCATTTGCTTCCACGCTGGTTCGGGGATTACAACCAACTGGAACTGGAAGCGCGCCGTACCGCATCACGGACACAAAGCACATGGGGCGCAGGCGCGTACACCTGGGTTCAGCTGGACGCTATCGCATTTGACGACGAGGCCTGTGCGCGGCTTGATGTTTCGTTCTTTGTGGACGGCCTGCGTGATATTCTCGAGCGTACCAACAACCAGTACATTGTGAACCTGATGGCGGCGTATTGCGCCAACACTATGGGCAATGCCCGTGGCGGGCATGACGAAGCGGATCAGGTGCGCAGCCAAATCGCAGACTGCGCCAAGTGGATCATTCGCGAACACCTGACGGAATTGCATCCGATGATCTGGGCGCATGCGGCACGCGGTTTTGACAATTCATTGCGCGTGCGGTGCCCTGATCGTTTCGCGGCAGCCGGTCAAGCCGATGCATTGCGCATTATCGGTAATCTGTTTCGACCGGACATCGCAGCAGGCCGCAAGGTTGTTTTCACAGAAGACGGGCCTGTCACCCGCCCTGCGTGATTGCGTGCACGGTTCCGGCGTTGGTCAAGCCGATGCCAACCGCCGTGCTGCAGCAGCAAGCAACAGACGCGAATAAAGCTTGTGGGGCGTTAAAAGCGTCTCAAACACCGGTCCCATACGGGGTGGCCTGCCGTTCTTGGCAGGTTCCGGCACAACAACGGACCCGAAAAAAAGTCGCGTCCCCGTATCGCTCGGGGCCACGTGCAGCCATGATTTGGTACGCCCTGCATCCAGCACAATCTGATCCTTTGCGCGGGCTTCAACCTTCCAGACAGCCAAAGTCGTAGAAGTCCCGGACGCCAAGGCCAAAACGTCTGCATCATTGGACGGGGCACGGGCCAAAAGGCGCAAAACCAGCCGTTCGGATTTGAATATCCCAGTGGTGTAGAAAGCCGAGATAAAAGATTGTAAATCAACGTCCCGCTTTACGTCGCAGGTAAAGCAATCCGTGTAGGTGATTGGCTCTGACAGGTGGTACGCATGCAGGGCTGTTTCAGGCAGGTCGCATTCTTTGATGTCCATGGGGCACATCCTTTCAGCGTGACCCTAAGTCTGCACATCCACATGTGCCATAGGCCGCAATGCCGCAGACCAGCACGCCGTAGGCTCAGGGCGCATTAGCCTAGACCAACGCCCTGCCCGTTTGTATCAATTGCGGGATGAACAGAATCATGATCATCGGTCAAGCTGGATCAGGCAAATCGACCTTGGCCCGAGACATCGGTCGCCGCGGCAATTTGCCTGTGGTCCATATCGACCTGATCCATTGGAAAACCGGCTGGATAGAACGCACACAAGCCGAAAAAACTCCGCTTGTTCTGGATGCTATTGCCCAAGACCGGTGGGTCTTTGAGGGTGGAAATTCTACAACCTATCCACAACGCATGGCGCGGGCCGACACCCTGATCTGGTTGGACCTACCTGCCCCTTTACGCTTGCGTCGCGCATTGTGGCGATCGGTGAAACACTACGGATCAAACCGCCCCGATTTACCTAAAGGCTGCCCGGAACGCCTAGACGCAACTTTTTATCGCTGGATTTGGCGCACGCGGCACAGCGGGCGGGCTTCGCTGAAAAACTGGTTCGAAACGGCACCACCACATCTGCAAAAATATCACCTACAATCAAAGCATGACGTCATGCGGTGGGTGCACAACACCTTTCCCGATACTTAAAACGCTCTCTGCGGACCCACCCCCCATAATAAAGTCCTTTCCCCCAAAAAATCCCTAGGAAGACGTAAAGCGTCGGCGGCTGGCCCCCATCCGCGCTTGCCCCCATCCAGACCGTGATTTATGACAAGGCAAACGCACACCCAAGAGGCCCGCACATGCTTGACCTGACCTACGACAGCCCGAAGATCAAAACGATTGCTGGCGCACAGCATGATTGGGAATTGGTGATCGGCATGGAGGTGCACGCCCAAGTCGCCTCGAACGCGAAACTCTTTTCGGGGGCCTCCACTCAATTCGGGTCAGAGCCCAATTCAAACGTGTCGTTTGTGGACGCCGCCATGCCCGGCATGCTGCCCGTCATCAACGAATATTGCATCGAACAAGCCGTGCGCACAGGATTGGGGCTCAAGGCCGAGATCAACCTGAAATCTGCCTTTGACCGCAAAAACTACTTCTATCCCGACCTGCCCCAAGGCTACCAAATCAGCCAGCTTTATCACCCCATCGTTGGTGAAGGCGAAGTCTTGGTCGAAATGGGCGACGGCACCGCACGTAACGTACGGGTCGAACGCATCCACATGGAACAGGACGCGGGCAAATCCATCCACGACATGGACCCCAACATGTCCTTTGTGGACGTGAACCGCACAGGCGTGTGCCTGATGGAAATCGTGTCCAAACCTGACATTCGCGGACCGGAAGAGGCCGCCGCTTATCTCACGAAACTGCGCCAGATTTTACGTTATCTGGGAACCTGCAACGGCGACATGCAATCGGGTGCGATGCGCGCGGACGTGAACGTATCGATCTGCTTGCCCGGTCAGTACGAAAAATACCAAGCGACCCAGGATTTCAGCCACCTTGGCACACGTTGCGAAATCAAAAACATGAACTCCATGCGCTTCATCCAGCAAGCCATCATGGTCGAGGCTGCACGCCAAATCAAAATCGTCGAGGGCGGCGGCACAGTCGACCAAGAAACACGGCTGTATGATCCCGACAAAGGCGAAACACGCTCTATGCGCTCCAAAGAAGAGGCGCATGATTACCGCTATTTCCCCGACCCCGACCTGCTGCCTTTGGAAATAGAACAGGCGTGGGTAGATGACATCGAGGCAAATTTGCCCGAGCTGCCCGATGCGAAAAAGTCGCGCTTTATCAATGACTTTGGGCTGACAGACTATGACGCCTCAGTTCTGACAGCAGAATTGGAGTCCGCGGACTACTTTGAACAAGTCGCACAGGGCCGTGACGGCAAAGCCTCCGCCAACTGGGTCATCAACGAACTCTTTGGGCGCTTGAAAAAAGACGACAAAGACATCGAAAACAGCCCCGTAACGCCCACTCAACTCGGCGGCATCATTGACCTGATCGCCTCGGACGCCATCAGCGGCAAAATCGCCAAAGACCTCTTTGAAATCGTCTACACCGACGGCGGCGACCCCGCGAAAATCGTCGAAGAAAAAGGCATGAAACAGGTCACAGACCTCGGCCCCATCGAGGCCGCACTCGACGACATCATCGCCGCCAACCCCGCCCAAGTCGAAAAAGCCAAAGAGAACCCCAAACTCGCCGGCTGGTTCGTGGGTCAAGTGATGAAAGCGACGGGGGGCAAAGCCAATCCCAAAGCGGTGAACCAACTGGTCGCACAGAAGCTGCAAGGATAACGCGATGCGGTTTGCCCTCGCCCTTCTTGCCTTTCCTAAGTGCGGGTGCAATCGCGCAAGACGGCTACCCGAACACGTGTGACCCTTCTGACCTGTTTGAATGCGGCAGCTTGGCGAACCGCTATCTCGGGAATTGGGACGCACCGCCGTTTCCAAATGACCCAACCCGTGCCGTCGCATTGAAAAAGATGGAGATTGATGGGGCGCATGCGGGGTGCAGCGGTGAAAATTACACTATGTGTTACGTTTTTGGGCGACGTGGGGAACCCGTTTCCCGGCCTGCCTGAAACGGGCCGCTATAGCGACTTAGGGCGCATGAAAGCCTATTTGGAGTACACGGAGAAAGGATGCACCAACGGGCAGGCAGAGGCGTGCTATTGGCGCTCCATCGCGTTTCCGTTCTACAAACCGGAACTCATAGACATTGGAATCGCCCTGGAAGTGGCCAAAGGACAAACGCGCGCGCAAGCCGAACGCGGCCTGTCAGAACAATCCGCGCTCTATGAAAACCTACTGACAACAACGGCCCGCACCCAGATCGCAAACCTGAGGGTTGCATGTGCGGCACAAACTGCGGGGGCTTGTGCAGCCTTGGGCGGGCTTTTGTTTGACTATGATGAATTTGAAACATCCGCTTTCGAGCATATCCCACTGCTTTTCAAGAGCTGCACGCCAACCACACCATCTGCATGTTTTAGCCTAAACAGCGCAATTGGACGGTTGGCCCTTATCAAACGCAACCAAGCGGTCGAGGTCCCCGTTCGCGACCAGTGGATTGCCGCGCTAAAAGGCACCTGTGCCAACGGAAACGCTGCTCATTGTCAGGTTTTGGTTAAGCTTTCCCCAAGCAATCAGTCACTCGACAAAGCCTCCCTGCAAGACACCGCTTGTCGCGCGGGTGCTGTGAAAAGTTGCACTAATATCGGCCGCACGCACCTGCGCATTTACAAAAAATCCAACGATCCGAACGAGTTGCAAACGGCTGTCGACCACCTGACACGGGCCTGTGAGTTGGAAAATAACACCGCTTGTCACATGCTTGAACACCTCTCCAAAGGCTAGGCGACGCCGCGTTGCGGTTGACGCAACGACCATTGGCGCACAACATCGCCCTATGAAAAATGCTCCCTTCCGCTCCGACCTGCTCACCATCCGGCCTGAATGGATCGACTACAACGGCCACCTCAACATGGCTTATTATTCGGTGCTGATGGACCAAACCGCGGACGAGGCGTATCCCCTGTTCGGCTTTGGCCCCGACTACCTCAAGAACACAGGCTGCACGACATATGTGGCCGAATTCCACGTCTGCTATGTGCGCGAACTGCATGAAGGCGACCGTGTCTACGGCACCATTCAAATGCTGGATTTTGATGCAAAACGGTTCCACATGTATCAAGAGCTTTGGCACGAAGACGGGTGGCTGGCAGCCACGGGCGAGGCTTTGACACTGCACGTGGATCAATCCGGCCCCAAAGTCGCGCCCATGCCGGCGGACGTTCTTGCCAATGTCGGCAAAATGTTCGAAGCGCATAAATCGCTGCCTCGACCAGAACGGGCAGGACGCAGCATCGGGATCAAACGAAAAGGGTGATCCCCCTGCGACGACAGCGCAAAAAAGGGCCAAAAGGCCTTTTAATACGTTTTCTGGCGCGGCAGGTTTTTGAACAGACATAGAAAGTCTACGAAAGTCGCGCCACAGGACCGTTTTAGCCGGAATTTCGACGCCATACGTTTTGAAGAGCCCCCTTTTCCCCCTTTCCGCCCCCTGCTATACCGCCACCTCAATCGCCAAAGGTGCATCATGCCAAACTACCAGTATCGCGTCGTTCCAGCCCCACAAAAGGGTCTTAAAGCCAAGGGAATACGCACGCCCGAAGCGCGATTTGCCAATGCGTTGGCTGATCTGATGAACACGATGGGGGCAGAGGGTTGGGAATATCAACGCGCCGAAACCTTGCCATCAATCGAGCGTGCGGGCCTAACCAAAACCACCACCGAATGGCGCAATGTGCTGGTGTTTCGCAAGCTTCGTGAAGATGATCTTTCAAACTTCACACCTGAACTGCTGGCCGCCCCTGCACCCGTCGCTTTGGATGCAAAAGACGATGTCATGGAAGCCCCGGCAGAAGAGCTCGTTGAAGACGCCGCAGATGCGTATGAAGCCGAAGATGAACACCCCGGCGGCCAAGACGGGGCCACCCGGATGCTGTCGGACAATGGCGTTGAAGAGCTGTCCGACGTCGCTGGCATGACAAATTCGCTTGAACGCCTTGCAGCTTCAAGAAAACCCAAAGAAACAAGCGATTAAGCCGCAGACCTAAATGTCCAGATCAAGGGCCAGGGCATGAATGCGCCCCACAAGTTCTTTGCCCAAAGCCGCGTGAACAGCACGGTGACGGGCGATCCGGGATTGCCCTTCAAACGCGGCGGACCGGATACGCACATTGAAATGGCTTTCGCCGCCTTCCTGAAACCCTGAATGCCCACGATGGCTTTCGCTGTCGTCCACCACCTGCAGCTCGCGCGGCGCGAAGGCCTCGCTAAGACGCATTTCCATTTCGTCTGCAACCCGCATTTTTTCGCCCATTTGTGTCTCTGCCCCCTTGGCACCGTTTCTCCTTCATCTAAACTGCACAGCCTGAGTCGAAAAGGTATTCCTGATGTCTAAGTCTGACCCCTTCGGATTCGATATGTCCGTATCCTCTGCCAAAAAGAAAAACCCGCGTGGTCGTCGCGGCATGTCCGGGGCATCCGAGACGTCTCGTCGTATCTGTGACCATGAGGGCTGCAATGAGGCCGGAAAGTTCCGCGCACCAAAGGCCCCTGATGTGTTGGACGACTTCTTTTGGTTCTGTCAGCAGCACGTCCGCGAGTACAATTTGAAATGGAATTTCTTCGACGGCACAACCGAAGCCGAAATCAACGCCCAACAGTCTAAGGATAAGGTCTGGGAACGGGCCACAAAACCGGTCGGAGACCCCGAAGCGCGGGCTTGGGCGCGGTTGGGTATCGAAGACCCCCATCAGGTTCTGGGTGCAAATGCAACGCAAAACCCCGGACGCGGTGGTGCCAAAACAGGCCGTAAGCTAGCCCCGACAGAACGCCGAGCAGTCGAGGTTCTGGAAGTCGATGATAATGCGACCAAAAAGGAAATCCGCAAAGCATACAAAGCGCTTATCAAGGTG
Organism: Ascidiaceihabitans sp.; assembly: GCF_039986515.1. Lineage (NCBI taxonomy): Bacteria > Pseudomonadati > Pseudomonadota > Alphaproteobacteria > Rhodobacterales > Paracoccaceae > Ascidiaceihabitans > Ascidiaceihabitans sp. Next base: position 152,512 of record NZ_JBDWQO010000007.1, on the reverse strand, counting down.
TTGCACCCGGATATGAACGGCGGCGACCGGTCCCAAGAAGAACAGCTGCAGGAAGTTGTTTGGGCATGGGACCAATTGAAAGGCAGCCGCAGCTTTAAAGATTGAAACCATACGTCTTTGAATGTTGCAGTGACAAGGGGCCTTTGGGCCCCTTTTTCTTGCGTTGGAATTCACCATCGCCACGGAAGAATCACACGTCTTTAGGTTGCGAGGCGATTTGACCGGGGTTAAGTCGCCCACCGCAAAACCGTGCCACCCAAAAAAAATGGCAGGCATGCGATGAAATGTTTGATTGTAGAAGACGACCCACAGCTGTGCGACATTCTACACGGGCTAATGGAAGAAATGGGCCATGATGCGGTTTGCGTGTACAGCATTTCCGCTGCCATGCGCAAACTGGCCTGTGCCAAATACGAACTTGTTGTCATGGAATATCAAATGCCGGACGGCACCACAGAACGCTTAAGCGATCATGTGTCGATGTTTTGTCCCAATTCGCGTGTCATCATGATAACGGGCAATCCGGTTTTCATTCACGGCGAACATTCCGTCTTTACCCCCGGCGTTGACTGGTTGCTGCGCAAACCCCTGCCCACCCGTGATCTCGAAGCACTGGTCAGCTATGCCGCACAGGACGTGGGTCACTGCCCCACGGCAATGATGGCGTTGCCCTGACCTGCACCCGCAATTGACGCTGCGTCATCAACTGGCGTCATCGGTAGACAGATATTGGCCCTTCCCCTTGTCCTTTCGCGCGATATGTTGCACGACGTGCTGAACAGTTTTTTCAGCTGACATATTCAACAAAAGGACGACGTGCGATGGCGGATGGTGCAATGGACATCAATGCAAAACCAACTCAAGAGATTTCCGTTCGCGACGTCTTTGGTATTGATACAGATATGGTTGTTAAAGGCTTTGCGGACCGCACAGAGCGGGTGCCGGAATTTGACAGCACCTACAAGTTTGATCCCGACACAACGATGGCGATCCTTGCAGGCTTCAACAACAATCGTCGTGTGATGATCCAAGGCTATCACGGCACAGGCAAATCCACGCACATCGAACAGGTGGCGTCCCGTTTGAACTGGCCTGCTGTACGTGTGAACCTCGACAGCCACATTTCCCGGATCGACCTGATCGGTAAAGACGCCATCAAGCTGAAAGACGGCAAGCAAGTCACTGATTTCCAAGAAGGTATTCTGCCTTGGGCGCTGCGCAATCCAACTGCGATTGTGTTTGACGAATACGACGCAGGCCGCGCGGACGTCATGTTTGTGATCCAGCGGGTTTTGGAAAAAGACGGTAAGCTGACGCTGCTTGACCAGAACCAGGTGATCGAACCCCACCCCTATTTCCGCATCTTTGCGACGGCAAACACTGTCGGTTTGGGTGACACCACGGGTCTTTACCACGGCACGCAGCAAATCAACCAAGGCCAAATGGACCGTTGGTCTTTGGTGTCTACACTGAACTATCTGTCAATTGACGCCGAAACCGCCATCGTTTTGGGCAAAGCGCCACATTACAACACGGAAAGCGGCCGCAAGATCGTCAAGCAGATGGTGACCGTAGCCGACTTGACACGCACAGCCTTTATGAACGGTGATTTGTCCACGGTGATGTCGCCGCGAACCGTCATCGCATGGGCCGAAAACGCGCAGATTTTCCACGATGTAGGCTACGCGTTCCGCCTGTCCTTCCTGAACAAATGCGACGAGCTTGAGCGCCAGACGGTTGCCGAGTTCTATCAGCGCTTGTTCGATGAAGAGCTGCCCGAAAGCGCGGCATCAGTGAGCTTGGGTTAACCACAGCCAAGGGAGGCATCATGCACCTCGGCTTGATCGGCGGCATTGGTCCGGCATCTACAGTAGTCTATTATCAACAGCTGACCGCAGCGATGCGGTTGGCTGGTGTTCCGCTTGAACTGACAATGGTCAATGCGGATGCCAATGTGCTGGTCAAAAACAACCTCGCGGATGATCGCGCGGCACAAGCTCAGGTTTACGCCGGACTTATTGACCGCTTGAAAGCCGCCGGTGCCGATTGCGCGGTTATCACGTCCTTGGGTGGGCATTTTTGCTTTGATGAAACTGTGGCCGCTTCCCCGTTGCCTTTGGTCAGTGGCGTCGCCCCACTTGATGCTGCATTTGCGGAACAAGGCATTGAAATCGTTGGTCTTTTGGGAACTGCAGTTGTGATGCGAACGAAACTTTATGGGCAATTGACCAAGACCAAGGCAATCGCGCCCACCGACATTGATGCGAGCGGGCAAATGTATCTCGATATGGCCCTTTCAAGTGTTTGCACCGACGCACAGCGCAGCGCATTCTTCGACCAAGGTCAAAGTCTGATTGACGCGGGCGCTGACGCGGTTGTGTTGGCGGGCACCGATTTGAACCTCGCATTTGACGGGCGCGACACAGGCTATAAAGTGATCGACGCATTAGACGTGCACGTATCCCTTCTGGTCGATCTCGCAACCGGCAAGGCCAATTTGGCCGATCATTCAACAGGCGTATCCGTATGAGCAATCCATCAGACAACCCAGCCGACGCGTTCAAAAAGGCTCTTTCCGAGGCCACAAAAGTCATGGCCAACGATCCGGAGTTGAATGTCAGCTATTCGGTCGATCCGGCTGGTTTGTCCGGCGACGCGATGCGTTTGCCGCAGGTTAGCCGCCGCATGACGCGTGACGAGGTTTTGTTGGCGCGCGGCACAGCAGATGCGCTGGCCCTGAACCGCCGCTATCACAATGGCCAGACCCACGCCCGTTATGCCCCCCAAGGTGAAATGGCACGGGAATTATACGAGGCGATGGAAACCGCCCGTTGCGAGGCTGTTGGTGCACGCGACATGCCCGGAACAGCCGGCAACATCGATGCCAAAATCGGCCATGAGGCCATGCGCAAGGGCTACGATCAGGTCAAACAGGCGTCAGATGCGCCGCTGTCTGTGGCGGCTGGCTATCTGATCCGCCACATGGCAACGGGCCGCGATTTACCGTCTGGTGCGCAAAACGTGATGGAGTTGTGGCAGCCGTTCATCGAACAGCAAGCAGGCGGCACCTTGGACAATCTTGAGGGCATCCTTGACGATCAGGCATCCTTTTCAAAGTTTGCGCGGCAGATCATCAAAGATTTAGGGTATGGCGACCAGTTGGGCGATGACCCCGACCAGATCGACGATGACCAACAAGACGAAGCCGAAGATGGCGGCGAAGAGGAACAAGAACCCGATAGCACGGGTCAGGACGATCAGGACAACGAAGAAAGCGAAGGCACGCCCGAGCAGTCGCAGGACGAACAGCAAGACGCGTCGCAGGCCGAAGTCTCCATGGACGAAATGGCCGATCAGGAGCTTGGCGAAGAGGCAGAAATGCCGGACGGCGAAGCGCCTTTGGAACCCCCTGCCCCGCAACCGTTTTCTGATGCTGATCCCGATTATCTTGTTTATCTTGCGGACCACGACGAAGAAATTCGCGCCGAAGATCTGGCGGAACCGGTCGAGCTGGAACGCCTGCGGGCCTATCTGGACCAGCAGCTTGAGCCACTGAAAGGCGCTGTGTCGCGTCTTGCGAACAAGCTGCAACGCCGGCTTCAGGCGCAACAGAACCGGTCGTGGGAATTTGACCTTGAGGAAGGCACATTGGACGCAGGCCGTTTGGCGCGTGTGGTTGCCAACCCGACCACCCCATTGTCGTTCAAAGTCGAAAAAGACACCGAATTCCGCGACACTTGCGTCACGCTGTTGCTTGATAACTCGGGGTCCATGCGTGGCCGCCCGATTTCTATCGCGGCCATTTGCGCGGACGTTCTGGCCCGCACGCTGGAACGCTGCAACGTCAAGGTCGAAATCCTTGGATTTACGACACGCGCCTGGAAAGGTGGCCAAGCACGTGAAGCATGGCTGAATGATGGTCGCCCCCAACAGCCGGGCCGATTGAACGACCTGCGCCACATCATCTACAAATCCGCCGATGCCCCATGGCGTCGTGCGCGTCCAAACCTTGGATTGATGATGAAAGAAGGTCTGCTGAAAGAAAACATTGACGGTGAAGCACTTGAATGGGCGCACCGCCGCATGGCTGCCCGCCCCGAAGCCCGTAAAATCCTGATGGTGATTTCGGATGGCGCCCCTGTGGATGACAGCACATTGTCCGTGAACCCTGCCAACTATTTGGAAAAACACCTGCGTGACGTCATTGCGATGGTTGAAAAACGCCGAGCGGTTGAGTTGCTGGCGATCGGCATTGGCCATGACGTGACACGGTATTACGATCGTGCTGTGACGATCACAGATGTGGACCAGCTGGCTGGTGCCATGACAGAGCAACTGGCGGCCTTGTTCGATAGTGATCCTCGTGCACGTGCGCGTGTCATGGGCATGCGTCGTGTAGGCTGATAGAACGGGCCCCTCCGGGGGAGGTTTATTTTGCGAGATGAAAAGGGATCTGTAGCATGTTTCAATCGTTTGAGGTGACAGCAAGGCCCGAGCAAGGCCCCCCCAGACTGGCGAAGTTGCGCGATCTGATAACAACATTGGGCATCGACGGCTTTTTGATCCCACGCGCCGACGCCCATCAGGGCGAATATGTCTCAGCCCGCGACGAACGTTTGTCGTGGCTTACGGGATTTACAGGATCAGCCGGGTTTTGTGTGGCTTTGCAAAGCAAGGCTGGCGTCTTTATCGACGGGCGTTACCGCACCCAAGTCAAAGCGCAGGTTGCAGATGTTTTTACCCCTGTTCCGTGGCCCGAAGTGTCGATGGGCGCATGGTTGATTGAACAGCTGCCAGACGGCGGCAAAGTCGGATTTGATCCCTGGCTGCACACCGTCGCCCAGGTGGAACAAACGCGCGCAGTTTTGTCGGACAAAGGCATCACATTGGTTCAGGTGGAAAATCTGGTCGATGCGATCTGGGAAGATCAGCCGGCCCCTGCCATGGAACCTGTCAAACCCCATCCGCTTGAGTTCGCGGGAGAAGCCCATCACGACAAATGTGTGCGTTTGGCGGACACGCTGCAACAGGCTGGTCAATCCAGCGCTGTCATCACGTTGCCGGATTCCATTTGTTGGCTGCTTAATATCCGCGGCGCTGATATTCCCCGCAATCCGATCGCACAGGGCTTTGCAATCCTGCACGCGGATGCCCGGGTCGATTTGTTCATGGATGCGGCAAAACTGAATGATGTCATGGATCATCTGGGGCCAAACGTCACAGTTCATGCTCCAAATGACTTTCTGGATCGCTTGGCCGGATTAACAGGCGCCGTTCGTCTTGATAAAACATCCGTTCCGGTTTGTGTTGCCGATGTGGTCGGCACCTTGGCTGTGTGGGGCGATGATCCATGCGCCCTTCCCAAAGCGTGCAAGAACCCAGCCGAGATCGCAGGCAGCGCCGAGGCACATTTGCGCGATGGTGCAGCTGTTGTTGAACTTTTGGCGTGGCTTGATGCCCACCCCCCCGGAACATTGAGCGAAACGCAAGTTGTCAGCCAACTGGAGGCCAACCGCCGCCGCGACAACGCCCTGCAGGACATCAGCTTCGAGACCATCGCAGGCACAGGCCCCAACGGCGCAATCATGCATTACCGTGTGACCGAAGACACCGACAGCCGGCTTGAAGACGGTCATCTGATTGTGTTGGACAGCGGCGGTCAATATCTGGACGGCACGACCGACATCACCCGCACCATCGCCATTGGCACCCCTGCACTGGAAGCACGGCAGGCCTTTACGCGTGTTCTGGCTGGTATGATCGCCATGAGCCGTTTGCGCTGGCCCGAAGGTTTGGCAGGCCGCGACATCGAAGCCATCGGGCGTTTGCCGCTTTGGATGGCAGGACAGGATTTTGACCATGGATTGGGCCATGGCGTGGGTGCGTATCTTAGTGTTCATGAAGGCCCTCAGCGTCTAAGCCGCGTCAGCACAGTGCCGTTGCAGCCCGGCATGATCCTGTCCAACGAGCCCGGCTATTACCGCGAGGGCGCTTTTGGTATCCGGATTGAAAACCTGATCGTTGTGGAAAATGCCACCGATTTGCCTGGCGGCGATGCACATCGTGCGATGTTGAATTGGAGGACTTTGACGTTTGCCCCCATTGACCGCAGGCTGATCGTGCCGGAAATGTTGGATTCAGGGGCGCGTGACTGGCTGAACGCTTATCATGCTGAAACTTTTGAGAAAATCTCGCCGCGCTTGTCCCCTGAAACGGCATCTTGGCTGCGTGACGCAACGTGCGCTTTGTGACAAGTCTGGCGTGAAGCTTCGGCTTCTGATAAACGGCTTTTTCACGCTTTCAGGGGAAAGACGTATAGGAAGGAGACATCATGGCTGACCACATCAAAGTGCGCAATGCAGCAGGCGTATGGACTGTACGCGCAGGCGGCGCTGTTTTGGGCGAGAGCCGTGCGGCGCTGGAACTGACCGAAGGGGACTATCCACCCGTCATCTATTTTCCACGTGAAGACATCGCCATGGCGTTTCTGGACAAAACCGACAAATCCACCCACTGTCCCCATAAAGGCGACGCCACTTACTATTCGGTGGTGACAAAATCGACCACGCTGGAAAACGCCGTCTGGAGTTACGAGGCACCGCTTGAAAGCGTATCACGTATCGAAGGCCATTTGGCGTTTTACACTGGCGACGGCATCACAGTCGAAGAGCTCTAAGGGTTTTCAATTCATACCGGATCGTGTGGATGATCCATGATCAAGACCCGCCCCATCATCAAATACATCATCTTCGGGTCGCTCCGAAAGCGATCCGAAACAGTTCTGCGCTATGGTCAGGATTGGTTGCTTAAGAATGTTCTTCTGCGGCTGTGGCCGCCAAGGCGCGATTGTAGGCCTTTAATGCATCCACATGAAACAACGCGCCCCACAGCTCAGGTGGGCTGTTTTCGCCGCTGAGGGTAACGACAGGAATGAAGGGCACTGAAGAAAGGTCAAACATAGGCATCGCCACCTCAAGCGTCGCGTTCCCGTCCACATATATGCCGTCGCCGATCATTTCCCAGCAGGCTTGCTCGTCCGCCGCACGGGGATCCTCCATGTCACGCATCACTGTGGCCACGCGAAACATTGACAACAGGTAAGCCTGTGGCCCAGCGGCCAAATGCACATCGCGCCGTTCCAATTGCGTCAAAAAGAAACTGCGATCCACAATACGGGACGCCAACGCCGTCGACATGGACACAGCCACCATCACGGCAAGCCCTGTCTGCCAGTCTCCGGTCAATTCGAACACAATCAAGGTTGTGGATATCGGCGCCCCAAGCACCGCAGCCGCCACGGCACCCATTCCAGCCAATGCATAAAGTGTAACTGTGCCGGACACTTCTGGAAAAACGGCTGTTGCGATCAGGCCAAAGGCCAATCCGGACATCGCACCAATCATCAGCGACGGCGAAAACACCCCCCCACCCATGCGGCCAGCCATGGTGATGGCGACCGCGACCACCTTGATGGCAACAAAGCCGATGACCACCAACAGATCCAACTGCCCCGTCAACGCAAGCGATGTGGTTTCATAGCCAACACCGATGATATGCGGGTAGAAGATTGCGATGCCGCCCAGCATGGCCCCCGCCACGGCAGGGCGCAGCCAACGTGGCAACCCGGTTTTGGCTTGCACAAGATTGCCGATGTCTTCCGCCCAGAACACCGAGCGCATCAAAACAACTGCGATCAATCCACTAACCAATCCAAGCATTAAGAATGCGGGCAGTTCGACATAGAATTGCAAGGCTTCGGGGGCCGGCAACATAAACTCTGTAACCCCCCCATATTCAATTCGGTTGATCACTGTGCCTGCGACGGCTGCAATGACGATGGGTGCAAAAGCGTGCACTGCGAAATGGCGCAATACGACTTCCAAAGCGAACAGCGCCCCTGCGATAGGCGCGTTAAAACTGGCGGACACTGCGGCGGCCACAGCACAGCCCAACAAATCGCGCCCCGTAATGCCATCCGCGTTGATATAGCGGCTGACTTTGGTGGCAATGACCCCAGCCAAATGCACCACCGGCCCCTCGCGCCCCGAAGAGCCGCCAGAGGACAGGGTGATGAAAGACGCCACCGCTGACGCAATACCCGCGCGTGTTTCGACGCGACCTTCGCGCATCGCCGCCCCTTCGATCACATCCGCCACGCTGCGCACACGCCCGTCCGGCGTAAACTTGTGCAAGATCAGCCCAACGACCAAACCACCCACGATAGGAATGACCAAGACCCAATACCACGCAAGCGATTGCGCAAAGGAATGAAGGAACTGAATGTCATCGGTGCCGTATAAAAACGCTTGTAAGGCTTCGATACCTTTACGGAAAAACAGCGCAGTAAAACCTGATGCGATGCCAACAGCCAAAGCGATAAACCAAAACTGTACCTGACTTGGCCCCTGCGCACGCAAAGCTGTCCAAATGCGCCGAAACGCTGTCGCTGCTTCTTGCCCTGTGGCCCGCAGTAGATTGGTAAGCGCCTTTGGCATTGGTCGTCGTTCGCCCTTTTCAACTGTCTAGGGCAATACAGAAGCCACGAAAAGAGGTGCGCGGTACATTTGACCCCAAACATACGCCCCTTAGGCTCAGGCCCCATTAATCCTGCAGCGTTGGTTTGATGGATTTACTGATTGGCGAGGAGCAGGTTCGCAGGAATAGTGGTTCTATTTACAAGCGGTCTGAGCCGCTGAGATGAAGCGATTTTGACGCCAGCGCCTCAGGATTAATGGGTCCTGAGCCTAAGCGCAGTTGTTTCAGCGTGTTACCCCAACAGCGCTTTGGCAGCACCACGGGCTTCGTCAGTGATGGTGTCGCCTGCAAGCATGCGTGCAATTTCATCCACACGTTCATCTTGATCCAAAGGCACAACCCGGCTTGTGGTCATGCCCTTGGCAACGGATTTCTCTACCCGCCAGTGGTGTGCCCCAAGGGCTGCAACCTGCGGCGAATGGGTCACCACAAGAACCTGCCCATCCTCTGCCAATGCGGCCAAGCGACGCCCCACAGCATCAGCCGTTGCCCCACCGACGCCGCGGTCGATCTCATCGAAAATCATCGTGAGGCCGGCCTGACCGCCCGTCAAACAGACCTTCAACGCCAGCAAAAATCGGCTAAGTTCACCACCCGATGCGATTTTGTTCAAAGGACCAGACGGCGCACCGGGGTTCGTGGCCACACAAAACGCTACAGCGTCCTGACCGTCAGGACCGGGTGTTTCAGCCGTAACCTCGGTTGTGAAAACGGCGCGTTCCATCTTAAGGGGGGCGAGTTCCGATGTGACGGCCTTGTCAAGTTTTGCGCCTTGTTTCTGACGCATCGCCGTGAGGGCATCCGCCGCTTGGGCATAACCGGCTTCTGCATCCTGAAGGGCTATGCGTAAATCGGCAAGATCGGCGTCACCGGCATCCAGCGCCGCCAGCTTTTTCGTCAAGGTGTCTGTCAATGCGGCAAGGTCATCCGCCTGCACATCATGCTTGCGGGCCATTGCGCGGATCGCAAACAGACGTTCTTCGGTGTCTTCAAGATCGGCAGGATTGAAAGACAATGTGTCAATGCACGCGACAATGCCTTCCATGGCCTCGTCCAGTTCGACCATGGCACGGTTCAACGCGCCTATGGGGGCTTCCAGATGGCCTTCTGCTTTGTCTGCCACACCGTCCAGCCAGCGAATGGCATTGCCCATGCTCGCCTCTGCGCCGTCTTGGCCCAAGGTCTGATACGCCCGCACGATGTCTTCGCGGATCCGTTCCGCCCCCTGCATCATACGCCGTTTGGTGTCCAGATCAGCTTCTTCTCCGGGCAAAGGGGCCAAGGCGCCCAGTTCGGCGACGGCGTGGCGCAAAAATTCTTCTTCGTCGCGGATGGCTTGCATGGCGTCTTCGGCGGCAGCCAGCGTTTTGCGTGCTTTGCCCATGGTTGACCATGTTTTGCGCACTTTGGATTTTTGCGTCTCAAGCCCTGCGAATTCATCCAAAATGGTCCGGTGCCCGCGCGGGTTCAGCAAGCCACGATCATCGTGCTGGCCGTGCAATTCCAGCAAGGTTTCGGACAAGGCCCGCAAAACTTCGCCCGAACAACGGCGGTCGTTGACCCAAGCGGTCTTGCGCCCGTCAGCTGTGTTGATCCGCCGCAAGATCAGCTCGTCGCCGCCAGGCAATCCGGCTTCTTCCAGCACGCCGTGCGCGGGATGTCCTTCGGGCAAATCAAACCACGCTGTCACTTCACCGTGGTCTGCACCTTGGCGAACCAGATCAGCACGACCACGCCATCCAAGCACAAAACCCAACGAATCCAACAAGATAGACTTGCCTGCACCGGTTTCACCCGTCAACACATTCAGACCGGGTTGAAACGCAAGTTCCAACCGGTCAATGATCAGCATGTCTGAAATATCAAGACCACGCAGCATGTGGGTTATTCCGTGGCGTATGTGCGATGCCGCACTTTACAACCAACGACCTTTAAGCATCTGACGATAAATCTGGCGCAACCAGCTGTCGCCTGCCGCTTCCAGTTCCAACCCGCGCCCTGTCAACAGCTTGTAGCTGTCTTCGTACCAATCCGTAGACCGGTAGTTGTAGCCCAGAATGGCGCCTGCGGTTTGTGCCTCATCTGTCAATCCAAGGGACAAATAGGCTTCGACCAGACGGTGCAGTGCCTCGGCGGTGTGCGTGGTTGTTTGGAAATCCTCAACCACAACACGGAACCGGTTGATGGCGGATGCATAATGATCGCGGCGCAAATAATAGCGGCCAATTTCCATTTCCTTGCCCGCAAGGTGGTCAAAGGCCAGATCGAATTTCAAAACGGATGTTTTGGCATATTCGCTGTCTGGATAGCGTTCGATCACGTCACGCAAAGATTGCAAGGCCTGGAAGGTCAAACCCTGATCGCGGCCCACTTCGTCGATTTGGTCATAGTAGGACAACGCCAACAGATACTGCGCGTAGGCCGCATCATCTTCATCGGGGTAAAAATCAATGAAACGCTGCGCAGCAGAGCGGCTGTTTGGATAGTCCTTATCGCGGTGGTGCGCGAAGGCTTGCATGATCAATGCACGTTGCGCCAAATCGGAATAGGGGTACAGGCGTTCAATTTCGCCAAAATAGAACGCAGCTTCAGAGGGTTGGCGATTTTCAAGTTCATATTCGCCACGCTCAAAAATCTGTTGGGCGGTGAATTCTTCCAGCGGGATGACCTGTTGATTGAACACGCTGCCTCGCGTCGGGCGATCCCCACCGCCACATGCCGCAAGCATAGCCGCCACAAGCACAACTCCGGTCAGACGCACAGTGCGCTTGCCCAATTGTCGCTTTGTCACCGTGTGCTGGCCCATATTTTGGTATCTGCCACTCACCATGTCTGTCGTCCTCACCACAGTCACCCACCCCGTTCAGAGCATTCTTGCGTACGTCCTAACACAATAATTTACCATGCAAAACGATGATTGCACCTGAAATCAGCATTTGTGTAAAAGTGATGGCCATTCCACCAGATGCAGTTATGCAACCTGCGGAATTTCATCCCATACCAGCCCGTATCCAGGCAACCGTGTGGCTATCTGAGCATCACAAACCACCATGCGCACAGCGCCCGGCGTCGCAAAGGCTTTACGCAGCAAAGTGTTGGTCAGTGAATGGCCGGACCGCACGCCCGTGTACCGTCCGATCAGCGGGGCACCGGCCAAGGCCAGATCGCCCAAAGCGTCCAACATTTTATGGCGCACAGGTTCATCCGAATGACGCAAACCACCCGGGCTTAGAACCGCGTCGCCATCAAAAACGACCGCATTCTGGCCTGACACACCGCCCAAAGCCAATCCGTTGGCTTGCATGGCATCAACATCGGCCTGACGGCAAAAGGTGCGGCTGTCGCACAATTCGCGGGCAAAGCTGCCGTTGTTCATACGCAAGGATTTGTGCTGACGGCCGATAGCCGCGTCGTCAAAATCGATCTCAAAATCAATGTAAAGCGTGTCCGCGGGGGACAATGTCGCTGTGGCATCGCCTTCTGTAACCGTCACGGTCTGCATGATTTCAAACGCGCGTACAGGAGCGTCCAACACCCGCACACCGCGCTGCATGATGCCACGCACGAACGGCACGGCAGATCCATCAACGATTGGCACTTCAGGTCCGTCAATCTCAATCAGTGCGTTGTGGATGCCGCAGCCTGCGATCGCAGCCATTACATGTTCTACAGTGGACACCGTAACGCCGGATGCATTTTCAAGTTTTGTGCACAAGGGCGACCGGTTCACAACATCCCAACGCGCCGGGATCAAACGATCCCCTTCGTTCAAATCCACGCGTGAAAACCAAATCCCGTGCTCGGCCCCTGCAGGACGAATCGTCAGCGTGGCCGGAGCGCCGGAATGCAATCCGCGTCCAGAAAAGCTGATGGGTGATTTGATCGTTGTCTGCACGTAGAACCTCAAAGTGTCGCGCACTTGGCGCTGCTGGAATGTACCTACGCAACGCCCCCTCACATCACAACTCAATCTTTGTAACGGTCTGAAACATGACTGTCATAAAACGGCAGAAAGATGCCGCGCCCCTTGTAAGCCGTTGATAAAACGAAAAAAAGGGCCGCTCAAAAGCAGCCCCTTGTCACGAATTGAGGCAGGCTCAATTCAATATTTTCATCAGATTAATTCGCTTGACGGCGCAAAAACGCGGGGATTTCGATCCGCTCTTGCTCTGGGTCGGCAGCTTCGGCTGGACGAGGTGCAGGTGCTGCGGCGGCTTGTTGCTGCACAGGCGGTTGCTGACGCACGGCTGGTTGTTGCGGCGCGCGTTCGGCACCTTGTTCTGCGTGGCCCGTCATACGGTTGATCAACGAATTGATCCCGAAGCGTGGACGCTCTTCTGCGGCTGGCTGGTTTGGCGCAGCCTGAGGGGCTGCTTGTTGCTCGGCCTGAGGGGCTGCTTTTTGGGCCGCGGCACGCAAACGCGCCAAAGCCTCAGGCGATGGTGTGCCAGGTGCAGGTGCACGCGGTGCGACAAAGGCTTGCGGCTCCGCTTCCAACTCTGGCTGCGGTTCAAACGCTTCAACACGCGGCTGGTACGCAGGTGGTGGCAGGTCGTCCTGCGCGGCCACTGGCATTTCGTCTGCAAAGATGTCTTCGGCCATGTCAGATGCAGCCGCTTGTTCAACATCCAAACCATCAAACTGCGGCTGAGGTGCAGCAGCTTCCGCGACTTGGGTTTGCGGTGCTTCTTCATACACAGGTGCGGCAGGCGCTTCGGCTGTCACGGTTGCTGTCAAAGGCGCGTGCATGCTGCGGCGTGGTACAGGAATGTCCGTTTGCACATCCAACGCGTCGATGCCTGTGGCAACAACGCTGACGCGCATCATGCCTTCCATGGCTGTATCCAGCGTGGAGCCCACGATGATGTTGGCCTCTGGATCGACTTCTTCGCGGATACGGTTGGCCGCTTCGTCCAGTTCGAACAAGGTCAGGTCGTGTGCGCCTGTGATGTTGATCAGCACGCCTTTTGCACCGCGCAGGCTGATTTCGTCCAGCAGCGGGTTCGCAATGGCTTTTTCTGCAGCCTGGATCGCGCGATCCTCGCCGTCGGCCTCACCTGTGCCCATCATGGCTTTGCCCATCTCGTCCATCACGGAACGCACGTCTGCAAAGTCGAGGTTGATAAGACCCGGACGCACCATCAGGTCCGTCACGCCTTTGACACCTTGGTACAAAACGTCATCCGCCATGGAAAACGCTTCGGTGAAGGTGGTTTTTTCGTTCGCAAGGCGGAACAGGTTCTGGTTGGGAATGATGATCAGCGTGTCGACGACCTTTTGCAACGCCTCAACACCGTCTTCGGCCTGACGCATGCGCTTGGCGCCTTCAAACTGGAAAGGCTTGGTCACAACACCGACGGTCAAGACACCCAATTCACGGGCCGCTTGTGCGATGATTGGCGCCGCACCCGTCCCGGTGCCGCCCCCCATGCCAGCCGTGATAAAGCACATGTGTGCGCCCGCCAGATGATCAACGATCTGTTCAATGCTTTCTTCGGCAGCCGCGGCACCAACGCTTGCGCGGGCCCCTGCCCCCAAGCCTTCAGTGACCTTGATGCCCAGCTGCACGCGCGTTGTGGACGCGGATTGCTGCAGCGCCTGCGCGTCTGTGTTGGCGACAACAAAATCCACACCGTCCAGCTGCTTTTCGATCATATTATTGACCGCATTGCCGCCAGCGCCCCCGACACCGAACACGGTGATACGAGGTTTCAGTTCGTCCTGTCCGGGCATCGAAAGGTTCAAAGTCATGTATGTGTCCGCCTGTTATCGAATCCGCATTCGCGGGTTTTTTTGCCTAATCCGCTTTTAACTTAGCCGTTTTTGCTTGCAACGTCACCCAAAAAACACAGATTTGCCCCAAAATGTGGGCGAAATCCCGCCAAATCTCACGGTATTTCGCGTGTGGACCCAGATATAGGGGTTACCAGTTGTCGCGGAACCACTTGACGGCGCGGCGCAGGCTGCGCTTGGGGTAACGGTCTGCGGGAATATCGAAGTCCCACCATTCGTCTTGCGGATGCGCTGCAAACAAAGACAGCCCAACTGCAGAGGCAAACCCCGGACCCGTCGCCGCTTGTGGTAGGCCATGCACACGCAAAGGCCGGCCCAAACGCACTTGGTGGCCCAGAATTTTGGATGCCAGTCCGTCAAGACCGGGAATTTGACTGCCGCCGCCAGTCAAAACAATTTGCTGGCTTGGCAGATGGTCAAAGCCAGCAGCGTCAAGCCGCGCACGGACTTCTTCCAAAATCTCTTCCACACGTGGCCGCATAATGCCAATCAACTCTGCGCGGGACGCAGTGCGGCGGTCGTGCTCATAGTCACCGGTGTCACCGCCGATTTCGATCATCTCACGATCATCCATGCCCGTGGCATGAACCCCGCCATAGAATGTCTTGATGCGTTCGGCGTTTGCGGTGGGCACTTGAAGACCCAATGAAATGTCTGACGTCACATGATCGCCGCCCATCCGGACCGCGTCACCATAGATCATGTGCTTTTTGATAAAGATCGACACGCCCGTGGACCCGCCCCCCATATCAATGCAGGCCGCGCCCAGTTCCTGTTCGTCTTCCACCAAAGCCGCAATGCCCGATGCGTAAGCAGAGGATGCGATCCCCGCCAACTCCAGATCACAGCGTTTGATACAATGCGCCAGATGTTGCACCGACATTGCGTCAACGGTCAGCATGTGCATGTCAACGCTAAGCTCGTTGCCAAGCTGGCCGCGCGGGTCGCTTAGGCCGGATCGGTGGTCCAAAGCAAAGTTGACCGGTTGCGCGTGTAGCACTTCGCGTCCTGCGCCATAGTCCGGCACATCACAGCTGGCCAACACACGCGCAACATCGTCTTCGGTCACAACCTGACCATCCAAGCCGATTTGCGCGTCAAGCCCGTAGCTGCGCGGATCGCCACCGCCATAACATGCAATCACATGGTCCACGCGGATACCGGCCATCTTTTGGGCCGCTTGCAACGCAGTCCGGATGGCGCGTTCGGTTTCAGCCATGGCAGAGATTTCGCCAAAACGCACACCGCGCGACCGCGTTGTCGCAGCCCCAATGACGCGAAAGCCCGACTGACCGGCCAAAGACCCGATTTCGCCGTCACTTTCCAGATCGGCAGAACCGTCAAAGCGCAGCACCAGACATGCAATTTTAGAGCTGCCCACATCCAGAATGGCCACCACACCGCGTTGCATTGCCACTTTGCGCATGTTGCGCATGCTGCGTTGGCTGCCGTACAAATCCATCATAACCTTACTGCCCTATCTGCCGGATGCGCCACATCTCGGTGGTGGCGTTCTTGTTCATTTGGACTGTGGGACGTTGCCCCAGCCGCATATCCACACGCGCGACATCGCGGCTTAGGACGTCTTGGGCGCCCTCAAGTGCAATGACCCGTTCTAGCGCACGCACCGGATTTTCAGTTGGTAACAAAATGCGTTGGTCGCGGTCCAGAACCACATCCCAGCGTCGTTCCCCCATGCGCACAAGACCGCGCAGCCGGTCACCCAACGGGGCCGCTACGTCCAGCAACTCAAGCGCCTGAGAGATGTAGGCATTGGCCCCGTCCCCCGCGATCAAAGGCAAATCAGACCGGTCCACACGGAACGGGATATGCGCCACATGCGCCCCCGTCGCATCAATCAATGATAGGCTAGAGTGGTTGCGCCAGACGGCCACAGGCACCCGTGGCGTCACATCAACCTCTAAAACACCACCCGGCCTGATCCGCAAAGCCGCCTCGGCGACAGGTGGTAAATCCGTGATGGTTGTGCGCATGGCTTCAAGATCCAGATCAAAAGAGCTGATCGGAAAATCGAGGGCCAGATTGGCGCGAATATCTTCAGACATCTGCGTGTCAACACCATCGATCGCCATCAAAGTGACCATAAATTCGGGGCGTTCCTGAATGGCCGCGCGGGTATCAGCCACGCTGTCGCGGATGGCTTGTTGGCGGTCGGGATTGGCAAAATAGGCAGTGCCCAGCGTCAGCGTCAGCACAAACGGCACACCAACCCGCAGTCCGAACCGAAAACCGGGCGTCAGCATCAGACGTTGCAAGCGCCATGACCAACGCGACGGGGCCGGATCAGCCTTTGGGGTGCGGCGCTTTAGCGGTTGCATGATGCGTCCTCCACCATCCAGCGGCACAGTTTGGGGAATGTGATGCCTACGGCCTCGCCCTGTTCAGGGCTTAGGGAGGTTGCGGTCATGCCGGGCTGGGTGTTGGTTTCTAAAAGGATCAAACCGTCTACGCCACGCGCCTCGTCCCAGCGGAAATCAGTGCGCGACACACCGCGACAGCCCAAAGCATCATGGGCGCGCTTAGCATACTCCATACACAGGTCAAAAATCTCGGATGGCACGTCCGCAGGCACCACATGGGATGATCCGCCCTCTTTGTATTTGGCGTCGTAGTCGTACCAACCGGTGGTGAGAATATCAGTGACCGTCAAGGCGCGGTCGCCCATCACAGTCGTGGTCAATTCACGGCCCGGCGCAAAGGTTTCGACCATCACCTCATCGGGCATGTCGTCGTCCAACTGCGGTGGCCCGTTGTTTTCGGCCTCAACCAGATACACCCCTACCGAGGAGCCTTCATTGTTGGGTTTCACCACGTAGGGCGGTTCCATCACATGGGCCGCACGAACGTCATCGCGTTTGGCAATGATGCTTTTGACAATGGGCAATCCAGCCTGTGCAAACACGTCCTTGCTGCGCTGTTTGTCCATCGCAAGGGCGGACGCCAAAACGCCAGAATGGGAATAGGGAATGCCCAACCATTCAAGCACACCCTGTACGCAACCGTCTTCGCCCCAGCGGCCATGCAGGCAATTGAGAACAGCATCCGGTTTAATGTCTTGTAAACGCGCAACAAGATCGGGGCCGGCGTCGACCTCGATCGCGTTGATATTTTCTTCCCTCAATGCAGCGGCGCAGGCTTTGCCTGTGGACAGGGACACCTCGCGCTCTGCGCTTGGGCCGCCCATCAATACCGCCACGTTTCGGGGTGTCCTGCTCGACTGACCCACCGTGGTGCCTCTAATGTCCCGGACCCTTTTGCGGATCCTTTAATTATTATGCCAATTTTGGCTTTGTATCTGCGGGGCTATACCCAGTTGAGCGCCTTATTTCTCACCGACCCGCATAATTTCCCATTCTAGCGTGATACCGCTGGAATCGTAAACCTTTTTTCGCACGTCTTCACCCAATCCTTCCAGATCGGCAGCCGTCGCGTTGTCGGCATTGATCAAAAAATTCGAGTGCATCTCGCTCATCTGTGCGCCGCCTTTGCGCGCACCGCGCATCCCAGCATCATCAATGACCTTCCACGCCTTGAGATCATGCACATCGTCCGCCTGCCCCGTTGACGAAAAGCCAGCCGGATTGCGAAAGGTACTGCCAGCGCTGCGGTCTTTGGTGGGTTGGGAGGCATCCCGCTTCGCGATTTGATCGGTCATCCGCGCATGTAGCGCCTCGGGACGGCCTTCGGGCGCTTCAAACGTCGCTGAAATCAGCACAGCGCCTTTGGGTAAGTCACTTTGGCGATAGGAGAAATTCAGATCTTGTGGTGTCAACGTCACAATATCACCGTTGCGCAAAACGGCCTGTGCCGATACCAGAACATCTGCAGTATAGCTGCCGTAGCACCCTGCATTCATGCGCACAGCGCCGCCGATACTGCCCGGAATGGTACGCAAAAACGTCAAATCCAATCCGGCATCCGCGGCTTTACGGGCCACATGCGCATCCAGCGCCGCAGCGCCGGCTGTGACACGGGTGCCGTCAATTTCTATCCCGTTGAACCCGCGCCCCATCCGGATCACCACAGCCTTTATGCCGCCGTCGCGCACAATCAGGTTGCTGCCCACACCCATGGGGAAAACCGCCACATCAGCGGGCAATTCACGCAAAAAAGCGCTTAGGTCTTCGACATCCGCAGGGCGGAACAGAAAATCCGCAGGCCCGCCCACGCGCAACCACGTCAAATCCGAAAGATCCCGGTCGGGCGTTACCGTGCCGCGCACCTGTGGCATTTCAGTCATGTGTCATCTTCCGCCTCGGGAATTTGCGCCAAAGCGCACCACGCCGCAAACATCATCAGCAATGATACGGGCAAAAATAGCACCACCAGAATAATCTCGATCATAGCGTTCCCCGATCTTTGCGGGTTCGGCCCCAGACCCATCCCATAACGGCACACGCGCTTTGGAACAGCGCAAACGCGATAATGGCAAGCATGGGGCCTTCAGACATCGGCGGGATGCCCAGCACATTCCAGAAAATCAACGCCAACGCGAGGATCGCCGTCAAAAGCCATCCGAAATACAGCAAAAACCGTTGCTGCGACAGGATCACAAAACTGACGCAGCCCATCAGGATAACGGGGATAAAGAAGACAAAGCTCATGACGCGCCCTTTCCGCCCAACCGGCGCACCCAGCGGCCCAGATAAATCACGGGCCAGCGCAAGATTGACACCCCCGCCGCCAACACCAAAAGCCCAATCCAAGGGCCATTTTCCCATGTGACATAGCCCACAATCGGGATGCCGATAGCGATCAGAATGTAGGCATTGCGCCAATGCAAATCTTTGCTGGGCGTCATCGCCAGAACATTTGCGATCAAAGCCCAAAGACAGGCCAGAATTAGGGATGTGCTCATTTTGGCAACTCCGGTTCTTCCCCCCGAAGCCGCGCAAACAAATAACGCAGCGGATTTCGAAACATCGACACAAAAGCAGCGGCAGCAGCGATGGCGGCAAGCGGATGGACCTGAACGCCGATCCAAACAATCAAGAACGGGGCCGCGATCAGCAAAATCACCCCCGGCACATATTGGCGACGCATCGGCAGCATAGCGCATGCAACCGATGCAAAAACCCAAGTGATACACGCGAACAAAAGGGTCATGGGTTTGCCCCTTCCTTGCGCAGGCGCATCGCCCACCCAAGCCACGCGCCCAGCAGATAGTACACAAAGGCAGGCACAATCACGATTGCTGCAAAAACCACCAAGATCATGATCAATTCACCCATGAACAAGGCGGCCCCGATCACCATTGCAACAAGGCACAGGCCGAACAGCACTGCCACTGCTTTGAACGCAAACATGTATCCCAAACGCGCCAGCACAAACCCAATCGGCGCCATGATCAGCCCGACAAAGAACAGTGGCAAGATCTCGGACATGTTCACAGGAATGGAATCGCCTTCGTTGAAGCCGGCCTGGGCCGCGGACACCGCGAAGAACAGAAGAAATGAAAGTGCTAATGGCCACCGGATCATGCCGTCCTCCACCGCTGCCAGCACCAGACGACGACCGCAGCAACTCCCGCGCAAATTGCGGACCAGCCGACCATATACCCTGCGATGATTGCCATCGGGCGAACAGTCACGCTCAGACTCGCGAAGACATCCGCCAAGGGCACGCCCTGATACAGGCCCTTGATCCCGAAATAGACAAAAGGTGAGAGCATCATCAGGACGGCAATCCCAAAAACCGCCGCCATCGTCTTCAAGAACCCCAAAAACAAAGTAACTGGCGCCGCAAGCAAGGGCACGGCGACAGGCAAAAGGATGAACAAAAAGCTCACGCAGCCCCCTTCATCAGACGCGCGGGCAAACCATTTGCCCATGTGGAAATCGTCCCCGCGCCAAGGCACACAACCATATCACCGGGGCGGGCTTGTTCGCGCACCAGCCGTTCCAGATCGGCCTCGTCGTTGACGCTGCGCGCATGGCGATGTCCGTGGCGGATCAACCCTGCAACCAGATCATCGCGTGAAGCGCCCTCGATCGGGTCTTCGCCAGCGGTGAACACATCCGCAATCCCGACCACATCCGCGTCATTGAAACACGCACAAAATTCGTCAAAATGGTGCGAAAGACGCGTGAAACGGTGTGGCTGGTGCACCGCAATCACACGGCCCTCAGATGATTGGCGGGCCGCTTTCAAAACAGCGGCAATCTCAACCGGGTGGTGGCCGTAATCATCAATAATTGTCACACCGTTAATCTCGCCGACTTTGGTGAATCTTCGGTTCACACCACCGAAATTGGCCAAAGCGTCACGAATTTCATCCGCTTTCATGCCCAAATGGCGCGCCACGGCAACAGCGGACAACGCGTTGGACACGTTGTGGTCCCCCGGCATGGGCAAAGAACAGCCCTCAATCACCATGTCCTCAGATTGCAGCGCGATATCAAACGTCGCAACGCCGCCTTTGTAGTGCAGGTTCACTGCCCGCACGTCAGCCTGTGCATTGAACCCGTAAGTGACAACGCGGCGGTCGGTGATCTTGCCCACAAGGCTTTGCACGTCAGGATCATCGGTGCAGCACACAGCAACACCGTAAAACGGAATGTTGGACACAAAATCCAAGAAGCCCTGATGAAGCGCCTCTTCGGTGCCCCAATGTTCCATGTGTTCGGGGTCGATGTTGGTCACGATGGCAATGGTCGCGGGTAAACGATTGAACGTGCCGTCGCTTTCGTCCGCTTCAACCACCATCCATTCACCAAGACCGACACGCGCGTTCGAACCATAGGCGTGGATGATCCCGCCGTTCACAACCGTGGGATCAAATTTGCCCGCCACCATCAGTTCCGCCATCATGGTGGTGGTTGTGGTTTTGCCATGCGTGCCTGCGATGGCAATGTTGGATTTCAGGCGCATCAATTCCGCCAGCATCTCGGCGCGGCGCACGATAGGAAGGCCGCGCGCCCGTGCCGCATCCAGTTCAGGATTGCCCGGTTTGATGGCCGATGAAATAACAACAACAGCCGCGTCATCAATGTTCTCGGCGCGTTGCCCCTCAAAGATCAAAGCGCCTTGGGTCTGCAAACGGTCGGTGATCTTCGAGGTTTTCAGATCAGACCCTTGCACCACATATCCATGGTTCAAAAGCACCTCGGCAATGCCCGACATGCCAATGCCACCAATGCCAACGAAATGAATGGGGCCCACGTCTCCGGGCAGTTTTGTGGCGGCAGCGTTCATGCGCGTGCTCCTTTATTGGGGGGGCTGTATTGGGCCAAAGTTTCAACCATATGAACAAGCGCTTCTGTGGCGTCCGGTTTGCCAGCATTTAACGCAGCGCGTGACATCATCAGGGCTGCATCGGGCGTGCCCAGAACGGTTTCGATTTGGGCGGTCAACGCTTCGGGGGTTAGCATGTTCTCAGGGATCAAAATAGCACCGCCTGCCTCAACCAAACCACGCGCATTGGCGGTTTGGTGATCGCCGGTCGCCGCCGCAAAAGGCACCAGAATGGAAGGACGCCCGATAACAGATATGTCTGCAACCGAAGATGCGCCTGAACGGCTGATGACCAACTGTGCTTCGGACATGCGGCGCGGCACGTCTTGGAAAAAGGGTTGTACGTCGGCGTTTATCCCGTTTTCGGCGTAAAAGCTGCGCACACGGTCTTCGTCTTCGCCGCGCGCCTGATGGCTGACGCGAATGTTTTGCAGCATGGTCATCGGCAGGGCGGCAATCGCAGGCGGCACCACGTCCGACAGAATCCGCGCCCCTTGGGATCCGCCAATCACAAGCAATTCCATCGGGTAGTCACCGGGTTGGATATACCCTGCCCCTGCCCGTTCCAGAACCGCACCGCGCACTGGGTTTCCCACATGCACGCCCTTGATCCCTTCGGCCAAATCCGTCGGCCATGTGCCACAGGCCACGGCATCGACACGCGGCGCAAACAGCTTATTGACGCGCCCCAAGATGCCGTTTTGTTCGTGGATCATGCGTGGCTTGCGCAACAGGGTCGCCGCCGCCATCGCAGGAATGGTCGGATAGCCCCCAAAGCCCACCACAACATCCGGTTTGTCCCGCATCATTTTGAAAGCGGCCGTGATTACGCCGCCAGCAATACGAAACGGCACCAACGCTTTGGCCGCCAGCCCCCCGCGTGCGAAGGTTGCGCTGCTGATCTGTTCAATCTCGGTGGTGTGCGGAAATCCGCCAGTATAGCGTGCGCCACGGGCATCGGTGCTTAGCTTCACGCGCCACCCTTTTGCCAACATCGTCTCGGCCAGCGCCTGGGCCGGAAACATATGTCCGCCCGTGCCGCCCGCCGCAATCATCAACAAAGGTTGGCTCATTTCATACGTCCCCGGCCCAATAGCTCGCTGATCTCGCCCTGCGGACGCGACCGTGTGAAAGCCAGAAGCATACCCAAGGCGATCCCCGACGCAATGACTGACGATCCACCGTAGCTGACAAACGGCAAAGTCATGCCTTTGGCGGGCAGCAGACGCACAGCGACGCCCATATTGATCATCGCCTGAACGCCAAACATGCAGGCCAATCCGGTGCCTGCCAAACGAATGAACGGGTCACGTTCACGCACCAGACGCAGCAGTGATCGCACCACAATCCCCGCGTACAAAGTGATGATGCACATCACCATAATCAGCCCGTATTCTTCGGCAGCCACTGCGATAATGAAATCTGTGTGCGCATCCGGCAGCGACCACTTCACCTGACCTTCGCCCACCCCCACACCAAACAGACCACCTTCGCGAATGGCATTTGTGGCATAGCCAAGCTGGGTGGTGGGATCGACATCGGCGCTTAAAAACCCGTCAATGCGGCGCGCGAAATGTTCCGAATTGGCATAGGCAACAGTCCCTGCAACAACAACCAGTCCGGCCATACCCACCAACAAAAGCATGGGTGCGCCGGCCACAAAATACATCACGCCCCAGCCAAACAACACCAGACACGCCTGACCAAAGTCGGGCTGCATCGCGAGCATAAAAACGATCGTCACGCATAAGATAAAGGACCATGTGCGCCCCGGTGGGCCGTTCAATTCATGTCCCGCCGCCAACATCCAAGCCGCCACAACGACAAAACCAGGTTTCAAAAACTCAGACGGTTGCACCGACGCAAAGCCAAGCGAATACCAACGCACCGCCCCTTTGCCAAAATCCGTACCAAAGAACGGCAACATCGCCAAAGCAACAAAAGCGCATAAAAACCCAAGAACCGCGAGGCGCCGTACAACCAAAGGCGTCATCATCGACGTTAAAATCATCGCCAACAGCGCAACACAGCCAAAAAACGCTTGGCGCTGCACGTAGTGAAAGGGTTCAAATCCGTTTTTGGCTGCAAGTGGCGGAGACGAGGCCAGCCCAAGCAACAGCCCCACAGCAAACAGGATCAAAATGCATGACATCGCCCATTTATCAATTGTGCGCCACCATTTGGGAAGGATCGGTTCGCCCCGCTGAACGGGAACCGCGCCATAGACCATTTCAGTCATGGGTACTGCCTTTACACTGCCTCTTTGCTCGCATGTTTTGCAACAGGAGCTGCCCCATTCTTGGGATCTAGCGCCAAGTATAGCGTGTTTTGGTGCGCAGCGCTACTGCGAATTGCGCTGACACAGAAGGCCACAACCAGATTAGGACCGGCACGGAAAAAGCGCCGAACCGGCGACTGTTGTATGGATTGGACCTGCGGACAGCGGCTTGCGTGTCTTGGGGATCAGCCCGCAGGAGTTACGCGCTGTTACCGGCCAAATGTACCACGTGTCGGGTAGTCGTCGGACTGGTTCGCTTTCATTCCGCGCAACACATTGGCCAGCGGCGGGCGCAGGAAAGGCGCATTGGAAATATCCACCATCCGCAAGACACCTTCCGGCATAATCACGAACAACCCCGGTTCTGCAAAAGCACGACCGTCTGCCTCTTGGGGAGAGCGCGGATTTGACACATAAAGCCCCATCGAAATCATCTGATCTGTCGTCAATCCATACCCGACCGGCATGCTGAGTGCGCATTCGGATTGCATTTTTGCGGCTTTGTCTTGCGGATCTCCTGACGCCACAACCGCATCACAGCCTGCGGCATGAAAGTCAGGTAAAAGTGCTTCAAGATCCGCCAAGTATTCCACACACAAAGGGCAGTGCAACCCACGGTAAATGATCAACAATTGCCAGTCGAAACCCTTTGATGGCGTGCCCAGTGAAAGCCGGCCTCCCCCCAGTGCCGCCACGTCTTGCGTTGGGAAAACTTCACCTGTGTTAAGTGCGTGCATGATCAAATCCTTCGTTGATTATCCAAACCGTCGTAGGCTACGCGGCATTTGCCAAGACGGCTTGACCCCTTTGGGCCGCTCTGGCACTGCAAAACCATGAAAATTGACACGTTAATCATTGGCGCGGGCGCTGCGGGCCTGATGTGTGCGGCCCATGCCCCCGGACACGTGCTGATCGTGGATCACGCCAAAAAGCCGGGCGAGAAAATCCGCATTTCTGGCGGGGGCCGCTGTAATTTCACCAACATGTATTGCGAGGCCCACGCCTTTTTGTCGCAAAATCCCCACTTCGCCAAATCAGCGCTGGCGCGGTACACGCAATGGGATTTTGTCGAACTGGTGGACAGCTACGGCATCAAATGGCACGAAAAGACGTTGGGCCAGCTTTTTTGTGACGTCTCTGCCAAAGACATTGTCGCCATGCTGCTGGATCTATGCGCCAAAAACGACGCTGAGGTCCGGCTTGAAACCAGCGTGAAGGCAATTGAACAAAATGACGGCGGGTACAGCGCCACGTTGGTGACTGGCAGCACGCAAACGCGTCTCTCTTTCAAAAACCTTGTTATCGCAACAGGCGGCAAATCAATCCCGAAAATGGGGGCCACCGGGTTCGCCTATGATGTGGCGCACCAATTCAATATTCCTGTGACTGACATCCGCCCTGCCCTTGTGCCTTTTACCTTCCCCGAAAACCGGTTTACGCCGTTGGCTGGCGTCGCTTTGCAGTCCCGCGTAACTGCGGGGGCGGGACAATTCGACGAAGCGATGTTGTTTACGCACCGTGGTCTGTCTGGCCCCGCTGTTTTGCAGGCCTCAAGCTATTGGGTTGAGGGCGACGTGATCACGTTGAATATCGACCCCGCCAACACACTGATGCAGGCGCTGCGCGACAAACGTCAGACTTCGGGACGCAAGAACCTGACGACGGAACTGGCCACATTACTGCCGGGGCGGCTGGTTGAATTTCTAACGGACGAGCTGGCCCTAAACGGAAACCTTGCCGATCAATCCGACGCACGGCTTCGGCAAATCTGCGAGGCGTTGCAGAACTGGCAGCTGACCCCCAACGGCACCGAAGGGTATCGCACCGCCGAGGTGACGCTGGGCGGGATCGACACCAACACGCTGTCGTCGAAAACCATGGAATGCAAGACCGTGCCGGGCTTGTATTTCATCGGCGAAGCGGTGGATGTGACAGGCTGGCTTGGGGGGTACAACTTTCAATGGGCATGGGCCTCGGGCATGGCCTGTGCGCGCAGCCTATGAGCGATAACATCATCGGATACATGGCCTTGCCGCCAAGCCGCCTGTGGACCTACACCAAGTGGTTCGCAATACTTTGGGGGATTTTTGCTGTGCTTGTGGGCGACGCGGTGATCACCTATTTTATGTTGCAGGCCACCTTGGCACCGCTGATCTTTATTGCCTTGTTTGCCACCCTTAAAACCAACACGACCCTGATCAAGACCCAACGGTTTTGGCCCTGCCTTCGCGAGGCCATCGCATGGGCCCTGATGATAACCTACTGGGCCTTTATTCTGGTGATTTCATGCAATTTGTTCATGCCCACAGGTGTCAGCTTTTTAACAACCGGGGAACCGGCGGATGGGACATTGTGGGGGGACTTGCTGCGTGTCTACGACTTTGCAGGTTTGTGGCAGGTGGCTGGCCGTGATCTGGTGGTTTTCTTTATGGACATGTGCCTGTTGTTGTTTTGCACGTCCTTCTTTCGCGACAAAGGTATTTTCGCCACGCTGGCAAATGCAGATGCCATCATTTTGTTTGTAACAACGCTGGCTATTCTTGCAGCAGACGCATCTGTGACGTTGATCTTTCAAGGCATAACTTTTGATTTGGGACTGATCTTTGCGGGATTTGTCCAGATCATTGCCGACAGATTGACCTGGCTTGTTTGGGCCGTCAGCAACCTGGAGCTTTCGGTCTGGGCCTACTGGCACGCCATCAAAGACCAATTTGTCCAAGGGCAAGGCAACCCTTTGTTTCTGACGTCGGCTATGCCGATCGTGTTGCTTTTGGTGGCATTGACCAAGTTACGTGGACAGCAAACACCCGTGAACGGTGATGCAAGCAACCCATTCAGCGGACGCATTACGCTGATTTTTCTGACTGTCGTGCCAGCCTTTGTCTACATCATCGGCGTGCACGGTTCGCTGCTAGAGGTGTTTGATGGCACAGAACGCGGGCTGATGTGTTTTGTTAGGGTGTTTTCCATCGCGGCCGCGTTCGCCGTGTTTATTATGTTTGCAGCGCTGATTTTGCTGGGCCCACTCTATGCGACGGAACGTATGCTGCGTTGGTCGCGGGCCACAGCAGAACCACTGCACGACAAGACCAAAACGCATCCCTAGTCGGACAGCCGCGCCATAACCTGAGCTGCAAAATCGTCGCCGCGCTTCTCAAAGCTATCGTATTGGTCAAAGCTGGCGGCGGCCGGTGCCAACAACACAACATCCCCTGCCTCAGCATCCGCCATTGCTGACGCAACGGCCTCAGCCATTGTCGTGCACACTTGGGTCTCAGTATCAAGTTGCATGGCAAATTGTGCAGCTTCGCGTCCAATCACATAGGCTTTCAGCACCTCGCCAGACACTGCGTTTAGCCCCTCAAGCCCACCTTCTTTTTGTAGCCCACCGCAGATCCAGCGAATGCGCTTAAACGCCTGCAAAGCCTTGGCTGCGCTGTCCACGTTGGTGGCTTTGCTGTCGTTGACATAGCGCACGCCCTGCGCCTCGGCGATGGTTTGTGAGCGGTGCGGCAAACCGCCGAACGTATGAAACGCCGCTTCGATCACCTTCGGGGCCAAGCCCAAAGCACGACAGGCCGCATAGGCCGCGCAGGCGTTTTGGTGGTTGTGCGCGCCGGGCAATCCCGCAACGCCGCGCAAATCAATCGACGCCGCTTGCCGTCCCTTGCGGTACTCCGATAAGAACCCTTTGCGTGCAAAGACCTGCCACCCCGGCCCTGTCAGCTTTTCCTCGACCGAAATCCGCATGACACGGTCATCTGTTGGCCCTTCGGACAGTTGCCCTGCCAAAAAGCGCCCTTCGTCTTCGTCCACACCGATAATGGCACGGTCAGGACCACCTTCCGCAAACAACCGCCGCTTGGCCGCAAAGTACCCGCCCATCCCGTGATGCCGGTCCAGATGGTCGGGGGACAGGTTGGTAAAGACGGCAATGTCCGGTGTGAGGCTGCGCGCCAATTCAGTCTGATACGACGACAGTTCCAGCACCACCACTTCCCCGTCAATGGGCGGATCAATATCCAGAACGCCCCGTCCGATGTTGCCCGCCAACTGACACGGGCGGCCCACATGTTCCAAGATGTGATGGATCAATGCAGAGGTCGTCGATTTTCCATTCGATCCCGTGACAGCGACCACTTGCGGGGTGATGTCGAAATTGTTCCAGTCCGATGTGGCAAAGCTTTGGAAAAATAGGCCGATATCATTGTCGACAGGCACACCAGCCGCCAAGGCCTTGGTCACAACGGGGTTTGGTGCCGGGTACAGATGGGGGATGCCGGGCGACACGATCAAACGCGCTATATCATCAAACGCACCTTGCTTTTTAAGGTCACGACACATCAACCCATGCGTTTCTGCGGCCACACGGGCGGCCTCATTATCATCCCAACACACCGGCGTGGCACCGCCATCCACCAGCGCCAAAGCCGCAGACAGACCGGAGCGCCCAAGTCCAAGGACCGCAACGTTTTTACCAGAAAGACCAAGTACCGTAATCATGCGCGCCTCATTTATGTGTCGCGGCATGCCTAGCGCAGGTTGGCGCAAGGGTCTAGCGGGGTTAGGGGGTGTCGGGCAGGTCGGCGATACGGCGCAGGGTTGTCGCAATGTTTGGGTGATCCTCAGGCAGAGTGGCCCGAAATATCCCCAAGGCCTGTTCCAACATCTCACGGCCTTCTGTCGCCCTACCCGTCTGACCCAGAAGGGATCCCAGATTAACGAGGCGAATAGCATAACTCGGATGCCCCTCCCCAATCGTCGCACGGGTAATCTCCAATGCCGCGCGGTACAGCCCCTCCGCTTCGGCAAAGCGACCCTGCGCCTCTACCACACCCGCAAGGTTGTTGAGGTCAATTGCATAGTCCGGATGCCCCTCCCCAATCGTCGCGCGATCAATTTCCAACGCATCGCGGTACAACCCCTCCGCTTCGGCAAAGCGACCCTGTGCCTTTACCACACCCGCAAGGTTGTTGAGGCGAATAGCATAACTCGGATGCCCCTCCCCAATCGTCGCGCGATCAATCTCTAATGCCGCGCGGTACAGCCCCTCCGCTTCTGCATAGCGACCCTGCGCCTCTACCACACCCGCAAGGTTGTTGAGGGGAATGGCATACTCTGGATGCCCCTCCCCAATCGTCGCGCGATCAATCTCTAATGCCTCGCGGTACAGCTCCTCCGCTTCGGCATAGCGACCCTGTGCCTTTACCACACCCGCAAGGTTGTTGAGGCCGCTGGCATAGGTCCGCGACGTCTTTCCTTGGTCGGTCGCATCAATCTGCAATGCCTCACGAAAAAGCGCCTCTGACGGCTCATATTGGCCTGTCTCTTGGTACGCAGTTGCAAGACGATCCAATCCACGTGACAGGTTCGGGCGGTCATCCTCCGCCCTTGCCTTGGCCACCATATCCTCTGCAAACCGCAGGGAGGATTTGTAGTCCCCTGCCAGTTTTGCAAATTGCGCTGCTTTATAAAGGGTGTCCAAAGTGTCGGCCAACCTCGCTGCCCGCGCATAATGTGTGGCGGCGTCGGCCCAGCGTACGGCCTCTTCGGCGATCACACCCTTGCCAAAATGTGCATCCGCAAGGCGTTGCGCTGCCCGGGTTTCGACCTCGATCACCTCATCAAAGATTTCGTCTGCTTTGGAATGGTCCCCACCTTCAAGGGCCACCTGCGCATTACGAATTCTATTTTCGCCGATATCGACAGTGGCATCTTCCAACAGCTTTTCGAGGGCTGCGATCCGGTCTTGGTATTCTTTGTATGCGAATTCAGGGTTCGCGACACGGCGTTCGTATTCTTGGACTTTGCGCTGAAGCGTCATAATCTCAATTTGGGCCTCGGCGCTGTCCGCCCGTTTTATCGCGTCAAACTTATCCTGCAAATCACTACGCAGTTCTGCAAGGCGTTCGTTCAAAATCCGTTCGTGTTGATCGGGCGGAATACCGTGAATATCACGCCCCGCCTGTTGCACGCCCGTTGAGTCAGTTACCTGATTATCAGTCCGCCCAATCATGCGCCGGATTGATCCACGTCGCGGCTGTTGTTCGCTGTGTTCTGCGTCGTACCAGCACCACCTTTTTGCTTAACGTTTGTTGAGCTATCAGCAGTGTTTGTCGTTGTGTTGGAAGGTGCACGCCATTGCCGCCAAGCGATGAAAACACCGACAACCGAAATCAACCCAACAATCGCACCCCAATAGTCAAAAATAGAAACCATCACACCAAACCCTTCGTTACAATCTGAGGTAACATAACAGGGGAATGAAAAGTGAAAAGTATGTTTCTATCTACCGCACCTTCAACGTCGCCAGTCCAATCATCGCCAAAATCAGCGAGATAATCCAGAACCGGATCACGATTTGCGGTTCGGCCCAGCCCTTCTTTTCATAGTGATGGTGGATCGGCGCCATCAGGAACACCCGTTTACCTGTGCGCTTGAAATAGAGGACCTGGATGATCACCGACATCGCCTCGACCACGAACAATCCGCCGACAATCGCCAGCACCAATTCGTGTTTCGTGCTGACCGCGATCGCGCCCAATGCACCGCCCAAGGCCAAAGACCCCGTGTCGCCCATAAACACCGCCGCGGGGGGCGCGTTGTACCACAAGAACCCCAATCCGCCGCCAAATATACCCGCTGTAAAGATCAGGATTTCGCCTGTGCCCGGAACGTAGTGCACATCCAGATATTCCGTGAAATCCACGCGCCCCACCGCGTAGGCAATCACACCCAAAGTCCCTGCCGCAATCATCACAGGCATAATCGCCAGACCATCCAGTCCATCCGTCAGGTTCACCGCATTCGCAGCCCCAACGATCACGATGATCGAAAACGGTATAAACAGGTAGCCAAGGTTGATCAGCGTGTCTTTGAACACAGGCAAAGCCAGTTGGTTTTGCAAAGCATCCGGGTGGTTGATGGCTGCGACATAGGCCGCGATCCCTGCGATCAGGAACCCCAAAAGCAAACGGACTTTGCCCGAAACACCTGCCGTCGTCTGCTTGGACACCTTCGCGTAGTCATCGGCGAACCCGATGGCGGCAAAGCTGAGTGTCACAAACAAAACGATCCACACAAACGGGTTGTCCAAACGCGCCCACAGCAATGTGGATGTGGTCAAAGCCCCCACAATCAGCAGTCCACCCATGGTCGGTGTACCCGCCTTTGCAAAATGCCCTTCGGGGCCGTCATCGCGAATGGGTTGGCCTTTGCCTTGGCGGCGGCGCAGCACGTTGATCAGGGGTTGCCCAAACAGAAACCCGAACAAAAGTGCTGTCATAAAGGCCCCGCCTGCGCGGAACGTGATGTAGCGGAACAGGTTGAAAAAGTCCCCCCCATCGGAAAGTGCTGTCAACCAATAGAGCATTACCGCCCCCTCTACTCACGATTTAGTGTTTTTATGCGTTGGAACGGGGATGGCCCATTTTACGGATGGCGTCAACGATAAGCCCCAGTTTCATCGACAAAGACCCCTTCGCCAACACCACATCACCCGCATCCAAGCTTGTGCGGACTTCGATCTGATCCGAAGTTTGCGCCCATTGCCCGCGCTTCTGATCGGGTAAAGCATCGTAGAAATGCCGCATCAACGGACCGATGCAGTGTATCACGTCCAGGTCTTGAACAAACGCGAGGTCCGCAAGACCCGCATGCAGGTGCGCCTCGTCCGGCCCAAGTTCTTTCATATCACCGACAAATGCGACACGGCGTCCCTTGCCCACGCGCCCGACATCATCGACTGGCTCTGCGGCGGCCAAGACCTCCAAAGCCGCCGCCATGGACGTGGGGTTTGCGTTGTAGCTGTCGTCGATCAATTCCAGCGTCAGATGCGTCTCGACAGGATCCAGCACAATCGTTTCGCGTGCACCGCGTCCTTTGTAAGGCGACCAACGCCCCAAAGACGCGGCCGCCAGCGCCAAATCGGCCCCCAATGCCTCGCAACAGGCCAATGCCCCCAGCCCGTTCATCGCAAAGTGCCGGCCAGCTGTGTTGATCTTGAACAGCAGCGGCTGTTCAAAGGCTTCGGCTTGCACAACGGTTGTGTCCCCTTGAATGGACACATTTTTCAAAACGTAATCAAAGCCGTGTTCGCCAAACCCGATGTCTCGGCGCTTCATGTCATGCGCTTTGGATTGCAAGATTGCCGCCGTTTCAATGTCGTTGTTGATGACGGCCGATCCACCATATTCCAGCCCTTCCATGATGCTGGCCTTCTCGACCGCGATCCCTGAAATGTCGTCAAAGGCTTCCAAATGCGCGGCCGCTACCGTGGTGATCATCGCCACATGCGGGCGTGCCATCTTGGCCAAAGGCGCAATTTCGCCAGGGTGGTTCATGCCGATTTCGATCACCGCGTATTCGGTGTCCGCGGGCATCCGCGCCAAGGTCAACGGCACCCCCCAATGGTTGTTGTAAGACGCGACAGAGGCATGGGTGCGCCCCTGATCGCCCAACATGTCGCGCAGCATTTCCTTGGTCGATGTTTTGCCAACGGACCCTGTCACCGCCACCACACGTGCATCCGTGCGCGCCCGTGCGGCAACGCCCAAGGCCTCGAGACCGGACAAGACATCTGCGACAATCAGCAACGGTGCACTTTCGTCCATCCCGTCAGGGATGCGCGAGACCAGCGCGGCGCTGGCGCCTTTCTCTAAGGCTTGGGCGACGAAGTCATGCCCGTCACGGGCCGCTTCCAATGCGACAAACAAATCGCCCGGTTCTATTGTGCGGGTATCGATGGACACGCCCGTCGCCTTCCACGCAACAGTGACTTTGCCACCCGTGGCTTGCGCCGCCGCGTCCGATGTCCAAAGGCTCATGCCAATCTCCCTTCAAGGGCTGCAACCGCAACACTTGCCTGTTCTGCATCGTCAAAGGGCAACACATCATCGCCGACGATTTGCCCGCTTTCATGACCTTTGCCCGCAATCAACAGCGCGTCGCCCGGACCAAGGGTGTCAACGGCCCGCAAAATCGCCTCGGCGCGGTCGCCCACTTCCGTGGCCTGGGGGCAGCCTTTCATCACCGCCGCGCGGATCAAGGCGGGATCCTCAGAGCGCGGGTTGTCATCGGTCACAAACACCACATCCGCATTGTCCGCCGCGGCCTGCCCCATCAAAGGCCGCTTGCCCGCATCCCGGTCTCCGCCGGCACCGACAATCGCCACCAAACGTCCCATCACATGCGGACGCATGGCCGACAGCGCAGTGGACACCGCATCGGGTGTGTGGGCGTAATCCACAAACACCGCAGCCCCGTTGGCGCGGGTTGCCGCCAATTGCATCCGGCCTCGCACAGTGGTGAGATGTTCAAGCGTATCAAAGACATGGGCGGGTTCTGCGCCACAAGCGATCACAAGTGCCGCAGCCAGCATGACATTGTCAGCCTGAAATGCGCCCAAAAGGTTCAAACGCGTCTGATAGGTTTTTCCCAGATATGAAAAACGCAGGTCCTGCCCCGTCGCATCCATCCGTTGTGCAACCAATTGCAAGTCCGCGCTTGTCCGTCCAACAGTGATCAGGCCTTGGCTCCGGACTGTTGCAATCGCCACCATATCAACGCCGTGCGCATCATCCATGTTGATGACTGCGGTGCCATCCTCGGGCAGTACCCGTGCGAACAATCCTGCTTTGGCGTCGAAATAGGCCTCAAAGGTCTTGTGATAATCCAGATGGTCTTGGGTGAAATTGGTGAACCCTGCTGCCTTCAGAACAACCCCGTCCAAACGGCGTTGGTCCAACCCGTGCGAGGACGCTTCCATCGCCGCATGGGTGATGCCTTCAAAAGCGGCCTGTTTCAACGTGCGGTGCAATGTGATCGGTTCTGGCGTTGTGTGGTTCAAAGGGGCGGTCCACGACCCTTCCACCCCTGTGGTGCCAAGGTTGACGGCCTCAAGGTCCAATTCATTCCAGATCTGGCGCACAAACGTGGACACGGATGTTTTGCCATTGGTGCCGGTGACTGCAATCATCGTTTTGGGCTGTGCCCCGAAAAACAACGCAGCCGTGCGTGCCATGGTTTCGCGCGGTGTTTCAGACACAACCAACGCCGCATCACCGTCGCGCAATGCCTCTGCTGCGATCAAAGCACCTTCGGGGTCGGTCAAAATGGCCGCAGCCCCCTTGGCTAACGCCGCTTTTACAAACGTAGCCCCATGGATATTGCTGCCGGGCATAGCGCAAAACAGGCAGCCCGGACGGACCTCGCGGCTGTCCACGGCCATCGACCCCAATACCGGATTCGCGTCCCCCACGGCCATCAGACCCAAAGATTTCAAAGAGATAGAGATCGGAGTGACCATGCCCGCTGCCTTTTCGGCTCAGTTGCTGCTGGTCAGCGTTATATCAGCCAAGGACACCGGTTCAACGGTTGGACGCATCCCCAACAACGGGGCCACGCGGCGGATCATTTCGGCCGCAACAGGCACGGCGGTCCAACCCGCGGTGCGACGTGGTTTGTCACCTGATGTCTCGACCGGTTCGTCCAACGTCACAACCAGCACGTATCTGGGGTCATGGGCGGGAAAAATGGACGCGAACGTCGCAATCACCTTGTCGTCGTAATATCCGCCACGCGGGCGCGGTTTGTCGGCTGTGCCGGTTTTGCCACCCACTGCGTAGCCTTCGACCTCTGCAAAGCTGGCTGTGCCTTCGGACACAACCTTGCGCAGCATTGTGCGCGCAGCAGAGGCCGCATTGGTGCTCATGACGCGCGGGCCGTGTTTTGTGCCATCTTGTTTCAGAATGGTCGGAGTGACCGCAAATCCGCCGTTTGCAATGGCGGCATATCCGGCGGCCAAATGCATAGGCGACGACGACAATCCATGACCGTAAGATATTGTAACGGCTGATAAATCCGTCCACCTTTTGGGCAACAGAGGCTTGCCGCCCGACGCTTCGACAATTTCGAAAGCTGTTGGTTCAAAAAACCCCATGGATTTCAGAAATTCTTTTTGACGCTTTGATCCGATTTGCAAAACCATCCGCCCCGTACCCCGGTTCGATGATTTCACGATGATGTCGGTAACGCTAAGCGTGCCGTAGTTCTTGTTGCGGAATTCGCCAATCGGATAACCACCGACGCGCATCGGACCATCTGTTTTGATCATGGTCGAAGGGTTGACCAACCCAAGGTCAACCGCTTGGGCTGCTGTGAAAATCTTGAACACCGACCCCAATTCATAAACGCCCTGCACAGAACGGTTGAACAGCGGATCGTCACCCTTGTCGCCTTGCGTGATCGGGCGTGGTCGATTGTTGGGATCAAAGTCCGGCAAAGATACAACCGAAATGACTTCGCCGGTGTGCACATCCATCAAAACCGACGTCGCACCCTTGGCGTTCAGCAGCTTCATACCACCATATAAAACACGTTCAGCCGCGGCCTGCACAGTCAGATCCAATGACAGCTCCAACGGCGTATTGCCATTGGCTGGATCACGCAAATATTCGTCAAAATATTTCTCGACACCGGCCACGCCGATGACTTCGGCGGCTGACACGCCTTCCTTGCCAAAAGACGCGCCGCCCATGACGTGTGCGGCCAAAGTTCCGTTCGGGTACAAGCGCATGTCGCGCGGCCCAAACAACAGCCCCGGATCGCCAATATCATGTACGGCCTGCATTTGCTCGGGGCTGATTTTCTTCTTCACCCACAGAAACTTACGTTCGCCTGTGAAATCCTTTAGCAACCGAGCAGGATCGAGATCGGGAAAAATACCAACCAGTGCTTTGGCGGATCCTTCGGGGTCAATCAACTGGTGCGGTTGGGCGTAAAGAGCATGCGTTTCAAAGTTGGTGGCCAGCAAGTTGCCATTGCGATCCACAATATCCGCGCGTTGCGCCGAGATTTTCGCCCCTAATGCGGCCGAACGTGGTTCAACCGGATCAGAGGTTGCAAGCATCCCCATACGCCCACCCACAACGGCAAAAGCGCAAAAGAAAAACATGCCAAGCACCAGCAGACGCCCTTCGGCGCGGGACCGTGCCCGCGCTTGCATATCTTCATGACGAATGCGTTTGTTTTCGCGTTCAATTGCGTCCGGGTTCACACCGTTTTCACGTGCTTCAAGGACACGGGCCAGAGGGCGTAACGGGATACGGATCATGGCTGGTCTCCGGTGTTGGACACATCGACGGGATTGGTAATGGGCAGCGTTTCGTCGTCTTCCACCACTGGATATGACACTTGATCGATCATGCCGAACTGGTCAGGTGTGATGGGCAGCAGCCCCAAGCTGTCGAAATTGATGTCGGCCAATTCGCGCAACCGGTCGGGGCGGTTCAGGTAGGCCCATTCCGCCCGCAAAACGGCCAACCGCGCATGGCTGGCACGAATTTCTTTACGCAGCTGATCGGTTTCGGCCAAGGATTGTTGCGTGGCATAGTTTTCACGGTACGCCCAGAACGCCAGACCAACGACACCTAAAACTGTCAATATATACAATACAGTGCGCATTATTTGCCCTCGACCGTTGGCATGCCCAACGCTTTTGCGTCCACCAACCCGCTTGGCGCGTCTGTGCGTGTCGCCACCCGTAGTTTGGCAGAGCGTGCGCGCGGGTTCATCTCGACCTCATCTGCGTCCGCGGCAATCGCCTTGCGCGATTTGACTGTAAATTGCGCAGGCAGTTTTTCTGTTTCGGGTGCAAAGCGATTGGCGTTGGCCTGATTGCCGGACCGCGCGGTCAAAAAGCGTTTGACCATCCGGTCTTCGACGGAATGGAATGTGACCACCGCCAATTTTCCGCCCGGTTTCAATGCCCGCTCTGCTGCCATAAGCCCCTGAAACAATTCCCCATATTCGTCGTTCACCGCGATGCGCAACGCCTGAAAACTGCGTGTGGCGGGGTGGGATTGGTTGGGTTTGGGACGCGGCAAACAAGATTCTATGATGCCTGCAAGGCGCAATGTGGTCGTGATAGGTTCAAGCGTCCGTTCGCGTACAATAGCCTTTGCTATCCGGCGAGACGCGCGTTCTTCACCGTAATGAAACAGAATGGCCGCGATGTGTTCTTCTGCGCCTTCATTGACGATATCGGCGGCAGACAGCCCATCTTGTGACATGCGCATGTCCAAAGGCCCGTCGCGCATAAAGGAAAAGCCGCGCTCGGCCAGATCAAGCTGCATAGAGCTGACGCCAAGGTCCAGAACCACGCCGTCCAGATCCTGCGCATAGTCGTCCATCTTCGAAAACACACCTTGCGTCAGTGTAATACGGTCGCCGTAGTCCCCCACCCAAGGGGCTGCCATTTCAAACGCCAAAGGATCGCGATCCACGCCCATGACATGATCCGCGCCAGCATCTAAAAGATGTTTGGTATAGCCCCCTGCCCCGAACGTGCCATCCAGCCAACGCCCCTGAACAGGGTCACAGGCTTTGACAATCGCGTTGATCAGCACCGGAATATGTGGCCCAGTTTCCTGACCGCGGTCCGACATTATTCCATGTCCCCGTCCAGATAGACGGAAGGATCAAGATCAGGATCAAACCCATCATCATCCAATGCCGCGATGCTGTCATCGTAGGCTTCGGGGGTCCAGATTTCGAACGTATCGCCAGAAGACACAAAGCGCGCCAAGCCATTCAGGCCGATTTTGTCGCGGAGCTTCGCGGGCAAAACGATGCGGCCTGTATCATCCACAATCACCTCAACGGATTGCGCGGAATACAAACGCTCCATCGCTTTTCGCTTGGCGGACCCACGGGGGAATTTTGCAATCTTGTCGTCGACCTCGTCCATGGCTTCTATCGTGAAGCCTTCGAGGTAGTCGCGCGTCGCACCACCGTAAACAAGGATGATGCGGGGCGGCAGGCCGTCGGTCCAATCGGGGTCACAGGCTTCGATCACACGGCGAAAAGAGGCTGGTATGGATACCCGCCCCTTCGTGTCGACCTTATGGTCGCTTTCGCCTCTGAACCTGCGTGCCACTGGCCTGCTTCCGTCCCTTGTTTGCGTGCGCGTCCGCACCGAATTCATGTCCCCGTGGTGGATGTAAAAACGGCGGGTTGATCTGCTGCCACTGATCAACCCGCCGCCATTGTCCCGCTTGGCGGGAAGTCCAGCTGCGCGCGCCACCTGGGGGGATGTCTGCTCGCTCGCGCGCCGGATCTCTTGGTCTGATGAAAGCGAGGTGCCTGTATGAAACCTGCTAGAGTTTTGTTTTTGTGTGGGGTCGTTTGGTGCCCCGTGGTCTCGTTCTCATCCGATGCACTAGGGATGCCATGGGAAAGCATGGGCTGGCAAGGGATTATTTGGGAGATGACCCAGCGCACACATGACTTCAAGGGCATTCGAGTGACCGAAGCATGTGGATAAGTTTATGAAATTTGGCCCAATTAGCCTTTTATTGGTAAACGCCCACTATATATGGTGTAAGCTCACCCAAAGACAAAGCGGCCCATAAATTCCCAAATAAATTCTGATTTCCTCTGCGCCACCAGTGTGTTCTTTTTTTGTTCACACAAGCAAGAACTGCAAAACCAACCTTCACTCACTAAATTCAACCAAAATCATACAAATTTCACGACTTGATTCGCCCTTCTTGCCGCTACGGACCATGATTTCCCATGAACGGACCATTCCATATTCCTGCCAAACCAACACAGGCGCACTTGTCTTAGTCTGGGCGATCTATCACACAACGCGGCGACACCGATGAGGAGATCTGGGCATGCCATTACTGATGCAGACGATTATCGCCCTCAGCCGCCTTCCTATTCATGCCTTCTTGGGCTCTTCAATAATCTTCTACTTTTGCGGCCCAATCATGGCACGAACCCTGAAACATCTTCTGCCCCGAAGCGTACTGGCATTCAAATTTGAAGACGCGTTGACCGTGTTAAGCACTGTCAGCGCAACCGCTGCACTTCTCACGAGCATCATAATATTTTGTGCCTCAGTTTCTTGGTATCTCAGTAAACAAAGCAACTACCACAAGGCGGGTGGGTTGCGATCATTGATTGTTTACATACTGACGTTTTGGATAATCTTTGTTGGCGCTATCACTGTGCTGACCGCGATATTATTTTTCGCATGGGGCGGACTGGCCATTTTTGCGAGGCTTACAAGCGGCGGCCTAGACAGCAGGCTGATATTCATTTTATTATTGCCTATGCTTATGCTGTTGATCGCAATCTGGGCTGGCTTTCTTCTTATATTTGCAATTGTGCGCAGTGCGGTATGTTTGCCAACGGCGTTTACCCACACACCGTTGAACATCATACAAATATGGCAATCCAAATCCGCAAATGACTCCGATTTGGTCTTCGCGACAGCAATCATTTTTGCCCTAATATTAGGACTGAATATTGCAACAGCGCTTGGTGCGCCAGAATGGGTTATCGCCCAGAGCGCAATGGGCGTTTTCCTGTTCACTCTAGCCCTGCTACAAACTGCATCTGAAACACTTATGGAGACATCAAAGCCTTCACCCAGAAAGTAGCTCAGGCCATCCCGCCTTTGATCAACCCCTCAGCGATCTTTGCATAGGCCTGCGCCATCGGCCCCTCGCCCGCTGCAATCGGTGTCCCACCGTCGCCTGCAAGCCGTGTGTCCAGATCAATCGGCAACGCCCCCAGCAACGGCACGCCCATCTTGTCGGCCTCGGCCGCAACACCGCCCTGCCCGAAGATCTGATGTTCGGACCCGCAATCGGGGCAGACAAACATCGACATGTTTTCGATCAGTCCCAAGACAGGGGTCTTGAGCGTCGCGAACATATCCAGCGCTTTGCGCGCATCGATCAGCGCCACGTCTTGCGGCGTGGACACCACAATAGCACCTGTTAGCTCGGATTTGGTACATAAGGTCAGTTGCACGTCGCCTGTACCGGGGGGCAGATCGACAAGCAGCACATCCAGCTCGCCCCACTCCACCTGCCCCAGCATCTGTTGCAGCGCGCCCATCAACATGGGGCCACGCCAGACGACAGCTTTGCCTTCTTCCATCATGAAACCAATGGACATCAGGGTGACGCCGTGGGCGTGCAAAGGAATGATCGTTTTGCCATCCGGCGATGCGGGGCGTTTGTTCACACCCATCATGCGCGGTTGCGAGGGGCCGTAGATGTCGGCGTCCAGCAGGCCAACTTTGCGGCCCTGTTTGGCCAAGGCGACGGCAAGGTTTGAAGACACGGTGGATTTGCCAACGCCGCCTTTGCCCGATCCAATCGCCAAAATGCGCTGTACGCCGGACGGCTTGGTTGGGCCGTCTTGCGGCTTGGGATGGCCGCCGATTTTCAAGTTGGGCGGCGGGGCTTTTGCGGCGGGGCCATGCGCCGTCAAGGCGGCAGACACTTTGGACACCCCGTCCAATTCCATCACAACGGCTTCTGCGGCTTTGCGCGCCCCTTCCATCTGGGTGGCGATTTCGGGCGTCGGTGCCTCAACCACAAAACTGACGCTGTCGCCGTTGATCGTGACCGCACGGATCATGTCCCGGCTGACCAGTGTATCGCCGCCTGGCAGCCCCACACGGGACAAAGCGGATAGGACGTCTTCTTTGGTCACGGACATATGGCGCGTCTCCTTTAATATCGTCAGTCGTGTAAT
The DNA here is from genome assembly GCF_039986515.1 of Ascidiaceihabitans sp. Taxonomy (NCBI): domain Bacteria; kingdom Pseudomonadati; phylum Pseudomonadota; class Alphaproteobacteria; order Rhodobacterales; family Paracoccaceae; genus Ascidiaceihabitans; species Ascidiaceihabitans sp. Next base: position 112,095 of record NZ_JBDWQO010000007.1, on the reverse strand, counting down.
TGTGCTTTTTGAACAAAAGAACAAGGCATTCCGTCATGGCCTACTTAATTCGCAAACCGCATTATTATTAAGCGCTTGAATTTCAAGGTTAACGCTATGCAGTTGCTGCATGGCAGCATTGAAAAACTAATCATTGTGCAAGCGCAGCATTGGCATATGTTACCCCTAACGAACGACGCAGTAGCCAACGAAAGACGAGATAATCATGGCATACTTTACAGACGCAACCGCACGCAATGACCTGACAGGTCGCGTATTGGCAACACTGGCACAGTGGCTTGACGCCGCAGCGACACGTCGCGCAAAGCGCCGCGTTTACCGCGCCACGTTCAATGAGCTGGCCAGCCTAACCAACCGCGATCTGGCTGATCTGGGCATCAACCGCAGCGAAATCAGACGTTTGGCCTATGAGGCCGCGTACCTGAACTAAGACAACGAGATCAGGCGCTTCTTTCCTCCTCCCTTGAAGCGTCTGCTTTACGCGGTGACATCTTTCTCCTCCCTTTAGGGTGTCACCGCATTTTCACACCGGACCCGAAGGTCCAAAGACAAAAACCGGATCAGGCGCCCTCTCCTCCCTTGGTGCGTCTGTGCATAGCGGCAGCATCTTTCTCCTCCCATTAAGATGCTGCCGCATACTGCACCCAATAACCTGCAGGGTCTCTCCTCCTCCCTGACGCTGCAGGTTCATCAAGACGGCGGTCGCTCCTCCCAGCGGCCGTCGTTTTTCGTTTGATGTGTCAAAATTCCGTAAGGTCGCGATTGACCCGAACCCGCCCAGCGCCAAAGTTGACGCGCAAAGGGAGACCGCACATGAACCTCGACGACGCGATGAAAACCCGCCGCAGCATCCGCGGCTATCAAGACAAACCCGTTCCCAAAGAGCTGATCGAAGAGATCATCGCCCTGGCCAACCGTGCACCGTCGTCCATGAACACGCAGCCATGGCATTTACATGTGTTGACCGGTGCCCCCCTGAACAAAGTGCGCATGGGCAATCAAAGCCGCATGATGGAAGGCGTGCCGCCAAGCCGCGAAATTCAGGACCATGGCGCATATGAAGGTGTACACCGCGATCGCCAGATCGAGATAGCGGTACAGCTGTTTGAGGCCATGGGCATTGAACGCGATAACAAGGAAAAACGTCTGGATTGGGTCATGCGCGGGTTTCGCCAATTCGATGCCCCTGTATCTATCGTGGTGTGCTACGACAAGTCCATGGAGCCGGGCGGCACCATCGCACATTTTGACCTTGGCGCCGTCACTTACGGGTTGGTTTTGGCGGCATGGTCCAAAGGATTGGGCTGCGTGATCAACGGTCAGGGTATTATGCAAAGCCCTGTTGTGCGCGAAATCGCCCAAATTCCCGACGACCAGATCATCATGACCTGTGTGGCAATGGGCTGGCCGGATGACAGTTTCGACGCCAACGCGGTCGTATCCCGGCGCCGTCCTGTCGAAAACCTGACCCGTTTTGTGGGGTTTGACGACTGACATCACTTCAGATCTTGACCTAAAGCGTACTTCAGGCGCCACCCTCGTTCAAAATCACTGCCGGGGGATACGCGATGACATTGGATGTCTTTTTACTGGGTGGCACAGGGTCCATTGGCACGGGCCTAGTCACTGAACTTGTGGCAAGGGGCCACCGTGTTACAGCCTTAAGCCGGTCTGCAGCGTCGGATCATCGCCTGCAAGCTATGGGTGCGCAAGTTTTGCGCGGCGATATGATGGATCCCGCCCATTGGATGCCTGCCGCCCTGTCTCACGACGCGTTTGTTCAAGCCGCCGCAACATTTGGCGACGATATGGCCGAGGCCGACAATCGTGTTGTCTCACAACTGTTGGCGGATGCAGAACGCACCGGACCCAAGCTACGGGTTTTGTACACTGGGGGCTGCTGGCTTTATGGCGACACTGGCGGCAACACCGCCACCGAAACATCTGCGTTCGATCCCCTGCCCGCCTTTGCGTGGATGGTGCATCATGCGCAGCGCTTGTTACAGGCCAGTCATCTGTCTGTCGCAGTCATACATCCTGCCATGGTGTATCATTTGGATGGCGGTGGGGTCTTTGAACGGTTTCGCGACGCAGCCCGTTCCCATGATCCGGTGGAAATTTGGGGAAAACCCAACACAAGATGGCCGCTGATAGAACGGCACGATCTGGCACGGGCCTATTGCGATCTGTTGGTATGTCCCGATCTACGCGGACATTTCAACGCCGTGGCACAGCAAGGTGTGCGGGTCGGCGACATCGCAAACACGATCACGCACTTCTATGCGAGCCAAAGCAGCACAGTGGTCCGCAGCGTGGCCGACGTGATGCAAGCGCACGGGGCATGGGCCAAAGGCCCGACGCTTGACCAATCCCTGTCCAGCGCAAAACTGCAAACCGCAACGAGATGGCATCCCCGTTTCACCAAGTTTCAGGCAGCGCTTAATCTACACACTGTTAAAGCCAGCTGACAAACAGCACTGATCACGATTCCCCCCTCCGCAAAGCGCTGGTCAGTTCCACCGCCCCGTGCGAAAACTGTGCGATCAAGAAAAAGGAAGCCCTATGTCCCTCGTCATTACATCACTTTACGCGGGTCTTATTGCCCTGCTGTTCATCGCCCTTAGCGTTCGCGTTGTGCGCTATCGCCGTGGCAATCGCGTGTCGGTCGGGCACCAAGGCCACAAAGATCTGGAACAACGCATGCGTGCGCAGGCCAACTGCGGCGAATACGCACCAATGGGTCTGATTCTGCTGCTCATTTCGGAAATCCAAGGGGCCCCGCCAGTGGCATTGCATGTCCTTGGCATCATGTTGGTGGCTGGTCGGGTCATGCATGCAATCGGATTCTCAAAGCACCCGCAGATCATGGGGTTGCGTGTCGGCGGCATGGTTTTGACCTTTTCGATGATTTTGTTCACCGCGTTGGGTCTTTTGGCGCACGCGTTGTTTTAAGCACTTCCCATAAGACGGGGGCGCGCGGCACAACATTGGCGTCGCGCACCTCCAAAGACCCATTTTGGGGATTGCAGCCTATTGAGTGGCCATGATGCACACATCCCCATGCGCATCTAAGTGCAAACTTCCCGCGTCCGATTGGACAGCGCTTCCGATGCCGATGAAAACGACCAGAAGCGCCAGCTTTAAATCACCTAAAACACTCATCTTAACCTCCTGTTTTTATTTTTAGAAAACGATGCGCAGGCCTCTGCGTCTCTTTGCGCCGGCACACTGCACCGGTACTTTTTCCGAAGATAGAATCCATCGAACCCTCCAAAAAATATCAGCGCAGTTTTGCAAGGTGCAGTTGCTGCATCGTCGTCTCGTCATGCCCTTAATACGCAGCGCCAAAGACCTTCCGTCGCGATAACTCATTTTTTTTGCATTTCTTGAAAATTAGCCCTTGCAGGTTTTGTGTAGCGATTATATTCCGCCTCTCAAGGAAGCGGGCGTAGCTCAGGGGTAGAGCATAACCTTGCCAAGGTTAGGGTCGGGCGTTCGAATCGCCTCGCCCGCTCCAATATAACCACCATACCCCGGTGGTTAACGATAGGGTCACCTTCGGGTGGCCCTTCGTCGTTTCAGTGCCTTGATATCTTACTATAATTTGGCCAAGCCCAATCGCTTGATTCCCACAAATTTGGAACACGATACGCAAACGGCTAGCGCCGCCAGTGTCAGAAAGGCCGCGGTGCAAATTACAAAATGTAAGAGAATTTTAGTGCGCCCGTTCGGACATTTTCCGAACTCAAAAGATAAATCGGCCGGATCGTTCGAATTTATGAGATTGGTGCGGTCGAGAAGACTCGAACTTCCACGGGTGTTACCCCACAGCGACCTCAACGCTGCGCGTCTACCATTCCGCCACGACCGCACGCCATGGATGGTGAGCAGGCTTTACCCCCCTTGCGCACAGATGTGAAGAGAAAATTGACGTAAAGCAAAACTCAGTGCAAACTCCCGCTATACGCGTAGTCATTTTTACAAAATCATTCACAAAGCATGGAATTTTCATGACAAATCCTTTTCCGCTTTCTCAGGCGCAGGTCCAGCTGACGCTAGCTGCTCTCGCTTATGCCGCTGACACCAAAGATTCCAAAGCCGGCGAATACCCCCCAATGAGCGTGGTCAAAGCCCGCATAACTGGCCAGTTGAACAGCAATGAATTTTGCGCAGATCACACGTGGACCGTTGTCTGGGGGCCAGTGCAGACCCCCCTGACCGACAATTTGGTCTATGTCGCCCTGAATACGGTTTCAGGCGAATTGGCTGTCAATTTACGGGGCACAACGACGCAATTTCTGTCGCGTCTTGAAGATCTGCCAAGTGGCCAAACAACGTTTCCCACTGGCAATACCACGGGCGCTGCGGTGTCTACTGAATTCCACAATGCCCTGTCGGAGATGCTGGATGCCAAAGATCCGGACACCGGACTGACGCTGCAAGCCTATGTCGCGGGCCAGATCACACAGGGGCAAACGGTTTATGTGAATGGTCATAGTCAGGGCGCGGCCCTTGTCCCTATGATGCAAGCGGCCCTTCAGAACGGGTGGAACAACATCCCCGGCATTGCAGCGACCTTCAAAGGGTTTGCATTCGCCCCTCCGACGTCTGGCAATCCTGCATTTGCCACTTGGGTCGCTGACAATGTGGACTGTTGGTTTGTGATAAATCCGTTGGACATCGTGCCTTTGGGGTATGACGCGATCATGGACATTATCACCAAGTCCATTCCCGGTCCCATTCCTGACGACTGGGAAGGTTACGCCATCAAAAAACTGGTGAATTATGCGGCCCACATTGCATCCTTGGCCGGCACTTGGGCGCAACCCTCGCAGCAGGCCCTGACCCAAAGCGTTCCCCTGCCCGACCTCCATTTCTTTGAGCAGATCGGCGGACAGCACAACCACAACAGCTATTTGCATCTTTTGGGGGCCAAACAAATCACCAATGATGCCAGCGGCGCGTCCCCGATGCCGGGACCGATCACACCTCCGTATGTGACTGTTTCTTAGACAAGGCGCGGCCTTGCAATTCGCATCAAGGGGCATGATCTTACCACCAACAGATCATTCCCCGGAGAAACGCATGGCAGATACAGCCCCCCAAGGTCCCGTTTTGGATGTAGACATCGTGTCGGACGTGATGTGCCCATGGTGCATTATCGGTTACAAGCAACTCGAACAGGCATTGGCTGCAACGGGTATCGGTGCGCGTATCCGCTGGCATCCCTTCGAATTGAACCCCGACATGCCAGTCACAGGGCAAAACACCTCGGAACATATTCAGCAAAAATACGGCAGCACCGCCGAACAATCCGCAGCGGCGCGTCAACAAATGACCGACCTTGGCACGTCACTGGGGTTTCAGTTCAACTGGACGCCGGACAGCCGGATGTGGAACACGTTTCTAACGCACCAAGTGCTGGACTTTGCCCTCAGCCAAGGGGTGCAACATCCGCTGAAGATGGCATTTTTTGATGCGCATTTCACTGACCAGCGCGACCTGTCCGATCGTGCGGTGTTGATTGACGTCGCAGCATCGGTTGGCCTTGATCCGGTGGATGTCGCCCGCGTCATCGACACGGGTGAACTGGCGGACACTGTGCGTGAAAAACAACAGTTCTGGACGTCGCGCGGCGTGTCGGGGGTGCCTTCTATGATTTTTGCCGGAAAATATCTGGTGACCGGTGCCCAAGGCGCAGACAATTATGCGCAAATCTTGCAACAAACCCTGAACGAGGCCGCCTGAGCCTATGGAATGGATCACCGCCCCCGGTTTGACAGAATACCGCATGGCAGAGGTTTGGATGGAAGACCGTGTGGCACAGATCGCAGCGGGCACTGCGCCCGAATGCATCTGGCTGGTCGAACATCCGCCGCTCTACACCGCAGGCACATCGGCCAAGCGCGAAGACCTGACCGATCCCGACCGGTTTGCAGTGTTCGACACCAAACGGGGTGGCCAATACACCTATCACGGTCCCGGCCAGCGGGTGGCCTATACCATGCTGGATGTGGGAAAGCGGGGGCGCGATGTGCGCCTGTTCGTGCAACAGCTTGAGGCTTGGGTGATTGCGGCCCTGTCAGAATTCAACGTCGACGGCCACATCCGCGAAGGCCGTGTGGGCGTCTGGGTTGAACGTCCCGATAAACCGCTCATGGCGGATGGCTCGCTGGCTGAAGACAAAATTGCAGCCATCGGCATCCGGTTGCGCAAATGGATCAGTTTTCACGGTCTTTCCATCAATGTGGAACCCGATCTGGACCATTTTTCAGGCATCGTGCCATGCGGCATCACCCAACATGGGGTGACGTCCTTGGTCGATCTTGGCCTGCCGGTCAGCATGGACGACGTAGATGTCGCGCTGCGGCGCAGCTTCGATCAAGTTTTCAACACGGCTTAAGGTCTGTGGATACGACTCTAGGGGGGCAAAGCCTGCAACGCTTGCTTTTCGTACCCGCGCAATGTCACCCGCGCACTTTCGCTTGCACAGCGCAACAGCTCTGGAAACAGGTCCTGCAGCTCTAGGGCGACATCATCGTCGTGCAGCGCGGCATCATCCATATGGTAGCTTTCGGTGGGCACCCCTTCCGCATAGATGATTTCATGTCGATCAATCAAAATGTGGTAATATGTGACTTCTGCAACCGGTTTGCGGAAAATCGTGTCGCCGTTGCCAGCGCACCTTTGGCGATCACAACCGGAGCAAATTTTCCCCGACCATCCACAATACGGGACAAAATAGCCCGCACAGGCTGTGCGCCGTTGTCGGACGTCTGCAGTTTCATATCTGTCGTCAGCTGTTCGACCGCGACAAGGCCTTGATCGGTTTCAATCATGGCACCGGCGGTGAAATCTCCAACAGATTGCTTCAAAACCCCGTCATCATTCAAGTCTTCGCGCAACTCGAAGATCGAGGTGTCGTATTGATTGAGGTCCAGAAAATCATTGTTGGTTTGGTCGTTGTCATCCAGAACGCCGGAATTGCCCGCGTTGAAATCGGTGATCGTGTCATTGCCGTCACCGGGGTTGTAGACAAAGACGTCATCGCCTGCCCCGCCAGTCAGCACATCGTCGCCTGCGCCCCCGTCGATGGAATCGTCGCCTTCAACGCCCGCAGGTGTGCCCGTGACCGAAATCGTGGCAGATAATGTATCCCCCAAGATTCTCCCAATAGCGGATCTGGATGGTGTATGTCTCATTCGGATCAAGGACCACATCGCCAAAGCGCGTGGTTGTGGGTTGGTCAAAGTCGTTGTTCAAATAGTCCAGCGTGCCGCCGGTCTGGTTAGCAAAACTGACAGGATTACCCGCTGAATCAAAGATCTGGATCGTAGACCCATCGTCCGAAGCCGTTGTCAGCCGGTACGTGCCGCCTGCTGTCGTGTTCAGCGTACTTGTATATACAACGCCAAAATCTTCGGGATTGCCTGTGGTGCCGCGCACCGAATTGGTCAGCCCGCCTTCGTTGAAATCAGACACATAACCCGACCCGGTGCGTGTGCCGTCTTCGATATCAAACGCCTGCCCAGCGGCAGAGGTAAAATCCTTGTCGAAGGTTTCGAAATGCCACGCCCCCTAGACGGGTCTATCGCCACTTAACACGTCATTGCCCGCGCCACCGGTTAAAGTGTCGTTGCCAAACCCACCGGTCAAGGTGTCGTTTGACGTGCTTCCCGTCAGCGTTTGATCGCCTTCGGTGCCGGGATTGGTGTTGTCGTTGGTCGCCATGTATTTTTCCAATCTCTGTCAGGTTCATTCACCTTTGACAGCTGAAAAAGACGCAGAGTTGGGTCTGACTGGGCCCTGGAAGGTACAAATTTAGAGCAATTTTGACAAAATTGAGGCAATTGACCCGCCCAACCCACTTTGCCTGTACTCCGCCGCAGTTGGGTCACCCAAAACCCGCAGCTTCGCCCGATTGTCGCCCCTTTTCGCCGCTAACCACGTCGCTACGGATGTAAAGGAACATGCCATGCAAGATAAACTGGACGGGCTATACGTGACGGATCAGCGCTACGACGCCACAAGCCATGATATGCCGCATATGAAAACTATCACGCTGCAGAACGTGTCCCACTGTGCCGTGCCGCTTGGTCCGTTTCAAATCTGGTCACAGTACGAGGGGCTGTTGCATGAATTTTCATCCGATGATCGCCTGCGCGGGCGTGCCCGGATGAATTTGGCCGACCCAATGCCGCGCACACGCAACCGTGTGGACAACCTGATCTTGGTAAACACGGACAGCCAAGAATACATCAGCACAGCAAAACTGGGTGGTTTGCCTTTCGGTTTTCCCGGCACGGCACAAACCGGCGCGTGGCACCATGAAACCCGGCCCCAAACAGACATGACAATTCCCTGTTTTACAGCAGGCACCCGCGTCATGACCCGCAAAGGTGAACTACCCATTGAAGAATTGCGGCCCGGCGATGCGGTCATCACCCGCGATGCTGGATTTATGCCGATCAAAGCCATCAGCCAACAAAGCTATTCACCTGCCGAACAACGTCTAAACCGCAATTTTCGCCCTGTCGTGTTGCCTGCCGGCAGCTTTGGCAACACCCGCGACCTGCATCTGTCGCCAGCCCACCGTTTGCTGATCAACGACCCTGCCGCGCAATATCTGTTCGACAAACCCGAGGTGCTTGTCGCGGCCAAAACGGCGCTTGGTTACGGGATGGTGCACCAGCAGGCCGCTGAATTCGACGTCACCTACTACCACATCCTGCTGGAACACCATGCTTTGATGCATGTGGAAGGTGTCTGGGTTGAAAGCCTGTTTTTGGGTGACATGCCAGAGAGGGTTCTGGACAATGGTAAGGTCTGGGCCGTAGCCGATGGTTTTGACATGGCAAATGCCGCACATTCCACCACCAGCCGCCCGGTCTTGCGCGGCAATGAGGCACGTACCCTTATGGAACGCTTACCGGATCGCACCGCAGATGTTGCACAAACCTATGCACCAAACGTAGTCTTTCTGCGTTCTGCCTAAGAAATGCCAGACACCCAAAGCCAGGCAGCGACCAGCACCTCGTAGAGGAACAAAACGCTCAAACAATTGGTACGTTTCCACATCGCAGCTATGTCACACCGTTTTCGCCCGGATTGTGCCGCTGAAAGACATCCGACTTGCGCGATTGTGCATATAAGGTTCAATCAGACCTGTCACATCGTCGCAGGTTTCAAGGCGATAATCCCCACAAAGCCATAGATTACAACGCAAACCCCTGCTGACACGGATATTTTTCCGCTTTCAGGCAAGTTTCAGACATTGCCCAGTAACCATTCGTCCATTAGAACCGAGCGGAATCCCCACGTGACGCGGGAACCGTTGCGTGGATCACACCATTATCAGGAGGCACCGCATGGCAGACGCAGCCATTCACGGGCACGACCATGAAGACGATCGCGGGTTTTTCACGCGTTGGTTCATGTCCACAAACCACAAAGACATCGGTATTCTGTACCTGTTTGTCTCAGCCTTTGTTGGCTTTATTTCTGTAGCATTCACCGTTTACATGCGCCTTGAGCTGATGGAACCCGGCGTGCAGTACATGTGTGCGCCTGAGTCAGGTGGCGCACGCTTTATTGCAGACGCTGCGCGAGAGTGTATTCCAAACGGACACCTCTGGAACGTTCTGATCACAGGCCACGGCATCTTGATGATGTTCTTTGTGGTTATTCCGGCGCTCTTCGGCGGCTTTGGCAACTACTTCATGCCGTTGCAAATCGGCGCGCCTGACATGGCCTTTCCACGCATGAACAACCTGTCGTTCTGGCTTTATGTCGCCGGTACAACATTGGCGGTCTGCTCTGTTCTGTCACCGGGTGGCAACGACCAGCTTGGGTCCGGTGTCGGTTGGGTTTTGTATCCACCGCTGTCGGTGAACGAAGGTGGCATGTCCATGGACCTTGCGATCTTCGCGGTGCACGTCTCTGGTGCCTCGTCCATTCTGGGCGCGATCAACATGATCACAACCTTCCTGAACATGCGTGCCCCCGGCATGACCCTGTTCAAGGTGCCGTTGTTTTCATGGTCGATCTTTGTCACAAGCTGGCTGATCCTGTTGTCTTTGCCAGTTCTGGCGGGCGCGATCACAATGCTTTTGATGGACCGTAACTTTGGGTTCACCTTCTTTGATCCAGCAGGCGGTGGCGATCCGGTCTTGTACCAGCACATCCTGTGGTTCTTTGGGCACCCAGAGGTCTACATCATCATCCTGCCCGGCTTTGGCATCATTTCCCACGTCATCGCGACCTTCGCGCGCAAGCCGATCTTTGGCTACCTGCCAATGGTTTGGGCGATCATCGCAATCGGCGTGTTGGGCTTTGTTGTGTGGGCGCACCACATGTACACAGTCGGCATGTCACTGAACCAGCAAGCCTACTTTATGTTGGCGACGATGGTCATCGCGGTGCCCACAGGCGTCAAGGTCTTTAGCTGGATTGCGACCATGTGGGGCGGCTCGATTGAGTTCAAAACACCAATGCTTTGGGCCTTCGGTTTCTTGTTCCTCTTCACACTTGGTGGGGTCACAGGGATCGTATTGTCGCAAGCCGCTGTGGACCGTTACTATCACGACACATACTACGTTGTGGCACACTTCCACTACGTGATGTCCTTGGGCGCGGTCTTCGCCATCTTCGCAGGCATCTACTTCTACCTGCCGAAAATGTCGGGCCGTATGTATCCTGAATGGGCGGGCAAGCTGCACTTCTGGGCGATGTTCATCGGGGCCAACCTGACGTTCTTCCCACAGCACTTCCTGGGCCGTCAGGGCATGCCACGTCGTTACATCGACTACCCTGAGCAATTTGCTTACTGGAACGTATGGTCGTCTTACGGCGCATTCCTAAGCTTTGCGTCCTTCTTGTTCTTCTTCGGCATCATTGCTTACACGCTGCTGAAAGGTGCGCGTGTGACGGAAGCCAACCCATGGAATGAATACGCGGACACGCTGGAGTGGACATTGCCGTCTCCTCCCCCAGAGCACACGTTCGAAATTCTTCCAAAGCAGGAAGACTGGGACAAGCAGCCAGGTCACTAAACTGACAAGGTTCATAAACATCAAAAGGCCCCAACGGCGGTTGGGGCCTTTATTTTTGACACCAATGTGTAGATCCACGTGGTCCATTTGCAGGTAAGCCCATGTTGCTGGCGTCCCCACCCCCACCAGATGCACTATATATCGGCACCACAGGCGCCGTTTTTGGACTAGGTCTGGTTCTCGGTGTGATTCAGATGCGTCCAGCTTGGCATGCTTTGGGGATAGGTATCCTGTTTGCCAGCGTCGGCCATTTGACGCTGTATTTGCACCTGCAGGACGCGGTATACCAAACGGATGCCGGGGTCCGGTTCATACCGTTTCCACCTGCGTCCCGATTTGCAACGCCTGGGCTTTGGTTCTTGGGATTTGCGCTATGGCTCTACCTCACACGCATGTGGATGGGGAAGCGGACACAACGACTTGTTCTTACAGCCCTTTGGACGACTGTGACGTGTCAGATCGCCGCGTATTATGCCGAAAGTGGAACCTACGACCCTCTCCCCCACACCAGCCAAGACGCCTTTCTTGAAGCTCTCCGACACAATGCAATATTGGAACATATCCATATCAGCGCCCAAGTGGCCGTTGTGATAGGTCTGATGGTAATAATATTGGCACCAGTTGTCTGGCGTATGCGGTTCATCCCTCAAACCAAATCGTAAGGTGCATCTTGATGCACCTCTGCCCCTGAACGAAACGTCGCATGTTGCCAACTGGGATCCAAAGCTATTGTTTGTAGACAGCAACCACAGACACGCAGACATGCCTTACCACTGGACCAACCCACCACATAGCAGCCCTGAAGTCATGCAGCTTTGGCCACATGAAAGCTTGCCGCCAAAAGGCATGGCTGCATTCGTGCTGTCTACATTCACCTTGATCCTGATCCCAACATTGCCACTGCTCGGATCACCGATCCTTTGGGGGCTTTTGCCATTTTTATTGCTGGCGGTCTGGGGCATCTACTTTGCGCTGCAACGAAACCACAAAGCGCGCCAGATCGTCGAAGTTTTGACCCTGAGTGAGGACGCGGCCGTGTTGGTGCGGACCAATCCCAAGGGCGACCAACAGATTTGGGAATGTAATCGCTATTGGACCCAAGCTGTGAAATACGACTCCGACGGTCCGGTGCCGCATTACGTTACGCTGCGCGGCAACGGACGCGAGGTCGAAATCGGAGCATTCCTGAGCGAGGAAGAACGGATTGAACTATACGACGATCTCTTGCGGGCATTGAAACGCTAAACCCCAAGAAAAAAGGCGGGCTGAACCCCGCCTTACCGCTTCAATCGCGTAAGGTGCACCTTGGTGCACCCGCAGCTTACGAACAAAGGCGATCCTTGACCATTGGCCCCACAGCGCCGAAATCCATCTGGCCGGTGTATTTGGCTTTCAAAGCGCCCATCACCTTGCCCATATCGCGGATGCTGTCGGCGCCCACTTCCACAACGGCGGCCTCAACGGCGGCGGCGGCTTCTTCATCACTTAGTTGTTTTGGTAAAAACTCTTCAATAACCGCAATTTCCGCCTGTTCCCGTTCCGCCAAATCCAAACGGCCGCCTTCTTCATAGACACGGGCACTGTCAGCACGTTGCTTGGCCATTTTACCCAAAATCGCAAGAATATCGGATTCGGCGACACCTTCGTCTGCGCCGCTGGCACGGGCATCGATGTCCTTGTCTTTGATGGCGGCGTTGATCAAGCGCAGCGTCGACAAACGATCAGCCGCTTTGTCTTTCATCGCCTGCTTTAAATCCGTCGATATCTTGGTTCTCAAGTCCATTTTATGTCCCATCCCCACGGGTTGCCTCACAGCCTTGTACTCTACCGTTTGCCGCAGTGCAGCGCAACCATCTCTCAATTTGCTAACCCGTTGATTTAAAACAATTTACAAAACACATATCCACTTGACCCGAACAGACCACGGCATTAAGTTCCGACAAATTTGCTCAGATTCTGCAAGAGAGGCTCGCCCATGACCGCTTCCGCCCCCAACCGCCCCACCGCCTGTTTGGCTCTTGCGGATGGGACGTTGTTTTACGGCATCGGCTTTGGCGCAACTGGCGAAACCACAGCAGAGCTGTGTTTCAACACCGCCATGACGGGCTATCAGGAAATCATGACCGACCCGTCGTATGCAGGTCAGGTTGTGACGTTCACCTTCCCCCACATCGGCAACACCGGCGTCACCCCGGAAGATGACGAAACCGCAGATCCTGTGGCCGCTGGTATGGTTGTGAAATGGATGCCAACCACCCCGTCCAACTGGCGCAGCGCGGGACCTTTGGGTGACTGGCTCGCCACACGTGGGCGTATCGCGATCGGTGGTGTGGACACACGCCGCTTGACCCGTGCTATCCGCCAGGCAGGCGCACCTCACGTGGCGTTGGCCCACAATCCGGACGGCGAATTTGACGTTGAGGCGCTGGTCGCAAAAGCCCGTGCTTTTGCAGGCCTGGAAGGTATGGATTTGGCGCGTGAAGTCACCTGTGCCCAGTCTTATCGCTGGGATGAAATGCGGTGGGCTTGGCCCGACGGCTACACCCGTCAGGAAGCCCCCAAATACAAAGTTGTCGCCATCGATTATGGCGCCAAACGCAATATCCTGCGCTGCCTCGCATCTGCTGGTTGCGATGTGACTGTTCTACCTGCCACCGCAACCACTGAAGACGTCCTGTCCCATAAACCGGACGGCGTGTTTCTGTCCAACGGCCCCGGTGACCCTGCCGCCACTGGTGCATATGCTGTGCCGATGATTCAGGGCGTTCTGAACCAAACCACCCTGCCCGTCTTTGGAATTTGCCTCGGCCACCAGATGCTGGCACTGGCACTTGGCGCACAGACCGTCAAAATGAACCACGGCCACCACGGCGCAAACCACCCTGTGAAAGACCACGACACAAACAAGGTCGAAATCACATCCATGAACCACGGGTTTGCTGTAGATGCGCAAAGCCTGCCCGACGGCATCATCGAAACGCACACCTCGCTGTTCGACGGGTCGAACTGTGGCATCCGCATGAAAGATCGTCCGGTGTTTTCAGTGCAGCACCACCCCGAAGCCAGCCCGGGGCCACAAGACAGCTTCTATCTTTTTGAACGTTTTGCAGAGGCCATGGCCGCACGCGCTTAAGTTTTTTAGCATTTTCAACACTCTGTGGTTGAAAATGCTGCGCTTCGTTAACGGCGCTTCAAATTTTAACGGACCATTAACTCTGCTCAGGCAGGAGCATTGGGTGACGCAGTTCATCCAAAGGCTTTCGACGTGAGTGATCCAAGGCTCAGATTTGCAGACCCGGCCGGCGTGGTGCCCGATGTGGCACCCGCCCCCTTCGGGCGGCATTTGGTGAATACGGGCGCAATCAGCCAAACCGATCTGGTCAATGCCATGGGGCTTCAGGCGCGGATTGATGCGCGGTTGGGTGATATTTTGAAAGCTGACGGATTGATCAGTGATGACGTCATCCTTGATACATTGTCCAAACAATATAACGCCCAACGCATTGACCTGAACCAAGACGAACCACGCCTTGGCATGGCAGACGCCTTGCCTGCCACGCTATGCTTGAAACACCGTGTGGTGCCATGGTTATGGATCGGCAACACCCTTCTTGTGGCCACCAACGACCCTGCCAAATTTGACCATTTCCGCGCTTGTGTTGGCAGTTTGCGTACCACAATGTTGCCCGTCATCGCTGACCCGATGCACATTCAGACCCAATTGAGTCGCCTCTATGGGTTTGAATTGGCCCAAAAGGCTGTGGCCCGCGTGCCCAGCATCGAAAGCTGCCGCAATTGGGGCCGCAAAATTCCGAACCGCAACGGTCTTGCCATCGCAGTCTTCGGGGCGCTTTTGTTAAGTTTATTGGTGGCACCCAAATTGATGATCGGGCTCGCGGTGGTCTGGGCTGTTTTCACCCTGATCTTAACCACAGTGCTGAAAAGTGGCGCTTTTCTTGCGCAGATCGTGCAATCAGTTGCCCACAGTCCAGAGGTTTCGACCCTCGACCAAAACCAGTTTCGACTGCCACGTGTGTCCATCATGGTTCCGCTGTTGCGCGAAAAAGAAATCGCAGGTGCGTTGGTAAAACGCTTGTCGCGGCTGACGTATCCCAAATCCTTGCTTAACGTCGTTTTGGTGCTAGAGGTCAAAGACACCATCACACGCCACACCCTTGCAAACACCGAATTGCCCCCTTGGATCAGCGTGATTGAAGTCCCCGAAGCCGCAGGCCCAACCACCAAACCCCGCGCGTTGAATTACGCGCTGGATTTTTGTCATGGCAGTATTATCGGGGTGTGGGACGCCGAAGACGCCCCTGAGCCGGATCAGATCGAAAAAGTCGTTATGCGCTTCAACCAAGCCCCTGAAAACACAGCATGTTTGCAGGGTGTTCTGGACTATTACAACCCGCGCACAAACTGGATTTCACGGTGTTTCACCATCGAATACGCAACGTGGTGGCGGCTGGTCATGCCCGGCATGGCCCGTCTTGGGCTTGTGATCCCTTTGGGGGGAACAACTCTTTTCTTCAAACGCGATATTTTGGAGAAACTGGGGGGATGGGACGCGCATAACGTCACCGAAGATGCAGATTTGGGGGTCCGGTTGGCGCGGCACGGATATGTCACTGAACTGTTGCCCACCGTCACCCATGAAGAGGCAAACTGCCGCGCGTGGCCGTGGGTCAGGCAAAGGTCGCGATGGTTGAAAGGGTTTTTAATCACCTATTGCGTGCACATGCGGGCACCGGGCCAGCTGATGAAAGACCTTGGGTTTGTGCGGTTTATGGGGCTTCAGGCGATTTTTCTGGCCTCGTTTTCGCAATTCGCCTTGGCCCCGCTTTTATGGTCCTTCTGGCTTGTGCCTTTGGGCCTAGCCCATCCCGCGCAAGGCATGTTCGGGGCGGATCTTTTGGTGGCGATGATGTTCTTGTTTATTGGCGCTGAATTGCTGTCTCTGGCCATGGGGCTGGTGGCTGTGTCGGGGCGTCCACACCGCCATTTGATGGCATGGGTTCCAACCATGCCAGTCTATTTTACCCTTGGCGCTTTAGCCAGTTACAAGGCCCTCTACGAGATGATCACAGACCCGTTCTATTGGGACAAAACCGAACACGGTGTGGCCCACCGCACCGACACGCCATCTGCCGACACAAGCTGACCGCCAAGCGTTTAAGCCTTTGGCGCTTAGGCTTCTTCTTCGCGTCGCGCCGCATCCTGTTTCAAGCGGGTCATGAATGCCACAGAAATATGTTCACGCAGCGCCGCACCTGCGGCCGCTTCGTCTTTGGCTTCAATCGCAGTGACAATGGCATCGTGTTCACGCTGTGCGATCGCCCCGCGCCCCTGAGCCGCCAGCGACGTGGTCGCCATCAACGCCATCGTCCGATGCACCAAATCCAGCTGCTGCACGAGATAGCGGTTGTGCGACGCAAGGTGGATTTGTTTGTGAAAACGGCGATTTGCGCGGGCCAATGCCGCCGCATCGTCCACAAGTGCGTTATCTTGTTCGACCATGTGACGCAGAATACTGACTTCTTCCTCATTTGCGTGCCGCGCAGCCAAAGACGCCGCCAACCCTTCCAGTTCACGACGCACCACATAAAGCTCTGCCATTTGATTGTGATCCAAAGACGCCACGATCAGGCTCCGTCCGTCCCGCGCCAAAAGCGATTGGGTCTCCAGACGCTGCAAAGCTTCGCGGATGGGTGTGCGCGACACACCAAAGCGTTCCGCCAATTCACTTTCTACCAAGCGGTCACCAGGCTTGTAGACCCCAACATCAATCGCTTCGAGGATCATGGAATAGGCGTCAGTGGGGTTCGATTTCATAGCAAGGATCCGATCACAAAAGGTCCATCACCTTAACGCACGTCAAGCGATGCGCAAGGCTTTGATCTTGCATGCAATACCATGCCTGCTATGCAAGGCCCCATGTTGCAAAGCGCCTTTTCCCATGTCCGTGCCTGGGTCTTCGACCTTGATAACACGCTTTATCCACCGACCGATCGTTTGTTCGATCAGATCGAAGTCAAAATGCGCGATTTTGTGATGGATGCTGTGGGTGTTGATGCCGTTGAGGCCGACAGGCTGCGGGTGCAGTATTGGCAGACCTACGGCACGTCATTGGCAGGCTTAATGCATGAACACGGTGTCCCGCCTTGGCCCTTTTTGCACGACGTGCATCAAATCGACCTAAGCCACATGACCAAAGACATGGCGTTGGCTGCAATGATCAAAGACCTGCCCGGGCGCAAAATCGTCTACACAAACGGAACAGAGCCTTACGCGCAAAACGTGTTAAAAGCCCGTGGGTTAGACGGCTTGTTTCATGCGGTTTACGGCGTTGAGCACGCAAATTACGTGCCCAAACCCCGTGCCGAAGCCTTTCAACAGGTCTTTGCTACAGATGGCATAGACACACAAAACGCTGCGATGTTCGAAGACGAATTGCGCAATCTGGAAGTGCCCCATGCCATGGGAATGCGAACGATCCATGTCGCCGAAACCCGTCAAGATGCACCTTACCTGCATCATCATACCCATGATCTAACGGCATTTTTGCAGGAGTTGACGGGGTAGGACAGGATGCCGCTTGGTCAAAAGGCCATACGCGCCCTAACTATAGTTTAATCGCTTCATCAATACGACAAACATAGGTGCGCACATGACCAACCAAACCTGCGATATCGTGATATCCGGTGGCGGCATTGCCGGGCTAACGGCCGCGGCCGCCTTCGGCACTGCGGGATTTCATGTGATTTGCGTTGATCCTACACCCCCGGTCACGCAACGTGACGCGGTCGGGGCGGATATGCGTACAACAGCCATGTTGCAACCTGCTAGCCGTGTTTTGCAAGACGCAGGCATTTGGGACCACATTGCGCCCTACTCTGCGGCGCTGCAAATCATGCGCATTGTCGACGCCGGTGGGCAGGCGCCAACAGCGCGCATCACCAAAGAATTTAACGCCGCTGATATTTCAGATGCGCCCTTTGGGTGGAATTTTCCCAACTATATACTGCGCCGCGAAATCCTGAACCGGTTGGACCACCTCGACACAGTGGATTTCCGCCCCGGTACCGCCACAACCACCCTTTTCACCCGCACAAAAACAGCGCGGGTTGGGTTATCGGACGGCAGCAAAATCAACACAAAACTGGTGATCGCAGCTGACGGGCGCACATCGCCTATGCGGCAAGCGGCAGGCATTGACGTGACCACAAAACGCTATGGTCAAAAGGCGCTTGCCTTCGCGGTCACCCACACCGTGCCACATGAAAATGTGTCTACGGAAATTCACCGCACAGGCGGCCCTTTCACCTTGGTGCCACTGCCCGACTACCAAGGGAAACCTTGTTCTGCGGTGGTATGGATGGACGACGGCCCCAAATCTCAAGCCCGCCATAATATGGATGTCGCCGCGTTCGAGGCCGAAATGACGACACGCAGCTGCGGGCTGTTTGGCCCTTTGACGCTTGCGTCAAACCGCACCATTTGGCCCATCATCAGCCAGACCGCGACCGAAATGCGGGGGCAACGGGTTGCGCTGATCGCAGAGGCGGCCCATGTTATGCCCCCTATCGGCGCCCAAGGCCTGAACATGAGCTTGCAAGACACCGCGACGCTTCTGGAATTTGCAAAAGCGAACCCCGATGGCCTTGGCGATGCGGACATGCTGGATGCTTATCAAAAAGCGCGCCTGTCCGACGTGCGCCTGCGTGTGACCGGCATTGATCTGCTGAACAGAGCCAGCCAAGTCGCACACCCTGCCCTACGCGACGCGCGGGCCATGGGATTGAACGCGATCTACGTGTTGGGGCCCGTGCGCAAAACGCTAATGCAAATGGGATTGGGGACGGGAAAATAGCTGCAAACTTTGTGCATCCCTTTCCCGTGCTTTAAGTGTGCCGAAAAACGGGAGCCGTTTACAGCACCTGATCCACAACACGTCCCAAACGATCCACTGTTGCTTCAACATCATACAATTTATCCAACCCGAACAATCCGATACGGAAAGTTTTGAAATCTTCGGGTTCATCACATTGCAACGGTACACCGGCTGCAATTTGCATGCCTTTTGCAGCAAAGCGTTTGCCGTTCTGAATGTCTGCATCCGACGTGTAGCTGACCACGACGCCCGGTGCGCCAAATCCTTGTGCTGCCACAGACACCACGCCTTTGGCGGCCAGCATGTCGCGGACAGCCGTTCCAAGCGCCCATTGTGCGTCTTTCAAACGCCCAAACCCGTAGCTTTTGGTTTCCAGCATTGTATCGCGGAAGTCGCGCAAAGCGTCTGTTGGCAAAGTTGCGTGATAGGCATGGCCGCCCCCGACATACGCCTGCATAATCGCGTGCCATTTGCCCAAATCAATTGCAAAGCTGTCTGACTGCCTTTCGGTCATCCGCGCAATTGCACGATCCGACAACATCACCAAACCGGCACAGGGTGAGGCGCTCCAGCCTTTTTGTGGCGCCGAAATCAACACATCGACACCGGTGGCTTTCATATCGACCCAAGCGCAACCCGAGGCGATACAATCCAGAACCATCAAGGCCCCGACATCATGGGCTGCGGCCGCCATGGCGGCTATATAGTCATCGGGCAAGATCACACCCGCGGATGTTTCCACATGCGGCGCAAACACAACATCGGGTTTTTGGGTGCGGATTGCGTCAACGACCTCTGCGATCGGGGCCGGTGCGAAGGGTGAAACAGTTGCGTTGCCTGTCTGACTGGCTTTCAAAACCGTGGTTGAGGCCGCCAAGCCCCCCATGTCGAAAATCTGGCTCCAACGGTAGCTGAACCAGCCATTGCGTACGACCAATACATCGGCATCCTTGCCAAACTGGCGTGCGACGGCCTCCATGCCGAACGTCCCGCCACCGGGCACCACAACCACTGCATCAGCGGCGTACACTTCTTTTAGCATGCTGGAGATGTCGTTCATAACTTGCTGAAACGCCACGCTCATGTGGTTCAGGCTGCGGTCAGTGAACACCACGCTAAACTCTTCAAGTCCGTTTGGATCTACCGTTTCAAGCAACGCCATTTGTCTGTTCTCCCTACATTCAAAGAAGGAATATGACGGTGAGCCCGCAAAAGGCAAAGTATACTTGGGTGCACAAAGCGGCTTGTGTCAGGGCCACCGATCCGATGGACGGCAAAGCGTTCCGATGGGGCAAATCGCGCACCCTATCGTGGTTGGATCAAAGAGGCCCCGGCAGCCGTTCTTCGCTCAGCAACACATTGGCTTCGACTTCACCCGCACCGGGCAACGTCATGATGCGGCGCCGTAACACGCGTTCGAAATCCGGCAAGTCCCGCGCCACGACACGCAAACGGTAATCATACAGCCCCAAAACATGTTCGACGCGCTGCACTTCGGGGATGGCGCTGACCGCGCGTTCAAAATCCTCAAGGCTGACGCGCCCTTTTGTGGCCAGTTTCACCCCCAAAAACACCGTGACTCCGAACCCGACAGCTTCTGCATCCAGATGCAATCGGCGGTTTTTCACCACCCCGGCAGATTGCAAGCGCTTGATACGACGCCATGTGGCGGGTTGTGACAGACCCACGATGCGGCCCAATGCGCCGGCGCTTTGCGTAGCATCAACCTGTAATGCCCGCAAAAGTGCGAAGTCTATTTCATCATATTCAGTCATATGCGCCCCTTATAGCGGAAGGCTTTCATTGGATTTGATCAAAGCCACCTGCATCAAGGCTTCGATGTCGGCGATACCGGGCAAGGTCAAAATCCGGTTGCGGTATATGTGCTGGTAGTGGCCCATATCGCGGGCGATCACTGACAAACGTACATCCACACGCCCCAAAAATGTCTGCATTTCTATCACTTCGGGCACCAAACGCGCCGCATCAAAGAAGTCCTCAAATGCCCGCCCAACCGTCTTGTCCAATGTGACACGCAACGACACTTCGACAGAATAGCCCAACGCCGTCCAGTCAATTTCAGCCTGAACCCCTTTGACGATACCTGCGTCTTGCAACCGCCCCTGACGACGCGCCAGCTTGGCCATGCTGACCCCACACCTCTGTGCAAGTTCGGACGGCGAAAGGGACGGGTCAGCCTGCCATTGTCGCAAAATACGCCGATCCAGATCATCAAGCATGAAAATTTCGCAATCTATAGTTTCGGCGAATTGTTTTTCACGTTTGTAGTTAAATAAACCCAAAATGCAACGCTGCATCTGGGAAAAAGGCTGCGTATAAAGCGTTCAGATATCAACTCGGAGAAAACACAATGCGTGTATACTATGATCGCGATTGCGATGTGAACCTTATCAAAGACATGAACGTGGCGATCCTGGGCTACGGCTCCCAAGGCCACGCCCACGCGCTGAACCTGCGCGATTCCGGTGCGAAGAACGTGGTTGTTGCCCTGCGCGCAGGCTCCCCTTCGATTGCCAAAGCCGAAGGCGAAGGCCTGAAGACAATGGAAATCGCCGAAGCCGCAGCTTGGGCCGACCTGATCATGTTCACAATGCCCGACGAATTGCAGGCAGAAACATACAAAAAATATGTCCACGACAACATCCGTGAAGGCGCAGCAATCGCATTCGCCCACGGCCTGAACGTGCACTTCGGCTTGATTGAGCCAAAAGCGGGCATCGACGTTGTGATGATGGCGCCAAAAGGCCCAGGCCACACGGTGCGCGGCGAATACACCAAAGGCGGCGGCGTGCCTTGCCTTGTTGCTGTGGACAAAGACGCATCCGGCAAAGCGCTGGAAATCGGTCTGTCCTATTGCTCTGCCATCGGGGGCGGGCGTTCCGGCATCATCGAAACAGACTTCCGCGAAGAGTGCGAAACGGACCTCTTCGGCGAACAGGCCGTTCTGTGTGGCGGTATCGTTGAACTGATCCGCATGGGCTTTGAAACACTGGTCGAAGCGGGCTACGAGCCTGAAATGGCCTACTTCGAGTGCCTGCACGAAACCAAGCTGATCGTGGACCTGATCTATGAAGGCGGCATTGCCAACATGGATTATTCCATCTCCAACACAGCGGAATATGGCCAGTACGTGTCCGGCCCGCGCATCTTGCCTTACGACGAGACAAAGGCGCGCATGAAAGCGGTTCTGTCAGACATCCAGTCCGGCAAATTCGTACGTGACTTCATGCTCGAAAACGCTGTTGGCCAGCCCACAATCAAATCTTCGCGCCGGTCCAACGACGAGCACCAGATTGAAGTTGTTGGTGGCAAATTGCGCGACATGATGCCGTGGATTTCTGCGGGCAAAATGGTCGACAAAGCCAAGAACTAAGACAAGGTCGATTTGACCCCAAGGGGCCCGGTCGGAAACGTCCGGGCCTTTTTCGTGGCGAAACGCTGCGACACCACAGCCATACCCCCATCGGTTTCGCCGCGAAACCTTGTTTATTAACAACAGGTTAACGCAAGGACAGCACAATGAACGCACCGCAACCCGACATCACCGGACGCAGCTGGCTTTTTGTCGCCATCCTCGGGTTGACGTGGGGCGGCACGTTTCTTGTGACCGAAGTCGCCTTGCGCGGCATCACCCCCTTCTGGCTGGCCGCAGGGCGCATCGGATTTGGCGCGGTGCTGATGACAGCGATCTGGCTGGCCATGGGCGTGCGCCTGTTCAGCGAAAAACCAAACCGCAGCACACTCGCGACCCTGACTATCATCGGCGCCCTCAGCTCTGCGGTGCCCTTCATGTTGCTGGCATGGGGACAGCAATATGTCACCGGCGGCTTTGCGGGGGTGTCCATGGCGGCGGTGGCCTTGATGGTCTTGCCGCTGGCGCATTTCCTCGTGCCCGGTGAACGCATGACATGGCGCAAATCACTAGGGTTTGGGATCGGGTTCGCAGGCGTCGTGATCCTGATCGGCGCGCAAGCCTTTGAAAGCACAGGGGCTTCGCTGGAAACACCGGGGCGCATTGCCTGTCTTTCGGCGGCGATGTGTTACGGCTTCAGTTCCATCCTGATGCGCCGCCTGCCCGCCGTGGACACCATTGGGTTGGCCACCGTCTTGCTGCTGATCGCCGCCTGCATCACGATCCCCGTGGCCATAATCGTAGAAGGCCCACCACCCCTGCCCGACACGAACACACTGCTGGTCATCGCCTTCCTCGGCCTGATCCCCACCGCTGCCGCCAACTTCCTGCGCACCTACGTCGTGCGCACCGCGGGGCCTGTGTTCATGTCGCTCACCAACTATCAGGTGCCTTTGTGGTCCGTCCTGCTCGGCGCATGGCTGCTGAACGAGCCACTGCCCCCCTCGCTGCTCTGGGCGATGATGCTGATTTTGGCGGGGGTTGGTTTGAGCCAATATGGGGCGTTTAAGCGGTTGTTTGGGCGGTGATGGGTTAGTTTAGATGTCGAATGTCGACTAAGCGATTGCAAGCCATCAAATCAGACAACGTTAGTATCGACGTCCGCTCGAACGCCAAGCTGCTCTCGTAAATCAACCATTTCTTCGTGATAATCACCAAAACTGTATGTGTCAAACCAGAAGCCAATACCGAGTGTTGTGATCTCTTTTTGGTGCTCAAAATTGGGCTCCCAACTAAAGCTCTGATAATAGAAGCCAACACAGACAATTTGAAGTTTAGCGAGCGTAGATGCGCGAAGAATGCTATCCCGCTTTGGCCGCAACTTTCGAAGCAATTCATTGATGTGACTGTCTAAGTTCTCAGTATCGAGCAGACCACTATCCATTTTCCAACATGAGCTTTTCCGATTGTGCTTATTGCCTCTCACTTCAAACTCTTCGCCAGTTTCCCAGCATTCGGACGGCTCCAAACCGAGTTCGTTTGTTAACTGAATTGGATCAAAAGAACCTGTCGCTCGAAAATACGCGTATTCACGATCAGTATCGGCTGAGTTGGACATTGATGTTCCCTGTTCTTACTGTGCACGCGAACATTAGACTAGGCTGAACGGATGTGCAAAATGGGCTCGAAGAAGACCTTCACCATTTGCGGAACACCACCTATCCCCCCACAGCCTCTTCAACAGCCCGCACAATCCCATCAACTGACGCATTCAAAATGCCTTCATCCTCGCTTTCCGCCATCACGCGGATCAGCGGTTCTGTGCCGGATTTGCGGATCAGCAGGCGGCCGTTGCCGACGAGGTCTGCTTCGGCTTGGGTGATTGCGGCTTGGACATGGGCGTCCTCAAGTGGCTTTTGATCGACGGAATATCGCACGTTTTTAAGAAGTTGCGGAACGGGATTAAAGTTGTGCATCAAATCGGACGCCCGCTTTTCGCTGCGTACCATTTCGGCCAAGAACTGTAGCCCTGCCATCAGCCCGTCACCTGTTGTGGCATAATCCGTCATCACAATGTGACCTGATTGCTCCCCGCCCAGATTGAACCCGCCTTGTCGCATGCGTTCGACCACGTAGCGGTCGCCGACATTTGTCCGCTCCAGCCGCA
This sequence comes from Ascidiaceihabitans sp., assembly GCF_039986515.1. NCBI lineage: Bacteria > Pseudomonadati > Pseudomonadota > Alphaproteobacteria > Rhodobacterales > Paracoccaceae > Ascidiaceihabitans > Ascidiaceihabitans sp. The sequence continues at coordinate 87,610 of NZ_JBDWQO010000007.1, read as the reverse complement.
CGCCTTTGCCCTCAAGGAACCGTTCTAGTCCAAGGTTCGACATGACCGTCGCCACCAAAGCCCCGCCTTTCAGCTTGTCCTCAGCTGCCCAACGCGACGCCATCAGCGCCATGAATTGATCGCCGTCGCCGACCTTGCCCGTCTCGTCCAGCAGGATCACGCGGTCCGCATCGCCATCCAGACAAATCCCGACGTCTGCGCCATGGGCAACCACGGCCTCGGCGGCTGTCTGGGGGTGGGTTGAACCGCAATGTTCGTTGATGTTGTGCCCGTTTGGGGAAGTGCCGACAGGGATCACCGTCGCGCCCAATTCCCAGAGCGTCATGGGGGCGACGTGGTGCGCGGCCCCGTTGGCGCAGTCGATCACGATCTTCATGCCATCAAGCCGCATTTGCCGAGGGAACGATGATTTCACCCGCTCGATATAGCGAAACCGGCTGTCGTCAATCCGTTTGGCGCGGCCGATGTTGGGGGCGTCCGTGGGCTCAACCCCTGCAGCGACCAGCGCCTCGATCTCGGCCTCGACCGCATCGGACAGTTTGAACCCATCTGGCCCAAAGAATTTGATCCCGTTGTCTTGTGCCGGATTGTGGCTGGCCGAGATCATCACCCCAAGGTCCGCACGCATGGACCGCGTCAGTAACCCCACGGCGGGCGTCGGCACAGGCCCCAAAAGCAGCACGTTCATGCCAGTCGATGTCAGCCCGGCCGTCAGCGCATTTTCGAACATATACCCCGAAAGCCGCGTGTCTTTGCCGATCACAACGCGGTGGGCGCTGTTGCCGTCGCGCCTGAAATACCGCCCCACCGCCGCGCCGATGCGCAGCGCCATTTCGGCTGTCATAGGATGAATGTTGGCCGTGCCACGCACGCCGTCGGTACCAAATAGCTTTGTCATGTCAGTTATGTGCCATGCCTGCACGCCATAGCGCAATGGCTTGTGCATGTCCGGCCACATCATGGGCCCGTACAATTTGCACCCCTTGCCCCAGTGCAGCCAACGCAACGCCAATTGACCCCGCGTCGCGATCTTGTGGTTCTGATGCGCCACCAAGGGTGCCGATGAAGCGTTTGCGCGATGCGCCCAGCAAGATGGGGGTGCCAAGGGAATGAAACAGGCTGATTTTTTCGAGTAACGCCAGATTATGCGTCATGTTTTTCCCGAAACCGATCCCCGGATCGACAATAATCTGACCCCGTGACAGGCCTTGACGGGTCAGGGTTTCGATCCGCTCTGCCAAAAAGTCATACACATCCAAAAGAACGTTTTCGTAGTGCGGATCTTTTTGCATTGTCGCAGGATCGCCTTGCGCATGCATCACGCAAACTGGCACGTTACGCTTTGCGCACAAAGGGGCCAAGCCCGCGTCAAACGTAAACCCTGCGACGTCATTCACCAAACTTGCACCTGCATCCAAAGCAGCATCCGCCACCGCCGCTTTGCGGGTATCGATCGAAATAGGATGCGTGGTTTTGGCCCGTATGGCAGCAATCGCGGGGGCTACACGTGCAATTTCATCATCTGCCGCGACCGTTTGCGCACCCGGTCGTGTGGATTCACCCCCGATGTCCAAAATATCCGCGCCCTGCCCGATCATCTGCAATGCCGTTTGGCAAGCCATCTCAGGGGCCGCGTTTTCACCCCCATCCGAAAAACTGTCAGGCGTCACATTCACAATGCCCATCAATCGGGGGACATCAAAGGTCATATCAGAGATCAGGCTGCGTTGCGTTGTCAGAGCCGCGCTTTCTGCGCTTGTCAATTCGGATACAGATGCCACGCGGGATGTGTGGCGACGCGACAAAATTTCGATATGGGTGAACCAACCCCACCCGCCTGCAAGGGGCAAGGCATCATCGGGGCGGGTGCTGCCAACCTGGACCAAAGGACGGACATAGCGCATGACGCTTAAACCCGGTCGCTGTCCGCAGACATGGTGCGCACGGTCACAGCACTGTCCTCAGGCGCCTCTGCACCGATCACCAGCAGCTCTTGGGCGTCACAGGTTTGGGCGAACCACGCAGCCAGTGCCACGGCGTCTTTTGGGCCAGCGGAAGGGCCATCAACCGCATCCAACACAATCTTGGACGGCGCCCAAACACAAATCTGGTCATTGCGCATACCCCAGTCCAGTTCTGTACGCGTTTCCACGACAACACAGCGTTCGTCCGTTGCAGCCAGAACCCACGCGTTTTGCTCAATTGCCAGCAGATCGACGCGGCGTTGGGTCATTTTGTGGCCTGTTTGCGGGGCTGGCACATCAGACGCTTCGACACATACGATCAAAGGCCGCCCGCCTGCCTGCAACTGATCAATCCAGCCTCCCAAATGGGGCGATCCCAGCGCTGCGTTCGACAAAAACACCAGTTCTGGGTGCAATGGCGTTTCTTCCTCGATGCTGGCCAAATCACTTGCGGCGCGTGCGCGGACAATTTCCACACCCAATGCGCCCGGTCCGCGATCCAGTTTTTCGATGCGCACAAAGACGCGCTTTGCTTGTGGTTCTAGCAAAATGCGATCCGCAACACGTTCTGCGAGTGTTTCCAACAAGTTAAGCCGCTCGTCGGCCAGTTCAAATGCGATCGCTTCGGTGACTTTGTCGTAGCTTAGAATGCGGTCCACATCATCTTCGATGGGGCCGGTCAGCGGTTGCACTTCCACAACGATGTTAAAGCTGATGCGTTGCGTGACCCCGCGCTCTGCCTGAAACGCGCCGATTTCGACATCTACCGTATGATTGCGCACGGAAATGCGATCAAGTGGCTGGTCGCCATGGGGGGTCGCATCGGCACGCTCAGAGGGATGCGCAAAAGCGAGACGGACTTCAGTGGTCATGAGACAGGTCTTTCAACAGGGCAAGCAGCGCCTGCATAGACGGTTTTGCCGTTTGAGGACAGCGTCGTTTACGCCAGAGCAGCACCCATATGCGGCATCCCATTGCGCTGGATACCTACAGACAGATGGCCGCTTTTCAGTTCGATGCAGTGCGGTACGTGTGACGGTAAAAGATATGGACGCCAATCCGTGCTGTTTTGGTGTACACTTTGGACCAACGCGGGCGTACGGCTGTTGTGTGATAATGCGTGGCCCCATTGGTCAAATCGGGGGCGCGGCCATCAATTACCGCACGGGCCACTTTTGCAACACGCTCGTAGGATTTTGGTTCGTTGATGCGTTCCGGTTTGCCGTCGCAGGTGTAGGTGAATTGGCACCCGTATTTCTTGCCGGTGCCCTGGTTGATCACGCCACACAAAGAGCCGGGAAACCGTGTGCTTTTGACCCGGTTCAAGATCACCTCAGCAACAGCGAATTGACCTTTCACGGTCTCGCCACGAGCTTCAAAATACAGCGCTTCAGACAGACATTTCCACTGGGCGTTGCCTTTTGCTTTGGGTTGCGCGTCAAGCCAGGATTTTGAGAACACAACATCGCTGCCGCTTTGGTCCACGACCTGCACCAGCCCATTCAACCTGTCTTTGGAGACTTTGTTCAAGCCGCGCGTCTCATTGCGCAACAGCTTTTTTGCCTGTTCATCCCCCGCCAAAAGCGAAACGGGAATGGACATGGCCAGAGCCATCAAAAAGGAAAGAAGTACACGCATGCGGCAGCCTAGTGTCGTTTCAGATGGGGCCACATACGCAGAAAATTGGTTAAGGTCCAGTTTATCACGTTTTCAGCACACCCGCGTCATGCGCCGCAGCCTAGGTTCACCAGCTACAAAACCCCTTATTTCGCGGGTGTTGCACTGTTTATCACAATGTCTTGTGGGCGATGGCCAATTGGGCTGCGGCAAGACGCGCACCTGGCACCCGAAACGGAGAGCATGAAACATAATCAAAACCACGGGCGCGACAGAATGCGATTGATTCGGGATTACCACCGTGCTCACCACAGATCGACAACGTCACATCGGGCTGCGTTTTGCGGCCCCGTGTGGCACCCAGTTCCAGCAACTCTCCCACCCCGTCCAGATCCAGCGTGTGAAACGGGTCTTCGGGGAAGACCTCCTGACGCACATAATCAGACATGAACCGTCCAGCATCATCGCGGCTTAATCCATAGGTCATTTGCGTCAGATCGTTGGTCCCGAAACTTAAGAAGGCGCAATGCTGTGCAATGTCACCGGCGCGCAATGCAGCGCGTGGCGTTTCAACCATAACACCCAGTCTGTAGTCAAAGCTTTCACCGCGTTCGTTGTGAACAGCCGCCGCAACGCTATCAATGTTGGTTTTGACCAATTCAACTTCGCGTTTGGCGCTGACCAACGGGATCATGATTTCAGGGACGACGGGGTCGCCGTCGCGGCTGGCTTCCAAGGTGGCTTCAAAAATCGCCCGGGCCTGCATTTCGTAAATTTCCGGCACTGTCACACCAAGGCGCACACCGCGCAAACCGAGCATCGGGTTATATTCCATCATGGCTTCAATGCGCCGCGTTACATCGGACAAGGGCAAATCCAAAGCTTCGGCAAGCTCGCGCTGTCCACTGCGATTTGTCGGCAGGAATTCATGTAGGGGTGGATCAAAAAGTCGAATGCAGACTGGCTGGCCCTCCATGATCCGGAACAATTGCGTAAAATCGTCCCGCTGCATCGGCAACAAGCGCTCTAGGACAGCGCGCCTGTCCTCGCCTGTCTCGGCAAAGATCATCTCGCGCATCACCGTCAGACGGTTGATGTCGAAAAACATGTGTTCCGTGCGGCACAAACCGATACCTTGCGCGTTGAAATTGCGTGCGGTCTGAGCATCGGCTGGGGTATCTGCATTGGCGCGAATGCCGATGTCGCGTTCCGCATCTGCCCAATCCATCAGGTTTTGAAATGCGTCGTCTAGTACGGCTTCCTGCATCGCAGGCGCCCCCAACAATACATCCCCGCTGGTGCCATCAATGGTGATCACGTCGCCTTGTTTGATGATACGCCCGTCTTTGAGCATCAACTGCTTGTCATTGGTCTGAAACCGGATGTCGGACACGCCCACAACGCACGGCAGGCCAATGCCGCGCCCGATCACAGCTGCGTGGCTGGTGATACCGCCCCGTTCTGTCAAAACGGCTTTGGCCGCGTGCATGCCACGAATATCTTCGGGCGACGTTTCACGGCGGACCAAAACGCAATCTTCGTTGCGTGACGCGCTGGCTTGTGCTTCTGCAGCCGTAAACACGATCCGACCTGTGGCCGCACCGGGACTGGCAGCGATCCCATGCCCGATGACGTCACGCGCCGCATCTTTGTCGACTTGGCGGTGCAACAATTCATTCAGCATGCTCGGCTCGACACGCATCACAGCCTCTTGCTGCGGAATAATCTTGTCCTTGGCAAGCTGCACAGCGATACGCACAGCTGCACGCGGGCTGCGGGCCACACGTACACCATCCAGAATGTGCAAAACACCGTCATCTACAGTGAATTCCACCTGCATTTCTTCGCGCAATTTCACCCGCATCAACGCGGCATGGTCCTGAAGCTGTTTGAACAGCGCAGGTTCTTGTTCTTCCAAAGACGGCCCACGAGGGTCTTTTGTCAGGTACAATGCTTCTGCTTCGGCTTGCAACGCATCGCGCCCCTGACTTTGACGCAAATAGCGTCCGGTGATTTGCGGCAGCCCTGTGTTGCTGTCGACAAGCTGCAAAACGCCTGCGCCGCTTTTCTTGATGCCAACGCCAAAGGCCATTTGCTGAACCACCAACCCCAAACCGGCTTCGGCAGGAGCACCTTTGGCTTGGCGCAGCAAACGGGCGGATGTGCCATCCCATGCACGTGCCATTGATCGCAACACCGCGCCAAGCTGCGTCGCACGGTTGCCGGGGAAGCTTTCTTCGGTCTCGTCCTCATAGGCACGTAGGGTTTCTTTCAACCCTTCGGGCCCGTTCCCTGTTACATTATCGAACATATCGGGATCTAGTCTGGCAACATGCACCGCATAATATTGCACAAATCGCATATATAGCGTTGTAGCGGCATCTGACCCCAAATCACGGCACAAAGTCGCGTGGCTGGCATCGTTCATCCCGATATTCAACACGGCCCCCGGACCACCCCAGTCAGGATCTTCAGAAGACGGACGCACACAAAGCAGTGCATCATCGGGAAACTGTTTCAGTACGGCTTCAATGTCCGGCAGTTCCCCTTGGGCGATTTTGTGCACCGCATCAAAGCTAAGGGCGACAGTTGTCGGCACCGGCAGATCAAGCCGCACCAGCCGTTGCAGGCATTTCGCCCGCCCGCCATGTGTCGCTGTCGCGATCGGCGCTGTTTGCGTCACCAGTGTTGTGTTTGGATTATTCTGCACCGCAGCACCTCATGTATTGGGTGCAGCATAGAATGTAAACTTGATGTGACAAGAGTTAAGAAAGGTTAACGGGCAAGCCGAAGGGGGGCCAGCCCCCGGCCTGCGGCCTCCCCCGAGGTATTTTTGCCAAGATGAAGGGATTAGCCGTCGATTTTGGTCAGGTCTGCCACGCTTGAGCAGATTGTGCGGATGCGGCTGAGCAGATTGAGCCTGTTGCGTCGCACAGTTGGGTTGTCTGCGTTGATTTGCACCGCTTCAAAGAACGCGTCGATGGGTTGGCGCAGGGTTGCCATGGCAGCCATTGCGGTTTGGAAGTCTTGGCTGTCCATCGCCGGGGTAATTTTGGCCTCTGCTGCGTCGAGCGCTGCAAAAAGCGTGCGTTCTTCGTCGGTTTCCGCGAATTTGACGTCAGCGCCGTAGGAATATTCGACGCCGTCAGCCTCTTCCGCTTGGGAGAGGATGTTGTTGGCGCGTTTGAACCCTTGGATCAGGTTTTCGCCGTCGTCTGTTTTGAGTGTTTCAGACAGGGCACGGGCGCGTTTGACCAAAAGGTTGATGTCGTCGTTGTTTGGCATCGCAATGCAGGCATCGATGATGTCGTGGCGGATACCTTGATCACGCAAGTAGGTTTTGAGGCGGTCGTGGATGAAGGAAAGCAGCGCGTCGCTGACCCCTAATTTCATCAACGGGGCGGTCAGCTCGTTTTCCAGAGCAATTCTAATGATCCCTAAAGCTGCGCGGCGCAGCGCAAACGGGTCTTTTGACCCTGTTGGCTTCTCATCAATCGCCCAGAACCCAACCAGCTTATCGATTTTCTCAGCCAGAGACACCGCCACAGAAACCGGCGCTGTAGGCACATCATCTGACGGACCTAATGGAGCGTAGTGTTCCTCAGAAGCTGCCGCAATCGCTGCGTCTTCGCCTGAAGCCTCAACGTAATACCGCCCCATAAGCCCTTGAAGTTCTGGGAATTCGTAGACCATTTCGGAGCTAAGGTCGGCTTTCGCCAAGCGTGCCGCTTTTTCGGCCATGTCGGGGTCTGCGCCCACATGGGGGGCGATTTCGCGGGCTAAGTTGGCCATGCGTTCGATCAATTCGGCTTGGGTGCCGAGTTTGTTGTGGAAGGTCACGTTTTTCAAGGCGTCGAGCCATTCGCTCATGCCCGCCTTGGCGACGCGCAGGTCGTTTTCCCAGAAAAACTTGGCGTCGGCCAAACGTGCGGACAGCACCTTTTGGTTACCCGCAAGGATCGTCGCACCATTGTCGGCGGTTTCGCGGTTGGCGACTGTGATGAACCGCTCAATCCGGCCTGTTTTGGAGTTTTTGACGGAGAAGAACTTTTGGTGTTCTTTCATCGAGACTTTGAGAACCTCTGGCGGCAGACCAAGGAAGTCATCGTCGATGGTGCCCATCAGGACCACCGGCCATTCGACAAGCCCTGCGACCTCGGCCAAAAGGCCTGCGTCTTCAATGACTTCCAGCCCATTGGCGAAGGCTTGGTTGGTGGCGTCGTGCCAAATGGTGTCGGCGCGTTCGGACGCGTCCAGCACCACAAAGGCGCGTTTCAGCTTGGTTGTGTAGTCGTCAAAGGACGTCACCGAAAAGCGGCCCGGGGCCATAAAACGGTGGCCTTCGGTGATGTCCGACGACGTGATGCCGTCGACGTCCATCGGGATCACTTCTGCGCCGTCTTCGGCCACGGTGATCGCCAGAATGGAGTGCAATGGGCGGACCCATTTCAAGGAACCACTGCCCCAGCGCATGGATTTGGGCCATGGGAAATTGCGGATCGCGTGTTCTAACACCTCGGCCACGATGTCCGCTGCCGGGCGGCCCGGCTTGGTGATTTTGGCAAACAGGATGTTGCCTTTGGGCGTTTCGCGTTCCTCTAGGTCGTCGCGGCTTAGGCCAGCGCCGCGCAGGAAGCCTTCGATGGCTTTTTCGGGCGCGTCGGCTTTGGGGCCTTTGCGTTCTTCCACGGTCGTGGGGGACGCGTCCAGCATCCCCTCAACCGTCAGGGTCAGGCGGCGCGGCGTGGAAAATGCGGCGGCAGAGGCGTAGGTCAACCCGGCCTCAACCATGCCGTTTGTGACCAGCTTTTTCAGGTCCTCAGCGGCGCGGGTTTGCATGCGCGCGGGGATTTCTTCGGAAAACAGTTCAATCAGAAGATCAGGCATTATTCGGTTTCCCTTCTGGGGCATTCTTCGCCGACGATGGTGCCGTCATAGGCCTTGTCGCCGCAGTCATTCAGGTCGTGCCAGACGTAGCCACGCCCGTCTTCGGTGATTGCCACGATGCGATCGACGCCGAATTCGACGTTTTTGCCACCAAGGAATGGAATGGCTGTACCGGCTTCGAGTTCGGCGGCAATGGCGGCGGCGTCAAAGCAGTCGAACCATTCGGGCGCGTTGCGCGGGGTTGCTGTTTCTAAGCCTACGTAGGTTTCGGACAGCAATGACAGGCTAAGGTCTGTGGTAAAACACGCGCGGTAGCGCAGGGGTGAGCTGTCGGCGTCGATGGCTTGCAGATTGTCGAAGCTGATGGTTTCGGGCAGGTCGTCGACGACCGACACAAGCTGCACGTCACCGCCTACGACCTCGTCGTAGAACCCGTAGACTTGCAGGTAATACATGAAAATTCCCGCCCCAAAGGCACTGCCAACTAACAACACAGCTAAAAATTTCCCCATTATTCAGCGGCCTCGACAAACCCACCGGCCCGCGTTTGCACAAAAGCGTCTGCGCAGGCTTTGGACAGTGTGCGCACGCGTCCGATGTAGGCTTGGCGTTCAGTGACCGAGATCACGCCGCGTGCGTCCAAAAGATTGAAGATGTGGCTCGCTTTGATCGCCTGGTCGTAGGCGGGGTGCGCCATGACAATGCGTTTGCCTGTTTTCGGGTCGTCATGCGCTTGTGATAGAATGCTTTTGCATTCCGCTTCCGCCTCTTCGAAATGCCGCAGCAATACGTCTGTGTTGGCCACATCAAAGTTCCAGCGCGCATATTCTTCTTCGGTTTGTTTGAAGATGTCACCGTAAGACAGTGCAATGGGCGTTTGGGGATCGTTGAACGGCATGTCCATCACGTGATCGACGCCAAGGATGTACATCGCCAAACGCTCTAGCCCGTAGGTCAGCTCACCTGAGACCGGGTGACAATCATGCCCCCCAACCTGTTGGAAATACGTGAATTGTGACACTTCCATGCCGTCACACCAGACTTCCCAGCCAAGGCCCCACGCCCCAAGTGTTGGGCTTTCCCAATCGTCTTCAACAAAGCGGATGTCGTGCAGGTCCATGTCCACGCCAATGGCTTCGAGCGACCCCAGATACAGCTCTTGCAGATCGGGGGGGCTGGGTTTGATGAGCACTTGGTATTGGTAATAGTGCTGCAGACGGTTCGGGTTTTCGCCATAGCGCCCGTCTGTGGGGCGGCGCGAAGGCTGCACATAGGCGGCAGCCCACGGGTTCGTGCCCAAAGACCGCAGCGTGGTGGCGGGATGGAACGTCCCTGCCCCGACTTCCATGTCGTAGGGCTGCAAAATCGCACAGCCTTTTGATGCCCAATAAGACTGAAGCCGCAGGATGATTTCCTGAAACGAACGCGGTGCGATTGTGCTCATGTCTGCATGTCCCGATTGACGCTTGGCAAATGCCGTGAATTGCGGCCTTTCCTATGGTGTGTGGCCAAAAGGGTCAATTGCGCGTGTGGCTTTCTTTTACCGGTATTCCCCCATGGTGTTTATGGCAATTTCCTGCTTATTTGCGCGCAACAGGTACAAGGACATAGGGTTAAGGCGAAATGATGCACAGGGTTGCTGCTGCGGTAATGGTTTTGTTTGCGTGGGTGGTGCCGATGGCGGCCCAAACGTCAAATGATGTGGTTTGGGTCCAAGTGGAAGCGCAGCCAAGTTTACGTCAAGCCACGGAAAGTGCGCGGTCTTATGCCGCCAATCTGGAAGATGTTAACGGATTTGCCCTGCCCGGCGGTTGGTACGGCATCGCCCTTGGCCCATACACACGCCGCGACGCCGAAATCGTCTTGCGCACGTATCGTCGTGATCGGTTGATCCCGCGTGACGCCTATATCGCGTTTTCCAGCGGCTTTCGGCAGCAATTTTGGCCAGTGGGCGCCAATGTTTTGGAAAATGGCGCGATTGCGGCCCCCGAAAACGCCCAAACCACCGCATCCACTGAAGTCGATCCTGAACCCGTTGTTGTCGCAGAACCCGAACCCGCAGATGAGACGCCAAATCAGGCACGTCGCAGTGAACAATTGCTATCGGCGGATGAGCGAAAAGAGCTTCAGGTGGCGTTGAAATGGGCTGGTGTTTATGATGGCGCGATTGACGGCGCATACGGTCGCGGCACCCGCAATTCCATGGCAGGATGGCAAGCGGCCCAGGGCCTGGAAATCACAGGCATCCTGACAACCATGCAACGCGCGGAATTGTTGCGACAGTATAACGCTGTTCTGGAAGGCCTTGGCTTGCAGATGGTTCAAGACACGCAAGCTGGTATCGAAATGCTGTTGCCCACCGCCGTGGTGGCCTTCGACAAACACGAATCCCCCTTTGCCCACTACACGTCCACCGGTGACATCGCCGCCCAAGTGTACCTGATAAGCCAAGCGGGTGATCAGTCCACGCTGTTTGGCCTGTATGACATCATGCAGACCCTCGAGATTGTACCACTGGACGGACCGCGTGAGCGTCGCAAAAACAGCTTTGTGCTGGTTGGTGAAAATGATCAGATCGTGTCCGAGACACGGGTGTCTCTGCAAAACGGCGAAGTCAAAGGATTTACCTTGATTTGGCCTGCCGGGGATGAGGCCCGTCGCACGCGTTTGTTGACCCAGATGGACAAAAGCTTTGCCCGACTGAACGGCGCGTTGGACCCGACAGCGGGATCAGCCGATGAACAAGCCGTGGATCTGGTCGCTGGCCTTGAGGTGCGTAAGCCCAAGCTGTCGCGGTCCGGTTTTTACGTTGATGCACGCGGCGCTGTGGTAACAAGTTCAGACGCAGTGGCATCATGCACCCGCATCACCCTGGATCAGGAATACGAAGCCGAAGTTCTGGCGTCCGACACGGATCGAGGCATCGCCCTACTCTCGCCCAAAGACGCGCTGGCACCTTTGACAGTTGCCGCATTCAGCGCAAACACCCCGAGGCTTCAAAGCGAAGTTGCAGTTGCTGGATACAGCTATGAGGGTGTTCTGGGTGCAGCTTCGATCACATTTGGAACACTGGCGGACGTCCGTGGTCTGCGTGGTGAAGCCGGATTGAACCGTTTGGCCTTATCCGCATTGCCCGGCGATGTGGGCGGCCCTGTTCTGGATGCGTCCGGCGCTGTTCTGGGTATGTTGCTGCCTGCACCCGAAACAGGGCAGCAACTGCCTGCGAATGTCAGCTTTTCGCTGGACCGCACTGTCATTCAGGATCTTTTGTCTCAGGCTGGCCGTTCCGCTGATCGCGCGACCAACGCTGCCGCTTTGCCCCCCGAGGACATCGCAGCATCTGCAGTGAATATGACCGTCCTGGTCAGCTGCTGGAACTAATATTGGCGGGTGCACCAAGGTGCACCTTACCGCACAAGTTTTTAAGTTGCGCGTGGTGTCACAGTTGGACCGGGGCATTGCCCCGGACCCCAAAGTATTTGTCGCGAAAGGAAGCTGGCTCAGCCGGTGATTTCCGGTGTCACGTAAATCAGAGTTGGTCCGTCTGCCTGAAATGCTTTGACCACTTCGTCTTGCATCTGTGAAAGCGTCGTTGGAGCACATGAATGTGCGCCGAACGCTTCTGCCAATTTGCAAAAGTCGGGATTTTTAGCAACAACCGCGTTGGGTGCGATCTGGGCACGCACCATGGAATCCTCAATTTCTTTGAGTTTACCGTTGTCCCACAGAATGATTGGCAGAGGCAATTCGAGTTCGACTGCAACCCCGAGTTCGGCCATCGTATAGTGGAAGCCATAGTCGCCAATGATCGCCATTGTGGGTTTGTCGGGCCGCGCGACGGCCCCGCCGATTGCGGCAGGGGTGGCGTACCCTAGCGTTCCGAAACCAGTTGGATGGTGCCAGTGGTTGGGGCGGTCCATGTCCCAGATTTCTTTAGCCGCGTAGGCGAATTGCGTCATGTCGGAGTAGATCATTGTGTTGTCTGGTAAACAGGCTTTGACCGCGTCGGCTACGGCCGGGATACCTGGGCGTTCGGCTTCGATCTCGGCCCGCCAGCGTTTGCGGGTGGCGGCGATTTCAGCAGGTTTCCAGTCCGTTTGCGGTGTGTGATCGGCGAGTGCATCATAGACTGCTTCCATCAGCTCATAGGCACCAGCCACGATTTGCATATCACCGTCTTGAAGCTCACCGTGCATCTGCGAGGCATCAATATCGACCCGGATCATAGGACAACTGTGCCCCAACTCATCCCGCCACAAATCAACGGGGGCCAATTCCGAACCAACCACCAAAAGCAGATCGGCTTTGGCCAAAACATCTGCTGAATCGGGGCGACCAAGCGTGGATCCCAAATATAGCGGATGATGACCGTCGATAATGCCACGTCCCGCATAAGTACAAAACACAGCCGCACCCGATCGTGTCGCAATTTTACCGTACATGCTGCTGCCGGTCGTGGCCCCCCCACCTAAAATCATGATTGGGCGCTTCGCTGTTTTTAAAGCATTGGCGATTTTATTGACGGCATAAACATCTCGGCCGTCCTTTCCCAAGAATTCGCTGGCCACTCGCTTTGGCGGCATGGGCGCACGCGCCTCAAGCTGCGCAATCGGAACTTGGATGTGCTTTGTGCGGGGGCGATTTGTTTCAAACTCGGTCAGCGCACGGTCAATGAGCGTATAGGCCGCCTCGGCTGTTCGTGCCTCTTCTGACCAATCGCACACGGTGGCCGCCGCGCCGCGTTGGTCTTTCATTTGATGCAGCTGCCCTTTGGTGGCCGCGATTTCGTCCAGACAGGATGAGATCACCAGCATCGGCACGCTATCGCTATACGCCTGCCCCATCGGCGTCATGATGTTGCACAGCCCCGGCCCCGTGATCACGTAAGCCACCCCCGGCTTGCCAGTGGCCCGCGCGTAGCCATCGGCCATAAACCCTGCACCCTGTTCGTGACGCGCCAGAACATGGGTGATCCCCGCCTCTTCGATGCCACGGTACATTTCCTGATTGTGCACGCCCGGTATCCCGAAGATCACATCGACCCCGCGGTCTTTCAGCATGTGCGAGATTTGAGCGCCCAAAGGCTTTTGTTCGGTGTTGGGCATTTAAGCTCTCCAGAATTGAATGGTGAGGATGGCGTAGACCGCCAGAAGTTCGAGGCGCCCCAGCAGCATGGCTGTGGCCAGCAGCCATTTGGCTGTGTCATTCAGGTTGGCAAAATTGCCAGCGGGACCAATCTCGGCGCCCAGCCCAGGGCCAATGTTGGCAAGGGCTGCCGCAGCACCTGAAACGGATGTGGTGAAGTCGAGCCCCGTCATGCCCAAGGCCACCGCAAGCACCCCCAAAGTCACAGTGAAGAACATGAAGAACGACATCACCGAACTTAGGACGTCATCCCCCACAGTCCGCCCTGCGTAACGGGGGGTGAAGATGCCATGGGGCGAGCGGGTCTTTTGCAATTGTGCCCGGATCGACGCAAACAACAGTTGGTAACGGAACACTTTGATAGAACATGCCGTGGACCCCGCACAGCCGCCGATAAGCCCTGTGAAGAACAGAACCGCCACGGCAAAACTGCCCCATTGCATGTAGTTCGCGCTGGCGTACCCGGTACCTGTCAGCAAAGATACAGTGTTGAACAAGGCCTTGCGCAGCGTCAGTTCGGTAGCGGCCTCAGACTGCCATAGGGTCCATCCTGCAATCAAAAACACGATCACCACAGCGGTGCCAAAAAACGCATGGATTTGGGTGTCTTGCAGCAAAGGTCGCGCCGTACCTGCGGTCAACTGCACGAAACGCACAAAAGGCAAAGCAGCCAGTAGCATAAAGACAGTCGCGACATATTCTGCCGAAGGGTCAAATGCCCCGAAAGACGCGTCGTAGTTCGCAAAACCACCCGTGGCGATTGTGGTCATGGCATGCACCGTTGCATCAAAGGCATTCATGCCAGCGGCGATGTAGGACAAGGCACAGGTCAAGGTCAGCCCAAGGTAAATAACGGAAATGCGTGATGCGATTTCGGTCGCCCGCGGCAGGATTTTTCCGAACGTGTCAAAACCCTCGGAGCGGAAGATTTGCATTCCGCCGACGCGCAATTCGGGCAAAAACACCATGGCGACCACGATAATGCCGACGCCGCCCAACCATTGCAAAATACCGCGCCACAACAACAGGCCTTTTGGCAACGTGTCCAAGTTGGAAAAGACGGTCGATCCGGTTGTCGTCAGGCCTGACATCGCCTCAAAGAACGCATCGGTGAAATTGGCACCCGTTGCGCCCAGAACAAATGGCAACGCCCCGAAAACAGGCAAAGCCAGCCAAACGCCTGTGGTCAGCAAGAACGTCTGCTGGATGGTCAGGCCCTCTTTTACGCCATTCGAACAGCTAAGTGCGATAAGCCCGCCCGCGATGATCGTGATGACGGCGCTTTGTGCGAAGGTTGTCCAGTACCCGTCCCCTTCGGCAATAGCCACCAGAAAAGGCAGCAGCATCGCTACGCCCAAAACAGTGACCAATAGGCCAATCACATATCCGACAGGACGCAGATCCAACATAATGCCAAGCGTTGGCGCGACAGAGCGGTTATGTCAAGCAGATGCAAGCCATAGCCGGCGCGCGGTCCCGCACCACGCCGTGTCGCGCGTCGTTACGAATACATCAGATCGCGGAACACATATGCCGGAATATCATCCCGTTTCAGATGCATTTCAGCCAGTTCTGCATCGGATTTTGCATTCAGAATTTCGATTTTCTGTGCGCGCGCTTCCGCAGAAATCCGCAGCATCCGCGCATCAATCAAAGCATTAAATATGCTTGTGAAAAAAGAACCGATTGCATGGATTGCAGAGGGGCGGTGCATGTCTGAAAGGGCCATTTTCAGGTCTCCTGAGGGGGGTGTTTGAAGTCCCTCCAACTTATGCTGCAACGCAGAAAGTCACCACTTACAGTTTTGCATAGCCGAACCGCTTCTGACGCATGTCCGCACCAAGATGCCCCAAAACAGCAAAACGCCCGCCACTGCGCTGTGCAAGACGGGGCGCAGGGCGGGCGTTTTTGAAACGAACCAGTCGCTTATCAGCCCGTGTGAAACAGGGTCTCGAACAGGCGTGGGTCGAAACTGTCTTGCGCAAATGTTTGGCCTTCGGTCAGAACGGACACGGCGTCATGGCTGTGCAAGCTTTCCTGATGGCTGGCAATGACCCGGAAATCGCCGATGCGGACATCTGCCAAAAGCTGTTCACTGAACAAACGTGCGGCGTCTTCCACAAAGATCGGATTGGCCGCATTCAATTCCGCAAAAGCCTGTTCGTCTTCGCGTTTCACCATCACTTGTGTTTCGGTTGGCACAGCGCGACGGCAGGCTTCGATCAAATCCTCGAACCACAGGGGACCTGCGTCATTGTCCAACACCACCGACACACGCGCCACAGAACGTTGCGAGTGCGGCGTCGCCAATTGCCCACGTGTCGCGCGGGCGTGTTCGGACAATTCAAGAGAACAGGGGCATGTGGACGAATAGACATAATCCAGATGCACCATCTTCTGGCGCAGGCCGTCTTTTTCAACCAATTCCAACGCGATGTCGTAGTATTGGTACCCAGACAGCCCCGAGCGCAGGCTTTGCACCTTCATGGGAAAGCTAAACCGCATTTGAATGCGCGCATCAAAGCTTTCCAGATCGGTAATGTAGTCGTTCAGTGCCGCATCGATCACATCAAAGCTGAACGCCTTTTCGGCGTGCTTGTAGAAGGACCGCATGATGCGGGACATGTTGATGCCCTTTTTGTCAGCTTCAAGGCTGACTGACCCCGTAACAGAGGTCTCAAGCATCAGCTCGCCCGCATCGCGGGTTTTAAAGCGCAACGGCAAGCGGAAATTTGAGATGCCCACATGCTGGATTTGCTGCTTTGCACCTTTGATCAGGCTGGACGGACCATTTTGCAAATCAGGCAGAGTGGATTTGTAGGCGTCGTCCACGACAAATCCGTCGGGAAATTTGCGCGACAGCGCGGGATAATCGACAGACGTCTTTCCCGGGATCAACTTGGCCACCGACGGGTCAAGTTCCAAAATCTCTGTCGTCGTTGCGGTTTCAGCCCAGCGGCGCAGCACATCAAGTGCGGCTTCGGCTTCGTCGCGTTCGGGTATTGCTGTGATATCGGGCGAATGAATATTCATTAAGTGGCCCCCCTGTATGATCGTTTCGACACCTTACATAGTGTGTGTGTGATCTAATTGCCAATTACGACTAGAAGTACGGGCAAAACCGACGCTTGGATCACGCAAGGCGCAGGTTTTGCTTCATTTCTTTTTCATTCGGCAGTCGCGGTCTTATGACCGTGCCGCATTTACCGCCTGTTGCAGGTCTGCGATCAGATCATCCGTATCTTCTATGCCTACCGAAATGCGCACCAAACCGTCAGTGATGCCCAAAGTGTCCTTTTGCGCGTCGCTTAGTCGCTGATGTGTCGTTGTTGATGGATGCGTCATGATGGTTTTGGCATCGCCCAAATTGTTTGAGATAATGCCAATCTTGACGGCATTCAGAAACCTGAACGCCGCCTCGCGCCCGCCTGCCAGATCAAGGGCCAACATCGTGCCGCCCTTGCCCATTTGCTGCGCGACCAGATCGTGCTGTGGATGATCCTTCAGGCCGGGATAAATCACGCGCTTCAACCCGCTTTGCCCCTGCAATGCCTCTGCAATCGCCTGTGCGCTTGTGGTTTGGGCACGTACACGCAGGTCCATGGTTTCCAAGCCCTTCAGGTGCGTCCACGCCGTAAACGGAGACATAGAACCCCCTGTGTGCTTCATGTAAGGTTCAAGCGTTTTGCGAATAAACTGCTTTGACCCCAGCACGATACCGCCCAGCGCACGGCCCTGCCCGTCTACGTGTTTGGTTGTGGAATACACAACGATATCAGCGCCTTGCGCGAAAGCCTTGGAATAGACCGGCGTTGCAAAAACGTTATCAATCACCACCAACGCACCCACAGCGTGGGCAATTTCGGAAACGGCGGTGATGTCGATCACTTCAAGCGTCGGGTTCGACATGCTTTCAAAGAACACGGCTTTGGTGTCGGACCGAACTGCATCGCGCCATTGATCCAGATCGGTCCCGTCTACAAATGTCACCTCGACGCCGTAGCGGGTTAGAATGTCCTCCAACACATACAGACACGACCCGAACAGCGCACGTGATGACACCACATGGTCACCCGCCTTCAGCATGGAAATGAGCGCACCAGACACAGCCGCCATCCCAGAGGCCGTGGCAAAGGCATCCTCTGCACCTTCCAAAGCGGCCATGCGATCTTCGAACATTTTGACTGTCGGGTTGCCGTAACGCGCATAGATGAATTCATCCGGTCCGCATTCTTCAAAACGGGCGGCTGCGTCTTCGGCGCTTGCGTACACAAAGCCTTGTGTCAGAAAAATCGCCTCAGAAACTTCGCCGTATTGGCTGCGTCGTGTGCCGGAATGCACCGCTTTGGTGCGTGGATTCCAAGTGTCGGTCATATCTTCTCTCCACGGGTTGCAAAAAGGGCCAACCACGAAAAAACCCCCGAACGCAAAGTCAAGCGAAGGGGGGCTTCATCCTGACCTTTTAGCAGTTTTTGCGTGGTCTTTGGGGTCGCCCCCAAGCCGCACGTGGCCCGCAATCCGGTAACAAATCGCCACAAACTTCACCTACGCCGTTGCGTGAAGCCCGTCAACACCGTGACGCACCCGTAACCGGAGTTTCACGCCCAAGCCTTAGGCCTTGATCGCATTGGCACCGCCTTTTGGTGCCCCCAAAGGAAAGCACCAGATGCCATTGCTGCGAATAAATGCCACATCCGAAGGCCCGCAATTGCATGGCAGCCCTGTTCCGGCCCGTCGGGTCATCCAGACTGCGGCACGGTCCAAGGGTCCGGTGATTATTATGGTCCATGGCTTCAAATACGATCCTGAAACCCCGCGTTTTTGCCCACATACCTCGATTTTTGATGCGCCTTTGGGGCACAAACGCGACAGTTGGCCCGCAGCGCTGGGGTTTGCGGGTCGTGACCCGAACGAAGGCCTTGCCGTCGCTTTTGCGTGGCGTGCGCGTGGCACCTTGTGGCACGCACTGCGCACAGCAGCGCAGGCAGGGCAAAATCTGGCGCAGGTGATCGCAATCGTGAAACGCACAGCACCGGCGCGTGCCGTGCATGTCATTTGCCATTCTATGGGGTCAGAGGTGTTTTTTGAGGCATTGCACCATCTTCCCGCCCACAGCATCCAACGCGCCATAATCCTGACCGCCGCCAGTTATCAAAGCCGCGCATCATCGGCCCTGCACACAGATGCGGGGCAAGCATTAGAGTTGTTTAACATCACAAGCCGTGAAAATGATCTGTTCGACGCGGGCTTTGAAACTCTGATCAAAGCCGCAACCCCAAGTGACCGTGCCGTCGGGGCTGGCCTTTTTGCGCCCAACGCGGTCAACATCGAAATTGATTGCGATCTTACCCTGCAGCGACTGCGATTGACGGGTGCCGACATCGCACCAGCAGCGCGGCGGATCAGCCATTGGTCCGCCTATATGCGCCCGGGCCTCATGCCGTTTTACAATTCACTTCTGCGGCGCCCCAGCGAAACACCTTTGGCCGCTTTGCGACATGCCTTGCCCCCTGTCGGCTCGCAGCGTTTCGCACGGCTTTTGCCCTTCATGCACAAACCCCAAGCAGGCCTATCTGCCCCGCTTTAGGGGCGCACAGCCAGAAAACAATTTTCAAACGTGACGTATTGCGGCAGTGGTTGGCGCAATTTCGCCATTCAAGGTCTGCTTTGCTCGACCTGCATTTAACATTTTCCGGGATTCTTCTGTGTCATCTATTTCTATGGACGCCGAACATCTGGCGTTGATTGCGATGTTCACCCGCGATTTTGCCGCTAAGTTCGCCGTCGCCCTGCGCAGCGACCGCTTTTCGGACAGCTGACCCGTCGCGTCAGGCCTCTTCGTCGGGCTCGGAGCTGTAGGTTTGAAACAAGCGCCCTTGCGTCATGAAAAACGCAAAAAGCGCAGCACTTAGGCCAAAGGTTTTGAAATAAACCCATGTTTCGGTGCTCATGGTGCGCCACACAATTTCATTGGCCACGGCAAGTGCCAGAAAGAACAGCGCCACACGTTTGGTCAAAATCATCCAGCCTTCGTCTTTCAGCGGCATCATCTCTTCCATCACGTACTTCAGATAGGATTTCCCCCGCAGGACCCCAAACCCCAAAACGCCGCCAAAAAGCACATAAATCATCGTTGGTTTCATTTTGAAAAAGCGGTCGTCGTTCAACCATACGGACAGGCCACCAAAGACAACAACCAAAACCAGCGTGGCCACCTGCATCTTGGACAGCTTACCAGTCAGCCACCAAAGCGCGCCGGTGCTTGCAATCAAAAGCGGGATAAAGGCTGCTGTAACAACGATAAATCCATCATATTCCGTGCCCCCTATGGTAAATAAATCATCCTTCATGCGCAGGTACGCAATGAAAAACAAAATGACCGGGCCAAGTTCCAGCGCCGTTTTCAAAAACGGATTGATGTCTTTTCTGTCCGAGGGTTTGTTCGAAGTATCGCCTGTCACGTTTGTCATCCTATCCGGGCGGCCTAGCCGCCCATTTCCACAATCACTGCGCCAAGTGCGATCAACGCCATCAAAGCGATGCGCCGCGGGCCCACTGTTTCTTTCAACACCAACCAACCGATCAAAGCTGCAAACACCGTTGAGGTTTCGCGCAACACTGCCGCTTCGCCCACCTTATCAAGCCGCGTTGCCATCATGATAGCGCCAAAGCTCAGGAAGGCGACAATCCCCCCGATGGCACCCCGCACCATCAAAGGCCCCAACGCAGGCCGGTTTTCCATTTTTAGCCACCGCCGCAATGCAACCGGCGGCATAGCCGTGCCGTCGATCATGAAAAACCACGCAAGAAACGTAAACGGGTTCACCGTGGCCCGTATCCCATATGCGTCATATGTGGTGTAAAGTGCCACGAACAACCCCGTCAGCACAGCAAGCGCCAGTGCCATGTTCAGCGTGTCGCGTTCAGCTTCCAAATACAGCAAATTGTAAATCGCCAGCCCAAAAATCCCCGACAACAACACCGCCACGCCAAACCATTGCACACCCGAAAACGTCTCGTCGAAGATCAGGTAAGCGCCGATCACCGCAAAAAGCGGCCCTGTACCGCGTACCACAGGATAAACGACAGTGTAGGCGCCCCGCGTGTAGGCCATCGCCTGCAGAACCTTGTAGATAATATGGATGACCCAAACGGCCGCAAAGATCGGCCACATGTGGGGTTCAGGCCACGGCACGACAAACAGCGCAAACGGCGCGGCCATCAACCCATAGCTTGCATCAATCGCTCCGCGCGTCAGCCAAGGGTCGTGCCGTCCTTTTTGCAGCGCCCCAAAGACCGCATGTAAGAAGGCCGCCATAATCGCCAGCATCAAAGCCACCTGATGCCCCGTCGCCGTGCCTTCAATCGAGATCAACCAGTCGGTCACCGCAAGATCGTCCAACAAGGTGGAGATGTCCTTGGCGTTGCAGGGGGGAGTTTGCCCCCAACAGCGCTGCGCACCTCACCCCCGAGGATTTTTTTCACAAAAAGACGCGGCATCATTCCGCTCCGCTTAATGCCTTTGCGAAGTCATCGGGATCAAAGGCTGCGAGATCATCAATTTGTTCCCCGACCCCGATCGCATGAATAGGCAGACCAAATTTGTCTGCAAGCGCCACCAGCACACCACCTTTTGCGGTGCCATCCAGTTTTGTCATAACAAGCCCAGAGACATCAGACACCTCTTGGAAGATCTTGACCTGATTGACCGCGTTTTGACCCGTTGTCGCATCCAGCACCAAAAGTGTGTTGTGCGGTGCTGTCTCATCTTTCTTGCGGATCACCCGCACGATCTTTGCAAGTTCCTCCATCAAATCGGATCGGTTCTGCAAACGTCCGGCGGTGTCGATCATCAACAGGTCAGCGCCGTCTTCTTCGGCCTTCGTCATCGCATCAAAGGCCAAACTTGCGGGATCGCTGCCTTCGGGGGCTGTGAGCACCGGCACACCGGCCCGTTCCCCCCAAACCTGCAATTGTTCAACGGCCGCCGCGCGGAACGTATCACCCGCTGCGATCACCACCTTTTTGCCTGCGGCCTGAAACTGGCTGGCCAGTTTACCAATCGTCGTGGTTTTGCCCGACCCATTCACCCCGACCACCAAAACCACCTGCGGCGTTTTCGGGTAGATCGGCAACGGGCGTGCCACGGGTTCCATGATGCGCGCAATTTCCTGAGCAAGCAGCGCTTTGATTTCATCAACCGACAGCTTTTTACCCATGCGCCCTTCGGCCATGTTCGCTGTCACGCGCAGCGCTGTATCCACGCCCATATCTGCCGCGATCAACAGCTCTTCGAGCTGTTCAAGCATGTCGTCATCCAATGTGCGGCGCACAACTGTCTTGGATTCTTTACGGCCGAAAAGCCGTCCCACAAGGCCCGGTTTCGAAGGCTGTTCAGATGCGCTGGCAGGGATAGCAACGGCCACATCCGGTGCAGGGTCACGTGCAGTCTGCACAATAGGCTCAGGCTCAGGCTCAGGCTCAGGCTCAGGCTCAGGCTCAGGCTCAGGCTCAGGCTCAGGCTCAGGCTCAGGCTCAGGCTCAGGCTCAGGCTCAGGCTCAGGAATAATTTCTACAGGTTCGTTTGCAAGGGCCCGCTGTTCAATTTGCACAGCGTCTACCTGTTCTTCATCGCCACCATCTTCGACGATCGCCTCCAGACCTTCATCGATTTTCGATGAAGATTTGAACAAACGGTCCTTGAGTTTCTTGAAAAAAGCCATGATGCCCCGATAATTGTATGACCTTCACCTAATACGCGGGCGCAGACATGAAAAGACAAGACATGATTTTCGCCCTTTTGACGGGTCTCGTTTTGTGGGGTTCACCACTGCACGCACAAGAACACGGCACCATGTGTTCCTTGCGTGCAGCGGGACCACAAGACTGTATCCGGCCCGCGTTTTTTGCCTTTGATACCTGTCAGCAAATAGAAAACACGGCACGCCGTTACGGGTTGGATGCGGGCTTTTTCGCGCGGCTGCTTTGGCAGGAAAGCCGCTTTGATCCCAACGCACTAAGCCCCGCGGGGGCACAAGGTATCGCGCAGTTTATGCCGGGAACGGCCAAGCAGCGCAATCTGCCCGACAGCTACAACCCAGCACAAGCCATTGAAAGATCAGCGCAATATTTGGGTGTTCTGCAACGCACCTACGGCAATGCAGGTTTGGCGGCGGTGGCATACAATGGCGGGGAACGCCGCGCAGACGGGTTTACGCAAGACGGCAAAGGGCTGGCACGCGAGACCGTGAATTATGTGCAAATCATCACCGGACTTACCGCCGAGACATGGCGCGACACGCCGCCAAAAACGCATGACTTTCGGCTGAACGGGGCGCAACCGTTTCTGGCGGCATGCGTGAATATGGCCAAAAACCGGACATACACAAAATACAAACGACCTGAACCAGCTTTGAAAGATTGGGGTGCGCAATTGGCTTTTGGTGCGACAAAAAGCGAAGCAAAACAGAACCTGCGCAGACTTACATCGCGGTGCAAAAGTTTGGTCGCACAAGAAAAAATCGATTATCTCACTATAAAATCACGCGCCGCACGCACAGGCAGCTACGTCATGGCCCGGGTCGGGCGCAGCAGTCAAAAAGCGGCAGCGCAGCTGTGCAAATCCATCCGGACCAAAGGATGTATCTGCCGCGTGTACAGCAACAAAGGCTGAAACCAGCCTTTGTCTGCACCAACGAACCCCGCGCCGCGACCGTTGCGTCTTAGATTTCGTCGCCGAAGTGTTGCATCGTCAGTTTGATCGGGTTGGGTGCAGCTTGGCCCAACCCGCAGATTGATGCATCGCTCATGGCGGTGCACAGCTCAGTCAGCAACCCCTGATCCCATGTATCGGCCTGCATCAGCTTAACGGCCTTTTCACATCCAACGCGGCAAGGCGTACATTGGCCACAGCTTTCGTCTTCGAAGAACCGCAGCATGTTAAGGGCTGCATCGCGGGCCTTGTCTGCATCAGACAGAACAACGACCGCAGCAGAGCCGATGAAAGTGCCGTGGGGCTGCAGCGTATCGAAATCCAGTGGAATGTCGTTCATAGACGCAGGCAACAGCCCTGAAGACGGGCCGCCCGGTTGGTAGGCTTTGAAACTGTGGCCCTCTGCCATCCCGCCTGCCGCATCAATGATGTCAGTGATGGTGGAACCGGCTGGCAACAGGAACACTCCGGGATTGGCCACACGGCCGGACACAGAATAGCTGCGCAACCCTTTGCGGCCATTGTGTTCGGTTGCGTTCAGGCATTCGGGGCCTTCACGACAGATCCGAGCGATCCAATGCAGGGTTTCGACGTTGTGCACGAGGGTCGGTTGGCCGAACACACCAACCTGCGCCACAAACGGCGGGCGGTGTCGGGGCATGCCGCGTTTGCCTTCGATGCTTTCGATCATCGCGGATTCTTCGCCACAGATGTAGGCCCCGGCGCCACGTCGCAGGTCGATATATCCCGGCTCTACAACGCCTGCCTCTTCCAAGGCTTTGATTTCACGCGCAAGAATTTCCAGAACCGCCGGGTATTCGTCACGCATATAGATGAATGCCGTGTCCGCTTCGACGGCCCAAGCTGCGATCAGCATACCTTCGAGAAACAGATGGGGCGTGCGTTCAAGATAGTACCGGTCTTTGAAGGTGCCTGGTTCGCCTTCGTCCCCGTTTACAGCCAGATACCTTGGCCCTGCGTTCGCACGCACAAAGCCCCACTTGGTGCCAGAGGGGAAACCCGCCCCCCCAAGGCCGCGCAAACCGCTTTCCTTGATTTTGGCCTGAACGTCCTCCCAATCGCCGGAGTTGCGCAATTCGGTCAAGGCGCTGTAACCGCCATCAGCTACGTAGTCGGCATATGTTTGGTAATCTGGCACATGGGCATGTGTATCGCCTGCCGCGATGGCTGCTTCGACCTTTTCCACAGTCGCATGGTCGACGTGATTGTGACCCAGTTCCAAAACAGGTGCAGTGTCGCACCGCCCCATGCAAGGGGCGCGCAACACGCGCACTTCTTCGGGGTTTAAACCGTCTTCAAGGGCGGCTTTCAACGCCTGTGCCCCTGCCAGTTCACAAGACAGGGAATCGCACACGCGAATGGTCAGTGCAGGGGGCGGTGTGTCGTCTTCTTTGACGACATCAAAATGGGCATAGAATGTCGCGACCTCGTAGACCTCGGCCATGGACATCCGCATTTCTTCGGCCAGTGCGCGCAGATGTGCTGCGCTGAGATGACCAAAGGCGTCCTGAATTTTATGCAGGTGTTCAATCAGAAGGTCGCGCCGACGCGGCGCATCCCCCAAGAGGTCTTGCACCTGTGACCACGCCAGATCATCCAGCTGACGGCCTTTTGTGTGGCGACGGCCCTTGCCTTTGCCTGATTTCCAAACACCGGATTTGTCGTTGTTGTCTAGGGCCATGGGCGCCGTCCTTCGCATCACTGTTTGGCACAATCTATCAGTGTCACGCAGACGGCATGACCCCAAAAACGACAGATCAAAGTGGATTTCAGAACATCACAGGGCACAAGCGTCGCAAGGATTTCCCATAGGCGTCACCAAACCAGTGAAATTCCTGTTTACGCAGCGTTGAGACGAACATGTGACAATCTCGATCACCCAAGGAGCGATTCTACCGATGTCACGCTTTGCCATAGCCAGCACAACGCCTGTGTTGTGTATTCTTTTGGCCTGCTTTTACGGCGGCCTATGGACAGGTGTGGCAGTTGCATCCATCACGCTGGTCGTGTTTTTTCTGGACAAATTAACCCCAGAAGACTGGCAAGCACCACTTGAAAGCGATGGCCTTGCGTTGTCCGTGACACTGGGGCTGGTTCATTTTGTGCTGATGGGCTGTGTTGTTTGGGCCGTAAGCCGCGGCAACCACCTGACAGCACTGGAAAAAAACCTGATTGTGGCGGCCGCCAGCCTGTGGTTCGGGCAAGTGTCCAATTCCAATGCACATGAATTGATCCATCGCACCTCGCGTTGGCCCCGCAGGTTGGGTGTGGCGCTTTACAGCTCATTGTTGTTTGGACACCACGCCAGTGCGCATCTACGTGTGCATCACGTTTATGCCTCAACAGACAAAGACCCCAATTCATCGCGGCTGAACGAATGGTTTTATGCCTTTGCGTGGCGCGCATGGACACAAAGTTATGCCGCGGGGTTCAAGGCAGAAAGCATGGCACGGGCGCGGGCCAGCCGGGATACGCCCATGTGGCGGCATCCTTATGTGTTATATAGCATGCTGTCTTTGGGCACGATGGCTGCGGCCTTTGCGATTGGCGGTGTTATCGGCGTCGTCACTTTGGTCGGGCTTGCCTTGTATTCTGTGGGACAATTGCTGCTGTCTGATTACGTGCAACATTACGGATTGCGGCGCAAAATCCTTGCAGACGGCAAATATGAACCCATCGGGCCGGCGCATGCTTGGAATGCGCCACATTGGTATTCAAGCGCTATGATGTTGAACGCGCCGCGCCATTCGGAACACCATTTACACCCCGGCCGTGCTTTTCCACAGCTGGATCTGGACGGTGACACGATGCCTATGCTGCCGCATGCGTTGCCTGTCATGGCCGTTATTGCATTGTTTCCACCGATTTGGATGCGGGTTATGAACGCAAGGGTCGCGGAATGGGACCGTAAAACGGCCCCTCGTCCTGCGCGACAAATCGCGCCTCAAGGGGCTGCCTTGTCGCGCAAGGGTGGCCTTATCGCAGCCCGCGTGCCAAACTTGTATGATGATACAGAACAGCAGCCTTATAGCCCTCGCCCTGAGCCTCACGACGATCACCTTGACGGTTCCCGCGCAAGCCGAACCGATGAGCGGGGCTGAATTCGACACCTACACAAAAGGCAAAACCTTGTATTTTGGCCGTGGCGGCGAAGCCTATGGGGCCGAAGTGTATCTGGACAACATGCGCGTGCGATGGTCATTTCTGGATGGCGACTGCAAAGACGGACGTTGGTACGAGGATGGCCCCGGCAATATCTGTTTTGTCTACGAGGACCGCCCCGAACCACAATGCTGGAGCTTTGAAGTCGGCGGGTCCGGGTTGATCGCGAAATTCAAGAACAACCCCGAATCCCTTGATCTATACGAGGCGCAGGACGTCAACGAAGACATGATCTGCCTTGGGCCAAAAGTTGGCGTTTAAACGGAAGCTGGCAGATGCCTCGGTGCGGCAAGCCGCACCTTACAAGCCGGTTTGTTTAGTCTTCGGTATCTCGTGCCAAATATCCGCCTAGTCGGCGGACACGAATGTTCAATAACAGAGTTAAAACAGCGACCCTTGCTCTGGCGGCTTGGCTGCCGCCTTACGTGGCTTGGCCGTGCCAGCACCCACAGACATCACCCCATCGGCAAATTCGATGTCCAGCGATTGCGCGGCTTTGGCGTCCTTTTTGGTGGTCACAACACCTCCGTCGCTGCGCACAATCGCAAACCCCCGCGCCAGTGTGGCTTTATACCCCAAGGTCATACGCAGTCGGTCCATCGCCTCAACTTTGCGTGACAGGTCTGTGTGACGTCGCGATCCTGCGTCAGTCATCCGCGCCACAACCTGTTCCAGGTCTTGCCGGCGTTGCTGCACGTCATGCCCCAACCGCGCCACATCAAAACGCGCCGTGCGGGACATGTAACGTTCTGTTGTTGCCTGAATATTTCGCTGCAAAGCCGGGGCCAAGCGTGCGGCCAACCCATCCAAACGCCGTTGCCCGTCCACGATCATACGCCGCAACGTCGAGGGTCTCAAACCGCCGCTGGTTTGAGACAAAGCAACCGCACGCCTTTGAACCCCTGCCATCAAAGCGGGCCCCAACCGGTCCCCGATCAAGTCCAGACGCTGACGCGGCGTTTCCACCAAAGCGGTCGGGCGCGGCAAGGCCCGCGCGACATCGCGCAATCGTTGTGCGCGACGCGTCAGCCCACCCGACAGGGCCGTTGTCATCCGCGCCTCTGCCTGATCCACCCAAGCGGCCAGTTCGTGACGGACCGGTACGGCCAATTCCGCGGCTGCCGTTGGCGTTGGCGCACGTCTGTCCGATACGAAGTCAATTAATGTTGTGTCCGTTTCATGGCCCACCGCAGAAATCAGCGGAATGTCCGATGCAGCGGCGGCTCGTGCCACGATCTCTTCGTTGAACCCCCACAGGTCTTCGACAGACCCGCCCCCGCGCGCCACAATCAGCAAATCGGGGCGCGGCATAGACCCACCGGGGCGCAACGTGTTGAACCCTGCGATTGCGCGCGCCACTTCGGGCGCACAGGCCGCGCCCTGCACAGCCACAGGCCAGATCAGGACTTTGCGCGGAAAGCGATCCCGCAAACGGTGCAAAATATCACGAATGACCGCCCCTTGCAGAGACGTCACGACCCCGATCACATCCGGCAGATAAGGCAAAGGCTGTTTCAGGGTGTCTTCGAACAGCCCTTCGCTGGCCAGCTGTTTCTTGCGCTTTTCCAACAGCGCCATCAACGCCCCTTCACCCGCGACTGCGATGCGTTGTGCGTTCAAAGCAAATTTTGACTGAAACCCGGACGCGGTCATTTTGCCTTCGGCAACAACTTCCATCCCTTCTTCGGGCACCATCCCAAGGGCCGAAACCTGCCCCTTCCAAGTCATACACGACAGCACCGACCGGTCGTCTTTGAGATCGAAATACATATGTCCGGACCGTGCAATCACAACCCGCCCCACTTCGCCTTTGATGCGCACCCAGCCCAGTTCAGTTTCGATCAGCTTCTTGACCGATCCTGCCACTTCCGAGACGGTAAATTCAGGCGTGTTGCTGCCCGGTTCCGGGCTGTCGATCAGGTCCATATGTCTCGCCTTTACCTCACTGTCCGCGCAGCTTAAAACGGCCCGCAACAAAGGCCAAGCCACAATGCTTTGCCACCACCATCAACGTATCCGCAGGAGCGCCATTATGAACATTCTTATCCTTGGCAGCGGCGGACGCGAACACAGTCTGGCCTGGGCTGTGATGCAGAACCCGAAATGCGACAAGCTGATCGTAGCCCCCGGCAACGCAGGTATCGCGGCCATCGCGGAATGTGCATCTTTTGACATTGAGGACGCGGGGGTCGTCAGCCGGTTTTGCGAAGCTCAAGCCATTGATTTTGTGATCATCGGCCCGGAGGCACCGTTGGCCGCTGGGGTTGCCGATCGTTTGCGGGCAGATGGGTATCTGGTTTTCGGACCAAGCCAAGCTGCCGCAGAACTGGAAGCGTCCAAAGCCTTCACCAAGGCAATTTGCGATGCGGCAGGTGCCCCGACCGCCGCCTATGGTCATTTTACGGATGCAACAGCTGCAAAAGCCTATGTGCAAGCGCAAGGTGCCCCAATTGTTGTGAAAGCCGACGGTTTGGCTGCCGGCAAAGGCGTCATCATCGCAGAAACCGTAGCGCAGGCGGAAGCCGCCATCGATGACATGTTTGACGGATCCTTTGGTGCGGCAGGCGCAGAAGTCGTGATCGAGGAATTTATGGACGGCGAAGAAGCGTCCTATTTCATCTTGTGTGATGGCGAAACTGTCCTGCCGATTGGCACCGCCCAAGATCACAAACGTGTGGGCGACGGCGACACCGGCCCCAACACAGGCGGCATGGGCGCTTATTCCCCTGCCCCGGTTCTAACGGATGCCATTGCTGAAAAAGCTTTGGCTGAAATAATACGCCCCACCATGGCCGAAATGGCCAAGCGCGGCACCCCCTATCAGGGCGTGCTTTATGCAGGCCTTATGATCAAGGACGGCCATCCCCGTTTGGTGGAATACAATGTGCGCTTTGGCGATCCGGAATGTCAGGTTTTGATGATGCGTCTTGGCGCACAGGTGTTTGATCTGATGCACGCCGCCGCTGAAACCCGTTTGTCAGAGGCACAAGTTAACTGGGCGGACGATCACGCGGTTACAGTTGTTTTGGCTGCCTCGGGTTATCCCGGCGCTTACGAAAAAGGTTCTGTCATTGGCGGATTGGATGCTTTGCCCGAAGACAGCATGAACATGGTGTTTCACGCGGGCACAGCCAAGAAAGACGGAATGATTGTTGCCGCAGGAGGCCGCGTTCTGAACGTCACAGCACGTGGCGCGTCTTTGGCCGAAGCGCAGACACGCGCCTACGCTATGGTTGACCAGATAGATTGGTCCGAGGGCTTCTGTCGCCGTGATATTGGTTGGCGTGCTTTGGGCTAGCGGCGCGTGGGTGGTCTTCGCTCAATTGTCTAGATTTGAGGGTTCGCCCAGCCGCACCGTTTTGAGGGCTTCGCCCAGCCGCACCGTTTTGAGGGCTTCGCCCTCGGGCCCTTGGCCCTCACCCAGGATATTTTTGGCGAAAAGAAAGCAAGGCGTAAGTTACAACTGACATGTCATAGCTAAGGCAAAACTGTCGCGGGATGTATCGCGGCCTAACGTTTTGACGTCGAACCTTTCTTGCTGAAACGTAATCGCAACAAGCTGTGTCCAATTGGCATTCGCCAAAACCATCTCGGGCGCACCGTTGCAATGCCTTATTCCCCCCGCGATGTCACGCTCGCCGATCTTGTGGTTGGTGTAACCGGGCAGCTCTGCAATTTGCGTCAGCGTTGCATTTTCAAAACGCCAAATGCGCAGGGTTTTGGCAAGATGCGGACGATCAACAAAGGCCACGTCTTGTGTGCCATCGCCATCAAGGTCTGCGGCCCCAAGTGGCGCCAACCAGCGATTGCGTGTGCCGATGTTGGGTGTTGCTGCAACCTCACCCTCAGCATTATAGATGGCCAGCTTAGCCCCTAGTCGGGCATTGCTCTGCACCGTGATCACTTCGACAGCCCCGTCACCGTCAAGATCGGCAAGACGCGGCCGGGTGTCTTCGAACACATCGCTTTGCGGCAGGGTTATGGTGACCTTGCGCCCGTCCTGGAGCGTTAAACGCAAGCTGCCATGTTCAATTGCATCCCCCAACACACCATGAGTGTAGCGCGTGGTGGGGTCTGTGTATTCAGCGGACTGAATTGTATCTGACGCTGCCAAGGCTGGCCAAAGGCACAGGGTCAGCACCGCGTGGCGGGCGCAGGTTTGCTTTAGACGAAACAGCAGACGCCGCGCCCCCTTCAGCATCAGATTTGTTTTTCGGGCATCCGCACGACCAAGCCGTCCAATGCATCTGTGACCTTCAACTGGCACGTGAGCCGCGATGTCGTTTCGTTCGGTTCATAGGCAAAATCGAGCATGTCGGTTTCCATGTCATCTTTGCCGGGCAGTTTTTCCACCCATGTCTGATCCACGTAGACATGGCATGTTGAACATGCACATGCACCGCCGCAATCGGCCTCGATCCCCGGGATGTTGTTGTCACGTGCGCCTTCCATGACAGTCATGCCATTTGCAACGTCCACAACATGTTCGGTGCCGCTGTGCTCAATATAAGTGATTTTGGCCATTTCTGCCCCCTTGAAAAACTGTTCCAAGACTGTCTAACGGTGGGTTTTAAGACACGCCACCCCTTTTGCGACACATCAATATTGGTTCTTGCCGCTCAGGGCATTTGTTCTATCTTTGTTCCATGCGAGTCGTTTCCCCTCAGTTCCACCAATCCCCGCATTTCTGGCCCCGCCCGCCGTCTTGCTTGACCGCTCAGCAATTACACTTACCCCCTGAAGGCGCGCGTGTGGCCGTCGCCGGTCTCGTCATTTTACGTCAGCGCCCCGGCACGGCAAAAGGCGTGATCTTTGTCACGTTGGAAGACGAAACCGGCGTAGTCAATGTCATCGTTTGGCGCAATAAATACGAACAGTTTCGCCGCGCTGTTATTGCAGGGCGCATGTTGCGGGTGACGGGCCGTTTGCAACGTGCCCACAGCGTGACCCACATTTTGGCGGAGAACATTGAAGATGTTTCATTTATGCTGGACCAGCTGGTGCATGTTTCGCCCTCTATGCAGCGGCCTGAAAACGACCTAGTCTAAATGAAACAAAAGCAAACAGGCCGATCCGATGTTCCCTGCCCCCCGTTTCCTGATAAGCATGTGTCTTGTTCTTGGTGCATGCACCCCTCCCGGGGCTTCAACAGGTGGCAAGTTGAGCAAGTTCCAGATCGTTCAAACGGCCCCCGCGGACGCTGCATCAGGCACATGCTGGGGCAACCGTGTCAGTCCCGCAGTCATCGAAACAGTAGAACGCGAGATTCTGGTGCAACCCGCGCAAGTGTCCTCTGACGGGCGCATCCAACAGCCCGCCATTTACCGCAAAGAGAGCCGCCAGGAGATTGTGCAAGAACGCCGCGAAGTCTGGACGCAAATCGTCTGCGTGACAGCCTTCACCGATGATTTTGTTGCCAGCTTGCAGCGGGCGTTGGCAGCCCGCGGGTTTTACAAAGGCCCTGCAAGCGGTCTAATGGACAACCGCACACGCACAGCCATCCGCAAGTTACAATCCGAAGACGGCTTTGAACAAGCCGTTTTGACGCTGGCCACAGCGCGAAAACTGGGCCTTATTGCTGTGGAACGCACACAATAGCGGTGCGGCAAGCCACACCTTACACACTTGAAAATGCAGCGGCAGCCACTGCAAAGCCGCATGAAAAAGGCGCCCCAAGGGGCGCCTTACGCTTTTAAGAACTGGCGGCTTGGCCTTATTCCCCCAAGCCCAGTGCCACAAATCGGGGATCACCGGCACGGCGCACCAAAAGCAGCAGTGATTTACGCCCTGCTTCTTTCACCTCCGCCAACCGCGTTTCCAAATCTGCAATAGAGCTGACCTTTTGTTGGCCCGCTTCGGTGATAATGTCGCCTGCGCGAAGACCCTTTTCATAAGCCTCTGCCGCTTCATCTACCTCTGTCACGGCCAGCCCTTGCATATCGCCATCAACACCAAGTTGCTCACGCAGTTCGTCCGTCAACGGGCTTAGGGTTAGGCCAAGCATGGATTTTGTCGCAGGTTCCTTGTCTTCACTCTCAGGCGCATCTGCGGCCACAGGTGTCGCCCGTTCCGCTTCTTCACGACGGCCCAAAGTGACTTTCAACGTCACTGTTTTGCCATCACGGAAGACCAAGACGCGTACCGTTTCACCCACCGGGCTGTTGGCCACCTGACGCACAAGGCTGCGCGTGTCTTTGACATCCACACCAGCGAAGTTCAGGATCACGTCACCGTCTTCCATGCCTGCGTCTTTGGACGGGCCATCCTGAACAGATGTCACCATTGCGCCCGTTGCGGTGTCCATGCCGATTGATTCAGCAATGTCTGGCGTCACATCCTGAATGCGCACCCCCAACCAACCGCGGCGGGTTTCACCAAATTCCTGCAATTGATCGACAACACGCGTGACCACGTTCGATGCCATGGAAAATCCGATACCGATGGAGCCGCCATTCGGGGACAAGATCGCTGTGTTCACGCCGATGACTTCACCGTTCATGTTGAACAACGGACCACCCGAATTCCCGCGGTTGATCGCAGCATCGGTTTGAATATAGTCGTCAAAGCTGCCTGACAACGCACGGTTGCGTGCGGATACGATGCCCGCAGACACGGAAAACCCTTGTCCCAGCGGGTTGCCCATCGCGATGACCCAATCGCCAACCCGGGACAAATCGCTGTCTCCAAATGGCACGAAAGGCAACGGCGCGTCGGCTTCGACTTTCAACAATGCGATGTCTGTGTTGGGGTCCGTTCCCACCAGTTTGGCAGGCAGTTCTTCGCCCGAAAAGAATTCAATCAGGATCTCGTCCGCGCCCTCAATGACGTGGTTGTTGGTGACGATATAGCCATCTTCGGAAATGACAAAGCCGGACCCAAGTGCGGACGACCGGCGGGGACGGTCACCCTGACCATTGCGATCATTGAAATCACGGAAAAAGTCCTCGAAGGGTGACCCTTCAGGCACGATGCCCTGTGGGCCCGTTCGCCCCGCCACAACGGTAGACGTGGTGATATTGACCACCGATGGGCTGATTTTCTCGGCCAGAGGCGCAAGGCTTTCTGGGCGCGCTTGCGCAACAACGGCTTGCACAATGACAAAGGCCAATGCCAAAGCGCCAAGCCACAAGGCCCGCATGTAATGAATGGATGGAAGTTTCTTCGACTGGGCTACCGCTTTGGGCTGCATTCGTCGTCTCCTGTAGATAATCTGGGCCATTATGGCCGTTTCGCACGTTGATGCGTTTGCACGCTTATCCTGAATGTAGGGTGGCGCAACTGCAACATCAAAGATGAAACGCAATTTATCCTTTTCAAGAAGACGTTACCAAAGTGTGAACGCACCGTGCGCAAGGCCAGGCCGCGCAACTGCGAGGTCTTTCGGAAAGATGGGTGGTGCCCCCTTCCGGCGCCCCCCGTTTTTCCAATGACACAACCATAGCGCCCAAGTCCGTGGCAGGTTTTTAAAGTGAGACGCCCATCTGAAACGCCGCCCATACAAGTATCACACCGGACACCATGGCAAGCGCCCCCATTTGACGTCGCGCCGGAATGGGCAAGCTGCGCAGCATTTCAAGCACACGCTCAATAAGCGAAGGGGCCAGCGCGTACGCCAGCCCCTCAACAATCAGCACCAGCCCGAGGGCCAGAAGAACCACCCCGATCATTCGGAGGCGCGGCCCGTGTCACTTTGCAAGTAGTTGAAGAACTCGCTGTCAGGGGACATGACCATAGTGGAATTGACCCCTTTCAGAGAATTCTCATACGCCGTTAAAGACCGGTAGAATTCAAAGAACTCAGCGTCTTGGCCATAGGCTTCTGCAAAAATTTTGTTCCGTTCGGCATCGGCCTCACCTTCAATGATGCGGGCATCACGACGGGCTTCGGACAGGATTTCTTCGTAGGTCCGGTCCGCTTGGGCCGTCACACGCTGGGCCGCTTCACGTCCACGGGCACGTTCGTCCGTGGCTTCACGATCCCGTTCCGCGATCATCCGCTGCAATGTCGCATCGAAGTTCTGCAAAGGAAGATTTGTTTGACGCAAACGCACATCCACAATGCTCAGACCCAAAGCGGATGCACGGCTGTTGGCCTGATCCCGGATCAAGTTCATCAAGGCAGAGCGCTCAGGCGACAGGATTGTATTGGATGTCACGCCACGCGCACCCAATACGGTCCGGATTTGCGAGTTCAAAATACCCTGCAACTGCACGGCAGCTTCGCGTTCACCACCCGCACCCAAAGCCTGACGGAACTGGCGGATGTTGTCGATGCGGTACAAAACAAACGCGTCGACTTCCAAACGGCGTTCATCTGCAGGCGTGACTTCGATCAAATCCGTTTCCACTGACAAAATACGGTCTTCGTAGCGCACAACTTCGTCCAGAAGCGGTACTTTAAACCCCAAACCGGGTTCGGTGATTTCCTGTTTGATTTGACCAAAGCGCAAAACCAGAACTTTTTCGCGTTCATCCACGATGAACAGAGACGACAAAATGCCGACAGCAATCAGCACGACAATCGGTAGCAAAAATGTAGTGTTGCGCATCAGTTCGACCCTCCACGACGTAGTTCATTCAATGGCAGGTATGGCACGACCCCGTTGCCGCCGCCGCCAGCGCCACCTGTGTCTTCAAGAATAATCTTGTCCACGTCGCCAAGGACTTTTTCCATGGTTTCAAGGTACAAGCGTTTGCGAGTGACCTCAGGTGCGGCTTTGTATTCCTGCAAAACAGCGACAAAACGGCTAGCTTCACCCACAGCGTCGTTGACGACACGGGCGCGGTAGCCTTCAGCGGCTTCCAAAAGCTGCGCGGATTCACCACGCGCTTCGGCTGTGCGCCGGTTTGCATAAGCATCCGCCTGGCGTTCCAGACGGTCGCGTTCCTGTTCTGCGGCCTGAACATCACGGAACGCGTCCACAACGGACACCACGGATGTGTTGCCTGCCACGTCCTGAACCTGCACCGATTGCTCTGGCGGGTCGACTTTTTTGACGTTTACACGCAACACGTTAATGCCGGTCTTGCGGTTATCAAGGGTCGTTTGGATCAGAACCTGAACGTTTTGTTCTACCTGACCACGATCCCGTGACAGGATTGGTGCCAGTTCGGATTGCGCAATCACTTCACGCATCGCGGCCTCGGCAATCGCCACGACCGACGATTCCGGATCGCGCAACGAGAATTTGAAATCTTTGGCGTTCTTGACGTTCCAGACAACTTCAAAGTCGATGTCGACGATGTTTTCATCTGTTGTCAGCATCAAGCCCTGATTGCCGCCCACGCCGATGGTTTCGGTGCGGTTGGTGGTCACATTGAACACTTCCGCTTTAACCAGTGGCCAAGGCGCAAAGTTCAAACCCTCTGTGCCGATGGCGGAAAATTCACCCAAAAACAGTTCGATCGACTGCTGTTCAGGACGCACGGTATAGAAGCTGGACAGCCCCCAGAGTACGACGGCTGCCACAGCGCCAAGGCCAATCGTACCGCGTGTCAGAGCAGGACCACCGCCGCCACCAGTACCGCGACCGCCACCGCCACCTGAATTGCCACCGCCACGGCCGCCCATCAGGACGCGCAACTGTTCTTGGCCTTTTTTCATCAGCTCATCAATTTCAGGGATTTGTGGCCCCTCGCCTTCGGGCCCACGGCCCCCGTTGTTGCCACCGCCATTGTTGCCGCCGTTGTTACGACCACCACCATTGTTGCCGCGATTGCCGCCAGAGTTGCCCCCTGAATTGCCGCCGCCGCCCCAAGGACCGCCTGAATTGCCAGCCATATGTTGTTCTTCCCTCATACTTTGCCGAGATTGCGTACGATATACACGCTGGCCCCGACGTCCAGTGAATTGCTACGTATTACCTGTGCTTTCATGCTAAGAAATCAAGCCGCCCGACCCTTGGTTTTCATCCCACGACCCGTGTCGGGGTCTTCATCGTTACAATTTCTTCCGACATTGTCGGGTGAACAGCCACGGTACGGTCAAAATCCTCTTTTGTGGCGCCCATTTTAACGGCAATTCCCGCCAGTTGGATCATTTCACCGGCCGCCGGTGCGACGATGTGACAGCCCAAAACCTTACGCGTGGCTTCAGACACCACCAGCTTCATCAACACGCGGTCCGGTTGCCCTGCAAAGGACGATTGCATCGGCTTGAAGGTGGTCGCGTAAATCTCAACCCGTTCAAGGGCTGCGGCTTCTTCTTCGCCCATGCCGACCGTGCCCATTTCAGGCTGCGTAAAGATGGCTGACGGGATCAGATCATGGTCCACGGGGGTGGGGTTGCTTTTGAAGACTGTTTCGACAAATGCCATGCCTTCACGGATGGCAACTGGCGTCAGGTTGACGCGGTTGGTGACGTCACCGATGGCGTAGATCGACGGTACAGCCGTTTGTGAATAGGGCGTCACCTCAACGGCACCGCCTTTGTCCAAGGCAACGCCCAGCGCTTCTAGGCCCAGACCATCCGTGTTGGGGGCGCGGCCCGTCGCGAACAGCACCTGGTCAAACAAAGCCTCGTCACCATTGGTCGATTTGACCCAAATGCCGCCCTCGCGCTTTTCCATGTCCGCGACATTGGTGTTCACTTGCAGATCAATGCCTTTTTCGATCATCTGCTCGGCAACCAACCCACGGGCTTCATCGTCAAAGCCGCGCAAAATCTGATCTCCGCGATAGAACTGGGTCACTTTTGTGCCCAACCCATTCAACACCCCCGCAAATTCTGATGCGATGTATCCACCGCCGACAATCAGGATCGACTTGGGCAATTCGGGCAGATCGAACAAATCGTCGGACACGATACCAAGCTCCGCACCCGGCGTGTCGGGACGTGTTGGGCGCCCACCTACTGCGACCAGAATGTGTTTGGCGGTTTTTTCGGTGCCATCGGCCAGAACGACGGTGTGCGCGTCTTTGACTGTGGCGCGTTGATCAAATGTTTCCACGCCGGAATTGGACAGCAAACGGCGGTAGATGCCTTCCAGACGGTCCAGTTCCGCGTGCAGTTTGACTTTGAAGCGGTCCCAGTTGAAATCGCCCAAAGTGACATCCCAACCATAAGCGCCTGCTTCCGCTTCGATCCCGGCATAGCCGGACGCAAACACCATGAGCTTTTTGGGCACACAGCCGCGAATAACACAGGTGCCACCATACCGGCTTTCTTCCGCCAATCCGACTTTTGCGCCATTTTCTCCAGCCGCAACACGGGCCGCACGCACGCCCCCTGATCCGCCACCAATGACGAAAAGATCAAAATCAAAGTTCATGTTCAGGGTCCTACTTCTAGATAAATTCAAGCTGACGGAAGGCGTTTAGATGCATCCGGCGTGCCAGCAAAACGATTGCGTTCCATAAAATCAGTCCGCCAAATCGGAAAACAGATTGTCGCTTTCTACAAAGTCGAGTCGATCCGTTTCCACAGTACCTTCATTGATGTCGCGCACTTCCACGCGTCCGTCACCATAGCCGATGACAACGGCGTCACAGATATCGATAAACAATCCGTTTTCAACCACCCCCGGCATCTGGTTTATCACCATAGAGAGCTGGCGGGCGTTGCCAATGCGGTTCAGATGCAGGTCCAGAATGTGGTTGCCTTCGTCGGTGATAAAGGGCCTGTCGCCGTTCATTCGCAGGGTCGCTTGCCGGCCCAGAACATCTATGGAAATAAGGGTTTCTTCGATCAGGGCCTGCGTGGTTTGCCAGCCGAACGGGATGACCTCTATGGGCAGGGGAAACGCCCCCAAAGTTTCCACTTCCTTGCCGACGTCGGCGATCACGACCATTTGATCGGATGCCGTGGCCACGATCTTCTCTTGCAGCAACGCACCGCCGCCGCCCTTGATCAAATTCAGGTCGCCATCAAATTCATCCGCGCCGTCAATGGTCAGGTCCAACCATTTGGCTTCATCCAAGGAAATGACCTCGATACCAACTTCACGGGCCAATTGGGCGGTACGGGTAGAGGTGGGCACGCCCTTGATCCTGAGGCCGTCGTTTTTGACCTGATCGCCCAGGCAACGCACCAGCCAAGCCGCTGTTGATCCGGTCCCAAGCCCCACCCGCATACCATCTTCAACGTAGTCAGCCGCACGTTTGGCCGCCACAAATTTGGCCTTGTCGATGGGCGATAGTTCTCCGGACATGTGCCGACTCCCCTGAGTGTATTTGAAAACCTTATAGAAAACCGCGCCCCTGCTGGCGAGGGTAAAGACCACCCTGCGCGTCACAGCCTTTGCGCGGCCAATTGCGTCTTTCTAGTTCCAATTACTCAAACAAACCCTAACACGCGCTGCAAACGTCTTAATCAAGGCACACCCCGTCGCAAAGCGTCCAATAGCACAGGCACAATCGCTTTATGCATACCTCATGAGCTACATCTTACACTATGCCCCCGACAATGCGTCACTGATTATCCGCATGGCCCTTGAACGGTTGGGGGTCGACTACGACACCGTATTGGTGGACCGCAGCACAGCAGCGCAACGCAGTGTTGCCTATCTGAAGATCAACCCTAGCGGGCTTATTCCAACGCTTGAAACCCCGCAGGGGCCCATTTTTGAAACAGGTGCGATCTTGTTGTGGTTGACCGACACACACGGCACCATCGGCCCCGCCCCCGGTGATCCGGCGCGCGGCGCGTTCCTGAAATGGCTGTTCTATTTGTCGAACACGGTGCACCCTGCCCTGCGCATGACATTCTACCCTGAGAAATATATCGAAGGCGCAGCAGGCCAATCCGCTTTGCGTCTCGGGCTGCAAAAGGCGCTTGTGGCACAGTTCCAGACGTTAAACACAGTTGCAGACACGCCGCACAACTGGCTGGGACAAGACACCCCCGGTGCACTTGATTATTATGTTGCCGCCCTGCTGCGCTGGCCTGCGGTGTATCCGAACGACACAGACCGGTCGTGGTTTCGTCTGGCAGATTATCCGAACCTCAACGCGCTGTGCGCCCACCTTGAAAAGCAACCCGAAGTGCGCAATTTGGAGGACACCGAAGGTTTGGGTTCTCAGCCCTTTACCGCACCTCGTCCCGCAACACCAAAACACGGAAGCGCCCTTTAATATGTTCCTATCTGTCTTCGAGATGTTCAAAGTGGGCATTGGCCCGTCCTCGTCACACACTATGGGTCCGATGGTCGCCGCCGCACGGTTTCTGGATATGATGCGGGCGTCGCCCTTTGAGTTCTCCGGTGTGCGCGCGTCGCTGCACGGATCCTTGGCGTTTACAGGCGTGGGCCATGCCACCGACCGCGCCACGATCCTGGGCTTAGCCGGCTTTTTGCCCGACACCTATGACAATGACCGCGCCGAGGCGGCCCTGACGGCTTTGGACGACACCCACACCTTAACCCCGCCCGATCTGCCGCCGTTGGCTTTTGATCCGGCAAAAGACATGATCTTTGACTACGACACCAAACTGGACGGCCATGCCAACGGCATGATCCTGATGGCCACCGACGCCCAAGGCGATGTGACCCTGCGCGAAGTGTTCTATTCCATAGGCGGCGGGTTTGTGATGACCGAAAGCGAATTGGCGGCCGGTAAAGACACCGATGAAGGATCGCCTGTGCCCTTCCCTTTCAAATCTGCTGCGGAAATGCTGGACATGGCGGCCCAGTCCGGCAAATCCATCGCCGCAATGAAACGCGCCAACGAAGTGTCGCGGGGCGGCGCCGACACATTGAAAAAGGGCACCGCCCGTCTGTGGCAAGTGATGAACGATTGCATCAATCGCGGGCTGCACACCGATGGCATTCTGCCCGGTGGTTTGTCGGTCAAACGTCGCGCCAAAGGCATCCATGACGCTTTGCAAGCCGAACGCGGTTTGAACCAGCAAGCCCCCCACACCATCAACGACTGGATGAGCGTTTACGCCATGGCCGTGAACGAAGAAAACGCGGCGGGTGGCCAAGTGGTTACTGCCCCGACCAATGGGGCCGCTGGCGTTTTGCCCGCCACATTGCGCTATTACCTTGACCATGTGCCCGGTGCGTCCGACGCACATGTTGAAGACTTCTTGTTAACTGCTGCCGCAATTGGCGGGCTGGTCAAGTTCAACGCCTCCATTTCAGGGGCAGAAGCGGGCTGTCAGGCAGAAGTGGGCAGTGCAGCCGCAATGTCCGCGGCTGGCCTATGTGCGGCCATGGGTGGCACACCGGAACAAGTGGAAAATGCAGCTGAGATCGCGTTGGAACACCATCTGGGCATGACCTGTGACCCGGTGCGCGGCCTTGTGCAAGTGCCCTGCATCGAACGCAACGGGTTAGGTGCGATCAAAGCCGTGTCTGCGGCGTCTTTGGCCCTGCGCGGCGACGGCACCCACCTTGTGCCGCTCGATGCTTGCATCGAAACAATGCGCCAGACCGGCATGGATATGTCAGAGAAGTACAAAGAAACCTCCCTTGGAGGGCTTGCCGTCAACGTTCCCAATTGCTGATTTGCAACGCACGCTTCTAAAGTGACGTCCCCACTGGTTTGCGATGAAAACACGCCCTAGAGTTTGCGCAAAAGAACTGCGCAGACCATCCAAAAGCGCACAGCCAAGGCAGAGTGGGAGAGCATCATGCTAAGAGCCGTCAACCAATACGGGTTCTACTGTATTCCTGAGCAGTACAAAAAACGCGAAGTTTCGCGTATTTTGCTGAAGGGCGAAGTGAATGAACCCAACACGATCGCCCTGATCCGCAAGTTCGCTGGCGACGGTGACATCATTTCAGGCGGGTGCTTTATCGGGGATTTCATGCCTGCATTAGCCCAAGCAGCAGGAAAGCGTCAGGTACATTCGTTTGAACCAAACCCCGACAGCTTTGACGCCTCGACCACGACACTGAAGATGAACAACATTCAGAACGTTAAACTGCACCCTGTTGCAGTTGGCGAAAAAGCAGACACATTGCACCTGCAGATTACCTCGTCCAAAGGGCGCATTCTGGGTGGCATGTCCACAATCGTTGAAGAAGCCGCCGAAGGCCAAACCATCGAAGTCGCAGTGACCCCATTGGATGATTTGGTGCCAAAAACACGGAAAGTGTCCGTGCTGCATCTGGATGTAGAAGGACACGAATGGCCAGCGGTTTTGGGGGCGCAGCGCATCATCGCAAAAAACGCGCCGTTGCTGGTGCTGGAAGCCACCAAAGACTGGCAACACCGCGCTTACGAAGAAAAGCTCCGCGAGACGTTTCCCGATTTGAACTACACCCTTATGGGCGCAATGGAACGTAACGGGTTTTACCTGCCACAGGATTAACCAACGTGGCTGTGTGTTTTCGCATCACGTAGCCCCATGGTCAGGCCCAATATCATCAATTGTTGTGGCTTTAGCCGCTACAGGCGCGGCCCGCGCTGCGCGGGTCCGCACGCGCGCAGTCAGACAAAGCTGATAGCAAGTTGACGCCATATAGCGTCAGACCCTCACCAAAACATACCACCGTGCGTTGCAAGTGCTGCGTTGCCTTACCTAAACCCGCGAACTAGGGTCCGTAGCATGACCCAAGACAAACCCCTATTAGGCGTGATCCTAATGCTCGGCTTTTGCATCGTAGCACCGGTTGGTGACGCCGTGGCGAAGCTACTAGGGGAAACCGTACCTTTGGGGCAGCTTATTCTGATGCGATTTGCCGTTCAGGCCGTTCTTCTTATTCCGCTTGTGTTGGCGACCAAACGCGCGTGGCGCATATCCGGAATGGTCCTGAAACTGACATTCTTGCGCACGGTATTGCACATTGCGGGTATCGGTATGATGTTTCGCGCCTTACATTATCTGCCTTTAGCCGATGCGGTGGCCATCGCATTCATTATGCCCTTCTTGATGCTGCTTTTGGGCAAATACTATTTGGGCGAAGAAGTCGGACGACGTCGGGTCATTGCATGTCTTGTGGGCTTTGTAGGCACTTTGTTTGTTGTGCAGCCCAGCTTTGCAGAGGTCGGATGGCCGGCGCTTTTGCCTATGGGGGTTGCGGTGAATTTCGCAGTCTTCATGTTGGTCACACGAAAGATCGCCAAACAGACGGACCCGATTGGACTGCAAGCCGTCAGTGGTGTGATGGCTGTTTGCATAGTGGGACCAGTGTTGTTTCTAACGCAGTCCGTCGACGTGCCTGCGTTGACGCTCATTACGCCGGACACGCGTGAAATGAGCCTTCTGTTTGCGATTGGTACATTGGGCACTTTGGCACATCTATTGATGACATGGTCGTTACGCTACGCGCCGTCCGCCACACTGGCGCCGATGCAGTATCTGGAAATTCCAATTGCGACCCTGATCGGTTTCCTGGTGTTCAAGGACCTGCCCAACACTCTCGCCAGCATCGGCATTGCGATTACGATTGGGGCGGGTCTGTATATTGTGCTGCGCGAGCGGGCCACTGCGCGAGCTGAGGCAAATCAGCCAGTCTCTGTGTGACTTGCGCCAACATGCGGCGGGGTAAAATCACCAACATCCCCGGTACGTCCATATGCAGTGCACTTGGGCCTGTAGCCCTGTTAGAGGTGCCCACAAACACGTCCGGTGCGAAATCAAGCCCCTCAATCGGCCATTTCAACCCATCTGAACGCCCCGTCACACGGGCCATCGGAAACAATGACACGACATCCCCCGCCTGTGTCGGAAGGTCTATGTGTTTGGGGCAGTGGAAAACGATTTCCTCTGGGCCCACCAAAACGCAGCGATGATTGCAGCGCGCAACAAGGCTGTGGAAAGCCGCAAGCTGATGATCCACGCGCCCGCCCATGCAACCGACCGCCACAACTACAGGCGCGTCAATCAAGCGAAGCGCTTTGTCAAAATCGGTGTAATTCTGGTCAGGTGTATGGTGTAACAGCCCATCTGGTAGCGCGTCGCGCAGGGGTTTTGGCAAAGAATCAAAGTCACCTGTCACAGCGTAGGGCATCAATCCCGCCTCTATGACCGGCACCGCGCCGCCATCCGCGGCCACAATCGTAGGCGCAATGGTAAGCACCTGCGAAAGATCGCTTTCACCGACCGGACCGCCTCCGACCAGCATGACTGGCTCTAAACTGTGAACAATTATATCCATTTGGAGTGTATTAAACACAATTTAGGAAACTGGCCACATTGTCGCCTAGAAATGATACCGTCCTAGGCACAGATTCGGGCCGCTTTCGCCCGACCAAACAGGGTAAACGAATGACTGCACCACCGCAGAGGACGAGCATCCTATGATGAGTAACAATAAAATTTTGACAGTTTCCTACGGCACCTTTTCGTGCACGTTGGAAGGATTTGATGATTCATTTGGCACCATGAAAGCAATCGCGGAGTATTTTCGCGATCTGGCGTCTGATGACCGCTATTTCGGGGCTGAACCCCCAATACCCGATGCAGAAATGCTGGCGCGTATTGCCGAAAAAGAAATTTCGCGACGGGTGGAAGCCCGCGAGGACAAGGGAAAGATTGTTCTAAGCGCCACGGACCCCGTAGCGATCGCAGACAGCGATACTCCACACGACGACACTGCAGATGCAGACGCCGTGCAAGCCGCGCAAATGCAGGCCCAGGAATTGCGTGCCGACGAAATGCGTGCACAAGAAATGCGTGCACAAGCCGACGCAGTTCAGGCACAGATTGAAGCGAAACGTCTGGCTGACGAAAGCGCCGCTGCAGAAGTACAACGTGCCGCCGACGCGCAGGCTGAAGCGGATGCAGAAACAGCACGCGTGGAAGCAGAAGCTGCAGCGCGGCAGG
The DNA here is from genome assembly GCF_039986515.1 of Ascidiaceihabitans sp. NCBI lineage: Bacteria > Pseudomonadati > Pseudomonadota > Alphaproteobacteria > Rhodobacterales > Paracoccaceae > Ascidiaceihabitans > Ascidiaceihabitans sp. Next base: position 43,390 of record NZ_JBDWQO010000007.1, on the reverse strand, counting down.
CTGAACAAGATCAGATTGATGAAGCCGCACGCACAGCTCACGATGCTGAAATTCTGGCTGCGACACAAATCGACGTGTCCGCCGATGAAGCTGAAGACGAAACCACACCTCCCGCCCGCGATCTCGCTGCGGAATTGCCTGAAGCAGACGCCTTCTTCGCCCAAAGCAGCGTTGAAGACGCTGATGAAGCGAACTTTGAAAATCTGGGCGATGCGGGCATTGATAAAGCAGCGGTTGTCGCTGGCATCGTGCCACACGCAGACAGCATCGCGGCCAAACTGGAACGCATTCGCGCCGTTGTCTCCAGCGCGGAAACCAGCTCTGACGATGATGATGACTATTCCGAAGATGAACACGCTGAAGCTGGCGTTGTGTCGGATACACCCGACGCCGCGGACGTGGATGGCGGTTTGGAATATGATGGGCAATATGACAGGGCAGACGATGATGACATCCAAGTAGACGCGACAGCGTCTGAAGATGACGACATCGTAGGTGACGCATTGGCAGATATTGAAGCTGCTTTGGCTGCCGATGAAATGGCTGCGGTAAGCGCACCTGGCGCTCAGATGCCAGAAACACAGACGGAAGACGCGTCTGATCAGGTTGCAGAAACAAAAACCGAAGCCACGCAAACAGACAGTGATGATCTGGACGGCGATGATGATATTTCTGCTATTCTGGCAGGGTTGGAAAGCAGCTTTGACGCAAACGAAGTTGCCGAAACCGATGCAGATGACGACGACGATCTGGACGCGATGCTTAACGACACCATGGGTGCGGTTACAGATGCATCCGACAACATCTTTGACGCAGCGCCTGAGGATGGCGCACAGGCACAAGATGAGATCGTTCAAGCCCCGAATAAAGCCGCTCCACCACGCCGTGTTGCCCGCGTAATCAAGGTAAAGCGTGCCGATCTTGAAAAGGCTATTGCGGAAGGTGACCTTGAAGAAGTCGAAGAGGACCTTGGCCCAAGTTCATTGTCACCCGAAGACGAAGACGACCTGATGCGTGAACTGGCACAGGTCGAAGCGGAAACTGCGCCGTCCGAGGATGCTGTGTCAGACTTGGACATTGCATTGGACGCAACCCTCGAAACGCAGGCTGACATCGCGGCGGAAAGCAATCCTGACGAAGATGTGTCGCGCCTTATGGCCCAAACAGACGCCGAGATGGACGATGCAGAAGGGGCACAAAATCGCGAAGCCTTTGCGCATTTGCGTGCTGCGGTTGCCGCCCAAAAAGCTGACGGCGGGCTTGTGGCCGAAGACAGCGAAAAACAAGAAGTGGCGTATCGCACTGATCTGGCCAAAGCCGTCAAACCGCGCCGCCCTTCTGCCAATGGTGGGTCCCGGTCGGAACGTCCCGACACAACGCCGCGCCCTGCCCCTTTGAAACTGGTGGCAGAGCAACGTGTCGATACCCCGCAAACGGATCTGCGTGGGCCTGTGCAGCCACGCCGGGTTGCGTCAACTCCCGAAATCGCCAGCGGTGATGCAGATAGCTTTGCTGACTACGCTTCGGAATTGGGTGCCGTGAAACTACCCGATCTTTTGGAAGCCGCGGCATCTTATATGTCCTTCATCGAAGGCCGCGACCAATTTTCGCGCCCACAGTTGATGAACAAAGTGCGTCAGGTGGAAAAGGAAGAGTTCAGCCGCGAAGATGGTCTGCGTTCTTTCGGCCAGCTTTTGCGTGCTGGTAAGATCGAAAAGATCAAAGGTGGTCGCTTTGCTGTGACAGGCGACATCGGCTACCGACCGGATGCGCGCGCGGCAGGCTAACGCCGGCCAGCAGCATCTGACCCAAAAGGGTGACGCCTCTGCTCGGGCGTCACCCTTTTTTAATGCTGAACGCGCATGACGCCTTTCATGCAAAATCACAAATGTGCAGTTGCACGAAGGGGCGACACATCGTTCCATCAAACGATGCACGCGCAGAAGCACGTTTGCCCTTGACCTCAACCATGCTTCATCCTCCAACTGGACCTGTATGAAACATATTCTCCCGCTCTCTCCGTTTTCACGCTTTGTCGCAGCTGCAGGATTGACCAATCTGGCAGACGGCGTTGCCACTGTCGTGTGGGCCTGGATGGCCACTTTGCTGACACGCGATGCATTTCTGATCGCGTTAATGCCAGTCGCGTTGCGCTTGCCGTGGTTCGTTTTCGCATTGCCAGCAGGGGTCATAACCGACCGCGTGGATCGACACCGGCTGATTGTAGCTATGGATGTGTTGCGCGCATTTGGCTTTGCAGCGGCCACAGTTGCGGTGGTTCTTGCGATGCCGCTGGCTGACGCCCCTCAGACCGGTTTGGCGCAACCCGGCTTGTTCTATATGCTGTTATTATCAGCGGTTTTGGTAGGCAGTGCAGAGGTTTTTCGTGACAATGCCGCCCAAACCATGCTGCCAAGCCTTGTTCCGCATGAACGCCTAGAGGCTGCAAATGGCAGGCTATGGAGTGTCGAATTGGTCGGGAATTCACTGATCGGCCCAGCCTTGGGCGCATTTTTGATTGCGACGATTATTCCCATGCCATTTGCTTTGAATGCAGTGGCCTATGTAGCAGCGTTGTGGCTGGTTTGGCCGATAAAAGGCGCGTTTAAGCCGGAAATGCAGTCCGCCCCAAACTGGCGATCAGAGCTGAAAGAAGGGTTCGATTTCCTGCGGAGGTCACCGTTGTTGCGGTCTATGGCGTGGATCACCGGGGCTTGGAACCTGCTTTTTCAGATGTCTGCGATAGCGCTTGTTCTACATGTTCAGGAAAACCTGAATTTAGGCGCCACAGCCTACGGCCTTTTGTTGGCCGCTGGCGCTGTTGGTGGCATTGCCGCGGGTTTTGTAGCCGAAACCATCATAAAACGGTACGGGCCGATGCGCACTGCACAAGTCTGTTTGGTGGTGTCAGCACCCTGCTTTTTCGGGTTCGCATATGCGCCAAATTGGCTAAGCCTTGCTGCGATGATCATGGTATTCGAGTTTTCCGGCCTCACGTGGAACACAGTCTCTGTCAGCTACCGCCAACGCAGTATTCCGGATGTTTTGTTGGGGCGGGTCAACAGTTTGTACCGCATGTTGGCGTGGGGCTTGATGCCCATCGGTCTAATCTTGTCGGGTTTGATCGTGCGGTGGGGTGAAACCGTTTTTACACGCGATGCCGCTTTGGTTCTGCCATTCTACGTGGCCTCTGCTGGCGCGGTCCTTGTTGGTGTTTTGGGGTGGCGCGCACTGGGTCGCGGGTTTTCGCAAAGCTGAAAGATCAGCCTTGCTGATCGGGGTCCGCCTGCCCCACGCCTTTGAAAATCTTGCGCAAAGGCACGGCCCAAACCACACCCAACCCGATGTAGATCAACAATTGCACCAAAAACGGCAACGGTGCGTCGCCTTCACCGGTCAACCACGCCATCACGACCGTGCACATAATGATGTAAACCGGCAGTCCAACCAACAAAACGACCAGCGCCCAGCGCCTGCGTGCTTTATATGACAACGCCATAGAGTTCCCTTTTCAATCGGCGAACGGATCCGTCACAAGGATCGTGTCTTCGCGTTCCGGTGAAGTGGAAACTAGGGCCACAGGACATTCAATCAACTCTTCGATGCGACGTACATATTTGATAGCTTGCGCAGGCAGGTCCGCCCAAGACCGCGCGCCCTCGGTGCTTTCCGACCAGCCTGAGATTTCTTCATAGACGGGCGTGCAACGGGCCTGTTCATCCGCGGCCGTGGGCAGGTAATCCAATGCCTTGCCGTCCAGCATGTAGCCTGTGCAGATCTTCAATGTCTCGAAGCCGTCCAAAACATCCAGCTTTGTCAGTGAGATACCGGACACACCTGATGTCGCGCATGTTTGTCGCACCAAGCAGGCATCGAACCAGCCACACCGGCGTTTGCGCCCTGTCACTGTGCCAAATTCATGTCCGCGTTCGCCCAGGCGTTGACCGTCGGCGTCGTCCAATTCTGTTGGGAATGGGCCTTCACCGACACGGGTTGTGTAGGCTTTGACGATGCCCAGAACAAAATCGATGGATGTCGGTCCAAGACCGACGCCTGTGGCGGCTTGACCTGCGATGACGTTAGACGATGTCACAAACGGGTATGTGCCGAAATCAATGTCCAGCAATGCGCCTTGTGCGCCTTCAAACAAGATACGTTTGCCCGCTTTACGCTTTTCGCCAAGAACCTTCCAAACCGGTGCTGCATATTCCAAAATGGCTGGTGCAATTTCCTTCAGCTGCGCCACAAGTGCGTCGCGATCGATTGGATCAATGCCAAGGCCCTTACGCAGAGGATCATGGTGCTGCAAGGCGCGGTCCACGCGGGCTTCCAGCGTGGCTGCGTCGGCAAGATCAGCGACGCGCACAGACCGACGGCCCACTTTATCCTCATAGGCTGGCCCGATGCCGCGCCCTGTTGTGCCGATTTTGGTGCCCTTCGACGACGCCTCTTCGCGGGCACGGTCCAATTCGCCGTGGATCGGCAAGATCAATGGCGTGTTTTCCGCAATCATCAGTGTCTGGGGTGTAATTTCAACGCCCTGTTCGCGGATCGTTTTGATTTCATTCAGCAAATGCCACGGATCAAGGACAACGCCGTTGCCGATGACCGACAGTTTCCCACCGCGCACGACACCGGACGGCAGCGCGTTCAGCTTATAGACCTTGCCATCAATGACCAGCGTGTGACCCGCGTTGTGTCCACCTTGGAACCGCGCAATCACATCGGCGCGCTCTGACAGCCAATCGACAATTTTGCCTTTTCCTTCGTCACCCCATTGGGCACCGACAACAACAACATTCGCCATGGCTTTTCGTCCTTCATTCGCTGAGTCTTTGATCAAACCCGCGTCGGTATACCCACGCAAGGCGCAGGGCGAAACCAGAAATATGCCCGAAACCCACATTGGTCGCACCATCTGGACACGCGGCGCCAGAACAGGCAGGTTCAGCGAACAGATGAATGGAGTGTTTTATGGGTTTTCTTTTGCGTTGGGTTTGCGCCTTTGTGTTGCTGGCCGCCACATATAACCCGACCCCGTACAACTATATTACGTGGGTTTCTGACAACGGCAGCGCCCAATTGTCCGTGGCCGTCTTGGCCGGACTGCTCTTGTTGGTGGGCTACATCATATACCTGCGCGCCACACTTCGATCGATCGGGGCTTTTGGCATGGGATTGGTCCTGGCGCTGGTTGGTGCAATTTTATGGGTGCTTTATGATTTTGGGCTGCTCAATTTGGAGAACCCCGGATCGAACACCTGGTTGGGTCTGGTTGCCCTGTCCGTGGTTTTGGGAATCGGTCTAAGTTGGAGCCATGTGCGCCGCACCCTTTCTGGTCAGGCTGATATGGACGACGTGGATGAGTAGAATTGCGAAACGTCCTGAAGATTTCACAAAATTTTACTATACCCAAGTCGCGAACGCAGAGGGTTGTGGGTGCGCGGAAAAAATCATCGACGTGCATGAATTCAACAGGCTGGCGGGCACGGCGCGGCGCAAGCGCCGCTTGTGGCCACAAAAGGGCGCTTGGCAACGTTTTTTGTTTAAAGCGGGTCTGTTTTCGCGCGAATAAATGCCCGATTGGGGCGCTGCCCCAAACCCCGAGGTTTCATTGGCGAGATGAACAAGGGGGCGTTTTTGTCCCCTAAGACTTGACTGGTAACTTGACCGGCGCCCCGTGGGCCGTGGTTTGATAGGCCTCTGCCCAAGCGTCCCGCGTCCTTTCCACCTCAGCCGATGCTGCCGCCCCGGTCTGGTCGAGATATGTTTCAAGCGTTTCAAGCCACGCTTTGAAATAGTCGTCCCCGCCGTTCAGGTTCTTGTTCACCCCATGCCGTTTTAGCGTGGCCCCGAACCGGTCCGCCCAATCGGCCCAGACAAAATGCCCTGCTTCGTTCAGATGCACCGTCAGTGCAAAGAGCTGCGCATGCCATGGGGTTTCAAATACGGGCTCCGGTTGCGTCATGCCGGCTCCAGATAGCTTTGCCAAAGATCCAAGACCACCTCGTCTTTGGGGTGTTCGGGATTTGCCCAAAGCTCTGATGCGGCGAAGGCTACGGCATAGAGTGGCTCTGCCCCGTCGCCCAAGCGATGGGCGCTGCTGTCGGGCAAGATATGTGTCCCATGCACCCGCAAAATCCGCCCGACGGCCCCAGCGGCATAAGCTGGCAGCCGCGTGTGCCCACCGTCGACAAGCCGGTTGCCGGTTATCTTGCGCGTTCTCACTTGGTCCGCAGGTTTGAAGGCCACTGGAATGTCGCTTGGTCTGTCGGCGGGCCCGCCAGATGCCAGAACACCCGCCACGTTTTCCGCTTTCAGCCGTTTGTCAGCCCACGTGCTTTCGCCTTGGCCGCGCGCCTCTGCGAGTTCAGCCCGGGTCACGACGCCTGTATCGACAAGCAAGCCTGCAAGTCCGGCCATCCACTTTTCATAGTACGAAAACCGCGCATAATCTATGGGTGGCAAACATTCGCGGGCGTGTCTGCTGATGTCGATATTCCATTGCCCCAAACCACCCGCTGCCAGTGTCAGTGCCAACGCACGTGCATGCCAGTCTTCGTGGAAGACTGGGGCATCTTGCGCGTCTTGGGCAATGACGCCATCCCCGAAGCGCCCCCCCATATCATGAACGCGGGTCATGTCTGGCCTGCCAATCCAGTGCCGATCATGCTGTCGCGACTGATCAGCTCCACAAGTTCTGACTGCGCCATTTCTTCGGTGCCTTCGGGACGCATCGGAACAACCAGATACCGGACTTCGGCGGTGGAATCCCAAACACGTATCGCAGTGTCTTCCGGCAACGTAATTCCGAATTCTGCCAGAACCTTGCGCGGTTCGCGCACCGCACGCGCCCGATAAGCGTCTGATTTGTACCACCCCGGCGGAATTCCAAGCAGCGGCCACGGGTAGCACGAACACAATGTGCAAACGACCATATTGTGCACATCTTTGGTGTTCTCGACAGCGACCATGTGTTCACCTTGCCGACCGTAAAACCCCAATTCGGAAACTACTTTTGTGGCATCTTCAAGCAAGGCTTCCCGAAAGGCCGGATCGATCCAAGCCCGAGCAACGACTTCGGCACCGTTGCGCGGGCCGATCTTGGTTTCGTAGGTTTCGATGATCTCATCCAGCGCTGCAGGATCAATCAGACCCTTTTGCGTCAAGATCGTTTCCAGTGCCTTGACGCGCAACGCGGGGTCAGAGGGCAACAGTGCATGCGGGTGATCGTGGTCAGAATGGTCATGTGGCATGCCGCGACCATGGCGCGGTGCGGTCACGCTGTCCAGCCCAAGCCACACAAAAGACGCACCCTTTGGCAATCGCCCACTTGCCCCATCGCGCAAACTTGCATAGATACCCCGCGAAGCGCTTAACCGAAGTCAGGTTCCTTATGGAAAACGTCGTCCTTATCATCCATCTTATCCTATCCTTGGGGTTGGTCGGCATCGTGCTGGTTCAACGCTCTGAAGGCGGCGGGCTTGGCATGGGCGGCGGCGGCGGTGGCAATATGTCGGGACGCCCACCTGCGTCACCGATGGCAAAGTTCACATGGATCTTGGCCGTTGGGTTTATCATCACGTCGGTATCCCTAACGATCATTGCTGCGCAGAATGCGTCTGGATCGTCTGTTGTAGACCGCTTGGGGGTCACACCTTCACAAGCTGGTGCAGAAGCACCCGGCCTTCCCGGTGTCGATGATCTGCTTCCACCCTCAGAAGGCGAAAACGCACCTTTGGTGCCATCTGCTGACTAAACCTATACCTTGAGGTCAGGCAAAAACCTGTAACAGGATGTTGCGGTTTGCCTTGCTTCACCGATCCGAATCCTGTTAGGCTTAAATCCCGTGATACTGCGAACTTCGCAGTGGATTGCGGCTGCCTATTCAGCCCACATCTTACGTTTGACGCACACGGGAGCGACCCTGCATATGGCACGATATATTTTCATCACCGGTGGTGTTGTATCCTCATTGGGCAAAGGGCTGGCATCTGCCGCCTTGGGGGCTTTGCTGCAAGCCCGTGGCTTTTCGGTACGTTTGCGCAAACTTGATCCTTACCTGAACGTGGATCCCGGCACGATGTCACCGTTTGAACATGGCGAAGTGTTTGTGACCGACGATGGTGCAGAAACCGACCTGGATCTGGGCCATTACGAACGCTTCACCGGGGTGCCTGCACAAAACACTGATTCCGTCAGTTCCGGCCGCATTTATTCCACGGTTCTCGAAAAAGAACGGCGCGGCGATTATCTGGGGAAAACGATCCAAGTCGTCCCCCATGTCACCAACCAAATCAAAGACTTCCTGAATGTTGGCGGTGATGATGTGGACTTTATGTTGTGCGAAATCGGCGGCACCGTTGGCGATATCGAAGGGTTGCCCTTCTTTGAAGCCATCCGTCAGTTTTCCCACGACAAGCCGCGTGGGCAGTGTATCTTCATGCATCTGACGTTGCTGCCTTACCTTGCAGCATCCGGTGAATTGAAAACAAAACCGACCCAGCACTCTGTAAAGGAATTGCAATCCATCGGCATCGCGCCGGATATTCTTGTGTGCCGCTCCGAACACCCGATCCCCGAAAAAGAGCGCGAGAAAATTGCATTGTTCTGCAATGTGCGCAAGGAATCAGTGGTGGCAGCTTATGATCTGCCGTCGATCTATGATGCGCCATTGGCTTATCACGCCCAAGGGTTGGATCAGGCTGTTCTGGATGCCTTTCAAATCTCGCCTGCGCCCAAGCCGGACCTTAGCGTGTGGCGCGATGTGTCGGACCGCGTGAACAATCCGGAAGGCGAAGTGAACGTGGCGATTGTGGGCAAGTACACGCAGTTGGAAGACGCCTACAAATCCATAAAAGAGGCGCTGACCCATGGCGGCATGGCCAACCGCGTGAAGGTCAACGTGGAATGGGTCGATGCCGAAGTGTTCGACAAATCGGACGACGTGGCCACCAAGCTGGAAGGATTTCAAGCAATCCTTGTCCCTGGTGGATTTGGCGAACGCGGCACCGAAGGCAAAATCAAAGCGGCGCAATTTGCCCGCGAACGCAACGTCCCCTATCTGGGCATCTGTCTGGGCATGCAAATGGCCGTCATTGAAGCTGCACGAAATGTGGCGGGTATCAAGACTGCGGGCTCGGAAGAATTTGACCACGAAGCAGGGAAAAAACGCTTTGAACCCGTGGTCTATCACCTCAAGGAATGGGTTCAGGGCAATGCCAAAGTCAGCCGCAAAGTAGGCGACGACAAAGGCGGCACCATGCGCCTGGGTGCCTATGATGCGACGCTTATGGCCGGGTCCAAAGTGGCCGAAGTTTACGGAAAAACCGCCATCGACGAACGTCACCGGCACCGTTACGAAGTCGACATTGCCTACCGAGAACAGCTTGAAAAGGCCGGACTTCGCTTTTCGGGCATGTCCCCGGATGGCTCTTTGCCCGAAATCGTGGAATGGCCGGATCACCCATGGTTTATTGGCGTACAATTCCACCCCGAATTGAAATCCAAGCCTTTCGATCCGCACCCCTTGTTCCGCGACTTTGTACGGGCCGCCAAGGATGTGTCGCGGTTGGTCTAAACCGTTCCGCGGTGGTTCAATCGACAGCCGTATAGAACGCGACACTCGCCAAACTGAGTAAAATGGGTAAACTTGTCTGCATTTAACAAACGAGTTTGCCCATGTCCCTTTTTCAAACAAGCAGCCACCGCTACCAACAAGCCCCCGATCACAACGGATATGCTGCAATCAGTTCAAAGAAGCTGGCCTTTGTTGTTGGCCTTTTGGCCTTATGTCTGCCCTTTGTGATGATTGTTGGTGCCCACTATCAAACATTCACCGGTCCCATTCCCGGCATTCCGCCTGCCTGCTTCCGCGATTCCATCAGCCACACCTACTATTCGCCATTTCTGGGCAGTATTTTCATCGGCACACTCGTGTTCATCGGGGGGTACTTGCTGGTCTATCAGGGCGAAGACGCAAAGGGCGCCGAAAAGCGGTTGTCCGGTCTGGCCGGGATCGCGGCCATCGGTGTCGCCCTGTTTCCCACAAGCGGCGATGGCTGTGACGATCCGACGTTTCTGGCCCGTCCTATCATGGCCTTTACGCAAGGCGCGGGCGACGCCACTGCCCTGCCGGATTTGGTGACGCCTTTCGCGCTTTTCTCGTTCGCAGACAGCTTGCACTATCTAAGCGCCGCGACCCTTTTTGTGTTTCTCGCGTGGTTTGCGCTGTTTGTGTTCACCGCCGCAGATCCGCATCAAAAGAACAGCGATGGGAGCCTGACCCAGACAAAACGCATCCGCAACGCGCTTTACTATGCCATGGGCACTGTGATGATTGTATCTATTGGGGCGTTGGCCGTTAGTTTTGTGTTCAAACCGACGTGGTGGAACCTGTACAATGTCACCTTCTGGGTAGAAGCTGCCGCGCTATGGGCGTTTGGGCTGTCGTGGATGGTCAAGGGCCGCTTTCTTGGCCGTTGGATCGGAGATTGATCACATGTTGAAACCTGTCTTAAAAGCAAGTGCCGTTCTTTTGGGGGCGGGGGCGTTGTATCTGACGCTTTGGCCCGTCCCTATTGATCCGCAGCCATGGGACGCGCCGCAAAATCAGGGATACACAGGGGCGTTTTCCCCCAACACAGCCCTACAAGCCATGGACCGCATTGCGCTGAACGGTGAATTTGGCCCCGAAGATGCGGCCATCGGCGCGGACGGCAGGCTTTATATGGCCAGCCATTCCGGTGCAATTCTGGCCTATGATCCTGCGGATGGCACAGTCAGCGAATTTGCGAACACAGGCGGGTTGCCGTTGGGCATTTCGGCCACAGATGACGGGGTTTTGTACATCGCAGACGCCGCCAAAGGGTTGGTGCAAGTGGATGCGGCAGGCACTGTGACTGTCCTGACAAATACCGTCGACGGCACCCCCATCGACTACGCCGATGATTTGGACATCGCCCCCGACGGTTCGATTTATTTTACCGATGCGTCGACAAGATTCGGGGCTGTGGCCAACGGCGGCACCTTTCCGGCCTCATTTCTTGACCTGATGGAACACGGCGGCCATGGCCGCGTGCTGCGCTATGACCCTGCAACGGGCCAGACCCGTGTGATCCTTGATGGGTTACAATTTGCAAACGGGCTTGCGATCAACGCCGCAGGAACACATTTTCTGGTGATCGAAACCGGCGCCTATGCCGTGCGCCGTGTGTCCCTTGACGGGTCATCCGTGGAAACCGTTTTGGCAAACACCCCAAGCTTTCCTGACAATATCAGCCGCGCCCCAGACGGCACATTCTGGATGGGGTTCGTTAGCCCCAGATCCCAACAGGCCGACGATTTGGCCCCCAAGCCGTTCTTGCGCAAACTGGTGATGCGCTTGCCCGCCGCCATGCGCCCCAAGGCCACACGCTATGGGTTGGTTGCACGGATCAGCGAAACCGGTGAGGTTCTGGAAACCCTGCATGATCCGGATGGCGGCTTTGCATTTACAACGGGTGTGATCGAGACCGCGGACGGTACAAAATACATCACCAGTTTGCGCGAAGACACCTTGGGGCGGTTGGCCGCCCCCTAGCCGCATAAAAACCCGGTCTGCCACTGCGTTTTCCATTGCGCAGGGCAGCTGCTTCGCCTCATATCGCGGCCATGCTCAGTTACCAACATATCTATCACGCCGGAAATCTTGCGGATGTTCATAAACATAGCCTGATGGCTTGGATGCTGCGGTATCTGACGGCCAAGGACAAACCGTTAAGCTATATTGAAACACATGCGGGGCGCGCATTATACGATTTGACCGACGCGGAGGCTTTGAAAACCGCCGAAGCGGCTGCCGGTATTCAACGTCTGCGCCAAGCCTTTGTGGATCATCCATACGGGGATGCGTTGTCGCAAATCGCCGGAACCTACGGCGAAAACGCCTATCCCGGATCGCCGTTGATCGCATCCAGCCTGTTGCGCCCCACAGACAGCATTCACCTGTGCGAATTGCATCCAACAGAACATGCGGCGCTGGAACTGAACATGTCGCCCTACCCCGCCACCTGCCACAAGGCGGATGGGTTTGCGATGGCGCACAGCCTGCTGCCACCCACCCCCAGACGCGGTGTCATGCTGATTGATCCAAGCTATGAAATCAAAGCAGATTACGTCAGCATCCCCAAAGACTTGCGCAAATATACACGCGCTTGGAATGTCGGCATCATCGCCATCTGGTATCCGGTTCTGGCCAACAACGCACAGGAGGGCATGGTCAATTTGCTACGTCAAACCTATCCCGATGCGCTGTGCCATGAGGTGCGATTTGCCCCCGCCAAACCCGGTCACGGCATGATCGGGTCCGGCATGTTCGTGCTAAACCCACCTTACGGCGCGGCCGAAGAAACAAAACGCATATCAAAGATTTTCTCAAAGATTTAGAAGGGTCTGCCCCATGACTGCAAAAGGATATTGGATCGCGCATAACGTCGTGCACGATGTGGAAGCTTACGACAAGTATCGCGCCGCCAACGCCGCACCGCTGGCTGAATATGGCGCGAAATTTCTGGTACGCGGCGGCCAACAAGAACTGCGCGAAGGCACGTGGAACACACGTACCGTTGTCATTGAATTTCCCAGCTATGCCGACGCCGTGGCCTGCTATGAAAGTGACGGCTACCAAGTGGCAAAGGCTATGCGCGTCGACGTATCAGACGGCAATATGATCATCGTCGAAGGCTATTTGGGCTAAAGCCAACCTGTGGTATAAGGCAGATATGTTTCGCTTTATTCTGCCTTTTGCCCTTCTGGCCGCACCCGCATTTGCCTGTGAGACACCTGTTTGTCAGGTCGATCCAAATACGCTGGCCTTGCCCCGTGTCATCACGTTTGAAGACCAAAGTGCGACGATGGGTCCCGGCCATCTGATAAACGATCCTTGGGTTTTGCCCGGCGTGGTTCTGGCAGAGCGTTTTGTTGGGCAAACGCTGGGATATACAGGCGATTTCGACACTGTTCGCGGTCCTGCGAACAATCCGCTGACCCCTCAGGCAGGTCTGCCGGGCCAGACGATGTCACTGGTTATGATGAGCGGCAACAAGGTGCTAAACGGCTATGGGCGCGCAGCGTTTCCGTCCCGTGACGGTCAAGGCGAAGGGGCGATTTCAATCCTGTTTGATGAAGACCAAGCGGCGTTGGCTTTTGATATTCGCGGCGGTGAAGGCGGACGCGCCCGCGTGATGTTTCTGCGCCGTGACGGTTCGGTTATCACAACGTTGCGTGTCCAGCGGCTGCATGAGTATGCCGTTGGTTTTGAACGCAACAATGGCGTCGTCGATATTGCAGGCGTCATCATCATGAACGATGACCCGCAAGGGTTGGCACTGGACAACCTGCGGTTTGGGAACATCAATATTTTGGGTTAACCATTGGCGCGGCGGGACAGGAAGGCTATGTCCGTCTGTATGTTTGGAGATTTCTTAAAAAGGCTGACACAGCCCGAACCCGCCCCTTTGCCCGAAACCGATGCCCGGCTTGCGCTGACTGCGCTGTTGATCCGGGTTGCCCGCTCGGATGGTCACTATGATGCCGCCGAACGCGCACGCGTCGAATCCATCGCCAAGACGCGTTATGGTCTTGATCCGGCTGCCGTCGCAGCACTTTGCGAAAATGCGGAACAACTTGAAACCGAAGCCCCTGACACCGTTCGCTTTACCCGCGCCATCAAAGATGCTGTGGCCTACGATGAACGCCTGTCTGTGATCGAAGCCTTGTGGCAAGTCGCGTTGGCAGACGGCAACCGGTCTGATGAAGAAGATGCGCTTTTACGCCTTGTTGCCAACCTTTTGGGTGTCACGGATCGTGACAGTGCGCTGGCACGGCAAAGGGTTTCAGTTTGATCGCATTTTTGGGCATGTATGACATGCCCTATGCCACCGCTGCGACAGACGCTTTGTGGCGAAACATCAGCGAAACTCTGGACGATGCCCCCAATGATCTGACGCGCGGCGGGGATGCTTGGGACATCTGGCAAAACCCCGACTTGTTGTTGGCCCAAACCTGCGGCCTGCCCTACCGCGCCCATTTGCACGCCAAGGTGCAGCTTGTCGGCACGCCGGATTACGCGATCGAAGGCTGCCCGCCGGGGTTTTACCGCAGCGTCATCGTGGTGCGCAAAGACGATCCCGCGCACGCGCTTTGCGATCTTGAACATCGCAACATGGCGTATAACGAAGGGCTTTCGCAATCGGGGTGGGCAGCACCTGTGGCGCATTTCAAACAGGCTGGACTTGCCTTCGAAACCGGCCCTGCCACAGGGGACCATGCGCTTTCCGCACAGTCTGTCGCAGAGGGACACGCGGATTTCGCAGCGCTGGACGCGCTGACGTGGCGCATGTTGCATCGTCAGGATCCCGCACTTGTGAAGCAGTTGCGCGTCATAGACAAAACCGTCCCCACGCCCGGCCTGCCCTATATCACGTCGCACTCAACGGACGCCGATATGATCGCGCGTGCTGTTCAAGCCGGGATCAAAGCCACGACCCCCGAAGATTTGGGTCTTTTGCACCTCAAAGGGTTGGTTCATATCCCCAAAGCTGCGTACCTCGCGTTGGACATTCCAAAGTTGCCCTAACGGCAAGCGAAAGGTAAATTGCTGAAAAACCGTCGTTTTCAAGTTGCAAAGTAACACAATTTGCCGCCTTATATTGCATCGACAGACTCAACAAAGATGCATCTCACATCGTGACAGACACAACCACACCCGTCATAGACATATCCGGCTTGCACAAAGCATACGGCGCCCTTGAGGTGCTTAAAGGCGTTGATATCACAGCGAAACGTGGCGACGTGGTGTCTTTGATCGGCTCCTCGGGGTCCGGCAAATCAACGCTTTTGCGGTGCTGCAACCTTTTGGAAGACAGCCAGAAAGGCGAGATCGTCTTCAAAGGCGAGCCTGTGTCCTGGAAGGGTCAGGGGCATGGGCGACGCCCCGCAGACAGCCGCCAAGTTTTGCGAATTCGCACCAACCTGTCGATGGTCTTTCAGCAGTTCAATCTTTGGTCACACATGACAATTCTGCAAAATGTCATGGAAGCGCCGCTGACCGTATTGGGACGTGACAAGTCCGAAGTGGAAAAATCCGCACGAGCGTATCTGGACAAGGTGGGCATTGGCGACAAATGCGACGTGTTTCCCGCACAGCTTTCGGGTGGGCAACAACAACGTGCGGCGATTGCACGTGCACTTTGCATGGAACCCGAAGCTTTGCTGTTTGATGAGCCAACAAGTGCGCTGGACCCTGAACTGGAACAAGAAGTCATCAAGGTGATCAAAGACTTGGCCGCAGAAGGCCGCACCATGATCATCGTCACACACGATATGAAACTGGCCGCTGATGTATCAGACCACGTGGTCTTTTTGCATCAAGGTCTTATTGAAGAACAAGGGGCGCCAAAGGCACTGTTTGGCGCACCCAAATCCGAACGCCTGCGCGGCTTTCTTTCATCCACCGCGCACTGACGTAAACAAAAAAACCAAACGGGAGAATACCTATGAAAAAACTGATCTTGGGCACCGCCGCGCTGGCACTGACAGCTGGCATGGCATTTGCAGACGGCCACGGCAAAACCGTGCGCATGGGCACCGAAGGCGCCTACCCCCCCTACAACTTCATCAATGACGCTGGCGAAGTCGACGGCTTTGAGCGCGAATTGGGCGACGAGCTGTGCAAACGTGCCGAACTGACCTGCGAATGGGTCACAAACGAGTGGGACAGCATCATCCCGAACCTCGTATCCGGCAACTACGACACGATCATCGCGGGCATGTCCATCACAGCCGAGCGTGACGAAGTGATTGATTTCACGCAAGGCTACACATTGCCTGACCCCTCCGCCTACTTGGCAATGTCCGCAGACGCAGACATCAAAGGTGGCGTCATCGCGGCACAAACAAACACCATTCAGGCGTCTTTCATCGCAGCCTCCGGTGCGACTTTGGTTGAATTTGCAACGCCAGAAGAAACAATCGCAGCCGTTGAAAACGGTGAAGCAGACGCGGTTCTGGCCGACAAAGCGTTCCTGACACCAATCGCAGACGAAAAAGCGGATATGATGCTTTTGGCCCAAGAAGAAATGATCGGCGGCGGCGTCGGCATGGGTCTGCGTGAAAGCGACGGCGAATTGCGCGCCAAATTCGATGCGGCCATCGGTTCCATGAAAGAAGACGGCACCTTGAACGCGCTGTTGACCAAATGGGAAATCGGCGGTCAGTTCTAAGACCTCGAACGGCGGGGGCTGGATGAATTTCAGCCCCCTCTTTCCTGTCTACAGCCGTCTCTTCATTCTTCAATCGCGCCGCACCACGAGGCAATCCCATTTTTAGCTTTTGCACAGACCCCAGCCTCTTGCCTGATTGGCAATGGATGGCGTGTTACCTGACCACCGGCAAACATATGTCGATTTATTGGTCGGTGCTGACGGTTCTGTTGCTTCTTGCCATCACCGCCCCTGCAGCCCTTGCATTCGGCTTTGCCGGTGCCTCCGCCGCACGCAGCCGCGTGACACCGCTGTCGTGGTTGGGCCGCGGATATATCGCCGTTGTGCGCGGTGTGCCTGACATTGCGTTTTTCCTGTTCTTTGTGATCGCCCTTGATCAGATGATCGAATGGGCCCGCCACAAAATCAAATGTCCCGATTGGGATCAACCCATCCGTCAGGGCAGCGATTTTGTTGTTTGCCAAGCGGCCAAAATGCCGCTGGGGAACGCGCCGCAATGGGTTCATGAAAGTTATGGTTTTATGATCGCGGTGTTCACCTTTGCGATTGTTTTTGGTGCTTTTGCCGCAAACGTTCTGTTCGGTGCGATGCGCGCCGTACCCAAGGCGCAATTGGAAACCGCCGAAAGCTACGGCATGACACCGCGCCAAACATTCTGGCGCATTTTGGTGCCACAGATGTGGGTCTATGCCCTGCCCGGTTTGTCAAACCTGTGGATGGTCCTGATCAAAGCCACCCCGTTGCTTTTCCTGCTGGGCATCGAAGACATTGTTTATTGGGCCCGCGAATTGGGCGGTAACAAGACTGCGCGGTTCACGGATTATCCGCACGGCGATTGGCGGATGTGGTATTTCCTTGCATTGCTGGTGTTTTATTTGGCCTTTACCAAAGTATCCGAAGTTGTTTTGTCACGGATCATGGCCCGGCTGACCAAAGGCCAAGCCACATCTGGCGGTGAAGCCCAAAGGAAAGCGGCATGACCTGCTACGAGACCATTATGGCCTACGGGCTGCGTGCTGTGGGCTACGGAGAACGCCTGCTGCCGCGTGATGATTTTACGCTGTGCCAGCAGTTTACGTTGATCGGGTCCGGCATGATCTGGAACGTGTACTTCGGCATCGTCGCCCTGATCGCGGGGTTTGTCTTTGCAACGGCTTTGGCTGTCGGCAAAGCCTCTGGCAATGTTTGGGTCCGCAAACCCGCAGAATGGTTCATCTTCTTGTTTCGCGGATCACCTTTGTTCATCCAGTTCTTTTTCGGGTACTTCCTGTTTTTGCAGCTTAAGACCGTATCCCCCTTCTTTGATGCGTTCACGGCCGCATGGCTGGGGGCCTTGATCGTCTTGTTTTGCAACACGGCTGCCTACTCGGGCGAGATTTTTTACGGCGCGCTACAGTCCATCCCGAAAGGTGACGTTGAAGCCGCAGATGCCTATGGGCTGTCGGGGTGGTCACGCTTCAAACGCGTGATCTGGCCCACCATGCTGCGTCTTGCATGGCCTGCCTATACCAACGAAGCCATCTTTTTGTTTCACGCCACCACATTGGTCTTTTTCAGTGGTTTTCCAGCGTGGCAGCAACGCGGCGATGCCCTTTATTATGCAAGCTACTTTGCCGACAAAACCTTCAACCCGTTTATTCCCTATCCCATTCTGGCAATGTACTTCATTGTTCTGACGTTGATCGTGATTTCTATTTTTGGCGCGATCAACCGCCGTTTAAATCGTCATTTGCCGTCAAACGTACGCCCAAAACTACGCTTGCGGCCAAATCTTATCCGGTGAACCCGAGAATTTAGGACTGGAAGGCCCATGGACTTAGGACAATTTCAAACGTTTCGGGTCGCGGCATGTGATTTGAACGGGCAGATGCGTGGCAAAGTGGTTCCCGGATCCTACGCTAAGAAACTGGAAAGCGGCGCGGTTCGTATGCCTTTGTCTGTGTTAAATCTGGACCTGTGGGGGGAAGATATCGAAGACAGCCCATTGGTCTTTGAAACAGGTGATGCAGATGGCGTTTTGCGCCCCACGGGCCGCGCACCGATGCCCGTGCCTTGGTTGGATGCGCAATCCGCTTTGGTGCCCATGTCGATGTACACCGATGAAGGGGCTGCTTTTGAAGGCGACCCGCGCCACGCATTGGCCCGTGTTTTAAGCCGTTTCGAAGCGCGCGGCTGGACCCCCATCGCCGCCACTGAAATGGAATTTACCCTTCTCGATGACAGCGGTGCACATCCCCAAGCCCCCGTTAACCCGCGCAGTGGGCGTCCGCTGGATGGTTCTGCCATCTTGTCCATGTCCCAGATGGACGCTTTTGCGCCATTTTTTGACGACCTTTATGCGGGTGCTTTTGC
The DNA here is from genome assembly GCF_039986515.1 of Ascidiaceihabitans sp. NCBI lineage: Bacteria > Pseudomonadati > Pseudomonadota > Alphaproteobacteria > Rhodobacterales > Paracoccaceae > Ascidiaceihabitans > Ascidiaceihabitans sp. The sequence goes on along the minus strand of NZ_JBDWQO010000007.1, from coordinate 24,776 downwards.
GATGGGCATCCCCGCCGAAACTGCCATTTCCGAAGCGGGCGTCGGCCAGTTCGAAGTTACCATGCGCCATGGTCCGGCCATGGAGATGGCGGACAACGCCTGGGCCTTTAAAGCCTTGGTGCGTGGATTGGCGCGCAAACACGCAATGGCTGCGACCTTTATGGCCAAACCGTATCCCGGCGATGCCGGCAATGGCATGCATGTGCATGTGTCGGTCGTGGATCAGGACGGCAACAACGTTTTTGACAACGGCGGCCCTGAGGGCACCGAAACCATGCAACAGGCTGTTGCCGGATGTTTGGCTGCAATGCCCGGCAGTTCGTTGATCTTTGCGCCACACACCAATTCTTACGACCGGTTTGTTGCAGGCGCCCATGCGCCCACCGCTGCCGCTTGGGGCTATGAGAACCGTACCGTCGCCGTTCGTATTCCGGGCGGTCCAAACACAGCGCGGCGTGTTGAACACCGCACCGCTGGCGGAGACATCAACCCCTATCTGTTGCTGAGCGCCGTATTGGGCAGTGTCATGATCGGCATAGACGACCAGATGGTCCCTCCGGCCCCTGTTGTCGGCAATGCCTATGACGCAAATCTACCGGGCCTTGCCTGCGATTTATCAAGCGCCATCGACGCCTTTGAAACGGACCCCTTCATGGCCCGCATCTTTCATCCGCAATTGATCGATAATCTGATCATGACCAAGCGCCAAGAGTTGAAAAAGATGACGGACGTTCCGAAAGACCAGCGGTGGAAAGCTATGCTCGAACGGGTCTGACCCCATTGCCGTGGCATCCATCCATGCTTAGACTGCCAAAAACAAAGAGGTTTCTATGAAGATCGGTATTTTGCAAGCGGGCCATTTCGTTCCGGAATTGCAGCCAGAGCTGGGCGACTACGAAGCGCTTTACAGCACACTTCTGCAGGGTCACGGCTTTACATTCGAGACTTTCAGCGTTGTAGATATGAAGTTCCCGTTAGGCCCGGACGACGCTGACGGGTGGCTTATTTCCGGATCTAAACACGGGGCCTACGAAAGCCATCCCTTCATAGATCCGCTGGAAAACTTGATCCGCGATATTCACGCCAGCGGCAAACCCATGATCGGGGTCTGCTTTGGCCACCAAATTATCGCCCAGGCCCTGGGCGGGCGCGTTGAAAAATTTGACGGTGGGTGGTCCGTTGGACGCGTCGAATATGAAATCAACGGGCAAAAGCTTGCTTTGAATGCGTGGCATCAGGATCAGGTTGTGACCCCGCCCCCCGGATCACGTACTGTTGGTCGCAGCGGTTTTTGCGCCCATGCATCGCTTGTGTACGGCGACCAAATCTGGACAATCCAGCCCCATCCCGAATTTGAAAGCCCCGCCATCGAAGGCCTGATCCGCCTGAAAGGCGACGGCGTCGAAGAAGACCGACTGGACCACGCTGCATCGCAACTGGGCGCGGCCAACAACAATGCCACTATCGGCCAGAACATGGCCGAATTTTTCAAGAAAGAGAGGGCCTGATGGCCTCCGACTGGATTTCCAAACTTCCCGCTCCTGCCAAAGAGTACTTGAATGGCAGGACTTTGGACGAGGTGGAATGCATCATTTCAGACCTGCCCGGCATTGCGCGCGGCAAAGCAGTTCCTGCAAAGAAATTCGCCCGTCAGGATTATTTTCATCTGCCAGATAGTATCTTTTATCAAACGATCACAGGAGGTTGGGGTGAAGCTGCGGGTGAAGAGGGGTTCACCGAAAAGGACATGATCCTAAAACCGGACATGGCCACAACCACCGCTGCCCCATGGACAGGGGACTGGACACTGCAGGTCATCCATGATGCCTACGACCGCAAAGGCAACCCCGTTGGTTTTAGTCCGCGCAATGTATTAAAACGTGTTGTGCAGCTTTATCGTGACCAAGGGTGGGAACCTGTTGTCGCCCCTGAAATGGAGTTCTTTCTGGTTGCGCGCAATATTGATCCCGCCAAACAGATTGAGCCGATGATGGGGCGTTCAGGCCGTCCGGCGGCAGCGCGTCAGGCCTATTCGATGACGGCTGTGGATGAATTTGGTCCTGTGATTGATGATATCTATGACTTTGCCGAAGCGCAGGGCTTTGAGATTGACGGCATCACGCAGGAAGGCGGCGCAGGGCAGTTGGAAATCAATCTGCTGCATGGTGACCCTGTAAAGCTTGCCGACGAGGTGTTTTATTTCAAACGTCTGATCCGCGAAGCCGCATTGCGTCACAATTGCTTTGCGACGTTCATGGCGAAACCGATCAAAGACGAACCCGGCTCTGCCATGCACATCCACCATTCCATTTTGGACATCGAAACGGGGCAAAACATCTTTTCCGGGCCGCAAGGCGGAGAAACGGATGCGTTTTTCCATTACATCGCAGGTCTGCAAAACCATATGCCAAACGCGCTGGCTGTTATGGCGCCTTACGTGAACAGCTATCGCCGCTACGTCAAAGATCACGCGGCCCCCATCAACCTTGAATGGGGCCGTGACAATCGCACCACCGGCATTCGTATTCCGCTGTCAGACCCCAATGCGCGTCGCGTTGAAAACCGCTTGGCGGGCATGGATTGCAACCCGTATCTGGGCATCGCTGCATCATTGGCCTGTGGGTACTTGGGCCTTATGGAAGAACGTCGCCCCGACAAGCAATTCAAAGGCGACGCCTATGACGGCGAAGGTGATATTCCACGCACTTTGGGTGAGGCTTTGGACGTTTTTGATGAAGCCACCGATCTACACGAGGTTCTGGGCACAGAATTTGCCCGCGTGTATTCCATTGTGAAGCGTGCCGAGTATGATGAGTTCTTACAAGAAATCTCTCCTTGGGAACGTGAGCATCTTTTGATCAACGTCTAGGTGTTTTCTGGCTTGGGACCCTCCGGGGGAGGTTTATTAAGCAAGGTGAAGCGGACCGCGGGGGTGCCATGCAGTTGATTTATTCCAATGACCGGCGCGGGGCCTACCCTGACAGTTGGTACGCGGCGACAACCACGCCCTTGCAGCCCTTTGCCCCATTGAAAGGTTCTGCGACAGCGGATGTTTGTGTGGTGGGCGCCGGATACACAGGCCTTTCAACTGCTTTGCACTTGGCCCAAGCTGGGCGCGATGTTGTTTTGATCGATGCGCAACGCGTGGGTTTTGGAGCCTCTGGGCGCAATGGAGGGCAATTGGGCACAGGCCAGCGTGTAGACCAAAAGGGTCTTGAGGCATTGGTTGGCCGCGATGACGCCAAACATTTGTGGGGCATGGGGTTGGATGCCGTCGCCCTGTGTCTGGATCTGATCAAGGAGCATTCCGTCGATGCCCACGTCAAACAAGGCGTGGCCTGGAGCGGGTCCAGCCAAGCCGATGTGGACGATTTACATCGGTACGCAGATCATATGGACACGCATTACGCCTATTCTTTGGAACGTTTTGACGCACAGGGTTTTGCCCAGATTTGCCCCTCGCCCGACTACAGGGGCGGAATTTTGGATATGGGCAGTTACCACCTGCATCCTTTGGCATTCGCGCTAGGTCTGGCCCGCGCTTGCGTTGCAGCCGGTGTGCGCATTTTCGAAGGTACGCACGCGCAATCAATTGAACATGGCGCACCAGCTACAGTGCACACCGATGCGGGACGTATCACTGCCTCGCATGTGGTTCTGGCGGGCAACGGATATTTGGGGGATCTCGACCGCAAAGTTGCCAGTCGCGTGATGCCCATCAATAATTTCATAGCAGCCACCGCCCCCTTGGGTGACGAAGCAGTACGCGTTCTGGCGCGTGATGTTGCCGTCGCCGACAGTCGTTTTGTCGTCAACTATTTTCGCCTCAGCCATGATCGCCGGCTTTTGTTTGGCGGTGGTGAAAGCTATGGCTACCGGTTTCCCAAAGACATCGCAGCCAAGGTGCGTGGGCCTATGACACAAGTGTTCCCGCACTTGAAAGACATCCCCATCGACTATGCGTGGGGCGGCACATTGGCCATCACGATGAAACGGTTGCCATTTTTGTACCGAGCAGCCCCCAATGTTTTAAGTGCAGGCGGGTATTCGGGACACGGGTTGGGGAATGCTGTGCAAGCGGGACAATTGATGGCGCAGGCCATCGAAGGACAAACAGACGGCTTTGATGCGATGGCTGCGATTCCCTCGACACCCTTTCCTGGCGGTGGTGCAATGCGCACACCTTTGCTGGCCCTTGCGATGAGCTGGTACGCTTTGCGGGACCGTTTGGGGATCTAGGGACCGCGCCAAAACGCCACGCGTGTTAAAATAATTTGGAAAAGCTTTCCTTGTGTATTAAGTATCACCAAAGATGCACATAAGGAATGTGAAATATGACTACGCCAAATATGCATGATGCTGATCCAATCCCAGCCGCCGCACGCACAGAAATTGACCGTTTGCTGCAAAGCGGCGACCTATTCCGCTATACAGCAGCACAGGGTGCTCCGGTTTCTTTGCTTGAAGCTGAATTCGCCCAGATGATGGGCAGTCAGTATGCGCTGGCTGTGTCGTCATGCTCTGCCGCATTGTTTTTGTCTCTCAAGGCGCTTGATCTGCCCCGCGACGCCCGGGTTTTGATCCCTGGCTTTACATTTGCCGCTGTGCCCTCTGCCGTCATGCATGCTGACTGCCTGCCAGTGCTGTGTGAAGTGGGCGACAACTACCGCGTTGATTTAAAAGACTTTGAGGCCAAGCTACCGACAGTAAAAGCCGTCATTATCAGCCACATGCGCGGTCATACATCCGACATGGATGCAATCATGGCGCTTTGTGACGCGGCGGACATTCCGGTGATAGAAGATGCCGCGCACAGCTTGGGCACCCTTTGGAATGGCCGCAAAATCGGGACCATCGGCAAAGTTGGTTGTTTTTCCTTTCAGTCCTACAAGATGATCAATGCAGGCGAAGGCGGCATCTTGATTACGGATGACGCAAACCTTGTGGCACGCGCGATTATCATGTCGGGCGCATACGAGCATAACTGGAAAAAACACCCAGTGCTGCAGGATGCCTTTGCGACATGGCAAAACAAGTTGCCGCTGTACAACCTGCGTTTGTCCAATCTGTCCGCGGCCGTGATCCGGCCACAATTGCCCGCATTGGAACAGCGTGTTGCAGACGGGCGGCGCAATCATGACTATCTGGCTGAGATCCTTGATCAATCGCCGCATATCACCGTACCAAACCCGTTGCCCGGAGAGGAACGTGCCCCTGACTCCATTCAGTTCAATCTGATAGGCATGGATGATACGCAAGCGTATGGATTTGCAGAAGCTGCAGCGCGCGCCGGGGTCAAAGTGCAAATTTTCGGGCTATCTGACGACAACGCACGGGCGTTTTGGAATTGGCAGTTCATTCCCGACTTGCCAAAATTGCCACAGACCAAGCGCATGTTGATGCGGGCGTGTGACGTACGTTTGCCGGTGCGTTTGACGCAATCTGAATTGGATGAAGTGGCAAGCGTTTTGTTGCAGGCGATTTCTGAAAGCGTTGACACACCAAGAGCTTACGGCACGTGATATATCAATTTTTAGGTCCGCAATAGGGGTCAGTAAGGTGGGTTTAAACCCACCCTTCCATGGGTCACATTCAAGACAGCTTTGACAGCTTTTCCTGCAAATCCGCCAACTGCTTCTTGATCGCGTCCAGATCTTCGGTATCGCCAGAGGGCTGCGATGGCGTTTCATTTTGCGCATCAGTAGTACCACCCGTCCAACCGGGTGTTCCAATGCCGCCAGTCATCGCTTTCATGAACGCTTCTTGCTGCGCTTGCATCATGTCGAAGCCGGGCACTTTGGACATCGGATTCATGGCAGACATGTTGTTCATCATCTTGCTTTGCCCATCCCGCAGCATGTCAAAAGACGCTTGCAGGAATTGAGGCACGACCGATGCGCCACCGCCCATATAGCTGCGGACAAGATCGTTCAAAACATCTACGGGCAATACGCTTTCACCACGGCTCTCGTGTTCTGCGATAATCTGGAGCAAATACTGGCGGGTCAAATCATCGCCGGATTTCAAATCAACGATTTTGACTTCGCGCCCGTCGCGGATAAACCCTGCGATATCTTCCAGTGTCACGTAATCACTTGTTTCGGTGTTATACAGCCGACGGCTGGCGTAACGCTTGATCAACAATGGTGTTTGAGTGGCTGCCACAAAAATTCTCCCCGAACGCGTGCTGCGCTGCACCCATAGATGGTGCTGCAACGCAGCTTAGGCAGATCATTGGCGAAAGGAAAGGATATTGCGCATACGCTACCGTATGTCTTTTCGCACAGCGATGCGCATCGCATCCTTTAATGGCGTTGGCGTGAACCCGGGCAAAGCTTGCATCAGTTTTCGTCCGTCCATCACGTGGGGCACATTCCAAAGATAGCGCAATTCTGCCAACTCTCGCAGTGTTGGGTTAAACAACCCCATCACTTTGACCAGTCGCCACGGCACCCCAACTACCTTTTGTGGGCGGTTTACGGCGACGGCGATCGCATCGGCCAATTGCAGACCTGTCAAACTGTACCCGTCAAATCCGAACTCTTCAAATGCGTCAAAGGCGTCGCGTTGCTCACACAGCAAAACAGTCGCCGCAGCAACATCAGGCAAGAACGCCCAAGGATGCAAAGCATCCAACACGCCCGGATAGCTGGTGCGCCCTTTGAGTGCATTTTTGGCAATCTGCACATCAAACCAATTGCCCGATTGTTCGGTATCGATGTAGTCGCCCGCCCGCACCACAATGGTACGCACCCCGGACGCGCGGTAAGCATTTTCCATGTCCACCCGCATGTGCCCCTTTCGTGCGGTGGGACGCCACGCCGTGTCTTCACGTAACACAGGCGGGCACCCTGCCCCGTAGTTATAAAGATTTCCTGGAATGACCACGGTGGCGCCAACCCGCTTTGCTGCTTTTATCACGGCGTTTGTGATCGAAGGCAGCGTAGCGGCCCAGTCTTCATAGGGTGGGTTGACCGCGTTGATGATCAGGTCGCATCCCGCACAGGCCGCATTCAGGGCCGCTTCGTCCACCACGTCACCGGTTATCCGCTTCACGCCTGCTTCCGCTATGCCGGTCCAATTGCGCCCGAAGGCACGCACCTGCCAGCCACTAGCCTGAAATGCCGTCACAGCAGAGCGTCCGAAACGCCCCTTTGCCCCAAGAACCACGACCTGTTTCATTTGTTTTCTCCCGAAATGGTGTTTCAATGGGGACTGGATAACCCGCTATAATTTGAATATCATTTGGGAAAATTCGGATTATATCATTCAAAAATGGATGCGTAGACTATGGACTGGTCCTTGTTACAATCTTTCGCGGCTGTTGCGCAGCATGGTTCATTGACGGCAGCGGCACAGGCCACTGGCGCCACGCAACCCACATTAAGTAGACATATTTCCGTTCTCGAACAACAGCTTGGCACCCGATTGTTTGAACGCAGCAAAACCGGTGTCACCCTTACGGACCCCGGTTTCCGGTTGGTGGAGCATGCAAGGGACATGGCGGATGCCGCCCATAAATTGACAATGGCGCATGAAGGCCAAAACGACGGCCTGACAGGCACGGTGCGCATCACCGCCAGCCAGATCATGGCCACGTACATTCTGCCGGATCTGGTAACAACCTTGCATGTGAAACACCCTGAAATCGCGTTTGAGATTGTCGCATCGGACGAAACAAACAACTTGTCGCGACGCGAAGCCGATATCGCCGTCCGCATGTACCGACCCACGCAAAACGATGTGGTGGCGCAGCATGTGGGCGATATGTTGATCGGGGCCTATGCCACCCCTGCCTATATCCAGCGCAATGGCGGACTGGATGAACCGCAAGATCTGCTGCATCATTCTTTGGTCGGGTATGATCGCAGCACCCAGATCGTGGACGGGCTGCGCGAAAGGGGCATCGAGGCCACGCGCGATCACTTCAAATTTAGGTCCGACGATCAGGTTGTATGTTGGCAAATGGTGCGTGCGGGGTTTGGCGTCGGGTTTAACCAAATTGCCATAGGTGATGCCGACACAACGGTCGTCAATCTGATACCATCGCAGAATGTGGCCTCTATCCCCGTCTGGCTGACAGCGCATCCAGAGGTGCGCAACACGGCCCGCATTCGCAAGGTCGTCGACGGGCTACGGGATGGCTTGAAGTCAGTAATCCAAATGCAAAAGGCGGACCCTTAAAAAGGATCCGCCCATTTGTTCGCGCGTGTCAGGGAGGAGACGTGCGCGAAAACTCTTTACACTAAGCTTGTGACGCTTACTTCGCTGCGGCTTTTTTCGCGGCTGTTGTCACGTCTTTTGTCGCTTTGTTGACTGCAGCTGTTGCATCTTCGGAGATGTCTTTGCCTGCGGCCATCATCAGCTCAACTGTTTCCATCTGAACTTTTTTGGCGATTTCAGCGAAAGCGGCCATGTTTTCAGCGGCAACTTCAGCAGAAGCAGATGCGAAATCTGTCATTGCTTTTGCATAATCGGCTGGCTCGGATTTTGCTTTGGACATGTCGGACAATTTTGCCAACGTGTCTTGTGTCCATTTGCTGGAAACTTCAGCGGATTTTTCAGCAGCTGTCAAAGCAACTGTAGACAATTTTTCGTTCAGGGACGCTGTTGTTTTGAACGCGTCATCCATTGCTGTCATGTCGACGGGGAAAGAACCCATAACGTCTTTGAACATCGCTGTCATGTCTTGTGTCTTAGCCATTGTCATAATTCCTTTTGCATTGTGAGATCCCATTTCAGAGCATCCCGTTTCGCTTCTGTAGAAAGATATAGATGCCGCAGCGCGGCATTGCAAGATTTTTCTGCGTTGCAGCGCAATTTTTCTGCACTCGCATATATTCGGAATAAATCTATTATTTATAGCAACTTAACGAACACCTAAACGCAATCCACACGGAAAAAGTACCGGAATCTTCATAACTTTCCGCATATCCCGAAAGGAAATGCTGCGTTGCGGCAAGGCAGAATCAAGCCTGCTGAAGGTATTTTTGAAACTCGGCGCGCTGCGGATAATCATTTGCGAAATTGCCGCTGTTAAGCTGAAATGTCCGCCCCGGCACCGAAACCAACCCGTCTTTTGCCACCTGCGCGGCACAAAAGAACGACAGCCCCGGTTTCTTGAGCGTCCACTGCAAAAAGCCTCCGCCCATCGGGTATTGCTGGCTGGGTGACATATCTGTGTTGTGCCGGATGTCCGGCATAATCTTGACCAGACGTTGTGGCCCTTTGACCTGAATATTTTGTAGCGCCGCTTGTTGCATTGCGGCATATCCATCGGCCCCGCGTGCGCCCATGATCCCGTCATGGATGCGCATGCGTTCTTTGTCTTTCTGGTCTGTGTCTGCGGGCAGCCCCTCGCGCCCGCCGGATCGCAGGGTCGTGCCGGAAAACTCAAAATCGCTGGCTTGCGGACGCCGGCTGAGGACCAGTATTTTGTATCCCCCCGACAATCGCCCCAAGTGAAAGCCAAGGTTGGCTTCCGTCCGGCGCGCATCCGCTAAGATGATGGCGTTCAACTGCGTGATATCCCCTGATATGGGAGATGTCATTTGACCCAACACGATATTCATCACTTTACCTCCGACAACACTGCTGTGAGCTTGGCGTACCAAAAGCGCTGTGGCAAGGCCGCAAAGCTGGTCTATTGCGGCGCTTTACCAACAACATATGTCCCGGGCGCGTCGCACAGAACAGGATGGGAGGCATCACCGGGAACCCGTGCTGCGACTTGTTTGCCGGATCGTTTTTTCAACCAGCTTTCCCAACGTGGCCACCATGATCCTTCATGAAATTCTGCGCCCTCCAGCCAGTCCTCGTGGCCAAGCCCCATGTCTTGGTTTGTGTAGTGGCCATATTTCTTTTTGGACGGTGGGTTAACGATACCTGCGATATGCCCGGATTGGGTCATGATAAAGGTCTTGTTCTTGGCCCCCATCTTTTGCACGCCACGGTAACTGTCTTTCCACGGGGCAATGTGATCGGTTTCACAGGCGACAGCACACAAAGGCACATCCACTTCATCCAATACCAGATGATGCCCCATCAGATCGTATCCTGTGGTCGCCAATTCGTTGCGCTGACACAAGCCGCGCAGATACTGCCGCGCCATCTTGCCCGGTAGGTTCGCGCCATCCCCGTTCCAATACAGCAAATCGAAAGCTGGCGGCGTTTCCCCAAGCATGTAACTTTTGATCGCGGGCGTGTAGACCAGATCATTGGAGCGCAAAAACGAAAAGGTGCGCGCCATAATAACAGACGGCAGCATGCCTTTGTCGTCGATCTCTGCTTCGATGCCGTCAATGAAATCATCCGTCAGGAAGGGCGTAAATTCGCCTTGGTCTCCGAAATCTGTCAGGGCTGTGAAGAATGTGGCCGATTTGATCGATGTGTCGCCCTGTTGTTTCATATAGGACAGCGTCAAAGACAACGTCGTGCCAGCGATGCAATACCCGATTGCGTTCACCTGATCCTGGCCAGTGATTGCTTTGACTTCGCGCACCGCAGCCAGATAGCCATCGACAATATAGTCTTCCATGCCGATGTCCGCGTAGGTTGCGTCCGGATTGACCCAAGACACAATAAACAACGTGTAGCCTTGATCGGTGACCCATTTTACAAAGCTGTTTTGCTCTTTCAAGTCGAGGATATAGTATTTGTTGATCCAGGGCGGAAAGCAGATCACGGGCGTGGCATGTACAGTGTCCGTGGTTGGGCTGAATTGGATCAGCTCCATCATGCGATTGCGGTAGACGACTTTACCGGGCGTCGTCGCGATGTTGCCCCCAAGTTCAAACGCGCTTTCGTCCGCCAGACGCACAACCATCTCGCCGTTGTTGGCCTCAAGATCCGACACAAGGTTTTCCAACCCCGTCACTAGGCTTTGGCCTTCGGTGGCCACTGCCTTTTCCAATGCGTCCGGATTGGTGGCCAAAAAGTTGGTGGGGCTCATCATGTCAACGATCTGACGGCTGAAATAGGCCAGACGCTGCTTTTCCAATGGTTCCATGTCGGTGACATCATCAACTGCTTGCTCAAGGGCTGCGGCGTTCAATTGATACTGTCGTTTGACATAGTTGAAATATGGATGCGTGTCCCAAAGCGGATTGGCAAAGCGGCGATCCTTCGGGCCAGCGTCTGGGACCTGCGGCGCTTCCAGCTTCCCTTTGGCGAGGGACTGTTGAGCTTCGACAAAATGCTGCACCGTCTTGGACCAGTAATCCAATTGGTGTTCGAGCACCTTTGCGGGGTTTTGCACGGCCTCGGACCAATAGGCTGTCGCGGCCTGCCCGAAAAGGGATTGGTCCGGGCCATCCAGGCTTTTCTGGTGCCCTGCACGGTTCTTCATGACATGGGTTAGACGCGCCGATAAATCTTCTACCTTGCGTAGATTTTCGTTCATTTTCTCGAGGTTTTGTCCAGAGAACTCCGTATTGGCGGTGTCTTTGGTTGTCATATTAACTTTTCCCTCGTATCTTCGCACTTGCAGCATTTGTGTTCAAATGCAGCATTTATAGTTTGATTGCTAAGGGACATAACGACGCAAAGTCGCCCCTAAGGCAGTAAATACAGGAGTTACCGATGCGGTACATGGCCACTTACGATCTGATGGAGACCATCAGAAATACGAATCAGTGGCTTGGCGCATCTGCTGCTGCTCTTGGATCATACCCCGCAATGTCACTGTTCCCAAACCCTGCGATGGAATGGATGCGGGCGTGGGGCGAAGTGACGGAACGTACTTTCCAGCGCATGGTCGTAAAGCCTGACTGGAACATCCCAACAATCGTAGGCGCGTCCGGCAAAGACCGAATTGTGACTGTTGAAAAAGAGATCGAAGGCGCGTTTGGCGATTTGATCCATTTCAAGGTAGCAAAGCGTACATCCAAAAAGCCACGCGTTTTGCTGGTGGCGCCAATGTCAGGCCACTACGCGACGCTGCTGCGGTCCACAGTGCATTCATTGCTACCCGATTGCGAACTTTACGTCACCGATTGGCACAACGCACGCGACATCCCAGTGAGTGCAGGCAAATTCGACGTCGAAGACTATACAATGTATCTGGTCGATTACCTGCGTCACCTTGGTCCGGACACACATGTTATTGCAGTGTGCCAACCTGCCCCGCTGACATTGGCCGCGACAGCCTATTTGGCTGATGATGAACCTGACGCACAGCCAAAGTCACTGACCTTGATTGGTGGCCCGATCGACCCCGACGCAAATGCAACCGATGTCACGGATTTCGGACACCGCGTCACGATGGGCCAGTTGGAAGAAATGATGATTCAGCGCGTAGGCTTTAAATACCCCGGCGTGGGACGCATGGTGTATCCGGGCCTTTTGCAGTTGTCTTCATTCATGTCGATGAACTCGGAAAAACACTCAAAAGCGTTTTCTGACCAGATTGCCCGTGCTGCGCGTGGCGATGCATCCGAGCACGACAAACACAACAACTTTTATGATGAATATCTGGCCGTCATGGACATGACCGCCGAATTTTACCTGTCCACCGTTGAACGCATTTTCAAAAATGGCGAAATCGCGAAAAACGAATTTGTGGTCAACGGCAAGAAAATCGACATCGGTAAAATCACAACCGTTGCGGTGAAAACGGTCGAAGGCGGCAATGATGACATTTCTGCGCCTGGCCAATGCATCGCTGCGCTGGATTTGTGCACGGGATTGCCCGACGCCAAAAAGGCAAGCCACGTTGAACCCGGTGCAGGCCACTACGGTATTTTTGCAGGCAGTGGCTGGCGCAACAATATCCGTCCTTTGGTGATGGACTTTATCCACGCAAACGGCGGCGTCGCCAAAAAGCCGGTCAAGAAACCCGCCAATAAAAACGCGGCTGCATAAAGGGTTGGTGGGTCGGGACCCACCTTACCTGCTTTGCGGATGGGATGTATAAAAGTTGCTCCGTTGATTGGGGCTCTGCCCCGGCGCTATGCGCCTCCCCGGGATATTTTTGGCGAAAAGAATGCCTGAGCGGCGGCGGTTAACGCAACACCAACGGCATCGCCATCCATTTGCGAAGGGCTGCCGTTGTTTGGTCCGGGCATTCAAGTGTTGGCAGGTGTCCGGCGTCTTCGATCACTTCGAGTTCCGCATAGGGTATCAATTCTGCCATAAACGTGTGACGTTTGATCGGGCACAACGCATCATGTGCCCCACACAGGACCATTGTCGGCACTTTGCATTTGCGCAATGTGCCCTGTTGATCCCGCCGGCGTTGAAGTGCCCTTGATTGCCGCACAAAAACCTCTGCGCCAAGCGTCATGGCCATATCCATCACCAGGTCCAGCACTTCGTGTCGGTATGGTCCCGGCGCCAGATAGTTTGGTTTCATTTCTTCCCGCATCACCTGTTCAAGCCGCCCTGTGCGGGCGCCGATAATCTGTGGTTCCCGCGCCGCAGCGACAACGGGTGTTTCCGCCAGTGGGTTCGTGTCCATCAAAGCCAACCGCGTGATACGGTCGGGGGCGCGGCGCAATATTTCCATTGCGACAATCCCGCCCATGCTTAGCCCTGCCAACGCGAACCGCGCAGGCAATTCATCCAACAGCCCAGAGGCGATTTCCTCGATGCGTTCGCCGCGTGTTACGGGGGCCACCGTCACCGTCATATCCGCAGAAAGCTCGGCGATTTGTGGCCCGAACAGCCGCGCGTCGCACATCATACCGGGAAGAAGAACCAGAGGTTCAGCCATTCTGCCTGCCTTTTGAGTTGGAATCGTTGCCGGTTTTATCCGCGCATCCGTTTGATTTCACTTTCGCGCACTTTGGCCCGAAGCTGCACTTTGTGCAAGCGGCCCAAAGCGCTTTTCAGCGCGTTGCACTGGGGTAGCGGATCCCCCGAAACTTTGGAAAATCCGAATACCGCATGGCCCGGGTCTTTGCGTTTTCTTCTGGCCTTTGCCCGGCCCCCAACAACGTCCCGCGCGGCGCGATATAGCTAGAAATCGTCACCAAAGGTGTCTTGCGCCAAACCAGATTGAACGCGGCGAGTTTTGGAAAAAACCACATGTCCGAATAGGGCAAGTGATCGTGGATCCACCATGCCAAATCACGCCAATCGCGCCCCTTGTCGTACTGATCCGCGAACCACGGCACCACGATGGACGCCCCCGCAATAGCGTCAGCCCCGTCCGCACGGTCCCAGATGTGACATTCCAAGGGGTTGTCATTGCGTGCACAATTCAATTTGTTTCGATTGCCAAAGGCATTCAATGCCGGCGCACGGTAGCCCGAGCGGATCGCGATCCGTCCAAAGGTCTCTTCCAATGGATCAAGCAATTGCGTGCAAAACGCAGTTCCGTTTTCCACAGTCAGATCAGGGTTCTCGGGGATGTTCGGCACACCGTGAAACGCGCTGATTTCCGACATCAAAAAGTCGCGCATATAGAAGTGTTTGGACAAGCGCACACGCCCGAGTGTTTCCAAGCTCCGCATGCTGCGCGGTTGCCGCATCAGCCGTGCCCGTTCCAGCAAAACGCACCATTTGCGGCCAAGGGGCTGAACGGGTTGTGGGCGACTTCCCAGATATTTCCCTCAGGATCAGAGAAATAGCCATGATGCCCGCCCCAAAATACGTCTTGGGCGGCTTTAATCACTTTGCCACCGGCCGCTTCAGCCGCCGCAAGTATAGGGGCCACATCGGCCTTTTCACGCGCGTTGTACCCAAAGGTCGATGCCCCGCGCCCCAAATCTTCGACCGCCAGACCCAGGTCGTCTGCCAAAGCTTGCAGCGGGTACAAACCCAATGTTTGCCCGATCAGATCGAAGGCAACCACGCCGTCTTGGGTGTCCACCCGCGACCATCCCAGTGCAGTGTAAAAATCAGCCATCACACCGATGTCGGACACACCCAGCGTGATCAAGCTGATGCGTTGCTCCATCATTGCAAGCCGCCGATCCAGTTCAAAAGTGTCGTTGTGGCTGCTGCCGTCATGGCGGGTGACATGATATCGCCTGCAATCACATGGCCCATCGGATCGACACCTGCCCCCAACATAGGGCGTTCGACCGTGACAGCCCCCCCCCAGTTTTCGACAATCTTGTCGGTCTCGGATGCAATCACCACCTGATCTTCTGCTGCGTAGTAGAACAACGCAGGTATGGCCACATCCTTGTAATCACGCCCAACGGCTTCCTGAACGGCGGCGGCCATAGGCACTGCGGCGACAGTTGGATAGGTTGTGGTCCATTCACGGCCTTGCCCGTCGTTCAACGGTGTGAAGCTGCGTGTTTTTCCGGCAACCACAGGCCCCCAAACGCGCACACCAGGCATGGTCAAAAGCGCGGCGGCCGGATTGTTCACACCGAAGTTGGGCGCAATGAAAGCAACCCCCGCGACCTGCTGTTGAAGTTCGGGGTGCGTCATGGCCAAGGCCGCTAAAGTGCCGCCGGTCGAAGTGGTCAAGACGATGATTTTGTCACCAATTTTCCGCGCAATGGCCAAGGCCTCTACGGTATCACGCATCCATCCATTCACGGTGCCTTCGCCCATGGCATCTGCTGTGCGGCCATGCCCCTGAAAGCGTGTGTAAACAAGATTGGCCCCTAAATCGGTTGCAACAGCGTCAGGCACCGGGCGGATTTCTTGCGAAGACGCAGAGAACCCGTGCAAATACACAACCACATAGTCCGTTTTCGTTCCTTCCGAACCCGCCCATACAACACGTTTTTCGCTGTCGGGGCGAATGTCATCAAAGCGTGCTTCTTGTGTGGCAAGATAGTCATCAACGCTGTCTTCCAATTGTGTTTCGTCAAAATCTGTCGTGTAATCAACGGGCTCATAGGGCCCGAACACCCACATCGCAAAACCCAAAGCCACAAGCGTTAGGACAAAGCGGACAAAAAACCGACCTATCATTTTCATGGGTTCATGACCTCCAAAACGGCGTTTTCTATAAGGTTCAAACATGCATCATCGGAAAACCGGTGGTCGGCGTCCTTAACGAGGGTCAGCCGCATGTCAGGGCTGGTGGCATGGTCCAGCAACGCAATGGCGCGCTCTGTTGATACGGCGGAATCTGCGGTGCCTTGCAACATGCGCACAGGGAACGGCAAATCCAACGGCGTGCGCAACACAAGCTGTGTGCGACCGTCTTCGATCATGCGCCGCGTGACAATGTAGGGGTCCATATAATCTGATGGCAATTCGACCTGCCCATCTTGCTGCAGTGCAGCTTTTTGGGCATCTGTAAACGATGCCCAATATCCATCTTCGGTGAAATCCGGGGCTGCAGCTATTGTAACCAGCCCGCCCATGCGGTCGGGGTGCGCACGCGCAAACAGCAAAGATTGCCAGCCCCCCATGCTGGAGCCCACCAAAATCACACGCCCGTCTGTCAGTGCAGAAACTGCGGCGGCTGTGTCTTCGGCCCAGTCCCCGATGCAGCCTTCTTCGAAACGGCCAGAGCTTTGTCCGTGACCGGAATAATCAAAACGCAAAAACGCCTGTCCACGGGATTTGGCCCAGGCTTCAAGATGGATAGCTTTGGTGCCTTCCATATCAGACTTCAAACCACCCAAAAACACCAACCAAGGGCCTGTGCCTTCGGTACGGTGGTAAGCAATGCGTCGTCCGGCGTCTGTGTTCAGATATTCAACTTCAGCCAATGCGGTCTCTCCCTTTGGGACAGACAATGCGCGTTGCACCGATCAGGTGCAATGCGGATGCTGAAGTTTTCCGGTGTTCAGGGATCGTAGAGCCCCAATGGTGTTGTCTATGTCAGCCGCTGACAAACACACCCTGACGCGGGCGGAAAAACTGTTTTTGATTGTGCAAACGGCCCAGCAGATCGTGGATGCGGCGGGCCCCGCCATCTTGCGGCACTTCGGATTTGTTTTCTTTCAACTGCTTTTGCGTCAGCGACAGTTTGTTTTTGAGCAAGGCGTCCTCGATCAGTTCGAGGTCTTCGACGGAAAGTTCAAATGACGTGTTATATGCAGGCATGTGACCCTCGGGCGTTGGTTGTGAAAAGTTTCCTATAGTGGACTATTTAAGGGGCTGACGCAGAGAGTCCACAGCAAATCGTCGCAAATCGTGGACATTTTGTCGCTTTTTGCACCATCCACCATAAACGCTTAGCGCGACGCGACGATGTACTTGCTCTTTTTTTGTGTCGCTTCATATCGTGCGCAATGACATCCACCGACACCCCGCCCCCCAAAATGATCCTGCCCGTCATTTCGACATGCAATTTCCTGATCGGAGTTGGCGCGTTTGTCATCATCGGTGTGCTGGAGCCATTGGGCGCAGGATTGAATGTGGCGCCAGAACGCGCAGGCATCTTAATGACCGTGTATGCGTTGGCCTACGCAGTTTTGTCGCCGGTGTTGGTCAGCATGACGGGGCATATCGGACGGCGGCGTGTGATGACCTTTGGTCTAAGCCTCTTTTTGATCTCTGGCATCTTGTCTGCTGTGGCAACGTCGCTTGGCATGCTGGGGGCCGCGCGTGTGTTGGCGGCTGCCGGTGCGGGCTTGTTCACCCCCGTCGGGGCGGCTGTGGTTGCAGGACTGTACCCCCCCGAACAACGGGCGCGTGTTCTGGCTGCGGCCATGTTCGGTTTTAGCTTGGCACAGGTCATTGGTGTGCCAGCTGGCGCATGGATTGCCTACACCTTTGGATGGCGTTTCGCATTTTGGGGTGTTGTGGTTCTGAATATCCCCTGCATCTTTCTGATCTGGCACTTCGTACCTGCGGGTCTGAAATTTCAGGCGGTGACCTTTGGCGATCTGCGCACTACCCTGAAAGACGGACGCATGATGTTTGCGATTGCCTTTACAGGGCTGTTTTTGGGCTCGATCTATGTGATTTTCACCTACATGGCGCCCCTGTTCAGCCAAAGCATGGGAATGGGGCGCGACATGATCTCGATTACGCTGATTGTGGCAGGGATCGGGGCCGTTATGGGCAACATTCTTGGGGGCTTTATGGCGGACAGACTGGGGTGGTACAAAACCCTGATCATTCTGTGTTGCGCACAAATGATCATCATGCCGCTATATTCACATCTGCCTGTTGGTGTACCCGCTTTCTTTGCCCTCTCCGTGATCTGGGCCATGGCGGGATGGTCGTTTATGGCAGGTCAGCAGATGCGGCTGATCGGGTTGGCAGGCCCGAAAGCGCCAGTGGTTTTGGCCCTGACCGCCGCCTGTATCTACATCGGCGCGGCCATTGGATCGGCGATCGGCAGTTTCGTCATCTCCACGTGGTCCATCGATGCCCTTGGATATGCTGCCGCATTTTGCATGATCTTTGCACTGCTCAATCTGGTGATTTCAGCACGCTTCCCACCAAACAGTTACGGCCCCTCTTGACCATAGACTTATCGCCCGTCTAAACAGCGCCCGAACACATAACCCGCAACCGGGCGTTTCGTAGGCGCCAAACTGACGAGGAGTGCCCAGATGGCATCAGTCTCTCTTACCTTTCCCGACGGCAATGCACGCGACTATGACCCAGGGGTCACCCCTGCCCAAGTCGCCGAAAATATTTCCAAATCATTGGCAAAAAAGGCGATCTCCGCCACTGTGAACGGTGCGCATCATGATCTGCAATGGCCCATTGACGCGGATGCGACCATTGCCCTGCACACCATGGCCGACGAAGAGCAAGCCAACGAACTGGTCCGCCATGACCTCGCGCATATCATGGCGCGTGCGGTGCAGGAAATCTGGCCCGACACTCGCGTCACCATCGGCCCCGTTATTAAAGACGGCTGGTACTATGACTTCGACCGCAAGGACCCATTCACACCCGAAGATCTTTTGACCATCGAAAAGAAGATGAAAGAGATCATCAACAAACGTGAACCTGTGCGCACCGAAGTCTGGGACCGCGACCGGGCCGTTCAGTTCTACAAAGACAACAGCGAGCCTTACAAAGTTGAGCTGATCGACGCCATTCCGGGCGATGAGCCGCTGCGCATGTATTGGCACGGCGACTGGCAAGATCTGTGCCGCGGGCCGCACTTGCAGCACACAGGCCAAGTGCCCGGCGATGCATTTAAACTGATGTCCATCGCGGGTGCTTATTGGCGTGGCGACAGTGACCGCGAAATGCTGCAACGCATCTACGGCGTGGCCTTCACCGGCAAGGAAAAGCTGAAAGCCCACCTGCACATGCTGGAAGAGGCCGCCAAACGCGACCACCGCAAGCTGGGCCGTGAAATGGACCTGTTCCACATGCAAGAAGAAGCCCCCGGCCAGATTTTCTGGCATGCCAACGGTTGGCTTATTTATACCCAACTGCAAGATTTCATGCGCCGCAAACAACGCGCAGGCGGTTATGTTGAGGTGAACACACCGCAAGTCGTGGACCGCAAGCTTTGGGAGGCTTCGGGACACTGGGAGAAGTACCAAGAAAACATGTTCATCGTCGAAGTGGACGAAGATCATGCGCGTGAAAAGGCCGTCAACGCGCTGAAACCGATGAACTGCCCCTGCCACGTGCAAATCTTTAACCAAGGTCTGAAATCCTACCGCGACCTGCCCTTGCGTATGGCGGAATTTGGATCGTGCAACCGCTATGAACCCTCGGGCGCCTTGCACGGCATCATGCGTGTGCGCGGCTTTACCCAAGACGATGGGCATATTTTCTGCCGCGAAGACCAGATTGAATCGGAAACCGCCGTTTACATCGAATTTCTAACCTCGATCTACAAAGACCTCGGGTTTGAAAACTTCCGTGTGAAATTCTCGGATCGGCCCGAAACGCGTTCGGGATCAGACGAGGTTTGGGACAAAGCAGAACAAGCGTTGCTGGCTGCAACCCGTGCCGCAGGGATCGAGCCTGAAATGAACCCCGGCGAAGGTGCGTTTTACGGCCCGAAACTGGAATTTGTGCTTACCGACGCAATTGGCCGTGACTGGCAGTGCGGCACGCATCAGGTCGATTTCGTGCTGCCTGAACGCTTGGACGCGACCTATGTGGGATCAGACGGCGACAAACACCGCCCCGTCATGCTGCACCGTGCAACGTTGGGCAGCTTTGAACGCTTCATCGGCATCTTGATCGAAGAACACGCTGGCAAATTGCCCTTCTGGCTGGCCCCGCGTCAGGTGGTTGTGGCTTCCATCATTTCGGACGCCGATGACTACGTGCATGATGTGGTTGCACAACTGAAAGCCGCAGGCGTGCGCGCGGAAGCCGACATACGCAACGAAAAGATCAACTACAAAGTGCGCGAACACTCTGTGGGCAAAGTGCCAGTGATCTTGGCCGTTGGTGCGCGCGAAGTTGAAGAACGCACTGTCACAGTACGCCGCCTTGGCGAAAAACAGACACGCGTCGAAGCGTTGGACGCTGTAACAAAAACGTTGCAGGCCGATGCAACGCCGCCTGACTTGCGCTGAAATATTACAAGGTCGGGCGGATTAACCCTGCCCGACTGTAACATTTCATCAGGAAACAATTGTTTTATGGGTGGAAAAAAGCCCATTCCCTGACGCGCATGTGACACACAGGCTCGTGAATGGTAATATCGCCTGCATACATCCAGACTGGTCTTCACAAGTTCAGTTTTAACCTGCCCTAGAAGGACGTAAAACATGTCAAACACAATGAAATCTGTCGCTCTCGCGTCTGCTGTTGCTGCTGCAATGACAGCTGCCACCACAACAACAACACATGCTGCTTCCAAAGAAAAATGCTACGGCGTTTCCTTGGCTGGCGAAAATGATTGCGCCGCAGGTGCTGGCACGACATGCGCTGGAACCTCTACAGTGGATTATCAAGGCAACGCATGGACACTTGTCGACGCAGGCACATGTGCAGAAATTGAATTGCCTGCACAAGCAGACGGCGCAGCACGTGAAGGGTCGCTGAAAGAACTGTCACGCGACATTCCTGCGTAATTTTCTGACCGGACGATTTTGGTTTGGGCGTTGAACAATGCCCAAACCTCCCAATACGACAGACGAAAGGGCCTACCATGCTGGACACTTCACCTGCACACCGCCCTTTGCCCGATGCGGTCGGTGTCGGCTATAAATCCCAACATTTTAGCGACCTGTTGCACGCCCCCGGCCCTGTCCGGTGGTTGGAAATACATGCCGAAAACTACATGGGCGATGGTGGCAGGCCGTTGGCACAACTGCGCAGCCTTGCAGAAACATTTGCAATTTCTGTGCACGGTGTTGGGCTGTCGATCGGCGGTGAAACCCCGTTGGATCCCGACCATCTGGCCCGTCTTAAACATCTGGTTGCATGGGTCAATCCTGCAAGCTTTTCGGAACATCTGGCTTGGTCCACCCATGGCGCAGAGTTCATGAACGACCTTTTGCCCCTTCCATACACAAACGCCACTCTTGCCCGTGTGGCGGCCCATGTTTCCCAGGTCCAAGACACGCTGGGACGACAAATGCTGTTGGAAAACCCCTCTAGCTATTTGGCCTTTGCAGAAAGCACATGGTCCGAAACAGATTTTCTGGCAGAGCTTACCCAACGCACCGGCTGCGGGTTGTTACTGGATGTGAACAACGTCTTTATCTCCGCCACAAACCTTGGATATTCCCCGCAAAGCTACATCGACGCCTATCCGTTGGCAGCCGTTGGCGAAATCCACGTTGGTGGACACGACGAAGACCAAGATGATCACGGCGCCCCATTGCTGATCGACAGCCACGGATGTGAAGCAGCAGACCCCGTTTGGGATCTATTGGACTATGCGCTGGCAAAAACCGGCCCCCGCCCTGTGTTGATAGAATGGGACAACGATGTGCCGGATTGGGCGACATTGCGTCTTGAAGCTCAGCGCGGGGCCGATGCATTGGTTCATTTGGCAGCGCGATGACTGGCCCCCCTTCCACCACGCTGTCTGCCTTTCGCAGCGCACTTTTGGATGGCACGGCCCCCGTGCCGGTCAACGTGCAAGACGGCGCAGGCGCCCCTGCCGGTCGTCGATACGATGTGTACCGCAACAACGTGGCTGTGGCGTTGCGCGATGCGCTGCGCGCCAGCTTTCCGGTCCTTGTCAAATTGATTGGCGACCAGAACTTCGACATGTTGGCGGGACTATTTTTAAGGGCCCACCCTCCGTCCTCGCCTTTGATGATGTTCTACGGCGGGCAAATGCCGGATTTTCTGGATGGTTTCGCACCACTTGCCCATATCGGTTATCTTCCGGATGTGGCCCGTCTGGAAATCGCAATCCGCGAAAGTTATCATGCGGCAGACAGCACTGCCATGAATCCCGGCCGCTTTGCCGAGGTGCCTACAGAGGCGCTGAACGACGCGACCTTGCAGCTTGCACCGCATGTGCGGGTGATCACGTCAGACTGGCCCCTGCATGACATCTGGCGCTTCAACATGGTAAGCGGCGCGGAAAAACCGCGCAATGTTGCACAATCCGTTTTGATTTTGCGGCGCGAATTTGACCCCGACCCCCATGCCATAACAGCTGCAGACGCGGCATGGCTCAGTATCACAGCACAAGGGGGCGCGATGGGGGATGCCCAAGATGCAGCCGCCGCTGTTTCGCCTGACTACGATCTTGGCCCGCTTCTGACGCTGCTTATCCAGAACAACGCATTGACTGATTTGACCACAAAGGACTGAACTGATGAAAAAGCTTCACACTGCCATTTTTGGCGCGATCGAACGCAACGACTGGATTTTGCCCACACTGGCACGGATCGTATTTGCAGGTGTTCTGTTTTCCTATTTTTGGGTCTCGGCAAAAACCAAACTGGGCGATGGGATTATGGGCATTTTCCAACTGTCCGACAGCGCCTATATCCAGATCTTTCCCAAGGCGGTTGAAGCCGTGGGCTATGACACAAGCCAATTGGGCATTTTGCACTATCTGATTGCTTTGGGCGGCACGTGGGCAGAGTTTATTCTACCGGTCCTGATTGTCGTCGGGCTTTTGACGCGTTTGTCTGCCCTTGGCATGATCGGCTTCGTTGCTGTGCAATCCATCGTTGATGTCACAGGTCACGGCGTGGGCGGCAAAGACCTTGGCGCGTGGTTCGACAAGGCGTCCGGCGCATTGATTGCCGACCAACGCGCATTGTGGGTTCTGTTGCTTTTGATTTTGGTGATCAAAGGGGCGGGCCCACTGTCATTTGACCGTGCTTTACAGCCGCGTTCAGAGACCTAAAGCCGCCTGCGTGTCTTTGGTCCAACCAAGAAAAAGCGCGTCGCCCGTATCTATCAGCGGGCGCTTCATCAAAGCAGGGTGTGCTGCGATCAAATCCAGCGGCGCACCTTCGCGATCTTTATCAGACAGGCCCCGCCAAGTCGTCGACCGCGTGTTCAACAAAGCCTCTTCAAACTGTTGAAAAGCACGTTCCAACACATCTTTGGGCATACCATCCGCACGCACATCTACCAATTCCAAAGCAGGCAAAGCCTTTAAGACTTTGCGGCAGGTATCGCAGTTCTTCAATCCGTAAAGTTTCATTTCGTGCCTCTCGGTCAGGGACGCGCCCTTGGTATACAAAAGAATACCAAGTCATTTCCTTGATTTCGTTGGTTATCGGACAATCTTGTTATCCGTGGGTAATTTTTTGGCAAGGCGAATTGTTCAAAACGCTCACAGGAATGGCTCTGTACTTTCAGAGTGGACGTAAACGTAAAAGGAGACACGGACATGCCCAATGGCACCGTGAAGTGGTTTAACACCACAAAAGGCTACGGATTTATTGCACCTGATGGTGGCGGCAGTGACGTTTTTGTTCACATCTCAGCCGTAGAGCAGTCGGGCTTGACCGGACTGGCAGACAATCAAAAAGTGACGTTCGAGATGTCCGAAGGTCGCGATGGGCGACAAATGGCGAGCGACCTAACGCTGGTCTAAAGCTGCGGCCCCCAACTTGAACACCGGCGCCAGAGTTTCTTTGCGCCGGTGTCGTTCAGCACAATATTCGGATTTGTGAGCGGTGGCTGTTCATACATTTGAACCGACCATACATTTTTTTTTGGCCTCTGCATACGCCAAAGCAGCCCAATAAAACCTGCATGCTTTCCAAACGTCTATTTTGCTAAGCTTCCATTATCTCAAGATGCCAAACAAAGCAGAGACGCGCTGACGAAGAACGCTTGATCGAGGATATGATTGAGCTGACGCGCCAGTTTGGTCGATATGCACTGCACGTCAGGGTATTTCCTGCAAGAAAATATCCCGAGAGTGGCTACCGTCGAGTTGCTGCCCTATTGAGAGATGCAGGCTGGCCCCCCTCAGCCCACGTCGCCATCCGGCAATGGGCCGCTCGCGCGGGCGCAAAGATCGACTTCTGGCAACATTACTACCAAGCTGATCCTGACCGTCCCAAATTGCATGGCCGACCGCCTTCGGTGAACCGAGTCGCATGAGATGAAACTGGGCTGAAGTTCTGCACCCCAGATGGCCTGCTAGGCATCACCTACCAAGGTAAATCCCGCCTATATGTGCTGGAACTGCATCATCGTACGCCAACAAAGCTCGTGGTGGGTCAACTGTATCGCAATTTCCGAGCCGCGCCGGCCATTCAAGCTAAGTTTCCGAGTTATCACACGGGTAGTGATCCTTATGTGATGTCGATTTTTCTGGATGCAAACGATTTGGAAGCAGTCGAACGGCGTGTAGATAACAGCGAGCTATTTTCCGCTGTCCGTAAGGGGTTGAGTTTTGCTAGGTTTGGACCTGTCGCGGTTTGATGCCGTTCCTTTGATAGCATTTATTGCAACAAAGGCGATGAACTATGCCCCGCCCGGCAGGGTTATGCGAAGCATGATCCCGAGAGGGGACTGAAACGGACGGACGAATTCCGGCAAGATGC